>NZ_OGVE01000011.1 GCF_900258485.1 Helcococcus massiliensis
AAAGTGAGGTGTCCCCCAAAAAGTAGAGTTTAAAATATGATAAATTATTTCTTGATTTTGAGCTCATAAATTCAAGAATTGGAGCCTTTGGAATATTTTTACCTTAGGCTCCTCAACAACTATGCCTTCTCATATACTTCTTGAGGAGTTAAATAGTTATTTGAAGCATGTGGTCTTTTCTTTGTGTAAAAATCCCAAACATACTCATAAACTAAATACTTTGCTTCAGTTATTGTGTTTGGGTTTTTAAATAACCATTCTGTCTTTAACTTTCCAAAGAAACTCTCCATAGCAGCATTATCCCAGCAATCACCCTTTCTACTCATACTACAGACAATATTGTTTTTATCTAGTAAATCTTGGTAATCCTTTGATGCGTATGTTGAACCTCTATCAGAATGAATTATACATCCTTTTTCTAATTTATGTCTATTTAATACATCTTCTAAACAATCTATTACAAGCTTAGAATCATTTTTCCTACTCATAGACATACCAAGTGGCATCTTTGCAAACAAGTCTAATATCACTGCAACATAGAGTGTTCCTTGATTTGTCATTACATATGTTGTATCACTTACTAATTTATTTCCTTTTTTATCACTATTAAAGTTTCTTTCAAGTAAGTTTTCTGCTGGCTTTTTAGTATTTGTAGAATCAGTCGTTACTACGTGTTTTTTCTTCACTCTTGAGTAGATTTTATTTTCTCTCATTATTCTTTCAACTCGCTTATGGTTGATAGGTTTATTTACTCGCTTGTTCAAGATTTTTGTTATTTTTCTTATTCCAAAAACACCATTACTCTTATGAAAGATATCTTTTATCTCTTTTTCTATCTCAATATTTTCAATATCTCTTAAACTTGGCTTACTTTGTCTTTTAAGCCATTTGTAGTATCCACTTTCTGAGACCCCTAATACTTTGGCCATTCTAAATATTGCATGTTCGTTCTTAAAACGATACATAAATGCATACTTTAGTCTCGGTTTATCTTCGCTAGAAAGGCCGCGGCTTTTTTTAGTATTTCAATCTCTTCCTCTAACTCTTTTATTTTTTTATCTTTTTCTTTGACTATTTCTTTGTGCCTTTTGTTATTATCACCTGTATTTTTTAATACTTTATTAAAGTTATCTAAAAGCCCTACTTCTCCATATTGTTCATAGTTTTTCTTCCACCTTATTACAGTACTTTCTCTCATAGAATATTTATTAGCTATTAAATATTCTTTGCCTTCAAACGCCGGATCCATCGCTTCTTTTACTATTTTCAATCTATCTGATTTTGTATAGTGTACTCTACGCATGATATTCCCCCTTAGAGTCTTTATTTTATTATATATGTTTTTTATTTTTTTGACTCTACTTTTTGGGGGACACCTCAAA
>NZ_OGVE01000010.1 GCF_900258485.1 Helcococcus massiliensis
AAGAACCTAAACAAATAAATAGTCAAAACTTTTGAGTATAATAATTTCAAAATAAGCTAGATCAAACTTTAATTTGAGAGTTTGATCCTGGCTCAGGACGAACGCTGGCGGCGTGCTTAACACATGCAAGTTGAACGAGAATTTTTCGAGTGATTTCTTCGGAATGATCATGAAAAAGGAAAGTAGCGAACGGGTGAGTAACACGTGAGAAACCTGCCTTTCACAAAGGGATAGCCTCGGGAAACCGGGATTAATACCTTATGAAACCAAAGAATCGCATGATACATTGGTTAAAGATTTATCGGTGTTAGATGGTCTCGCGTCTGATTAGCTAGTTGGTGGGATAAAAGCCTACCAAGGCAACGATCAGTAGCCGGATTGAGAGGTTGAACGGCCACACTGGAACTGAGACACGGTCCAGACTCCTACGGGAGGCAGCAGTGGGGAATTTTGCACAATGGAGGAAACTCTGATGCAGCGACGCCGCGTGAGTGATGAAGATCTTCGGATTGTAAAACTCTGTCCTTAGTGAAGATAATGACAGTAACTAAGAAGCAAGCCCTGGCTAAATACGTGCCAGCAGCCGCGGTAATACGTATGGGGCAAGCGTTGTCCGGAATTATTGGGCGTAAAGGGTACGTAGGCGGTTTAATAAGTCCTAATTAAAAGGCTATGGCTCAACCATAGTATGGTTAGGAAACTGTTGAACTTGAGTAGATGAGGGGAAAGTGGAATTCCATGTGTAGCGGTGAAATGCGTAGATATATGGAGGAATACCAATGGCGAAGGCAACTTTCTGGAATCAAACTGACGCTGAGGTACGAAGGCGTGGGGAGCAAACAGGATTAGATACCCTGGTAGTCCACGCAGTAAACGATGAGTGCTAGTTGTTGGGAGTCAAATCTCAGTGACGCAGTTAACGCATTAAGCACTCCGCCTGGGGAGTACGTACGCAAGTATGAAACTCAAAGGAATTGACGGGGACCCGCACAAGCAGCGGAGCATGTGGTTTAATTCGAAGCAACGCGAAGAACCTTACCAAGGCTTGACATATATATGACGGATGTAGAGATACATCTTTTCTTCGGAACATATATACAGGTGGTGCATGGTTGTCGTCAGCTCGTGTCGTGAGATGTTGGGTTAAGTCCCGTAACGAGCGCAACCCCTATCATTAGTTGCCAGCAAGTAAAGTTGGGGACTCTAGTGAGACTGCCGGTGATAAACCGGAGGAAGGTGGGGATGACGTCAAATCATCATGCCCTTTATGTCTTGGGCTACACACGTGCTACAATGGTCTGAACAAACTGCCGCGAACTCGTGAGAGCAAGCGAATCAGAGAAAACAGATCTCAGTTCGGATTGTAGGCTGCAACTCGCCTACATGAAGTCGGAGTTGCTAGTAATCGTGGATCAGAATGCCACGGTGAATGCGTTCCCGGGTCTTGTACACACCGCCCGTCACACCATGGGAGTTGGCAATACCCGAAGCCGTCGAGCTAACCTTTTAGGAGGCAGACGTCGAAGGTAGGGTCAATAACTGGGGTGAAGTCGTAACAAGGTAGCCGTATCGGAAGGTGCGGCTGGATCACCTCCTTTCTAAGGAAAAGTTTTAGGAGAAATTAAGTATTCTAAGACAAAAGAAAAGAGAAATTATGACTCACAGTTTTGACTGTTTAGGAAAATTAAATATTTAATCTGGACTTTGTCCAGATTTTCTTATGGGGGTATAGCTCAGCTGGGAGAGCGCCTGCCTTGCACGCAGGAGGCCAGGAGTTCGAATCTCCTTACCTCCACCACTAAACAAATAAGTTTAGANATTTGAACCAAAACAATTAAATAAACATAGAATATTTCTGGTCAAACAGAAAAGAGCGCAAGGTGAATGCCTTGGCACATGGAGCCGATGAAGGACGCAAAGCAAGCGAAAACCACGTAGATCTGCACAAAGAAACGAAACGTGGGTATCCGAATGGGGAAACCCGTATGAGGAAGACTCATACACCCTTAAGTGAATACATAGCTTAAGAGGAGGAATACCCGGAGAACTGAAACATCTAAGTACCCGGAGGAAGAGAAAGAAAAATCGATTACCTGAGTAGCGGCGAGCGAACGGGTAAGAGCCCAACAGTGTATAAGGTTTGATAAGTCTAGTCGAATTAGCTGGAAAGCTAAACCATAGAAGGTAAAGGTCCTGTAGGCGAAAGATAAATTAAACTGACACGAACGAGTACCATCGAACACGTGAAATTCGGTGGGAATATAGGGGGACCACCCCCTAAGGCTAAATACTACCATGTGACCGATAGTGAACAAGTACAGTGATGGAAAGGTGAAAAGAACCCCGCAAGGGGAGTGAAATAGAATCTGAAACCTTGTGCTTACAATCAGAGGAAGCAGGCAAGATCTGTAACCTCGTACTTTTTGTAGAACGGGCCAGCGAGTTAAGGTAATAGGCAAGGTTAAGAAGTTAAGCTTCGAAGCCGTAGGGAAACCGAGTGTTAATAGCGCAATAAGTCTGTTGCTTTAGACCCGAAACTGGGTGATCTATCCATGGGCAGAGTGAAGTTGAAGTAAAATTCAATGGAGGCTCGAACCGGGTAAGGTTTAAAACTTATCGGATGACCTGTGGATAGGGGTGAAAAGCCAATCGAACTCAGAGATAGCTGGTTCTCCTCGAAATAGCTTTAGGGCTAGCGTCGAGATGAATGATTACTGGAGGTAGAGCACTGAATGGTCGCGGGGCATTTGATGTTACCAAGATCTATCAAACTCCAAATACCAGATAATTAAGCTCGGCAGTCAGAACGTGAGGGATAAGCTTCACGCTCGAAAGGGAAACAGCCCAGACCGTCAGCTAAGGTCCCAAAATCGTGTTAAGTGGTTAAGGATGTGATTCTACTCAGACAACTAGGATGTGGGCTTAGAAGCAGCCACACATTTAAAGAGTGCGTAATAGCTCACTAGTCAAGTGGAGTTGCGCCGAAGATAAACGGGGCTAAATACGATACCGAAGCTACGGAATTTAGAGACAAGAAGTAAATGATTAAAGTTTACCAGAAATATTATAAAGAAGAAGACGAAATTAAATTTCATACGTAAAGACATCATGTTATTCTCGAAAGAGAAAAGTGTATAAGTAGAAAAGTATAGAAACAATTTCAAGAAATGGATTTATGATAACAGTAAGTTTTAAGAAATTACTTCTCGTCTCTAAGTTGGTAGAGGAGCATTGTGTGCACGTTGAAGCTGAATCGAAAGATAGGTGGAGAGTACACAAGAGAGAATGCTGGCATGAGTAGCGAGAAGGTGAGTGAGAATCTCACCCGTCGAAAACCTAAGGTTTCCTGGGCAAGGCTCGTCCCCCCAGGGTAAGTCGGGACCTAAGCTGAGGCTGAAGAGCGTAGGCGATGGATAACAGGTGGAAATTCCTGTACTGCAAATATTCGTTTGACGATGTGTTGACACAGAAGGTTAACTTGAGCACGCGGTTGGAAAGGCGTGTCCAAGCACAAAGTTTGGTCTAGGAGGCAAATCCCCTAGGCTATAGATGAAGTGTGATGGGGACCGAAAAATAAGTAGGGAAGCAAGTGACACCACGCTGTCGAGAAAAGACACTAAGGAGAATAAATGCACCCGTACCGCAAACCGACACAGGTAGGTAGGAAGAGAATTCTAAGACGCGCGGAAGAACCATTGTTAAGGAACTCGGCAAAATGACCCCGTAACTTCGGGAGAAGGGGTGCCTGCTATGCAGGCCGCAGAGAGTAGGCCCAAGCGACTGTTTACCAAAAACACAAGTATCTGCTAAATCGTAAGACGAAGTATAGGTGCTGACACCTGCCCGGTGCTGGAAGGTTAAGGGGAAGGCTTAGCGCAAGCGAAGGCTAGAACTTAAGCCCCAGTAAACGGCGGCCGTAACTATAACGGTCCTAAGGTAGCGAAATTCCTTGTCGGGTAAGTTCCGACCCGCACGAAAGGTGTAACGATTTGGGCGCTGTCTCAACAATGGATCCGGTGAAATTGTATTAGTCGTGAAGATGCGACTTACCCACGCTAGGACGGAAAGACCCCGTGGAGCTTTACTGTAGTTTGATATTGGATTTTGAGTTCTAATGTAGAGTATATGTGGGAGACTGTGAGATAGTGGCGCCAGTTGCTATGGAGTCGTCGTTGGAATACCACACTTTAGATCTTAAGGTTCTAACCATGTACCGTTATCCGGTACTGGGACATTGTCAGATGGGCAGTTTGACTGGGGCGGTCGCCTCCTAAAGAGTAACGGAGGCGTTCAAAGGTTCGCTCAGAATGGACGGAAACCATTTACAGAGTGCAAAGGCAAAAGCGAGCTTAACTGCGACACCTACAAGTGGAGCAGATACGAAAGTAGGACTTAGTGATCCGGTGGTACCGAGTGGAAGGGCCATCGCTCAACGGATAAAAGCTACCCCGGGGATAACAGGCTTATACCCCCCAAGAGTTCACATCGACGGGGGTGTTTGGCACCTCGATGTCGGCTCGTCTCATCCTGGGGCTGGAGTAGGTCCCAAGGGTTGGGCTGTTCGCCCATTAAAGAGGCACGCGAGCTGGGTTCAGAACGTCGCGAGACAGTTCGGTCCCTATCCAGCGTGGGCGTAAGAAATTTGAGAGGAGCTGTCCTTAGTACGAGAGGACCGGGATGGACAGACCGCTGGTGTATCTGTTGTCATGCCAATGGCACGGCAGAGTAGCTAAGTCTGGCAGGGATAAATGCTGAAGGCATCTAAGTATGAAGCCCCCCTCAAGATTAGATTTCTGAAAGAGTCCTTGTAGAAAACAAGGTTGATAGGTCGAAGGTGGAAGTGCAGTAATGTATGTAGCTAATCGATACTAATAACTCGGAAGTTTGACCAGAAATATTCTATGTTTATTGAAGTATATGTGATATACTAGTTTTAGGTTTGAAAAGTAAATATGTGGTGGCAATGGCGAAAGGGATACACCTGTATCCATCTCGAACACAGAAGTTAAGCCTTTCAGCGCTGATGGTACTTGTCTGGAAACGGATTGGGAGAGTAGGACGCCGCCAAATA
>NZ_OGVE01000002.1 GCF_900258485.1 Helcococcus massiliensis
TCTTTTAAGCTTACACATCCTTCTAAATATTCGTTTACAACTTTCTTTTTGAATTCTATACTATATTTTGCCATGAAAAAACTGACCTCCTTAGTTAGTTTTTAGGTCCAACTTTTTGGGGTCAGTTTATTTTTTTCCTTACAACTCTCTTTTTTCATTGACTATGTTTTATCTAAAATATTTTATCAAAAATTACCAATTTCAAAATTATTATCTCTTAACCAATCTATATAATCAGCTAATATCAATGAATTGGTTCTTGATACGGAATGTAATAAGACTACATCACCACTTTTAGTGTTTTTTTGTAAAAAGCTTAAAGATTCGGAAGTAGAAGGTTGATTATCTGTATCCCAATCTTTATAGGCTAATCCCCATAAAATTGTTTTATATCCCATCTTCTTGGCTCCAGCTACAGTTCTTTCACTGAAAACTCCTTCTGCTGGTCTATATAGCTTTGTTGTTGGCAATTCACCTATAATAGACTTATAAATGTCTTCCCATTCTTTGATATCTTGAATTACTCTTTCAGAGGATACTTTTCTTGGGGTTAGGTGCTTATTGGTATGGTTACCAACAATATGTCCTTCTCTTACCATCCTTTTAACTAAATTTGGATTATCTTTAATATAAGATCCTGTTACAAAGAAAACACCTTTTACATTTTTAGCTTTCAATGAATCTAATATATCACTTGTGATATTTTGGTATTCATAACCATTATCAAAAGTTAAATAAACTTTATTCCCAAAATTATAGTAGCCATTATTTTCTTTTAATACTTTTCTGCCATAGGCACTTGGATGAGACCATGACCAGCCTGTAGTTTCTGTTGATCCAGCTGTTTTAATATTTTTATTGTCAGTAGATTTTCCATTATCCGGTTTAGTAGCTGATGGTTTTTTATTTGATGTTTTTTTATTTGATGCTTTTGCAATTAAGCTTATATTTACCTTGTTTGGATTAATCCAGATACCAGCAACATCAGGGCTTTTACTTATATTAATAGCCCCATTTTCATATGTCTTATAAACAAAATACTTGCCTGGACCATAGCTAGAAACTTGATCTTTTCCTTCCATAGCATTAGCGGCATTACTGAAACCTGAAACTGTCTCTAATATACTTATTTCATCACCACTTGTATATGCCCTCTTGGTCATTTCTTTTTCTGTTTCTTTTTTTGTTTCTTTAATTGTTTCTTTTACTGTCTCTTCAGTCGTTTCTTCCTTTTGAGTTTCTTTTTTAGTTTCCTCCACTGTTTCCTTAGTTTCCAATTCTGATTTAGATTTTTTACCACAACTTGTCATTGCCAAAATTCCTGTAATAATGACCATAACTAATAATATTTTATTTTTCATAAGAAAACTCCTTAATCTGACTTGCTTTATTATAATATATAATTATCTCTCAAATTTTTCATCTCCATATCTCTCATCTAAATCAGGAGAATAGCCTAATTTAACCATATCTTTACCAAAATTATTTTGTAAGTTAAATATAGCCTTGTCTAATTTTGATTTTTTATCTTCGTCCTTAAAATCTGCTAAAAAATTCGTTTGTACATTTGAATCTTTGGTAAGATTTATAGCTCTTAACTCTAAAAACCTTATAGATTTATCCCATTTATAATTTTCAAATAGGTCTAAGGCTGTATCCCTCAACACTATAGATGAAAAACTCGAATAATCTAAGATTTTTTGAAAACTTTCTTGTTTTAAATCCTTATCTTTTACACTAATTTGAACTCCCATAGCTTCTAAGTTTTCTTCAATCAGCCTTCTGCTTACCTTTTGGGCTAATCTATGAAAAACATATCTGATTTCTTCCTTGCTATCTAAGTTTTCAATAAAGGTTCTACCATGTGATATGGATTTAATTGGATCTAGGTGATGAAAATCCTTTACTTCACTATTATCCAAACCATTTACTTGGTCCCAAATTTTCTCACCATGACTTCCTAAAATCTTTTCTAATTCTTCTCTTTTAGTTTTAGCTATATCTCCCAGAGAAAATATACCTGCCTCATTTAATTTTTTTACACTAGCTTGCCCTATCCCCATCATATTGGATATTTTCATGGGCCAAACTATTTGCTTAAAATTGTCTTTTCTTATCTCATTAACTGAATCAGGTCTAGCTATGTCTGAAGCTAGTTTAGCAAAAATTTTATTGAAACTAAGGCCTACACTCACTGTAATACCCAACTCATCCTTTATTCTTTGCCTGATGGTATTTGCAATTTCCAAAGGGGTTCCAAATAACTTAGTAGACCCTGTTATATCCAACCAGGCTTCATCTAAACTGAAAGGCTCAACTTGATTGGTATAGGAATAATAAATCTCCCTAGCCCATATGGAATGCTTTTTATATTCATCATAATGTGGTTCTACTATTTTAAGGTCTTTACATCTCTTTTTTGCCATCCAAATAGGTTCAGCTGTTTTTATGTTGAAGATTTTAGCCTCTTCTGACTTAGCTAAAACTATACCATGCCTGCCATCATGACTTGCTGATACAACTAAAGGGATACCCCTAAGCTCTGGTCTTAGCTTCATTTCTATTGAAGCAAAACAATTGTTCATATCTATATGTAAAATTTGCCTATTCATATCCCCTCCTTATAGATATTTTATCACATTATCTCATAGAATTTGGAAGAGTATATATATCTTGGAGATCTGTTGGTAATTTTACATTTTCTTTCAAGGAAGCAAATGTTATAGAATCTTTCCCATGTTTTTTTCTAATTTCATAAATAGCTTGGTCCAGATTGCTTTTCTTAATTAAGCCATCTTCTAAAGCAAAAAAATCAAGCTGGGTCTTATCGATGTCAACCAAATATATAGCCCTTATGGCTAGGGCCCTTATAGGTCTAAAGACCTTATAATTTTCAAATAAATCCATGGCCCTTTCACACAAAATTATAGAAGAATAGGCTGGATAAGAATATTTTTTTTGATAAGAAACAGAATTAAATTCATAATCTCTTATGTGGATTTCTATCCCATAGGCCTGGTAGCCATATTGGATTAACCTTTCACATACTTTTAAAGCTAAAACTTGAAAAACATGGTAAACTTCCTCAGCATTTAGTAAATCTTCTGTACATGTAGACGAGTTGCCAACAGACTTTATTTCCGGTCTAAATCCCATATCGGCTACTTTTGATTGGTCTTGCCCATTAGCATATAACCAAAGCTTTTTGCCATTTTTCCCAAGTAGTTTTTCAACAATAGATAATTCTGTATTTGCCAAGTCTCCCAAAGTATATATATTGATTTTATTTAACTTTTTTCTTGTAGAAGATCCAATACCTAGGATAGAGCTTATGTCCAGAGGCCAAACAATCTTTCTAAATCTTTCATGAGGAATACATGTAATAGCATCAGGCTTTTTCATGTCAGATCCAAGTTTAGCAAATATCTTGTTAAAACTAACACCTATACTTACACTTATACCTAATTCTTTTTTCATCCTCTTCCTAATATCTTCTGCAATTACATTTGGATTTCCAAATAACTTTTTGGAAGATGTAACATCCAACCAAGCTTCATCTAAACCAAAGGGTTCTACCTGGTTGGTATAGGAATAATATATTTCTCTAGCCATTAAGGAGTGCTTTAAATATTGGTCATATTGTGGTGGGACTGTAATCAAATCTGGACATTTCAACTTAGCTTCCCAAATAGTTTCGCCTGTTTTAACACCTAATTTTTTAGCTTTTTCTGATTTAGCAAGGACTATACCACGTCTTTCATCTACAGACCCACTAACAACCAAGGCCTGTCCTCTAAGCTTTGGATTTAATTTCATTTCAATAGAAGCATAGCAATTATTCATATCGCAGTGTAAAATATCTCTCATAATAACTCCTTGACATAAGCTAATTTTAACCTTACTATAGTGTCATAGTTAACACTTTTCTAAAGTATGGTGTCTTTTGTAACACTATTATAGTGCTACTAGTGGCACCTTGTCAATCTAGGAGATTTTATGAATTTTTCAGATAAACTAAAAAAATTAAGAAGTCAAAGCCAATTAACCCAAAGTGACTTTGCTAATAAAATAGGAGTAAGCCTTAGAACTTATAAGGCCTATGAATTAGGTGAAAGAAGACCTAGAAAGCATGATATATATTTAAAAATCGCAGATATTTATGACTTAGATTTGAATAGTCTAATTACCGATGGAGAAGATTTAAAAACTTTAAGTCATATAGAAAATGATTATAAAGATGCAGATGTAATAATAAAGGAAATGCTTGGTCTATTTTCAGGAGGAAAGTTAGACTTAGAAGATAAAAAGGCTGTTTTAGATAGTTTAGAAGAAGCTTATTATATAGCAAAAATGAAAGAAGAAAACAATGAATAGGTATCATTTTATAGAAGACCAAGCAAATAAATTGATTGATAAATACAATACTAGAGACCCCTATACCATTTTGAAGAATCTTGGAGTAGAAATTTTGCCATTTAAAGGAAAAACTAAACTTTTAGGCATGTATACTCGCATATTAAATACTAGTTTTGTTTTTTATAATCCAGATAATAGTTATGAAATGAAAAAAATGGTCTTTGCTCATGAACTTGGTCATCACATTTTACACCAGGAAGAAGCCTTAAAAGATAAGATATTTGAATTTGAACTATTTAATATTGAAAATAGTTTAGAAACTGAAGCTAACTTATTTGCTTCCCACCTATTAATAGACCAAGAGGAAATTCTGGATTTAGCGAATCTAGATTATACTTATGATCAAATAGCAGCTTCTCTAAATGTTAATGTTAACCTGCTGTTATTTAAAATTTCTGAAATGAATAGAAAACAAAACATCTTAAAAACGATTCCAGAAATTAATAATAAATTTTTGAGATCTTAGATTAAATGATGTATAAAATATGTATACTTATAAAATAGTATTGGAGAATAGGCCATCCTATCTTACCAATCAACCTCCGAGATAAGCTTTTGTGTTCATTACCTAAGTTAGGAGAGCGTCTAGGTGACAATCAGAAAGCATGGGTTCAAGTCACCGATGGCCCACCATCGCATACAAAAAAAAGCAACTGCCTTAAGACAGTTGCTTTTTAAATAAGTTCTTATTTGTTAACAGCTTCTTTTAATGTTTTACCAGCTTTGAATACTGGTGCTTTAGATGCTGGGATATGAATCTTTTCTTCAGGATTTCTTGGGTTTCTACCTTCTCTAGCTTTTCTGTGTCTTACTTCGAAAGTACCAAATCCAACTAATTGTACTTTTTCTTCTTTTGTTAAAGCTTCTGTTACAGCTTCTAATAAAGAATCTAAAGCTTTTGTTGAATCAACCTTTGTTAAACCACTCTTTTCAGCGATTGCTGCTACTAATTCTGATTTGTTCATAATTTTTCCTCCTAAAATATCAGTTTTTTTAACTGTAAGTTTATTATACCATATGAAACGTGTATTTCAAGGCTTTTTTGCTTTTTTTTTATACTTTTTTATGCTTTTTATACTATTTTTATAAAATTTTATTCAGATTTTGTTTCTTTATTTGTTTCTGCCTTGGTTTCTTGATTTGTTTCACCTTGGGACTCTGAGTTTCCGTTTTGTAAACTTCCTTTTGGATCATAGAATTTAATATCTGCTTTTGATACTTGTTCTTGGATATATTTATTATAGGATTCTGTAGATAAAGCTTCCTTTATCATTTCTATATTTTTGTCTAAGCCTACATTATTTTCTGTTACTTGAACTATATGATACCCATGTTTAGTCTTTATTGGATCAGATATTTTACCAGATTCAACTGCGAATGCACCCTCAACAAAATCTTCATCAAATCTTGTTCTTGTTACCTTACCTAGGTCTCCACCTTTTTCTTTTGCAGCTGTATCTATAGAATACTCATCTGATACTGCTTTAAAATCTTCACCACTGTCTAGTTTTTCTTTAACTGTTTTTGCAGTTTCTTCGTCTTTTACAAGTATATGTTTTGCATTAACTGAATCTATATTATCTTTATTCTTTTCATAGTATTCATTTATTTCTTTATCTGAAATATCTAATTTTGAAGCATACATTTCTCTATGCTTTGTATTTTTAATTGAGTTCAAAACATTTTGAACAAAAACTTCTCTGGAAACACCTAACATACTTAAATAATTGTTGAAAGCTTCTTCTGATCCAAGATTTTTAATATATAATTCTAATTCTTTATCTAATTCTTCTTGACTTATTTCTATCTTGTTTTCTTCTAATTCCTTACTTACAATTTTATCAAGCACAAATAGGTTAGTTAATTCTTGTGTTAAGTTTTGTCTCATTGCTAAGATACCTGAATATAGGTCATAAAACTTGTAAAAGTCTTCATATGAAACTTCATCACCATTTATAGTTACATAAGCACCTTTTTTATTTCTTAAATCTTCTAAACCTTCGTTTGTTTTTCCTAAAACATCAGAATTTATTTCTCCATCTGAAGTTTTAATTTTACCATTTGAACATCCCACTAAAACTAAAACTAAAGCTAAAGTTAGTGATAATAATTTTATTTTTTTCATTTTTTCTCCTTATTTATTTTATCAATCAATTTCAAAAGATCTACCAATTTCATCATATAATTTCCTTCTTTAGAAATTAATATAGTTGGATTTTCCGTCATATCAAATTTCATATCGCCCCTATAGTCTTGGGCTAATATTTTTAACTTGTCAAAATCAAAGTATTCCAGTTTTTTATATGATAAGGCTATTTGATTATCTTTTTCATTTAGCTCATCCATATCATTGTTTAACATCAAAGATCTTATATATGAAATATCAATAATATTTTGCACAGGTTTTGGAATATCTCCAAACCTATCAGTTAACTCATCTATTATAGCATAATGGTCCTGGTCATTGTCAATATATGATATTTTCTTATAGATATTGATTTTTTCATTTTCATCTTCTATATAAGAATCAGGTATATAGGCATCTAAATATAGGTCTATTTTTACATTTCTACCTATATGTGATTTAGTTTTTATCCCTTTTATCTCATCTATTTTTTCTTCCAGCATTCTTACATAAAGGTCATATCCTATTGACTCTATATGGCCACTTTGGCTTTCTCCTAAAAGATTTCCTGCTCCCCTTAGCTCTAGGTCTCTCATAGCTACCTTATAGCCTGATCCTAGCTCAGTAAAGTCTTTGATAGCTTTCAACCTTTTTTCAGCTATGGAAGTGAGCACTTTTCCTTGTGGATAAGTAAAGTACGCGTAAGATGTCCTGCTAGACCTTCCTACCCTACCTTTCAATTGGTAGAGTTGACTCAGACCCATCATATCTGCATTATAAATGATAATTGTGTTTACATTTTGTATATCCATCCCAGTTTCAATAATGGTTGTTGTCAGTAGAAGGTCATATTTTCCATTTGAGAAATCTTCTAAAATATTTTCCAATTGACGGGTTGGCATCTGACCATGGGATATAGCTATATTGGCTTCTGGGACTAGTTTTTTCAAGTCTTCATATAATTTATTTATTGACCTTACCTTGTTATATACAAAATAAACCTGTCCTCCTCTAGCCATTTCCTTTAGGATCGCCTCTCTGATTAATAAAGGATCATATTCCATGACATAGGTATTTATTGGTAACCTATTTTGTGGGTATTCGTCTAATATAGACATGTCTCTAATACCCGATAAAGACATCTGTAGAGTCCTTGGTATAGGTGTGGCTGATAAGGTCAAAACATCTATATCTTCACTTAGCTCTTTTATTTTTTCCTTATGTTTTACTCCAAATCTTTGCTCTTCATCGATAATTAGAAGTCCTAAATTATCAAATTTAATTTTATCAGATAACAATGCATGGGTACCAACTATAAAGTCGATTTCTCCAGACTTCAACTTTCTAATAGTTTCCTCTTTTTCTTTAGGTGTTTTAAACCTAGATAAAAAATCTATGTTTATAGGAAAATCCTTAAATCTATTGTAAATAGTATTGAAATGTTGCTTAACCAAGATAGTAGTTGGTGCAAGCATAACAACCTGCTTGGAATCCATAACTGCTTTAAAGGCAGCCCTTAAGGCAACTTCAGTTTTACCATAGCCAACATCACCAGCTAATAGTCTATCCATTACCTTTTTACTTTCCATATCATTTTTTATTTCACCAATAGCCCTGATTTGAGCATCAGTTTCAACATATGGAAATGCATCTTCAAATTCTCCCTGCCAACTTGTATCTGGACTATATGAAAACCCATCAATTTCCATTCTTGTTGCATATAATTTTACAAGTTTATCGGCGATTTCTTCTATAGCTTTTTTAGCCCTATTTTTCGACCTAGCCCAGTCTGTACCATTTAAGTTGGATAATTTTGGCTTATTATCCTCATTACCAATAAACTTAGATATCATGGTCATATCTGTAGTTGGAACATACAATTTATCTCCCTTGCTATATTCTAACTCCAGATAGTCAGCCTTATTTCCATTTAGTTCTATATTTTTTATACCTAGATACTTGGCAATACCATAATTATCATGGACCAGGAAATCACCCTTATTTAAGTCCACATAATTTATTATTTCCTTATTTTTTATGGTCCTGGATTTTTTCTTGTTGGTCTTTTTAAATATTTGATTGTAAGATACAAAATTAATCTTATCTTGATAATAGTCAAAACCCTTTTCTAAATGATAAGGAAATATATTTACCTTGGATAAATTGTCAAAGTCTAATTTATCTATTATTTTTGATGCAAGCTCCTTATCTTCAAGGTCCTTATTTAGTTTTAAAGCATCTTCCTTATTTGCTGCAAATATATTTGTAATATATTTATTTTCAATATTATATTTTAAGTCCTCTACAAATAGGTTGAATTTACCATGGTAAGTCGGATTTTCCCTTACCTTACTTTCTATTATTTCATCAAAATTTATATCAGGATTGCTTTTTAGTAGTCTTGAGAAATTTATCTTTGTATTATTGATGTTTTTTATTAAGTCGTCAAAGTTGTGGTAAATCCTTCTGTGGCTAGCTAAAAGTTCACCATTATCTATCCTATTTTCAATATCTTCCATATTGAAGGTTTCTATCTCTTTTGCTTCATGGATTTCTTTTGTAATGTCATCAAAAATTATCAAAGTATTTTCTGGCAAATATTCAAATATTGAAGCCAAATTTTCCTCTAAATATGGAATCAATAATTCAATATTATCAATTGGATTTTCATATTCTATATTTTCTATAATCCTTGCAAATTTCTCTTCTGCTCTTATGTATGCTTGGTCTGATAAAATCTGTTTAGACTTTTCTAAATCATTTTTGATTTTTATTATAATCTTATCTTTATTTTTATAGGCTATATAGTTTTCAGACATAGGATATATAGCGTAAGAATCTATAGTATCTATGGACATCTGAGTATTTATATCAAATTTTCTGATAGAGTCAACTTCTATATCGAAGAGTTCAATCCTAGTAGGTTTTTCTTCATGGACTTGGAAGATATCTATTATATCCCCTCTTACAGAAAATTCTCCCTTGGCTTGAACCATGGTCCTCTTTTCATAGCCCAGGTCTACCAATTTCTTAACCAAGTCTTCTAATTTAATTTCACTATCTAAATTTATGATAAAAGAATGGTCCTTAAAAGATTTTACACTTGACAACTTGCGTCTAAGCCCATTAACAGAACTAATGATTATAGGATTATCTCCAGAAATCATCTCTATGATAGACTTCATCCTATGACTTCTATTTGTAAAGTCTAAGTCTTGCAACAATTGATAATTCGTAGATAGGGCTGGTAGGTAAGAAGCTGGTATATTATTTATAGTGTAATTTTCATACAAGTCTCTTGCCTTGTTGTCATTATTAAGCACAAGAAAAACAGGTCTTTTTATATTTCGTCTTAACTCATAAATAAAATGACCTGTGGCTTCATCTATTAATCCATAATTATATATAAACTTTTTATTCAGTTTTATAGCCTCTATTAAATTATTCAATGATTTAATTTGCATACTATATTAACCTTACAGAATTTACTTCATTCATAGCTTGATCTATGCCATTCTCTATTATTTTAATAACAGCATCCCTAGCTATCTCTATTTCCTGGTCTACAATTTTTCTTTCTTCATCTGAAAATCTAGATAAGACAAAGTCCGCTAAATTCATATATGAAGGTTTTTGATTTACTGCTATTTTTACCCTTGGAAAGTTTTTAGTTTTTAGTCTTTCAACTATAGACTTTAGGCCATTGTGAGTTCCTGGAGATCCATTTCTCTTTATTCTCACACTACCAAATTCTATATCAATATCATCAACTAAAACTATTATATTTTCTTCATCTACGTCAAAATAATTAGCAAATTGGACAAGACAATCGCCAGAGGCATTCATGTATGTCTCTGGCTTTACTAGTATTATTTTTTCACCTTTGTGTCTGCTTTCTCCATATACACCATTAAATTTAACCTTGTCTATATTAATGGCAAAGTAGTCTGCTAGTAAGTCTATAGCATCAAAACCTACATTGTGTCTTGTTTTATCGTACTTCTTACCTGGATTTCCTAAACCTACAATTAAATACATTATTTCTTATCTTTCATTATATCTGATACAGATGTATAAGTTACTATACTCTTTATAGTTAAAGCTATCATTGGTGCCAATGATAAAACAGTAATTTTTTCATTTTCTTCTTCAATATTTTCATGAAATATTGTATCTGTAATTATACATTCCTTTACAGAAGAATTGTTTATTCTTTCTAAAGCTGAACCTGATAATACACCATGTGTAGCTGCTATGTATACGTCTTTCGCCCCTTCTGACTTCAAGGTTTCTACGGCATTTACTATTGTACCCGCAGTATCAATAATGTCATCGATGATTATACAGTTTTTACCCTTGAATTCACCTATAACATTTAGTACAGCTGATTCATTTGGTCTTGGTCTAAACTTTTCAATAATAGCGATTGGTAAGTGTAAAACGTCAGCTAAAAGTCTAGCTCTTGTTACCCCACCTAGGTCCGGTGAAACTACTACCCAATCATGTTCATTATTTTCTTCTATAACTTTTTCAAAGTATTCAGCTATAACTGGTCTTGCTGTAAGGTGGTCAAATGGGATATCAAAGAAACCTTGGATTTGGGCAGCGTGCAAGTCTACTGAAACAACTCTGTCAGCACCTGCTGCTTCAATCAAGTTTGTTACCAACTTAGCTGTAATAGGTTCCCTACCCTTTGATTTTCTATCTTGTCTAGCATAGCCGTAGTAAGGCATAACAACATTTATCTTATGAGCTGAAGCTCTTCTTAAAGCATCAACTATAATTAAAGTCTCCATAATTGTTTCATTAGCAGGTTCTGAAGTAGGTTGTATTAAGAATACATCTCTACCTCTTACAGTTTCGTTAATTCTAACGTGGATTTCTCCATCAGCAAATCTGCTTATGGTAAGGTCTCCCAATCTTAAGCCAAGCTCATCTGATATGTCTTGTGCTAATTTTTTATTTGAGGATCCTGTATATAAAACTACTTCATTTTGTGCATCAAACATTGTCTTCTCCATTATTCACCAAACTTTCTTGTATAATAACCTTTAATATTTTTCTGCTCACTTCTTTCTACTGCTAATTCTCCTTCTGCTACATCTCTTGTGATTGTAGATCCTGCAGCTAAGAAACCTTTATCTGCAACATTTATAGGAGACACTATATTTACATTTGCACCTAAGAACGCATCATCTCCAATTGTTGACCTAAATTTATTTTTACCATCATAGTTAGAGAATATTACCCCACATGATACATTGACTCTCTTTCCTAGATCAGCATCACCTATATAGGCTAAGTGGCCTGCTTTTGCTCCATCATCTAAGACTGCATTTTTTACTTCTACGAAGTTTCCAACATGTACATTTTCTTTTAATTCAGCTTTTGGTCTAAGTCTTGCAAATGGTCCTACATCTGACCCATCTCCAACTATTGCTTGGTCAATAAATGAAGAGAATATAGTTACATTATTTCCTATTTTCGCATCATTTATTCTAGTATTCATACCAATCAAACAATCTTCTCCAATTTCAGTATTACCTAAAATCTTAGTATTTTGTTCGATAATAGTATCTTTACCAATTTTTACACCCTTTTCAATGGTAATGGTTTCAGGATTTTCTAAGATAACTCCATCTCTCATGTAAGATTCATTTATTCTTCTTCTCATTACTTTTTCTACTTGAGCTAGTTGAATCTTATCATTAATTCCCATTATTTCTTCATTATCACTTAATTTATATGTATCTATCTTACCTTTTTCTTCTTGTAAAATACCAAAGACATCAGTTAGGTATAATTCACCTTGAGAATTATTGATATCTAATTTATTTAATGCATACCTCAACTTTTCACCATTAAATACTTGAATACCTGAGTTGATTTCTTTTACTTTTAATTCTTCAGGGCTACAATCCTTATGCTCAACTATTTTTTTGAACTGTCCTTTTGCGTCTTTTACAATTCTTCCATAGCCGCTTGGGTCTTCAAAATCAGCGGTCAATACAGTAGCAAGATTGTTTTCCTTATTCTGTTTGTCCATAAGCCCAACTAATGTTTCCTTGCTTATTAAAGGAACATCTCCTGTTAAAACTAGAATATTATCATTGTCGCCAATGAAATCTTCCGCTAGTTTTACAGCATAGCCTGTACCATATGGTATACCTTCACCTATTTCTTGCTTTACATATTTTACCCTGTCTCCAAAGGCTTCTTTGACCTGATCTTCATTATTTCCTACAATCACAATCACTTCATCAACTTTGGACTCAATTGAAGCGTCTATCATATAAGAAAGAATGGGTCTATTGCATAGTTTATGTAATACTTTTGAAATATTTGACTTCATTCTGGTACCTTCTCCAGCAGCCAAAATAATTACCTTATTCATTGTACCTCACTTATTTTTACTAACATTCATTTTAATTATACAACAATTGCTAGCTATGTAAAATTATTATTTAATTACTAAGGTTTTTGTGATATTATAGTACCGAATAATTTAGAAAAGGGTAAAATATGTTTAAATTTGATTTTGGAGATAAAAATTTTAATAAAATACATTTTATAGGTATTGGTGGTATCAGTATGTCTGGTATAGCTATGCTCTTACACAGTAAGGGATACCAAATAAGTGGATCAGATAGGAAAGAAAATCCACATATAAATAATTTAATTAAAGAAGGAATAAAAATCTATATTGGTCAAAGTAAAAACAATATTAGCGACCAAGATTTATTTGTTTATACAGATGCTATTCCTCAACATAATGAAGAGCTTATGGCAGCTAAGGCTACTGGCAAACCGGTTGTTTCAAGAGGCGTCTTATTAGGTGCCTTGATGAGAAACTTTGACAGGTCAATCGCTGTATCTGGTTCTCATGGTAAGTCAACAACAACTTCTATGATAGCTAAAATCTTATTAAGCTCAGATGAAGATCCTACTATTCTTTTAGGTGGAGACCTAGATGAAATGGATGGAAATGTTAAGGTTGGAGATTCTGATATTTTACTTACAGAAGCATGTGAATTCAAAGCTAATATCTTAAACTACTATCCATCAACAGCTATAGTATTAAACATCGATGAAGACCACTTGGATTACTTCAAGGACTTAAACCACATAGTAGAGACCTTTATTGGCTATATGAAAAATTTAGATGAAAATTCTAAGGCAATCATCAACCTTGATGATCCAAATACATCAAGACTATTTGAACATATCAAGGGTAAGGCAATAAGCTTCTCTCTTGAAGATGATAAGGCTGATTACTATGTAAAAAGCTATAAATTGAATGAATTGGGACATTGTGAATTTGTTATAAATATAGATGGCAGAGATGAAGTATTTAATTTGAATGTTGCTGGTAAGCACAATGTTTATAATGCTCTTGCAGCTATCATCACTACCTATGAAAATGGTATTGATATAGAAACTACTAAAAAAGCAATTTCAGAATACAAGACCTTGCATAGGAGACTTGAAACTATAGGAGAAAAAAATGGCGCAATTGTAATCACTGACTATGGCCACCACCCTGTAGAAATAAAGACAACCCTAGATGCTATAAAGACATTTTCAGATAGAAAGATTATCACTGTCTTTGAGCCTCATGAATTTTCAAGGACCAAGGCCCTACTAGATGATTTTTCAAAGGCTTTCTATGATTCAGATTTGACTATTGTTACAGATATTTATCCAGCAAGGGAAGAATTTGATCCAACTATCCATTCAAGCCACTTGGTAGAAAAATTGAAAGAAAATGGCGAAAATGCTATGTACTTGTCTACATTTGAAGAAGTTGTAGACTACTTAAAAGATAAGATTGATGAAAATTATCTTGTACTTACCTTAGGTGCAGGTAATACTCATATTCTAGCAAATATGATAGTTAATTCTTAATAAAAAGATTTAAAATGAAATAGAGCTAAAGATCAACCTAACTTGGAATGTCTTTAGCTCTATTTTTGATATTTTTTACATCCTATTTAAATCATAACATTTATCAGCGTATTCTAGGAAATTGCTATTGTGACTTATAGATATAACGGTGTATCCATCTTCTCTTACTAGCTTATTCAAGTTTTCTTTTATTATATTCTCACTATTAATATCTATGTTGGAACTTATCTCATCTAAAAGTAATATTTTATTTCCTCTTATCAAGGCTTGAGCTAAGGCTAGTCTCTGCCTTTCGCCACCTGAAATTAGTTTACCTGCTTCTCCGATATTGGTATCTAGCCCATTTTCTAAGGATTTTACAAAATCATATATATTAGCTATTTTTAAGCATTCTTCTAATTTATCATAACTGATATTTTTCTTACCTAGAAGCAAGTTTTCCCTTATAGTGCCTGGGAACATAAATATATCCTGATAAACTCTAGTAATATTTTCTCTAATAGAAAAACTTGAGATTTCTTCTATATTTACCCCATCAAATAAGATGTTTCCTTTGTCAGTTTTATAAAAAGCTAAAATCAAGTCAAATATTGTAGATTTTCCTATACCAGATTTACCAACTATACCAGTCCATTTTCCTATTTCAAAATTCATGCTTACATTTTCTAATACTTCTTTTTCAGAATTAGGATATTTGAAAGAAACATCTTCGAAGCTTATATCTTTATTTAAAACAAGTGGTCTTTTATGATCATTTGCTTGGCTTTCACCACTTACATCAATATATTCAAGAAATCTAGAAAATTCAGCATCCTGCTTTTGTTTATTAATTTGCATTTTAAGTATTATATCTATAAAACCATACAGCATAGCTGTATAGGAAATAATAGATATCAGAGATCCGGTTGTTAAATTTTCCCAATCTTCCATAATAAAGATAGCTGCTAAGGTGAAGGTTATACCTGTAAATAACATGGATAGAAAACCTGAAATCCAAATTCCAGAAGTAGAGTCCAAAGCTGCTACTTTTCCCCATATAGAAGCTGTATCTGCATTTATGTCTGCAACTTCTTGTATTTTTTCATCTTCTAACCTATAGGATTTTACAAGTCCTATCGCTTTAAAAATATCAACTCTTTTTTGAGATATTTTAGCATTGTTTTCCATGACCCTATTTATTTGACTTTGAATGGTACCCGTCATCTTTCTTATAGGCCAAATGGCAAGTGGTATAAATAAAAGTTGGACCAAGGCTATATATGGTGAATATGTACATAAGATAATTAATATAATAACTGAAATAAATATGTAGCCATAATACATAGGTAATTCCGAGATATAAAAGTTTATATATCCTGTAGCTTCCTTACTAGAATTTGTAACTAATTCTACAGAATTTTGCCTATCAAAAAATTCTAAGTCTTGGTCTACTAGATTTTTTGTGATCTGCATGGCTATATCATTCCCTTTATTTCTTGCAAACTTTATTGAAAAATAATTAAACAAAATCTGTGACAAAATATATACAGCAGGGATAGTCACAAATAGAATTATACCAAAGATAATCCCTCTAATATCTTGATTTGGTATGTAGGTATCTATTACTTTTTGCATAATTAATGGAGGTAGTAGCGACAATACTTTTGTAATTGTAAAAACTAGTATTGCAAGCATACTCCATTTTTTTAAGTTTTTACTATCTATTATTTTGTTCATTGGAACTCCTTTTAAGGATATATTTTTACAAATCATTCTTATTTACCATAAAAAACTTATAACATTTATATCTAAAATACATCATTGTTTATTATTTATCAACTGTTGTTTTTTCTCTATTATCTAATTTCTATTCATAACTACAAATTATAGTCTTATGATAAATTCAAACTCTTTGATTTTCCCCCTATCAACTTGGATCAAATCTAGATCCCTATTTAATGCATCATAGTTATAAGTTGGTTCAATACAGATATATTTATCTAATTCATCTGTCCAGATTACATATTTGTTTATATTTTTATTTTCTAATATAATTTTTTTACCATCTATCTCTATTTCTTTAACTTGTCCTTTAAACAAACTTTCCCTTACTTGGTCTGTTATTTCTAGTTTTTCTCCATTTACTTTCAAGCTATTTACATCTTTGTAAGCAAAGTAAGGATGGAAGGCTGGGCTTATAGTAAATGGCTCTTCTCCTAGGTTTTCTACTTCTAACTTACTTGTGAATGTATTATCTTCAAGGCTATACTCTAAACTAACTTCCATTTCTTCATAATCTTTTACTGGAGCTTGTAAAGTTAGTATAAGCTTATGATCACTTTCTTCTAAAATATCCCATTCTAAACTTCTTGCAAATCCATGGTTACTTTGATTTATTTTTTCTGATACTCCAAAATGTGGTAGACATACATGGTTGCCACCTCTTAATTTACTACTATTCCCCACTTTTATTTCTTTTTTAGGATAAAAAATTTGTTCACCAGCCTTATTAAATTCTATTATATAGGCCCCTAAAGTATCTATCTTAACTTGTAAATCATTATGCTTAATTATTTTTATCATGTTCCCTCCTACTTTAAGCTAAGTATAGCACTTTAAATAATATTAATAAATTCTTAATTAATTCATTATTTAAATATGTTATAATATCAAAAATGGAGGAAATTATGAGAATAGCATTTTTTACTGAAACATATCCACCCTATATAAATGGTGTCGCAACCCAAACTAAGATGCTTAAAGATACTTATGAGCTTTTAGGACACGAAGTTTTAGTTGTAACTGTAGGGTCAGAAAAACAAAAAGAAAAAATATTGAAAGATGGAGTTTTATATTTGCCAGGTATAGAACTAAAAAAAATCTACAATTACAGAATTTCCATGCCTGTAAGTCCAAGTCATTTAGAAGAAGTGGTAGACTTTAATCCTGATATTATTCATGCTCAAAATGAATTTGGTGTTGGTTTAAGTGGAAGGAAATTTGCAAAGAAATATAATATTCCTTTAGTTTATACTCTTCATAGTGAATATGATAGATTTCTATTTTATGTAGGTTTGAAGGATGGAAATCCTTTATTTGAAAAAATTTCGAAAAAATTATCAGATCAATTTTTGAAAAAACTACCTGAATCAGCTGATATAATAACTAGCCCATCTTATAAGGCACAGGCTTATCTTGACAGACAGAATATAGATAAAAAAGTTTATGTTATTGAAAATACTATAGATAATTCAAAGTTTTTACCTAGTCCAGAAAAAGATCAATTTAGAAAAGATTTTAGAGAAAAGTATAAGCTTTCAGATTCTACAAAAGCTCTAGTTTTTGTAGGTAGAATTGGCAAAGAAAAAAATATAGAAGAATTAGTGGAAAGCTTTATTTATGCGAATGTCGATGCTGACAAAGCAAAATTATTTATTATAGGAAAGGGGCCTGATTTAGAAAGCATTACTGAAATGATAAAAGAAAAAAATCTTGAAGATAAGATTATATGTCTTGGACCTGTTGATAATACCGATATTCCACTATATCTATCCGCTATGGATTATTACACAACTGCTTCTCTTTCAGAAATGCATTCCATATCCATGCTTGAAGGTATGGCGTCAGGCTTACCAGCCCTTATAAAATTGGATGAGCCTAATAAAAGTCAAATTAGACAAGGTTTAAATGGTTATACCTGGGAAGATAAGGAAGATTTTAAAAATCTTTTAGATAAAGTATTAAACTTTTCTGCAGAAGAAGAAGCTAAACTAAAAGAAACTACTTTAGCATATATTGAGAATAATAACAATATAAAACAAGCTGAGACCCTGTTAGCCTTGTATGAAAAAGCTATAAATGAAAAGAATAATTAATAATGAAAAATCCAAAATTTATAATAAATTTTGGATTTTCCATTTATTCTATTTTATTATTCTAGTTGCCCTAGGTAGGTTTAAGTTGAAGTGGTATGATATCATTCTTATTACAAATATTAATATTATACAAGATATCATAACCAACCTGACTGGTAATCCAGTATAATAAGTCAATAAATGATAAGCTGTTGAACCTATAATCGCGGCTGAAGCATATATATGTCCATCAAAAATATAAGGGGTGTTACTTACCAGCATATCTCTAATGATACCACCTCCAACACCTGATATAGTCCCAACAAATATATATAAAATTGCTGAATAAGAATTTGATATATTGTAAGCCACCTGCATACCAGTTATAACAAATACCGCAAGCCCCATGGCATCAGATAAAACCAAGGTTTCATCAAATAATTTATTTACAGTCCAACGGTTAACATTGTCATCAAGTAAGTTTACTATAAAAACTATAGTAGCTACAACAATAGCTAGGTAAATATTGATACCAGACCTTAAAGAATATGGTGGGGTAATTCCTAAAATAAGGTCCCTGATCATCCCTCCACCTGTTGAGGTAACTATACCTAATATCACAACACCTAAATAGTCATATCTTTTCTTGATGCCTTCTAAGGCTCCAGATATAGCAAAGGCTATTATACCTATGTATTCTACAAAAGTTAGAAAACTACTCATGACTACCTCTATTTAGCATTATTTATCATATTTTTTAGATCATCTTCATTAAATATATATGTTTTTTTGCAAAAGTCGCACACAACCTCTGCTTTCCCATCTTCTTTAAGTATATTTTCTAATTCAATCTTGCCAATTGATTCCAGGCCTGTTTCAATTCTTTCTCTACTACAATCACAATATAAGCCTACTTCGTTTGTAGCTATAATTTCTGTTTCAAATTCTGAAAAGTATCTTGATAAGATTTCTTCTGGGCTTAAACCTCCATCAATCAATTCAGAAACTGGTTTTAATCCTTTAATTGCATCTTCTAATTTAATTAAATCTTCTTCGCTAGCATCTGGTAAAACTTGGATGAATATCCCGCCAGCAGCTCTGATAGAAAGGTCCTTATCTACTAAAACCCCTAAGGCAATAGCTGTTGGAGTTTGTTCTGAATAAAAGAAATAATTAGCCATATCCTCTGCTATTTCCCCAGTTACAATTTCAGAAAGACCAACATAGGGCTCCTTCATTTTCAAATCTTTTACAACTGATAAGTTTCCATCTCTACCAACAAAAGATCCTACATCTAATTTACCAGGATATTTTGATTCTGGGTCTGCCTGAGGATTAGTAGCTGTTACCTTTACAAAACCATCAGCATTTGCAACTGCAACTAGTTTTCCGCCAGGTCCCTTACCATCAAAAGATATGGTAAGACTTTGGTCATCTTGAAGACTTGCTAGCCCCATCATGCTGGCTATAGTAGCAAGACGTCCCATGGCAGCTGAACCTGTAGCAGAAGATTCATGGATATTTCTAATTTCTTGAACCATATCTGTAGTTTGTCCAATAAAAAATCTAATAGTCTTATTTTTATTAATTGCTCTTATAACATAATTTCTCATAATTAATTCCTCTTAAAAAATTTAAAGAGGCTATTTACTAGCCTCTTTTTCACTTCCAATAATTTAATTATAATTTAACTACATTAGAAGCTTGTGGGCCTTTGTCAGCCTCAACAATTTCAAATTCAACTGCTTGTCCTTCATCTAAAGTTCTAAATTCACCATCATCTTCTAAAGCAGTATAATGTACGAATACATCTTGACCATCTTCAGTAGTTAGGAAACCAAATCCTTTAGTAGCATTGAACCACTTTACTGTTCCTTTTGTCATTTTTTCCTCCATATCTTTGTAGTTTACCTACTCTAATATCTTAACATATATTTGAATAAAAGTATAAATTATTTAATTGCATGGAATAATATTCTTTGGCTTTTATTTTCCTTATATGGTCCACCATCTTCATCTCTGTATGAAATATTCTTAAAACCTATCTCTTCCAGGATTTCTTTTATCTTTTCAATTGAATGATATTTTTCTATTTGGTTTTCTTCAAATCTTGAATAAGACCCATCATCATTCTTAACAAAGAAGTTTAAATCAAAGTTAACTTCTTCTCCATCTAATTGATTCTCCCAAGTATAAAAAATATTATCTCTTTCATATACGAAGGTATTGTCTGCTAATACTTCTAATAATTTATGTTTAGAATTTAAATCAAATATAAAAACTCCACCATATTTTAACCCTTCATATATTTTAGTAAATAATTCTTTAAGCTTCTTATCATCTAAAATATAATTAATAACATCTAATAAAGTAATAATGGCATCAAATTCAAAGTTGTCATATGGAAACTTACACATGTCAAAATACAAAAGGTCTACATTATCATGGTCAATTAGTTTGTTATAAGCATGGTTAAGCATTTGATCCGAATAATCAAAAGCTGTTATTTTGAAATTTTTATTTTCCGCTAACCTTTGTGTTAAATTACCTGTACCACAGGCTATTTCAAGTAAATTCCCTGATTGAATATTATTTTCACTCAATATATCAATAATATTTTGACTATATTTTTTATAATCTATATCAAATACAAGCTCATCATAAAAATCAGAAAATTTACGGTACATTTTATTCATCATCTTCAGGATTTACAAAGGCAAATATATATGGGCAGTTTCTGTAATAGTTACCGTAATTTAGTCCATAGCCTACTACAAATAAGTCATCGATAACTTCACCTTTAAACTCAGGATAAATTTCCACCCTTCTTCTATCTGGTTTATCCAAGAAGACAGCTGTTTTCACTGACTTAGGATTCTTCTTTAAGATATGTTCTTTGATAGCTTTCAAAGTATGTCCTGAATCACAGATATCATCAATAATCAATACATGCATATCTTCTACATCAGTTCTTATATCATGAACAATATCTACCCTACCTGAAGTTTCTTCGCTATCACCATATGAAGAAGTTGTCATAAAATCAACATTAGTCGGAGTTTTTATTTCTCTTACTAAGTCTGCTGCAAAAACAAAACTTCCTCTCAATAAAGATATAGCAACAATAGGCTCATTACCATAGGAATCACTAATTTGTTGGCCCATTCTCTTAACTGTTTCAGCAATTTCCTCTTTGCTAAATAGAACTTGCTTTTTTCTCTCCATTTTCTCCTCCAATTTAGTTAATTATAATTTACTTTTTGTTTCTATAATACTTTTTTCAACTTCTGTGAGCATCTTAGAATACTTTTCTACTTTTTCTTCTTCAGCCTCAACTAATTTTTGAGGAGCTTTTGAAGTGAATTTTTCATTTGCTAATTTACCTTTAGCCCTATTAAGTTCTGATTCAATATTTTTCTTTTCTTTTTCTAATCTAGCTAATTCCTTTTCATAGTCGATTAGTCCTTCTAAAGATAAGTATAATTTATAATCATCTTTAACTATAGTTGCTACATTTTCTAAACTTGAATTTTCATCGATAATTTCAATTTCATTTACCTTAGCTAATGATTTTAAGTTTGCAGATAATTCTGAGAATATCTTCTTGGTTTCTTCATTAGCAGTACTAATAAACAACTTTGTTTCTTTTTTATCTGGAACATTTAAGTCTTTTTTCTCTGACCTAATAGAAGTAATAGCGTCAATCAATTTTGATATAGACTTTTCTTCATATTCATATGCATTTTCTTCTGAATATCTTGGGTATTCAGCTAGTATGATTAATTCGTCATTGCCAGGTATGAATGAATATATTTCTTCAGTAATAAATGGCATATATGGGTGTAAAAGTTTTAATATTTTATCTAAAGCAAATAATAAAACTCCTAAGGCATTGTCCTTGTCTTCACCTTCGTCATGCAATCTATTTTTAACAAACTCAATATACCAGTCACAGAATTCAAACCAAATGAACTCATATAGATTACTTGCAACTATTCCCATTTCATATTGGTCTAAAAGTCTATTGGTTTCTTTAGCTAGGGTATTTATCCTTGAAATAATCCACTTGTCTTCTATGGTTAACTTATCTCTATTTAACTCATAAGTCTTATCTTCTTCCATGTTCATAAAGATAAATCTAGAAGCATTCCATAACTTATTAGCAAAGTTTCTCTTGTCTTTAACCTCTTCATCGATATATCTCATATCATTTCCAGGAGTATTTCCTGAAACTAGGTTCATCCTTAAAGCATCTGCCCCATATTTATCAATTTCATCTAATGGGTCTATACCATTATCTAGTGACTTAGACATCTTCCTACCTTGGGCATCTCTTACTAAACCATTTAGGTAAACAGTATTGAATGGAAGCTTTCCAGTATTATATAAGGAAGAAAATACCATTCTAATCACCCAAAAAAAGATAATGTCATATCCTGTAATCAAGGCATTGGTTGGGAAAAAGTATTTATAATCTTCTGAATCGGCATCTGGCCAACCAAGAGTTGAAAATGGCCACAAGGCTGATGAGAACCAGGTATCTAGTGTGTCCGGATCTCTTGTTACCTTTCCATATACTTTTTCATCAGGTTTTTCTTTAGAAACTATTACTTCACCATCTTCAGTGTAGTATACAGGTAATCTGTGTCCCCACCATAATTGTCTCGAGATATTCCAATCCCTAATATTTTCTAACCAATTTACATATATCTTTCCAAATCTTTCTGGAATGATTTTCAGTTCACCATTTTTATAAGCATCTAAGGCTGGTTTAGCTAGACTTTCCATGGCTACAAACCATTGGTCTGACAATAGAGGTTCAATTACAGTACCACATCTTGAACAGTGTCCAACTGAGTTATTGATTTTTTCAATTTTTTCTACAAATCCAAGTTTGTCTAATTCCTCTACAACTAACTTTCTAGCTTCATATCTGTCCAAGCCAGAAAATTTACCATAGCCTTCTGATATAACAGCATCATTTTCTATAACTACACATTGACCTAAATTATGTCTCCTACCTACTTCAAAGTCATTAGGATCATGGGATGGAGTTATTTTTACAGCTCCAGTACCAAATTCTTTATCAACGTAATCATCTGCTATTATAGGTATTTCTCTTCCTACTAGAGGTAAGATTAAAGTCTTTCCAACTAAATCTTCATACCTTTCATCAGTAGGATCTACAGCAACTGCCAAGTCACCCAGCATAGTTTCAGGTCTTGTTGTAGCTATAGTTAAAAATCCATCTGAATCTTTTAATGGATATTTAAAATACCAAATTTTACCTTCATTTTCTTCGTGGTCAACTTCAATATCTGATAATGAAGTATTACATACAGGACAATAATTAATGATTCTCTTATCTTTGTAAATCAAACCATCATCGTACATATTCACAAATACTTCTTCTACAGCTTTTGAAAGGTTTTCATCTAAGGTAAAAGCAGACCTAGACCAGTCGGCAGAAACTCCTAATTTTCTCAATTGTTTATTTATATTTCCACCATATTTTTCGGTCCAAGCCCAAGCTTCTTCTAAAAATCCTTCTCTACCTAATTCTTCTTTAGATTTTCCATCATTTTTTATTTTTTCAACCACTCTCGCTTCTGTAGCTATAGAAGCATGGTCAGTACCTGGTAACCATAAGGTTGAATATCCTGACATCCTCTTATATCTAATCATTATATCTTGTAAAGTAGAAACAAGAGCATGCCCCATATGCAGATTACCTGTAACATTTGGTGGAGGCATGACTATTGTAAAGGGCTCCTTAGACTTATCTACTTCAGGTGTAAAGTATCCCCCTTCTTCCCATTCTCTATATATCCTATCTTCATAAGATTTAGGATTATAGTTTTTATCTAAATTTCTCATTTTTCCTCCAAATATCGTGTTTGACCTAAAATTATATTATCTGTAATTATATTATTTATAGAGCTTATAGTCAAGAAAACTAGCTGTTTTCCAATACTTTTATTCACTCAATTATTTAGCATTTTTATATGATGTGAAATCCTTTTACTTTTTTACTTTTTGTTAATTTAAGGAAAAGACATAGTCGATTTAATCAAAGAATAATATTATTATGAAATAGTTATCATTTTTCTGTTTTTAATAGACAAATCTATAAATTTTGTTATAATACTAATTATAAGGATATTAATTTTGGAGTTTGAAATGCGTAATGAAAAGGTTTGGGTATTGTCAGATATAAATTCAAAGACATTTAATAATATTTTAATACAAAATTTCTTTTTACAAGAAGAGCAAACGAATATCAAGATTTTCGATAAGATTGATGATATTAAAGACTTGCACGCTTTTGAGTTTTATAATGATAATCAAATCTTATACTATGCTTTCGAGGACAATTTAATGGCCGAGTATACGAAGAATCAGTGTATAGAAAAAGATATTAAACATTTAGATGTCTACCATCTTGTATACAAATTCTTGACAAGCGTATTTTCTAAAATAAGTCAGGGAGAAGATATTGAACTAGTAATTAAAAATAGCTTGGAAAATAACCCTGTTGACTTCGCTATTTTGAATGACGACGGTTCCAATCCTCAGTCTATTTTAGAAGCAGACATAGTGATACTTGGAGTTTCTAGAACATCTAAAACTCCCCTATCAATCTATATGTCAAACCTAGGATACAAGGTAAGCAATCTTCCCTTGATCCCAGAAATAGAGCTACCTCAAGAAATTTTTCAAATAGATCCTGAAAGTATTATTTGCCTAACCATCAATCCGGATAGGTTGGTAGAAATAAGAAAGGAACGCTTGAAATCTTTAGGTATACCTCATGATTCTGGCTACGCTGATAAGGAAAGAGTTCTACAAGAATTGGAATATACCGAAAATGTTATAAAGCAACTTGGATGTACACATTTCGATGTAACTCATATGTCGATAGAAGAAACTTCTGAAAAAATAAAAAATATTATGGAAACAAGAAAGGGGTCAAAATAAGATGGCGAAGAAATATGTTTATAGTTTTGATGAAGGTAACAAAGATATGAGAACCCTCCTAGGGGGTAAGGGTGCTAACTTAGCTGAAATGACCAGGCTAGGAATAAATGTACCATTTGGTTTTACAGTATCTACTGAAGCTTGTATCAGATACTATGACGAAAGCGAACAACTTTGGGACGAATTAGTAAAAGAAATAGAAGCTAACATCAAGAAAACTGAAGAAAAAGTAGGTAAAAAATTTGGTGATGATACCAATCCTCTACTATTCTCAGTAAGATCTGGTGCGGTTGTATCAATGCCAGGTATGATGGACACAGTATTGAACTTAGGTTTAACCGACGTTTCAGTTGAAGGTTTAGCTAAACATACAGACAACCCAAGATTTGCATACGACTCATATAGAAGATTTATCCAAATGTTCTCCAACGTATCTAAAGGATTAGATGTTGAAAAATTCGAAGAAATCTTGGCTGACGAAAGAAAAAAAGCTGGAGTAGAATTAGACAAGGATATACCAGCTGAAAATCTGAAAGAAGTTGTAAGAAGATATAAAGAATTATACAAAGAAGAAACAGGTCATGATTTCCCTCAAGACCCTGAACAACAATTATTAGATGCTGTTGCAGCTGTATTTAAATCATGGAACAACGAAAGAGCTAGATACTATAGAAATATGAATGACATAGCTCACGACTTAGGTACAGCAGTAAACGTACAAACAATGGTATTTGGTAACGGTGGCGACAACTCAGGTACAGGTGTTGCCTTTACAAGAGACCCTTCCACAGGTGAAAATATTCTTTATGGTGAATACCTAATTAACGCACAAGGTGAAGACGTTGTTGCTGGTATAAGAACACCAAGTCATATTTCAGAATTAGAAAAACAAATGCCTGAAATCTATAAACAATTCCACGAAACAGGTGAAAGATTAGAGCAACACTATAGGGACATGCAAGACTTAGAATTTACGATTGATGATGGCACCCTATACATTTTACAAACAAGAAATGGTAAGAGAACAGCTCAAGCAGCTATAAATATTGCTGTAGACTTAGTTGAAGAAGGATTAAGGACTAAGGAAGAAGCATTGATGATGATCAATCCTAATGACCTAGACCAATTACTACACCCTACCTTTAACCAAGAAGCTTTATCAAAAGCAACACCAGTAGCTAGAGGTTTGGCAGCATCTCCAGGTGCAGCAACCGGATATATTTCATTCTCAGCTGGTGATGCTACATTAAGAAATGCTAAAGAAGAACCTGTAATCTTAGCACGTACAGAAACATCCCCAGAAGACTTACAAGGTATGGACTCTGCTAAAGGTATTTTAACATCTCGTGGTGGTATGACATCTCACGCAGCTGTTGTAGCAAGAGGTATGGGTAAATGTTGTGTAGCCGGAGCTCACGAAGTACACATCAACGAAAAAGAAAAAACAGTTACAATTGGTGATTTAGTATTAGGCGAAGGCGACATGATTTCACTAGATGGATCAACAGGTAATATCTACCATGGTCAAATAGAAACTCAAGATCCAGAATTAACAGGTAAATTTGCTAAATTCATGGAATGGGCAGATGAAAATAGAAGATTAAAAGTTAGAGCAAACGCTGATACTCCACATGATGCTCAACAAGCTTTAGACTTAGGAGCTGAAGGTATCGGTCTATGTAGAACAGAGCACATGTTCTTTGCTGAAGATAGGATCAACGCAGTTAGAGAAATGATCTTAGCAAGCACAAAAGAACAAAGAGAAAAAGCTTTAGCTAAGATAGAACCAATCCAAGAAAATGACTTCTACGAAATCTATAAGGTAATGGAAGATAAAAATGTAACAGTACGTCTATTAGACCCACCTCTACATGAATTCTTACCACATACTGATGAAGAAATAGCAATTGTAGCTGATGAATTAGGTGTAACAATCCTTGAACAAAAGAAAGCTATCGATGAATTGCACGAAGTTAACCCAATGCTTGGTCATAGAGGTTTAAGACTTGCTATCACTTTCCCAGAAATTTACCAAATGCAAGCTAGAGCAATTATTAGAGCTGCATTAAGAGTAAGCAAAGAATTAGGTGTAGAAGTAGAACCAGAAATCATGATTCCTCTAGCAGGTGACCCAAGAGAACTTAAAGTTGTTACAGATTCAATAAGAAAGGAAATCGAACAAATATTTGAAGAAACAGGTATCACATTAAACTACCATATTGGTACCATGATTGAGATACCAAGAGCTACTTTATTAGCTGATGAAATTGCTGAAATAGCAGAATTCTTCTCATTTGGTACAAACGACTTAACACAAATGACCTACGGATTCTCTAGAGACGATGCTGGTAAATTCTTGTCTCAATACCTAGATGATGGTATCTTTGAAAAAGATCCATTCCAAGTTATCGATCAAAAAGGTGTTGGTCAATTAATGGCTAATGCAGTTAAATTAGGTAAGAGAACAAGAAAAGACCTACACTTAGGTATCTGTGGTGAACACGGTGGTGAACCTAGTTCAGTAGCATTCTGTGATGACTTAGGTTTAGACTATGTATCATGTTCTCCATTCAGAGTTCCAATCTCAAGATTGTCAGCTGCTCAAAAAACAATTAGAGACAGACAACACAAAATGACAAGATTGGTTGAAAGTTTATAGGAACAAAAGCAAAAATACAGGATAGAATATTCTATCCTGTATTTTTTATTTGTAATATTTATTAAGCCTCACAAGCTAAGCAAACTGAAGTTTGATAGAACTTTTGTGCTGCATTTGTTGAGTGTTGGTAGTATAAGGTTTTTATACCATTTTCCCATGCATATAGGTGTAAATCGTTTAATTCTTTTGCAGAAGTTTTTGGATTAACCATTATATTTAATGATTGTCCTTGGTCTATATATCTTTGTCTTACACTTGCTTGGTTTATAACTTCAAATTGGTTTATTTCTGAGAAGGTCTTAAACACATCTCTTTCATGGTCTGTCAAGAAATCTAAATGTTGTACAGATCCATCATGATTTCTTATATCTATCCATACTTCTCTTTCGTCTTTACCGTACTTCTTCAATACTTCTTTCAAGTAAGGATTTTGTACAGTAACCTTAGCCTTTGATACGTCTTTTACATAATTATTTGACCAAATCGGCTCTATTGATTGGGATGTTTGTCCCAAGATAAAAGCTGAAGATGTAGTTGGTGCAACTGCCATCAAGGTTGTATTTCTTCTTCCCTTACCCTTTAACATCTTTGGTTCACCATATTTTTCAGCTAATTTTTGGCTAGCTTCTTCTGCTTGTTCCCTTATAGTTTTAAATAAACTTTCATTTAATAAACTAGCTTCTACTGATTCAAAAGCAATCATTTTAAACTGTAATAGTGAATGCCATCCTAAGACACCTAAACCTAAAGCTCTATTCTCTAAAGCAAATTTATAGGCCTTTCTCATGAAGTAGAAGGCATCTTGGTCTTCCCTATGGTCAGAATCTCTTAATTTTTCTAATTTTTCTAGGAAATCATCCATTACTGCATCTAGGAAAAATATCATAGTTTCTACAGCATCGGTATCCTTCCATTCATCAAAATGCAAGGCATTCATAGAAGATAAGTTACATACAAATGACCATTCTTCATTGTTTGGTAGGGCAATTTCTGAACATAGGTTAGAATGTGTTATTGGATAGTCCTTGTACCATTCAGGCTTGTTGTTATTTACTGTATCTGTAAAGAATATATATGGATATCCCATTTCAACACGTCTTTGTAAAAGTTTAGCCCATGTTCTTCTTTTATCAGCATCGCCACCTATCATGCCTAATAGCCATTCATCAGATACTGTCACCCCATGGTTAAGGTTTTGAATTTCATTACCTTCAGTACCTATTTCTAAAAACTCATCTATATCCGGGTGGTCAATTGGTAGGTATGGAGCAAAACGTCCACGTCTAGCAGACCCTTGACTTACAGTGTCTGTCATTTGTTCAAATAACTTCATAAAGTGAACAGCTCCTGAGGATACACCATTATTTGTTATTGGCTCTCCTCTACCTCTAACATCTCCAAAGTAACCTGAAGTACCTCCACCATATTTTGACATCATTCCTACTTCACTTGATGAATATAGGATACCACCCATGTCATCGGAAATATAGGATCCAAAACATGAAATTGGAAGTCCTCTATTATTTCCAAAGTTGGTCCATACTGGTGTGGATAAGGAATAATATCCCTTGCCTAGGTAACCATAAAACTTATCAGCAAAGCCTTCAATTCCTAATTTACTTTCAGCCACTTCAGCTATTTGTCTTAATCTTTCTTCAGCGGTTTGTCCTTCACCTAAATAGCCACGACTTAGGAATAGGCGGCTATTGTCGGTCAACCAATAAAAATCTTTTCTCACTTCGTCTCCCCTAATGATTAAAATAGATCATCTGCTGTGATGCTTCTTGATCTCTTGGTATAGTTAACAGATCTCTTTTCAAAGAAGTCAACGTGTTTTGTTGCAACAACTTCATCATCAAACCAATCTGTTTTTTCTACTTCTTTTTCATCTACTTCAAATATTCTTTCTAGGCCTATTGCTTCTAAAGAATTATTTAATCTATTTTTAATAAACTCTTCTACTGTATATCTTGGCATAAAGTCTAATTCACCTTCTTCAAAAATCCAATCCAATACTTCATGCTCTGATTCATAAGCTTCATTTACAAGGTCATAAATGTCCTTAGCCATGTCATCATCAAACCATTTTGGTCGTTCTTCTCTTATAGTATTTATGAGGTCTACACCAAACTCACCATGGAGTTGTTCTTCTTTAGAAGTAGCTTCAATAGCATTTGAAATACCTCTAAATAAGTTTTTATACTTGTTAAATGACATAATTATTAAGAATTGACTAAATAATGATATATGTTCAATAAAGGCTGAGAATAGAAGTATAGCAATAGCATAGTCTCTATCATTTCCAGTCCTTGCATATTCGTTGTGTTTTCTTAGGTAATTTACACGTCTATTTAGAGCTGGTATTTCTTCTATCTTTTCAAATTCATTATTCAATCCCAATATTTCTAATAAATGAGCATAGGCATCACTATGTCTAACTTCAGATTCAGCAAAAGTATGGCCAACATTAGCAAGCTCAGGTTTAGGAAGTCTCTTGTATAAGTCTCCCCAGAACTCTTTAACATCCACTTCAATTTGTGCTATAGCTAGCATAGAATTTTTAATAGCTGTTCTTTCGTGGCTCTCTACATTTACCTTATAGTCTTGGATATCTGAAGTATAGTTGTACTCTGTATGTAACCAGTATGAATGCTGGATAGCTTCTTTATAAGCTTCAAGTTCTGGATATTCATATGGTTTTAGATTTTTTCTAGGTTTAAATATATCTCTTTTTCTTTCATTTTTTCTTTCTTCCCTATAAAGAATATATTCTTTAGCAGTACGGGTATGCTTATTAAGCATCAATACTTCTTCTACCTTGTCTTGGATTGTTTCAACATCAACACTATCTTGGTCAAAGGCTTCTACAACCTGGTTAGCACTATCAAGTATGTCTTGGGTAGACATCTCCTCGGTTTCATGGTTAGCCTTTGTGATTGCTATAATAATTTTTTCTTTATTGAAATCAACTACTTCACCATTTCTTTTAACAACAGTCTTTATCATCACAAACTCCTAAATGTGTTCTAAGATATCATTATATTCTACAAATTCAACTATTTCCCCATCAATTTCAATTTGAGGAAGTTGTCTATACCCTTTATTTATCAAGTTTTGACGGGCCTTATCGTCTTCACCTATATTTAACTCTTGGTAAGATATACCCTTCATTTCAAGCCATCTCTTTAACATTTTGCATTTACTACAACCTGTATTGGTATATAAATTAATCTCTTTAGACATCACTTCACCCTTCCTATTTTTTACATTATTATTATATAATTTTAACTAAAAAATGAACTATAAGCAAATTAAAACTAACTATATTGTATATTAAGAGATTTCATAATTAAAGCTTATATAGTGTTGTAATATTACGAACAATACAATATATAGTTATCTAATCACAAATTTATCAAATGAATAATGAGTGTATATATAAATTATTAACCATTTTATAGCCGTTAATTACTTGGTTATTTTGCATATATATTCTTTGGTTTGTATGTAATGTTTAAATGAAATTAATAATTTTTTGTAATAAATAGAAAAGACCCCGAAGGGTCCCTTTATCATCTTACTTCAAAAATTTTACAATGCTTATATCATCCAATAATTCTAGCATTATTTTTTCTTCTTCTGAAATTCTACCTATATAGTTTCTTTCACCATCATTTTCCATAGGTTCTTTGACTATCTGAACTTCTCCAGAATAGTGTTTATAATTGTCATTAACCATAACTATAGAGCCTACTTCGAAGTATTCTTTATCATATTTTCTAGGTTCTATAACTAAGTCAGGATCTAATCTTGACATTCTTGATCTCCACATCCATTCTGAATTATCTCCTAAAGACATGTGAGGTTCAAAATCAAATATAACAGATTTTTCTGTTTCAGATATGTCAGGGCAAATTTCAGGTTTAAGTCTTATCACCTTTAGCTGGTCTAGATTAATAGTTCCAGTTTCAACCAACATCTTTAATATTGGTCTTTCTGTGTTTATGTTATCATCTTTAACTACTTCAGATAAGGCTTTTAGCTCCTCTTCTGTAGCATAGGCATTTCCAATTAGAATATCATTCACCATACCAGTTGCTAATAGAACCCTAGCTTGTAAGTCTATTGGTAGACCTCTTAATCTCTCAACAGTTGGCAAGCCATCTTTCGAATCCCATACCCCATGAGTTTCAGGATTATTAGAACTTACAAAGGCACCTATATTTACATTTGTTAGTTCCTTCATTTCTTTATTTTTTTCTAAAAAACTATTCCAACTAAGACCAGTGTATCTTTGAGGATAAAAGTTATGGCATACCATAAATTCATCGCCTTTGGCACCTGCATCAACTAGTCCTTTCACAATTTTTGGAGATGAATTAAATTCTATTTTGATACCATAAGGATTTTTTACTAGTTGATAATCTTTTTCCCCACCATAACTAAGATCCATTCTTAAGACATCAACCTTAATATCGGCGAAAACTGATAGATCATCTTCTGAAGCACCAAGTCTTTTGAATAGTCCTGGATTTACATCTAGGTCCACTTCCATATTATATTCATGGGCGTATTCTATTAATTCTCTGAAATAATCTAAAACTTCCTCCTTGCTTCCTTCAACTGAAAACATACTTGAAAATATTCTTTTGAATCCATATTTTGAAGCAAGTTTTATATATTCTTTTATTTCATCTAAGGGTCTTAAATCTGGATATACTGATATTCCTAATGTGTGTGACATATTTTCTCCTTTCTTTTTACTTTTCTATTTATGTTCTTGTTCTGATAATTCTTTTTCAATTAACTCTTTTTCATATATTTTGAAGAATGGATACCAAACTAGCCACATTACAGGTATCATTAAGAAAGGCATTATTGCATTTCTCCAATCTAGTGTTGGCATAAATGTATTTAGCCCCATTGGTAAAATAGAAAAAATTAATATATGAGGTAAAGCAATTAGATTAAAGTGATATGCTAACCATAAGAATCCCATATACACAATTGGTGCTAATAAGAATGGAATTAATAGTATAGGGTTGTACATTATTGGAAAACCAAATATTACAGGTTCATTTATATTAAAGAAACTAGGTATAAGTGACGCTTTTGATACAGCTTTTATTTGCTTAGATTCACTTTTCAATCCCATTAAAACTAAAGGTAATGTATTACCTGCACCACCTACCACACCGTTAGCTCCAAATAAAAATACAGAACTAAATACTAAAGGTAAACCCTGCGCTGCCAATTCTGAGTTTGTAGTATATGCTGTTATTAACGGAACCAACATAACAGAAAATATTACGGTTGTACCATGTATTCCAAAAAACCAGAAAAATTGAGCTAGCAAAATTATAACAGCCATACCTAATGGACTTACTAAATATTTAACTGGATAACCTAAAATCGCAACAATTAAGCTAGATAATGTATATACCCCACCAGATAAATATCCGATTAATATAGTTAATCCATACCAAAATACTATATTTATAGCTCCTGGTATAATCGCATTAAAACCTTCTATAACGCCTGTTGGTACTACATCAGGTAATTTTATAACTAGATTTCTATCTAGTGCAAACTTAGTGATTCTTACAGAAATTAAACTCACTATTATAGCAACAAATAAACCTTGTGCTCCAAGATTATTAATATTTATCACATTCATAGATCCTGTCTCAGTTGCAACAACTTGAATAGGTGCAGCAACTATGAGATAGCAGATAATTGATATAAAACCTGCTTGTACAGGTGATCCTGCTTTAATTTTTATAGTATAATTATAAGCTAGTGAAAATGCCATGAATATAGCTATAATACCCATAGTATAATTGTATGGCATATATAACAGTTGATATATTCTATCTTCTGGTGTTATCTTAAATATTAATCCAGCTAAAGCAACTATTATTTGTATTATGGCACCTAATAAAATAATTCCCATATTTGATGACATCCCCGTAGATATGGTACTCATAGCTGGACTATTTGTAAATTTTTCACTTAATTTCCTTAGACCTTCAATAAATTTACTATTCGCAAATTTTCTCAATCCTTCTTGCATATTATCCTCCTATTTTATAATTGATTTAGCTTGTTTAACAATTGCTTCCGCATCACCTAAAGCGTAGACCATAGGTTCAATATTTTCTACTGGTATTGATACGTTTGATTGTATTTCATCTTTAGCAAATCCAATTTGTGGTCCTAGTAGTATACAATCATATTTTTCCCAAACATCACTATATGCTGATTTACCTACAGCTTGTATTTCAATATCCTGGTTGTTTTCTTTTCCCCATTTTTCGACTTTATTTACCAATATACTAGTTGAAAAACCACCAGCACATACTAACAAAATTTTCATACTACCTCCTTTTTGATTTTTATTTAATATATTTCTTTTATAACTTTGCTCATTCGAACTTAAATTATTCATAATTAATTCACCCAACCCATTGACCGCTTCATCAGTCAATGTATATAGATCACTTGGAATATCGAGACAAATATAATTGTCAAATTTTATATTTTCAATAATTGTTTGTCGATATCTTTTAATTTGTGGACTTATCAAAATTAAATCATAACACCTATCTTCAATATTATTTTTTTCAGATAAATAAGTGGATTCTACAATATAATTTAATTTTTCTATATTAAATTTTTCATTTAATTTTCTTGTTATCAGAGAACTTGACATTCCTGCTGAACATATGATTAAAATTTTTTTCAAGTTTAATCCTTTTGAAGTTTTTTATGTAATGAAATAATTTCTTCTGCCAGCTCTCTAACAGTCATAGCGTTCATTAAATGATCTTGTGCATGAACCATTAGAAGTGTTACTTCATGTTTTTTATTGTTAATTTCATCTTGTATCATTTGCGTTTGAACTTTATGTGCTTCTAAAAAACAATCGTTCGCCTTTTTTAAATATTCTTCAGCAATGTCAAATTCATTTGTTTTAGCTTTTTTTATAGCTTCCATAGAATATGTTCTTGCTTCCCCTGATTGGGCTATTATTGTCATTATTATATCTTCATAAGTAAATGAATCTTTCATACTCCCTCCCTCTAAATAATCATCATTTAATTATATTATTAAATGAAATCCTAAATTTGTTAATGTAATCTTTTTCATTTTCTATGAAAAAAAATATTATAAAAAAAGAGCTTGTATTAAGCTCTTAAAAATTCAATAATTTATATATTTGTTTTTTATCACTACTTTCCAATATTAGATTTAAATAATTATCATCATCTAGTATTTTAAGCAGTTTTACATATAAGTCTTCTAAATTTCTAGATTCATTTTTTCCTATGGATAATAAGATAATAATTCTTACATCATTCTTACCCCAATTGATACCATTTTTAGGAATTCCTAAACTAATAAATGTTTTCTCAGTAATAGGTTTTATAGGATGTGGTATTGCCACCATCTTACCATAATCAGTGTCAGATATTTTTTCTCTTTCTAATATTGATTCATATAGCATATTCTTTTCGCATTCGTCAATATTTAATTCAAAACATAAGTATTTTATTAACTCTTCTTTATTTTTAAAATCAATATTTAGATGTATATCATCAAGATTTAAATATACACTTTTTTCTTCATTATCAAATTTTTCCAAGTATTTGTTTAATTCAGTAAAGCTATTTTCATCAAATATATCTGAAATAACAATATGAGGCTTAGATGTTTTATTGTTAAAGGCTATAGTTGATATAATCAAATCATAGTCATTAGCATTATATTCACTTAAATTATAATATTGGGTTGTGCCTATTATAGATATTTTGTTACTAAATCTGTTTTTTATTTTATAGGTTAATAACTGAGAACTTGCTAATCCAGTAGTGCAAATAATAAGTACTCTAAGCTTTGGGTTCTTTAAATTTAATCTTTCTATTGCAGCCCCAAAGTGAATAGTAAGATAGCCAATTTCGTCTTCATTTAATTTAATATTAAATGAATCCTCTATTTCTTTGCAAGAATTCAAACATGCACTAAAAATATTTGAATAATTATTTTTTATAGAATTTAAAAGAGGATTTCTTATTTTCATATTATTTTTCATCCTATAAATAGCTGGATATAAATGTGTTAAAATCCCGCAGAAAAGTTCTGTATCACCTGATAAATTAATGTCTAGAGCTTTCTCAATATTAATAATTAAATTAGTTACTAATTCATTCATTTTAACTTCATTAATAATATTTTCTTCAACATCACTATATATTAATCTTGTTCCCATTAAATGCATAGTTATATAATATAATTCCTCTTCTGGAAATTTTATATTAAATTCATTTTCTAAATCATAAATAATTGATTTTGTTATAATATGCTCTTTATTGTTAGAAAATCCCTTTGAAATAATTTGATTAATGTGTATACCTTTCTCTATTCTCTTCATAGATATTGCCAGATGCATAGTTAAATTATATAGGTCTAGATCTGATAGTTGAGTATCTGTATTAGAAATATTTTGTACTACAATATTATGAATAGTATTTATTTCAACTTTATCAAAATTAAATAATTCTTCTCTAAAACGCATCATCTTGTATGCATTAGTGGTATTATATATCAAGTCAGATATAGATTTTCTTATATCAAATTCTTTACCCACTATTTTCATTCCGTGATTAGGTTTATAATCAAAATTTAAGTTATAATTACTTAAATCATTTTTAACTTCAATAAGATCGTTTTGAATTGTAGACTTACTTACAAATAACTCATCTATAATATCATCTAGTTTAATATAGTTATCCGCAAATAAATATTTTAATTTCAAATAAACTATTCTATCTTTTGGCTCATTAAAATTATATTTTTTAGGATAGATTAAATCCTTTTTTAGTTTCGTTACAAAAAAATTATTAGAAGTTAAAAATATACATTTTCTATCTTTTATGATAATTTCAGAATCATATTTTTTTAAAAATTCATTTAATGATTTTATATCATTTCTTATTGTCCTGTCAGATACTCCAAAGATATCAGCTAATTCTACTAATTTATATTCTTTATTTATCAATTCTTTTAATATGTTTTTTTGTCTATCATTCATAATTCACCTATTACATATTCAAAAAATTATTTTTTATATTCCCTCTCCGCTAACAATAAAGCTCCCATTATACCTGCATTATCTTCCAGTTCTGGCCTTACTATGTATTTATCTATGTCAGGGTAAGTAACATAATTATTTATCATTTTTTCAAAATTATATTTAATGCTTTCAAATAATTGATTTTGCTTCATTACCCCTCCACCCAATATAATTATCTCTGGCCTTAAAATCAAAGTATAATTAACTAAAGCTTGAGCAAGGTAACTTCCTAAGATATTCCATATTTCATGGTCTTTTTCTATATCCTTTCCTGAAAGTCCATATCTAGCTTGTAAACTAGGGCCAGATACTAAACCTTCCAAACATGAACCATGATAAGGGCAAACTCCTTCAAAATCATCAACTGGATCTTTTTTAATAAGTATATGACCCATTTCCGGATGTCCAAATCCTTCGACAAACTCACCATTCACTATGGCGCCTCCACCTACTCCAGTACCAACAGTTAAATACAGGCATGATGATAGCCCCATACCACTTCCTAGTATATTTTCTCCTAGGCAAGCAGCATTGACATCTGTGGTAAAAGCAATAGGGATTTGATATCTGTCTTTCATGCTTCCAAGGAAGTTAAAGTTTCTCCATCCTTTTTTAGGTGTACTAGTTATATATCCATAAGTTTTTGAAGACTTAACAACATCTATTGGACCAAATGATCCTATTCCGATTGATCTTAAGTTTTTATAGGAATCAAAAAAATTGAAAACATCTCTCATAGTAGATTCAGAATCCCTAGTTGCTATAACCTTTTTATCTAATATATTTAATTTTTCGTCAGCTACGGCTAAGACAAATTTAGTTCCACCAGCTTCTATCGCACCATACATAAAAAGCTCCTTTCTCATGCTTATTATAACATTATGATCAAACCATATCACAATAAATTTTTCTTCCAAATTAATAAAAATTGGACTTAAAACTAACTTTTGGGGATTCTTGTCATTAAAGAGTCTTTTTTGTTTATGATATAATTTATGTAAGATATAAATAGGTATACTAGTAGCTATGGTTTTTATATTTTATTCACTTATACCATCAAAAATAAGTAATAAAGGAGGGAATTAATGAAGAAAAATGAGACTATTGAAAGAATGCTTGATCATAGATCAATTAGACAATGGAAGGACGAGCCTTTATCTGTTGAAATAATAGAAACTCTTAAGAAAGTAGCTATTAGAACATCTACATCAGAGGGTATGCAATATGCTTCAATTATTAGAGTTAAAAATCCTGCAAAGAGAGAAAGATTAGTCGAAGTATCTACTCAGAAGTACTTGGCTACCGCTCCAGAACTTTGGATATTTGTAGCTGATAACTATAGAAATGATAGAATTTATCGAGAAAATCTAGATGAAGATAATTTTTCTAATGATGCTGATAAATTCTTCCAAGCATTTACAGACGCTGCTATCATGGCACAAAATGTAATGAACGCAGCTGAATCAATGGGTTTAGGTGCAGTATACTTTGGTTCTATATTAAATAATCCTCAAAAGACTGTAGAAATATTAGAGCTCCCTGAAAATACCTTCCCCGTTGTGGGTATGGGTATTGGTTATCCTGATCAAGAACCAGAATTAAAACCAAGAATGAAAGCTGATTTTAGAATATTTGAAGATAGATATGAAAAAATGGATGACTATCATAAGCTTTTAAAAGATTATGATAAAGAAATGTCTAAATACTATGATTTAAGGGTTAAAAAGAAACCTCTTGATGAATTTACTAAACAGGTAGAGGATAAATATAAAGTTCAAAGAATTGATAGATCTAAGATAATTAGAGTTATTAGAGATCAAGGATATAATTTAGATATTTAATTATTATATAATTTAGATTGAATGAGCTGTCCCAAAAAAGGGACAGTTCAATTTTTTTAACTTTCTTATCTTTTTTATGTTTGGACTTATACAACAGCCCCTTCTTTATGAAACTTCTGTAGTTTCTACAGTTAAAACCTCATCTATAGAAGATAACAATGTCACTATATCAGAAAACTGCATATGTCTTTTTAGTTTTAGCCTATATATTTGTGTCTTTACTAATTCATCCTTAAGCACTTCAGTCTTCATACTTAATATTTCAAAGTTTTCATCAACACTTCCTACTAATTGTTTAATTTTGTCTTCTACTTCTTTTTCTTGGAAAAATTTTACCAGTACTTGCTGTGGACCATGTACAACAAATATTCTTTTGAATCCAACTAAAACAGCTAGTATCAACAAAGATCCTATTATTGATATTTCATAGAATCCCATGCCTAAAGCCAAACCTATACCTGAAACCCCCCAAATGGAAGCAGCAGTGGTAAGTCCTACTATACTTCTTTTAGTTGTCAATATTGTACCTGCCCCTAAGAAACCTATACCACTGACAACTTGAGCTATTAGTCTTACAGCATCTACTCTAATATTTGATTCTGGACTAGCAGCTACGAAACTCATTACATCTATCTGTATCAAAGCAATTATAGTAGCCCCCATACTAACAAGTATATGGGTTTTTAATCCTGCACTACTATTATTTTTTTCTCTTTCAAGGCCTATCAATCCAGAAAATAAGATACTTAATAATAGTCTTATAAAAATTTCACTTACTGTTAATTTATACATATTATTTTTTTAAATAATCTCCTTAAATATTATTAAGCTGACCTCTATATAGAGGCCAGCTTCTAATTTTATAATAATTCTCTTATCCAATCAAAGCATTCAAATTCAAATAAATTTTTATTAATATGAACTCCAAGTGGTACAAGTCTTTTATCACTATGAAAATCACTTCCCCCACTTCCTAAAAGTTTGTTTTCAACACAATACTTAGCAAGCTTTACACTATTAATCATAGCACAACTAGGGTGAAAACATTCGATACCATCTATACCTAAGTCGACTATAGTTTCAAATAAATCATCAAAACTATCAAAACCATATTCATATGGATGGGCTAAGAATGCTACACCTCCTGCCTTGTGTATCAAATCTATAACTTCTTTAATTGATGGATAAGTTCTTCCTTCATCTAAAAACCATGGACTTTCTGGATTACTTAAGCCTCTTCTAAAAAACTCTTTGTAAGTCTTAAACTCAAAATCATCATATTTTTCAAAAAGATGATAATAAATAGTCTTTTTAGACAGGCCTTTTTCTACTTTCTCCATTTCTAAGTTTTGATCTACTTGGTAACCATTTTCTTTAGATATTTCCTTTAAATCATTAAATAATAGGTTTTCAATTCTAGCTAAATTGTCAGCAGAATAAAAATCTCTATACCACTCATTTATAACTTTATCATCTACCTTATATCCTAAAATCTCTATGATTACTCCATCATATGAAGTCGCGATTTCAGTTCCCTTTATATAATTAAGATCAAAGTTATCATATTTTTCATATGCTAAAGAATGATTGTGGTCAGTGATTGAAAATAAAGTAATTCCTTCTTTTTTTAGCCTTTCAACTAATTCATCAGGATTATATATGCCATCACTAAATTTTGTATGCATGTGTAAATCAAACATTTTGTCCTTCTTAGTAGTTTTCAATTAATTCATCTGGTATAAATATATAAGTAATTATTGCAGCTGCTATATAAGAAATTACCAAACCAATTAAATAATGTAATACTAACTCTGGTAATATATGAGTTGCAGCTAAAACACCTGATGGGCTGAATGCTGTAGAACCAACTCCCTTAAACATTACATAGGCACCACCAAAGCCTGCACCTAAACCAGCTGTGATAAATGGTTTACCTAATGGAAGAGTAACACCGTAAATCAATGGTTCACCAATACCTAAGATAGCTGCTGGTAAACCACCAGTAATTACTGATTGTAATTTTTGTTTTTTCAATCTTTTTGCTTTTACATATAAGGCTAATGAAGCACCAACTTGTCCTGCACCTGCCATAGCAACAGCTGGGAATAATTTTGTGTATCCAACTGAATCGATTTGTAAGGTATATATAGGTGTAAGCCCTCTGTGTAGTCCAAATAGTACTAATGGCAAGAATGTAGCTGCCAATACATAACCTGTTAATGTTAAAACTAAGGTGTTTTCTGAGTTTACAAAGAATCCTATTAAGTTACCAATTTGTACTGATATGAAACCAGTTACTGGCATTATTAAAAATATAAATAATGGAATTGTTATAAACATTGTCACAATTGGTGTAAATGATGTGTCTAATACTGCAGGCATCTTTTCGTGTACTTTTATTTCAATCTTTGATAAGATCCATACTCCTACAATAACACCTATAACACCACCAGCTCCTGCAGATAAAATAGAATCATTTGGTACATCTGCATTGAACCAACCAATTAATTCAGAAATATTATTAATTCTTTTATCTAAAGCAGCAGCACCTACCATACCACCAAGCATTGGGTTTACACCAAATTCTTTAGCAGAATTTACACCTGTAAATATTACTAGATATGATAAGAATCCTGCACCAATTAATTCTACAACACCTTGTGTAACAAGCATTGCTGTTGTTTCAGGTAAAGTACCATTGGCAATTAAAATTTTCAATACCCTACCTAAACCATTAGCAACACCAGATGCTATAAAGGCTGGAATCATAGGGATAAATATGTTAGATATTGTTTTTAGAGCATCTGTAAATTTATTATTTTTCCTTTGCCCCTTAATATCTTCCTTATTACGTTTCCAATCAACATCAGATTCGTCAGTATTTACTTCTTTAATATTTTCTTTTCTAAATTCATTGATAACATCTCTAACTTTTCCAGGTCCTAAAACTATTTGTACATAAGTTTCACCTTCTCCTACAAGACCTAAAACACCTTCAGTGTTTTTTAAGGCTTCGTAGTTTGCTAGACTTGTATCTTTTATATTTACACGTAATCTAGTCATGCAGTTTTCTGCATCTATGATATTTTCTCTTCCTCCCAGATGAGTTAATATATCATTTGATAATTGTTTGATACTCATAAATTGCTCCTTTTACTTATGAATAACTTCATCAATAATTCCATTATTATTGTCTAATTTATTTACAGCTGTTTCATAGTCAACTCCTAGAAGGATCATAACTATACCAGCTTTTACATGACCATTTGAAGCTTCTAATACCTTTATTGCTGTTTCTTCATCACATGAGGTAATATCTCTTAATATATTTATACCTCTTTGGTAAAGCTTTTTATTGCTTAGCTTCAAATCTACCATATAATTTTGATATACCTTACCTATTTCTTTCATTGAAATTGTAGATATCATATTTAATACAAGTTTGGTAGCTGTACCAGCTTTAAGTCTGGTTGATCCAGTTAACACCTCAGGTCCTGGAACTACTTCAATTGTAATATCAGCATGGTTTTTTATTTCACTATTTTTTGTAGCAACAACAGCAAAAGCATGCGCACCAAGTGATTTAGCATATTCTATCGCACCTATTACATAAGGAGTCCTTCCACTTGCTGCAATACCTATTAATACATCACCTTTAGTGAAATTTATTTTTTCCAAATCTTTTTCAGCCTCTGAAAAGGAATCTTCAGCCCCCTCTTTAGCTTTTACAAATGCGTTTTCTCCACCTGCAATTAATCCTACTACTGTATCATAGTCAACACCAAAGGTTGGCGGACATTCAACAGCATCTAAAACTCCTAGTCTACCACTAGTACCGGCACCTATATATATAATTCTATTTTTGTTTTTAAGAGCCTGGGATGTATATTCAATTACCTTACTTATTTTATCAATTTCAGGTTCTATACACTGAACCGCTTTGATATCTTCCTTGTTCATTAAACTTACGCTATCTTTAATGGACATGGAACTAAAATCTCGAGACTCTACATTGTTTCTTTCAGTATCGATCTTTTTTAAATCCATAAATCCTCCCTTCTACTTTATTTATTTTTAATCTTCTTTTTATTGGCGATATACATAACAAGAAATATTGCAGATAAAGATGTAAATTCTAAATATAGACCCTTATCAGATGTTTTAGGATTTTTTTCTTTTGCAGTGATTACTTGTTTGTCTTCCTTATTATTCTTACCACTCGTATCTTTCTTGTTTTCTTCGCTTGATTCTTTTGTAATTTCTTTTTCAGTTTCCTTTTCTATTTCTTTTTTAGTTTCTTTTTTAGTTTCTTTTTCAGTTTCTTTTTGACTTTCCTCAGATTTAATTAATCTAATTTCTTTTAAATCTTCATCTTGACTTTCACCTAATAAAGATATTAGTTTTTGTATTTTTTCTGTATTATAGTATTCATTAAGTTTAGTATTTGAATCTTTTCTTGAGTCTAAAACACTAATTAAAGATCGAATTACATTTCTATAGGATGCATCTTTTTCATTTAAATCTACTTCAGATCCATCTTTATTTAATTTATTTTCGATTAAACTTATTAATAAATCTTCTGGACTTTCTATTTCATCTTGGCCTAACCCCAATCCTCTATATACTAATTCAGATACTAAACCATATGATGAAACATTACTTCTTTTTGTATAAAAATCATTATCTCCAGGCCCCATAATTGGTGTATTTCTTGCATTGGTGTTTAAAGATAAAGTAATATTATTTTCTTTATCTATTAATGTATTTGTTCCAGTCCAACCAGTATGGCCTATTGTTCCTGCAGGAGCAAATTTTGAGAACCATACGGTTCCTTTGCCATCTTCACTTTTTCTTCTCCATCCGCCTACTGCTTGTGAATTCATTTCTGAACTTTCCATGAAAGAATCTATAGTTTTTTGGTCAAATAATTTTACTCCATCCAATTCTCCACTATTTAACATAGCTTGACCTAGATAAGCTATTTGTTTTGCACTAGCAAATAGTCCAGCATGTCCAGCTACACCTTCAAAGGAATGGAAGGCTTTTTCATCATGTACTTCACCTTGTAAAACATAACTTCTTACATTATTAAAAGTTCTTCTACCACCACGAGTATTACCATTTACTTCTGTAGAAGCAATTTGATTCTTATTAAATCCGTTTTTAAGAGGATTAAAGGTAATTTCATTTAATTTTAATGGATTATATATATTTTCTTTGACATATTGATCTAAAGATAAACCACTTAATTTTTCTACTATAAAACCTGCTAACATCATATCTACATCTGAATATTCCCATTCAGTATCAGGTTTTCTTACTAAAGGTGTTTTCATAACCATTTCAAAAGTTGTTTTTTTATTTTGAGAATATAAATCATTTTTGCCATTTTCTATCATATCTGCTTTATCATAATTTTCATCATGATATTTTGGAGATGGTACAAATCCAGCCCTATGACTTAAAATCATTCTTAATGTTATCTCGTCTTTCCAATTATTTTCATTTGCATGATTTAAAAACTCTGGAAATATTTCAGATATCTTAGTATCCAAAGAAATTTTTCCTTCAGAAACTAATTTTTGCATAGCATAAACTGTTGCATACATTTTAGTATTACTTGCTAAGTCAAAAATAGTATCTTCTGTAACTTTCACTAAGTCCTTGTCATCAAGTACTTTATTTTCTCCAGGAATAATGTTGCCATCTTTATCTTTAATATTTTCATACTTGTTTATGTAACCATAAGCAGAATTTTTAATAAGTTTTCCATCTTTATAAACTGCTAATTGAGCACCAGATAATCCATAATTTGTTTCTGCCTCTATTAAATCATCTAGTAAACTTATGTATCCTTTATTTACAAAAATATCATCTATTTGATCTTTTGCTTTTACTGTTGAAAAGCTAGTGAGTAAGAGTACAAAAGATAACAATATAGAAGAGATTCTCTTTCTTGTTTTCATTTTATCTCCTTTAAAATTTAAGACATAATATCCAACATTTATAATCTAGATTACTTTGTTAATTATATGTTACTTGAAATCGTAAACATTTACAATTGGTAAAAAGAATTTTGTAATAAAGTTTCACACTTTGTAATTATTTTAACTATCCTTCCTTGTCTAATAGCTGGCCTGTTTTGGTAATATTATCAGCATATTTAAGTTTCATTTTATCTACATATGCGTTAAATATCACATCTATAAGGGATAATTGACTAATCCTACTTGACCCTGCACTAATTCTTTGAAGACCTTCTATACTTGGGACAAACATTTTATAATCTGCTAAATTCATAAGTTTGTTACTATCGTATCTTGTAATTGATATCAATTTTGCTCCATTATCTTTTATCATATTAGCCATTTTAACAATTTCTTGAGTCATTCCAGAATAAGAAATAACTATAGCAATTTCATCTTTTTGTACATTTGATGCACTTATCAACTGCATATGAGTATCTTCATGTAAGATACTATATTTATTTATCCTTTCTAATTTTTGTTGAAAATCCTTGCAAACTAAATAACTAGCGCCTATTCCAAACAGCCTTATAATTTTTGCTTCATCAATTTTCTCTATAATCTTGTTTAATTCAACAAAATCAATTAGATTGTAGGTATTGGTAATAGCATTTACATTTTCATTTAGTACGATTTGAACTGTTTTATGAATGTCATCACCTTCAAAATCTATAAATTTATTTCTAAAAATTTCTTCATTGAAAGTTAATTCATTCATAATTGCAAGCTTTACATCTTTAAATCCTTCAAAACCATTTTTTTTACAAATTCTTACTATCGTTGGTGCACTACAATATCCTATCTTAGCTAAAGTATATATATCCATAGTAGTTACTTTTCTAGGGTTATCTAAAATATATCTGATGACAGGTTTTTCTATATCTGTTGCTTGATACTTATAATAACTTTGTAGTCTAAACAATATTTTTTTCATATGATACTCCTTTTCTTAAAGATAATTATATCAATTAAACTTTATCTTGTTAAACTCTGCAATTAATAGGTTTTTATCCTCAAATGTTATACAATATTAATATGTTTTAAGTAAGGAGTTATTTATGGAAGTTACAAAATATTTTGATAAAAAGATTAAAAAGATACCTTCAAATATAAAAAGGGCATTTTTATATACCTTAGTAGTGGGTGTATTAACTCACATGTTTTTCTTAACCAATAAATTTATAAACCACGATGACCTTTTGCAATTAGTTCACGACATGGATTTTTCAAGTTCTGGTAGATGGTTTTTGAAATATGGTAATGCTATTAGTTCTAATTTGAGTATGTCCTGGGTTAATGGCTGTTTAGTTATCATTTATACTGGTATAATGACTGCAATTTTGATTGATATATTTCAATTAAAAAGTAAGTTGAGTATATTTTTTGCATCAGCAATGATGATTACTTTTCCTTCTAATGCCGCCCTATTCCCTTACTCAAATAGTTATGATGCTTACGCATTTGGTGGCCTTTTAGCCTTTATAGGTATGTACCATTTTATTAAAAAAGAAAATATTTCTTTAATAACTATTTCACTTACAGTATTAGGACTTGCTAGTTATCAGATTTACTTCTCCTTTTGTTTTGCGACTATCGTTGTATATTATCTAGTAAAACTTTTAAGGAAAGAAATAAAGGCTGATAAGTTTGTTAGAAATTTACTTCTAACACTAATCAATTATTTAATAGCAATCATCTCTTATGTAATCATAACTAAATATGTATTGAAAATTGAATTAACAGACTACCAAAATATAGATAAGATGGGATCATTGAGCATCTTAGACTTGATCAAGTCTATACCAAATACTTACGTTAAGTTTTATGAGTTCTTTATAAAAGATTCTTACTATCAATTTTCTTATTTGAAATATTTAAATGTACTATTTTTTATAGCTTGCCTATACTTGATTATCGATGCTATAAGCAAGCTCAAAAATAAGGAAATAGTTTTAGCAAGCTTAACACTCTTCTTACTACCTATATTTATAAACCTAATATATTTGATGGCTCCAAATTCAGCCATAGGTTTAAGGATGCTACAAACATATATCGTGTTTTATATTTTATCTATCGTACTGGTAGAATATTTTGCAAATAAAATACCAGCAAAGATAATAGCTGGATGGATAATTTGCTTAAGCTTGTTCTTAAGTATATTTAACTTTGTAGTTTTAGCTAACAAGGCTTATACAGCCTATGAAATTGATAAGAGCAATATCCTATCCTATACAACTAGGGTCTTATCAAGAATTGAAAATGAAGACTTCTATGAAGCAGATAAAAAAGTTTACTTTATAGGTAATCCTGATATCACAAATAGCTTTACACAAAGATATACAAGTCCGGATGTATTAATTTCAACAATTTTAGATAAAAAAGTAGTTGCCCACTTGTACTGGAAATTATATCCAATAAGATATGCAGCCTTCCCAAATGAAGTTGATAATATGTGGTACCCAGACTATTCAGCAACTAATGATGAATTAAGACAAATTATTGATGATATGCCTATGTATCCAGCAAAGGGATCAATCATAGAATATGACAATGAAATATATATCAAGTTTAGAGATTACAAAACTTGGGCTAATCAATAGGCTTACATATAAAAGCCATTGGTGTATAATTAAAATATGAATAAATTTATTTCACCTAAAATTAAAGAAAAAAGAATAGACTTAATGGGTACCCATATCTCCATTAAAATTTATGGGAACTATAGTGAAAAAATCTTAGAAGAATGTGTAGATTTACTCTACTACTACAATAATATTTTTTCCATGTATGATAAAAATACTGAGTTATACAAGTTTAATGCAAACAAATCTCTTGAATATTTAAGTATTTCTGACGACTTATTTTATCTAATAGACCAAGGGATAAAACATAGCTTGCCAGAAGATTCCATGCTAAATATTTGTATATCTCCCCTAGTAAAATTGTGGAATATAGGTTTTTCTAATGCAAGTGTGCCTGGTCAAGAAGAAATAGATCAAGTCTTGGACTACACTAATCCACAATTAATAGTTTTAGACCAGGAAAATAAAAGGATAAAAAAATTAAATAAAGATTTGCAAATAGACCTGGGTGCCCTTGCAAAAGGATATATAGCAGATAAATTGATCGATTATTTAGAAAAATCTGGAGTAAAGTCTGCCATGGTAAATCTAGGCGGCAATATAAAAGTGCTGGGGCTCGCCCTTCACAATCCAGACCTTTACTTTCACATAGGTTTACAAGACCCAAAAGAAAAAAGAGGAAATCACTTATTGAAACTACTACTAAACGGCAAGTCAATAGTGACTTCTGGTATTTATGAAAGAAAACTAGAGACTGATGAAAAGATTTACCACCATATACTAGACCCAAAAACCGGCTACCCAATAAAAAGTGATATGGCTTCTATTTCAGTTATATCTGATACTTCTTTAGATGGTGAAATTTGGACCAGTCGCTTATTTGGTAAAAACTTTAAAGACATAGAAAAAACTTCAAAAACAGAAAATATTGATATAATAGTTATATATAAAGACAATACAATAAAATACACTCAAGGTGTTAAAAAATATTTAAGAAGAAAGGAATATCATGACTAAATTTGCAGCTATTGTTGGAACAAATAATCCAAAGTCAACAAATAGAAAATTGTTAGAATATCTACAGTCACAATATTTCTATATAGCGGACATAGAAATATTAGAAATAGACGATTTACCAATATTTGATGTGCATTCTGATTATCAAATGCCTGAATCAGTTGCCAAAATCAAAAAGGCAATAGACGAATCTGATGGAATAATCATAGCAGCAGCTGAATATGACCATATGCCTACAGCAGCCCTATTAAATGCTATTTCCTGGCTATCATATAAGATCCACCCCCTATCAGGAAGACCTGTACTAATAACAGGTGCATCTTATGGAAACTTAGGTACTTCAAGGTCTCAAGGAGCTCTTAGGACAATACTTGTATCTCCAGAAGTAGATGCTCAAGTATTTTATAAGACCTACCAATTGGGTAATTCCCTTCAAGCCTTTGATGATTGGGGTGACTTAAGAGGCAGAGAAAAAATTCAAGAAATGGAAGAACTCTTCCATGAATTCTTGAGATTTGCAGAAATGATTAATAAATCCAGAGAAGAAAAGCTAATTAACATTCATGACTTTGATAATTTCAAATGGGATAAGATCGATAAAGATACCTGGGAGGTTGAATAATGAAATTAGTTGCAATAGCAGGTTCTATATCTGAAAAATCTTATAATAAAAAGTTGTTAGAATTTGCTAAATTAAAATTTAATGGAAGAATAGATATAGAAATCTTGGATATAAGTGGTATACCTATATTCAACCAAAGTTTGGACTACAAGGACTATCCAAAACTTATCGAATTAAATGATAAAATTGAGGAAGCAGATGGAGTTATCATAGCTACACCAGAGCATAACTACACCATTCCTGCTGTACTTAAATCAATTTTAGAATGGTTCTCTTACAAGCTACAACCATTTAAGTCTAAACCTGTTTTGGTCTTGGGCGCTTCATATACTGAACAAGGTACAGCCAAAGCACAAAGTCATTTAAAAGAAGTCTTAAATGCACCAGGTATAGAAGCCTTTGTAATCCCTGGTAGTGAATTTTTACTATCTCACGCCTTAGAGAAATTTGACAAAGATGGATTTTTAATTGATGAACAAACTATCGATTACCTAGAATATGTAATATTAAGATTTGAAAAATTTGCTGAAATAGTAAAAGAATTTGATATTTCAAATATCGATTCAGCCTATACTAGAGCTTTAGCGGCAGGTGGCTACATTGAGGAAGACCCTTATGATGATGGTACTGCTGGGGCTAGTGAGTGGTAGGATGATAAAAGTGAATAAAGATAACAATTGCAAGGTTAAATGAGCCTTGCAATTTTTGCTTCTAAATAATATTCTCCTTGTTTAGAATATAAGGCATTTGGGAATACTCCCCCACTCACATCTCATTATAAAAATACTCTTTTATTTCATCAAATATATCTAAATCAGCTTTTAGAAATTTCTATTTCATTTATCTACCACTTTTTAATTTTAAACATCATAGTGAATTCAATTAAACATTTATTATCTATATCCAAAATCCTTTACGTAACAAAAACAACGAAAAAGTGCAACGTATTTTTTTACGTTGCACTTTTGCTTATTTTTCTTTTTCGTTAAGTCCCTATCATATTAACATCATGTTTAATGCTTTTTATTATCTATATCTTTATATATTTTGTTCCCCTACCTAGTCCTACTTTCTTAACTAGTTCCTCACTCATTAATTCTTCTAGTTCTCTAAGGGTCTTGTATTTATCAAAACCTGATATTTTTTCAATTTCCAATCTACTAATCTCTTTATTTCTAGGCATTTTTTGTAGGATAATAGATGCATTTTTGCTTATTCCTTCTACCTTATCAATAAGAATAGGAAGTCTGACTATTATTGAATTAGGATAAGTTTGAAATTGGGGTTGTCTAGCTCTTCCTTGATATAAATATTTTATCCTTCTTATCCCAGTTCCAAATTTTTCTATTAACCCTAGTCTATTAAATAGACTTCCGATTTTCTCATTTCTGAGAATAGAAATTTGACCACTAATATATTCTTCACTGCTTATTCCCTTAGGTAAACCACCTGGAGATGATATATCGATATATTGATCATGTAATTCAACTTTAATCGGTGCAGATATACTCCAATCTCTGTGAACAAGTGCATTTGCTATTGCCTCTCTGAAGGCATCTTCAGGTATAAGTTCAATTGTTTTTCTAACAAATCCATCAACTTTTTCATACTTAAAATACCTGTTAAACACTTCTATCGCTTGATAATAGGCACTAAGTATAGAAGTATTTTCAATAATAATTCTTTCTTTAAATTCGTTTATATTATCTCCAAACTTAACAATATCAAATATTTTATAATTATTTTCATCCGATATAATATTCGCTGCTAAATTATAACCTTTTTTATCATCATATAATCCTAATGTTTTTAAGATATCTAAACTTAAACTATCTATATTCATCTTTTCTTTTAATGCACTTTCTAAAATGTTAAAAGATAAGTTCTTATCTTTAGATGGCAAATCTTCATAATCTTGGTTCATTCCCTCTAGTATAAGTCTTTTTAATTCTTCTCTATCATCTACAGGTAGACTTGAAGAATCTCTTCTCATATATGCCTTCCCCTTGTAAAAATAGGGTTTTAATTCACCTTCATATACTTTTAGTAAGACAATTTCATTTTGTTCATCTATTTCGATATTATACTCTGGAATTGGAGTGATACTATCATTTATTTTGTTCTCTATCCTTAATGTCAATTCTTTTAAATTATCAATATGCAAAGATTCACCACTATCATCTACTCCAAATTGAATAATTCCATCATTATAATTTGCATAAGCACTAACTGTTTTTAAAAAACTATCTGATAATTTTGACTTAAATTCTAAATTATATGTTTCTCTCATGATAATATTCTCACCTCCATGATCTTATAGTAACAAATACAACGCAAAAGTGCAACGTATTTTTTTACGTTGCACTTTTGCGTTGCTCTTTAACGTATTTTTAGGTTTGCGTTAGCTAACTATACGCAAGCTAGAAAACTCCACCGTGTATTGTACAACAAATGTCCACAATGAAGTACTTCCGAGATAAATCTATTTCGCAATTTTTATCGCAAATTTACGCCCATTCACATCTAATTCTTTCATAATAAATTTTTATCCCATCCCATCATGGTAACATAGACAAGATAAACTCTCCATTTCCTTCAATCTTATACTTTCCATTTTGGGCTGGTAAAAAGAAACTATCTCCTTTAGTAAATTCTAAAGATTCTTCTCCCATTTGAATTGTGCCTCTGCCATCGATGATTGTCAAGGCTTGGAAGGAGTCTTCATTTATATTGTAAATTTCATCACTTATTTGCCCTTTGAGGACATCGAAATAGTCTGATTTTACAAGTCTTTTTAGGTTATCATTTATTTCATTGTCATTTTCAAAATTATAAGTCTTATTTACTGAAAGATTAGAAACTTCAATAGCCTTGTCTACATGAAGCTCTCTTTCATTTCCATCCTTGTCTCTTCTCTTATAGTCGTAGACCCTATAGGTAATATTTGAGTTTTGTTGGACCTCATATATTAAAATACCACTTCCTATAGCGTGGATTGTTCCTGCTTCTATAAAGAATACATCACCCTTTTTAACTTCCACCTTGTTTAACAGGTCTAAAAAACTTCCTTGGTCTATAGCTTGGGTAAATTCTTCCTTGCTAACCTCTTTATTTAATCCGTAGTAAAGATATGAGCCAGGCTTGGCATCAATCACATACCACATTTCAGTTTTACCATAGTCATTTTCATGGCTTAGACCATATTCATCATCAGGGTGAACCTGGATAGACAAGTTGTCTTGGGCATCTATAAACTTGTTTAGTATAGGAAACCTATCTTTATTATAGTTCTTACCTATTACTTGATTTCCCATATCTTTTAGATATTCTGTAAACAATTTCCCTTGGTATTCTCCATTTTCTATTTGTGATACCCCATCTTTATGGGCCGAAATTTCCCAAGTTTCAGCAAGCTTATCTAAATTAGTTTCTTTATTAAATTTTTCTACAAGATTTTTGCCACCCCATAAGTAATCTTTTTGAGCAGCCTTTAATTTTAATATAGTCATATCTCCTCCTAATCTTATATATAATAATATCATAAGTAAATCTGATTTAGATATTTTATAATTAAAACAAAAAACTAGAAAGTTTCCCTTCTAGTTTTTTTCATTCTTAATCGCCTTAACCAGTAATTTCTCTATTCTATTATTTTCTACTTCTTCAATTATAAATAGATAATTTTCGTAGATAAATGAATCATCTTTTTGAGGTATTTTATCTAAAATTTCAATAGCAAATCCTGACAAGGTATTTGAATAAAAGTCATCAGAATCATGCAAGCCTAAAAATTCAAAGGCATCATCTAGGTCTGTCATTCCTGATATTTCTATAGACCCTTTTTGCACCGAAATTTTTGATTCACTATCTTCATCATCAGTCTCATCCCATATATCCCCTACCAATTCTTCAAGTAAGTCTTCCATAGTGATTATACCTTCAAAACCACCGTGTTCGTCAATGATAGCTGACATATGAACCTTTTCTTTCTGCATCATCTTAAGAGCTTCAGATAACTTAAGAGTACCCGGTATGTATAAGATTTCTGTAATGATATCTCTAATTTTAAGGTCGTGGTTTCCTCTTAATTTCATTCTTAAATATTTATTAAAGTCTTTTTCGTGAATTTGACCGATTACCTTATCGATAGTTTCTTCATATACTATTAACCTAGAATAGGAATATTCATCGAACAAGGCTTCTATTTCATCTTCGTCTTCGTCTATATCGATTGCTATAACATCAACCCTTGGTGTGATAATATTTTCTACATTTTCATCATCAAAGTCCATAGCCTTGGTTACCAAGGTATGCTCGTCGTCTTCTATCGATCCCTCTTCCTTGGCTACATCTATATACTGTTGCAAAATATCTTCAGAAACCTCAGCTTCTTCTTTGCTAGGAATGATTTTTTTCAAAGCATTTTGTAAGGCTCCCATAATTAACACTAAGGGATACAAAAGCTTCATAACAAAATTTAAAACTGGTGTAAATCTTAAAGCTATGTCTTCCGGCATTATCTTTGCAACTAGCTTTGGTGAAATTTCAGAAAAAATCAAAAGTAGTATGGTTGTAACTATTGTAGATATCAAGGCCCCATATAGTGGAAATATATTTACAAAAAATACTGTTGCTACAGCTGAAGCTGTAATATTTACAAGGTTATTTCCTATCAATATTGTAGATAAAAGGTCATCATATCTATCGTGTAATTTCAATGTTTTTTTCGCTTTTTTATCACCTTGTTTCACTAATACATCCAATTTAGCACGCTTAAGTGAAGTAAAGGCTGTTTCGGATGATGAAAAAAATGCTGACATCGCCACGCAAGCAAAAAATATTAATATATAAACTAACTGGTCTGAGTCCATTAATCCTCTGTCCTCCATATTTCAAAGTGTCATAACAATAATACCACTATTTATAAATAATATAAAGCTATAAATATTTTGATATCAAAACTTTTGGGTATACTTAATTTATAAAACAATATTTAGCTAATAAGTATAGGAGGAATAAATGTATAACAATATTTATATGATAGTTGCAGCCACTGAGAAATCTAGGGCAATCGGTATTGATGGACAAATGCTTTACCATCTACCAGAAGAATTGAAATATTTTAAAGAAACAACAGATGGCCATACTATTGTTTGCGGGAGAAGGACCTACCATACTTTTAATAAGAAGCCTCTTCCAAATAGAAAAAATATAGTATTGACTAGGTCAAATGAAAAATTCGAAAATGCCTATACTATGAATTCAAAGGAAGAAGTACTGGATTATGCTGAAAACCACCCAGAAGAATTAATTTTTATAGTCGGTGGAGACAATGTTTATAGTCAATTTATAAACCATGCTAAGAGACTTTATGTAACTGAAATAGAAGAAAACTTTCCTGCTCTAGCAGATAGTTTCTTCCCAAGATTTGATCCAGATGACTATACAGTAATTTCTGAAAGTAAAAGTCATAAAAATGAAGATAATATTAGCTATAAATATGTAGTTTATGAGAAAAAATAAAAATAAATGGTTCAACAATTTTCCTTGAAATAATTTCTAAGAAAATTATTGAACCATTTTTAAATTGAGTATCTTGTATGTTAAAGTCACTTCTGCAGTGAAGAGTTTCATTTTACTTTGTTAGACTAGGTCTGGAAATTCATCAAAAACTTATTTAGAAATAATAGTTTCTAATTTTTCTTTTGTTTCCTTGCTAGCTTTAGATTTGAAAATATTATAATTTTTTATTGAATCTAAAATAAGCTTAGAATCAGATTTTTTCTGATAATTCTTATCAGCTTCCCTTAAATCACCCAATTCTTTGTTATAGTAATTGATTAAAATTGATAGAGGATCTTTTTTTTCTTGCAATTTGTTCATTATCTTTAATTGACTAATTCTAGGAGGAACTACTTCAGAATTAGAAGAAAGTGGAATATCTTTTAATAAAGGATAGTTAAAAAATGCATAAGCGAGTTCCATATCATTGAGTTTATCTACTAATTTAGTATCTAAGTCATAATTTTCCCAAGGAATTTTATCATAGGCATACTCGTACTTTTTCTCATAAACTTCATCTATTTGGGATATATTACTTTTTGAGCAGGCTGGTAAAAGTAATAAACATAGTAAAGCCAATAAAAATATAACTTTTTTTCTCATCCTTACCTCCTTCTTATATTAAAGTATTACTATAATAATCTTTGATAATTAAGCATTGTATTATTAACTTAATTATAAATCTTTGTTATTTTATCGTCAATAATTTACCTACTATTTGAAAGTCTATTTTATGCAGCCTCTCAAAAAAAAAGTAGGATATGAGATTATCTCAAACATCCTACTTTTTTTATCTTCTATTATTCTGCTGATATTGCAGCCATTGTAATGTAATTGTATGGTTGGTTGAAGTGTGGTAAGAAGAATAAATCAGTTAAAGCTAATTTATCTATTGTTACCTTTTCTTGGATAGCTAATGAGAATAAGTGAATACCCATTGACATATCATATTCTGATGCCATTTGTGCACCTAAGATAACTCTTGTCTTCTTATCATAAACAATTCTGATTTTTACTGTTGGATTTGTTGTTTCAATAAATCCTGGTTTTTGTGTATCTTCAAAGTCTGTGTGTCCAACTTCAATACCTAAAGCAGCTGCTTTTTTAAGGGTAATACCTGTTGAAACCATATTTAATCCGTAGATTGAAATACCATTTGAACCTTGTACACCATTTGATTCTAATTCTACACCTGCAGCATTGCTACCACCTACGATACCACTTCTTGCAGCATTTGATGCAAGAGCAATGTAGTTTGGAGCATCAATTGTATTGTCATAAACTGTAGCACAGTCACCAATAGCGTAAACGTCTTTAATGCTTGTTTCTTGTTTTTTATTTACTAGGTAAGCACCATTTCTGAATGTTTCTAGTTGGTCTTTACCTATTACTGTATTTGGCTTAAATCCAATACATAAGACAACTAAATCAGTATCGATTTCTTTTTCATTTGTAACTATTGATGTAACTTTACCATTTTCACCTTTAATTTCTTGTACTGATTGTCCTAATTCAAGATTTATATTGTGTTTAGATAAGTTTTCTTTCATTAAATCTGTAAATTCTTCATCATAATAAGTTGATAATACAGTGTCAGCCATATCTACTAAAGTGGTATTTTTACCATGTCTTTCAAAGGCTTCTGCTAATTCAACACCTATATAACCTGCACCAACAACTGTAACATTTTTCACGTCTTTATCTTTTATTTTTTCAATTACAGCTTGGGCATCTTGATATAACTTAACTTGCATTACATTTTCTAATTCATGTCCTGGAATATTTGGAATTATTGGTTCTGAACCTGTTGATAAAATTATTTTATCGTATGTATCAACAATTTCTTCGCCATCTTTAGTTTTCGCATAAATCTTTTTGTTTTCGAAATCTACTCTTTCAACTGCTGTTTCCATATAGACTTTTGCACCCTTGGATTCAAATTCTTCCTTGCTTGCATAGAAAAGTCCATCTGGTTTAGAAATTTGATTTCCTATCCATAATGCCATACCACAACCTAAGAATGAAATATTGCTATTTCTATCATATATAACTACTTCGTGGCCAGCATTTTTATCTAATATAGTCCTAACTGCTGCTGTACCTGCATGGTTAGCACCTACTACAACTATTTTGCTCATTATATTCTCCCTTTATATAATTAATTTGTAAATACCTTTACCTATCTATTATAAACCTTTTCACAAACATAGCAAGCTTTTTAAAACTTAAGCCATGCTACTATTTCTTCTAGATATAAGTCATCTGAAAAACCATGGTCTTGGTCAGGAATAAATATCCTAGTCATATTCACTCCCTCATCTTTGGCAGCTTTGATATAGTCTTCTACCGACTCTTGTGGAATAGTATGGTCCTTATTTGAATAAGCTATAAATTGCCATACATAGGTATTGCTTATATGCTCTTTTAAATCCAAGTCTTTTAATACACTCGCTCTCTTTTTTGGACTATCAATTTTTTCTTTTTCCAATATAGATGAAAGCATTGGTAAATGGTAATTGAAAGTCAATTGAGGATAAATAAATGCAGCCTTATTTACTGAATCATCTACTCCATCAATTTCATCAATTTTATAGTCAGTAGGAAAATTATTTTTACCCATGTATTGATTTACAAAGGCTCCTACTGCATAAGCTCCTGCAGAAAAACCCATCAAATATATCTTATCTTCATCAATACCATATTCATCCTTGTGGTATCTTAAAAATCTTACAGCCCTTTGGGTATCTAGCATTGGTATAGGAAACTTATATGGATTTGTCCTATAGTGAAGTAAGAATGCTGATATCCCAGCCTTATTAAGTCTAGAAGCTATAGCCTTCCCTCCTGAAACAGACCCGTCAATAGTCTTATAGGCAAAGCCTCCACCAGATAAGACTATAACAGCTTCTTTTGAGCCTTCAACTGGATAAGGAATAAGATAAGGAATATCTGTGAATTCTTCATTTTCATAGCCACCCTTTATTTCATGTAAGTAGGTGAAGGTATCCCCTAGCCTTGAAATATCAACATATTCTGTATTGGTTATCGCCCTAGCATATTGGACTGTTGCATCATACCTATTGTATGAATAATCTATATCCATATAGTCTAGCTTGGATTTTTCAGAATAGCCTGCTGGTTTTTCCCATATATCTATTTTTTTATCTATATCTACAGTTTGTATTGTTTTCATCTACTCCCTTTCTAACTTATAATGTGATAATCATATATAAATTATAACATTCTTAAGTTAAAAAACTGCCACAAAATATAAAGATTTTGCGGCAGGCTCTTATTTAATTATTTTTCTAACCTACTTGTCCAAGGTGTTGAAACTTCTTCAATTACTTTGTTTAAGCTTAAAATATTTTCTTTACCTTGTGTTTGTAGCCATTCTAAACCTTTATCTTGGTCTTCAATAAAGATATCTACGCCATCTTTCCATGTAGCTCTACCACATAATACCCCGTGGAATTCTGCTCCAGCTTCTTTAGCAAATCTCAATGTTTCTGTAAACATATCCATTGGAACCCCTGCTGATAAGAAGATATATGGTAGGTGGCTTGCATTTGTTTGGTCTAAGAATGCTTGTTTAGCTTCTTCCTTGCTTGTTACAAATTCACCATCTGTAAATCCTTCTGTGTAGTAAGGATCTATAGGAACTTCCATTTTCAATACATCAATCTTGTATTGTGGTTTTGAAAATTCTCTCATTGCTTCATTAACTTTTCTAGCCTTAACTTTAGCAAATTCTTTTTTGTCAGTAATCTTGTTATCATAAGTTAAAATTTCTAAGAAGTATGGAATATCTTGGGCATCACATTCGTCCCCAACTCTTTCTACTGCTGCTTTTTTGATGTCATTGTTTTTATCGCAGTCATCCACATCATAGTATAAAAGAATTTTTACAGCATCAGCTCCCATTTCTTTGATTCTACGTACTGATAGGCCTTCGATTAAGTCTAATCTTCTGTGGTCATCTCTAAAACCTGTTACTTCATACGACATTAAAAGTCCTGCATCCTTGTCAATATGGTCAATAGCTTCTAAACCATAAATTGGGTCTAAAAGGATTGATGAAGCATACTTGGTTAACTCTTCAGCAACCAAAGCCTTATATCTACTAATAGCCTTTGCTTGGTCTTCACCTTGTAATTTTGAAAACATCTTTTCCATTGATCCTCTTTGGTCAATAGCTAAAGCTGCAATCACATTGTTTTTATCTGATAATTGTTCTAGGTGTGCAAATTTCTTTTCTGAAATTTTCATAAGTCCTCCTATATTTTACAAATGAGAAATCTCTAACTTGTCATTACCATTATATTATATTTACTTTTTTTTTGCTAGTGTTTTGAACTTTATATTGTTTTGTTTATTTTATAAGTTTTGACAAAGTTATTTATATTCAGTATAGTAAAGATGAAAATAAAGGTGATTGTGGCCTCAATCAAATGCCAATGGGAGTAATCTCTATGGACTGGGTCTCAGTCGCCTTTATTTTCTTTTTGATTAAATAGATAAAAAGTACATCTATGTCTTACAAATTATTAGATTTAGATGTACTTTTATAATTTTTAGGATATGTAGGACTGCCTGTCCCTACCTCTTCAAGCTTTTGCCACGTGAACGGCAGATATTCTTCGCCAATATCCTATTTGAATTTTACAAGATTATAATGAGAAATGTAAAGTACTATTTTAACATTTATTTTATTTTGTAACTTTTGATATTTTTTGCTAATTTTATAATTTTAAAATATAATATATCTAGATAGCTATCTAAGAACACCAGGTCGGCCCTATTTTTTTTGGCTAACTGTAGGTGTTCTTTTTTTATTAATCATAAAAAAATTTTGAGAAATAAAAATATCTAAAGAATACAAACTTTGTGGACTTATTTACATAATTCGCCTTAAAGTACTCAATCAAATTTTACAAGATAGGACCAATTATCTAAATTATAAAAAAAGCTGCAAAATTTGTTAAACAAGATTTTGCAACTTTACTTATGGCGTCCACGAGAGGATTCGAACCTCCGACACCCGCCTTAGGAGGGCGGTGCTCTATCCAGCTGAGCTACGTGGACATATTAATTTTTGACTAAAACTAGTTTATCATATTTAGAATAATTCTAAAAATATTTTTTAGAAATGTGTAAATAAGTGAATTAGCAATATATCTAGTATATGGTATACTAGAAGTGAATATAATTATAAGGAGTTTTATATGTCATTACCAAAATGCCCTAAATGTGGGGAAACATACACCTATGAAGATGGACACTTATATGTATGCCCTATGTGCTTTTATGAATGGACTGAAGAATCATTAAAGGCAGAGGATGAGGCTTTAATTTTAAGAGATTCGGTAGGAAATGAAATTTATGAAGGCGCTGAAGCTACTATAAGTCAAGACTTGAAACTTGGTTCAGATACTATTAAAAGAGGATCCAAGGTTAAAGGGATTCAAATTTTAGACAAGGAAGTTAATGGTCATGATATCCAAGGTAAGATAGATGGCTTTGGAAACTTACTATTAAAGTCTTCTGTTATTAAAGTTAGATAAAATTTTAGTTTACATCAGTAGAGACTGCACCATGGGCAGCCTCTTCATTTTTATAAGTTCATGTAAAATTTACTTTGAATTTTTATTTACATGAGTTTTTCGTTATTTTATTATGTAAATTTTTATTAAGATATTTATTTACATGAATAATGCTTTTTGAATCAAATTTATAATTATCTAGAAATATGCGCCATAATTTACCGAGAAATTGGCTCAAATCGAGAACTTTCTTGTGTTTTGCGCCATTTCACAAGTATTGAAAAATAGAAAAGGGCACAAATATAACCTTTTTTTCTAATATGCGCCAAAATTTACCAATAAACTGGCTCAAATCTAAATTTTTCCTGAATTTTGCGCCATTTCACAAGTATTGAAAAATAGAAAACGGCGCAAATATAACCTTATTTTCAAATATGCACCAAAATTTACCAAGAAATTGGCTCAAATCGAGAACTTTCTTGTGTTTTGCGCTATTACACAAAGAGAAAAAATAGAAAACGGCGCAAATATGAGCTTATTTCTAAATTTGCACTATATTTTTCCAAGAGATTGGCTCAAATCTAAATTTCACCTGAATTTTGCGCCAATTCACAAGTTAACAAAATAAAACAGGCTCATACAAAGCCTGTTTTACTCATCAAATTTTAATATATCCTTAAGCCTGAAAACCAATATATCTTCTTGACCTTTGGATTCTAAAAAACTTTCTTCTGCTATATAAAATATAGCCTTTATTCCTGCATTTTTGGCACATTCCACATCAAGGTGTCTGTCTCCTACATAATATGTTTGGTTTTTATCCATGTCATATTTATCTATTAAATAAGTCAAAGCCTCTGGATCAGGCTTTCTTTTAAATCCTTCTTCAGCGGTAATTATTTCTTCGAAAAATTTATCCATACCCAACTTTTTCAATAAAGGATAGCTTGTATCTCCCCTATGGGTGTATACATAATGCTTGGCACCTCTATTTGCTAGTTCGTCTAAGACTTCATAGGCACCATCGATACTGGTTAAATCTTTTTCTATTTCTTTTCTTATCTTAGAATACCTGGACTTTAATTCTTTATATTGCTTTTTTGTTAATTCAGATAATTGTTCTATATATGAAGTTACTGAGTCACCAACAACCTGCTTATATATTTCATCTTTAGAAAATTCAAGTTCATTTTCTTTTGCTAATAGATAAGCAGTTTCAACTATGCCCTTATATGAATCAAAAAGCGTACCATCTAAGTCCCAGATATAATTTTTATGCATTATACAACTCCTAAAACTATTATTTGTACTTATCAAATAAAATCAATGTACCTTCACCATATAAATGGTCATTGATTATTTCTTTTAGTTTTTTATCTTTTATCAAAATTTCATCTAACTTATCTATTAGCTTATCTATATCTTTTCCATCTGCTAATTCTTTTGTGAAGTTTTCTTCTCCTGTAGCTGCAAGATACCATTTTCTAGAAAATAAGGTTAGGTTGTACAAACTATTTTTATATATGAATTGAATATCATTAGACTTTCTGATAGTTTCAATTGCTTTATCATAAGTTATTAATTCTTTATTCATCTTTTCACCTTCCTTTTCATTCTTACTAGAGTTTCAATTTCTAGTGTATTTACAAATTGATCATAAGCTATGATGTCAATTAATTTATACCCATATTTCTTAAACCTTTTTATATCTCTGGCTAAGCTTGCTGGATTGCAAGATATATAAATAATATTTCCTATATTTGAATCACCAATTTTAGAGATTATATTTTCATCTAAGCCTCTTCTTGGTGGATCAAATAAAACTGTAGTGTTTTCCCTATTTAATTTAAGGTCTTCTATAGCTTTTTCTGCAGGCTTATTTATAAATTCAATATTATCAACCTTATTTATTGCTGCATTTTCTTTAGCATCTTGAACTGCATCCTTGTTGATCTCCACAGACATTATCTTTTCAACTTGGTCAGCAAAAAGTATAGAAGTGGTAGAAATACCACTATACAGGTCTAGAAGTATTTGAGGTTTGATATCTTTCAAGTATTCCTTGGCTTGCATATAGATGTCATAGGAAACATCCTTGTTGACTTGCATAAAAGCTTTGGCTGAAATATTAAAGGTCTTATCCCCCAATTGTTCTTGTATCTTTTCAGCACCAAAAATATGCTGTAAATCTTGCATCTTATAGTTTCTAGATTTGGTGTTTTTGCTTATATAAAAAGAATTTATTTTTCCACTATCTTCCAAATCTTTTGCAAGTTTTGAAAAGTCAAAGTTCTCGTTGTAGACCAAGATAAGCATAGTCTGCCCAAGAGAAGTTGATCTTATGATTATATTTTTTACAAGCCCTTTATTCGTCCTTGGATCATAACCCTTTATATCGTGTTGTTTCAATAAATCTTTTAATAAAAGTACAATATCATTTATCTCTTTGGTGTTCATCAGACACTGGTTGATTTTTACATGGTCATTTGTAGACCTTGAAAAATATGATAAATCACCATTTGGATCAACTTTTAATTCTAATTTGTTTCTGTAGCCTTGCTTTTTATCAGCTTCTACAAACTTTATATCTTCTAAATTTTCACCAGCTATCCTATTTATCTGATTTATAAGCTTGTCTTTCTTAAATTCTATCTGTTTGTCATAAGAAATATCATATAATTCATAAACACCACAGAGATTTTCTTCTCCTACATTATCAGAAGTTAAATATGGAGATTCTTTTATAATATCTTTAATAATAGCTTCACAGAAATTCTTCTTTTCTTTTACAATTTCTACTGCTACTTTTTGTCCAAGCTTAGCCTGGTCAACAAAATAAACCAAGCCATCTTTTTTAGCTACACCTCTGCCCTTGTCATCTAAATCAAATATTTCGAATATTATATTTTCCATCTATACCTTCTTCCATGTGTCTGGTGAAAATAAAATTATCATAGGGAATATTTCAAGTCTCCCCGCTATCATAGCAAAAGATAATAAGATCTTGTTAAAATTGGAGAGCATAGCAAAGGAAGATGTCGGTCCAACTTTGCCAAGACCTGGTCCCACGTTGTTAAAGGTTGTTGCTACAGCTGAAAAGGCTGATATAAAGTCTTGTAAATCTATTGATACACTCAATATTAAAATAAAGAAAATTATAACATACAAGCTAAAGTAGTTTATAAGTGTCCTTAAATACTTATCTTCCACAACCTTTCCGTCGTATCTCATTTTCATAACTCTTTTAGGATTTCTTTGCTTCTTTATTTCAATCAAGGCCAACTTGCTAGCCATTGATACCCTGATTACTTTTAATCCACCTGCTGTAGAACCAGCCATTCCACCAATTACCATTAGTGATAGTATGATAATCTGTGAAAATAAAGGCCAAGTTGTATAGTCATTAGAAGAAAACCCCGTCGTAGATATGGTTGAAGACACTGTAAAGAATGAATGTCTTAAAGCTTGTAATACGCCCAAATCTGAGCTTATATTAATGGTTATGAGCAAAATAGCTGAAAGCACTATTCCTATAAACCATTTTAATTCTTCATTATCAAAAAAGTTTTTAGCTTTACCAATTAAAAATAAGTGATAAAGAGAAAAGTTTATTGAAAAAGCTAGCATCCCAAGCCCTATTATCATTTCAATAAGGACTGAGTTATAGTGTGCAACTGATCCATTTCTTATAGAAAATCCTCCAGTACCTGCTGTTTCAAAGGCATGGGTAATGGCATCAAATAACGGCATACCTGCCAATACCAAGGCAACGATCAATATTGATGTAAGTAAGGCATATATGGTATAAAGTATCCTTGCTGAATCTTTTAATCTAGATAGTAATTTACCAAATATTGGTCCTGGTGATTCTGCCTTCATCAAGTGGATATCTTCCTTGCTTACACTTGGCAATACGGCTAGGGCGAATACTAAAACTCCCATTCCACCTATAAATTGTTGCATGGCCTTCCACATAATTATTGATGGAGTCTGTACAGAAACATCCGCCAACACTGAAGATCCTGTAGTTGTAAAGCCAGATGCTACCTCAAAGAAGCTATCAATTAGAGAAGTAAATTGTCCTGATAGGTACAAGGGTAAGCCTCCAAAAAACGACATTAGAGTCCAGGTACCTGTAACAATTACAAATCCTTCACTAGCGAATAGTTTTTTCGAATCTACTTTTATAAATTGCAAGGGTAAATTTATTATTAATAATATAAGTATAGTCCATACAAAAGCCATTTTTTCAGTTGAACTTTCTTTATATATAAAAGCTGTTATTAAAGGAATAAGCATCAACAAAGCTTCAACCAATAGCAATCTTGAAATGGTCTTAATTACTTTTTTTATATTCATAGTAAAATCTCATCCAATTCATTTAATCCTTCATTTTGAGTAATTAAAATTACCCTGTCATATACCTCTATTGTATCTTCCCCACTTGGGAACAATACTTCATTGTTTCTTTTTATAAAGGCTAAAAGATTTCCATTTTTGATAGGTAAATCTTTTAGTTTAATACCAGTAACCTTGGAAGTTTCCTTAACAATAAACTCCAAAGCTTCAACCTGGTCACTGGCCATTTTGTATAAGGCCTCAACATTGGACCCTTGAGAATTTTCTAAGGCCCTAATTTTTTGCAGTATCTTATCTGCAATTATCCTCTTTGGAGTTACAATCGACTGAAGTCCAATCAAGTCACCTAAGTCATTTAATTCTGTCCTAGATATTTTAGTTAGAGTTTTTCCAATATTATATTTTTGAGCTACCATTGAAACGATCATGTTTTCTTCATCTATTCCTGTAAGAGCAAATAAGGCATCATATTGATCAGCCCTTTGTTCTTTAAGTGTTTTAGATGATGTACCATCATCATTTATAACTTCAACCTTTGGGAAATTTAAGCTAATGTATTCAGCCTTTTCCCTATCTTTTTCAACTAATTTTATTTTAATATTAGTATCATTAAGTACTTTTAAAATATATCTAGACAACAAACCTCCACCAATTATAAAAATTGATTTGATGGCTTTTGTAGTCTGTTTATTTTCTAAAAACAACTTAGAAAGTTCTTCTATTGGGCCAATTACAAATAAGTGGTCTCCCGATTTAATTGCATAATCACCATTTGGTATAAATACTTTGTCGCCATCTGCTACTGCACATACAAGTATATTTTTATATAAGTTCCTAAATTGTATAAGCATCTTACCAACTAAGTTAGAATCAGGAGATACTCTCATTTCCACAATAGGAGCTTCATCTTTACTTGTAAAAGATTCATAAGAAATAGCTTGTGGGAAAGTGATTAGCCTTCTAATATATTCTGCAGCTTCTAATTCAGGATTAACTATATAATTAATCCCTAGAGACCTTCTAACTGGTCCATTTAGATATATGTACTCTTCTTTTCTAGCCCTGGCTATAGTTGTCTCTGCCCCAATATTTTTTGCTAAGACTGCTGCTATCAAATTAAGTTCATCATTGTCTGTTACTGCAATGAAAATATCTGCCTTTTCAACACCTGCCTCTACTTGTATTTCATAGGAAGAGCCATTCCCTACTACACCATTTATATCGTGTTCATTAAGCATTTCTTCTAAAAGATCTGAATTTATTTCTATTAATGTAATATTATGATTTTCATGACTTAAATCATGACATAGGACCTGACCAACTTTTCCAGCCCCTACGATAACTATATTCATCATATCCTCCTCAAAATATATAACTATCATAACATAATTAAGACATTTTTATCTTCTATATTATATAATGGTTATATAGAAAATTACGGAGGCAAACATGAATGATAAAAGACTCTTAATATTAAATATGTTAGATGAAGGGAAAATATCTAGCCAAGAAGCTTTAGAACTATTAGAAGCAATTAAAGATGATAAAGATAATAAAGATTTAAATAATGAAACAAAACAAGATTCATACCAAGAAGATACAACAGAAAAAAATACAGAAGAAAGGGAAGATACTTCTAATAGCTTTGTAAAAAAATCAGCCCAAGCCGTAGGAAATATTTTAGGAAAGTTAAATGTTTTTATGGATAACTTTCAAGATAAATTGGCAGAAGAATTCGAAAATGTTGAAGAAAGTTTTATTGAAGAATCTGATGACGAATCTCCTATCCTAAATGAATCTTATACAATAGATGAAATAATTGATAATAAAAAAGACTTTGTAATAAATAACCCTTATGGACCTATCAACTTATATGGCCACGATGAAGACAATATTTTAATTAATATAGATCTTGCTTATAAAAAATCATATGAAAATAAAGTTAAAGACTTTTATAGCTATAAAAATACTAATAATAGCTTTGACCTTAGCTTCAAAAATAATATATCTTCCAATCATAAAAACTTTAAAATTAACTTGGATATTAGAATTCCTAAGAACTTTATAAATTCATTATTTGTGAAAAGCCTAAATGATGATATAAAAATTTATAATATAACTTCTAATGAGTTGGAAGTTGAAAATATAAATGCTCCTATTGATATTAATAATATCTCTAGTCATAAAATAGATATCAAATTACTAAATGGTTCTTATAGGCAAAGCAAAACTGCAACAAATGATTTAGCTATAAAGGCCTTAAACGCAAACTTGGAACTTGATGAATTAAAGTCAGTTAATACAAAAATCACCAATCCTAATGGAAGTATAGATATCAGTTCTATTAATTCAATGACTAAGACTTTATCTATTTCTGGTTTTAATTCCATGGTAAAAATTTCGAATATTGACCAAAGTCGTCCTATTATATTTGAGAACAAATCCATAAATTCACATAGTAAAATTGGTCCTAATCTAAATATTATTAAGAATTTTGACAGAGATAATTCGGACATTTTAATATTAAATATAAAGGCAAATAATGGTAAAATAGTAATTTGTTAAATAAAAGTAATATTTTATGACAAGCTTTTCATAGCTTGTCTTTTTTATTTGGCTAATTTGCAAGCTTTCATCGAGGTTTAAAAATCAGTAATTATGAATTAATTTAAAAGTTACTAATAGTTACAAAATAATTACAGAAATATTGACAAATTATTTCAAAAACTCTAATATATAGGAAGTTAAGAAATTGGAGGAGATATATGTTTATTAAAAAGAACAAAACACTTATAGCTACTTTTATAGCAGTTATAGCTTTTGTTTTCACAAGTGGATTTGTTTTAGCTTCCATGCCAAAAACAATCACATTAAATATTAACAATGAAATCAAAGAAGTAACAACTTCAAGTAAGACTGTTAGAGAAGCTTTATTGGAAGAAGGATTAGACCTTGAAAAATTAGAGGTTGAAAATAATTTAGATGATAAAGTAAAAAATGATTTAGAAATTATTGCAAACACTGAAAAAACAGTTAAATTTACAAACAAGGGTACAATGACCCAAGTAAGCACTTATACAAATACTGTTGAAGACTTCTTAAAGGAACAAGGTATAGTTGCTGATGATAATGACTTGGTATCACCAAGTAGAACATTTAAAATTATTGATAACTTAGCAGTTAAGTATGATGATGTTGAAATCGAAAAATACGATGTAGAAGAAATTGTAGAATTTGAAGAAGAAAAAGAATATTCATTCGACCTTGCTTATGGTGAAACTGAAGTGAAAACTGAAGGTAAAGATGGTAAGCAAGTAGTAAATAAAGAAAAAACTTCTATCAATGGAGAATTAATCTCTGATAAGGAAGTTGATACTAAGATAATAGAAGAACCAGTGAAGCAAGTTACAGTTTATGGTTCAAAAGAAGTTGTTGAAAAATCAATCGACTTTGAAACAGTAAAGAAAAATAATTCTTCTATGTACAAGGGCGAAAGCAAAGTTGTACAAAAGGGTTCAAATGGTCTTGTAAAAGAAACTTACGAAAATAAGGGTGAAGATGATAGAACACTTGCGAAGAAAGAAACTGTAAAAGAAGCTGTAGATAAGATAATTGAAGTCGGTACAAAAGCTAGACCAGCAGCAAGTGGTCCTTCAAGTTCATCAGCTTTATATTCACTAAGACAATTTAAGTTTAATGGTGTTGTAAGATGGGGTGGTTATAAATTCACATACTACTCACAATCAGTATTACCTGGTGGTGGATTAAGAATACCTGGTAGACACGTTAATGGTAATGGATATGTAGCTGATAGCAATGGATATATTGTTTTAGCCGCTGGATATGGCATTCCAAAGGGAACAGTGATCAATACTCCATTTGGTGGTCAAGGAAAAGTTTACGACAGATGTGGAAACTGCTCACCAAATTGGTATGACGTATATGTTAGATAATAAAAATTTACTCCGTAAAGCATTCAAGCTTTACGGAGTTTTTCTATACTAAAATATATTTCTATTTGCTAATTTTTTATAGTCAATATTTCTTGCTTCACACCAGTCTTTAAGGTCAGATCCGACAATTATATCAGTCTTTCTTAATTCTTCAATATTTTTCGCACCTAATAAAGCCATTATTGATTTTAATTGGTACTTCCATTCCTCTACTATTTGAATAGCTTCTTCTATATCATGCTTATCTACTAAGTTTATAAACCTACCTGCCATAGCGACTGCAGATGCTCCCAATGATAAGGATTTAATGATATCCATTGAATTTCTAATACCAGCTGATGCTACTATTTGAACATCTGACAAATAATCTTGAGCTTCTAATAAAGAAGCTACTGTTGAATTTCCATAATTCAATAAGAAATCATACTTATCTTTACTTCTTCTAGAGTTTTCTATTTGAGCAAAATTGGTACCACCAGTTCCAGATATGTCTATGGTCTTAGCTCCAATATCTATTAATTGTTTAATAGCCTTCTTAGACATACCAAATCCAACTTCTTTTACTATAACTGGCTTGCCTACTCCTTCGATTATTTCTTTAATATTATTAATCCAACCTCTGAAGTCTCTTTCCCCTTCAGGCATTACTATTTCTTGGGCAACATTGACATGGATTTGTATACCATCTGCTTCTATTATTTGAATAGCTTTCTTTGTATCTTCCAAATTTTTATCAGCCCCTAAATTTGCAAATATTTTACCTTGGGGATTTTCTTTCCTAGTTATTGTAAATGAATCTTCTAAACTTTCATCTTTTAAAGCTGCTGATAAAGATCCTACCCCCATAAAGGTATTAGTTTCTCGAGCTAATATGGCTAATTTTTGATTATATTTCTTTGTAAGTTCAGACCCTCCAGTCATACCATTTATATAAAAAGGATGGTCTAATTTTATACCTGCTATTTCAGTTGATAGGTCAACATCGTCTACATTGATTTCTGAAAAAACTTGGTGGACAAAAGAAAGTTTATCAAAATCTGAATATGTGTTTTCCTTATGGTATTCTAGAGCTAATTTTAAATGTTCATCTTTTCTATTCATTCTATTCCTCAAATATTTTTAAATCTAAGTTAATTAATCCCACTTTTTCCCATTCTTCAATGAGATGCTTTCTATTTTCTACTAAACCAATAGCTATACCACAGTCACCCCCACCTGCACCTGAGGCTTTGGAAGCATAACCACTACTAACAGCTGTATCAATCAATATTTTTAATTTATTAATTTCATAGTTGAAGCCTGTAGCTTTTGCATAGTCATTTAATAGGATTCTATTTTCTTTTATTTTAGACCTCAATAGATCTAAATCTCCTTCTTCTAGAGCTAAAGAAACATTTTCTACTATAGCATCCGACTCCATTAAGAATTTATCCATATAAGCTTCATCTAGCTTGCTTCTAGACTTTTCTACTAATTTTTCTGTTGAAGCCTCTTCTCCTGACCAGCCGACTTCTACATCTAAAGTTTTATCTATACTTATTTTTTTTATATCTAAATATTTCCAATCTTTATCTATTATATTTAATATATCAGTTTTTTTATATTTTTCTAAAATACCAAGTCTAGAAAATGATTGGTATTTTATCAATCCTGTATAGACTGATGCTGCTAAATCCCCACATGATGATTTATGATTAAGCAAAATAGTAGCTAAGGATGATAGTTTGAATAATTCTAGTTTAGAATAATGGTAAGAATAAAGTTCTAAAATAGCTTTGATAGTTGCAACTACTACAGCACCTGATGAACCCAAACCATATTTCTTATGCTGGTCTGAATCCAGGTCTGAAAATATTTCTAACTTATAGTATTCTAAATCAAGTCCTTTAGCTTGTAGAAACTCTTCAGCTATTTGCATAGCATTTAAAACATATTTATAGTATTGGTCATCATTCTCTAGAATTATATTCTTATCTTTTCGATAATATTGCATCGTTTTTTTACCATCTACATGGATTTGACCAATATCTGAATAGCTAATTCTTACTTTAATGAATTTATCTATAGCCATGACCACGGCCTTATGACCTGGTTCAACGACAGCATATTCCCCTGCTAAATATAGCTTACCTGGAATTTTTACTTCTAACATTCCAAAACCTCTACACTAGCATCTTCACTTGCTATGTCACTATAAATCAAATCGGATTCTTTGTAGTCTTTTAATAGTTCTTCCATAACCTTATCCGCATCAGATTTTTGTATTAAAATCTTTACATTTGGGCCTGCATCCATAGTGAGATATGCTGGTATTCCTTTAGATCTTAATTCTCTGACTTTATTTATGGCCTTTATGGAATCTTCTTCAAAATAGATAATAGGTGGATTACTTGATATGATTGTTGCGTGCATTTGCATGGCATTATGTTCAGTAATTTCACCAACCTTCTTAAAATCTTTATTTTTTATAGCTTCTTTTATAGCTTCTAAATCTTTTTTTGAATGCTTAATATAGCTTTCATATAAAGGTGAAGTAGCCATAGTAGTCTTCATGGCTTGTCTAGATGATATAGACTTTTTATTTTTATTAACTAAAACTATTATCATAGCCATATCTAAGCCGGGATTATCTATTTTTTTAGCAAAGGAACTTTCATGATCATGACCCTTTTCCCATTCTACTATGCCACCATAAATAGACCTGCTGGCAGAACCTGATCCTCTTCTGGCCATTATGGAAAGATCTTTTTGACTAAGGTCTGTTTCAAATAAAGCATTTAAAGCTGTTGCCAAAGCTGCATAGGCTGAAGCTGAAGATGCCAGTCCTGCTGCTGTTGGTACGTGATTGTATGACTCAACCAATACTCTTTTATCATTTTTAGATAAGTCTCTAAATAAATCAATATACTTAGAAAGTTTTACTAATTCGTCTTCGCCTTGTTCTTGATCATTTAAATAAAATTTATCTTTTTTTGAATCTATAAAAGATACTTTAGTCTCAGTGTACAATGCATCCAGACTAAGAGACAAGGATGAAGTGTTTGGAATAATTAATTCTTCATTTTCCTTACCCCAGTATTTAATCAACGCAATATTCGCATTTGCTTTTGCCTTATATTTTTTCATTATTCTTCCTTTAATTTTTTAAGATCAGATATCCACACTTCTTTACCCAAATCATTTAACTTTTTCTTTATTTTTTCTGCTGTTTTTATATCAGGGCTTAAGGCTATCATGCAACCACCTCTGCCCCCACCGGTAAGTTTAGCTCCTAGGGCTCCAGCATCTTTTGCCAATTTTATCATCTCTTCTATGATAGGATCTGAAACACTTAATTCTCTTAAGTATACTTGGGCCTTATCCATAATCTCACCAAGTAATTTTAAATTATGTTCCTTTATAGCTTGCTTAGCTGAAAAAGTTAATTCACCAAGGCTTTCAACATAAGATTTATATTTATCGTCCTTATCATACAAAGTCTTTACATCTGATACGGCTTCCTTGGTAGATCCTTTGATACCACTATCACTGATTACTAGGTATCCATCCAAATCTATTGGAAAATCTATAGTTTCTTTATTTTTAATATACCAAATAGCCCTATCTCTTGCTATTGTCTCTATATCAATGCCTGATGGATTACCGTGAACATATTTTTCAGATATACTTGCTAAGTCTATAATCTTATTTATATCATAATTAATCTTGAAATATTCATACAAGCCTTTGGCTATAGCCACAGCAATAGAAGCAGAAGAGCCCATTCCCCTTTGAAGTGGAATATCTGATTTAATTAGTATTTTAACTTTATTAGATATCTTATACTTGTCTATAAAAGTCTTTATTAAATTTTTAAATCCAAGTAATCTTCCATCCAAGTCTTTTATTTTTCCATTATAAAAATCAGAACATAGGTAATTTTCCTTAGAATCCTTTATTGTCAATTCTAATTCCTTATCCATAAAAGGTATAGCAATGGCAGGTTTTCCATAAACTACCGAATGTTCTCCTATTAATATTATTTTACCATGTGTTTTTATTTTCATAAGTCACCATTAATTATATTTTTAATTTAAATCTCTAATACTCTTATCTGTTATACAATTTTATCAGATTGTTTGTTGTAATACAATAAATAATTATTGTTTTTTAATAACTTGCGTATAAATTTAGGTTTACCTAATTTTTTATTTGCATTAATAAAAAAATAATGCTAATATATTAATAAATTAGGTGCACCTAAAAATTTTCGGAGGTAAATATGAAAAAAAGAATTAGTAGACTAGCAAGCTTTTTATTAGCTTTAGTCTTATTAGTAGGATGTCAAGCAAAGACAAAACCTGCAGACAAAACTGGTGCTGATAAAACTAGCACTGATAAGAAAGTTGTTACTGTAACCACATCATTTATATATGATGCAGTTAAAGAAATCGCTGGTGATAAGGTTGATATAAAACTTGTTATACCTTATGGTGAAGATCCTCACCTATACCATGCTAAACCAGAAGATTTAAAGAAAATAAAAGAAGCTGACCTTGTTTTATATCACGGTCTACACTTTGAAGGTAAGATGGTGGATGTTTTAGAAAAGAAAGGTCATGCTATCACAAAAGACTTTAAAGATGATGAGCTAATTTACATGGATGAAGAAGGTTCAAAAGTAGTTGACCCTCATTTCTGGTTTGATATAGATTTATACAAAAAGGCTGTAAAAAATGTTGCTGATGAATTGGCTGGTTTATTACCAGACGAAAAAGCAAATTTTGAAAAAAATTATACTGCTTATGCTGAAAAATTAGACCAATTAAAGACTGAATTAACTGAAAAGATTAATCAAATACCTGAAGGATCAAGATACTTAATCACTCCTCATGATGCTTTCAATTACTTCTCAAGATTGTTCAAGATGGAAGTTGTAGCTCCTCAAGGTGTAAGTACTGATTCAGAAGTATCAAATGCTGATATAGAAAAAACTGCAGAATTTATTGTAAAGAATAAGATTAAGGCTATATTTACCGAATCAACCACAAATCCAGAAAAAATGAAAAAATTACAAGAAATTTGTAAGGCTAAGGGATTTGAAGTAAAGGTTGTTTCTGGTGAAGGTCAAGAACTATATTCTGACTCATTAGCTGACAAGGGAGAAGGTCATACATATATAGATATGTATAGACAAAACGTAGATTTAATAGTAAATAATTTAAAATAGATGAGATTTAGGAGTTGATTATGAAAGAATCAGTAATTGAAATAAAAGATTTAAATGTTAGCTATGATAAAAATACCAGGGTTCTTTCTAATATAAACTTAGATATACCTGCAAATGTAAGAGCTGCTATAGTTGGGCCAAACGGAGCTGGTAAATCAACCTTAATAAAGTCTATCTTAGACCTAGTAGAAAACAAAACGGGTACTATAAAAATTTTCAATAAAAATTTAGACGATGTGAGGGACAAAATTGCTTATGTCCCTCAAAGGTCTAATGTAAACTGGGACTTTCCTATCAGTGTATTTGATGTAGTTTTGATGGGTAGATACCAACATCTATCTTTATTTAGAAGGCCTAAAAAAGAAGATAAAAAAATAGCTATGGATGCCCTAAAGGAAATGAAAATGGAAGAATTTGCAGACCGCCATATTTCACAATTATCTGGCGGTCAAAAGCAAAGAGTCTTCATAGCCAGAGCCTTATGCCAAGATGCAGACTTATATATTTTGGATGAACCCTTGGCAGGTGTAGATAAAAATACTGAAAAAATAATTATGGATAAGTTTACAGACTTACAAGAAAAAGGTAAAACTGTAATAGCTGTCCACCATGATTTAGGATCTTTAAAAGAATATTTTGATTACCTAATAATATTAAACCATGATATCAAGGTAGCAGGTCCAATAGAAACAAGCTTAAATCAGGAAAATATTGATAAAGCTTATAGTATAAGGAGCTAATTATGTTAGATATTTTAACTTCATATACATTTAAAGTCGTTTTTGCAGGCACTTTACTATTGTCTATTTCAAGTGCATTAGTAGGGTCTTTAAACCTTTATAAGGGACAAAGTTTAATTGGTGATGCAATAGGTCACTCAACATTTCCTGGTATTACCTTAGCCTTTATCCTCTTTCAAAGTAGAAATCCTTTAATTTTATTGCTAGGTGCTTGTATAAGTGGTGGGATAGCTTATTACATAATTCAAAAAATAAAAAAGAACTCGATAATAGAGTTGGACGCCAGTTTAGCTATAGTATTATCGGGCTTTTTCGGTATTGGTATGGTATGTAAAAGTTATATACAAGGAAATAAAAGCTTTACAGGAACCAGTCAAGCTGGACTTGAAAAATATATTTTTGGACAAGCTTCATACCTATTAGAATTAGATGTAATTATAATAGCTACTATAACTATAATATGTCTTTTCTTAATGTTGGCTTTTTATAAAGAATTAAAACTTTATCTTTTTGATCCTGAATTTGCTCAAGTTACTGGTATCCCTAGTAGATTAGTAGATATGGTTATCCTAGTATTGACCCTATTAGTAATATCCGCAGGCATAAAATCTGTTGGTTTTATATTAATTAGTTCTTTTCTAATAATACCAACAATAAGCGCCCAACAATGGTCACATAAATTTGGCCATGTATTGGTCCTTGCTTGCATATTCTCTGCTATATCAACCTTTATAGGAAATTATCTATCATCATCGGCTGATGGCTTAGCAACTGGTCCAACTATAATAGTAGTCTCTTGTATAATTGCTTTCTTTTCTATGTTGTTTGGAAAAAGAAGCTTTATTTATCATAAATTGAGGAGGCAAAAATGATTTATTCATTACTTACTCTTATAGTTACTGCTCTAGCCTGCAGTGTTTTAGGAGTATTTTTAGTCTTAAGAAGGCAGTCAATGCTAACTGATGCAATAAGTCACTCAGTATTATTGGGAATAGTATTAGCCTTTTTTATAACAAAATCTTTAGATTCACCTTTCCTATTGATAAGCGCAAGTATATCCGGATTAATAGCAGTTTTAGCAATAGAAAAACTCGGGTCAAGTAAGTATGTAAAAAAAGATGATGCAGTGGGAATAATATATCCTATGTTTTTCTCCATAGCAGTTATATTAATAAGTAGATATGCTAAAAACGCCCATCTAGATACAGATATAGTTCTCTTAGGAGAAGTAATTTTTGTAAGCTTAGATACTTATAATATATTTGGTATGGAAATAGCTAAATCATTTGTGAACTTATCCTTGATGTTTTTGGTAAATATTCTCTTTATAAAACTATTCTTCAAAGAACTCAAAGTTGCAACATTTGATATAGTATTTGCTAAAAGCATTGGTATACCTACAAGTTTTTTATTTTATTCCATAATGGTTTTGACATCAGTAACAAGTGTAATGTCCTTTAACGCTGTAGGTTCAATCTTGGTTGTTTCATTTTTTATAACTTCAGCCTCTATAGGTTTATTGTTGGGAAAATCTTTATCAAATACTTTAATAATTACTTGCATTTTTGCTATAATTAATAGTATCGAAGGTTTCACACTGGCGTATTACTTAAACGTATCTATGTCAGGTATGGTTGCCTTTGTTTCTATGGTAAATTTTTTACTAACTATTGCAATAAAAAATATGAAGGGTAAATTAAATGAAAGTCGTACCTGAGAGAAATGAATACTTAACTACAATATTTAAATTAAAAGAATCAAATAAAAAAGTAACTAATAAGGCTTTAAGTAAATCTTTAGATATAGCTCCATCTTCTGTAACAGAAATGGTTAAAAAGCTAAAGAAAGATGGTTTTCTTAAAGATCAAAAAACTATTGAACTTAGCCAAGCTGGTGAAGAATATGCTAAAGATATAGTCTCTAAGCATAGACTTTGGGAATACTTTTTAACCGAAAATCTAAAATATAATTGGGAAGATGTGCATGAACAAGCTCAATTACTCCAAAATGTTACCAGTGATAAGATGTTTGAAGATCTTAACAAGTTTTTAGGAGCACCTGAAACTTGCCCTCATGGTGGTATAATCTATAGCAACCTAAAAAAATCTAATGATAAAATTAGTTTAGATGAAGCTAAAGTAGGATTGGAGTACACCATCCAAAGTATCTTTGATGATAAGTCACTTTTAACCTATATAAATAAAATAGGCTTAAAGATTGGTGATAAGATTAAAGTAATTGAATTTAATGAAATTGATGACTCAGTAGATATATTAATAAATAACAAAGATAATATAAATTTATCTCACAGGGTTAGCAAGGATATATTTTTAATATAAAAATGAAGGTCTTTTGACATTAGTCATGACCTTCATTTTTTATATGAGTTTTTTCAGTAAAGATACTTACAATTAAAAATCCTAACCCTGCAAATACTGTCGCAGAAAAAAGCATAGTATTCACTCCAGATAAATCTAAGAGTCTGCCGCCTATCACAGAAGATAAGACGGCTCCAAGGGTCATGCTTGAATTTATCAAGGCCTGTCCCCTAACTAAATATTTTTCATCCAATACATCACTCGCATAATATACATTGGCTCCAGAAAATAATCCAAAACCTAATAGTTGAAATACTAAGGCAAAGTATACTCCAGATAAATCTGCTGCTAGGTAGGTAAATAGAACTCTAACAAATATAAAGAAGCACGAAATTCTCATAAGATTTCCACTAGTAATTTTTTTCAGTAATAAACTAAGTCCAAATAAGGCAGGTAATTCAAGCATTCCTCCTATAGATATGATAGTTCCCATTTCTTTGGCTTGGTGGCCATGGTGGTTTACAATTTGAAACATGTAATTTCCTATCATATTATAAGATATAAATACTAAAACAATACCAATTAATACTGCTATAAAACTCCTATGGTGGTTAAAAAATTCAATATAAGTAATAGAGTTTTCATTTTCTTTGTTTTCATCAATATCATTCACTTCTTCTATTTCCTCAAAATGAAATTTATTAATGATAATAATCAATAATATATAAACTAAGCTAACCATATAAATTACAAAATTTGTGCTAGCAAACCTATCGATTAAATATCCTATTAGCATGGATGAAAGTGAAAAGACTAAAGAACCTATAGCTCTAGCAAGTCCAAAATTTATTTTCAAACCCTTATTTATAAAAAACATTCCTAAAGAATTTATAAAAGGTATCAAACTTTGACTTATAGCAACTAAGACTGCAAAGAAAAATGCAACAATCCATTTTGTCTTATCAAAAGATAAAAGAAAAGCCGATGCCAGTATCATAAGTAAGGACATGCTAATCACTATCCTATGAACAATCATTTTTTTAGATTTGTCAGCAAAATTACCGATAATAGGTGGCAATACTACTGACACTATATAGCCTAGGGCCATCACATAGCCTACTCTTGTATTTGTAAATCCCTTATCAAGCAAATATACGCTCGAATAAACAAATATAGCACCTATACTAGCCCAAAAGATAGCTTGTATAAGAGCATATTTTGCATTCGATTTTTTATTTATATCTAACATAAGTATTTCCTATAAAAGTATTATTGAATTCTTTTTACATTCATCTATCAATTCTTGTGGCCAAACAGATACTTGTACTTCTCCTATATGTGCTTTTTGTAAGAAAAACATACATAGTCTAGATTGTCCGATTCCCCCACCTATGGTATAAGGTAAGTCACCATTCATTAATTTTTTGTGGTAGTCAAGGTCTAGTCTATCTAAATTATCTGTTTTTGTAAGTTGATCTTTTAAGACTTCCTCTGAGACTCTAATTCCCATTGAAGATAGCTCTAAGGCATCATCAAGTATAGGGTTATATACGATAATATCACCATTTAATTGCCAATCATCATAGTCTGGAGACCTGTCTCCATGTTTATTTCCAGAATTCAGCCTATCACCTATTTGTTCTACAAAGATTGCTTTTTTTTCTTTTGCATAGGCACTTTCTCTTTCTTCTGGGGTCAAATCAGGATACATGTCCTCAAGCTCTTGGCTAGTCACAAAAGTGATTTGATCAGGTAATAAATTTTTGTAATTATTAACTTTTATATTTAAGAAAGTCTCTAATTCTTTAAGACTTGTAAAAATTGTATTTACAATTTTGTGCAGGTATACTTGGTTTCTATCTTCTTTTTTTATAACTTTTTCCCAATCCCATTGGTCTACATATAGAGAATGAGTATTATCAAAATCTTCAAAGGCTCTTATAGCATTCATATCAGCATAAATTCCTTGATACATTGGAATTTCATATCTAGCTAAGGCATCTCTCTTCCATTTGGCTAATGAATGGACAATCTCTATCCTAGCTTCCTTATTTTTTTCCAAGATATTAAAATTTACTGCTTCTTCTACACCACTTAGGTTGTCATTAAGTCCTGTTTCTGATTTGACTATTATTGGTGCAGATACCCTCAATAGGTTTAGTTTATATGCCAGGTTGCTTTGGAAAAAATCTTTAATTTCTTTTATTAAATATTGAGTCTGACCTAGGTCTAGGTCAGATTTATAATTTTTTGGTATGTATAATTTATATGTCATCAATTTCTCCTTACAACTATTTTAGCATATATATTTTTATATAAAAATAAAGAGGTCGGATTAACCGAACCTCTTCATTTTATAGACTTTTATTTTATTCTTTTATCAGTAAATACATATGCTCCTGCTGAAGCAAGTGTGATAAATACTGGTAAGAATATTGATATATCAGAAGTCTTTGGACTTACCTTTTGATTTTTAGCTTTTTCGGAAGGTTTTTGACCCTTAGTTTGATTGCCGTCTAAAGGTTTTTGGTCATTTCCTGGCTTCTTATCGGTTGATGGACTTGTTGCGTCAGCTTTTTCTACAACTAGTGCAACATGAACTGTACCAGCTTTTGTTGTTTTTCCTTCTTCAAATGTAATTTCTAAATCATGTCTTCCAACTTCTAATTTTTCTATATCTTCTTTTGCTAGATGAACTATAGTTGAACCTTCTGAAGTTTTTACTGTTATTTCTTTACTATTTAATTTAACAGTTACTTTTGTACCAAATTCAGGATTTAGTCTAATTTGAATATCTTTAGCTTTTCCTTCAATCCATTTGAATTCAAGATTTTCAATTATCTTATCTTCACTGTTTAGAATAGCTAAATCAGCTTTATCTTCTGATGTTTCACCCGGTTCTGGTGTTTCTCCTGGCTCTGGTGTTTCACCTGGTTCCGGTGTTTCACCTGGTTGATCAGTTGATTTGCTGCCATATTCAACAACTTGTGTTGTTGGAGCTTCTTCCTTAACATCTAAAATTTCTCTATTTACTTCTACACCATTACGTGTTGTAAGTTTAACTTTAGATGTTTTTAGTCCAACTTTACCTTCTACTAAAATATTTTCAACACCTTCATCTAATTCAGGATTTTCAACTTTTTCAGTTTCAAATGGTATCTCTTCAGTTTCTTCAACTTCTTTTGTAACAGGCATATAGATTTTGGCTATTACTGGATCATGGTCAGATGCTCTTCCATGTTCTTCCATAAATAGAGCATTTATATGAACCATATCAAATTTCACATAATCAACTATTCCATTATTTACTAGTATATGGTCTAGGGTTTGAGCATTACCATTGAAGAAGTATGAGAACCTGTCATTTTCATCATGGTTTTCTACTAGGTTTGTTAAAATATCTCCCTTAAGAGCCTTTAATGGTTTTGAGAATTCAAAATCATTTAAGTCTCCTGCTACAACTAAGTTTAAGTCTGGATTTTCTTCTAATCTTTCTTGAGCATATTTGTTAATTTGTGTAGCTAAGTCTACTCTCCATGCTACTGAACCCAATACTGGTGGTTGTTGTAAACCAAATAAGGTTGTATCGCCACGTTTAGAGTTTAAGTGAACACCCAATACGGCCACTTTATTTCCTTGGTAATCAAAGTTTGCAATTAATAGGTCTCTTGTATTATTGAATCTTAAGGCATCAGTTGATTCTAAAGTTACTCTGTCTGGTCTATAGATAATACCATTTCTGATATTAGCTCCTGGAGCACCACCATTAGTACCATCTTTTTCAGGTGCTACATCCTTATATACATATTCTGGTCCACCAGCAGCTTTTATGTCATCAACTAATCTTTGACCTGACTTGCTTGCATCTACATCACCTTGTCCTGCTTGTCCATCGTTGTCTTGAACTTCAATTAAAACAAGGATATCTGGTGTTTTTAATTCATTTACAATTGTAGATGCTATTCTCTTAGATTTAGCATCTGAAGTAGAATATTTACCAGTTCTTAAAGCTGTGTAGTTCTCTACGTTATATGAAGCTATTGTTAGCCTATCATCTCCAGATTCTAGTGTAGTAGGGTCTAATATTCTTTCACTTTCAACTATCATATCTTGAGTTATGTTATTAGTATAGATCTTTGGTTGGCTATATTCCCAATCTACAACACCAACTACCCTACCTTTTATGCTATCTCCAGCTTTTGTTATAAGTTTTGTATTCCTTCCTACATATAATGGTACTACGTTAGGATTTTGATTTTCTTGTAACATATATGCACCAAAGGCATTTAATTTTTGACTTGTGTCACCTGGAAGAGAATAAATTGTTCCATAACTTACTGGTCCTAAAACCTTAGGATCTTCAACGGCTACTAGCATACCTTCTAATGATTCCCAGAAGTCAATAGCATCGTCATTAGGTTCAAAGGCTGTTAAACCATCGTTATCAATGTGTTTTCTTGGAACCATAGAGTCTGTTATTAAAACTGGTTCTGGCAATTCTTCTGTACCTGTTTTTGTAATTTCAGGTTTTGTAAGTTGGGTTGTAGGTGTCATACCCTTTGATTGTGAACTTATATATTCATCTACAACACCTGTTATATTAATCTTGTCTCCAACCTTTACACCATGGTTTTTATTATATACATATATACCATCAGATGTGTTTGGATTGTCATCTGGTTCGATATCTTGGATATAAAATCCAGTAGTTCCATTTAATTGTGTAACTACTGCATCTTCTATAGTTACCTTTTGTCCATTGTATGGTGAGAAGTGACCTTCACCTTGGATTTGACCTATTTTAGCCTTTCCATCTGGTAAGTCAGGAACTTCAACTTTTGGAGCTTCTTCTATAACATCATAATGACTTAATTCAAATGGTTTTATTTGATAATCATTATAGTATTTGCTTAAAATACCTTCTAGATTGATTACGGCACCATTTCCTAAGATTTCAGATAATTTATCAAATCCTATACCTGACCTATTGTCATGTCTTACATTGATTTGATTTCCAGATTCATCTATTGCTATAAATTCAACTGTACCAAAGTCGTCAGCACGTCTAAAGTTTAATACTTTTACATTATTTATTTTTACTAATGTATCTTGTTTCTTTGTATCTATATTTGCTATATCAAGCTCACTTGCTGCTGGTATAGAATCCTTTTGTCCAAGCACCTTGTGGTCAACAATATCTACAAGTTGTAATGAATTAGCATATTCGTCTAACTTACCAGTGATTTCTATTTCATCACCTAATTTTAAATTATTTAGAGTTTTATTGGAAGCACCTGGGTATACGTAAAAGCCAGCTGTTTCATCTTGGATATAGAAACCATTTCCACCCCAAGCATTTACTTTACTTATCACTACACCCTTTGTTTTATATGTACCACCTTTTTTAGAAGTTTTTAGTTCACTTAAAGTTACTTCTTTAGCTTCTACTTCAGCTTGTGTTTCATCAACTGTTTCTTCTGGCTTATCTGGAATTTCAGTAGGATCAGGTGCTGTTGCAGGGTCTGCAAGGACTATTGATTTTGTGTTTTTTAATCCTGGTTCAACAAAATAATTTTCTAATTTACCAGTTATGGAAACAAATTTTCCTAAATTATCTGGATTATCTTTTAAATTCCATTCATCCCTAACATCACCTTTTGGTAATTGAACATTTAAAATTTTTTCTGGATTTTTTTCATCCTTACTATCAGCTATAGCTAGGTTTGTATGTGAAAAATTTCCTTCAAATTCATAGTTAGATGTATTTATTACAGTCCCTACTATATAACCTTTAACTGTCTTTTTTCCAGTGTTATTTTGAATAGCTTCTGCAACTGAAATTTCACCTTCAGCTTTTACAATACTATTAGCTAAAGGAAGGCCAAATCCTGAAAAAGCAATGATGAATGCTAAAGCTAAAGCAATTATCCTTTTTGAGCTGCCGTAGATTTTATTCATTTTGTCTCCTTAATATGTAAAAAAAAATAGTAAAGCCGCAAATTTACTATTGAATTTTACGGCTTTACTTTTATATGTCTTAGTCTAACTTATCTTCTTTTTTCCCTTTTTTCAAAACAATGAATCCACCTGTTGATACAGCTAATAAAGCTATAGGAGCTAATAAGCTTATATCACCAGTTTTTGGTGATGAACCCTTATTATCTTTAGGTTTTGCTGTCATTTCTTTTGCAGTTTCTGCTTTTTCTACTACTAAAGAAACTTTAACTGTACCTGCTTTTGTTGTTTTACCTTCTGCAAGACTTATTTCTAAATTGTGTTTTCCTGCCTTTAATTCAGCTAAATCTTCTTTAGCTATATGAACTATTGTTGAACCTTCTGAAACTTTAACCTTTAAATCTTTTCCATTTAATTTTACAGATAATACTTTAGTTCCAAATTCAGCATTCAATCTAATTTGAATATCTTTAGCCTTACCTTCTGTCCATTTATATTCAAGATTTTCTTTTGCTTTTCCGTTTTCATCTACAATAGCTAAATCTTTCTTTTCATCTGGGATTGGTTCTGGTGTAGGTTCACCTGGTTCTTCCTTAACTAATATGTTTGTAATTTTTACATCTTCATCTTTCAATGTAATTGGTGATAATTCTTTGATATAGTCCATTACAATTTCTGCCATACCTTCATGGACACCAACTTGGTAGGCACCTTCAAACATTGTGTATCCGTCACCACCAACTGCCATAAAGTCATTTGTTGCTAATGTATATTCAGCTTTTAGATCTATATCTTCTCCACCAATCTTGATATTTACAACATCAATTGGTTTTCCATCTTTATCTGTTAATATGTCAAAGGTCATATTTGATACTTGAGGATAAGCTCCCTTAGGTGCTGGATATGAATCCGTGCCATGTTTTAAAGCTTCATATATCTTTTGTCCAGTAACTTTTATAACTGTAACAGTATTACCAAATGGAAGAACTGTTAAAACATCACCCTTTGTGATTTTTCCAGCTTGGATAGAATCTCTGATACCACCACCATTTGTCAATGCTACATCAGCCTTTCCAGCTTTTCTCATAGCATCAGCAATGATTGTTGATAAGTTTGTTTGTCTTGTTCTAACATTTCCACTTATACCTTCTAAGTGTACTTGTGATTCACCAACTACTTCTTTTTTAAGTGGTTCTACTTCATTTTGTAATTTAGCTATATATGCTTCTACTTCTGCATCTGGCTCAATGTTTGTCAAATCTTTACCTATGTGTGTATAGAAGTCAGCATAGTAAGAATTATTTTTATTCTTTTCTAACATTGCTTCTGTATATGTGTGGTGGAATTGGTTTTCTACAGACACTTTCTTTGTTGTCTTATCGAAAGTAAGTGTAGCTTCACCTAATAATTCTGAATATTTAGCAGCTTGTGCATAATATCCATTACCAATTTTCTTTGATCCAATAGTATGACTATGTCCGTCAAGTAATAGGTCGATACCATCTACTTGTTCAAGTACATAGGTACCTCTTTCTTCAAGTTTAGTTGATCCATCAATTCCTAAATGTGTCATACAAATAATTATATCTGCACCTAATTTTTTCAATTCTGCAACTTTTCTTTTTGCTGTTACTACTGGTGCTTCAAATTCTAACCCCTTTGTGTTTAGTGGGTTAGCCTTATATTTTGTTTCTGGTGTATCTATACCAAAAATACCTACTTTAACACCATCAAATTCTTTGATTAGGTGATTATCAAATGGTCTCTCTCCATTTTCAGCAATAATATTTGAACCTAGGATTGGATATTTCCCACCTGCAAGTTTAATATTGCTCTTTAATACATCATAAGAGAAGTCAAATTCGTGGTTACCTAAAACTGAAGCATCTACACCTATCAAGCCCATTAAAGCAAATGTAGGTGCACCTTTTTTCAAGTTGACTTCTACTGTACCTTGGCTTGAGTCACCGATGTCTAATAATAACTTATTACCTTCTACACTGTCATAGTAAGTTTTCATCTTACCATAACCTATTTGAGAGTTTCTACTATTATCAAATGATATTCTACCATGAACGTCATTCATATATAGAACTTTTATCTCTACCTTGTTATCATCTGCTCCTGTTTCATTTTGAGCAAATACTCCGTGTACCGGTCCTAATACTAGAGCAAATACTAATAAAAGACTTAGTAACGCATTGAATTTTTTACTTGAATTCATTCAAGATCCTCCTTTAATTTTACCAAGACAATGTTGGCTTAATATATTATTATAGAGGCCTAGCAGTAACTAGACCTTAATAACCTAAAATTAATATTAGCAATAAATGATTATTGCTTTTTTTATTATTCTGGAGCTATTTCTAAAGCCATTTCCATCATTTCAGTATAGGCTTTTTCTCTAACCTCTGCAGATTCAGCTTCTTCAGAGTTGTCAGAAACAGTACATATACATAGGGCTTGCTTTCCACTTTCTAAAGCTTCCATGTATAGGCCTGCAGCTTCCATTTCTATTCCTAAACAATCATATTTTATTAGATTGTCTAAAACTTTTTGATCCCATTTTCTATAGAATTCGTCAGATGATAATACTGAACCAAAGTTCACATTAATATCTGGATTTTCTTCTGCATATTTTGCAGATTTTAATAGTAAATCAAATGTTGCTGTAGGTGCAAAGTTTATAATGTCAAACTTTCCATGCACTACAGATGCTGGTGTATTTGCTGATGTAGCAACAATTATATCTCTAACTTTTAAATTTGGATTTAAACCACCTGCTGTACCTACTCTTATGATTGTTTTAACATCATAAAAGTTGTAAAGCTCATGGTAATAAATCATTGCGGATGGTATACCCATACCTGATCCCATTACAGAAACTCTTTTTCCTTTATAGTATCCTGTAAATCCTAACATGCCTCTTACATCGTTGAATTGTTCAACATCTGTAAGGAAGTTATCTGCTATAAATTTAGCTCTTTTTGGGTCTCCTGGCATAAGCACTGTATTTGCTATTTGGTCTTTGCTAGTTGCCCCAATATGTGGTGTTGGTATCATATGTTCTCCTTTTCTTTTTATAAATTTTGACTTGAAATTATAAAAATATATTATGATATTGTTTTCATGTCATCATTTTCAGTATATCACATAAGAATTAATTATTAAATATGATAAATATTTTTAGATTAATTACTCAGCTTCAAAAAATCCTTTCATCAATTTAATCATATCGATTTGATCTTGAATTCCAGCCATTTCTCTAGCTGAATGCATGGCCAACATTGGATTACCTATATCAATATTTCTTATACCTGTATTTGTTTCTATAATGGCACCAATAGTTGATCCACCACGCATGTCAGACCTATTATGAAAATATTGTAATGATATATCATTTTCTTTAGCTATGCCTTCTAAAACCGCCCTTCCAAATCCATCTGTAGCATAAGATTTTCTTGCAGAATCTTTTATCACAGGTCCTTGGTTTAATTTTGGTTTATTAGTAGGATCTGATTTTTCTAAATAGTTTGGATGTATAGCATGAGCTTGGTCAGCAGATATCATATATGATTCATATATTTGATTGATAAAATCTACTTCTTCATTGCCTAAAGATAATGAAATTTTCTTTAGAACATCTCTAAACATTGCTGAAGCAGCCCCTTGAAGGGTTGAAGAACCTATTTCTTCATTGTCAAAACCAACAAAAATTTGTGTGTTGTCTGATTCTTCTGCTTGTAGTAAGGCTGTCAATCCAGCATGCATCATTCCTAAGTTATCAATCTTTCCAGATTGGAAAAATTCAGCATTATTACCAAATATGTTGGCTGGCTCTCTGTTATATAGGAATAAATCATGGCATAAAATATCTTCTTTATTGACATCTAAATATTCTGTAATCAAATCATTTATATCAAAATCATCACCTAAGCCTAAAATTGGAAGTAAGTGGTTTTGTGGGTTTGGTGCTTGTCCCTTTCTTTCTTCCATAGATTGCATATGGATAGCTAATGAAGGTATGGTCAATAAATCTTCATCAACATTAAATAGCTCAACTCTTGGTTTATGAGCACTTTCGCCTTTTATAAATACTCTTCCTGCAATCGATAGAGGTCTATCATACCAGGTATTTAGTAAAGGGCCACCATATACTTCTGTATTTAATTGTAGGTATCCTTCCTTTTTAATGGTTGGATTTTCTTTAATTTTAAAGGTAGGAGAATCTGTGTGGGCACCAACTATTCTAAATCCGGATTTTTTATCTTTTCCTACTACAAAGGCTATAACGGTTGAATTATTTACTATTAAATAATACTTGTCTCCAGACTTTAACTCCCAATTTTCTTCTAACTTTAATTCTTTAAATCCATTTTCTTCTAATCTTTCTTTTGTAGCTAGTGTTGAATGATACATTGATACTGAATCATCCAAGTAGTCTAGTAAATCTAGTATAATTTCATCCTCTTCGCTTAATTCTATTTCTTCTAAATATTCTTTTTCCATAATTCCTCCTATTTTGATGCGCTTCCTGCTATATTTAATGGATCCCATGTTGGTGCAAATCCTGGTGAATAAGGGAAGTCCATAAAGGCTAATTCTTCTACAGTAACTTCCTTGTGGATAGCTACTACAAGTGCTGTAGACCTTTCCACAGCTCCCTTTTTACCAAATATTTGTCCACCAATGATTTTTTTGGAATCTTCTAAATATATTAATTTAATATAAATATCTTCTTGGCCTTTAATGTATCCACTTTGATTTTTTGATTTAATGAAGCTTGTTTTATATGCTAAATTCATATCTTTAGCCTTGTCTTCAGTCAATCCAACTGAAGCTGCTCCATAGTCTCCTATTTTTATAGATGATGCACCCAAGGCTCCAATATATTCTTTTTGATTATTAGATACAATATTCTCCCCGACTAGTCTACCCATTTTATTCGCATAGGTAGCTAAGGCTGAATAAAAATCTTGACCTAATATTTGATGGTAAACACTAGCACAATCACCTGCTGCATAGACATTATCTATAGAAGTTTTACCAGTTTTATCTATAATGATAGCTCCATTTTTAAGTTTCTTTAGACTTTCATCCTTGATAAATGATGTATTAGGCTTAAAGCCTAGGGCTAATATAGCACAGTCTAATTTTATATTTCCTTTGTCTGTGACAATTTCTTTGGCTATACCATCTTCAGTCACAAATGATTCATAGGAATGTTCAAATAAGAACTCTACTCCTTTTTCTTCAGCTGCCTTGATAAGCATTTGTCTAATTTCATTATCAAAAATATTTTCCATTACACTTGAATCTCTATGGACTACTTTAACTTTTTTACCAAGTTCAGCTAATTGATCAGCCATTTCTAGACCAATGAAACCAGCTCCAACTATCACTATATCTTTATAGTCATCTAGTTTTTCTAATAGCTTGTTTGCATCTCTTTCCTTGGTCATCTTAAATATATTTTTAGCATCAGATCCATCACCAAAAATATTTGGAGTAGCTCCTGTACAAATAGCTAATTTATCATACTTAAGTGTTTTTTCTTCATTATTTTTGAGGTCGTAAACTTTTACTTTATTCTTACTAAAATCAATATCTTTCGCCTCATGGTTTAACAATACATTTATGCCTTTTGCTTCAGTTTCTTCAACTGATCTAGCATACATAATTGATGAGTCTGTAAACTGCCTTCCTACGTAATATGGAAGTCCACAAGCTCCAAAAGATACATAATTTTCTTTTTCAATTATAGTAATGTTTGCATCTGGATTCGTCCTCTTTGCCTTATTGGCAACTGAAGCACCTGCTGCAATACCACCGATTACTAATATATCCATTTAGCCTCCTTATAAAAAAAGAGACAGGATAACCTGTCTCTTACGAGTAATAAACAACTTATCACTTATATTATACCCCATTATTTTTGCCACTTGAAATTTAAAAGCCTTAAACCATTTAAGATTACTAAAATAGTAGAGCCTTCGTGGAAGACAACCCCAGTAGGTAAATCTAATAGTCCCAATAGGTTTAATGTGATTAGTATAATAATTACTCCTATTGAAAATATAATATTTTGATAAATTATTTTATTTAATTTTTGACTTAATTTAAATGAGTGGAATAACTTATTTAAATCATTTTGAACTATTACTAAATCTGAAGATTCCATGGCTATTGAAGTACCAGACCCCATAGATATACCAACATCAGCATTGGCTAGGGCTGGAGCATCATTTATACCATCGCCTATCATAGCAACAGTTTTATTTTTATCTTGTTCTTCAGTAATAAATTTCATCTTATCTTCTGGCAACATTGAAGCTTGGTAGGCTTCTAAACCAAGCTTATCAGCTATCTTAGCTGCTACCTTGTCATTATCACCAGTAAGCATTTCAACTATAACTCCTTCATCTTTAAAAGACTTTATAGCAGGTATGGCTGAACTTCTTAACTTGTCAGCAAGAGCTATGTAGCCAACTATTTCTTTTTCATGAGCTATGTGGGAAATAGTATTACCTTCATTTTCAATATCCAAGATATTTTTTGGATCTGAGAAATCCATGTTTTTCTTGATATTGCCAACTATTAAATCACCCATTTGCAAGCCAACACCTGGGATTTCTTCTATATCTTCATGTTTACTGCCAGATACATCAACTTGGTCAAAATATTTTACAATACCTTGGGCTATTGGGTGGTTTGAACTTTGCTCCATGATAACTAGGTCTTTTATATATTCCTCTGGAATGTCATATTCTACAACTTCAAAATCACCATGAGTTAAAGTTCCTGTTTTATCGGTAGCAATAATATCTACTTCTTCAAATATTTCCATGGCTCTCCCATCTTTAAATAGGATACCATTTTTAGCCCCATTTGATATGGCTGATAAACTTGCTGGAGTAGCTGAAGCTATCAAGGCACAAGGAGAAGCAACTGTAAGTAGAACAATTCCTCTGTAAAAAGATTCATTAAATGAGTAACCACGTATGTACATTAATCCTAAGATAAATAGTGGCACTGCTATAAGTACACCAATTACGTATTTTGATTCTATTCTATCAATAATACTTTGTTTTTTTGATGGTCTATTTTGAGCTTGGTCAACCATCTTAATTATGTTTGAAAATACAGTATCTTTGTCTAGCTTACTTACTTCAATTACAAATGAATCACCTTCATTTATAGTACCTGCAAATACCTCTTCGCCTTTTTCTTTTGTTACCGCTAAAGATTCTCCTGTTAAAGAAGCCTCATTTATAACACCTTCCCTATCTAGGTAACCATCGATTGGTATTTGGTCCCCTCTAGATACCATAACCCTATCACCTATCTCTAAGCTTGAAGTTGGTACATGTTCAATAGTTCCATTATCCAAAATCAATTTTGCATTTTCAGGAACTTGCTTCATAAGTTCTTCTATTGACTTTGATGATTTAGACATTACATAATCTTCTAAGTTTTCTGCTGCTGCAAATATGATTAGTAACATAGCACCTTCAGATTCATAATTGATAATTATAGATCCTAAGGCTGATAATATCATCAACAAGTCTACATTTGGTTTCTTCTCTTTGAATGTGTCGACTATAGCATTTTTAGTTGCATAAAACCCTAGAAATACTATAGCTATATAAAACATCCAAGTTGATAAGTCATTACCCGAAGCTTGTAAAATAAATCCTACTATGGTAAAAGCTATACCAATAAGAAGAAATCTTGCCTGCCTTTTACTTAATAAATACTTAAGCATACTTACCTCCTTATTATATTACTTAAAGCTAGCTAATTATTTGTATAGAGACTAATTATTTATAAAAAATCGCACTACAAGACAGTTGTTACTGTCTCACAGTGCGACCAAATTCATAATCACAATCTGCTGCTAAATCTTTTATAGCCCGGCTGCATGGTTTCCCACCGCTTGTTCAGATTTGTATCTAATAATTAGATAACTATTAAGTTATCTTTAATATAACATAGAAATAATAATAATGCAAATAGGGACTTAATATTTTATCATGCAGGTTTTGCCTAAATCCCGAAAACCATCATCATCTAAAACACATAAATATCATGTAGGTTTTGGCCAAATCACTTAAACCATCACTATCTACCTCGTCTAAATATCATGTAGGTTTTGACTAATTCATTGAAACCATCACTATCTACTACGCCTAAATGTCATGTAGGTTTTGACTAATTCACTGAAACCATCACTATCTACTACGCCTAAATGTCATGTAGGTTTTTATCAAATCCTTAAAACCATCATCATATACCTCTCCTAAATGTATGTGGACTTTCCTCAAATCATACCTAATAGCAAATTTAAAAACAAAAAACCACTGGAATGTATAAACCCAAAACTCCAATGGTTGTATCTTGCAATATTTTATCTCTTTGAAAATTGTGAAGATTTTCTTGCCTTCTTTAGACCTGGTTTCTTTCTTTCTTTCTTTCTTGAATCTCTTGTTAAGAAACCTGCTCTTTTTAGAACTGGCTTTAATTCTTCATCAAAGTCTACTAAGGCTCTGGCTACACCGTGTCTAACAGCACCAGCTTGTCCTGTAAATCCACCACCTTTAACATTAACTCTAACGTCAAAGTCTCCAGCTTTTTCTACTAATTCTAATGGAGATTTTGCTAATTCAATTAATGTTTCATAGTTGAAATATTCATTTAGTGGTTTACCATTTACTAAAAATTCACCTGAACCTGGTAATAATCTAACTCTTGCTACTGAAGTTTTTCTTCTTCCTGTACCATTATATTGATTACTCATCTAAATCCCTCCTTATTAAAACTCTAGTACTTCTGGATTTTGACCAGCGTGTGGGTGGTCTGGACCAGCATATACGTTTAATTTCTTGAACATTTTTCTACCTAAAGAATTCTTTGGTAACATACCTTTAATAGCACGTTCTAAGATTCTTTCTGGGTGTTTTTCAAGAACTTCTGCATAAGGGATTTCTTTTAAACCATCAGCATAACCTGTATAGTGTTTGTAAACCTTTTGGTTTGCCTTATTACCTGTAACTCTAATCTTTTCAGCGTTTACTATAATTACGTAATCGCCTGTATCTACGTGTGGTGTGTAGATTGCTTTATGCTTACCTCTTAAGATTGCAGCTACTCTTGTAGCAACGTCACCTAAGACTAAATCTGTAGCATCAACTACATACCATTTACGCTCAACTTCATTGTGTTTTGCAAAAAATGTACTCATTTTTTCTCCTCCTAATTCTCTCTTTATATCTAGCCTCTATATTTAGACTCCGCTGTAGAGGTAGCGGTCTTGTTTCTTCGACGATTTCTGTTTCGCACATCGACGCTGCGAATTTGGATCGTAGATATTTAAAAAGAATTAAGATTCTTTTCAAATACTTATATAGTATATAAAAATAATGCTTTAAAGTCAAGTATTTTAGTAGCTTACATCCATTAAATATAAACCTTGGGGACCATAAGTTTTAGCAGCTCTTGTTACTTTTCCTTCAAATATTTCATCTATATAAGAAATATCCCTAAATCCTCTGCCTATATCAATCAATAAGCCTGACATGATTCTAATTTGATTATGCAAGAAGCTTTGTCCTGTGAATTCAAAATATATATCATCTAGATTTTCAACAATTACAATCTTATCTATAGACCTTACACTGTTGACTTCTTCCTTCTTATAATCTGACCACTTCATAAAGGCTCTAAAATCATGGAGACCTTCAAGTTTTTTGGCAGCTTCTTTTATTTTATTTATATCCAAATCGTATTTTACATAAGTTTTATAATTTCTGTAGAATGGGTAGTCTTCCCTACTTATTACATACCTATAAGTCTTATTTTTAGCATCAAATCTAGCATGAAAGTCATAATCAACTTCTTCAGCTTCAATAATTTTTATATCATCTGCTATATACTTTCTTAGTTTATATTTGAAAGCCTGCCCTGGTAAAGAAGTTTCAATCCTAAAATTGACTATATGTTTGTAAGCATGAACACCTGCGTCAGTCCTGCCACAGGGAATTATATTTACCTTTTCTTTAGTAACTTTATATATGGCCTTTTCTAATTCTTCTTGGACTGTTCTTTTATCAACTTGCCTTTGAAATCCATGAAAATTAGCTCCATCAAAAGAAATTGTAAGCTTTATATTTTTCATAGGTATCTACTTCCAAGCGCTACTGCTATATAAAAGGCCATAACTGAAATAAATATGAAAATATCTTTTTTTGTTAAAACTAAAGGATTTAACCTAGTCCTACCTTCAGAACCTCTATAACCTCTTGCTTCCATTGCTATGGCTAATTCTGATGCCCTTCTAAAAGAGTTTATAAATAAAGGCACCAAAAGTGGAATCATGGACTTGGCTTTCTTAAATATATTTCCAGAATCAAAATCAGCTCCCCTAGCCAATTGAGCCTTCCTTATTTTGTTAGCCTCATCAAATAAAGTTGGGATAAATCTTAAGGCTATTGAAATCATCATAGCAAGTTCATGGGCTGGGAATTTTATTATTTTTAATGGACTAAATAGAGATTCTAAACCGTCTGTAAGTTTTGTTGTTGAAGTTGTAAGTGTTAAATAGGAGGTTCCTATTATTAATAATATTAATCTAACTCCAATAAATACAGCTCTTTCTATACCTTCATAGGTAATTGTCAATCCCCAAAAACTGTATAGTTCTCTACCTGGTGTCGCAAATAAATGTATGATGGTTGTAAAAGCTAGTATGAATATAATTGATTTTAAAGATTTTAATATCTTAAAAAAGTTTAGATTCGCTACTTTTACTACCAAAAGTACAAAAGCAAACATAGGTATGAAGAATAATAAGTCCTGAATCAAAAATAGGAATATCATATAAAATATAACCAGTAAAATTTTGACCCTTGGATCAAGTTTATGAACTAAACTATCTCCAGGTATATATTGTCCTAAAGTCATATTATTCATGATTATCTCCTAACTGTCCAATCAACTCTTGGTAGGCTTCTTCAACAGTAATAATTGTTTTAGAAAACTTATAACCTTTTTCTTCTAACAGCTTTGTTGCCCTAGTAATTTGCGGCACGTCTAAGCCTATCTTGTCTAATTCTTCATCCATAGAGTAAATTATTTCTGGTCTATCATCAGCAAATACCTTACCTTGATTCATAACTATAACTCTATTTGCTACCTTAGCTATATCTTCCATGGAATGTGAAACAATGATAACCGTCATATCATCTTCAGAATCATAGATGTTTTTTATTTCACTTAAAATTTCATCACGACCTTCTGGGTCTAATCCAGCAGTAGGCTCATCTAAAATCAAATATTGTGGTTTCATAGCAAGTATAGAAGCTATGGCTACTCTTCTTTTTTGACCACCTGAAAGTTCAAAGGGAGATTCATCCTTAAATTTCTCATAAGATAGGCCAACTTTTTCCATAGAATCCTTAACTCTTTTAGTAATTTCTTCTTCAGAAAGTCCTAGATTTTTAGGTCCAAATGCAATATCCAAAGCTATAGTTTCTTCAAATAATTGATATTCTGGATATTGAAATACCAAACCGACATTTTGTCTTATCTTCTTTAATTTATCCTTATGATCTTCTGATACTTCTTGTCCATCTACAGTAACTTTCCCACCACTTGCATAAAGTAAACCATTGAAAAGTTGAGTAAGTGTAGACTTACCAGATCCAGTATGACCTATAATCCCTATAAATTCATTTTTATCAATTTTTAAGTTAATATTGTCTAGGGCAGGTCTTTTATTGCCCTGCCCATAGTCATATCTTACATTTTTTAATTCAATACTCATAAACTATCTACCAATTCTTCTATAGTTAATATTCCATCTGGCAAATCTATCCCCTTATTTTTCAGCATAAATGCTAAATCGCTTACTTGAGGTACATCTAAACCATATTCTTTTATCTTATCTACTTGAGAAAATACTTCTTTTGGATTTCCACTTAAAACAACTTGTCCTTCATTTATTACTATTACTCTGTCTGATAGAACAGCTTCATTCATAAAGTGAGTTATATTGATAACAGTCTTTTTATCTTCTTTGTTTAGCTTCAAAGCATGGTCTATAACTTCTTTCCTACCTGTAGGATCAAGCATAGAGGTAGGCTCATCAAAAACAATAAGGTCTGGATCCATAGCTAAAACTCCTGCTATGGCAACTCTTTGCTTTTGTCCACCGGATAGCATATGGGGAGCATGAAGTTTGAATTTTTCCATTCCTACTGTTTCTAAAGCCTTATCAACTCTTTGTCTTAATTCTGGATTTTCAATCCCTAGGTTTTCTGGTCCAAAGGCAACGTCCTCTTCCACCACGGTTGCCACTATTTGGTTATCAGGATTTTGAAATACCATTCCAACTTTTCTTCTCAACTCCCAAACATCTAAATCCTTACTATCTTGACCATCAATCAATACCTGGCCACTTTCAGGATATATTTGGGCATTTAACAATTTAGCAATAGTTGATTTTCCTGAACCATTTTTTCCCAATATAGAGATAAATTCTCCAGTATTTATCTTAAGGTTTATACCTTTTAATATATCTTCACCATCTTCATCATATTTAAATCTTACATTTTTTAATTCTATCATTATTGTGCATCCATTGTAGCTTCACCGTCTCTAATCATTTGTTGTTTCTCAAATTCTGTTGGAGAATTATTAGTTGTAGACTCATAAGTAACTACCGGTGTTAAGTAAGGTGTATTTTCAAATACTGTCTTAGTATCTTCCAAATTCATGGCTATACATGAATATGTCCCATTATAAGTATATACATTACCACCAAATTCAGTCCTATTTACTCTATCGTGTATACCTGATCCAGTCCAACCAATAGGCATGAAGTAATGAACATGAGTTTCATAACTACTTCCATTTGGGTTTGTACCTCTTAAGTAACGGTCTTCTTCTCTTGACCAAACTTTATTTACCCCTACTGGTGTAGCTAATCTTCTATCAGAAGCCATACCAGTAACTACTGGCGCTTTGATCACTAATTCTCCATTTTTATATAACCATAAGGTTTGTCTTGAGATGTCTATTTCTATATAAGTATCACCAATATCATCTTTTTTCCTGATATTTCCTTCATGGTTATAAACTATTTCTACATTACCTGATTCTCCCTTATCCATCATGGCAATTAGATTATCCATTGTCTTGTCAACATTCATTTGCCATCCATAAATACCACCAGGCACAGTTATTTCCCCAATATCTGTAGCATTAAATTTTCTTTCCTTTGCATAGGTATCTGTTGCATGGGCTATGTCTGCTATATATTTTCTTAATTTAACTTTATTTAGCTTACCGCCTTCTTCGTCATACATTGCAATTAATTCACTTCCCTTTAATTGCCAGTCTCTATCTTCAAAATCAAATTTATAAGTATTTTCAGCTATTTTTTTGATCTTGTTAAAGTTTTCTATAAAATCCTTATCTTCCTTAGTAACTTTAGGAAGAATATATTCATCTTCTAATTTAATCTCGTCAGCATTTTGTGAGATAGCTTCTTTAACATTAGCAAATAGTTTGTCCTTATCAATAAGGTTTCCATTCACCTCTTCCTTGATAATTAATTCATCATTAACAAATTCAAAACTAGCATCTTGTGGTTCTTGAACATTTTTGAACAAATCGGACTTATCTAAAATATTTTTCAACTTTTCTTCATCCATTTTTGCATCGTATTTTACTTCATAATTGTGTTTTTCAAATACTTCAATTGGCCAAAGGTATGGAATGTTTTTTATATCTGGTTTTTCTTCTAAATTTAATTCTAAGTCAATGTCCTTAGCATTTATATCAAAACTGTCTTTATCTTTTGGTATGATTGTAATCTTATTAGTTTCGGGATTTATATCAAATACACTTTCTTTTAATACTAAAGCCTTATCTTTACCATTTACCTGTAGATTAGGATAAGTATAAAAGTAAAAATATACTAACCCTGATAAATAAACAATTCCTAAAAGGATAGCAATTGTCATTAATATCTTTTTTAATTTACTCATTATAATATCTCCTTATTAAAGACTCTTTACAATTATACCACATTAGCTTATTTTTTAAGTAATAAAAAAGATCTAGAAAGTAAATTTCTAGACCTTAGATCTCTAATTTAATATTTTAAAAGAACTCAAATTAAACTAATTCTAAAATTGCCATTTCACTAGCATCGCCTCTTCTTGGTCCAAGTTTTAGAACTCTGGTGTATCCACCATTTCTATCCTTGTATTCTGGGCCATATTCAGAAAATAGTTTTTCTACTGTTTCTTCATTGTATAGGTAAGCTAACGCTTGACGTCTTGAATGTAAGTCACCTTTTTTAGCCAATGTTATCATCTTGTCAGTCATTCTTTGAGCTTCTTTAGCTCTTGTTACTGTTGTTTTGATGCTACCATTTTCTAATACTGATTGTACAAGGTTTCTTAGCATTGCAGTACGGTGGTCAGTTCTTCTACCTAATTTTCTTAAATTTGACATACTGCCTCCTATAATTATCTCATTAAGATTGTAGTTCTAATCCTAAGCTTTCAATTTTTTCTACAACTTCAGTAAATGATTTCTTACCAAAGTTTTTGATCTTCTTAAGTTCATCTAGTGGAGTAGCAACAATTTCACCTACTGTGTTAATTTCTGCTCTCTTTAGACAATTGAATGCTCTTAGACTTAAATCTAGCTCTTCAAGTGTAAGTGAAAGTAATTCTTCTTCTTCATTAATTTCTTCTTCTTCGTCTTCTTCAACTTCTACTACTTCTTCTAAGTTTGGTAGTTCAGTAAAGAAGTCTAAGTAATTAATTAATATTTCAGCACCTTTAGCTACTGCTTCTTGAGGTGTTAAAGTACCATTTGTGGTAACTTCTAAAATTAATTTATCATAATCAATGACTTGTCCTACTCTTGTATTTTCAACAATGTAGTTAACTTTACTTACAGGAGTAAATGATGAGTCTATCGCAATAACTCCAATTGGAGCATCTTCTTCCTTATTTTGATCAGCTACAGAGTAACCTGTACCATCTATCACTTTTAAGTCAAGATTAATTGATCCTTCTTCATTAACAGTTGCTATATAGTGGTCTTTGTTAACTATTTCAAGATTTGCATCACCACTTATATCAGCAGCTGTAACAATCTTTGGTCCCTTAACATCAAGCCTCAAGTTGATAGGTTCTGAATCTTCAACTAGTTTCTTAATAGCTACACCCTTAAGATTTAATATAATTTCAGGAACATCTTCGATAACTCCTTTTACACTAGTAAATTCATGAAGTACACCTTCGTCGAATTTTATACTAGAAATAGCGCTACCTGGTAATGATGACAGAAGTACCCTTCTCATACTATTTCCTAGAGTTGTTCCGTAACCTCTTTCTAATGGAGAGATTACAAAACGACCCTTGTTATTTGTTTCATCGAATTCTAATATTTCTATTTTAGTATTTAGCTTTTCTATCACGGATTAGCCTCCTGTGCTTTACGCTATTATGCTATTATTTTGAATACAACTCAACGATTAATTGTTCATCTATTTCAAAGTCGATATCTTCTCTAGTTGGTAAAGAATTTACCTTACCTTCTAATTTTTCAACATCTACTGAAACCCATTGTGCTTGATTCCACACTTTGTCTTCAGTTTCTTTAAATACTCCGTTGTTTCTAGATTTTTCTCTAACTGTGATTACATCACCAGCACTTACTTGGTATGAAGGTACGTCAACCTTTTTACCATTTACTAAGAAATGACCGTGTGATACTAATTGTTTTGCTTGGCTTCTTGTTTTAGCAAAGCCCATTCTATAAACAACATTATCTAATCTTAATTCTAATAATTGTAGTAAGTTTTCACCAGTAATGCCTGACATTTTTTCAGCCTTAGCATATAATCTTCTAAATTGTTTTTCTAGAATACCATAAACAAATTTAGCTTTTTGTTTTTCTTGTAATTGTAAGCCGTATTCGCTTAATTTACCAGATCTTTGTTTAGGATTTCTATTTGTTTTTTTATTATATCCTAGTACTTGTGGTGCAACACCCAAAGTTTTTGCTCTCTTAAGTACTGGTCCTTTATATCTTGCCATTATCAATATCCTCCCTATACTCTTCTTTTCTTTGGTGGTCTTGTACCATTGTGAGGTATTGGAGTAACGTCTTTAATCTTTGTAATTTGCAAACCTGCTGTTGTTAAAGCTCTGATTGCAGATTCTCTACCTGAACCAGGTCCCTTAACGTAAACTTCAACTGATTTTAAACCATGTTCCATAGCTTTTCTTGCTGCTTCTTCAGCTGCTTCTTGTGCTGCAAATGGAGTAGATTTTCTAGATCCTTTGAAACCTAATTGACCAGCTGATGACCATGAAATAGCATTACCATTCATGTCAGTCAACATTACCATAGTATTGTTAAATGTAGAATTAATGTATGCTTGGCCACTTTCGATTTGCTTACGATTTCTTCTTCTTACACGAGTTTGTTTACCACGTGCATTTTTTGCTTTTGCCAAATTCTACCCCCTATTTCTTCTTACCTTTACGAGTTCTTGAGTTGTTCTTTGTGTTTTGTCCTCTAACAGGTAGGTTAGCTTTATGTCTACGTCCTCTGTATGAGTTGATTTCACGTAGTCTCTTGATGTTCATGCTAACGTCTCTTCTTAAATCACCTTCTAGAGTATAACCGTCAACAACGTCTCTTATTGTTTGTAATTCGCTTTCTGTTAAATCTTTTACTCTTGTATCAGGATTAACACCAGCTTTTTCTAATATTTCATTTGATCTTGATCTACCAATTCCGTAAATATAAGTCAATCCAATTTCAACTCTTTTTTCTCTTGGTAGGTCAATTCCAGCTATTCTTGCCAAATTGCGCCCCCTAACCTTGTTTTTGTTTGTGTTTTGGATTATCGCAAATTACCATAACTTTACCTTTACGTCTGATAATTTTGCATTTTTCACACATTTTTTTAACTGATGGTCTTACTTTCATATAATCCCCCTATTTCTTTCTCCAAGTAATTCTTCCTTTACTTAGGTCGTAAGGTGACATTTCTACTGTTACTGTATCACCTGGAAGAATTCTAATATAATTCATTCTTAATTTACCTGAAATGTGAGCTTGGATTTGATGTCCATTTTCTAATTCTACGGTAAATATTGTATTTGGTAATGCTTCTACTACTTTACCTGTAACCTCAATAACATCTTTCGACATTGATAAGCGCCTCCTCTTTAAGCTTTATCTTTCTCTTAATATATTCATTAGTAAGAGTATTTTCCAGTTTATCTTTTTCAAAGTCGTCTATAATATCATTTATTTTTTGTAAATGTTTTTTGTTCTTTTTCTTAGGTTTAGAAAGTGTTTTATACTTTCCATCTACCACCAATAGGTAATCCTCATCTACAAGTTCATATACGATATAAAGCTTATCTTTATCCCTTCCTTGTTTTGATCTACAAAACTGTCCAAGATACAAATCAGTTTTACTTTCTTTATTAAATCTCATATGAATTACTTCAGAGAATTTCTTACATGTTCATACACTACATCGATATCTTCATTACCGTCAAATCTAGCAAGTCTACCAGATTTTTCGTAATAATCAATGAGTGGTGAAGTTTGTTCATTATAAACTTCAATTCTATCTCTAGCGGTTTCTTCATTATCGTCAGGTCTTTGGACTAGCTCGTTACCGCATACATCACATATTCCTTCCACTTTTGGAGGAAGATTTTTTACATGATATGTTGCTCCACAGTTTTTACATACTCTTCTACCTGAAATTCTTTCGATTAATACATTAACATCTGCATCAACTAGGATAACTTCTGTGACTTCTTTATTATTTTCTTCTAGCCACTTGTCCAAAGCTTTAGCTTGATTAATATTTCTTGGATAACCATCCAGCATAAATCCTGCTGGTGTATTCTCTTTTGATAAGGTTTCAAATACCAACTCATTTGTTAGCTCATCTGAAACTAATTCGCCTTTAGCTATTATGTCTTTAACCTTCAAGCCTAAATCTGTTTCTTCTTTAATATTTTTTCTAAATATATCTCCAGTAGAAATGTGATTTACCTTAAACTCATCTACTATAAGCTTAGCTTGTGATCCTTTACCAGCTCCTGGAGGTCCTAATAATATTAATATCATCTATTTACCCCTTTTATTTGTTTAAGAAACCTTTGTAGTGTCTCAATTGCATCATTGCTTCTAATTGTTTTTGTGTCTCAATTATAACACCAACTGCGATGATGATTGATGTTCCACCTAGTGTCATATTGATATTTAAGAAGTAGGATAATAATCTAGGTAGGGCTGCAACTAAGCCTAATCCTATAGCACCTATTAAAGTAATTCTACTTACTATGCTTCCTAAATAATCTGTTGTTGGTTTTCCTGGTCTAATACCTGGGATGAAACCACCATTTTGTTGTAAGTTCTTTGAATATTCGTATGGGTTAAATTGAATAGTATTGTAGAAGTATGCAAATAGGATAACTAATGCAAACAATACTATTACATAAAATATTGTTCCAAATGCTGTTGTAGGAACTAAATATTTATTTACGAAATTAGCAAATCCACCACCTATTATCAAGGCTAAAGTTTGTGGTAATGCCATTATAGCTGATGAGAAAATTACAGGCATAACACCACTCATGTTTACCTTTAGAGGTATATGAGTAGATTGTCCACCGTACATTTTTCTACCAACAACTCTTTTAGCGTATTGTACTGGTATTCTTCTTTCACCATTTGTTAAGTATAGTACGAAAATGATTGAAATCAATGAAAGTACTAGTGTAAATATAAATTTATACCATTCATAACCAGCTACTCCATTTGATATACCATTTATCCATCCAATTATAACATTTGGAATTCTTGATATGATTCCGATGAAGATAATCATTGAAACACCATTACCAATACCTTTTTCTGTTATTAATTCACCAATCCAAATTAAGAATTGTGATCCTGCAACTAAGGAAAGTATAACTATTAACTTTGGTAGGGTTCCTGAACCATTGAAAATTCCAATAGCATCATTAAATATCCCTAATACTATACCAATTGCTTGTAATACAGCCAAAGCTAAAGCTACATATTTTGTAATGTTTTGTATTTTTTTTCTACCTGCTTCACCTTGTTTTGACAATTCTTCAAGTGCTGGTATAGCAAATGTAAGTAATTGTACAACGATAGATGAAGTAATGTATGGGCCAACCCCTAAAGCAAATACTGAAAGTGATTCTAAACCACCACCAGTAATAGTATTAACTATACCTAATAGGGATCCGGCTGTTCCTTCATAGATTGACTTAACAACCTGTACATTTACAAAAGGAAGTGGCAATATGTTACCTAATCTAAATACTGCCAACATCATTAATGTAAATAGCATTTTCTCTCTTAAATCTTTAATCTTCCAAGCATTAGCGAATGTCTTTAACATTAGATCACCTCTGCCCTTCCCCCTAGAGCATTAATTTTCTCTTCTGCAGATTTAGAGAATTTTTGGGCTTTAACTATTAACTTCTTGTCTAATTCACCTGAACCTAATACTTTAACACCATCTTTTGCCTTAGCTTTTTTAACTAAGCCAGTTTCGAATAATAATTCTGGTGTTACTTCTGTACCGTCTTCAAAGTTATTTAATTGATCTAAGTTAATGATACCGTAAGATTTTGCAAATCTATTTGTAAAACCTCTTTTTGGTAATCTTTGGAATAGTGGCATTTGTCCACCTTCAAATCCTGGTCTTACTGATCCACCTGATCTTTGTTTTAGACCCTTGTGACCACGACCTGATGTTTTACCCCATCCAGATGCGTGTCCACGACCAATTCTTTTTCTATCTTTAACTTTTCCACCTGGTGCTGGTTTTAAATCATGTAATTTCACTATGCACCTCCTATTCAACTTCTTTAACTTCTAGCATGAAGTCAACTGCTTTCACCATACCTAATGTTGATGGTGTAGCTTCTCTAACAACAGTTTGTCCAATTTTCTTTAATCCTAAAGCTTGAACTGTTTTTCTATGTTTTTCAATTCTACCAATTGTAGACTTAACAAGTTTAATTTCTATTTTAGCCATGTCAACCTCCTAGTTTAGTATTTCTTCAACACTTTTACCACGAAGTCTTGCTACTTCTTCAACAGTTTTAACACTTGATAAACCTTGTAATGTTGCATTAACAACACTCTTAGCATTAGCAGATCCTAAAGACTTAGCACGAATATTTTGTATACCTGCAAGCTCACATACAGCACGAACTGCACCACCTGCGATAATACCTGTACCTTCTTTAGCCGGTTTTAACAATACTAAACCTGCTCCTTTTTCACCATAAATTTCGTGAGGAATTGTACCATTTACTATATTGATATCTATTGCATTTTTCTTTGCGTCTTCTACACCTTTTCTAATAGCTTCAGGAACTTCATTAGATTTACCGATTCCTACACCAACTGTTCCTTTTTTATTTCCAACAACCACTAGTGCAGAAAATCTCATTGTTCTACCACCCTTAGCTACTTTTGTAACTCTGGCTATATCAACAACTTTTTCTTCAAATTCTGATTGATTTCTCTTATTATTTGCCATGTATCCTCCCGACTAGAATTTCAAACCAGCTTCTCTTGCTGATTCCGCTAGTTCTTTAACTTTGCCGTGATAAATATAACCTGATCTATCGAATACAACTTCTTCTACACCCTTATCTAAAGCTCTTTTAGCAACTAATTCACCAACTTTTTTAGCTGATTCAACATTAGCTGTTAATTTTTCTCCAGATAATTCTTTATCTAAAGTTGAAGCACTTGCTAAAGTAACTCCGTTAACATCATCAATAATTTGTGCGTAGATGTTTGCATTACTCTTGTATACATTTAATCTTGGTCTTTCAGGAGTACCACTTAAGTTTTTTCTAACTCTTGAGTGTCTAGCTTTTCTACTTATACTTTTATTAAATCTTGCCATTACTTACTCCTTTCTTATTTACCAGTCTTACCAACTTTTCTTCTTACATATTCGTCTGAGTATTTTACACCCTTACCTTTATATGGTTCTGGTGGTCTGAATCCTCTAATCTTTGCTGTATAGTCACCAACTAATTGTTTGTCTATACCAGATACAACGATTGTTCTTTCATTTGGAACTTCTGTAAGAATACCTTCTGGATCCTCTAATAAAATAGGATGTGAGTGCCCTAATGATAGGTTTAGTTTGTTACCTTGTTTTTGAGCTCTGTATCCTGTACCTACTATTTCTAATTGTTTTTTATATCCTTCTGTAACTCCAACTACCATGTTGTATACTAAAGTTCTGTATAAACCATGTAAAGATCTATCATTTTTTGAGTCTGAAGGTCTTTCGACAACTAATTCTTTATCTTCAATTTTAATATTGAAACCACTGCCAACTTTTTGACTTAAATTTCCTTTTGGTCCTTTAACTTCTACTAGACCATCGTTAAATTTAATTTCAACTCCAGCAGGGATTTCGATTGGTTTATATCCAATTCTTGACATATTCTCCTCCTTGTTGAAATACTACCAAACGTAGCAAATCACTTCGCCGCCAACAGTTTCTTTTCTAGCTGATTTATCTGTCATAACACCTTTTGATGTTGAGATAATAGCTGTTCCTAGTCCGTTTAATACACTTGGTACATCTTGTGAACCAACGTAAACTCTACGGCCTGGTTTTGAAATTCTCTTTAATCCTGAGATAACTCTTTGGTCATCTACATATTTTAAATCTATTGTTATCATACCTTGTTTGTCGTCTTCAGTTACATTAAAACCTTTGATGTAACCTTCGTCTAGTAAGATTTGTGCAAGGTCTTTTTTCATATTAGAAGCTGGAACTTCTACTGACTTATGTTTAGCCAAGTTCGCATTTCTAATTCTTGATAGCATATCTGCTATTGGATCAGTCATCATACTTAGTTACCTCCTCTTACCAGCTAGCTTTCTTTACACCAGGTATTTCACCCTTGTAAGCTAGTTCTCTAAAACATATACGACAAACCCCGTATTTCTTTAATACAGAATGTGGTCTACCACAGATAGAGCACCTACTGTATTGTCTTGTAGAAAACTTTGGTTCTCTTTTTTGCTTTGCAATCATTGATTTTTTTGCCATATTAACTCCTAACTTATTTTGCGAATGGCATACCTAGTTTTGCTAGTAATGCTCTTCCTTCTTCGTCAGTTTCAGCTGTTGTAACAATTATGATATCCATACCTCTAATTTGTTCAACTTCATCAAATACAATTTCAGGGAAAATCAATTGTTCCTTGATACCTAAAGCATAGTTACCTCTACCATCAAATGACTTTGGAGAAACTCCTCTAAAGTCTCTAACTCTTGGTAAAGCAATGTTTACTAATTTATCAAAGAAGTCTTCCATTTTTTGTCCTCTTAATGTAACTTTTGTACCAATTGGTTGACCTTCTCTTAATTTGAAGTTAGATACAGATTTTTTAGCTTTAGCTATAACAGGTTGTTGACCTGTAATTTTTCTTAACTCTTCTACAGCTGATTCTAATAGTTTAGCATTGTCTTTAGCTTCACCTAATCCAATGTTTATAACTATTTTTTCTAGTTTTGGAGCCTGCATAACATTTTTGTAGTCAAACTCTTTTACTAATGCAGGTAAAACTTCTTCTTTATATAATGTTTTTAATCTAGAAGCCATTTGATCTCCCTTCTACTTATCTAATTTTTCGCCAGATTTTGTAGAAACACGAACTTTCTTACCATCTTTTGTAACTTCTGTTCTTGTTCTTACACCTCTACCTAGCTTTTCATCGTATAATAGAACATTTGATGCGTTGATTGCACCTTCTGATTCTACTATACCACCTGGTTGTGTAGCTGATCTTGGTTTTTGGTGTTTAACTTGTACGTTTACACCTTCAACTATAACTCTGTTTTCTTTTGGGAAAGCAACTAAAACTTTACCTACTTTACCCTTATCTTTTCCTTTTATAACTTGAACTTTATCACCAGTTTTTATATGCATATTTTCCTCCTATAATACTTCTGGAGCTAATGATATGATTTTCATAAATCCATCTGCTCTAAGCTCTCTTGTTACAGGTCCAAAAATACGTGTACCAGCTGGGTTCTTGTCTTCTTTGATAATTACTGCTGCGTTATCATCAAACTTGATGTATGATCCATCTTTTCTAGATATACCAGATTTAGATCTAACTATAACAGCTTTTACAACAGAACCTTTTTTAACTACTCCACCTGGTGTTGCACTCTTAACTGAGCAAACTACTACGTCTCCGATATTTGCGTATTTTCTCTTTGATCCGCCTAAAACTTTTATAACTAGTAGTTCTTTTGCACCTGAATTGTCTGCAACTCTCATACGTGTTTCTTGTTGAATCATTTGATCCTCCCTTTCCAGAAATAAAAGTTTATTACTTAGCTTCTTCTAGAATTTCAACAAGTCTATATCTCTTTGTTTTTGATAAAGGTCTTGTTTCCATTACTAAAACTTTGTCACCCACTTTTGCGGAATTGTTTTCATCGTGAGCTTTTATCTTCTTACTTCTATTTAAATATTTCTTATAAACTGGATGCTTAATTTTGTTTGTTATTTCAACAGAAATTGTTTTATCCATTTTGTCAGAAACAACTAAACCAATTACAGTTCTTCTTGTATTTCTTTCCATTTATTAAGCCTCCCTATTTAAGTTTAACTTTCTTTCTGTAATTATTGTTTTAACTCTTGCAATATCTCTTTTTACTTGACCGATAGAACTTATATTTTCAATTTGTCCTGTAGCTTGTTGGAATCTTAAGTTAAATAATTCTTCTTTTAGGCTAACTAATTTACTATCAAGTTCTTGGTCTGATAATTTTCTTATTTCTTTAGCTTTCATTAATTTGCGCCCTCGCTTTCTGGACCTGTACGGCTAACGAATTTTGTTTTGATTGGTAATTTAGCTGCTGCTAGTCTAAATGCTTCTCTAGCAACTTCTTCTGAAACTCCAGCCATTTCAAACATAATTCTACCTGGTCTAACTACTGCAACCCAATATTCAGGTGCACCCTTACCAGAACCCATTCTAACCTCTGCAGGTTTTTTAGATACTGGTTTATCTGGGAAAATCTTTATCCAAACATTACCACCTCTTTTGATGTATCTTGTCATCGCTCTTCTGGCAGCTTCGATTTGATTTGATGTTATCCAGTGTGGTTCTAATGCTTGTAAGCCATATTCACCATAAGTGATTGTATTACCTCTTTGAGCGTTTCCTTTCATTCTGCCTCTATGAACTCTTCTACGCTTAACTCTTTTAGGCATTAGCATATTATATCCTCCTTCAACCAATTAAGAAAATTGGTGATAATCTCTATTATCTATCGTTATTTCTACTTCTTCTATTTTTTCCTCTGTTGTTGTTTCTTCTGTTTCTTGAGAATTTTGGTTTTGGATTATCTACAGCTTTATCTCCTGGTAATACTTCACCTCTGTAAATCCATACCTTAACACCTAACTTACCATATGTTGTATCTGCTTCTGCAAATCCGTAGTCTATGTCAGCTCTAAGTGTTTGTAGAGGAATTCTACCTTCTGAATAACCTTCTGTTCTAGCCATGTCAGCACCATTTAATCTACCAGAAACTTGTGTTTTGATACCTTCAGCTCCTGCTTTCATTGTTCTTTGGATAGCTTGTTTCATAGCTCTTCTAAAAGTAATTCTTCTTTCTAAATCTGCAGCGATTTGTTCTGCTTGTAATTGAGCACTTACTGCAGTGTCTAATACTTCTTCAACATTAACGATAACTTGTTTACCAGTCATTTTTTCTAGTTTATTTTTGATTTCTTCTACACCAGCACCACCTTTACCGATGATCATACCTGGTTTAGCTGTATAAACTGAAACTTTAATTCTATTTGGAGTTCTTTCTATATCAATTTTAGAAATTCCTGCTTCGTATTGATCTTTTTTAACAACTGTTCTGATCTTGTTATCTTCAGCTAATAACTGTGGAAAATCTTTCTTGTCTGCGAACCATTTTGAATCCCAGTCTTTGATAACTCCAACTCTCATTCCGTGTGGATTAACTTTTTGACCCATTATTCCTCCTAGTTCTCTTCTGTAACTGTCACACCGATGTGTGATGTTCTCTTAAGTATTGGATATGCTGAGCCTTTTGCTTTAGGTCTAATTCTTTTCATTGTTGGACCGTCATTTGCCCAGGCTTTTGCTACTACTAAATTTTCTCTGTCAAGATTGTGATTGTTTTCAGCATTTGCTATAGCTGATGTCAATACATCTGCAAGAATTTTAGCACCTTTTTTAGGAGTGAATCTTAAGATGTTTAATGCTTCATCCACGTTCTTTCCTACTATTTCTCTACAGATAAAATGAACTTTTAACGGAGAAATACGTACGTATTTTGCTTCTGCTCTTACTTCCATTCTATCCTCCTATTAACCCTTCTTCACTGAACTTGTTTTGTCTGATTTAGCATGTCCTCTGTAGGTTCTTGTTGGAACAAATTCTCCTAATTTATGACCTACCATATCTTCTGTGATATAAACTGGAACATGTTTTCTACCATCGTGAACAGCTATTGTGTGTCCTACGAATTGTGGAAATATTGTTGATCTTCTTGACCATGTTTTGATAACTTTTTTATCATTTGCTTCATTTAAAGCTTCAACTTTATTCATTAAATGTTCGTCTGCAAATGGTCCCTTTTTCAGAGATCTACCCATTTATTACCTCCCGGATCTATTTACCTTTTCTTCTTCTTATAATGTATTGATTTGATTTCTTCTTACTATCTCTAGTCTTAACACCACGTGATTTCTTACCCCATGGAGTCATAGGTTGAGGTCTACCAACAGGAGCTCTACCTTCACCACCACCGTGAGGGTGATCTACAGGGTTCATTGCTGAACCTCTTACGTGAGGTCTTCTTCCTAGATATCTTGACTTACCAGCCTTACCTAAAGTAACTAATTCGTGTTCTGTATTACCTACTTGACCGATTGTAGCTTTACATCTGATATCTATTCTTCTTATTTCACCGGATGGTAATCTTACGATACCGAATTTACCTTCTTTACCTGATAATTGTGCTTCAGCACCAGCTGTTCTAACTAATTGTGCACCCTTACCTGGTTTTAATTCTATATTGTGAATTGTTGTACCTACTGGTATATCTTTTAATTGTAATGCATTACCTACTTGGATATCTGCATCTTGACCAGATTCAACTGTTGCACCAACTTTTAATCCTCTTGGAGCTATGATATATCTCTTCTCACCATCTACATAGTGGATTAGAGCTATATTAGCTGTTCTGTTTGGATCATATTCTATAGATGCTACTTTTCCTGGTACGCCGTCTTTATTTCTCTTAAAATCAATTATTCTATATTTTCTCTTGTTTCCGCCACCTCTGAATCTGGTTGTAGTTCTACCATGGTTGTTTCTACCACCTGATCTTTTCAATGGAGCTGTTAATGATTTTTCTGGTTTTGTCTTTGTGATTTCTTCAAAAGATAAAACTGACATTGAACGAAGCCCAGCAGAAGTTGGTTTATATTTTTTTATAGCCATTTGATCCCCCTAACTCTTATAGTTCACCAAATAATTCAATTTCTTTTGAATCATCTGTTAATGTAACTATTGCTTTTTTCCAGTCAGATTTCTTTCCTGTAATCATTCCGTGTCTTGTTGATTTACCCTTCATATTGATGGTATTTACTTTTTTAACTTTTACATTTTCAAAGATTGCTTCTACAGCTTCTTTGATTTCTGACTTGTTAGCTTTTCTATCTACTTTAAATACATATTTGTTTTCATCAGTCAACTCCATTGATCTTTCTGATACAACAGGTGCGATGATTATATCGTAAGGTGATTTCATTATGCGAATACCTCCTCTGCCTTATTGATTGCAGCTTCTGTCATAACTAATGAATCGTGTTTTACTAAGTCGTATACGTTCATATTGTTTACAACAACTACTTCTACGTTTGGTATATTTCTAAATGATTTATATACATTTTCATTAGCTTCAGCAACTACTAAGTAAGCCTTGTTTTTAGCATTGATTGCTTGTAAAACATTTTTAGCTTCTTTTGTACTGATGCTATCTAAGTTTAAGTCGTTTAATACGATTAATTCTTCATCTAATACTTTTGTTGTAAGAACTGATTTTAATGCTAGTCTCTTAACTTTCTTTGGTAATGTGTATGAATAATCTCTTGGTTTTGGAGCAAATACCACACCACCACCTCTCCATTGAGGAGATCTGATTGAACCTTGTCTAGCTCTACCTGTTCCTTTTTGTCTCCAAGGTTTTTTACCACCACCTCTAACTTCTGCACGAGTTTTAGCTGATTGTGTACCTTGTCTTTTGTTTGCTAAATGATTTTTAACTACTTCGTAAACTGTATGTTCGTTAACTTCTACCGCGAATAGTGATTCTGGTAAATCTAATGAACTAACTTTGTTTCCTTTAATATCTAATACATTAACGTTAGGCATTTACTATCTCCTTCCTATTTAGAAGCCTTTCTAGCTTCTTTTACAGTTACTAGTCCGCCCTTAGGTCCTGGGATAGCACCCTTGATAAGTAATAGATTCTTATCTTCGTAAATTTTAACTATTTGTAGGTTTTGTACTGTAACTCTATCATGACCCATCTTACCTGAGCCTTTTCTACCTTTAAATACTCTAGCAGGATATGAACCAGCAGATCTAGCACCAGCTACTCTGTGTGATTTTGAACCGTGTGATTCTGGTCCTCTTCCATAATTATGTCTCTTAATAGCACCTTGTGTACCCTTACCTTTTGATGTACCAATTACATCAACGATGTCATTTTCTTCAAATGCATCAACTTTAATCTCTTGTCCGATTTCATATTGGCTTGGATCTTTAACTAGGAATTCTCTTAAATGTTTCTTTAATTCAACCCCAGCTTTTTCAAAGTGTCCTTTCATTGGCTGGTTAGAATGTTTTTCTTTTCTTTCTAAATAACCAACTTGGATAGCATTGTAACCATCATTTTCTAATGTTTTTATTTGCGTAACAACAATTGGGCCAGCTTCAACTACTGTAACAGGTGTTACTACACCATTTTCATCAAATAATTGAGTCATTCCCAATTTTCTTCCTAAAATACCTTTCATATTTTCCCCTTTCTTATAGCGGATTGCTAATTACTTTTTGGACAAGTTATATATAAGGAAACTTATTTTAACTTGCTGCGTTAAACGCCTTTAGCAATCATTCTAAGCTTAAAGCTTGATCTCGATATCTACACCAGCTGGTAGATTTAATTTTTTAAGAGCATCTAATGTCTTAGCATTTGGATTAACAATATCTATTAATCTCTTGTGTGTTCTTTGTTCAAATTGTTCTCTTGAATCTTTGTACTTGTGAACCGCTCTTATAATAGTAACTTTTTCTATTTCTGTAGGTAGTGGAATTGGACCTGAAACTTCCGCACCACTTCTCTTACATGCATCTACGATTTTTTCTGCTGATGAATCAATTACTTCGTGATCATAAGCTCTCAATCTTATTCTGATTTTTTGTTGTTTTGCCATTTTTCCTCCTATGTTTGGTAGCCATACTCTTATCCGGGTGTACTAAACCCAATCATTAAAAAAAGCGATGCTACCTCGCTCAAAATTTTTCTTGAACTAACTCCGTGCGAATTACCCTTAAAAAGCCCGTAGAAGTAAGCTTTCTAAGCAACCTCTCACATCGTCGCTAAAATTAGTACTTGATTATATTACTAAATTTGTAGAGATTAATCAAGTTTATTGGTTTTTTTTTTTATTATTTTGAAATGTGTTAAGTTTTTGTAATAATTATGTTTTGAGGTAGTCGATTGGAGCTGATTTTGGTGGTTTTGTTTTTTGTATCGGCTGCTTGCGGCTGGAGTTTGGGTCAATTTTAAGTTTTACTTCTCCGATCACGACATATTAAGATTGTATTTCATGCAAATTTCAGACTTTTATTCTCTTGTTATGATATCTCAAGCTTACGTTTCATGTGTATTCAACACTTTGCTTCCACTGTCATGATATTTAAGCCTTCGTTTCATGTGTATTCAATGCTTTTCTTCTACTGTCATTATATCTCAAGCTTGCGTTTCATGTGTATTCAACACTTTGCTTCTACTGTCATGATATCTCTAGCTTACGTTTCATGTGTATTCAACACTTTGCTTCCACTGTCATGATATCTCAAGCTCGCGTTTCATGTGTATACAACACTTTTCTTCTACTATCATGATTTACACATTCTGCATGTCATGTGTGTATTCAACCTACCTACTCCTGTCATGATTTCTTCACAAATATTCATCAAACATCATTTTAACTACATATTTGTATATAAGTTATATTAAATATTCTTAATAATGTTGACAGTTTATTTTTTCGATTTTGTCTTATACTTTTTTTAGGAGATATTATGACTAATATAAAAAATGAATTAAAAAAACTAAGAATACTATATAAATCACTCATCGAGAAAAACGATAAATACCTCAAGCTTTATGTTGAAGGTTATATAACTATAAATAAAAAGAATGATAGTGTTTACTTCTATCACAATTATTACAAAGATGAAAAGTTAATTAGAGAATATATTAAACATCAGGAAATTGATTTAATAAAAAATTTAACTCAAAAGCAATATTCTAAAAGAATCGCTTCAAAGTTAAACAAAAGATACAATTTGCTAGACAAATTAATTGATAGTTTTGATGATGTTGATGAATACGAAAAACTACCAGATTGCAAAAAAGATCTAGTCGACCCAGTCTTTCCAAATTACGATAAAACTGTTAAAGAATGGTACAAAACAGGCTACAAAAAACTCGATTTCAACAATGAAAATAAACACTACTTGACTAATAAAGGAAAAAAAGTCAGGTCTAAAAGCGAAAAAATTCTAGCCGACTTATTTTCGAGCAAAGGAATCTTGTATAAATACGAAGCTCCCCTACAGATTAACAATTTCACAATATATCCCGACTTCACTTTTATAAGTCCATATAATATGGAAGAAATATATTGGGAGCATTTTGGAATGGTTGCTAATGAAAATTACGCTCTTAATATGATAAAAAAATTAAGTTTATATGAGATGAATGGCATAAGGCTTGGAAAGAATTTAATCATAAGTATGGAATCTGCAAATTCTGGTTTGGATTTGGAATGGATCGAGAGTAATATTGATTTTTATTTACTGAAAAAATAAGTATAGTTACATACTAAATGATTTCTATCAAAGATAGGAAAATTCAAATTAAATGAATGTATATTTTATATATTACAGATAAAACAAAAAAGTCTAGAAATTACACCTAGTCTTTTAAGCATTTTTACGCCTTTATTTATGGGATTTATATTTATAAAAAAGCTACAAATTAGCTACAAATTGCTTAATTTTTCCTATATTCTACTCTTTTTATTCATTTCACATTAATTTTTATACAAAATAACAAAAACACTTAATCAGCTGTATCTTAGCATCCATTCCGTTTACAAGCTATAAGCACATAAAAAAAGCTTGACTAAATAGTCAAGCTTTTTACTGGTGCGGATGAGAGGAATCGAACCCCCACATCTTGCGATACTAGATCCTAAGTCTAGCGCGTCTGCCAGTTCCGCCACATCCGCATGGGGTGGATAATGGGATTTGAACCCACGGTACCTGGAACCACAATCCAGTGCCTTACCCCTTGGCTATATCCACCATACATTAATCGTACCTATATAATATACAAAATTATATTTACTTTGTCAAGCTTTTTATTAAATAAAGAAAAAGAGAGCTGAAAAATCAACTCTCTCTTCTACTAGAAGAAATAAATATTTATATCTCTAAAGATTTTTTAATTATTTTCTTTTATTCTTGTTAGCTAATAATGTTGCTCCACCTGCTAATGCAAATGAAATTACTGACATTGCAATACCAGCGTCAGCTGTTTTTGGTGCTCCACCTTTAGCATTTTCTACTGAACCAGTTTGTGTACCTTTATCTTTTGAACCAGTTTGTGTACCTTTGTCTTCTGAACCTGTTTGTGTACCTTTATCTTCTGAACCTGTTTCTGTTTCTGTTCCTTTATCTTCTGAACCTGTTTCTGTTTCTGTTCCTGGTGTTGTAGCATCTGGTGTTGTACCTTCTTCACCAACTTTGTTTTTATCAGTATTACCGTATTTATCAACTTCTGGAACATTGTTGTTTAATGTTTCTGTGTTTGCTGCAGCTGTTAATTCTAAGTAATCTGAAGCAAAGTCTTCTGCATTATAAGTATCAGCATTTGGGAATTCTTTTAAAATCATATCTAAAATTAACGCTTTAGTTGCTGCTGCATCCCAGTGATCTTCTCTAGCTAATGCTGCTTTATATTTAGCTAATGCTTTTTGATATTCTTTTGAAGCTGCTAATTTTTGCATAGCATATTTTGTTTGGTCTTCAATTCTGTATGCTTTGTATAATTGTTCAGATTTATCTGCCCATTCTTTTTCATTTTTAGCAGTATCATCTGTCATTTTTGGTTTTTCTACTCTTGAAGAAGCATCTTCTGGTTTTGTTGTTTTTGATAATTCTTCTTCTCTTTTTTCTTTTTCTTTTTCTTCTTTTTCTTTCTTTTCTTGTTCTTTTGCCCAATCGCCCCATCTATCGTCTTCTTGGTTGTCTAGAACTTTTTCATTTTCTTTCTTTTCTTCTTTTGTTTCTTCTTTATTATCTTTTGATAATTCTTTTTCAAATTGATCCCAAGCATCTTCATATTTTTTTTCTGCTTCTTTAACTGGATCCACTTCGTTAGCTTTAACAACAGGAGCTACAACTAAAGTTAAAGCTACACCCATTGCTAATGCTCTTTTTAATGTATTTTTCATTATTCCTCCCTAGTTTTTTAATGTCAACATTCTTCTAGTTAATTAGAATATACTATATTTTTCGTCAAAAGTATAGTTATTTTTTTTTTTTTGATATTTATACTTTGATTTATTAACTTTAATTAATATTTTGACAATTTGCACTGAGCTTAAAAAATAAAAAAACTAGCCTTCTCATAGTTGTCTAAAAACAACGATTTAAGGCTAGTTTACTAACTATTATTCTTCTTCATTATCCACTAATCTAGATATATTATTCATCAACATTTCGATAGCTATATGATTTTGACCACCATATGGAATGATGATATCTGAATATTTTTTATATGGTTCTACAAAAAGTTCATGCATGGGTTTTACAGTTTCTCTGTATTGAGAAATTACGGATTCTAGGGTCCTACCTCTTTGGACAACATCCCTTTGAATTCTTCTAAGAATCCTTTCATCAGAATCGGTTTGCACATAAATTTTTATATCCATGGCATCTCGAAGTTGTTTGTTTTCTAATATCAAGATTCCTTCTATAACTATAACCGGTTTTGGTTGTACGGTAACTACTTCATCAGACCTATTGTGAACTGTATAGTCATACACTGGTCTTTTTATCGAATGACCATTTTTTAGCTTTTTAACATGCTTTATCATAAGTTCTGTATCAAAAGCATTTGGATGGTCATAGTTAAGTTCTGTTCTTTCTTCATAAGTAAGGTCGTCATGTGACTTATAATAATCATCATGAGCCAATACCACTATGTCGTTATCAAATTTCTTTTTTATTTCATTTACTATTGTAGTTTTACCTGAAGCTGTACCACCACAAACACCTATTATAAGTACTTTATCCATAAAAACTCCTATGCCTCTTCTAAATTGATAACTTCCTCTTCTGTCAATTCTCTATATTGTCCCAAATCTAGATTTTCATCTAATATTAAAGAACCAATACTAATTCTTTTTAAGTATACTACATTTTTCCCTAAAGAAGATAGCATCCTTTTTACTTGATGGTACTTTCCTTCTTTAATATAAACATAAGCTTCATAGTCAGAAATGATTTCTAAGTTTGCAGGCAAGGTTAAATATTGTTCATTTTCCAAATATATACCTTGTCTAAATGAAGTTATATCAGCTTCTTCAAGCTTGTTATCTACTTTTGCATAATATTTCTTCACTACATTTTTTTTAGGTGATAAAAGATCATGGGCAAGCCTGCCATCATTGGTAAGTAAAACTAAACCTTCCGTATCCTTATCTAATCTTCCAGCAGGGAAAATATCCTTGTTGTGATATTTTTCATCAAGCAAGTCTATTACTGTATCTTCCCTATCTCTAGTTGCAGAAATCACTCCTTGAGGCTTATTCATCATAATATAAGTATATTCTTTATATATAATTTCTTCATTATTAAATTTTACTATATCTTCATTTTCTTTTACTTGAAATGTAGGCTTTGTAATAACTTGATTATTTATAAGCACATAGCCTTTTTTAATATAGTCTTTTACTTCTTTTCTTGATCCTATTCCCATATTGGATAGGTATTTGTCTATACGCATATTAGTATTTTTTCATCAGTCTTGAAACTTTCTTATAGGTTAAGAATGTTACAAGAGCATTTAAAAATCCTTTCACTAAGTTGAACGGTATTATAGATATTACCAACATGTCCTTGAAGTTTTTCACACTTTCTAAAGGTACAAATTGAGCAAATTCATCTAAGCTCTTGCCCATTATCTTTCCATACATTGGAAATATGATGAAATAATTTGATAAGCTAGCAATTACTGTCATAACTAAAATACCAAGACCAAGGCCTAATAAAGCACCTTTCATGGTCTTTTTTCTATTATACACAAGTGATGAAACTAAAACAAAGCTAATCCCTATGATGGTATTTGATAATTCTCCAACATAGGCTGTTGTTGTCCCATTTAGCATTAGGTTTATAAGGTTTTTCAATATTACTGTCAAAACACCTGAAACCGGACCTAATATAAAGCCTGACATAAGTGTACCTATGTCCGCAAAGTCAACAGTCATAAATGACGGTGCAAAAGGTAAAGGGAATTTAAACAGCATTAAAACTCCCGATATAGCTGCAAATATAGCCATCTTAGCCATATTATCTATTGACAACAAATTACTTCTACTAATGTTTCTTTCCATTTCTTCCTCCCAAATATCTTTTTTTGGGCTTTTAAAAAATAAAAGCCCCGATACTTCGGGGCATGTTTGAAAATCATTATTGTACGTCAAAAACGTTTAACAATACCTTCTCTCATCCAGACTCTACTGTCGGTATTGGAATTTCACCAATTCAGCTTGCGCTCGCGGACTTTACCGCCGGTCGGGAATTACACCCTGCCCTGAAGATACTTTAATGGTATCACTATTGGAGGACTATGTCAAAAAAGTATCGTTATCTATATAGCTATTAGATAAATTATTGTGTTATAATTTAATTCGAGAGGTGATTATGGGAAAAACAGCTTTTACATTAATGATTATAACTTTAATTTCTAAGGTAACGGGCCTAGTGAGGGAGCAATTTTTCGCTTACTTTTTAGGGACTGGTCAAATTATCGACGTCTACAATACAGCTACCTCTATCCCCTATACAGTATTTTCTTTTGTTATTTCGGGGGTAGTCGCAACCTTTATTCCTATATATTCAAAAATAAAAAAAGAAAAGGGAAAGGTTCATGCTGATGAATTTACTTCTAATTTAGTAAATATTTTGATTTTTATTTCAACGATAACTATTTTATTAGTATTTTTATTTGCCCCTACATTAGTTAGCTTATTTGCTCCAGGCTATACAGGGGCTAAGAGAGAATTGAGTATACAATTTACAAGAATCATATCCTTGTCTATATATGTATCTGCTCTATCATCAGTTTTAATAGGTTACTTGCAATTAAACAACAGATTTATTGCAGCTGAAACTCCAGGAATAATAATGAACTTTTTAAATGTTTTCTTCTTGGTTTTAGCAGTACAATTAGGAAATATTTATATATTAGCTATAGGTTATGTAATTTCTGAATTACTGAAATACTCATTCTTCCCAAAAACATTGAGGACAGAAGGCTATACCCATAAATGGATAGTAGACTTTAAAGATCCCAACATCAAAACAATGATAACAAATTCAATCCCTGTAATCTTATCAATTGCAGCTGTTGATATTTCAACAATATCTGACCAGGCATTTGCTTCAACTATTGTAAACGGCGGTGTTTCTATAATGAGATATGCAGCTTTAATCTTGCAATTAGTTTCAGGAGTAGTGGTTGTATCTATTTCGACTTCTACATATCCAAGCTTGTCAGTATACGCAAGTGATAATGATGAAAAAAGATTTGAAGATACTTTGTTAAGGTCAAATATATTATCATTCATATTGATAGTTCCAGCCATGGTTGGGATAATGATATTGTCAGAACCTTTTGTAAGACTACTTTTCCAAAGGGGAAATTTTGATGCAAAGTCAACTATGTTGACAGCAGAAACGTTAATCTTTTATATGCCAACCATTATCGGACAATCTGTTAGTTTCTTATTTAAGAAGGCTTTTTACGCTAAGTCAAACACAAGAACTCCGATTATAGTTACTATAGTTGAAGTAGTGACAAATGTTAGCTTGAACTATATCCTTCATAAGATTATGGGATTGTTCGGTTTAGCCTTAGCTACATCAATTTCTGCTCTACTCGGCGGAATAATGTCTGTAATTTTATATAAAAAAGAATATAAGACTATACACATAAAAGTTTTAATGATTAATTTCTTAAAAATCTTGTTTGCTAGTTTAATAATGGGATTTGTAACATATAATATTTACCATGCACTTGTTGGAATCCACTACTTGCTAGCTTTAGCTGGATCTGTACTGGTATCTATCATGGTATATCTGGTAATTATCTTATTTATGAAGATACCTCAAGTTATGCACTTGTTAAATAGTTCTTATCATAGGTTTAGAAGAAGGTAGAAAAAAAAACATCAATAAGAGCTTAGACTCTTGATTGATGTTTTTTATTTTATAAGTTATCATACATTTCTATATAATCCATATCCTTCATGTCAGGATTCATATCATTAAATAGTCTTGTTGTTAGGTATTTTGCTGAATTGTAACCAAGATTCTTTTGTCTTAGGTTTCTTACTGCAACTTCAATGATCATGGCTACATTTCTACCAGGTTTTACAGGTACTGTCAATATCGGAACTTCATTTCCTAGTATATTTTCATAGGCATCTTCTAATCCAAGTCTGTCATATTCAACATTTTCTTTCCAATTTTCCAGATGAATGATTAGGTCTATATTTGTTTCTGTTTTTACAGAACCAACTCCATACAACCTACGTATATCTAAGATACCAATACCCCTTATCTCCATAAAGTGTCTGATATTTTCTGGACTTGTACCAACTAGTTGATTATCAACTCTTCTTATTTCTACAACATCATCAGATACTAGTCTATGTCCCTTTGTAATAAGGTCTAGGGCTGTTTCAGATTTACCAACTGAAGATTCCCCTCTTATGAGCACACCTGCACCATATACTTCCATCAAACCTGCATGGATAGAAATCTCTTGGGCTAAATGTTTTTCTAGATACATGTTTAGTTTACTTGCAAGTCTTGTTGTTTCTAATTCAGATATTAATACTGTTTTATTATAATAATTTGCTAGGTCTAGGATATCTCTAGTCACTTCCCTGTCATAAGAGAACATTAAGCATGGTATATCCGCAGTAAAAAGCCCTCTAAACCTTTCATATCTAAGCTCAGGACTCATCCCCATGTAATATCTATATTCTACATTACCAATAATCTGGATTCTCTTATAGGGAAAACCTTCCATATATCCAGACAATTGAAGGCCTGGTCTATTTATGTTTTTATCACTTATTTCAATCTCTTCATAGTCTCTAGATTTTTCAATAATCTTCAAACCTAGCTCTTCAACTAGTTGAGATAATTTTACACTTTTAGCCATTATTCTCTCCAAAATATTTTATAATATTGTCTGCTACTTGTTCATTTATATTTTCTACTTGTAAAAGTTCTTCCTTACTTGCTTTTTTTATATTTGCAACAGAAGCAAACTTTTTAAGTAAGGCTTGGATTCTTTTTGGACCTAAGCCAGGTATTTTCGTTAATTCAGATTCAAATAGATTTTTCTTCCTTAAGGTATTGTGGTAGCCTAGGGCAAACCTATGGACCTCTTCTTGTATATCATAGAGAAATCTATAAATTGCAGTTTCTCCTGCAAGTTCATATTCTTTATTGTTGAATACAATAGCCCTGGTCTTGTGTTTGTCATCCTTGGCTAGTCCAATGACAGGAATGTCTATATTGAAGTCTTTAAAAGTTTTTAAGGCTATATTTACCTGGCCCTTTCCCCCGTCCATGATAATTAAGTCTGGTTTTTTACCAAAGGAAGTAGAGGCATCATCTTTTTCAAGCCTTTTAAGCCTCCTACTTAAAACTTCTCTCATAGAAGCATAGTCATCAGGACCCTCAACTGTTTTTATCTTAAACTTCCTATAGTCTTTCTTACTCTTTTTCCCCTCTTCGTATACAACCATAGATCCAACAGAATCAACTCCAGATATATTTGATATATCGTAGGCCTCTATTCTGTCTATTGGATGAATGTCGAGAAAATCTTCAAGCTTCTTCAATCCTAGGTTTTTATTTCTTTCCCTTACTTCTAGTTTCTTCATGTATTCATACATCATTTTTTCAGCATTTTCACTCGCAAGGTCTAGGTAGGCTTTCTTCTTTCCTCTTTGAGGTTTTTTGAGTTCTACTTTTCTTCCTTTTTTTTCAGAAAGAATCTTTTCTATAGCTTCTTTTTCTCTAGGTAATTCTAGCATAAGTATTTCATTTGGAATATAAGTCATATCAAAATAAAATTGCTTCATAAAAGAAGACATTATATCTTGGTCCTCTTCTTTAAATTCATTTTCAATAATAAAATGTTCCCTATCTACTATTTTACCGGACCTCATGAAAAACACTTGTATGGTTACATAAGACTTGGCCTTGGCCATGGACACGATATCTAAGTCATCTGCGCTAACAGTACTTACTTTTTGCCTTTCCATGACCGAGTCAACTGATTCAATATAATTTTTGTATTCTAAGGCTCTTTCAAATTCTAAGTTTTTAGAATAGTCATACATTCTTTCTTCCAATATGTCTGTCAAAATTGAAGGATTCCCCTTTAGAAAAGTCCTTACTTTTTCAATATTTTTCATATATTGGTCCCTGTCATTGAAGTCATGGTCAGGGTCATTATATTTGTAAAGGAATTGTTTTAAAGGTGGTCTTTTATTTTTTCCATATGACTGAAGATTTTTATCTAATCTTAGCCTAAAAATATTTTGTAAGAGTCTTATTACATCATTTACTGCATAGGCATTTGGATAGGGTCCAAAATATTCATTGCCATCTTTTTTTACCTGTCTTACCTTTTCTATCCTTGGAAATTCTTCATTTGTCAGCATGATGTAAGGGTATTGCTTGTCATCCCTAAGCAAGATATTGTAGTGGGGCCTGTGCTCTTTTATAAAGTTTGATTCAAGCACAAGAGCCTCTGCCTCGTTGTCTACAATGATATATTCGAAGTGGTCAATCTTTTCAACCATCTTTATAACTTTTCTAGACTTACCACTATCACTATTAAAGTATGACCTTACTCTATTCTTTAAGTTTTTTGCTTTTCCTACATATATGATATTTCCATCCTTGTCCTTCATCAGGTAGACACCTGGTGAATCAGGCAGTCTGGAAAGTTCATATTTTAGATCTTTCATTTATTTAAATTTCCTTGCTTATCTTTTCAAGATATTTTACTTCATCAGCATTTAGTTCATCTTTTAAGCCTTCAAAGGATTTTCTATTGTAGTCGTTTAACCAATCTATTTCCCATTGGTCTAACATTTCTTTTACAATTGGTCTTGTATCTAGTGGTAGGTATAATAGACTTTCTAATTCTAGAAAGTCTTTTTCTTCTGCTTTCTTAACAAACACAATGTTTTCTAGTCTAATACCATGTGAACCTGCCACATACATACCTGGTTCTATTGAAAATACCATACCTTCTTGTAAGGCATAACCTTGGTCTCTTCTTGAAATTGACATTGGTCCCTCATGGACACCAAGTATAAATCCAACCCCATGTCCTGTACCATGGTTGAAGTCTTTACCTACTCTATATAAAGGATATCTAACTATAGCATCAACATAGGCTCCTGTATTTCCTTTTTTGAATTTTGCTGTCATACCAGCTATATGAGCCTTCATAGTAAGGGTATAGTCAATTTTCTCTTCTTCTGTCAATTCACCCAAGGCTACAGTCCTTGTGATATCAGTTGTACCATCTAGGTATTGTCCACCTGAGTCAACTAGGTATAAACCTTTAGTTTGCAAGGTTGCTGGCACTACCTTATTTGGATCATAGTGTGGCATAGCTGCATTTGGACCATAGGCAGAAATAGTTTCAAAGGACACTTCTAAAAATCCATCTTGTTCTTTTCTATAGTCTAATAATTTATTTGAAGCAAATACTTCATCTATATTTCCAGATTTAACCCCTGCTTCTAGCCAGTTAAAGAATTTAGTCAAGGCTATAGCATCCTTATGGAAGGCGTTTTTTTCATGTTCAATCTCTGTATCTGTTTTTATCATTTTCATAAGGGTTGTAAGGTTTGTTCCCTTATTTATCCTTACATTTTTATTTAATTTTTCATAAACATCAACATTAGTTCTTGATGGATCTAAAAATACAGTTTTGGTTCCAGGTATCTTATTCATAAAGTCAAATATAAAATCGTAGTCATATACTTCTACTTGGTTTACCCTTAGATATTCTTTAACTTTATAGTCAAGTTTTTCTTCCTTGATGAATAAGTAACTTTGGTTTTGACTTACAACTGCATAGGCAAAGAAAACTGGTGTTGCATATATGTCTGAAGCTCTTAGATTGAATAAATAAGCTATGTCTTCTAAGGCTCCAATGAAGGTATAGTCTATTTCTTTTTCCTTCATGGTAGCTCTTAATTCTTCAACCTTATCTTGGTAAGACTTACCTGTATATTTGTCATCCAATATCCAAAGTTTAGACTGGTCTAAGGCTGGTCTATCTGTCCAAATATCAGAAATTAAGTCTGAGTTTGTTACTAATAATCTAGATCCAATTTCTTTGTTAATATGATTATAAAGTTCTAGTGATAATACCCTACCATCAACTCCAACCTTACCAAATTCTGAAACTTCTTCCTTCAAAAATTCAATGTAATTTATATCTTCACCCATTCTATATAATTTAAAAGGAGAATTCTTTAATTCATCTTCAGCCTGGATAAAGTATCTTCCGTCTGTCCAAAGTCCAGCATTATCCATTGTTATAACTGCTGTACCAGCTGAACCTGTAAAGCCAGATATATATTGTCTACTCTTATAAAAATCTGCTAAGTATTCAGATTGGTGTGGATCTGATGTAGGCACAATATAAGCTTCTATATTTTTTTCAGCCATTAAATCTCTTAGTTTTTCAACTCTTTCAAATATACTCATAATTTTCTCCTTTTCTTATATTACTTGATATTTTTTAAGGGCCTTGTAAATCCCTTCATTATCATTTGTATCAGTGATGTCTGTTGCTAATTCTTTTATCTCCTTAGCAGCATTTCCCATTGCTATGCTGTACTTGGCAACTTCTAGCATATGGTAGTCATTCATACCATCTCCAAAGGCCATGGTGTGGTTAAAGTCTTTTTCTATAAATTCTAAGGCATTTCCCTTACTTACATCCGACCTAAATATTTCTAGTATAAAGTCTAAGGATGGCACAACTGTAAAATCTTCCCCAAGCTCTGCTTGTAATTTTTTATAATTATCTGAAATATATTTTGGGTTTGCAGTATTTAAAACCTTGTCTATTGGCCAGTCTACAAAATCTTTCAAAGATCCAACATTTTTCAATCTGTAATCATCAGCCATAGCAAGTTCAAAATCAAAAACTTCCATAGGCTCGCCATTTGATAATGTTATATGGGCTTCGTCTTGCTGAGCATATAAAATATCATCTTTATCAATAAAATACGGAATTAAATCATAGTTTTCCAAGACTTCAAAAATTCTTTTAGCTTGTTCTTTTGAAAGTTTAGCCTGGTACAAAACTTCATCTTTTTTAGGATCATAAATGATTCCACCATTACTTCCTATAATCAATCCACCATATTCTGCTAATTTTAATTCTTCTGCATATTGGTGAATGGATTTCAAGGGTCTACCAGTAGCTATTATAAGTTGTATACCTTTTTCTTGAGCCTGCATAAGGGCTTCTTTAGTCTTAGGCAAAATAACATGGTCAGTAGATAGCAAAGTGCCATCCATATCTAAGGCAATGTATTTAATATCTGGCTTATTCATATTCTCTCCTTTTTAATAAATTTCTCTTAATATATATTATACTAGATAAAATAGCCTAGACAAAAATATCTTGAAATTTTCTAAGTAAATATAAAAATACCCGACTTATCAAATAATGAATAGTCGGATATAGTCTCTTATTATTCTTTTATTAAACCAAAGTGGACTAGGGCTTTATAAATCCCTTCACTGTTATTGTCAGATGTTACATGGTAAGCCACATCTTTTACTCCATCTTGAGCATTGCCCATTGCAACCCCATACTTAGCATATTCAACTAATTCCTTGTCATTCATTGAATCGCCAAATGACATAAGTGTTTCTGGATCAATGTTAAGTTTACCCAAGCCATAGGCTTTATTTGATTCTGGTCTGACAAACTCCATAAAATAAGGTGAAGTTTGAACAACATGGATTTTATCTCCAAAAATCTTTTTATTTTCTTGGATTACCTCTTCTATCTCAGCTGGTTCAACTATGGTCAATATCTTGTTAACATGGTCATCTATGTGGTCTTCAATAGCTTCTACTTCTTTTAACAGATAAGCTCCAGCCCTTGCTTCTCTTTCCATGATGTTGTGGATTTCACCATTCCAAGTAACAAAGCCAGAATATACATCATTTACTAAGAAATAATCTCCCGCTTCCACCATTGGATGAATTTTTTTCCCTTTAAATGACTTTAATATTTCTTGTGCTAATTGTTTTTCTATTGGTGTATCAAATATTATTTTGTGGTTTTTTGTATCGTATCCTATAGATCCATTGTTAGATAAAATAATACCATGGTGGTCTTGTAGTCCTAGCTCTTCGGCTAATTTCAACATTGATTTTACCGGACGCCCTGAAGCTAAAATCAAGTGAACACCCTTGTCTTGTAGTTCTAGCAAGGCCTTTTTAGTTTTGGGCATTATCTTGCCATTTATATCCAATAAGGTACCATCTATATCTAACGCAATTGTTTTTATATCCATTTTTCCTCCTAAACATTTCCATTAAATGGTATAAAAGTTCTTACAAAATTTAATTTATAGTCTTTACCAACTTCAAATTCGATAGTCATAAGGTTTGGAGTTTTTCTTTCAATATTATTTTCCTTCAAGCTTTCAAATGTAGGAAAGAATTTTGTGATAATAGCCCATAAAACTCCTCCATGACTAATAACTAAAGCATTCTCCCCTTCATCTTTGGCAATTTTTTCTAGAGTCTTGATTACTCTTTCTTGTACCTCTTCAACACTTTCACCGCCAAAATTAGCCCACCAATCTCCAAAATTTATATTATTTTTATAGAAATCTTTATCAGGTATTCCTGCATATATAGGCTCACCTTCAAACTTTCCATAATTCCATTCTTTAATACCTTCTAATCTCTCATAAGGAAGATCGGTGGTGGTTTTCAAGGTTTCTTCAGCCCTACCAAGAGTTGAACAATAGGCCTTATCAAAAATTATATTTTTACTTGTATAATATTCTTTAGCACTTTTTGCTTGCCTTACACCCTCTTCTGTCAAGGGTGAATCCACAACTCCTTGGATTTTTCCCCTCTTATTGAATAAGGTTTCTCCATGCCTTACTAGGTATATTTTTTTCATTAAACCCCCAGCTAAACTCGATAAATATAAATTCTCTTTTATTCATTATATATTTTATATAATATCATATATTATATAAAGTAGTCGAAAGTACTTGTATTTAAAAAATAAAAAACTAGAGAGTCTAGGCTCTCTAGCTTTTACAACTTATAGGGAATAATCTTCTTTATTCTTTTTTAAGAATTTAACCAAGGCTAATGATAAGACTATAGATGCAGCAAATCCACTTAATCGTATATCGGAAGTCTTTGGTGAATGGTCTACTTCTTTTTGCTTTGGATTTTTATCTACTACAGAATTATCGTTGTTTCTTGCTGTAGAAAATACAAATGGTGAGAAATCGTCATGAATAAAGCTTACAGTTTTACCATTTATTTCAGTCTTTAGTATTTCTGTTAAACTGCCATCCTTTTCGATATGATACACTTTTAGATCATCGATGGACTCAAGTTCAAGTGAAATCTTTTTAGGAGTGCTTACTTTAACTTTTTCTTTAGTTAATGTATTTATGAAATAAATATCTCTGTAATCTAATTTTCTAGATTTCAACAAAGCCAAGCTTTCTTCATTTAATAGGCCTTTTCCATCGATTTTTTTAATCACACTTTCAATATTTTCTTCTTCAGTATGATCTTCATCTGTCTTATCTCCAGGTGATTCAATTTCACCGCTTGATTCGTCTGGTAAAATACCAGGGTTTTCTTCTTTATCAGTTTCCGGCTCATCCACTGGATCTTTTTCTTTGTCAGTTTCTGGCTCATCAACAGGGTTTTCTTCCTTGCCAGTTTCTGGCTCATCCACTGGGTTTTCTTCCTTGTCAGTTTCTGGTTCTTCCACTGGGTTTTCTTCCTTGTCAGTTTCTGGCTCTTCTACTGGATTTTCTTCCTTATCAGTTTCTGGTTTATCTTGTAATTCTTCATATGCTTTTTCCAAATTACTTAAGGCTTTATCGATATCTTCTTGATTGGTATCTTCATACTCTAATAGAGCCTTAGATAATTCCAACTCTTTTTCTAATTTTGAAATAGTATCTTGAGTCTTAGAAGCTTTCAAATGATCTAATTCTTCTTCAATTTCCTTGATTTTTGCTTCTAATAAGGACTTATCAATATCTTCAATTTCTTCTTTGAAATGAATAGTATATAAGTCTCTATTTTCCCCATTTTCAGATTCTGTTATGATGGTAATTTTTGATTTATATGGAGGAAGTATTGTAATTGACGCATTTTCATCTGATTTTGCTTCAATTGATAATTCACTTTCTTCTCTATATATTTCTTTAACTTTTTCTAAGTCTTCTTCAACTAGGTACCCATTAATTTTTAATTCTGATAATGTGGAAGCATTATTCTTTTCTAAAGAAGTTGCTACTGTAAATAGTTCTACCTCTGTAAGTCCAACACATGAAAGTCTATTACCAAAATCTTCACCTGAAGTTGTTAATATGATTCTAAAACCTGTTGCTGATACAGGTTCAAATGTATATTCAACAGGAGTTACACTTGGAACATCTCCTTGTTTTTCTTTTTTGATTTCTTGGGTTTCTAATTTCGTCCAATTTGAAGTACCATCAGCTGAATATTGTAATTCAACTTTTCCTGGCATCTTAGCTGACCAGGCATCTTGATAGAAGAATAATTCAGCTTTTGTCAACAATTGTGCTGTAGCATAGGTAAATGTGATTTCGGCTGTATCAACTCCATCTTGTGCAGCATCATAATTTGTCCATACTGTATGATTTGATCCACTTGATACCACTCCAAACTCTCTTTTACCATCATTTATAGCATTTAGATTATCAGAAAACTTATTAGCATCATTTTTTTGAACTAAATCTAAGGCTAAAGGTCCTATATTTTCACTTAGAGATTTTTCTCCTTCAGAAATCCTAATTGTTGCAAGCACTTCGTACTTTTGTCCAAATATTTCACTTGTACCCTTTACTTCATATAAACCAGGTTTTTTATAAAGTTCTGGATCTTGTTTTTCCCAATTAACAGTAAAGCTTAAATCCATGACTTTGCCATCTTTTTGAACAAGTGGTCTTGTATCAGGTAATTTTATTTCATCTGAATTTACCAAGGCTGCAGTAGAATAATTTAATAGGCCTGCAATTTCGTCTAAGACAACTAAATTAGTTTGTACTTTATATTCCATACCTTCAATAGAGCCTGTTATCTTATAAATACCAGCTTCCTTAACATCAAAGCCTTCCCAAGCTACATTTTCATCCTTGTCTTTGCTACTATCCTTGTAGTGTAGTCTTACACTATTAACTAATTCAGGAGTAGAACCTAATTTTACATAGTGATATCTAGGAATACTATATGCTATTGGTCCATCCATATCTTCATTTTCACTTGTAGCCTTTGTATTTACAGTTATTTGAGCAGTTTCAAGACCTTCTGATTTCGCTGTTACTGTAAATCCTGTACCTTTTTTACCTGACTTTACTATAGCTATCGCTTTTCCAGCTAAAACTTTTCTTTTACCTGAATTATAAGGTTCGTGGTCTGCTTGATGCCCATTATCCATAGCTAATAGTTCACCGTCACCTGAAACTTCTATATTCACTAAGTTTTCAGCTGAAGCTACTAACTCTTGATTTTCATCTAATATATCTATTTCAATATAAGATAAATCTTTTCCATCAGCTAAAATTTCATTTCTATCAACTGTTAGATTTATAGTTTTAGCTTCTTTATAAGTAGAAACCTCACTTCTACCAACAGTTTCACTTATTATATTACCGGAACCATCATAGGCAACAGCTGTTAACTTTCCAGACTTATATGGTACATCCCATCTTAAATATAGATTTTCATAGTCTTTATTTGATTTGTCTGCACCTTGATACATTTGATATTTATATCCGTTTGGACTAACCATTTCAGTAAATTCTTTTTTACCCAATGAAGTTTTTTCATTTGTAGCAGCATTTGTAAAGAATAACTCAACAGCTTTTGCATTAGAATAGATATTTACTCTTACATTTCCCTTTAGGTCTTGACGTACTAATTCTTCATGCCATGCAGGAAGTATATGCAAAGTAGTATCTTCTTGATTCCATTGTGACCTGTAGAAATAATAAGTGTCTTTTGGTAAACCTGCAGTATCTACAATTCCAAAATATGAAGATTTTGATGATGGCCAACCACCTGTAGGTCCAGGACCTATATTGTTATAATTTGTTGGTTCTCCAAGATAATCAAAACCTGTCCATACAAATTCACCTTGAACGAAATCTCTTTGTACAACTGTATACCATGATTGAGCAGCTACCATTCCCCAACCTACTGTTTTTGTGTCATAAGATGTATATAGCTTGTTAATTTCATCTGCTTTATATTGGCCTCTTGAATTTATAGCTGAGGCTGTTTCAGAAGCATATATATGCCAATCAGGATGTTCTCTATGGAAGCGATCAAAGTCATTTCCACTTGAGTAGTTCATACCTACCGTCCCAGCTTCTTTTGTTAAAAGATTTCCGAATTGGGTTGATTCTGACCATGAAGCTTTAAATTTGTTATCTCCTAAAGTAACAAATCTGCTGTTATCAACTTCTTTAACCCAATTAATTAGATTTTGAAGGACTGCTGGATATTGAGCATATCTAGCACTACTCTTGTTATTTCCTTCCATAACCTCATTACCTAAGGACCATTTGATAACTGATGGTGAATTTATACCTCTTTTTACCATTGATTTCACATCAAATTCAGCCCAGGTCATAGGGTTCGATTCTTTTCCTAAAATTTGGTTATCATCTTCTACAGGTTTTTCAAACCATTCTGTGTAGTCATATATATTACCATTCTTATAGTCAATCCAGGCATCAAAAGCTTCATCTATAATTAGCATACCTTTTTTGTTGGCAATATCAATTATTTCATCAGATGCAGGATTGTGAGTAACACGGATAGCATTAACTCCCATATCCTTAAGAATTTCTACCTGTCTTTCAATAGCCCTATAATGTGCAGCCGCACCTAATGAACCTTGGTCATGGTGCATTGAAACACCCTTTAATTTTATTACTTCACCATTTAGACTAAAGCCTTTATTAGGATCAGAAGAAATAGTTCTAAACCCAAAGTCAGTGTACTTAGTATCAGAAACTTTATCATCTATAACAACTGAACTTTCTATCTCATAAAGATTTGGATTTTCTATAGACCATGTTTTAGCGGTTTTTACAAATAAATTACTATTGATTGTTTTTGATGAATTTGCTTCAATAGTCTCTGTACTTTCTGCAAGAGCTACTACTGTATCCTTACCTTTTTCTCTAAATTTATGTTGTATTTTAACATTTTGTTTTGTATCTGTATCATTTATTATTTTCGCTTCAATATTAGTGTCTATATCACCACCCAATTGATTAGCAATATTTGGTGTAGTTATTTTTATTCCTTGATAATCTACATGCACCTTATCAGAAACATTTAAATATACACTTCTATATATTCCACTACCTGAATACCATCTACTTGATGGAAATTTATGATTAACTTTAACCGCTAATACATTTTCTTCACCGAAATTAATATATTCACTTAAATCAAAGGCAAATGGTGTGTATCCATAAGGATGACTTCCTATCTTATTTCCATTTATGTATATTGTGGCATTGTTATAAACTCCACCAAATTCCACAATAAATTTTTTATCTTTTAGATCTTCATCCACATAAAATGATTTCCTATACCAACCAATTCCTCCTAGTTTATAGCCACTTTCTGCTTCACCACTTTTACTATATGGTAAGTCTAAACTATAATCATGAGGTACATTGATTTTTTGCCAATTACTGTCATCGAAAGTGTTTTTTTCTGCTCCACTTTGATCTCCATATTTAAATTTCCACGATTCGTCAAAATTTAATCTACCATCTTCTAATTCTGATTTTTTTAATGGAACTCTAACCGGTTCTGTTTTCATCATATTATTTGTAACTTCTTTTCTTTCACTATTTGCCATAACATTTCCAATAGGCTGTAAGAGAAGAGTCAATGTTAAAACGCCAGAAACTATCTGTTTAACTAACCTAGATCTGGATTTTTTATTTTTAATGGAATCTTTTTTTGTCATATAATTCTCCCATTTAATCTATTAGGCCTTAGCATAAATCTATATCTTACTCAATTTATGAAAACCTTGTCTTCCTTTGCTATAAATTAACCTCAAAAAGTTAACTTTTAATTCTTTTTGAGGTTAATTTTCAGCTTATCTTACTAATTTTTCTTCTTCTTTGAAGAAAATACATAAGCACCAACTGATGCTAATAACATTACTGACATCATTGCTATACCAGCATCATTTGTCTTTGGTCCCTTACTTGGTTTTGTTGGACTTTGAGGACTTTGTTCTTGACTTGTTTTATCTACTACAGGTTTTTCATCTTTTTTCACTTCTTTTACGAATGTAAATTTAGAGAACCTATCCCACATAAATTCAATTTTACCGTCTTTTATTTCAAAGTCTGTTACTTCTATCAATTCTCCTTCATGAATTGTCCATATGCTTAGCTTATCAGCTTTAGTTAAGTTAAAGTCTTTTAGCTCCACTTCTACCAATTCTTTTTCTTCTAATTTTGATAGCTCTTCACCCTTACTATTTAAGGCTCTGATATCAAATATCTTGAATTGGTAATCCTTGTATCTTTCTTTTACTTTCGCTTCTAAGTCTTTGTGTAGGCCAAATAGATCTTTTTCTTTATCAGAAATATCTGTTACATCTATTCTGATTTCATCTTCTTTAGTTTCTTCTGGAGTTTCTGGTTGTCCAGGTTGATCAGGTGTTCCAGGTTCTCCAGTTTCTCCAGGTACTTCCTTATCAGTTTCTTCTGGTGTTTCTGGTTCTTCTTTATCGGTTTCGCCAGGCACTTCAGGCTCTTCCTTATCAGTTTCACCAGGTACTTCCGGCTCTTCCTTGTCGGTTTCGCCAGGCACTTCTGGTTCTTCTTTATCGGTTTCGCCAGGTACTTCTGGCTCTTCCTTATCAGTTTCACCAGGTACTTCCGGTTCTTCCTTGTCTGTTTCACCAGGTACTTCCGGCTCTTCCTTATCTTTTTCTCCAGGTACTTCTGGTTCTTCCTTATCTGTTTCTCCAGGTACTTCTGGTTCTTCTTCTGTTTCTTCTGGGTCTTTCTTATCTTCTAAAGCTTCATATGCCTTATTTAGATTTTCTAAAGCTTGGTCAATTTCATCTTGTGACAAATCTTCTTTTTCTAATACTTCTTTAGCCTTAGTTAAAGCATCTTCTAAGTTCGCTAAAGATTCTTCAGTTTTAGATTCTTTTAATTCATCAAATTCTTCATTTATAGATGCAATCTTATCTTCTAAGTCTTTTTTATTTAGTTCATCTTCTGTTTCTTCAACTACTTCTTGACTTAAAATAATTTCATGTATATTTCTTGAAGCTTCATCCCATGTTAATTTAACAGCTAAAACATGGTCATATTTACTTGCATCTATCTTTTTGAATGTGTCATCTAATTCACCTAGGTCAACCCAGTTTTCTTTTTCATCCATAATAGATAAGTTCATTTTTTCAGAACCTGAAGTTAGGATATGGATTGATTTGAAGTCTGTTGGCTTATCAATATAGTAGATTAATTCACCAGCTTCATTAGCCTTATATAATGTCATGATATTTCCATCAGTTAATGCTAACTTATTATTCTTTTGACTTTCTGCTGTTGTTACTTGAATAGCAGGTTTTTTAGATTTTGGTAAGTATTGACCATCGTTCAATAGAATTTCATTAAATCTTACCCACTTATCATCCCCAGGTTTATTTTTAGTTATTTCAAATTTGATATAACGCACTGGTTTAGCTTCAAATTTAGATTCTTTATAGTTAAATGAAACATCTTTACTTGGGAATGCTGATGCATTGTATTCTACATTGTCACCTGCATCAATAGTTAAAACACCTTCCCAGTTTTTGTTATCATCACTTACACTTACCTTTCCATATCTAATAAAGTCATGCTCACTGTCATCAACAATCATTCTAATCTTTTCTAAAGATATAGTTCTACCCAAGTCATAAGTAGCATACTTACCAGCATGTTGTGAGTTTTTGAACCATGCTTTAGTATTTAGATTTTGGTCAAAGGCTGCTAGTTCATTTGATTTATCACTATAGTTTGTTGCAATAAGTCTAATTGGACTATAGTCAGAAGTTTTAACTTTTAATGCTTCATTTAATGAAATATCTTCTTGACCATTATTAATTAAACGTACATATCTAGCACTCTTGTCAGCATCTAACTTATCATGGTAAACAACATTATTTTTAGAATATTCTAATTTTAACTTAGAATTATTTTCAACATTTTCAATTTCCTTAATTTCACCTAAGTCAATACCAATATATTGTCCTGGTTTTAGAGTTTTATTTACCTTGTCAAGGATAAATTCATCTCCATTTACCATAGCTTGCATATTTTTTAATTCATCCACATTAGTAAAGGTAGCTGCACTTCCTGTACTTGATACATTAAATTCTCTAATACTTGCCCATACATTTACTTTTTCTAAGTTTCTAAATCTTATATATTTAGCTTGGATGCTTTCTTCAAGATGAATATCAACATCTTTACCGCTTGCTACTTCTTGTATAGGTGTATAATTTACACCATCAGTAGAATACTCAACAACAGCCTTGCCAAAAGTATCTTTTGGAGCACTATTTCTACCTTGTTTTATACTTATATTATTGATGTTTGCAACTTTGTTTAATTCCACTCCTACATAAGATCCAACATCTAAGAAGTCACCATTTTTACTATAAACAGTTATAGCTGTAGATACATCACCATCTACCATCTTAGACATATCACCATTAGCCGGATCATATGTTCTAAGCATGTCGCTTGCATAGAAACCTTTTAGTGATAAGTTGTCTTGATTAGTATTTTCATCTTGTTTATATAATTCTTCATTTAGCTTTTCTTTGATAACTTTATTAATTAATGGGCTAATTAATTTTGATCCTGGATCAGCATAAACAGTTTGATTTTTGATATGAGGAGCCTTATGAGTTTTAGATTTTTCTAAATACTTGTTTCCTTCAGCAAACTTACCCCATTTTGCAGACATGTCTTCTGAAGCTACAGCTTCCATAAATAGCTTTCCAGCCTTTAATAATTCTTCAAAAGAATCTAACCATGGTTTCATTTCTTCTAAAAGAATTTCATTCTTACTATTTGTTCTTAATGAATCTATAGAGCTTAAGATTCCATCAAATTCTTTTGTTAATTTTTCAGTTGCTTTATTTAGAGCTACTTTATCATTTGATTTAAGCGCATCTTTATATTCATTAATTAAAGCTTCAATATTTTGTGATTCTGGTAATACTAAACCATGACCACTTGGACTTACATCTTGTAAGTGATTAGCAATATTTCTCAAATCTTTTGCTGCATTTGGTTCAACATATTCAAATGAATCACTCCATGATTTATCAGCATCAAAGTTATCAGTATTCCATGAATAGTCAGCAACGGCAAATATAGCTACTTTACTTGCTTGACCTTGTTGCATAGGATTTGTAACTAAACCAGCTAAGTTTTTAGTACCTTTTTTCAATACAGATCCAGGTCCCATCAACAATCTTTGTTGGTGGTAGTCATTTACTGGCCAGTTTAACCAGAAGTATGGGTTCCTACCTGGGTGACCATCAGTAGTTGATCCCTTTATAAAGTTATCTACAGCGTTTTGGCTTACTGGACTTACAACAGAATTTCCTGTCCAGAATATTTTAATATTGGCAGGAGCCTTATTTAAGATTTTTAATTCTGAATAGTTACCTTGCCATGCATGGTTGTATCCTGCTGGACAAAATAGGACGTCTATTACATCTCCCTTATCTTTTGCCCACTTACTAATATCATTTAATAGTCTCAATAGAACATTTCTATCTAGTGTCCCTACGTCATCTGCAAGGATACCAAATTGACGTACTCCTGCATCATATAATTGTTCGAATTTATTTGTTAGTACTTTAAAATCTGCTTCATAATTATCGAAGTTAAATTTTTGGTTTGACATAAATGGATGTATGGTCCAAACAAATTTGTTATTTGATTTTTTACCTACATCTATTAATTCTTTCACCTTAGCCAATTCTTCTTGTGGATATAATTCTCTCCATTTGCTTGAATGATATGGATCATCCTTAGGAGCAAATATATAGGTATTTGATTTGAAATCTCCACCAAATTCCATCAATGATTTTTTATTTTCATGGCTCCATGGTATACCATAGTAACCTTCAATAAATCCTCTATATTCTACATCAGCATAATCATTTAAAACTAAGTTTCTTAAAGTTGATTGACTTTGGTTAACTATATGTTTTAATGAAGTAACTGCATAAAATAAGTCATTTGCTTCTTTAGCATTTAGATATACCTTTCCATTATCTATAATTAAAATATAGTGGTTAAATCCTTCTTCAGGATATTTTACACCTTTATTATTTATTACTTCGCTTACTCTAGAATCTTCATCATTTAAGCTTAAGATAATATTTGTATATTCTTCTTTAAGGTCTTCATTTTCTAAAATAGTTTTTCCATTAAATACTAATCTTAATTTATCTAAGGTCTCTTTTTCTACCTTATCTGAATAAATTAAGTTTACTTTTTCTTTAATTTCTGTTTGCCCTTCTGAATATTCTAAACTTTGTGGTTTAGGATAAATATTATATTCTTTATTTGTCACATCATTACTTCCAACCGCAAATACATTTCCTATTGGTTGCAAAACTAATGATAGTAACAATAAAAGTGCAAGTATTTTATTTTTCATTATTTCTCCTTCATTTTTATATGAATAGATTTTATACTTTCTTGTTTTTTACGAAGAAAGCATAAAGCCTTCTTCGTAAAATTATTTATTGATTTTCCTTTTTCCTTGAAGACAATACATAAGCACCAACTGATGCTAATAACATTACTGACATCATTGCTATACCAGCATCATTTGTCTTTGGTCCCTTGCTTGGTTTTGTTGGGTTTTGAGGTGTTTCTGTATTACCAGGTTTTCCAGTTTCACCAGGTTGTGTTGGTTTTTCCTTGTCTGTCTCTTCAGAAGATTCTGAATTTTCTTTCTCAGTTTCCTTAGGAGTTTCAGGTTCTTCTTTTTCTGTTTCTTTTGAAGTATCTACTTCTTTTTCTGTTTCCTTAGGAGTCTCAACTTTCTTTTCTGTCTCCTTTGGAGTCTCTACTTCTTTTTCTGTTTCCTTTGGAGTTTCTACTTCTTTTTCTGTTTCTTTTGGAGTTTCAACTTCTTTTTCTGTTTCTTTTGGAGTTTCAACTTCTTTTTCTGTTTCTTTTGGAGTCTCTACTTCCTTGTCTGTTTCCTCTGGAGTTTCAGGCTCTTCCTTGTCAGTTTCGCCAGGTACTTCTGGTTCTTCTGCTTCAGATCTTTCATCAAACCTTAAGTCTAAAATAGCTTTTTTCAAGGATAATTTAATTTGGCCATATTCTATAAAGTCAGATCCTTTATTAGCAATAAATTCTTCAGCTTTTTTAACTTCTTTTTCTAAGTTTTCTTTACTTTCTTTACTAAAGTTTTCTTTTAGAAGTTCTTTAGCTTCTGCTATATATTTTTCTAGTTCTTCATAAGAATTTTTAACATCACCATCTTTTAACCTTATCTCTGCAGCACTACCAAAACCTGCTACAGATTCTAAGAATACTATTCTTACTTTTTTGGTTTCAACAGTATTGAAGTTAATTTCTTTGACACTGTCATCTTGTGCTAATTCACCCTCTGCTATGTCTTTATAATTTTCACCATCATCACTAATTTGAATCTTGTATTTTAGTAGGGTTCCATTATGAGCATTTTTTCTTGGAGTATAGCTAATTCCATTTGTTTTGAATGATTCTCCATCCTTGCGTGAAAGTTCAATCCAATGTGGTTTTTCTACTTCTTGTCCACTTGAATAGTTTGAATGCCACCAAGAATTCATATCGTCATCTAAAACTGCGTTAGCATTTGCATCTCCAGTGGTTCTATTTTCTTCTGATGACGCTTTGGCTTGTAAGTCTTGTCTTGGAATCTCATTTGGATTAGATAAATCCTTTGCTACTAAGTTTTCCAAAGCTTGAATTAGTGCCTGTTCATAACCATCAACTGTATCTTGTGATGTTATTGGTAGGTCTCTTCTTATTCTTGCTATGGTCATTTCTAAAGCTTTTATAGATTCATCTGTATATTGACTTAAGTCAGTTTCTGCTAATTTCAAATAACCATCAACTCTTGAATAGTCCGCTTTTTCATACTTTAATTTTTCTAGTTCTTCTTCGATATCCTTATATAAGTCTTCAATCGCATCTTTATCAGCTTCATATTTTGCAAATAAGTCATTAGCTTTGTTTACTAATTCGCTTAACTTTTCATTTTCTGTAATTTGCAATATTTTTGCTGCTTTTTCAACTAGATAATCAAGTTTCATTGTAGAATTAAAGTCTTTAGTATTTCCTACTCTTAAATCATCTATAAATCCTACAAAGGAATCTGTTTCACTACCTATTTTTTCAACTGGGAACATATTTGTAGCTAACATTTTCTTGTTTTCATATCCTGTTCTATCACCATCACCTAAGGTATCTACTAATTCTCCATTTACATATAGGTCTATTTCATTTAGCCTATTTACAAATTTTAGTTCTACCCATTCATTAATTGGAAGTTTATAGTTAAATGAATAGTCAAATAGCTCTCTTGAAAGTCCAACTTTACCAGTTTTATCTTGAACTGCCATTATCTTTCCATATGGACTTTCAAATAAAACTTGTGGTCTTTCAGAAGCATCTGTTCTTTTTACCTTTACCCTTAAAGTATTTCCTAAGCCTATTGTTTTCAATCCTGTTTTAGCATAGGAATTTTCACTTTCTAAGGCTAAAGCTTTTTTACCGTCTACTTCTTTAATCTTTGAATTTACTAATTCTAATTTTGAATCATTGAAATTTTCATGAAGAATGCTGCCATCTTCAGCTGTATCATTTTTATAATGGAAATCTGTTCTAGGAGCATCTCCTAATTTTGATACAATATTTTTACTTTCTTCAAAAGTTCTATCCTTTTTACCCCATAAACTTGAAGCCATATAAGGGATAGCCTGATTGATTCTATCATATACATCATATTCACTAACACCTGTATCGAATATATCAATCATGTCATTCCAAACTGCAAATCCACCACCAATCATTTGTGGGTCACCATTTGGAATCTTATTTTTGCCGATTACATTTATAGGTTTATCGTATATATGTTTTTGATTCAAGTAATCAAAATAGTATCCTGCATTAGGTACTATATAGTAGTCGCTATCACTAAAGGTTATAAGATCAAAACCATACTCATACATTTCCATCATATTGGCATAATCTTTACTCCATAGGTTTATTTGGTTGCCCTTACCTTCTACAGGAGTCTTTCCTTTTGCGTGACTTAAACTTCCCCAAACTCTTACATCTCTACCCGAAGCTCTTACAAATTTCAACATATCATCTGTAAATCTTCTTAACTCTTCATTTCCTCTAGTGTATTCATCAGCACCAACATGAACAGTAGTGTCTTTGTCAAAGACTGGATTATCACCAGTCATATATTCATTAAAAACTTCTTTTACAAAGGAAATAGACTCATCATACTTTTCTTTCAAGTTAAGCTGATCGTTGCCTCTTCCCTTTGTTGAACTTCTTAAATCAGGTCTTACCTTAGTAAAAGCTAATGAATGAGCTGGAACATCTATTTCTGGTACTATTTCAACTCCTAACTTCCTTGATTCCTTGATAAATTCTCTAAATTCATCTTTAGTATAGTAAGTATCTTTAGATGTTAAATCAGCTTGGTTTAATCCACCTTTTTTGATATCTGATTCTAATCTAAAACCAGAATAGGCTTGCATTGGATCTTTAACCTTTTCTAAAAAGATTAAATTATCATTTAAATGAACATGGAAATCATTCATCTTATACCAAGCCATTTGTTTTAAAGTATCTTTCAAGAAATCTAAACTAAATGGCTTTCTACCAACATCAAGCATAAATGATCTTACTTTGTATAATGGATAATCTCTAGCAATACCATTTGGTATGTGTTTGTCAGTCTTTAGACTTTGTAAGATTGTCCTTGTTGACCAATAAGCACCTTTTTTATCTAAGGCTGCTACACTTATTTTTCCATCTTTAGCTTCTAATAAATATCCTTCTTCACCTAGACCACTGTCCTCTTCTGCTTTAATAAATTGGATTGAACCTTTATTGGTTTGGCTAGAATTTACTATTGGAAGCTCTCTTCCAAATATTTCTTTAAAGTCTTTTTGTAATTCAAGAGCTTGATCCTTAAATTCATTTTCAGAAACAACTATTTCCTTAATTTCAGATAAAGCTATTTGCCCTGTGTATCCCTTCCATTCTTTAATTTCTGGAACAACATTTGGAGCCTTATTATCTTCGTCTGTGACTTTGTATTTACCTGGAACTAATACTTCATGTTCTTCAAATGAAATATCTCCAGAATTACTTACTTTCTTAAAGTTCACCTTTACTTTAGTGTCTACTATTGGTTTATAGATATTTAATTCATCATCTATAATTTGCTTATAGTCGGCACCATTGTATTTCGCTTTATAATCCTTGCTATCTTTTATAACAACTTTTAACTTCTTATCATTTTCAGTTGGCTGAACAACTCCTAGATCTTGAAAATCTTCTTTATTTAATCTTTCATTAAAAACTTCTATTTCGTATAAAGAAATGTTGTTCCAAACTAAAGAGTTGTCAGGATCCTTAGGATCTATTTTTTCAATTAATAATCTTATATATTTAGCCTTATATTTTTTATCAAGGTTTATATATTCTGTAAGTTCACTAGGCCTGCTATCCTTTTTATAAACATCTTGCCAATCTTCATCTTTCATTGGATCGGATAGCTTGTTGGCTATTTGAATTTTGTAATTAACAGCCTTTCTAGTTTCCCAAAATAATCTAATTGTTTCAAACTCTTTTTCTTCTCCCAGGTCAATATAGGCCCAGTTTGGACTCTTATCTACTTGAGACGCCCATCTAGATTTTAGATTATTATCTGTTAACTTATCACCTGTAAAGCTAGTTCCAGCTTCTATTGAATCAACAGTCACCGTTTTATTTGATGCTAGGTTTTGTCTTTCAGCTTTTACTTGATGATTGTTAAATGGTAAGCTTGAAAAAACCATTATAAGTGCTATAAATAGTGATGTTATTTGTCTTAATTTTTTCATTTTTACCTCTTTTTTAACCAAGCGCAACAAAACAAATACTTTATTGTGCTTGATTGTTTACCTTAATCCTTTCTCTTCTTAGAAGATACTAAATAAGCACCAACTGATGCTAACAACATTACTGACATCATTGCTATACCAGCATCATTTGTCTTTGGTCCCTTGCTTGGTTTTGTTGTTGGACCTTGAGGAATTTGAGGACTTTGTTCTTGACTTGTTTGATCTACTATAGGTTTTTCATCTTTTTTCACTTCTTTTACGAATGCAAATTTAGAGAATCTGTCCCACATAAATTGAACTTTACCGTCTTTTATTTCAAAGTCTGTTACTTCTATCAATTCTCCTTCATGAATTGTCCATATGCTTAACTTGTCAGCTTTTCTTAAGTTAAAGTCTTTTAGCTCTACTTCTACCAATTCTTTTTCATCTAATTTTGATAGCTCTTCATTCTTACTATTTAAGGCTCTGATATCAAATATCTTGAATTGGTAATCCTTGTATCTTTCTTTTACTTTCGCTTCTAATTCTTTGTGTAGGCCAAATAGGTCTTTTTCTTTATCAGAAATGTCTTTTACTTCTATTGTGATTTTATCTTCTTTAGTCTCTTCTGGAGTTTCTGGATTTTCAGGAAGTGTTGGTTCTTCCTCAGTTTCCTTTGGAGTTTCAACTTCTTTTTCTGTTTCCTTTGGAGTCTCAACTTCTTTTTCTGTTTCCTTTGGAGTTTCAACTTCTTTTTCTGTTTCTTTTGGAGTTTCTACTTCTTTTTCTGTTTCCTTTGGAGTCTCAACTTCTTTTTCTGTTTCTTTTGGAGTTTCTACTTCTTTTTCTGTTTCCTCTGGAGTTTCTACTTCTTTTTCTGTTTCCTCTGGAGTTTCAGGCTCTTCTTTGTCAGTTTCTCCAGGTACTTCTGGTTCTTCCTTGTCAGTTTCTTCAGGTACTTCTGGTTCTTCCTTATCGGTTTCTCCAGGTACTTCTGGTTCTTCATCTATATTTTCCAATGAATTAATTGCTGAATTTAATGATTCTATTAAATCTTTCATTTGTTCATTAGCTGATTCGTTATCTTTAATATAGTATTCGGAATCTAATAAAGCATTTACAGGATCTTTCACATAGTGAATTTCTTCATTATATGATTCTATATTCAACCAATCTTCAGCCTTTTTAATAGCTTCGTTTAGTTTATCTACACTATCATCGGTTTTTTCTGAAGTATCTACTTCCTTAGCTTCTTTAATTTTTTCTTGCAATTCACTTGTATCAAGCTCTTTAATTAAATCCTTTAATCTTGAATCAAGTAAATTAATTAATTTTTCTAATTCTTTTTCTAAATTTTCAGTTTTTATTTTGTTAGAATTATCTGATAACCATCTTTCCGCATCATTCAATACTGATAATATTGAATTAGCATTTAGATATTTATCTAGATTTTTATCTTTTATTTCATCAACTTTTTCTTGTAATTTGCTTGTATCTAAAAATTCTCGTGGATTTGAAGGATCAGCATAATGTAAATTAATTTCTACAGCACTCGCAAAGTTGTTAGCTTGATTACCATATGATGAATGGTATTCTAATTTAACGAATTTAGCTTCTACTGGATCAAATAATATTTCATGAGAATTTTTACCTGGTTCTAGTGATGGTCCTAGGCTTCCTTTTGCCACTTCAGTAAATTCTTCACCATCATTGCTTACATAAACTACATAATCTTTCAAATTCCCATTCATATTTCCAGGTCTTGGCACATATGAAAGTTTATCTATTTCAGTCTTTTCTTTTAATTCCAAGGTAATGTGTTCAGGATTTTTAGTCAAATCACCTAATCTTCCATTAGACCAATCCGTATGCCACCATGTGTCTAATTTATCATCAATAGCTAGGTGTGGCCCACCCTCTTGTGCACCATTGTGACTTGAACTTGCACTTGCGCCTTGATATTTATCACGGCTTATAACACTGAAATCTTTTATCAATTTGTTGATTTCTATATCTTCTACATCTTTACCTTCAACATTTGTTAGATATCCTGCAACATTTGTTAGAGTTTTAGCTACTAATTTAGACTTTTCATTCCCTTCAAGTTCAGCTTCAAATCTCAAAGTATTTGTAGATGATCCATCTACATAATTGGCTTTGATTTCCTTGTCTTGGTGTGTTAAAACAAGTTCTGCTTGCCCTGTGTTATAGACTTCTTTATCAAATTTAACTAATAAAGTAAGTTTTTTATCTTCAATTTTAGAATCTACTTGTAAAAGTTTAGGACTTTCTTGAGGAAGTTCAACATAATCTTCTTCTTTAGAAGTTAGCCAGTTCCAATCAAATTCAGTATACATTAGATGCTGTCTACTTGTTCCTTCGTAATTTCTTTGCTCTTCATATAATATTGCGAATTTGCCTGGTTCAATTTCACTTATAGCTGAATATGCATAAGCTGTGTTGTTTAACTGCTTCTTACCTATCCAATCTACACTTCCATCCTCATTTAATTTTCCATATTTTACAGATCCATTACTTCTGGCTGGTCCGTCAGGATTTGATATTAAAACATATTCAACCCCATCTTCATCTACATACTTTGTAGCTCCAACCATTGCGCCACCATGGTGTTGTATTGGAATTCTATGGATTTGATCTTCCCAAGTTTCTCCACCATCTTTACTTACAGCATGAACAAGTCCACTATTACTTCTTGAAAACATTACGACTGTTCCATTCTTCATCTCTATTACTTGGTTTTCTGAATTATCCCATCCTAATGTATTTCTTCCTAGGGAATCATTTGTTGCTGTATCTTTTGGAGATTCGCCTCTATGCCATGTCTTTCCATCATCATCTGAGTAAACTACAGCAGCAGCTTCACCACCATTGGCAGAGTTATAGTAGATAGGCATTAATAATCTACCCTTGTATTTTCCGTGTTGTAGTTGGATTCCTGCGCCTGGTCCAGTACCTAAAAACTTCATTTTCTCATCTTTTACTTGAGCTGTTATATCTCTAGGCTGGGTCCATGTCTTTCCATCATCATCTGAATAAGTTAACCATAGGTATGGAGTCATTTGAACTTTGAATCCAGCATCTCCCCTATATACGTTTCCTATTCTTTCATTATTTTTGTATAATTCCCCTAATCTACTAAATGGCTGAACATCGTTTACTACAACCTTATACTCTGTAGGATTATTTTCTGGATCGTAAACAATCCCCTTTTCTCTAACGGTATATTCTTTACCATCTTTTTCTAAAATTTGGTATTTGTTTCCATCAATAGTTTTGTATCCTGTCTTATGTGTTGAAGCCCAATAACTTCCTTCTACAGGGAACATATCTATTAACATGTATACTCTACCAGCATGTTTTCCTTCCATAACCGGTAAAAGAACCATATCTATAACGAATACTGGATTTCCATTGTCATCTAAGTCAATTACATTGATTAATTCATCAAATCTATCTTGGCCTTTTTCTTTTCTTCTAATTACAGCGTCTATATCGCCCCAGTCCATTTCAGTGGTATTTCTTTTATCTGCACCGGCAATTATAGTTCCTTTTTTTGTAGTAATTAATGAAGGTATTCTATAATATGGTGAATCTAAACCTGGATAAAACAATGGCTTAGCTTCAGTTTTTAGGGTTGTTTGTGGATTTGGCCCTAATTTAGATTTTACATTGGTCAATTCTGTCATAGAATTTAATAGGTCTTGGTCTGCACCATCTCCAAAAAGTTCTAATAAATCTATACCACCTGTAAAGTTTTCTCCAACTAAAATTTTATTTATTGAGTTTTTGTCGTTTGAGAATAAAACATTGTTTTCATTTTCTACTCTTATAGTTTTACCATCTAAGGAAACTCTATTTCCACTTTTACCGATTGTCATAGCTAAACTATGCCAACGAGAATTAGATATAGCATTTTCACCTAAACTTATTTCTACAATTTCATCTTCGGCAGTTTTATAAACTAGCTTATTCTCTTTAGCTTTTAGGTATAATTCAGCTTTGTTATCATCTTTACTTAATGAAAGGAGTGTCTGTTTTTCATTACTTTGTGGATTTTCTAATTTAAATCTTGATAGTACAGTTACAGATTCTCTATTTTTTAAGTCTAATGATATGTCTTCTTCTCGTGAAGATTCTTTAGTTAAATCATAGTTTACTCCCTTGAATAAAGTATCCATATTATTTTCAACATAAACTTCATCAAATGAACTATTCACATCCTCATCACTTAAGGCTCTATCAAAAACTTTTACATTTTTCAAGGAGCCATTCATGGTATAGCTATTACCACTTCTTAGGCCACCACCAAATGAAAATATATCTGGATCAACACCTATACCATTTGCCCAAAAGGTTGGGTTTCTAGTCCATTTCTTTCCTTCATATTGTAAATCTAGATTTAATTGATACCTATCATTTTCAAATATAGTAAAGGCAAATTTATGCCAGTTACCATCAGCTATATTCGCATTAAATGTTGTTTTATCTTTAAATTTAAAATTGTTATTATCCCTTATTTCAATACCTATAGTATTTGTATTAGGTATTGCATATACATTAAGATACTGGTTAGTTGATCCATTCTTACCTATATATATTAAGTTATGTATATGGGATGGATTACCACTTATCTTAAATTCTAAAGTAACTGTTACAGATTTTAGATCTTTTATTTTATCTACATCTTTATCTGCATTTAGTCTTGTATTTTTATTGTTTATATCTACTTTTGTTTCTTCATTAGCACTATACATTAATAATGGTTTATGTTTCATTTCTTTTGCATCAACATTAACTATAGTTCTAACTCCGAAAAACGGCATAATTATCGCAAGTGCTATAAGAACACTTAATATTTTATTCTTTATTTTTTGCATGTCGTTTTCCTTTTTATGATTTTTTTACGAAGAAAGCATAAAGCCTTCTTCGTAAAATTAATTATTGATCTTTCTTCTTCCTTGAAGATACTATATAAGCACCAACTGATGCTAGCAACATTACTGACATCATTGCTATACCAGCATCATTTGTCTTTGGTCCCTTACTTGGTTTTGTTGTTGGACTTTGAGGACTTTGTTCTTTGTTTGTTTGACTTACTGCAGGTGTTTTCTCTTTTTTCACTTCTTTTACGAATGCAAATTTAGAGAACCTGTCCCACATAAATTCAACTTTATCGTCCTTTATTTCAAAGTCTGCTACTTCTATCAATTCTCCTTCATGAACTGTCCATATGCTTAACTTGTCAGCTTTAGTTAAGTAAAAGTCTTTTAGCTCTACTTCTACCAATTCTTTTTCTTCTAATTTTGATAACTCTTCATTCTTACTATTTAAGGCTCTGATATCAAATATCTTGAATTGGTAATCCTTGTACCTTTCTTTAACTTTTTCTTCTAAGTCCTTGTGGAGACCAAATAGGTCTTTTTCTTTATCAGAAATATCTGTTACATCTATTGTGATTTCATCTTCTTTAGTTTCTTCTGGAGTTTCTGGTTGTCCAGGTGTTCCAGGAAGTGTTGGTTCTTCCTCAGTTTCCTTAGGAGTTTCAACTTCTTTTTCTGTTTCCTTTGGAGTCTCAACTTCTTTTTCTGTTTCCTTTGGAGTCTCAACTTCTTTTTCTGTTTCCTTTGGAGTTTCGACTTCCTTGTCTGTTTCCTTTGGAGTTTCAGATTCTTCTGGATCTTCCTTATCGGTTTCTCCAGGTTCTTCTGGCTCTTCTTTTTCGGTTTCTCCAGGTTCTTCTGGTTCTTCTTCTGTTTCTTCTGGATCTTTATTATCTTCTAAAGCATCATATGCCTTATTTAGATTTTCTAAAGCTTGGTCAATTTCTTCTTGTTTCAAATCTTCTTTTTCTAAAACTTCTTTAGCCTTAGTTAATGCATCTTCTAAGTTTGCCATAGATTCTTCAGTTTTTGATTCTCTTAATTCTTCTAATTCAGATTCTACAGATGAAATTTTCTCTTCTAAGTCTTCCTTATTTACAGGATCTTCTTCTACAGGATCTTTGTCTGTTATTGTTACTTTTGCTGTTTCAATAAAGCCAACAATAGCATTTTCTGTGATAGGTTTTAGATTTATAGTAAACCATTGGTCACCTGTAATCTTGGTATTTCTTCTTGTCCTTACTTTTGCTGTAGCTTCAGTTTGTCCATCAGCAAAAACTACATCTGTAATTGCTTCTGTATCGAAATCATCTTGGATAGCTGTTCCTGGATTTGGTTCTAATCTAACCTTAAGCTCACCCTTGGAACCACCAACTCTTTTGATTTTCACTTCAATTTCAGAATCTTCTTCCATTGTATAGGCATCTTTTTCAAGACTTGCCATTCCTAACTCATTGTTATTTATGACCATGGCACCTTCAACACCTATAGCCTTAGATTTAACTTTTACCTTCAATACATGTTCTTTATCTTCTAGGTCTTCAGATTCAAAGATAATAGTATTTGTAGTTCTTGGATTTGCTTGTGTATCTATAGTTATGATTTCTCCATCATCAATTTGAACTTCCATGATTCCATGGTTTGGATCTTTTGTACCTACTAGATAAACTTTTGATCCCTTAAATTTAACTTCAAATCTTGCACCGATATTGGCCCATGTATTTGTTCCATTTTGATATTGGGTTCCTGTCTCATCATGCCATAGGCCTTTGAACGTAAATCCTTTATCATTTTCACCTTCTTTATAGATATCTCTTACATCTATATAGTCCATACCATTTGGTAAGACTGAAGGTAACTCAAAACCTTTAGAAGCCTTATATATACCAATTTCAGATAAGATAGGTACTTTTCCTCTTTGAGTTGAAACACTTATTCTCAAATCAGTAGCTTTGATTACTTCTGTTCTAATTAGTCTCTTAGCCCCAATTGTTATTCCTTCATCTATAAGTGTCCAAGCTCCATCACCATTTTTGTATTCTACTTTATAGTTATTAATTTTTTGACCGTATAAAATAGCTTCTTCGATTGAAACAACATCAAATCTTGTTTCTTCTGGTAATTTTATTGTAAGAGTTGCTGAATTTGTATCATCATTTGTAGCCCAGATAGTTTCATCATACTTGTCTAGTAAGTTTTGTGTTGATGTATTTTCTCTAGTATCTGAAGCTGTTATTTTTGTACCTTCTTGTAATAACAAGTTATTCTTAAAGGTATCTCTGATATTTTGACCAAATTCAAGAGTTCTTTCTCTTATTGCATCATCAAGTGAACCTTGATTATTTGGTGGTATATTTAATAGTAATGGTGAATTGTGTCCTACTGAATTAAAGTACATTGTTGCTAGTTCTTCAATGGTTTTTGGTGTATTTTTCTTTGTTCCCCAGAACCATCCAGATGTTATTCTTGCATCTGATTCTGGAACTGTCCATTGGTTACCATTTTCATGTCCTTTATAATAAGCACCATCTTTATTACTATCAATTGTATTTTTTTCATAATTTACTATGGATTTTGACCATGTATTTTTATGAGCATAACCATTTTCATTACCAATCCATCTTACTGTTGTGTAAGCTTCAGCTCCAAAGAGCATTACATCTGAATCATGTCCAGCTTCTTTACCTTGTAATCTTTGAATCGTATCGAAAAATCTCTCAAAGTCATAATCTTGAGCGTTTGCTCCTGACCCTTTGGCTCCATCCATCCAAACTTCTACAAACCTACCTTTATTACCATAATCCTTGTTTCCTAGAATTTCTTCTAGTTGGTTATTGTAAAAGTCATTATAGTCAAGCACGTCTTTTTCTTTACTTGTAGGTCTACCATTTTCGTCATAGTATCCATATGATTTTTCATGTATATCCCATGGTGATAGGTAAAGGCCCATATCTATGTCATATTTACTTGCTTCTTGTGATATTTCTTTTAAGATATCTCCCTTACCTCCTTTATAGTCAGTTGAGGCTATATCATAATCAGTATATTCACTTGGCCAAATAGCAAAACCATCATGGTGTTTTGCTGTTATAATAATCTTCTTAAATCCAGCATCATAAATAGTTTTCACTAGTTTTTCAGCATCGAAATCTTTATCTAAAGTAAATATTTCTCTAGGATGTTTTGTACCATAGTGTTCACCCCATTCAACTTCATTAAAGGTATTTGGTCCAAAATGAACAAAGGCAGCTAATTCGTCTTTTTGATATTTATATTGGTTGCTATTTGGTAAAACATCATCATAGAGAGGATTTTCATTTTCACTTTCATCATCTAAAATCTTGAAGTAGTCTAAAGTTATCTTAGGAATTCCTTCCTTAGGATTTTCTACTACTTGTATTTTAATTTCATGTTCTTTTAATTCTAAACCTGCATAGCTTCCAATTAGCACTGATTTTTCTGTTTCTCCAGGAACGAAGAAATTCAAATCAGTCATCTCTTCTCCATCTATAAACACTTTAGCTTGACCTAAAGCATGTGATTTAATTCCATAAATCTTAATACCTGTACCATAGAACTTAAAGCTTGCAGTACCTGCTTGAACCTTGTCTCCACTTACATTTCTCAAGTCACCATCCATTTGAGTTCCTTTGTATAATAGCGGATCGTCCCATGTAGCATAGGCACTTCCATAACTTATTCTAGGATCCCTGTCATCAATTAAAGGACTATATTTTCCTATAGTCGCTTCTCTAGATGGGTCTGACTCAATATCGCCATATACAGTTATAACTCTATATCTGTATTCTAAGTCAGCTTCTATTTTGTCATCTAAGAATGTAGTTTCATTTGTAGTAAATCTTTCAAGATTTCCCCATGAACCGTCTTTTTGTTTGCTTTCTCTTTGAATAATATATGAACTAGCATCTTCTACTAGATTAAATTTAATCTCAGCTTCATTTTTTGTTAATCTATTTGCTGATATATCTGTAACTACTGCCTTCACAGAACTTACAGTTACTATATCACCAGCATTTGTATTTAATTTTACCTGGTTAGAATTTACTTGTTCTTTATCAGTTACTTCCTTACCATTTACTTTTATTTCTGCTGTAGCAATGTTAGGATATTCTATTACTAATTCTCCACCCTTGTTGGATTTGATTTCTGCATTTTTTAGTAATTTGTTTTCCCAATCCATTTTCACTTCAAAGTTGCCCCTAGCCATTATTCCTTCTACGGAACCCTTGTTCCAAGCATCAGGAATAGCTGGTAGCAATTGAACTCTTCCTAAATGAGATTGAACTAACATTTCAGCTACACCACTTGTTGCACCCAAGTTACCATCAATTTGATATGGAGGATGGGTATCCCACAAGTTATCATAGGTTGAATTGATCAATTGTTCTGACAATAATTTATGAGCCCTATTTCCATCTAATAGTCTTGCCCATAGATTAATCTTATTGGCCTTTGACCAACCTGTACCTTCATCTCCTCTATCATTTAAGGTAGCTCTTGCAGCCTTCATCATTTCTTCATTGTCTGTATCAAATAAAGAACCTGGGAATAATCCAACTAAATGTGATATATGTCTATGTCTTGGTTGAGCATTAGGATTAAATCCTTTACTATCCTCTTCATACCATTCTTTTACCATACCAGCATTGTTCACATGTAGTGGTTTTAACTTATCTTGTTTTTCTTTAACTTCTTTAGCCAATCCTTGGTCTACACCTAATTTTCCTGATGCTTCTATGAAATCTGTAAATAATTGGTAGATTAATGATTGGTCAAAGGTATTACCTATAGTTATAGGTCCGTGTTCTGGTGAATATGATGGTGATGATACATATCTATCTGAACTTGCATCATATTGTAAAAATGAATTCCAGAATTTTGCTGTTTCTTTTAGCATTGGATAAATCTTATTTTTTAAATATTCTGTATCATTTGTATACCTATAATAGTCATATACATTTTGCATTATCCAAGCATTAGCAGCTGGTGACCAACCCCAATAATAGTCCCATCCTGGAGTTGTCCATCCAAATGGTGTAACTTGAGTATGAGCCAACCAACCATTTTCTTCACCTTGTCCTGAATGTATTCCTGCGTATTCTCTAGCTGCCACTCTACCGTAATATCTTAAATCATCAACAAAATTAACCAATGGTAGGGCTGTTTCAGTTAAATTTGTGCTGTAGGCAGGCCAATAATTCATTTGTAAGTTTACATTCATATGATGATCTGAATTCCATGGTGGATTGTCAATAGCATTCCATACACCTTGCAAGTTTGCAGGTAAGGCATTTTTATCATCTCTAGAAGAGGATATTAATAAATATCTTCCATATTGGAAAAATAGCTCTTCTAAATAATTACCTTTTGAAGATTTATATTCTCTTAACAATACATCTGTATCTCTATTATCTTGTTGAGATACATTTAACTTAACTCTATCGAATAAGTTCTTATAATCTGTAATGTGATCATTTTTAATTTCATCGTAAGATTTTTTACTTGCATTCTTTGCAGTTTCTACTACATATTTTTCTACATCTATGTCTTTATCTCTATAATTTGTACTATGGTCTAAAGCATAATCAGTTTTTGCTGACTGTATTAAGTTTACATAAGTCGCATTTTTGATTACTAATTTTTGTTCTTGAACTTCCTTAGTTCCGTCAGTATCTACTAAAACATAGGAGGCAAAGTTCATATCATTATCTTTAACTTTTCCTGTAAGCAATAAACCATCATTTTCAGCTTTTGTACTTCCTGTTTTGAAGTCTGATTGACCACTATAGTCCCATGGACCATGTCTAGCAGTGTCATTGTTTAATTTCAATTCTAGGCTTAGGTCCATATTTTTCGGACCATCTTTTGAAAGTCTTGTAACTGCTACATTGTCAGGTTTTGATACAAAGGATTCTCTTGTGAACTTTGTATCATCTTGGCTATAATTTACTCTATGTATAGCAGAACTTATATCCAAACTTCTTTGATAATCTTTAGTAGCTGAACTATCTTTTTTCTGATTTGTAAAATCGATTAAAATATCACCAAAGTTTAAATATCTACCATATTGAGAATTATTAGGACCTACAAGATTAGTTTCAGCTAGGTGTCTAGCTCTAAGTAAGTTTCCTTTTTCTAAGGCCTCTCTGATTTGAGGTATATATTTATATTTATCAGTATAGTTTCCACCATTATAGTCTTTTGAATCAGGCATTGGACCACCAGACCATAAGGTCTTTTCATTAAACTGAATTCTTTCTTTTCCTATTAATCCAAATAATTTATTACCTATAGTACCATTACCTATAGGCAGTGCTTCTCTTTCCCAACCATGATAAGTTTCTGCAGCTGGTTTAGAGTATTTTAATGTATAAGTTCTGTCATTTGATGTAGACTTTGTATTACTCGCTAAGACCCCTGATGTGGATGTCATGACCAATGTAAAAGCTAACAAAGCGCTTCCTATCCTTTTAATTTTCCTTATCATAAAACGCCCCTATAAAATAATATTTTTAGAACACAAAAAGGGGAAGCCCCTTTTTGCATTCATTTATATCTTTTTAACTTTCCTTTTTCTTTGAAGATACTAGATAAGCTCCAATAGATAAAACCAACATCATTGACATCATTGCTATACCAGCATCATTTGTCTTTGGAGTCTTACTTGGTTTTGTTGGACTTTGAGTGTTTTGCTCTTGACTTGTTTGATCTACTGCAGGTGTTTCATCTTTTTTCACTTCATTTACGAATGCAAATTCCGAGAACTTATCCCACATAAATTCTACTTTATCACCCTTTACTTCAAAGTCTGTAATTTCTAGTAATTCTCCTTCATGAACTGTCCATATACTTAACTTATTAACTTTAGCTAGATTCAAGTCTTTTAAGTCTACCCTTACCAATTCTTTTTCTTCTAAGTTCGATAATCCTTCATTTTTACTATTTATCGCCCTTATATCAAATATCTTGTATTGGTAATCCTTGTATCTTTCTTTTACTTTTTCTTCTAGGTCTTTGTGTAGACTAAATAAATCTTTTTCTGAATCAGTAATATCAGACAATCTTATTGTGATTCTATCCTTTTCGGTTTCTTCTGGAGTTTCTGGTTGTCCAGGTGTTCCAGGTTCTCCTGGTTGTGTTGGTTCTTCCTCAGTTTCCTTAGGAGTTTCAACTTCTTTCTCTGTTTCTTTTGGAGTCTCTACTTCTTTTTCTGTTTCTTTTGGAGTCTCTACTTCTTTTTCTGTTTCCTCTGGAGTCTCTACTTCTTTTTCTGTTTCCTTTGGAGTTTCAACTTCTTTTTCTGTTTCCTTTGGAGTTTCTTCTTCCTTGTCTGTTTCCTCTGGAGTTTCAGGTTCTTCCTTATCTGTTTCTCCAGGTACTTCTGGTTCTTCTTCTGTTTCGTCAGGTACTTCTGGTTCTTCCTTATCTGTTTCTCCTGGTACTTCTGGTTCTTCTTCTGTTTCTTCTGGATCTTTCTTATCTTCTAAAGCATCATATGCCTTGTTTAGATTTACTAAAGCTTGGTCTACTTGATCTTGTGATGCTCCTTCATTAGCTAAAACTTCTTTAGCCTTAGTTGAAGCATCTTCTAAGTTTGTAATAGAATCTTCTGTTTTAGCTTCTTTTAATTCATCTAATTCTTCTTCTATATTTGCAGCTTTTTCTTCTAATAACTCTTTATTAGCTTCATTTAAGTAAGAAATTATTGGTGTTATGTGAATTGAAGGTTTTGTTGGAGTTTCATTGTTGCTTGCTTCAATACGTATATAGTCACCCTTTTGAACATTTATCTTCAATTCTTCAAAGTCAGCTTTTTTCTTACTTTCTGTTAACTCGTAAGTTTTACCCAAAACTTGTCCATTTTTGGTTACACTCAATGTAACACTACCACCCCTATTACCATCTTGACGTAGGTAAGGTTCATCATCTTTCACCTTCAATGTAACTACACCAGTTTTTGGAATCCTGTATGCCATTGCCATTCCAGCTTCTTTAGATGGACCTGTGGTATCTGATAATAATCCATGAGTGTCTTTATCTGTTGGAGTTGTATGGTTAGGTAAGTCTACACCTGGTCCAAAATAGGTGTCAATTTGCCAGTTAGGGTAAACTGGGTCATAAGCTGTTATATTCTTGTATTCTCCACTATTCTTTTTGTGTTGGCCAAACCATACATTACCTTGTTGTGGACCTGCATAATCAAGAGCCCAATTGTAAACATTTTTAACTTTTATGGTATATTCATCTATGTCACCATTTTCTGAGTTAACTACAAGCTTCATACCATCTTCTACATTTCCACTTGTAACTTCCGCATTATCCTTTGTTAAAAGTTTTCTGCTAGATGTCTTATGGATTTGAACATTTTCTAAAAATTCTTCTACTGTAGTAGGATTTTTTTCTACAGAAGGAACATATATAGTCTTATCTTCTTGCATGTAGATAGTTGAACTTAGTCCTCTTGTAGTTTCACTAGCTCCAATATCTGGTAAACCTACTATAGGATTTCCGAAGAAATCTTTTCCACCATTGTTGCTTATAGCCTTACCTCTGTTTATAGCTGGTGAATCTTTTTGTAATTTATATCCTGCAAATTTTTCTCTTAAATGAGTTACTTCTCCTTCAATGTATCCAACTTTGTCCACATTTGGTCTAGATGGTGCCTTACCAGGATCTACAAGTTTTGGATCTTCTGTAATAGCATTTGCATCGTTTGATGGTGTATTTTTGTAATTATAATAGATGTTGTTATCGTATTTTGTGTTAACATCATTTGTATGTTTAAACCAATCTTCTTCTTTTGGAGTATCTCCTGCATAGTAGATTATATTGTTTTCTACTACCATTCTTCCTCCACCCATGTTTGTACGTATAAAGTCTACACCTTCTTTTACATAGAATGTATTATTATATACATGAGCATCTGGGTTACCTGCTGGATTTATAATTCCACCAAAGTCATTTTGACTTATGTTATATCTAAATATATTGTTAATAGCTTCGTGTCCACAGAACATCACTGCTCCACCGGCGTTGTTGTGGCTGTAGTTGTATTGGTATACAGTACCATCACCATAGTCAGCATCCCAAGCTTGAGCGTCTTGGTTAGGTTTTGTATCGAAAGCTTCATTGTATTGGAAGATAGCATCTTTTGACTTCCATGGCCATATACCTGCTGCTACTCTACCAAAATTAGTAGCTGAATAATCTGTTGGATTTATTTGTTTAGCTACACCATCAGCTACATTGTATTCAATTAAAGGTCTGAAGCAGTACATAACAGTAATAGCATCACCACCAGCATCCTTAATATAGTTATTTCTGATTACAACATTTGTTGATCCATATTTTTTAACTACATCATCAGCTAGGTGACCACCTAAAAACTTATCCCAAGTATAACTGTAACCAACTGCTATACCCCATCTATTAACTGTATCAAGGTAACAATTTTCAATCTTCACATCGTCATATTTAGCTATTCCAGTTTCAGCTTCATTTTTAGGTTGGAATACTGTAAAGTAAATACCACCATTATTCATATGTTTGTCATAAACATTACCCTTTACATTGTGAATGTATAGATTTGATAGGTAAATATGATTTATAGTTCCCTTGTTTTGAGCAACTGCAGCAACCCCTGTTTTGTTCATATAATTTAAATCGTTGTAAGCTAAATCATCAGTCAATGGAGTGTTTGTGATTTCTAGGTTACTAATTTCAATATACTCTACATCATATAAAAGTATTGATGAAGAAACTGTACCTTGGTATTTGTGTCCTGGATTATCTAGTCTTTTACCAAAATCTTGGTACCAGGTTCCCTTACCATTAGTATTTATTTGTGGTAAATTTCCTTCCCCATATTTATCTATAATTAATGGAGCTTCTTCTGAACCACTACCTTTTATATGTAGATATTGATCTTCAAACACTGAACCAGCTTCTAATAAAACTTTATCGCCTGGTTTTAGTGTAATTTCGTTAATCTTATTTAAGCTTTTAAAAGCTTCTTGTTCAGTTTTACCTGTATTATCATCATTACCATTTATTGAACTTACATAATATGTAGTCCCTATGGAGTTTGCTTCTTCAGCCTTAGCTTCCTTACTTGGAGCGATCCCTACTAAAACTGGAAACACCATTATAAATGCTAATAATATCGAAAATATTCTTTTTTTCATATATTATCCTTTCTTTTCAAAATCCTTTCTTCATATAAATACATCACCGCCTACATAGTTCCCTTATTAAATTTCTTTCTCCACCTCCTCTAATATCTTTTTATTTTTATAATTAATTTATTTAGCAACTTTCTTCTTATATTCGAAGATTATTTTTTATCAATTCATAAAGTTTTTCTTTGTCTGCCTTAACTTCTGCATCCTTAAGTTTTTCATCTATCAATTCTTCATATTCTTTTTCACTCAAAACTTTATTAATATATTCTTTGCTCTCTGCTAAAGAATGATATCCATTATCTTTCCTATCTAAAATTTCAATTAAATAGAAAGTATCATTTTTATTTACTATATTGCTATGTTCAGATTTACTTAAATCTTTAGCCAATTCTAAAACATCTCCATCCTCTTTTAACATAATTGAATAATTACTTTCATTTATATCTTTTTCATAAAAGTATTTTTTTATCGAATCATTTTGTGAAAAGTAATCTTTCAGGTGTTTTCCATTTTCTAACAACTCATAAGCCTTATCCAATTCTTTTTCTGCTAAAGTCATTTCTTCTTCGCTTAAATAATCCTGTCTAATTTTTATAAAGTCTATTTTTATATCATCTGTCTTTTTAAAAATTAAATCTTTATTTTTTTCATAATAGCTTAGTCTATCTTCATCTGTTATATTTGTGTTTTCTTTATTATCTTCAATATATTTCTTTTCAAATGTATCCATCTCATATGTCATGTAAGATTCTGTAGAAAATTCTGATAAACCATAAACTCTGTGTCCTTTTTTAATTTTTTCAGCCCTTGCTAAATTTTCAAATGTCTTTCTATGGTCTAAGTCTTCAAAGCTTATCTTATCAACATATCCTAAACTTTTAGCATGTTCATAAGTGGCTCTAAATCTTTTTATAGAATAAATTGTTTCTTCTAGTAATTTATCTATGGGCCTTACACCATCAATTTCCTTAGTCCAAAAATCATTGTTAAGGTTATTTTCATTGTTATTAAATTTTTGCATAACTGGCTGAACTTGTTTGTTCAAAAAAAATAGAAATTCTTTTTCACTCACAGCATTAGAATTTATTTCTAGAATTTTTTGATTTTTAACTGACTTTAAAAAGAAAAAACTAAGAATAAGCATCAATATTAAAACAAAATATATTAAATATTTTTTCTTCATACTTCCTCCTAGTTTCTATATACATTTTATTATTTTAGAATTGATATCGATATCAATTCAGTGGTAATTACCTCATATATATAAGATACCATAAATGAATTATATTTTTTTGATATGACGGATTTTCATGATAATGTTTTCAATTAATATGTATTTTATTTAACATTTTGAATGCGATGTCATTATTTTACTTTTTTGCAAAAAAACAAGCTAAAAACATTTTTGAGTTTTTAGCTTGTTCCTCTAATTTTCTATTTAATTTAAATTTTAGATCATTTTTTCAACATAGGTCCTAGTAATTTTATATATAGTCTCAAAGATATATTATATATAAATATACCCAATATTGTTCCTTCCCTTATTTGTAGAGTTGTTGACATTAGCCAGGTTGATAATAAGCAGATTGCCACAGAAACTATATCTAGGGATAATCTTACTTTTGAAAACTCAAAATCACTTACCTTAGCAAGAGCTGATGAAAATCCTTCAGGTGGCATGATAATTGTATCTATAGTCACTAAGATTGAGTTCGCAAGAGCTGCCAAGTTATTACCCACAACAAAAAAGATTATCCTAAACCAATATTGGTTTAAATCAAATTGTAATATCTTATATAAAAAGAAATTTACTACATAGCCAAATCCGAGTACTATAGGCACTTGGGTCCAGTAACTTAGCTTAAAATATCTTCTTAATATTAATAATTGCAAGGTTATCATTATAAAGTTAGATACCATTGAAGCTGTACCAAACTTTAAACCTGTTATTTCAGATATAGTTGCAGTTAAAGCATCCCATGGGCTCAATCCAACTGCGGATTTTACTTGCATGGCAGCCCCAAGAGCAAGCAAAACTAAGGCAAACACAGAAATAATAATGTACTTGATATTTTTTTCTTTTTTTACATTTATCTGATTTTCTTTCATACACCACCTCAAATTTGTCATTAATATAAGTATACTATAAAACAAAAAACTGATACAAGATAAATTCATGTATCAGTTTAATTAAGTCTATTTATACTTCTCTTCCAAGCCTGACATCCAATATCCAAGTCCTGCACCGGCTATAAATCCTACCAGGCACCATACATAATCTATACCAGTAAATCCAGCATAGCTTGTTGGCACAATCATGACTGTTGAAGCCATAACTACCCCAAATATAAAGTGATAGAATTTAGAATAGTTTTTTCTAAATATATATTCTATTACTTTTGCTAAAGAAAATATGGTTACAAGCCCACCCAAACCTATTGGTATAACAGCAGACATATCTAATTTAGAAAAAGCTTCTGCCATTTCTTTATACATTCCCATATAAAGGATGAAGTTTGATGGACTAAGTCCAGGAACTAAGATACCTAAAGCAATCAAGGCTCCACATACAAACCAAGAAATAAATGAAGGTTCTACATTTGCCTTAATATATTTTGAAGCAAATAAGAGTATCGCAAGTACAAGTAAGAATGCTCCTACCATTATCATATAATCTGTCTTATCCCTACCTTCTTGGCCAGCTTCCCTCCATAAGGAAGGTAACATTCCTAATATTGTACCTACAAAGGCCCACATCATGATTGTTTCATATCTTCCAAGGGCAACTTTAACTATATAAGAAAAAATTACCAGTCCTAAAACTCCACCAATTGCAAAAGGTATAAAATATTTAACATTTTTCCAAAAATCTTTAGTGATATTTGCCAACCAATTTATAATCGGTTTATATATACCAAATATAGCAGCTATAGCACCACCGGATACTCCTGGTACTATAAAGCCTGAGCCAACAAATATACCTTTTAAGATATCAAATAATATATTTCTATTTTTAAGCTTTTTATCTATATCCATTTCTCCTCCATTATCTAAATACTAACCTATTTATACTACTACATTTAATGGTTTATTTAAATACTTGGAGAAAATAAAGTATTTTAAAAGAAAAAACAGAGGATAAAATCCTCTGTCTTAAAAATCTTTATCTTATAAGCTTGCGAAGTGGTTTAATAATCTGATCATGTTTCCTGTGAAACCATATTCGTTATCATACCATGAAACAGTCTTAACGATTTGTTCACCTTCTTCACCAACCATGATGTTTGTTTGTGTTTCGTCAAAGATTGAACCAGCTGGTTGTCCAATAATGTCTGATGATACAATTTCATCTGTGTTGTATACAAATGCATCAGATTCATATTTCTTCATAGCTGCGTTTACTTCTTCAACTGTAACTTCTTTGTTTAATACTGAGTATAATTCAACAACAGAACCTGTGATTACTGGTACTCTTAATGCTGTACCGTCGATTCTACCGTTAACTTCAGGTATTACTTTACCTACTGCTTTAGCTGCACCTGTTGATGCTGGAATAATGTTTTGAGCTGCTGCTCTTGATTTTCTTCCACCTGGTGCATCTTGTGTACCTTGTGTAGCTGTGTAAGCGTGGATTGTTGACATTAAAGCTCTATCTAAACCAAATTCTTTGTGTAATGCGTTTACCATTGGTGCTAAGCAGTTTGTTGTACATGAAGCTGCTGAAATGATAACATCATCTGAGTTTACGATATCGTGGTTTACACCAAATACTACTGTCTTTGTTTCTTTATCTTTTGCTGGAGCTGAGATTAATACTCTCTTTGCACCTGCATCGATGTGAGCTTGTGCTTTTTCTTTACTATTGTAGAAACCTGTACATTCTAAAACAATATCGATTCCTAATTCACCCCATGGTAATTTTGAAGCATCTTTTTCTTCATATGATTTGATAGCTTTACCATCTACTACTAAGTCGTCATTTTTAACTTCTACAGTATATGGGAATCTACCTTGAGCTGTATCATATTTTAATAGATATGCTAAGTCGTCGTTGTCTGTTAAGTCGTTAACTGCAACAACTTCTAAGTTTGTATCTGATTCTAAGATTCTTCTTAGTGCTAAACGTCCAATACGTCCAAAACCGTTAATAGCTACTTTAATTGACATAATAAATTTCCTCCTTATTAGTTCAAACGATTTATTATGATAACTACTAGACTTTGTCTAATAGTTGCCCATACGAGCTTGCTATAATTATAACATTAATTTTAGCCATTTACAAGATTTGCAAATAAATTTAATTTTTCATAAAAAAAACTGAACCTCCTAGCTGATTTAGATAAAGTCTAAATCGTAGATAAGTTCAGTCTATTTAATATTTATAATCCTAATAAAATACTTGCCACTTCAAAGTAAATAAGTAGAGCAACTGTATCAACTATTGTTGTTATCAATGGCCCAGCCATAATTGTTGGGTCTATTTTCAACTTATCAGCAATCAATGGAAGCATACCACCAACAACCTTAGAAAGCATAACTGTTAATAATAATGTTATAGATACTGTCAAGTTTACCATCAAACCAGGAGCATCAATTACAAACATCCTTATCATATTTACTGCTAGAAGTGCTAAACCAGTAATGAAACCAATTTTTAATTCTTTAAACATTACTTTTAAAATTTCTTTATAGTTTACTTCTCCAGCATATAAGGATCTAATAACTGTTGTTGATGATTGACTACCAGCATTCCCACCGGAGTCCATAAGCATAGGTATATATGCTGTTAAGATAACATGAGCGGCAAGTATAGCTTCATACCTATGGATAATAAAACCAGTTATACTTGCTGTAACTAGACATATAACTAACCACATAGTCCTATCTTTAGCAATTTGGAAGCTTGACTTGTTTAGGTAGATATCGTCTTCATCACTAGAGTCTTGGATACCGTGCATATTTGCCAAGTCTTCTTCATGCTCTTCGTGTAAAACATCAATTGCCCATTCTGCAGGAACAATACCTATTAGCCTTCCTTCAGAATCGGTAACTGGAATTTCAGCCAAATCATATTTGTAGGCTAGTTTAGCAACTAATTCTTGGTCATCTTTTGCATAAACGCTAACTGTGATTGGATAAGTACATTCTTGTATAGTACCTTCTTCTTTTCTAACTATATCAGCTAAATAAGCATAACCTTTTAAAACTAGAGAACTATCTGTGATCCAAATTAACTCCAGACGGCTAGCATCCAAATCAGAAGTCCTTATTTTATCTAAGGCATCTCTTGGATTTTCATTTTCCATTACTGATAAGAAGTTAACTGACATGATAGAACCAACGCTATCTTCAGGATAACCTAAAAGTTCATTGATTTTGTCTCTTCTTTCGTCAGCTACTAAATAGGTCATCATTTTTCTAACCATATTGGCTGGTAGTTCTTGCAAGGTATCTACAAGTTCATCTTCGTCCAATTTAATTATCAGGTCTCTAATTCTTTCATCTGATAATAATTCAATCATTTTGATCTTGTTGTCTTTTGGTAACTCAGCAAAGGTATCAGCCAATAAACCTTTGTTTAATAGCTTTATCCATATAACTAACTCTGTATCATCTAGCTCAACAAATCTTTCAGCCAAGTCAACAGGGTTTAATTTATTTATATACTCTTGTAAATCTTTTAGATTTTCAACTTTGTAATCTGTATTTAACATTTCTACCTCCTTTAAATATAAAAACTATCTTGCAATAAAAGGTAGACTCAATAGTTAGGTCTTACATAGGCTCTTATCTCTAAATAGCACACTTTTAATACACAAGACATATTAGATTTTATCTGCTTCCTAGGGACACTCGAGTCCATGTTTTCCTCCTATTTTTTATTTCTTTACAACTTTTAGAATACTACAACCAATAAATAATTGCAAAACAAAAAGCAGCAAGTAAAATCTTGCTGCTCATTCCAGAACTATTTTGGTATTTATATGTTCTTGTTTTTGGAGGATCGTATATTATTTCTTTTCGATTGAATATACATTTGTAATTTGTCCTGGATCGCTTGTTGTAACCACACCATCATATGTGATTTTAACAGTATCGCCTTTTTTAACATCTTTAACTTTAGATAAAACTAGGTAAGGCATACCTTCTTTATCCTTAACTAAAATTGATTCGTCATGAACTTCTTCAACTTTCGCTTCCAATACTTCTTTCATATTTTTAGCATCATCTTTCTTATTTTTATTTTCTTTCTTTGTTTCTTGTACTGTTTCTTTAACCTTTTCATCAGTAGCCTTAGCTTTTCCTGATGTAGAGTTACATGCTACTAGACTTAATACTAAAACCAAGCCTAAAATTACGCTTACTAATTTTTTCATATTGATCTCCTTTCTTGATCTATTTATAGTATAAGATCCAATTATGAAACAAATATGAAATTTTTAAAAAATATATTTAAAATAAGAATCTGAAAAAAATGGTATAATACAAGATGTTATTAATATTTTAGATTATATAAGGAGGAATGATGAAACTAGGTATTGTTGGTTTACCAAATGTTGGTAAGTCCACCCTATTTAACGCCATCACCAAGGCCGGTGCAGAATCTGCCAACTATCCTTTCACAACTATTGAACCAAATGTGGGTGTGGTAGATGTACCAGATAAAAGATTGAACATATTATCTGAACTATCAAATTCTACAAAAATAGTACCTGCCTACATAGAATTTTACGATATAGCTGGATTGGTAAGAGGTGCAAGCAAGGGTGAAGGTTTAGGAAATAAATTCTTGCAAAATATTAGAGAATCTGAAGCTATCGTTGAAGTTTTAAGATGTTTTGAAGACCCAAATATAACCCACGTAGATGGAGGGGTTGATCCTTTAAGAGATGTAGAAACTATCAATTTAGAACTTATTCTTTCAGATATGGAATTGATGGAAAAAGCTAGCCAAAGACTTGTAAAACAAGCCAAGGCTGACAAGGATAAAAAGATAGAACTTGATTTGGTAAATAAAGTTTTAGAAGTATTAGAAAAAGGTAAATCAGCTAGAGTTTTAGACTTAACTGAAGACGAAGAAAAAATCTTGAAATCCTATAATCTACTATCTTCAAAACCTATCATTTATGTTGCTAATGTTTCAGAAGAAGATGCAGCAAATGATGGTGCTTCTAATGAATGGGTAGAAAAAATAAGAGAATTTGCAGCTACAGAAGACGCAAAGGTTGTTGTGATTTCTGCACAAATAGAAGCTGAGATTTCTACAATAGAAGATGAAGAAGAAAAGGAAGAATACTTATCCTTGATGGGTCTTGAAGAGCCAGGATTAAATAAATTGATTGAAGCCTCTTATGACCTATTGGGACTAATGAGCTTTATAACAACAGGCCAAATTGAAACCAGGGCTTGGACTATAAAAAAAGGAACCAAGGCAGTTGATGCAGCAGGTAAAATCCATACAGATATTTCTCGTGGATTTATTAGAGCAGAAATAGTTTCCTTTGATGAACTTATGAAACACGAAGGTTCAATGGTTAAGGCAAAAGAAGCAGGAAAAATCAGACTTGAAGGTAAAGACTACATCATGCAAGATGGAGATATAGTTAATTTTAGATTTAATGTATAAAAAAATGAGTTGCTTTAAGGTGACCCCATAAAGTTGGACCTAATACCAGGGTTAGAACTAGACTAGCTCTGGTATTTATTTGTCCCATCCTACCCCTAGGGGTAGGAAATTTTTATGCTACATTTTTCTTTTAATCTTCATAACCTTTAATCATCTTATTTACTATCTTATAGTCAGCAGTTTTTAATATTTCCATAGATTTTTTATCATTCAATATGTCAGTTAATACTGATAACATCTGGATATGGTCATTATTGTCCATGTTGGCTAGTATTATAAAAGTATCTATATCCTTACCTTTCATATCTACTGCTTCGTCTAAAATAAGTATGCTTATATCTACTTTAGAAACATTATGTTTATATTTAGCATGCGGCATAGCGATACCATCTGATATAACTACATATGGACCTACTTTTTCTATAGATTCAATCATATCTTCGACGTAGGATTTTTCTATACTTGCTTCTTTTAGCAAAATTTCAGAGCCTATATTAATAGCTTCTTTCCAATCACTAACTCTTTTAATTTTCCTTATTCTATTTTCATCTAATACTTGACTAAGCATAATCTTATTATCAGCTTTTCTTATGGCTTCATTTTTATATATTAGCGTTTCCAACAATGCTTTTTTAAGTTTTTCTTCATCTTTTATTTCTGCATAGTCTTTTACTATATCTATAATTTGATTTATACTATCTTCATCTATTACAGAATTTATATTCAATAGCTTCTCGTATAAAACGGATATGTTATGAGGTGTTAAAACTGGCTTAACTAAAATAACATTCTTATATTTTTCTAAGGGAACTGTTGATATTATATAATCAAATTGAGTACTCATTTCATCCAGTTCGTGTATAGATACTACACCAACAATATTTATGGTTGGTAAATAGTTATAAAGCTGTGTTTCTAACATCTTAGAAATTACTCTACCATTTGGACAAACTATAACAACTCTATTTTCTCTTCTAGAAAAACTTTCTACCCTAGCTCCAAAATACATAGCTAAAAATCCAATTTCAGATTCTCTCATTTCACTGAAAACTGCACTATTAGTATTTTTAACCGATATTTTAACTAGGTCCATTAAGTAAGAATAATCTTTTTTTATCTCCTTTAATGATCCATTATATATAGGAAACTTAAATTTTAACCTATAATATGAAGAAGATAGGTGCCTAGTAATGTCTTTTGCAAAATCATCCTTATTTTGTATCACTACAGCAGCATATTTTTCAAAATTATGAATCAATTCATTTACAAATTTTTTGATATTACTATTTAACTTGTCACTTTTTAATTTTGTCATAGAAGCTACAAAGGCTGCTAAATATTTTAACTCATCTTCATCATCATAGTCCATAACATCTTCAAGTATTTTGTAATAATAAAAGTTTTTAGCATCATCATATAAACTGGTTTCTTTTAACTTATTACCAGATTTTATTCTATTATCAGTAAACATAACAAATTTAGATAATAAAGAAATTGAGTAATCAGTAAGATGTAAATCTGCTCTTTTATTTACTTCCAAAATCCTTGGATCAACATAACTAATTAGGTCTTGGTCTAGATACATATAATTAATATAATAATCTCTAATTATTAGCTCATCTGCTTTTAACTTATACTTCTTGTCAAAAATTAAATCAATATTTTCTAAATGTAAGCGGTCTTTTATCTCTTTAATATCAGTAAAAATAGTTCCCTTGCTAACCAAAAGTTCTTCACTAATTTCATCTATAGTAGAAAAAGTGTCTGTAAATATTTTTTCTACAAGATATCTATGCCTATATTCCATATCACTTGATATATCATTTTTTATATTATATTTGGCATAAATTTTTTCATCACCCAAGTAAATAAACTTTCTATTAAGATTTTCGATTTTACCGTATTCTTTTATTTCATAGTTAATTTCATTAATGTCATAGTATATAGTTCTCTTAGAGACCCCATAGTTATCCATTAACTCTTGCAATGATAAACCATTATTTTGTAATATTGATTGAAATATTTTATATTGACGATTTTTCATTTTTTGCTCCTAGAAAATTTAAAGAAGGATATTACTAACGTAAGATCCTTCTTTAATTATATACTATTTATTTATTTTTGTTTTATTTAACTTTTTCGCCTCTAACTAGTCTTGTAGCTATTGGTGCTAAGAATGCTACTATACAGAATATTAGTAATGGTGTACCCTTGATTAATTGAGCAACATTACCTAATGCAATACCTATTACTGTAAAGTCTGCATCTGAGAATGTTGTAGCTGCAAAACCTAAATCACCCATTACTGGCATACATAATACTGGTAAGAATGTAATTAGTAGACCGTGTAATAAACCACCTACTATAGTACCCTTCAAACCACCTTCTGCGTTAGCAAATACACCTGCAGTAGCACCACAGAAGAAGTGAGGAACAACACCTGGTAAGATTATTGGTAAAGCATTGCTGAATGCTGGGTTTATAGCTATTAGTATAAACATACCTAAAATACCACCAACGAATGAGGTTAAGAAACCGATCAATACTGCATTTGGTGCATATGGGAATACTACTGGACAGTCAATAGCTGGTTTTGCGTTTGGTACTAATTTATCAGCTATACCTTGGAAGGCTGGAACTATTTCAGCTAAGATTAAACGTACACCTGATAGGATTACATAAATACCACCAGCAAAGTTCATACCACTAATTAATGCATATACAATCCAGTTTGAATATCCTGTTAAAGCTGTTCCTGATAATACTCCACCATCTTTTAAAGCTTCTGCATAACCAGGTTTTGATGCTGCTACAGCTACTACTATTACAAATACTGCAATCATTGTGATTGAAATAGCAACAGTTGTATCACGCATGAATGTCATCCATTTAGGGAAGTTTATATCTTCTGTTGATTTAACTTCTTCTCTTGATTTTTTACCTCTTGTTAACTTAGCAACTTGAGCTGAGAACCAGTAACCTACTGTTGAGAAGTGTCCTAAAGCAATATCATCTGATCCTGTGATGTGTGTCATTGTTTTTTGACCTAATGCAGGGAATGCTGCCATTGCTAGACCTAAAATTAATGATCCACCTAAAACTAATTGCCATCCATCTAATCCACCAACTCTTAATACTATAGCTATCATACATGCCATGTATAAGGTGTGGTGACCTGTTAAGAATATGTATTTTAAGTTTGATAATCTTGCAATAACGATGTTAGCTAACATACCAAACATCATTATCCAAGCAGTAATACTTGCAATATCTACTAGGGCTGTAGTTACTATAGCTTCGTTGTTAGGAACAACACCCTTTAGTTCAAACGCATAATTAAATATAACTCCAAAGTCTGTTAATGAACCTGTTTGTAGATATGATGCACCTGCTGATAATACTAAGAAACCAACTATTGTTTTAACAGTTCCTTTAATAACATCTGTAGCAGGTCTTTTTTGTAAAATTAATCCTAATAATGCCATCAAACCAACTAATATAGCTGGAGTTGATAAAATTTCCTGAAATATCAATAGAATTTGCATCTTTCCTCCTTTAATCCACCATTAATTGGTAGATTTCTTCCTCGCTATTTGCTTCTATTATTTTCCTTGTTCTTTCCTCGTCTGTTAAAATTTCTGCTAAGGCTTGCATTATTTCAAGATGGCTTTCTGATCCTTCTGCAGCAAAAGTAATTAATAAATTCGCTCTTTTGCTTGGATCATCTTCTGAAAATTTAACAGAACTCTTGTTTACAGTTACTGCAATTTGGTCTTTGATAACGCCTTGTTCAGGTCTAACATGTAAAAATGCTATCCCCTCTACTAAAATGTAATAAGGACCAAATTCTAGGGTGTTTTTTATAATTTCTTCTGGATATCTTTCTTCAACATAACCCTGTTCTACTAATGGTTTGGTAGCAAGACGTATTGCTTGCTCCCAATCCATATCTTGGTTAATTAAAGAAACATTATCCCTTTTCAATACAGATTTTAGATCCATATCATTCACCTATATTATCTAATACAGTGTTTACTACATTTTCTGTAGTTAAGTTATAATCTAGTCTTTGAAGTTCTGGATCACCAACTTGTCCAAATCTTTCTTCAACACCTATTCTAACCAATTTAGTACATATAGCATTATCTGTTAAAACTTCTGATACACTTGAACCTAAACCGCCAAGTACATTGTGGTTTTCAAAAGTAATTGCTAATTTTTTATCCTTGCTTGCTTCTTTAACTACAGTCTTATCAAAAGGCTTTAATGAAAACATGTCTATAACTTGAGCTTGTATACCATGTTTTTCTAGTTCTTCAGCTGCTTCTAAAGCATATGATAAAAGTTCACCAATACTATATATAACAATATCATTACCTTCTCTTAAAACATTTCCTTTACCTAACTCGAAAGTTGATCCTTCTTCATAGATTTTAGGATTGTCTTTTCTATTAGCCCTTATGTAGTTTACCCCTTTAATATTTGCTACTTGTTTAATACACCATTCAAATTGCACACTATCAGCGGGCGCTAAAACTGTAACTCCTGGTATATTTCTCATGATTGAAATATCATCGTAAGTAGAATGGGTACCACCGTTAGCTCCAGCACAGAAGCCAGGGTCTGATCCCCATATATTTACTGTATTACCTGCATAGGCTCCAGATATAAATATTTGGTCCAAAGCTCTTCTTGTTGAGAATGGTGCAAAAGTATGAACAAATGGTACATATCCTTTAATTGATAATCCAGCTGCCATACCAATCATATTAGCCTCAGCAATACCAGCTTGTATAAATTTATCACCGTGCTTTTCTTTAAGCTTTGTAGTACCTGATGCTCCACCCAAGTCAGCTTCATATAAAACAAGCTTAGGATTTTCATCCATCAATTCTGAAATGGTATCTACAAAAGTTTGTCTTAATTCTTTATCTTTTCTTTCTTTGCTTAACTTAAACATGTTTCAAACCTCCATTCTCTTTAATAAAGTCTTCAAGTTCTTTTACAATCTTGTCAGCTTCCGCATCAACTTTATCATCGAATTTTGGAGAGTGGTTTCCAATGTTTTCTTCGAAATATGGGAATCCTTTAGCCTTTACTGTATCTAATACAATAGCTACAGCCTTATCTTTAACTGATTTCGCCTTATCTATAGCTTCAATCAATGCTTCTTCAGAGTGTCCATCCACCTCTTGAGTATAGAATCCAAAAGCTTCCATTTTAGCTTTTATGTCAAATGGATTTAGAATATCTTCTGTTGTTCCATCTAATTGCATTTTGTTATTATCGATAAATACAACCACTTCATTTAATTTATGATGGGCTATAAATTGGAAGGCTTCCCAAACTTGTCCTTCATTTAATTCCCCATCACCAACTATTAAGTATACATTCTTATCCGATTTTTCCATTCTTAATCCATAAGCTAAACCGGTAGCTACAGATGTACCTTGTCCTAGTGAACCAGTAGTAGCATCTATACCTGGGGTTCTAAGTCTATCTGGATGGGAAGGTAAGTTTGTTCTTATTTCATTCAAAGTATAAAGCATTTCTTTGTCGAAATATCCCATATTAGCTAGTGTTGCATATAAAGCTGGACCTGCATGTCCTTTAGATAGAACTAAGTAATCTCTATCTTCTTTGTGGGGATTTTTTGGATCTATGTCCATATATTTACCATAAAGCACAGATAGTAGCTCTGCTATAGATAATGAACCACCTAGGTGTCCATATCTACGCCATTTAAGCATTTTAATAACGTCAATTCTTATTTGTGCTGTTAATTTTTTTAATTCAATTAACTCCTTTTGATTCATTTTAATCCTTTCTAGATTATTTATTATATTCTTCGCCTAATTCATCGAATAAAGCTTTTAATTTTTCTTCTAACTCAGGTCTAGAAACTATATTATCTAAAGTAATAACATTGTCTAATCCTGATACAAAGTTTTCCAAGTCTTTACCTACTACAAATATATCTGCAGCTCCTGGCTGAGCATCAGATGTTGTAGAGTTAAATACTTCTATATCATCTCTACCCATAGCTGTAAGAATTTTTTGCACATTCATTCTTACCATTAAGCTTGAGCCAATACCTGATCCACAGGCTGTCATGATTTTTCTAACCGACATAATTTCACCTCCTAATATCTTTCACTCTAAATATATCAATTAAAGTGATAAAGTTAAATGACAAATGTTTGCACAAGTTTGTTATTTTTTGCACTAAGTTTAAAACTGATATTATGCTATAATAATCTAGAAAGGAGTCTTTATGATAAATAATTATAATTTTGATGAAAATAACGAAAATCACTCAGATAATTTCGAATTTAATAACGATTATAAAGAAAAAGAAAGAAGAGCCTATAGGCAAATTATTTTCACTTCTATAATTTTCTTATTCTCACTAAATTTTATCGTACCATTTTTAGCTAATTTTATTAGCCAGGAAATAAGCGGAATTTTAATGATATTAGCTGTCTCAATTTCTCTTATACCAGTTTTTCTTTTAATGGATGGAAAAAACAAACTTGGAAAATTAAAAGTAATAAGAAAAAAAATGACTTTTTCTAATTTTTTATTTTTATTTGGTCTCATGTTTTTATCTAGTATAGTATTTGTTAATCTTACAAATATTTTAATTAAGGCTTTTAACATCCAATCTGTTGATGTAACTCGAATAATAAATGATAACCTAAACTTAAACTTATTTATATATGCAGTTATTTTTGCACCTATCATGGAAGAATTCCAATTTAGAGGTTTATACCTAGAGCACGGAAGAAAATATAGTAGTCTAGCTACTATCTTACTAGTTTCTATTTGTTTTTCTTTTATGCATGGAAACTTTATTCAAAGTATAGGTACTATAGGTATGTCTTTAGTTATAAGTTATGTTGGATACTCATATGGATTTGTATATGCAGTTTTATTCCACTTTATAAACAACTTATATGCAACTATTGTTTCTAGATATATCATTGCTAATCCTGAATCCACACTAGCAATGTTTGTAGGAATAGCAATCCTAATATTGATCTTAGTTACAGCTGGACTTTTAATTTTTAATAAGTCAGTTAAGGATGAGATAAAAGAAAATCTAGGCGTTTCAAAAGAAGATGCAGATAAAGAAAAAAATATTGATGGATTAAATAATTTAATAAAAGATCCTGCATTTTATATTTATATAATTGTATTTATTACCTTATCTGTTTTAGAAGTATTTTAAGAAAAGCTTGCAAAAATTTGCAAGCTTTTTTTCATTCAATATTTATTTAGTTCATTTTCTACATCTTTCCTTACTTCTTCTACCCCCAAGCCAATTATGATTTGCACATTTGAGCCTGATTGGATAATTCCTTTTGATGGATAAATTTCAAGGATTTCCTTATCAACCTTGTTTGCATCATGAACTTCCGTTCTCAACCTTGTATAACAGTTAGTTATAGATTTTATATTATCTTTTCCGCCTAATCCATCAATTATCAAGGCTATTTCTGAATCACGTTCATTTACTGATGATGTTTCTACTGGAATCTTTCCTTTCATCCTATCTCTTTTCTCTCTAGCTTCTTTCATTTCAATTTCTGTTGGCATAGTTCTACCAACAGTATTTAGATTCATTTTATTAATCATTAATCTAAATACAAAGTATTCTAATACGGCAAGGCCAATAAATAGTATAGGTATTAACCATTGTTTACCTAATTCCATTGGAACTGCTAAGGAGTATAGTATAGTTTCAACTAAGTTACCTACATATACACCAAGTCCTAAGGCACTAGAAATCAGCATACCAAATCCGTAAATTACAGCATGGGCTAGCCATAGTATAGGTGAACTGAATAAGAATAGAAATTCTATAGGTTCTGTGATACCTGCTAGCATTGAAGCCGCAACAGCTGGTATAACCATTGATTTAACTTTATCCTTATTTTCTGCTTTAGCTGTATGAACTAAGGCGAATGCAATACCTAAAGGTAAAGCTGTGTATCCAAAGTTCAATAAAGAACCAATTGATGAATGAATTTCTGTAATCTTATCTAAGTTTGCTAACTCAGCATACCAAATATTAGTTGCACCGTAATAGGCTTGGCCTGCAATAATAGCCTCCCCACCTATTGGTGAATAGGACATTGGAACCCATAATAAATGATGGAGACCAAATGGTAAGGCTAACCTGTTTACAAATCCATATACAAAGTATCCAAATGGACCAGCGCCTGAAATCCATCTCATCATTGCACTTAAACCTTGATTAAATATTGGCCATACATAAGTTACTGCTATTGCTAGCAAACTTGATACTATAATCATTATTAAAAATGCAAATTTTGTACCTTCATACAGTTGTAAGTATTGGTGGAATTTTACATCCTTGAACTTATTAACAACATAGCCAACTATACATCCCATAACTATACCTAAAAATACACCCATATCGGTAACCTGTACACCAAGGACCATGCCTTGACCAGTACCAAATAATCCTGTATCTCCAGCTTCTGCTAAACGGTTTGTTGCTGTCAACCAATAATTGTTTGCAAATAAAAACATTAAGAATGAAGTAATTGCAATTACTGCCGCATCAGTCTTCTTATCAGGTACTAAAGCTGAGGCTATCCCAATACAGAATACAACGGCTAAATTACCTATCATACCATTTACAGCTACAGTATTTATAAATTCTCCTGTTTTAATAAGAAAATCAGGCATAAATTCTAATCTCATTATAGCTGCTAAAGCAATAAGAATACCAGCTACCGCCATGAACATAACAGGCTGTATTACTGCTTGTGAAAATTTCTGACCTAAATTATATAACTTATTTTTCATAGTATCTCCTATATATCTCTAAAAGTAACTAGTTCTATTTCGTTGTCTTCTAAAAGTTTCTTTATTTCAGGACTTAGCAACTCTTTTAATGTACTTGTTCTACCAAGTGTATAAGAAGAATTTTCAACTAAGAATGAATCAACATAGGCTGGGTGACACATAATTTCAATACTATCATAGATTTTACAATCTCTTATCAAGTTATTAGTATCCATGTGTCTCCAAATTTCTTTATTTGATCCTATATGGTCAAAGTAATCCATCATTTTACTTGTTGATTTATACCCTTCAGGTAAATTAAAATTATTTCTTACAGGCAAACTATATTCATCAGCCAATCTTAAATATATTTTCTTTAATTCACCTACACTATTTATATGGTGGTGGCTATCAATATGAGTTGGATTTATACCGCTATCTATTACTTTGTCTATTTGAGCCTTCCATTCTTTATAAACTTCGTCTAAATTTATTAAGTTTAGATTATCTTTTTTTTCATAGAATGAAAGATTTAGAAATGCTCCCTCATCATCTACTATTGTCTTTAACCCCTTACTTGCAGGATAACCACAAGTAAGTGTCAAGTGAACACCTACACCTAAACCAGGGTTGTCTTTAGCAAGTTTTACCGCTTGATCGAAGCCTGGCATACCTGCCATTAATGTAGTAGATGTCAAAACTCCATTTTGATAGGCTTCAATAATCCCCATATTAACACCTTTGCCATATCCAAAGTCATCCGCATTAATTATTAACTTTCCCATCATATCTCCTATTTTAATTCAACCCAATAATCTCCGTTGGCTTCGATTAAATCATCTAATACAGCTTTTGCAACTTTAGCATTTGGAACTGTTTGATTTAAGGTGAAGGCTTCTAAAGCTTTTTGATATGAATTTTCAAAGTAAGCATCAACCAATAATTTTTCTGAAGCAACTTGAGCTTCCATTAACCCTTTATGGAAATCAGGTATATTAAATCCTAACCTAATAGGTTCTACACCTTTCGCGTTTACATAGCAAGGTACTTCAACCGTAGCATCTTGTCTAAGATTTGGTATAGACCCCATATTTGGTACTATCAGCATAAATCTGTCATTCTTATTGTAAAGAATAGAAGCAGCTATATCTACAATATACTGACCATGTGAATTTCCTTCATAGTCAATTCCTTCTAAGTCTGGATTTTCTCTAATCATTTTTGCTGTTTCTTTGATTTTCTTTAACCTACCATCCATTATCTCATTTGCTCTAGTATAGTTTGGATCAGATTGTTCAACTATCATTTCTGGATATAAGTAATATTGTAAATAATTATTAGGAATATGTGTTGGAAAATCATCAACCATTTTTTTCATATTTTCATAGGTTAAAGCCCAACTATCATCCATTCCTTCAACATTAAAACCTTGTTTTTGAATTTTCTCTAAAATTTCTGGCATAATATCTCTTCCTAAAGAAACATCATAAATTGACTTATACCAACCAAAATGATTTAGACCATAATATTCTTGTATCCAATTTTTTCTATCATAATCGAAACTATCACATATTAAATCTTCTATACCGATAGTCATATCACAAGCATTTACAATTTTAGCGTCAGGATATTTTCTTCTAACTGTTTCAGCAACAATAGTTTCTGGATTAGTATAATTTAGAATCCATGCTTGTGGAGCATATTCTTGGATAAGATCTATTAATTCAGAGAATCCCTTCATAGATCTCATTCCATATGAAAATCCTCCTAAACCACATGTTTCTTGACCAACTAAGCCATGCTTTAGAGGGATTTTTTCATCGATTTCTCTCATCTCCATTTTACCTACACGGATTTGAGAGAATACAAAATCAACTCCTGTAAAAGCTATCTTTGGATCTTCTGTTTTAATTAACTCGATATCATAGCCACCATTATTTACTATAAAATCGATAATTACATGCATATCATCATTTCTAACAGGATCTATGTCATACAATCTTAACTCTTCCACATTGAATTCATCACTATTTAGTAGAGTTAAAACTATACCAGGTGTATATCCACTACCCGCACCTGCAATTGTTACTTTTATACTCTTCATTTTTCCTCCTTTTTTATTTTGAAAACTTTTTCCTTCAAAATAATAATATCAAATTAATGTTCATATTCCAATCATGGGACATAAAATGGAAGTTTTTTCTTAATCTGTTTTATATAAAGTGTTTCATGGAAATTTTTCCAAACTATATTTTTATTTTTCTATATGATAAAATACACATATAGTTTAGTTAGGAGAAAAAAATGAGTATCATAAATTATCTAATAATTAAAAATCAAGATAATCTTTCAAATTCTGATATTGATATCCTAAAAGTATTAGATAAAAATATTAACAAAATAAAAGATAGTACAATAAATGAACTTGCATTGATAACTTATACTTCTACTTCTAGTTTTTTTAGATTGGTACAAAAACTAGGATTTAATAGTTTTACTGAATTTAAATTTTACATTCGAAACGAAATCGATAAAAGCAAAAAAGACGATAAACTTTCAGATAATCTATTCTTAACAAAACTAGAGGAGCAATTAGAACTAACTGATAAAATCAACCAAGATAAAATCAAACTTGTAGCTGAAACCTTGATGAACAGCAAAAATATATATTGCTATTCTACAGGATGGAAACAAGAAAAATTATCTCAAAACTTTATTAGTGATATAAGTCTATATAATATTGAAATAAGTTATATAAGGTCTATTGAAGAATTTGTGAAGATAAAAAAAACTAGCGATTCTACAGTCTTGATACTTTCTTATAGTGGTGATTTAGCAGCCTACCATGATAAGGTTAAAGAATTAAAAGATAATAAGGTAAAAATTATAGGTCTATGCTTAAATAAAAACTCCCCACTTGATGAAATATCAGATATTAGTCTAATTTATTTGAATAATGATAAAGACAGCAACTTTGTACATTGGCAAACTTTTAGTGTTTACTATATTTTCGAAAAAATTATATATGAACTAACAAAAATAATGATTAATAATTAAAAAGCTATGAAATTAAATTATTTCATAGCTTTTACTTTTATTCTATTTAATTTTTGAATGATCCAATGATTCTATATATTCTTCCAATTTAGGAACTATATACTTAAAGGTTTCTTCTTCAAATGGATTTTTTAATCCAACCTTTTCTATAGTTTCTTTTGTTCCATACTTACCACCAAGTTTACATAAGTCTAGGTATTTTTCCCATGCATCCTTGTGGTCTTCCATATCCATTACAAAGAATTGGAAGGCATTTACTTGGGCTATTGTATAGTCTAGGTAATAGAAAGGTGATGAGTAAACATGACCTTGTCTTTGCCATCTTCTACCTTCTTCCATGAAATGATTATCTTCATAATCTATTTCAGGATTATATTTCTTTTGGATTTGTCTAAACTTAGTATTTCTTTCTTGTGGGCTTGCTTGTGGATTGTCATATACCCATTCTTGGAACTCGTCAATTGAAGCACCATAAGGTAAGAATTGGATAGATCCAACTACATGGTTATATAGGAATTTTTCAGTATCTTCTTTGAAGAATTCTTTCATCCAAGGGTGTGTAAAATATTCCATTGACATGGAATGAGTTTCCATGATTTCCATACATGCTGATTGGTTGTCTGATGGATAAACATTCCTTACAAGGTAACCTTGGAAGGCGTGACCGGCTTCATGGGTTAAAACTTCAGCATCATGGGCAGTTCCATTAAAATTTGCAAATATGAAAGGTAGTTTTGTTACAGGTAGAGATGTCATATAGCCACCTGGTGCCTTACCCGCCTTAGAACTTAAGTCCATCATTTCATTTTCTACCATTTTATTGAAGAATTCTTCAGTTTCTGGCGAAAGTTCAGCATACATGTCTTTAGCTAATTTAACTAAATGATTTTCATCCCCCTTTGGTGTAGGGTTTCCACTTATGAAATTTAGATTTAAATCGTAATATTTCATATCTTCAATACTGATTCTCTTAGCTTGTTCTTTATAGTATTTTTGTGCTAGCGGTACAATATATATGTAAATTTGGTCCCTATAATTTTTAGCATCATCTCTATCCCAATCGGTTCTACCAAAAGATCTGTAGGCTACATCAATGTATGAATCAAAGCCTAATTTGTTGGCTATTCTTGTTCTGATTTTTACCAATTCATCATAAATCCTATCAAAATCTTCTTTTCTTTCTTCAAACCATTTGGTCATAGTTTCTTGGGCAGCTTTTCTTCTAGCCCTATCCTTGTCTTGTAGGACTGGTGAAAAACTTGAAAGATTGTAGGTTTTTCCTTCAAATTCAAACTCTGCTGTACCCGTTAATTTTTGGTATTCTTGAGTCAACTTTGCTTCTTCCACCCTATCTTCCATGATTTCAGGTTTGAAGATATTTTTTTGCAATTCATCAGTTTTAGTGATGTTTGTACCATACTTATCTTCAAATTCTTTTCTAAATTGAGATTTTAATCTGATATTTTGAAGCCTATTTCCAGCTTGTGAAAATTTAGGAATGATTTGATCAAAAGCTTCTACCTCTTTTTCATAAAACTCATCCCTTGTATCAATTGAATTTCTTATGTAGGCTATTGTATACATTTCTGCAAATTGAGCCATTTTATCTTCATATTTTTTATGGGCTTCGAAAAATTCTTCTGAATTTTCTGCATTTTCTAAAGTATCTAGATATTGATTTAAACTTTCTAAGTCTTGGTCAAAATCTGGTCTTTTGTATTGTAAATCATTAAATTTCATAATTCCTCCTGTCTTGTTATATATCTTACCACTAAAAATTGAATTTATAAATGAAATTGTAAAACTTTAATAAGTTCAGTATAATGAGTATGTTAAAAACAAAAGGAGTTAATTATGTATGAATGGTTTTTAGGAATAAATCCAATCTTACAAGCACTAATGGCTGGTATTTTCACCTGGGCTTGTACAGCCCTTGGAGCTGCTGTGGTGTTTTTTGTAAGAAAAATGGATGATAAGTTTCTTGCTATAATACAAGGATTAGCAGCAGGAGTGATGACTGCAGCATCATTTTGGTCTCTACTTGATCCAGCTGTGTTGTCTTTTGCTTGGGAACATAATTTTTTATCCTCGTCATTCTTGTAGGAACACAATTTATTAATGTCATCGTCTTTGGCATTTTTTCTTTTATCTTTAAAATTATTAGAATCTTGACTATCTTTAACTCCTGTTTTGAAATAGAATGTTAAGTCATATGGATGAACTGTTCCGTCTTTGTCAATTCTTCCAACCACGACTTTATCAACTATGCTTTCAAATACTGTTCTGTTAAATTCCTCTATAACTTCTCTATTCTCTAACACCTTTTTAAATTGCTTTAATCTTTCTTTAATAGAGTCTTCATCTTTTATCGTTAGTTCAAGTGTTTTCTTTTCATCAAGTAATTCTTCTTTTTGCTTTGTCAGTTTTTTATACTTTTTAACATAAACTTCTTCGTCTATACTATCTTCTAAATGAAGATCAACTAACTTTCTTTCTTAACTAATGACTCTGTTTAATTGGTTTTCTAACTTTTTCAAATCTTTGACTAAAGTATTATCATTTATTTCTTCTTCTACAATTTTTAAAAAGTCATCTATTACTGTTGAATCTGCATGGCATAATTGCCTATAGCTTTCAACAAATGCTTTTTCTATTGCCGCTTCTTGTATTCCCTTTGAATGAGGGCAATATTTTTTACCTTTTTTTGTTGACCTTACACATTGCCAGTTAATTTTTTTGTAAATTGAACTTGTGTGCCAAGTTCTTCTTGAAAGTATTTCGCCACAAAATCCACATTCAAGCATACTTGAAAAAGCATATTGTCTTGATAGTTTTTCTCTTTTCCTATCCTTATTAGCAATGGTGTTTCTGTTTTGTGCTCTTCTGAGTCTAATCTCCTGTGCCTTTTCAAAGTCTTCTCTTGATATAATTGGATCGTGATGATTTTCAATGTGGTATTTATCAGATTCTCCAAAATTTGCTAGCCTTCTTTTTGTTATGGGATCAACTGTGAAGGTCTTTCCCATTAGTATATCGCCAATATACTTTTCATTCTTAATTATTCCTAACACTGTAGTATCAGACCATTTTGTTTTACCTCTCGGGGTGAGATATCCTTGCTCTTCTAGTTCCCTGCCAATGACTGATCCGCCATTGCCCTCTAAATATCTTTTAAAGATGTATCTGACAATTTTGGCTTCTTCTTCATTTATAGAGATACTTTTTGTTGTAGGGTCATAATCGTATCCAAGGCAACCTTGAAAACCAATAAGCTCCCCTTTTTCCATTTTCATTTTCAGTCCTTTTTTTACATGGGCTGAGGTATTTTCTACTTCTTGTTGAGCTACTGAACTTAATATTGTTAGTAATAGCTCTCCATCCATTGTCAAAGTATCTATATTTTCTTCTTCAAATACTACACCAACATTGTTTTCCTTTAATAGTCTTACATACTTTAAGGTATCTAATGTATTTCTAGCAAATCTTGATATAGATTTAGTAATTATCATGTCTATATCTCCATTTTGACAATCACTAATTAGCCTCATGAAATCTACTCTTTTAGTAGCAGTTGTTCCTGTTGTTGCTTCATCTGCATATATACCAGCTAAAGTCCAGTTTTTATTATTTTTTATTAGATTTGTGTAATAATCAACTTGCGATTTATATGATTCAAGTTGGTCTTTACTATCAGTGCTAACTCGACAATATGCTGCAACTCGTTTTAAATCTAAATGCAGTGCATTTCTATTTCTTGCTCCTGTATTTGAAGCTTTTATTACTTTTACTTTAGTATTCATTTTACCTCCTTCCCATTTTGTATCTTTCTACAGTGTTATTATATCACAAGATTAACTACTTTCTATCCATATTCTTATAATCATTTTCTAACCTGTTCTTAATTTTTCTATATTCCTTATCATTAATTAATTTAAGATCATAAAGTCTACATAACATAGCAACTCTCATACTATAAATCTTTATTGCTTGCATTTTACCTCCTATGTAAGTTATTTTTTTACCTTGATAAGTGGATTAAATTTGACATATACTAATCTCACATAATCAATTTCAAGAATCTTCACACTTCAAAGTATTTGGATTTTTATAGAAAGATGACAAAATACCCCTCACTTTATATAGTGAAATTTGTCCTCTTTGGTAACCAGAATTTTTATTGTTTATTGTATTTTTGAGTTTTAATGATTAATTTGAACATAAAAAATGAGGACTTATGCACATAGGCATAAATCCTCTAATCTAAATTTTACTGTTTAAAGACTTTAAATCTTTCTTCCATCAATTATTTAATTTCCATGATTCTGCCTTAGCTTTTGCATTAATAAGATCAGAATAAAGTCCATTATTTTTAATCAGTTCTTCATGATTTCCACGTTCTACTATTTCTCCATCTTTTAAGACTAAAATCTGGTCAGCATTTCTTATTGTCTTTAGTCTGTGGGCAATCATAATTACTGTCTTATTTTTTGTTAATGATTCTATTGCTTCTTTAAGCTTATCTTCATTTTCTGGGTCTATATTTGCAGTTGCTTCATCAAAGATAATTATATCTGCATCTTTTAGCATGGCTCTAGCTATGGAAATTCTTTGTTTTTCTCCGCCAGATAGACTTGCTCCACCTTCTCCGATTATAGTGTCATATCCTTCTGGTAAAGCTTCTATAAATTCATGGCACCTTGCCTTCTTTGCAGCTTCAACTACTTCTTCTTGGCTTGCATTTTGTTTTCCAAATTTTATATTGTTTTCAATAGTGTCTTCGAAGAGATAGACGTCTTGAAATACCATGGAAATTGAGTTCATAAGATTTTCTATATTATAATCCTTAATATTTTTTCCACCTATTAAAATTTCGCCAGATTTTACATCCCAAAATCTTGCAATAAGATTACAAAATGTTGTCTTACCAGATCCAGATGGTCCAACAATAGCAGTCATAGTATTTTCTTCTATCTCTGCTGATACATTTTTTAAAATTGGTCTATCATCATAGGAAAATGATACATTTTTAAAGACTATGTTGTGATTTTTTATTGGCTCTGTAATACTTCCTTCTTTCATATCTTCCATATCATTTACATAAGAATAAGAATCTATTGCATTCTCAACCATTCTTAGCATTGCAATAGCAGATCCAGATGTAATAAGTCCGTCAAATATTACAAAACTTGCTATAAGTATCATAATAGTATTGACTATTTGACCATTTTCAACAAAATATAATTTTATTGAAATAAACAACATCAAACAAATTGTTATAGCTATTATGATTTTAGCTAATAAACTATATGGCATTATAGTTTTTTCTAAATCAAAAGAATATTCACTAGCACTATCTAAGCTCTTGTCAAGTTTCTTATTATTGTTTCCTCCAAGATTATATGATTTTATAATTTGCATTCCTTGCAATGTTGATAAGACTTCTTTGGTAAGTGATACCTGAATCTCATGAATCTTATCTGCATTTTTACTTGACCTTTTTTGCATACGAGCAATGATCATTAAAAATACAATAGAACCAACTATTGCTACAATACCTACCTTATAAGAAAACAAAAATAAGGATAAGATAAAAACAATAGCATTAAGCATGCCACCGAAAACCATAATACACAAAGTTGGAACCCAAGTCTCTACATTATCTAAGTTAGTAGTCGCAATAGTTGTTAAATTTCCTAAACTTAAACTTGAGAAGAATCCCATGGGAACTTTTTTTATTTTTTCACCTAATTCAATTCTCTTGTGTCCAGCCATAAAATATCCAGCATGTGTTTGTTTGAGCATAGAGGAATTTTTTGAAATAATTACTCCAGCTATACTAATTAATAAAAATAAACATGATATTCCTATTGTTTTGAAACTTATATCCTTGTTTACTATCCCAAAAATCGCATAATAAATGGCTGCAAATTGTAGAGCATTAAAAATAGAACCGAAAAAATTAGCAAAGATTGATTTTTTTATATACACTTGTTCTTCAATAGAAAAATTCCATATTTTTTTAAAAACACTAAGCATTTTCTTCTCCTTTCAAGGCAGTTTCCCAAAGATCATGATAATCTTTTGATTCCTTCAAAAGCTCTTCATGACTTCCTTTACATGCAAGTTCTCCATTTTTAATTACAAATATATTATCTACATCTGTTATTGTCTTTAAACGATGGGCAATTATAATTAGAGTTTTCCCTTTGACAAGCTCTGATATTGCATCTTGAATCAAGGCTTCATTTTCAGGATCGATATAAGAGGTAGCCTCGTCTAAAATAACTATTGGAGCATTCTTTATCATAGCTCTTGCAATTGATATTCTTTGCCTTTCTCCTCCAGACAAATGTTTACCAGCTTCTCCTACTCTTGTATCATATCCATCTGACAACTTCATTATAAAATCATGGCAGGCTGCTTTCTTACATACTTCAATTATTTCCTCATCACTGGCATTTTTATTTCCTATTCTGATGTTATCTTTAATTGACATATCAAAAAGAAAATTATCTTGTGCTACATAGGAAATAACAGTAGATAACTTTTCAAGGGACATATCTTTAATATTTACATTTCCTATGCTTATAGAACCACTATCTACATCCCAAAATCCTGAAATTAGTTTTGCAATAGTCGACTTTCCCGAACCCGATTCGCCTACTAAAGCATTCACACTTCCTTCTTCTATATTTATATTTATATTGTTTAGGACTTGCTTATCTTTTTCATAAGAAAAATCTACGTTTTTTATCTCTATATTATAATTTTTTATATCCAAATTTTCATTTTTATGAGATAATTCTCTCGCAGAAAGTATATTTTTAATCTCTTCGAAAATAGTTGACATTCTTCCAATATCATCTTCAAAAGTCATTACTCTCATAATATTTTGGATAGTCCCAAAAGAAAGGATTATCAATGTTAAAAATACACCACCATCTAGTGAACCATTCATACAGAAATATAAACCAAATGGTATAATTGTCAAAATACCAACTGGAGCAATAGACATACTTATCGCATAGTCTCTTGTATTTTCTCCCATCCAATCATAATAGTAATTTGCCTTTTTATACACATTGTCCCTGTATTTTCTATAAGATTTTTCGCCTTGATTAAATGTTTTAATAACCTCTATTCCATTTATATATTCAACCACGGAATTATTCATATCTTGGCCAATTTTAACTGCTTGTGGAAACTTTACCTTCATTCTTTTCATCGGCCCTGTCATAAAAAATCCACCAATAACTAATGGAATTAAAGATATTAAACTTAGTCTATAATCTAAAATTAACATGTAAACAAATAATATTATAGGTCCGACTAAATTAGCTGTCATCTCAGGTATCATATGAGCCAATGTTGTTTCAGTATTATCGACTTGATTTACAATTATGTCTTTTAACTTACCAGTAGATTCATTCAATATATCTCCTAATGGCATATTAAATAATTTTTCCATAAGGCTTTTTCTTATATCTCGTATTATTTTATAGGCTGTTTTATGAGAAATCATTGTTGACAAAAACATAAACACTTCTTTGATTATAAGACATAAAAGTATAAAGAAAATTTTATTTATATAGTAATAAAAATCTTGGCTACCATCAATTAATGATATAATCATCTTACTTAGAATAATATATACAAAAAGATTTGAAATTACTCCAAGTATTGCAAACAAGACAGAAATAAAATATGGTGCTTTATTTCTCTTAATGTAATTTTTTAATAGATCCATAAATTTAACTCCTTTCATCATCTTTTTTCATTACATTTGTAAAATAAGTCTCTATCATTTCAGTTAGATATATCTTATTTTTTGTAAAATTCTCACGTGCATTCAAAATTTCGCAAGCCATCAATCCAGAATTTATAATATTAATCATAAATTCAAATGTATCATCAGAAGGTAACTCATTAAACAAAGTAGAAAACAATTCTTTAAATACTTGTATGGACTCTTTTTTTATTTTCACATATAGTTCTCTCAGATCATCATTTTCTTTTAACTCACATAAAAACATAACATAAAGCTTTACATAATCGCTATCCGCAAGTATCTTGTCTATAATCATTCTTGAAAACAATTGTGGACTTAATATTAATCCTTCATCGTAACTTGATTTTTGAACAATATCTTTTCTATTTAAATTACCTTCCATAATAATGTCGTATAAGATTTCATGCGTAGAACCATAATGATGATACAAACCACCTCTAGAAAGCCCAGTAGCTTCCATAATGTCATTCATAACTGTATTTCTAAACCCTTTGTCCAAAAATACTTTCATAGCCGCTTGTCTAATCTGCTTTTTTCTTTCATCAGCTTCCATTTTCATTTCATAAATAACCTCCAAACCGACACTCTTGTCGGTATTATTGTATCAGCACTGATAATCATTGTCAATAGCTTCGCTTATACTTCTTTATTAATTTATTTAAATGCGGTATAATTAATAAAACTGAATAAACGCTTAACGCTTATAACTTTAATAGCAAGCACAGTAAGTGTACGGACACTTACGAAAAAATTAATGGAGCAGCCCTTTACGGAATGCTCCATTTTTTTAATTTTTACCTTGTTAGGGAGAACCCTAAGACCCCGAAATATATTTTATAAAGGAGAATAAAATGGCAAATAGATTTAGAAATGAAAGAATAGAAATAAAACTAACTAAAGAAGAAAAAGAAGTTTTTGAAAAGAAAATGAAACTTGCTAATTGCAAAACAATGTCCCATTTTCTTAGAAAATGTGTATTAGAAAAAGAGATTTATGTTGTAGATTTAGAGCCATTTAGAAACCTACAATGGCTACTTTCGAATGCAACAAATAACATAAACCAGATTGCAAAAACAACTAATACAACTGGTGTTATTTACAAAAATGAAATTGAATCAATGAATAAGCAAATAGAAAATTTATCAAGAGAAATATGGCAGATTCATTCCCTACTTCTTAATAAATCAAAAGAAAGTTCTGGTGATTAGTATGGCAATTACAAAAATACCTCATATCAGTAGGGATGATACACAAACTCTTTACACTATCAATTTGACAATACTTCCATAAAAGACAATACTTCCATAAAAGAAGATACAAGACCTTTTAGTCTTATGTATCTTCTCTTAAATTTATTATACTATAATTCACTCGCTGATTTTATAATAATCTCTTCTGATATCACTTTAAGTAATGGTATTTCCTTTAATAAGGCTTTAGAATCTTTAAAAGGTTTATAAATTCCTCTTTCATTCGATCTAACTTTATTAGACTTGCTGTGAACAAGTGAATTTCTAGTTTTATATACTCTATTAGCCAACTTCTTAAATATATGTTTTTTGTCTCCTATTAAATCTATTGCATCTCCATTTGAAAAATTAACCTTATTGTTTTTATAGTATTCTATAATATCTTTATCAATTTCATTCAATTTTTCTATTATCTTTTCAATATCTATATACTTTCTTAATGTTAATTCCAGTGCTTCCAATTCACTTCCTACTGTACTTTCAGTTCTCTTTTTATTAATTAAATCTACAAGTTTCATTATATCTTTTTTTCTTTTTGTAGAAAATCCCGGATCTAACAATATTTCCTTAACATTATTAACAACACCTTCTTTATATATTTCTTCATAAAAATATTCCATAATATGATAAAATCCTATGAATTGTACAAACGGATCTTCTGAAGAGACCGCCATATGGTACTGTTCTGTTAAATCTTGTTTATATAATAATCTTGGTGCATCTAACTCTTCACTTTTGTAAGAGCTATTTTTATTCCTATACCTAATATTTAATAATTCATCTAAGCTATTCATAATCCTGAAGGAATATCCATAATTATAGCAAAAGTTAAATAAAAACGAATTAATATAATCATTAAGTTTATTTTTATCAATATCTTTATTATATGAAACAATTAATGAATAAGGATTTCTAAAACAAACTCTTAATAAATTAAAAAAATTTTCACCTTCATCTTCTCGCAATCTAGGAGGAAAAATCATAAAAGTTCTTTTTAAACTTTCCAAGTCTATTTCTTTAATAATGTTCCATACCATTACATCTGATATTTCTTGAAATTTATATTCTATATTATTCATGGAATCTTTAATATTAGTAGATATTATTCGTTCCTCAAATTTATATGGCAAAAGTCTTCGAATCATTTTATTTGTTTGATAAATAATAACTTCATAACTATTATTATTTGATACTGTAAATTGTGACAAATCCGATTTCATTGCATCATTACTAATATTATTATAGTCAGATTTACTAAATTCAAAACTTTTTTCACCCACAATATAACTAATACTATCTTCGCTATAATCTATATTAAATTCTTTATTAAATCTTCTCAATATAAATTTTACTTTATCAATAAATTCATCCCATTCCATATTTACTCTTCTCCTTTAAAATTTGTATATTTTTATAATGTTGAATTTTTATTGCTTCTTCGTCCTTGATATTAGAATCATCTTACTTTATATAAGTTGAAACCACTTCTTTTATCTAGTTTTTTAGTCACTTATAAAATTTTTTCTTTGCGGACTTTCCTTGTGTAATATATGATAGCTCCATTTTCAAACTCTTTGGTTTTTTCTGCTAATTTAATGCATCTACTGCAAACGTTATAATGTTAATTCTTTTATGTGTCTCAATAAGATTTTGTTCATCTCCTTCAATACAACCTTTGAAAATTAAATCTTCGATAATACCTCCATGTATTTTCTAATTTCATCTTCTATTTTAAATAGTCTACTGTATTTTATGAGTCGTCTTAGATTTTTATTTGATGATTTAAAGTATCTTTTTATGGCTTCTGTAAAAATTTGCTTATCTATTCTTTCTCTATCGATTATGATATCGCAAATTGTTCGATCAATATCGTAAACTGGTATAACATTGCCTTGGGGTGATTTTATTTCTGTCTTTCCAATTTCATATAAGTCTTTTTTTACATAGTGAACTTGTAGATCTTCGTACCTCTTTTTGATATGGCTGGCATTGTAGCCTTGGGGTACAGATATATGAAATACATTTGGAGTCCTATCTGATAGATCGTAGAGGTATAGAGCTGTTTGATGGGAAAATATAATTCGGTTACTATTGGATGATATTAAAACAAAATCGTCTATTACTTTTCCTTTTAATTGATATAGTCCCGGTCTTAATCTTTCTAATTGTCCATTTTTTGTTAATTCTGATAGATTATGCCTAGTATATCCAAGTTCTTCTGCTTCTTTGTTGGTGATTACTAAATTTTCTTGTATATATTCTTTAAGTGTATTCATAGTCCGCCTCCTCTCGTTTACGCTTTTATTATATATTATAAAAGCGAATATGTAAAGTTGGCTTGTGAATTTTTAATATTTTGAAAAGGATGTAACGAATCCTTAATCCTTTTCTAAAATTATTCTTTCTTAACTCAATATTACTAATATTATTATAGTTACTCTCCGATATTCGGAGTTCTTGAATTCCGATTTTCGGAAGTCTGGACTTCTGCTTTTCGGAAATTAGATTTTGTATTATTCGTAATATTTAAAATTTATATGTACCAACTTTTTAGAAAAAAAGAGCAGCCTTATAAGCTACTCTTGTAGAAAGTACAAAATGAGTTATTATATTTTTTGTGTTTCCTCATACTAGTCTCAAAACTACTCTTACATCCATGTAGTTTTTTTGAGTCTTTTTTACATATCCTTCTTCATCTTTATCGAAGACAAAATGCTTATAAAACTGCTTAAAATGCAGGATTTCTAAATTTACGTCTTTTGTATCAACGCTATGGTCTCCACATGTAGAATATGGAGAAAGTGGTCCTTTACCAGCATGGATGCCTGCAGCTATAGGATTTTTACTAGGTGGTATATTTTTAAGAATACTAGATAAAGTAATTCCACACTTACATACCAGTGCTGACCATGGGGACTTTGATATAAATGATAGTAAATTAGGTAAAAATACCATGCTATTTTTAGCAGTTACTATCCATAACTTCCCAGAAGGTATGGCCTTGGGTGTAGCTTATGCTGCTGCAGCTGCTCAACCGGGACTTGCAAGTATGTCTGGAGCTATCGCTCTTACAATTGGTATAGGCCTGCAAAACTTCCCTGAAGGTTCAGCCCTATCCCTACCTATTCTAGCAGGTGGTAAAAGTAAAAAAGAAGCCTTTAATTTAGGACAATTATCCGCAATAATCGAACCAATAGGTGCCGTTCTCGGTGCCTGGGCTGTTACACAAATTACAGCACTACTACCATACGGCCTATCTTTTGCAGCAGGCGCTATGATTTTCGTAGTTGTTGAAGAGTTGATACCTGAATCTCAAGAATCTGGTTTTACTGATTCTGCAACCTTAGCTTTTTTAGCTGGATTTACACTCATGATGGTATTAGACGTAGCACTAGGTTAAGCATAAAAAAAGAAAGTGATTGGTTTTCAATCACTTTCTTTTAATATATGTTGATATTTCCTATATATACTCATTCATTATACCAGTCATTTTCGACCATGCCCAAATCAAGAAAACACTAATCATAACAAAATAGAAAATTTCTAACATATAACCTCCTAAATATTTTTATAGCATACTTGCACCTATATTATATAGGATATTTCTAAGTTTGAAAAGGTTTTTATAAAATATAAAGGCTAATATTTAACTATAATTTTCATATTTTGATTATCTCTTACTTTCTCTAATAATATCTAAGACATCAATTAAAGTTTTAGCAGACCCTATATCATACTTTTCTTTTAACTTATCAAGCTGATAGTCTTCTAAGTCCTTATATAGGTTGATAGACCTTGTTAAATCATTATTACCATCTTCGTCTTTATATAGTAATAAATCTCCACTATTGATTAAAGCTATCGCTGCATCTACTAATTCAGTATTTTCATCTGCAGTCTTGATATTCCACTTAGCCCTTCTTTTATGCTTATAAGTTTTATTTTCTTGTTTGTCTAAAAAACTTATAGCTAAAGACCTTATATTTCCAGGTTTTGCAATATTTTCATCTGCCATTGAAGACCAGATAGGTCTTATATCTTTACCAGCTAAAGGACCTCTAGACGAACATAAAAAGTCCATCCTATACTTATTCATACCTATAACTATTTGGTCGTCATCATTGATAGACTGACCATTAGCTTTACAGATATTTTTTATCCTGTTCCCAACCTCTTGCCTTAAATCAATTTCATAGTTTAAATTTCCAAACATATCAAATGTAGAATATTTGCTCATGGCCCTATCTTTATCAAAAGATAAAGTCACATCTCCATCTTGGTAGCCATTAAAATATCCAGCTGACCACTCCATGTAAGCCTTTAATTCTTTTCCACTTATTACAAACTTACTTATTTCACCTCCAGCATACCTGTAGGCATTGTATAAGTCTTTTCTTTTAATGGTTGTAGATTTTATATTTGGATAGAAGTTGTCAAAATGGTAGGCAACTATATCCGCCTTTGAATAATACAACATAAGGTCAGTAAAAAAATCTCCCAATTTACTTTGACTTATCCTGGTTTGTGGGATACCTTTGATTTTATCTTCATCATCCAAGGCTATATCTGAATAACCAAGGATTTCATTTATATAAGCCCTCAATCTCTTGTGGTATGGTTCCATAGCCTTTATAACTTCAGAATCTTGGTCTATGTCCTTGTTTATATCTATAAGTTTTGCATTTATATCGATAAGTCTGTTCTGAGTTTTATCCAAATCGAAGTATAAGTCTATTCTAGAAAGTGCTTGTCCATAGGCACCTGGTTCTAAAATATAGGTGTCATTAATTTTTTCTATTAATTTTTTGTGCATGTGACCTGCAAAAATTCCAGCAATTCTATGGCTTCCATCTACATTCTCTATTAAATCTTTCACCCCTGTAAAAGGAATATCATTTTCATTCATTTTACCCATGTGAAATAGACCTATAACTGCATCAACATCTTCTAGCTGACTTAGTATAAGTTCTAATTCTTTTTCCGCATCTGTAACTGTGTAATCGTCTAGGTTTCCTCTTTTGGCTTCAAAAACTCTTACCAAAGGAGTATTTAGACTAATAAAGGCTATTTTCACTCCAGCTATTTCCTTATAATAAATAGCTTTTAAATACCTGAAATCTTCACCTTTTTTATAAATATTTCCCATCATGGATACACCATTAAAGTCTTTTATAGCCTGGTTTAAATGATCCATGCCAAAGTTAAACTCGTGGTTTCCCATATTATAGATGTCATATTTTATTAAATTTATAGCTTCTATGCCTGGATATTTTTTATCAGACAAGAAGTATTCAGCACTATTTCCCTGAATTAAATCCCCATTGTCAATAACGACAGTATGGGGATTTTCTTCTCTAATCTTATTTATTATTGTACTTATCCTGGCTAAACCACCAGTCTCTACTTCTTCATCTTTCGCATAATCCCAGGGAAGATAAAAGCCATGTATGTCACTTGTAGCTAACAAGCTAACTTTGACTATATTTCCCATATTACCTCTTAATTATTTTCCAGATAAAGCATCCTTGATTTCTTTGTTATGTTTGCTCTTATTTTCAACAAATGGTAGATCAATAGTTTTTCTTTCACCATGTATAAAGTCATTGATTTGTGAAATTGCTTTATCAATGATTTCATTTGATTTTGTTAAGAATGGACCTTCTAAATCCACATTTTCACTGTGGTTTACATCTACTGCTAATAATTCTTTACTATTTGCATAAAATGTAAATACTTGTCCTCTTGCTGAAAATCTATATCTATTTGTTACCTTTGCTTGCGCCATTTTTTCCCCCTTATAAAATGTTTATATTTTTATTTTATTAACTTATCTAATTTATCAACTAGATTTCTAAATATATCTAGTGATTGATTTACAGTTTCTGGTTTTGACATATTTACCCCAGCAATCTTAAGTTGCTCAATTGGGAAGTGGTTTGCCCCGTCTTTTAGGAACTTAATATAATCTTCCACAGCTCCTTCTTGGCCGTCCAATACTCTTTTAGATAGTATTGATGAAGCCGAGAATCCGGTTGCATATTTGTATACATAGAAGTTTGAATAGAAGTGAGGTATCCTCATCCATTCATAGGCTATTTCTTCATCAGAAATTATCGAATCTCCAAAGTATTTTTTATTTAAGTCATGGTATATCTTTGAAAAATCATCCTTTGTTAAAACTTCTTTATTCTCTATTTTTGAATGAACTTCTCTTTCAAATTCAGCAAACATTGTTTGCCTAAATACTGTTGATTTATAGTTGTTTATATAAAAGTCTGTTAGGTAAATCATTTCTTCTTCTGATTCAGCTCTATCCATCAATAAGTCTAATAATAGAGCTTCATTGAAGGTAGAAGCAACTTCAGCTACGAAAATTGTATAGCCTGAATGTAGGTAGTCATTTGTATTCCTATCATAGTAAGAATGCAATGAATGTCCCATTTCATGAGCTAAAGTAAAGACTGAAGATAGGCTTCCATCAAAGTTCATTAGGATGAATGGTTTGGTATCATAAGATCCTGATGAATATGCTCCACCCCTTTTGCCTTCTCTAATATCTGCATCTATCCAATTTTCTTCGAAAGCCTTTTTATAGTTGTCAACGTATTCTTCACCTAAAGGTTTTACAGACTCTATAACTAAATCTTTAGCTTCTTCAAAAGTATATTTCTTATCAAAGTCACTTGATATTGGCATGTAAACATCATACATGTGTTGGTCTTCTAGCCCCAAAGCTCTCTTTTTAATTTCATAATATTTTTGTAAATAGTCTAAATTGTTATGAACTGATTCTATAAGAGCATCATAGACTTTCTCTTCTACATCATCCCTAAATAGAAACATTTGTCTAACATTTTCATAACCTTTTAATTTAGCTATCTTAACCAGGTTATCAATATGTGAATAATAAGCTTGAGCTATAGTATTTCCAAATTGATTGTAAGTTTTATAGTAAGCTTCGAAAGCTTGTTTTCTTAATTCTCTATCTTCTGCTTGTTGTAATTGGACAAAATTTACATTGGTAATTTTTGTATCAAAATCTTCTAGATATGGAAATTCCATATCGGAATTTGTTAAGTAGTAGTATACATTTGACGCTGTAGACCTTGCAGATGACAAGGTAGATAGTACAGCCTCTTCCTTATCAGACAAAGTGTGATCTTTATACCTTAAAATCCTTTCAAGATATAAGTCATGGTCTTTTAATCTCTTTTCATTTTCTAATTTTTTTATTTCTTCATTAGTTAAAGATAAAAGTAAAGGATTTAAAAATGAAATACCTGTAGAAAATTCATTAACTAGATTTAAAACTTCCTTATCTAATCTTTGGTACTTAGCCACATTTGAGTCTTCGTCTTTTTTCAAGTGTGAATAAGCATATAATTTTTCAATTTTTCTAGAAAAATCACTTTCTAAAATAATTAAATCTGTTAAATTTTCTTTTGGATTCTTCTTTAATTCATTTAATTTGTCTACATCTTTTTGTATATTTTTTAAATCTTCATAAGCCTTATCATCTGATTCGTATATACTAGTTAAATCCCATTTTATACTCTCTGACATAGGACCTCCTTATTCGTCATCATTAAAGTAGTAACCTTCACCCCAGGCTGTCTTTATATATTTATATGTATCACTTGGTGTAAGCTTTTCTCTAAGCCTTCTAATATGAACATCAACAGTTCTTATGTTAGACTCCCCAACACCTTCCCATAGTTCTTGGGCTAGTTCTTGTCTAGTAAATATCTTATCCTTATTTGTAACTAGGATAAACAACAGGTCGAATTCTTTACCAGTTAATTCTATGTCGGTTGTATTTATTCTAACCTTTCTACCTAGCATATTAAATTCAAAGTCACCTGTTTTCACAGTATTTATTTGTTTGCTATTTGAATTTTCATTTGTAGGTTTATTTGGTATACTTCTTCTCAATACTGACCTAATCCTAGCCTTAAGCTCAAGTAAATAAAAAGGTCTCACAATATAGTCATCACAACCATATTCTAAGGCTAAAACAACTTCATTTGCTTCCTTCGTTTCTGATACTACTATTGTAGGAATATTACGGACTTCATTCATTTGTCTTTTTAAATCTAAACCTGTACCATCTTTATATTTCATGTCTATAATTGCTAAATCATAATGATATTTACTAAAGGCATCTATAGCCTCTTTTATAGTTTTAGTAGAAGTGATTGCATAATCCTCAGTCTTAAAACTATATTTGAAATTGTCTATAAAGTCTTGGTCAGAGTTTACTAATAATATTTTCAAATCTATACCTCTTCCATACATTTATAAATAAATTATAACATAAATGTAATATATAGGACAAGAAATCTTAATCTCTTGTCTTTTAATGCATTCTAGGTGTTAACCATGTTTAGTTATAATAAAAAAATCCTCTTTCGTTAACATCATTTATGGCAACGAAAAAGGATTTTTAACTATTAAATCAATAACAAAAAAATTATATAACTAACTCAAATACAATTTTCCATCAACAAATTTATATTCTTTAAATATCTTTGAATCAAAATATCTAGTATCATGACTTACCAATATGAGGGTGGTTTCGTCTTTGATGTTGGTAAAAATATATTCATAAAACTTTTCTTTGAATCTAGGATTTAAGGCTGCTGTAGGTTCATCTAAAATTAAAATTTCAGGATCATTTATAATAGCCCTGCAAATAGCTATCTTTTGTCTTTCCCCTCCAGACATAGTCTTAACAGCTTGCTTCAACTTTTTATTAAGTTCAAATTCATCAATTAGTTTGTCAAAGCGTTCTTTTTTTTCGCTAGATTTATATTTTTTTGAATAAAGTAGGGGAATTTCAATATTGTACTTGGTACTTTCATCTTCTAGAAGAAAGTAATCTTGAAAAATAAATCCAAACATTTCATTTCTTATTTTTGCTAATTCTCCTTCTGTCATGTCTTTTACATCTTTCCCATTTATTAAATAGGTCCCCTCAAAATCAAGATCGTAAGTAGCTAATATTTTTAAAAGACTTGTCTTTCCTATACCATTTTCTCCACTAATAAGTATCTTGTCTCCCTTATTAACTTTAAAATCGGCCTGATTTAAAATAATAGTTTGATTATCATAATCTTTATTAAAAATTTTATTGATATTTTTAAGCTCTAGCATTCAAGACTCCTCTTTGATTTTTCTTATATATTTGATGCAATAGATTTATAGTAAAAATTATATAATAAAACATAGTAACGCAGGCTATAATGGTAAATCTATGGTCGATATTAAATCCATTAAGATAATTCATCAAAGCAAAATTTATAAAAAGTATAGATATTATCAAAATTTGATTTCTTAGAAATATATCCTTATTTTTTGCTCCAAATATATAATGAATATCATATTCTTTTTCTAACTCTGTAAATAAATTATTATAAAAATAGACAAATACAGCCACAAGCAGTGCTAATAAAAAGATTACATAAGGAACCATATAAGTTAATATGAAGTACTCTTCAGAAACACTTTCTGTAGCTACCTGCATAGCAACAGATAAAAAGCTACCCTTGAATATAGTCTTCATCTTTTCGTATACCTTATCTTTTAATAATTCATCTTGAAGCTTGCTATGGTCTACAATTTCCATAATTTCATTTTTCTTTATATCATAAGCTTGAAAATCTTGCCATTTTGAATCTTCAACCTTTAAAATGTTATAAAGTGTAGATAATTCTTCCTTTTCAAGGTGAGTAAATTTTGATAAAAAGTTCATCTTCTCTATAGAATTGTCTATTTTATATTCATTTGTATATTTTTCTATACTTTCTTTATCTACTTTCTGAGCCACTATCCAATAAAAGGAATTATCTAAATCCTTTATCCCCCTGCCATCTACTATATAAGTATGATAGCCAAAATCTTCAGAAAGTTTACTACTATTAAAATAAGTAAACACATCTTTAGCATATAATTTATCTAAATCTTTAGTTAATTTCGACAAATCATCATTATTTTCTAGGGACGTTACTACTGGTGCATAGTGAACCTTAAAAGGTGATGGCTTAAGTTCATTTTCATTTATATAATTATGATAAATAGATGAGAACAAGGGGATGAACAAAAAAGAAAAGCCAGATAAAATAATAAGCAAATATATAAATGATTTATACATATTTTTTATATCTCTAAAAGCTAATTTGATTGTACTTGTACTCATAATTCCCCCCTTTGAGGAAGTTTCATCTTAAAATATTTAATTATTTTAAAAATAGATATAAAGGATGTAATAAACAATACTGATACAAAGGAAACTATTATAAAGTCTAACTTTATTTGCCTATTTCCAATTATTTCAAAGTAAAAAATAGTCAGTATTGTCGATACTAAGAGTCCTAAAAAAACTTTTGTTATATGGTCCTTTAGATGCAAGTTAATATAGTCTTTTAAACTTGCCCCATATATCCTGCTAATCAAAACATCTTTTTTTAATCTTCTACTATAAATTTCTGTGAAAAATATAAGTATCATATAAATTATCCCAAGAGACAGAAGTATTGCACGTGTGTAAAGACTTGTATTCCAATTCATCACTATAAATCTTTCTAATAGCTGCAATAGACTGTCTTTATTTTGCTTAAATCCAGCTTGCTCAAAATGTGATATTAGATCACTCTCTTTTTCCTTAGGATGATTTCTCATATAGATATGGTCTATATCAGAAGTGTTTACAGAAAATAAATTTTTTATTAATTTTAAATTTTTATTCTCAATAGCAATTGCAGAATTATCAGCTAAAACATTTATAATGTTTGTGTTATATTTATCTTCAAATCCATGTAATTTTTCGTCTATTTTTCCATTAAATATAGATTCCAGATCAGCTAGAAGCATAGAAACATTTTTTTTATTTATATAGTCATCTTTTGAAAAATATCTTAAATCTTGCGGTGAAATTATTTTCGATGAACTTGTATAATAGTACATAGAAGGGTCATATAGGGCAACCACAGAATCATCTTTATTTGTTTCAGCAACTAGAGATAGGTCTTCATAGTCTAACAAAAATGAAAAATCGCTATCCTTACTTTTGTTTGTTTTAGTAAATTGCAAATAGTCAGTTCCTAAATCATATTTATACTTATAGTAGGCTCCTAAAACTAAATAGTTAAAAGCAAATATTAGACATATATTTAAAATGAATAGTATTAAATAAAAGTTTCGTTTTTCTTTCATAATATTCTCTCTTTATTATTAGCTATACGTTTACATTTTTATATTATCAAAAAAGAATTATATTACCAATTATTTAGCATGCTTTTTTACATTCTTCATAAATAAATACTATAGTTTTATAAATAATTTAAAGTAAGTTTTTTCATAAAAAAAGCAGACCTAAGTCTGCTTTTTCACGCTTTATTAAATTACATTCCCATACCCATTTGGCCAGCCATTGGGTTCATAGGATTTTCTTCTTCTATATCTGCTATAGCTGTTTCTGTTGTCAAAATCATTGAAGCTATTGATGCAGCATTTTCCAAGGCAGATCTTGTAACCTTGGTTGGGTCTACTATCCCTTCCTTTACCATGTCTACAAACTTATCATTTAAGGCATCATATCCTAATCCCTTGTCTGATGATTTTACCTCATTTACTATTATAGCACCTTCTATACCAGCATTTTCTGCGATTTGTCTTAAAGGTTCTTCCAAGGCTCTAGCTACTATCATGGCTCCTGTTTTTTCATCCCCATCTACGCTTGAGATATATTCATCAAGTGATTTTATAGAATCTATTAAAACAGTTCCACCTCCTGCAACTATTCCTTCTTCAACAGCTGCTTTTGTTGCAGCTAAGGCATCTTCAATTCTAAGTTTCTTTTCCTTCATTTCTACTTCAGTAACAGCTCCAACTTGGATTAAAGCAACACCACCAGATAACTTAGCCAATCTTTCTTGGTATCTCTTAACATCAAATTCTGAATCAGAATTTTTTATATCTGTTTTAATGTGATTGATTCTGTTTTCTAAGTTTTCCTTTGAACCAGAACCATCTACGATAGTTGTAGAATCCTTGTCTACATTTACCTTTTTAGCTGATCCTAATTGGTCTAGTTTTACTAATTTCAAGTCATCATTTAATTCTTCTTTAAATACCTGTGTACCTGTCAATACAGCTATATCTTCAAGGATTGCATTCCTATTTTCACCGTATCCAGGCGCCTTCACAGCTACCACATTGAAGGTTCCTCTTAGCTTGTTTAATACTAGAGTTGTGAGCACTTCGCTCTCTATATCATCGGCTATTATCAATAGTGGTCTAGATGATTCAACAACTTGTTCTAAAACTGGTAAGATTTCTTGGATATTATTTATTTTCTTGTCTGTTACGAGGATAAATGGATTTTCTAATTCTGCGATTTTCTTTTCTCCATCACTTACCATATATGGTGATAGGTATCCTTTGTCAAATTGCATACCTTCCACAACTGATAGATTTGTGTCCATAGTGTTTGATTCTTCAACACTTATGACCCCATCCTTGCCAATTTTTTCCATAGCGTCAGCTATTAATTGTCCAACCTTAGGATCTGCTGAGGAAATAGCGCCAACTTGAGCTATGGCTTCTGTAGTTTCAACCGGTGTAGAGAATGATTTAATTTCTTCCACCACTATTTTAACCGCTTCTTCAATACCTTTTTTTATAATTACAGGATTTGCGCCAGCTGCTATATTTTTCAAGCCTTCCCTAACAATAGCTTGGGCTAAAATAGTTGCGGTTGTTGTACCATCACCCGCTACATCATTTGTTTTTATAGCAACTTCCTTTAAAAGTTGAGCTCCCATATTTTCAAATCTATCTTCTAGTTCAATTTCTTTAGCTATAGTCACCCCATCGTTTGTAATCAAAGGTGCACCATAGGCCTTGTCTATAACTACATTTCTACCCTTAGGCCCTACTGTGACCTTGACAGCATCTGCTAATTTATTAATACCTGCTTCTAAAGATTTTCTTGATTCTAATCCATATTTAATATCTTTTGCCATAATAAAAACTCCTAATCTTTAAACTCTTACTCTTCAACTACTGCTAATACATCTTCAAAGTCAATTACTATATAAGTATCATCTCCATCTTTAATGTTAGTTCCCTTATATTTTGTATACAAGACTTTATCACCATTTCTAATCAAATCTGTATCTAGGTCTTTTGATATTTCTACCACTTCAGCAAACTCTGGTTTTTCTACTGCTGAATCAGGCATGATGATACCTGAAGAAGTTTTTTCTTCCTTATGTATCTCTTTTAAAACTAATCTTTGTCCTATTGGCTTAATCTTCATACTTCCCCCTATAATTAATTTTATTTTTTATATTCATTTTTAAAAGTTTATTATCACTCTATACTCCCGAGTGATAATTTTATTATAACATAAAGTCAAACATAGTCAAAGTTATTTTTGACCTTGTTTGACTTATCTTTATTTTCCTATTTTATTTTCTCTTGCATAGTAGAATAAATATTGTTGAGCATATCCTCTAAAATCACCAAATAGCTCAGTTCCTTTTTCTAAAATCTTTTTATTAGGAATTTCATGTCCTATATATAAGGTCTCCATCAATCTTTTTACCCATACATCTACTGGGAAGGTCTTTGGTCTGTTGTAGCCAAATAGCAGTATACAGTCCCTAACCTTGGGACCTACTCCATTAAGTTCAAGTAAGTTATTTCCTAAATCTTCATCTGATAAATCTTGAGAGAAATCCTCTGGCCTTGTTAAGAATGCTTGCCCAGCATCGACAATCCTTTGATTTCTAAATCCAACTCTAGCAATTTCTTTTACCTCTTCCGGGTCTGCTGATGCTAAAACTTCAGGCTTAGGAAAGGCATAATAGTCATTTCCCTTATAGGTCTGAATAAAGTCTCCATATGTTTCCGATAGAATTTTTATGGATTTTTTTATCCTTGGTATTTGGTTATTAGCTGATATTATAAATGATACTATCATTTCAAATTGGTCTTGTTGTAAGATCCTAATTCCATAACCAAATTCCATAGCCTCTTGAAGACTTTCATTTAGGTTATATGCCTTTGTTTTTGCTAATTCTTTTTTTATTTCAGAATAATCCCTATCTAAATCAAAGTACTTGTGCCAAATATTCTCAAAATCTTCTTCATTACTATTGTAAATATATAAGTCATCACCTTTTTCTTCAAGCTCTATAACTTTATTGTAAGCAACTATTATATAAGTATTATCTTCAGTTTTTTCCCAATTAAAGGCTTGGCCACATTCAAAGATGTGTTCAATATTAAAATCTCTTAAACCAGAAACTTTAATCCCATTATTAATTGTTTCTATTGTGTACATATTCTCCCCTTATAAAAAAAGGATTAAATATAAATTTAATCCTTGGCTTTATTTACCTGTGGAACCTATTCCACCTTCTCCTCTTTCAGTTTCATCAAGACTATCGACTAGTTCTATATCTACCTTTACATAAGGTTGTATAACCATTTGAGCTAGTCTTTCACCATGTTCTATAGTATAAGGTTTATCAGAATTATTCACAAAAAATATCTGTATGTCACCCCTATAGTCCGAGTCAATGATTCCTACTGTATTAGCTAAAGTTATCCTATGTTTAATACCTGTGGAAGACCTTGGGTAAACAGCACCAAAATATCCTTTTGGAATGGAAACTCTAATGCCTGTTGGCACCTTGGCCACTTCATTTGGTCCTACTACTATCGGTTCTTTGTTGTTGCAATATAAATCAAAACCCGCTGAACCTTCTGTAGCATAAGCAGGTTTGAATTTTTCTGTCATCATTTTTAATTTCATACTCACTCCTAATTTTTTGGATTAAGTTTAGCAAGCATGTCTATAAGCCGTGTTCTGTATTAGATAATCATCTATCTAGGTCTACAGTCGCCTATAGACTCAAGCAATCTACCTTCCGGGCCCTGCCAGCTGCAGGACTTTTATCCTATCTTGATCTTGCACCGAATGGGGTTTACATAGCCACATAGTTACCTATATGCTGGTGAGCTCTTACCTCGCCTTTCCACCCTTACCTGGATTACCAGGCGGTATATCTCTGTTGCACTATCCTTGGAGTCACCTCCACCAGATGTTATCTGGCATTCTGCTGTGTGGTGCACGGACTTTCCTCTAGATATTTATATCTAGCGATTATCTGACATACTTGCCTATATATTTTACCTTAAAATGGGATTCTTTTCAATTGATAAGATCTTTAGCGGGATTAATTATATATAAATTAAGATAGACAAAAATATTTTTCAGGTTTAAGGGATGAGATTCGGATTCGAAAAAGTAAATAAAATCTACTCCATGCAAGTATCCTTCGTCCTCATAAATTTTTATTTTTTTATAAGCATCATTTCTATATTCTTCATTATCCATAAGCCCAAAATATTCTATTAACAAGACCTTACCAGTCGCTGGATTTAAGACTGTAAAATCTGGATATAAAGTATTTTTACTCTTTTTTAGAAATATCGGACACTCATACTTGAATTTAATATTATTATCATATAAATAATCCGCAATTATTTTTTCAATACGACGTCTAACTTGAACCCCTGATTTTGTAGGAATAATTAAATTTTCACTTTTATACGAACTTGGGATGAATGGGATTTTATACCATTCTTCAACTAGGTCTACCCAGCTTTTATTTATTGGTTCAATATATTTTTCTTTTTCAGGATGAAAATTTCGTTGAAAATTAAACAATTTCTTTTTATCACAATACTTTAATATAGAATTTACTTTCTTCATTAGAGCTCTACTATGTAGATTTAACTTTCTGTAGTATTCTTGTTGAATAAGATACTTCTTTTTATCTTCCTCATTATCAGATAAATATCTTTTTTCGCCATTAGATAAATGATAAAATCGACTTTTTCCATTTATCTTGGATACCCATATCTTATCCTTGTTATTTTTATCTAATTTAGATTCACTTATTTTGATATTTTCTTCTAAATTATTTTTTATTTCCATTAAATTTTCTTCTATTGATTTCATTTTAACTCCTTAATATTTTTCAAATTTATATAAATAAGTTTTAAATTAACTTTTTGACTTTTATACTTACACTTTTCACATTTTAGTAAGTTTTATTTTCAATTTTCGATTTTAAAACTTATTTACTCTTGGTTGGATAAGTTTTAAATCTACTTTTCGAATTTTACACTTACACTTTTCACATTTTAGTAAGTTTTATTTTCAATTTTTGTTTTTAAAACTTATTTATCAAATCTCATAGTTTTGCTCTCACCTTTTTATCTCCAATATCTCATTTAAAAGCAAAAAGAGCTCACAAAAGTCTTAACTTTTGTAAGCTCTCACCCTTACTCTTATATAATAACATTTTTTACATTATTTTTCTTAAATATTTATCTTCATTATAGTATTTAATTATATTTATTTGTCCGTCTTCAAATTCTTCATCCAGTATTCTTTCAACAAAATATGTGAAGAACTTTTCAGACCCCTCATGAGATATATCTATCAAGGTTATACCTTGTTCTATAGCATCCATGGCGTCATGGTGACCTATATCTCCCGTTATGAATAAATCAATACCCAATCTTTTCACATCTTCTATAAAACTCATCCCGGACCCAGTAACTAGACCAATTTTCTTAAACTCATTTTTATCTCCCCAGACTACAAGATGGTCTAAGTCTAGGTTTTCTTTTATTTGTTCCACCAGGGGTCTTAGACTAATCTTCTCGTTTGCATAGTCTCCATAAGCCAAAGTTTTCGCTTCATTAGTATATGAAATCTTTCCTTCAGATTGGAAACCTAGTCTATTAAAAATATACTCATTAAAACCAGCCATGTCTATTGGTGAATGGGAAGCATATATAACTATGTTGTTTTTAATAGCATTGATAAGCTTTGATCCTTTGAAATTATCCTTGTCTATATTTGCTATAGTTGGAAAAATAAGTGGATGGTGGCATATTATTAAATTAACATCTTCTTCAACTGCTCTTGCTAGGGCTTCTTCTGTTATTTCTAGGGTCACCATTATATTCTTAAGTTCTTGATTTATATCACCCACTTGAATACCTGAATTATCCCAATCTTCACTCGTTTCTAAAGGATAGTCTTCTTCAAAACTATTTATTAATTCTTTAATTCGCACAATAATTCCTCCAACTTTTGATTTTTAACCTTCAACTCTTCTATTCTATCTGTAATTCTGGCTGAATCAATTCCAGAAAACTTTTCTAATATTCCATGGTTTCTATTTATCTCTTGTTCAATCTCTTTTATAGTGAATGGGTTTTTATTTGCTAAATTGTTTTTTCCATACATATATTCGTAGTCCCTATCATAACTAGTCTTTTCACCAGTGTATTTGATAACAACCACATCATATAAGACACCCTCGTCTTCTATTTTTTCATCATTTATTATTGTAAAACCATTATCCATCAACCATCTTCTATAGTATTCAAGGGAATTATTTGGTGATGTAATTATTTTTTCTAAAGACCTTGATAAATCCAAGTTGCCTCTTAAAATATTTACTATCAGATTTGCTCCCATACCAGAAATTACAGCCTCTTCTATATCCATTGGCAGATTTTTCAATCCATCTGTCACTATTGTTTCTATTTCATATCCAGAATGTTTCAGCTTATCTTTTAGTTTTTGTAAGGAAGGAGCAGAAATATCTGTAGCAATAACCTTTTTAGGATTTTTTTCTTCATAAATTTTTATGGCTGTTATACCATGGTCAGATCCAATATCTGCAACTATTTTATTTTCTCCTACAAAAGATACTATTTTATCTAATCTTTTCATTTCTTAACTCCTCATCCTCAGCTTAATTAATACCATATATACTTATATCATAAGCTTAAAATTATATCTAGACAATATTTAAAAAAGAAAAAAGCCTTGCGGCTTTTTCCTAAATATTAAAATCCTTCTAAGAAGTCTTTTACCTTATCACCCTTACCAGGTCTTCTAAGTTTTCTAATAGCTTTAGCTTCGATTTGTCTTATACGTTCTCTGGTTACATCAAATTCCTTACCTACATCTTCCAAGGTTTTTGGTACACCATCAATTAATCCAAATCTCAATTCTATAACTCTTTTCTCTCTTTCAGAAAGGGTTGATAAAATCTCTTCTAAATGCTCTCTTAGCATAGTTTGGTCTGCGGCTTGTTCAGGAGCAAGGGCTCTTTCATCTTCTATAAAATCACCTAAGTGTGAATCGTCCTCTTCACCTATTGGAGCTTCTAATGACACAGGCTCTTGTGAAATTTTTCTTACTTCTCTTACTTTCTCTTCGTCTATACCCATTTCCTTAGCAATTTCAGCATTGGTAGGGTTACGTCCTAATTTTTGAACTAGTTGCCTTTGAGTTCTAACTAATTTATTTATAGTTTCAACCATATGAACTGGTATCCTGATTGTACGTGCCTGGTCAGCAATAGACCTTGTAATAGCTTGTCTTATCCACCAGGTCGCATAAGTTGAAAACTTAAAACCTCTCTTATAGTCGAACTTTTCTACAGCCTTCATTAAACCTAAGTTCCCCTCTTGGATAAGGTCTAGGAATGACATCCCTCTACCTACGTATTTTTTCGCAATAGAAACAACTAATCTTAAGTTGGTTTCAGCTAATTTCGCTTTCGCTAATTCACCAGTCCTATTTAGTTTTTTAAGATATTTTATATCTGCTTCATCTAATTCTGCAGAGGTAATCATCTTTTCATTTAACTTACCTTTTTCGTAGATTCTTTTTATAGTTTCATATTCATCTACTGATAAGCTTATATCTGCTTGGTTTTCTCCACCTTCAAGTCTATTAAATATCTTTTCTAAACCTATATCTAAAATACTATAAGCTTCTTCTTCGAAGAACATTAACTTCCTACTGTCCTTATCATACTTTTCTCTAATAAGCACGTCAGAATATACATAATATTTTAATATTTGATATTTCTTTTCAGTAGATAAATCATCAGCATCTGTATAAAGTTTTATACCTAAATCTGAAAATTCTTCATGGTAATAATCTTCAGAATCTGTTTTGTCTGAAAGAGATCTTGATAGCTTCAATATTCTATCTCTATTACTTAAAACATAATTGAAGATATCTTCATAACTATTTACATTAACTTGATCTAATTCTAACTCGTGGTTTTCATCAATTAATAAATCGAACAAGACAGATTTGATCATTTCAACAGTCACTCTTACGTCATTCACTTGATCTAAACTAGGCTCATCTTTATCTAACCTATTTACGATCATGTCATTAAGAGCTTTTAGAATTTGCAGTCTTATATTTTCTTCTTCGCTCGCTTTTTCTTCCTTATTTGTAAAGTCTCTAAAGGCCTTAGCAAATTTAAGGTCATCTAGTTTTTCTTTCGGAATCTCTTCCCCATCTTCTAATAAAGAATTTGAATATAGTAAATTTTTAGCTAGGTCGAAATAAATTTGTTTTTTAGATAATTCAACCTCTTCATCTAATGTATAAGGAAGATTATTTATAGCCTTATAAGCTATATCCCCTTCTTCCATTTCCCTTGCTAACTGTATTTCTTCATCTTTTGTAAGAAGATTTAATTTACCAATTTCTTTTAAATACATCTTAACAGGATCATCAACGAAGGCACCCTTGATTTCACTGATATTTTCATCAACAAGTTCTTCATCATCTTCTTCATCATCGTCATCATCATTATCCATTATGGAATCATAATCAACTTCATCAGGATCATCTTCTTCTACTTCATACATATCTTTTAACAAGTCTATATCAAGTTGGGTCAAATCTTTCCTTAATTTATCTACATCGTCCTCTTCTAGTTCTGAAAACCCTTCAATTGACTCTAGCTGAGATATCAAAATAGTATCATTATTATCTTCAGCTATTGATTTAGCCTCTTCTAAAATAGACAATCTTAAATCTTCTAACTCTATATCATTATCTTTCACATTGCCTCCTCAAGTCAATTTCTTTAATATATCTGCTAATTCTAAATAAACACTCTCATCTTTTGAATTGTTTTTAATAAGCTTTTCCAATTCTTTTTTCCTTAATAAAAGCTTATATCTCAATATTCTATCCCTTAATTCATCAACCATTTGGTCTATTTTAGGACTATCTTTTGCTTCTTCGTAATCTTTAAGCAAGTTTAGACTTTTAAACAAATCTGAATTTACAAGATCACTTGCTTGATTTGAATTTTCATAGACTTTATTAATTTCGTAATAAAATTCCTTGACCTCTTCATTTTCTATGATATCTGAATGCTCTTTTAGTAAAGCGAACTTTTGCTTATCTATCATTGACATAATAAGCAACTCTTTTTCTAATTTTATATCATTAGCTTTAGTCATGTTTTCTTTTTGATTTACTGGATTTATAAGCCTGCTACTATACTTATTGTCTTTATACCCAAAATCATTGTTATTGTAACTATTTACAGCATTTTTTCTTTCTTCTTTTGCCAATAGCTCTTTTCTTCTTATATCAACATCCTGTCTTAAAGAGTCCGTTGATACTCCTATAAACTTTGCAGTCTTATCTGTATAAAGGTCCCTAACAGTATTCCCTTCAATATCAGCAAGGAATTCAATAATTTCTTTAATAAAATCTAATTTCTTTGGATACTTTTCATAGAGCTTTTGCAATTTAAAATCTATAGGACTTACAGCCTGGTCTTCTAGTTCATGAAAGGCTTCTTTACCATGATTAACAATAAATTCATCAGGATCTTGACCCTTTGGTAATTCCATTATGCTTAAGTTTACTTCCATGTTTTTAAATACATCTATAGCCTTTAAGGCTGCTTTTATACCTGCTTCGTCCCCATCGTAAGCTACTATAATATTGTGTCCATACCTTTTAACAAGATTAGCTTGAGCCGGAGTAAGAGCAGTACCAAGACTAGCTACAGCATAATCAATTCCCTGGTTATAGAGACCAATCACATCCATGTAACCTTCTACTAACAATATTTTAGTCCTATTTCTAGACCTGTTTATGACATTAACCCCGTATAAGTTTTCTCCTTTTATAAATATTTCAGACTCAGGAGAATTTAAATATTTAATCTTTGAATTAGTTAGGGTCCTTGCACCAAAGCCTATTACCTGATTTTTATTATTTAATATAGGAAATATCAATCTTTCTACAAACCTATCATATACCTTGCCATTTGATTCTGATAAAAGTCCTAATTCAAGCATTTCTTCTTTGGAAACATTTTTAGAGAGCAAGTATTGCATAAGGTCATCATTTTGCCTGTTTGGTCCAGACTTTGCATAACCTAAAAAGAATCTATTTAATATCTTCTTTTGCAATCCCCTGTCTTCCATATATTTTTGAGGAAAATCATGGGTTAATAAATTTTTCATATAATATTTGGCTGCTAAAGAATTTATTTCATACATTCTTTGACGTTTTTGAGTTTTAGAATGAGAATAATTTTCTTCTGATAAGGTAATCCCCATCTTGTCAGCCAAAAACTTAACTGCTTCTATATAATTAAGATTTTCAATCTTCATTATGAAAGATATAGCATCTCCTCCCTCATGACAACCAAAACAATGGAAGGTATTCCTTTCCGGACTAACTGAAAAAGAAGGAGTTTTTTCATGATGAAACGGGCACAATCCTTTAAAACTGGATCCTGCCCTTTTCAATTCTACATATTCAGAAATAATAGACACTATATCAAGCCTATCTTTTAAGTCGTTTATTTGATTTTCTGGTATGTAACCCATAAAACCTCTATTTCTTTAAAATAAATATCAACAAATTTTGTAAATTAATTTTCTATATGTTCTATAATTTTTGCTGCAGTTTCTTCAATCGTAGAAGATGATACATCAATAACCACGCAACCTAATTCATCAAATAGTTCTTTTGCGTAATCTAATTCTTTTTGAATTCTTTCATTCTGCGCATAAGTTGAGTCAAGTGATAAACCAAGAGTTGCTAGTCTTTCATTTCTAATTTCATTTAATTTTTCAGGATCTATAATAAGTCCTATCAACTTTTTAGGGTCTACCTGGTAGATTTCTTTAGGAATGTTTACCTCAGGAACTAAAGGTAGGTTAGCCACTTTATAAGACTTGTTGGCTAGATATACTGATAGGGGTGTTTTTGATGTACGTGATACACCCAATAAAACTACATCAGCTTCTAAAAATCCAGCCGGATTTTTACCATCATCAAAGTTCATAGCAAATTCTATAGCTTCAATTTTGTCAAAGTACTCATTGTCTAAAACTCTGATCAATCCTGCTTCTCTAGTAGCTTTCTCATTTGTAAATTGTTCAATTTGATTTAATGAATTTGCTAATAGATCAATAAGCAAAACTTCATCTCTACCCTCAGCTAACTCTTTTAGTTCAGTTGCTATTTCATCTTTAGCAACAGTAACTAAAATAATAGTTTTACCATCTGGTAGGTGATCAAATACTTGTTGACAAGCCTCTATAGTATTTATATTTGAAAATCTTTTTTTTACAAATTCTAAATTAGGAAATTGTATTAATATAGCATTTGCTATCTGGTTAACTGTTTCGCCTGTTGAATCTGATACAGTAAATAAATTATACATACCTACCTCACTATTTTTCTTGGGTCAAATATTTTCAATATTCTGTCAGCAACACTTTTAACCATTGCTAAACGGTTAGCTTTTAAGTTTTCGTCTTCAACCATTACATGTGTATTGTCTAAATAATCATTGAATTTATCAACAATAGGATCTAAAAATTCTCTAATTTCTGCCAAGTTTCCTTGGTTTATTAGCTTATCTACCTGATCAAGTTCTGATAAAGCATGGTATACATCCATATCTTCTTCTAATAATGAAGCTTGGTCTACTTCAGATCTTTCTGCTTTTGAGGATATGTTTACTAGTCTTACATATTTTGTGGTTATTTCATCAAAATATTCATCACTTTTAGCCATTTCATCTAAGCTTACAACCTTGTTGTACATTTCTCTGATATTCAAATCCTTTTGGCCTAATACAGAGTCTATAATGTCATATCTGAATCCTCTTTCAGATAATAAGTTTTCAAACCTACCTAAAATAAAGTTTTCAACCTTATCTCTTACTTCTTTGAACTCAAAGTTTTCTCCAAACATATCTACATAGTTGTATAAGGATTCACTTATCATCGCTCTTAAGTCTACATTAATCTTGTATTCTATAAGAATATTTAATATACCTAAAACAGCCCTTCTTTGCCCATATAAGTCTTGAGAACCAGTTACTTCAATTCCAGCAGAATGAAGACCTGTAATAGTATCTAATTTATCAGCTATTGATAAAATTCTACCACTTATAGTTTCTGGTAAATCAGCTCCTGATTTTACTGGCATATATTGTTCTTCAATAGCCTTGGCAACTAAAGGACTTTCTCCAGATTTCTCCGCAAAAACCCTACCTATAATACCTTGTAATTCAGTAAATTCTATTACAGTCTGAGTAACTAAGTCAGCCTTTGCTAAATAAGCTGCTCTTTTAGAAATATTTATAGCATCTAGACCACTTTCGATATTTTCACCTAAAGTCTCAACTAATTTTTCAAGTCTTTGGGTCTTATCAAGCATATTACCTAAACCTTCTACAAAACCAACATGTTCTAATTCTGGAACATATTCTTCAAGTTTTTTCTCCATATCTTTTTCATAGAAAAACTTAGCATCTTCAAGTCTTGCTACTAGCACCTTTTCGTTACCTGTAGCTACTACATCAAGTCCTTTATCATCCCCATTTCTTACACCTAAGAAGTATGGCAAAAGATTATTATCATCATCTTCAACCGGGAAATATCTTTGGTGGTCTTTCATTGGAGTTATAATTACTTCTTTTGGAAGGTTTAGATATTCAGAATCAAATTTACCCATGAAAGCTGTTGGGTATTCATTTATATAAACTAATTCTTCTAATAAATCTTCATCTTCTAGATAGTGGCCACCTATTTCTTTAGAGAGCCTATTTATTCCTCGGAGAATCATTTTCTTTCTTTTTTCTTCTGAAACAATTACATAATTCGCTTCTAATAAGCTCTCGTAATCATCTATAGAAGTAATTACAATATTGTCAGAACCTAAAGTTCTATGCCCTTTGGTAACATTTGAAACTTTTATTCCTTCTAAATCAAATTTTAAAACTGCATCATCTAAGAGTGATACAATCCACCTGATAGGTCTTAAAAATCTTATATTTTTACCACCCCATCTCATTTGTCTTGGATTGGAGATATTTTTGATTATATTTGGAACGCTTTCTTTTAACAGCTGGTCAAGTTTTTTATTTTCTTTAACGATAACAGCATAAATATACTCTTCACCATTTACTTCTTCATAGACAATATCCTCAAGGCTAATATTTTTAGATTTCATAAAGCCTTGTAAGGCCTTGCTTGGTAATCCTTGGTCATCAAAGGCAATTTTTCTAGAAGGTCCTTTGATTTTTTCTTTTTGATTACTCTTATTAGCCTCAATATTTTTTATCAATAAGGAAAATCTTCTTGGTGTAGATGTAACCTTTATATCTTCAAAAGTAAAATTGTTTTCTAATAAAGTTTTTTCCAAATTATTTTTTAATTGGCTTTCTGTACTAGGAATGTATTTTGCTGGAAACTCCTCAACACCAATTTCTAATAAATAATTACTCATTACTTTCCCCCTTATTTAATAATGGGAATCCTTTTTCTTCTCTTTTTTCTAAATAGTTCTCTGCTACTTTTCTAGCTAAATTTCTCACCTTTAAAATATAATTATTTCTCTCGGATTGAGATATGGCTCCCCTAGCATCTAGGGTGTTAAATATGTGAGAACATTTTAAAGTGTAGTCATAAGCTGGTAATACTAATTTTAATTCAGATAATCTTTCTGCTTCTTTTTCATACATTTCAAAAGTTTTAAATAACATCTTTGTATCTGCATGGTCAAAGGCGTAAGATGAATTTTCATATTCTGCATCTTTAAATAAGTCACCATAGGTGATTTCATCATTCCATTTTAAATCATATACAGAGTCAACATTTTGAATATACATGGCTAATCTTTCAATTCCCATTGTGATTTCACCAGTCTCTATGTCTAGAGGAATCCCTCCTACTTGCTGGAAGTAAGTAAATTGTGTGATCTCCATCCCATCTAACCAGACTTCCCAGCCAACTCCCCATGCACCTAAGGTTGGTGATTCCCAGTTATCTTCAACAAATCTAATATCATGAATACTTGGATCTATGCCAATTTCTTCAAGAGATTTTAGGTATATATCTTGAATGTCTTCTGGTGTTGGTTTTAATATTACTTGTAACTGGTGGTGTTGGTATAATCTATTAGGATTTTCACCATACCTACCATCAGATGGTCTTCTTGATGGTTCTACATAAACAGTCTTCCAAGGTTCTGGTCCTAATGATTTTAAAAATGTATTAGGATTCATAGTCCCCGCACCCTTTTCTACATCATAGGGTTCTAGAACTACAGCACCTCTTTCAGCCCAGAAGGACTTTAACTTATCCATCATTTCTTGTAAATTCATTCTTACTCCTTTAATTAGCTCCTATAAGCTTCTTGAACATATTTAAGGAAGCCGGAACCTTTATATCTAAATTATAAAATATAAAATCAATTATTAAATTAAATATCTTAATCTGATCTATTCCACCATCTATTATACCAAGCTTTTCGAAAACTCCTAATAAAATATCAATTAAATATTGGTACTCTTCAAAACTAAGTCTAATAGCATTTTCTGTATAATGATTTTGGCATAATATTCCGCCTAGCTCTTTAGAAAAATATACTTGTTTGAACTTGCTTGTCTTACATTTCAGGCAAGAAAAAATAGACGGTTTGTAACCTATCATAGATATATATTTTATCAAAAACATATTAGCAATCTTAAGAATATCTTCTTTGTCACTATTATCATTCAAAGTCGATAAAGCCTTGACTAGTAGGGAATAATGATCTTTTTCCACCTGGTCTTTAATAGATGTTCTTTCGACAATATCTAAAAATAATTGACCTAGGTATATATTCATAAGGCCTTGCCTTAAATTTAAATTGTCATTAATAATTTCCCCATCTTTTAAATAATAGAAATCCCCTGACCTATTGGCTTCAAAGTATAATTCGGTAAAGCTTGCAACTAAATTTTGTTTTTTTGATTTTGGTTTTTTTACTCCCCTAGCCATTAGAGAGATAAAGCCTTTATCTTCAGTAAGGACGGTTACTATTTTGCTTGTATCTCCGTAGTCTACAGACCTAAACACTAAACCCTTAAAATTATATGTATCCAAAGTCTTTCAACCTCAAGTCTTTTTTTCTCCAGTCTTTTGCAACCTTAACCCAAATATTTAAGTTAACTTTTGAATCCATGAGATTTTGAATATCTTGTCTGGCTTCGCTGCCTATTTTTTTAAGCATGCTTCCGCCTTTTCCAATAACCATTCCCTTGTGTGAATTTTGTTCAACAAATAAGTTTACATCAATATCCAACAAGTCTTTACCTTCTCTTTGTCTAATCTGTAAAACTTCAACAGCTATACCATGAGGTATTTCCTGGCGCATATTTCTAAGCACTTTTTCCCTAACTATTTCAGCAATTATATTCCTTTCAGGTTGGTCTGTAATATAGTCTGATGGATAATACATAGGACCTTCAGAAAGTAAGTCATATACTGCATCAAAGTATTGGTCAAAGTTTTTTTCTTCCAAGGCTGAAATAGGAATAATTCTTTCAAAAGCATTCATTTTTTCATACTTTTTAATCAAATCTTGTATCTGTTTCTCATCCTCTGCAAGGTCTATTTTATTTATTAGTAATATTTTTTTAGTTGATATACCGGACAATTCATCTAAAATGTACTGGTCTAGCTTTCCTATATCTTCGCTTAAATCCACCATGAAGGTTATCAAGTCAACTTCATTTAATGTAGATTTAGATACAGTCAACATATAGTCGCCTAGCTTATTTTTAGGCATCTGAATGCCAGGAGTATCTAAAAATATAGCTTGCATCCTATCATCTGTATATATCATCTGTATTTTGTTTCTGGTAGTTTGTGGTTTATCTGAAATGATTGAAATTTTCTCACCAACCACACCGTTAAGCAAGGTTGATTTTCCAACATTTGGTCTACCCACAACTGTTATAAATCCTGATTTAAACATAAGTCTCCTATATAAATTTCATAAATAATAATAAGGCTAGTAATATTCCTAAAATAGCTCCCAAAATAACTTCTTTTAAACTATGAATTTTAGCCTCATACCTTGATTCTGCAACTATTATAGCAAGCATATTAACAATAACAATTAGTGTTATATTATCAGCCAAGATTGTAGCTATTGTTGATAAATTAAAAGCTAAGGCTGCATGACCAGATACACTGCCTCCAAATAGGTGGCTGGTATCTTTTTTATAAAATATTCCTTTCAATAAAAGAACAGCTATCAAAGTTACAACTATAGAAATAACTATCATGTGTTCAACATTTTCCATGGCTTTTAATTGAAAGGAACCTTTCTCTATCATATCTTTTATCTTTGGATATATAAGTAAGTATCCTACAAAGACAGAAGCTATAGCTGAAAGTAAAACTGCGCCAGCCGCTATGTCTTTTGTTTTCTTAGCAAGTTCATGATATTTATTGTCCGATGCCAGATCAGTCAGAACTTCTATTGCAGTATTAAATAATTCTGAAACTAAAACAAAAACAACCGTCAGGCCGATAACTATCAATTCTAGTCTAGTAAAATCTAATATCATGGCTAAGATTATAATAAAAAAGGCCATAAACATATGAAAGAACATATTTCTTTCTGTGCTTATGCTCTCGATAATTCCATTAATAGCATTATTGAAAGAATCAACTATCTTACTATTATTTTTTACTTTTTTTGATTCTTCATTATCATATGACTTCATTTGAATATACCTAATTTTTTCATTATTTCTTTTTCTTTACTTCTCATCTCTAGCCTATCATCATCCTCTATATGGTCATAACCTAAAAGATGAAGTAAAGAATGAATTGATAGGTAAATAAATTCTCTTTCTTCACTATGGTTAAATTCTTTAGCCTGTTCCTTTACCCTTTGGCTTGAAATAACTATATCCCCAAGCATTCCACTAGAAGGGATTTGTCCTCTTTCAAACAAGGGAAATGATAAGACATCAGTTTCCTTATCTACTGACCTATAGTCTCTATTTAGAATTCTTATCTCTTCTGGACTAACCACAGATATAGAAATTTCATAATCTTGACCATATCCCGCTAAATCTAAGGCAGTTTCTAAAGCTTCTTCTATTTTTTTTAGCATGGAGTCAGAAATTTTTATATCTTCATTTTCATTATTTATAAGAATATCCATTTGCCTATTCCTTATTTTCCTTATCTTTATTTCTCAGCTCATGTTTTTCTTTCATCTCTTGGTCATACTTATCATAAGCTTCTATAATTCTTTGTACTAGAGGGTGTCTAACTACATCACTACTATCTAATTCTATAAACTTAATTCCCTCTATCCCCTTCAGGATTTTTCTTATCGTAACTAAGCCTGATTTTTTACCTCTTGGAAGGTCTAGCTGGGTAATATCACCAGTGATTATAGCCTTAGAACCATAACCCATCCTGGTTAAAAACATCTTCATCTGTTCAGCAGTAGTGTTTTGAGCCTCATCTAAAATAATAAATGAATTATCTAAGGTTCTACCTCTCATATAAGCCAAAGGAGCCACCTCTATTTGTCCTCTTTCCATCAATTTTAGATAGGTTTCAGGCCCCATTATTTCATATAGGGCATCATAAAGAGGTCTTAAATATGGATCTATTTTTTCTTGCAAATCACCAGGTAAGAAACCAAGTGATTCTCCAGCTTCAACTGCTGGTCTTGTAAGTATAATCCTATTCACTTCCTTATTTTTAAAAGCTTCTATAGCCATGGCCATAGCTAAGTATGTTTTACCAGTACCTGCTGGTCCTATACCAAAGACAACACCATTATTTCTTATCATATCCACATATTTTTTTTGACCAATAGTCTTTGGTCTTATAGGCTTACCTTGATAAGTAGTAACCACTACATCATTTAGAGCATCTTTTATCTTATCACTATTATTTTTCTTTTCCATATCTACAGCATATCTTACATCTTCAATGCTTAGGGTATTTTTACTTTCAATAATTTCGAATAGAACATCGAATAAATGGCTTATCATAGGCAATAAGTTTTCATCTGCCTTTATTCTAAGTCTACCATTATCAAGTTTAATCCTAGCTCCAAAAGATTCCTCTATAAAGTTTATATTTTTATCTAAATCTCCAAACAAGATCCTTACGTCTTGTCCGTCTTTTAAATCGTAATATATTTTTTTAATAATTAGCCTCCATTTTTGTCTTATTTATATGTGTATTATACTATAAGTCAGCAAATTTATAAACTTATGAAACGCTGAATACTTTATTTTACATCACTTTTATGCTAATATTAAAAAATAGAGGAGGATAAATATGAAAAAAATAAAAATCATATTGTCAATCTTGGCCTTGAGTTTAATTTTTGTAGCATGTTCTGATAAAAAACAAAAAGAAACTCAACAAGAAACTGTCAATGAAACTGTTAAAGAATCAGTTAAAGAGACTATGACAGAAACACAAAAAGAAACTGAAAATAACGCTGTAAAATCTGAAGATAATATTGTTGTCGAAGATAAAGAAAGTGGATCTGACAATCCTAAATCAAAAGAAATTAATGTAAAACAATCAGAAGCAAAAGAGTTAAATAGTGATCTAACAGCAGAAATGCAAAACTTCTTAAAAGATTACTCTGTAACCCTTATAGAAAGCGATGATTTAAACTACAACCAATTTCCTAAAGAAAACTTACAAGCTATTGCTAAATACGAAACCAAAGATTCTATTGGTTATGTAGTTAGATACGGAGAAAACAAAATTGGTAATGCTGTTTACTATAAAGAATCTACTACCGGCGTATTTGTAGTGTTTAATGGAGAAAATATTTTAGGCGATAATAATTTAATCAAAAATGATAGCCCAGAAGAATACAAAGAAGCTGCAAAGAAAATAATAGCTTCTCAAGTTTCTGGTGAAGCTGATATAAAATACGCTTATTAAAAAATATTTATATTCACAAAGGTGGTGTGTCAGAATGACTAAATTTCTGATACACTACCTTTTTAACTTTATAAATAAAATAATATTAATTTATTGCTTGATATATTGATTTTAAGGTATAATTAAGCTGTATAAGTGGATTAAAGTTTTATTAAGATAATCCCATATTACAAGGAGGTTGTATGCTTAAAGAGTTTATAACAAACCCAGTACTATTTACATTGCTGTTAACTATTGCGTTGACTTTAGTTTCAATAGAGATTTTCGTACCTGGTGGAATTTTCGGTATAACTGGAGGGTATCTGATATTTGAATCAATACTTGCAGCTGGTAATATTGAAAATGTTGTTATGTACGTTTTAATATCTATATTTATAACTTTAATATTAGATTTTATACTCGTGAAGTCTTTCGTAAAAAACATGGATACTAATAAAATAGTATTAAATACTAACTTGTCTAAAGCTAAAGGAAATGGTCCAAATTTAGATACGAAAGATTTAATAGGAAAGATGGGTATTGTAAACAAAACATTAAGACCTTATGGCGAGATTGAAATTGAAGGAAAAGTATATGTAGCAACAAGCTATGGAAACTTTATTGATAAAGGAGACACAGTGATTGTAGATAATGTTGAAGGAAGCACATTATATTGTAAAATAAATAGGAGATAATTATGGTTTTAGCATTATTAGACAATAGTGGATTTTTTAGCGTAGGAATTATTACAATACTAGTAATAATGTTTGTGTCTATTTTCTTTAGATTTATTCCTGTTGGATTGTGGATTACAGCTGCATTCTCAGGTGTAAAAGTAGGACTTGGCACACTTATTGGTATGCGAATGAGAAGAGTAATCCCTTCTAAAATAATCAATCCACTTATTAAAGCAACAAAGGGTGGAATTAAAATAAATATTAATGAATTAGAAGCACATTATCTATCAGGTGGTAATGTAAGTAAAGTAGTGGATGCGTTGATTGCAGCTCAAAGAGCTGATATAGATCTTGAATTTGAACAAGCTGCAGCTATAGATTTAGCAGGTAGAGATGTATTCGAAGCTGTACAAATCTCTGTAAATCCAAAAGTTATACAAACACCAACAATTGCAGCGGTAGCAATGGATGGTATTGAAATTAGAGCTATTGCAAAAGTAACAGTTAGAGCAAATTTAAATAGATTAGTTGGGGGTGCTGGTGAAGAAACTATCATCGCAAGAGTCGGTGAAGGTATAGTAACTACAGTAGGTTCATCAACAACACATAAAGAAGTTTTAGAAAATCCAGATAATATATCAAAGAATGTTCTTGTTAAAGGTTTAGACTCAGGTACCGCTTTTGAAATTTTATCTATTGATATAGCAGACGTTGACGTTGGAAGAAATATAGGTGCTGCACTTCAAGCTGACCAAGCGGAAACAGATAAGAAGATAGCTCAAGCAAAAGCTGAAGAAAGAAGAGCTATGGCTGTTGCCCAAGAACAAGAAATGCAAGCAGAAGTAAGACGAATGAAAGCAAAAGTAGTAGAAGCAGAATCAGAAGTTCCACTTGCATTAGCTGAAGCATTAAAATCAGGTAAGATGGGATACATGGATTATTATAAATTACAAAATGTTATAGCTGACACTGATATGAGAAATTCTATTGCAGGTGATGAATTAGACCCAACAGAGGGGGAATAATATGGGTTTATTAATAGATCTTTTATCTAAACTTGCAGAGATTGGGAATGAAGTTGTATCAGAACAGCTAAAATCAGATAAGGCTAGAAAAGATAGAATAAATAAAAATGGTAAAAAGGCGGAAGAATTTTTACAAAGAATAGAAAAAGAATATAAGAATAAAAACTATAAATCAGGTAAAAAATCTTCTGTAAAAACAAATATTAAAAGGAAAAATCCGACTGAATTTCAAACTCTTATTGAAGCAGATGTAAATAAAAATATCGAAGATATTCCTATCGAAGAAAGACTTAGAAGATATAAAGAGACTAAAAGGAATGCAGAAGTTAAAACTCTTCAAAGAGAAAAAAATGATAGTTTGGAATTTACTAATTTAGAAAAGAAAAAAAATACAAAAAAATATAAAAATATATTGAAAAGTAGAAGTGGTGCAAGAAATGCATTTATCTACAGTACAATTTTTGAAAAAAAAAGGGGCTGTTGAAAAATAGCCCCTTTTCTTTATTTACCTGGAAATTCTTTTTTATATTTAACTTGATTATTTTTAATTTCAAAGTCATCTAAATTAAATGTATATTGGTCTGAAGTTTTTGGATCTGTAAGATATATTAAATTACCTATATGCATTACATCAAATGGATCAGCCTTGTATTGGTCTATTAGATAATCTTTTACTTTTTGTGCTTTATCAAAATCAATTTCTTTTTCTTCTATTTCATAGTCATTATTTAGTAAATATTTTACTGTAGCAACAACTTCTTTAGCAGTATAACCATTATATTTGCCAGCTTTAGAATTTTGTATGATTTGCTTAATACTCATGGCATGATAATGTCCACCATGTAACCAGTAAAAAATATTTTCTCTTTCTTCTGTACCATATACAGGTAAATCAGTATTTTTTAAGCTACCAAAATGAGTCATATTTTTTAGATCATCTAGGTATGGAATCAAATCCTTGTGAAGCTCTGGACTTATTGAATCATATGTGAATAATTCAGAATCTTTAACTTCTACATCTTTATTTGCGTCTGAATCATCTGCTATAAATTCAGCATTTGGGTAATGAGGTCTAGGATCTTCATGAACTATAGCTATTTCTTCTTCATTTATATATAAGTGATAGTGGTCTCCATGTTGCCAAATTCTTGTAACACCTTTTGGCCATTCAAACTTTCCTTCACTATTGTGGTCGTGGCTATGGTCATGATTGTGGTCATGATTGTGATCATGGCTATGATCAGCATTTTGGCCATGATTGTGGTCGTGATTATGATCTTGATTCTCTGGTTTCTTATCTATATTTTTATTATTTTCTTCTTTATTGCTGGTTTGATTGTTGTTATCATGGTCTCCCTTATATTCTCCAAATTGTGCATTTGGATATAGGTCTTTAGGGTTTTCATAAACTATTCCTTCATTTCCCTTGGAATCAAATAAGTGATAATGGTCTTCGTGTTTTAATATCCTTACTATATCAAACCTATTTACTTTTGCTTTCCCTAGAATATTTGTAATTTTGAGTTTACTTATTTCTTTATTCCTATTTAACTTTTTATTTGTATTTGAAGGTTTTTTACTTGTTGATCCTGTATTTGAGGATGAAGTTGAAGAAGAATTGTTTGATGTTTTTTTGCTTGAACCTTGGCTAGTTCTTCTTGACGAACTAGTTGTTTTATTGGTTTTAGCCACTGATCCATGTCCATGGCTACCATGGTAGGTTTCAATTTTTATACCAGGATATTGGGCACTTGGATTTGTATAAGTTATATACTCATTTCCCTTGTTTGTATATAAGTGGTAATGGTCTCCATGTTTTGCTATTCTTATCACTTTTTCTTTTGTTTCATTTGTAGATTTCTTTTTTACAGAATTAGAAGCAGCTCTAGCTGTAGAGCCGCTTCCTAAAAAAATATTTTTACCACTATTTTTGCTTTCTTTATGATCATGGTCATGGTCGTGATCGTGGTCATGGTCGTGGTCATGGTCACCATGGTGTCCTTCATATTCTTTTATCTCAATATTTGGAAATGCTTGGCTTGGATCTTCATAAGTTAAAAATTCTTCGCCTTCTTTTGTAATAATGTGCCAATGATCACCATGCTTAGAAATTTCTGTAACTTCCTTATCTTTTAAGTCATCTATTTTAACAACTTTTACTAAAGATAAGCCATCTTTTTTATCATCTTTGGATTCTTCCATAGTTGTTTCTTTTACAGTTTCTTTTACTGTTTCCTTTTGACTTTCCTTATTACCTTTACCACAAGCTACTAAAGCTAATGATAATGCTAATACTAAAATTGATATTTTGTTGAATCTTTTCATATTAACTCCTTTTTTTTAATTGATAGTGATTCTCATTACCGTTTAATTATATTAGGATTTAAAAAAAAGTCAAATTTTTTTGCACAAAAAAAATGACACTTGGATAAGTGTCATTTCGTAATAGTAATAATCAATCTTTATCTAAAGGTTAATTAACCTCTTCTTTTCTTTCTTTTTGCTTGATCTATTTTTCTTTTCTTAACTACAGATGGTTTTTCGTAGAATTCTTTTCTTTTATATTCTGATAAAACTCCTGTACGTGCACATTGTCTCTTAAATCTTTTTAATGCGCTATCAATAGATTCATTTTCATGAACTCTAACTTCTGTCAATCTCTTCACCTCCCCACTTTTGTGGATTACTGGTTTATTATATATGATTTACATTAATATTGCAAACTTAATTAATGTCTCCAGATTCATACTGAATCATTGCAGTAAGGGCCATAGCAGCAGTTTCAGTTCTCAATATCCTATTGCCTAAGTTTACAATGTGGGCAGAAATTGATTCAAGCTTTTCAATCTCTTCTTCTGAAAAACCACCTTCTGGTCCTATAACTATATTCACTTCACTTAAGGAGTTTTTTGTTAATACTTCTTTTAAGCTATAGCCCCTATTTTCATAGGCTACAATCACAAACTTACCTTCTAAATCCCTTGCCATTTCATTAAAAGTCAAGGATGCTTTAACGGTAGGTATGATTGATCTTTTTGATTGTTTAGCAGCTGATTCAGCTATATCATGGTATCTAGTAAGTTTTTTCTTTTCTTTTTTACCATCCCATTTAACTATAGTTCTGGATGATGTGAAGGGAGTTATTGTATTTATACCAAGTTCTGTACATTTTTGTATAATCCATTCTAACTTATCACTCTTAGCAAGACCCTGGTATAGGTTTATTTTAATATTTGACTCATTTTCGTCCTTTTTTTGGGACAAGATGACACAAGAGCTGTTGTTTTTATCTTTTTCCAATAGTTTTACCAGGTAGACCACTCCATCAACCACCACTTCAAATTTTTCATCATCTTTAATCCTAAGCACTTTTATATGGTGGCTATTATCTTTTGAAAGTATTATTTCATTATTTACTACACTTGACTGGTCTTCAAAAAACCTATACATCTTTGCTCCTTGCTACCAATAGGGTCCATTCCCCTTTTTCTCTTTGGTCTAATATTTCATAAGCATTTTCTATCAAGGCTTCTTTTACTATATCAGCCTTTTCATTGATTATTCCAGATAAGATTAAGATTCCTGATTTTTTAATATATTCCTTAGATTGTCCAATCATTTCAACTAATATCTCCGCTAAAATATTGGCAAATATTAAGTCGTATTCACCTTCAACATTAGCAAAAAGGTTTGACTCCTTAGCTTGTAAATCAACCCCATTTATCTTAGCATTATCTATTGTTGAAGAAACAGCTATAGGATCTATATCACAAGCTAAAACATTTTTAGCCCCTAGTTTTTTAGCAAGTATTGAAAGTATACCTGACCCGCAACCTATATCTAAGATATCCATTCCAGATAGGTCTTTATCTTCAACATATTCCATACACAAGGAAGTAGTTTCGTGAGTCCCAGACCCAAAGGCCATTTTAGGTTCTATTTCAATAACAATCTTGTCTGTATCTACCTCTTCTTCCCAGGAAGGTTTAATCAATATCCTATCTCCTATATTGAAAGACTTGTAGGTCTTTTTCCACTCATCTTCCCAATTAGAATTATCAATTTCTTTTTCTATAAAGTCTATTGAAGGAAATTCTTTAGACAGATATTTCTTAAGCTTTTCCCTATCTTCTAGGCCTTTATCGGAAGCTTCGAAATATACTTCATAGTTGATCCTAGCATCTTTATCAATTACTAAATCACTAGTTTCCCATTCTGGTAAAGAACTTAAAATTTCAATTTTCTCTTCAGGGTCATCTACTAAAAATCCTATATTATCAAAATCATAAATCTTATTTTCAAATTTCTTATTCTCTTCTTTAGATAAGTTAAAATTTAATAAAATATAATTGTCCATATATGCTCCTATCTTACTTGAACTACTATTGATTCCTTAGGATTTAATTCAATAGTTAATTTTTCTCTTTCTATACTTAAAGAAGAATTTCCAATTATTTGGTCAAATGAGCTAGTTAATCCAAACTGTCCTAAGTCTACTTCAAATTTTTCTTTATTTTCAGATTTGGTCCAGGCGAATATAAATAAGTCGTCCTGGGTAAATCTAGCGAAAGCAAAAACTTCATCATCTACATGAAGCAACTTAAATCCTCCCGATTTAAGAGCCTCATTATTCTTTTTCAAATTCGCCAAGGTTTTATATAAATGGTAAGAATCTTTCTTTCTTCCTATTAAATCATTTTCCGGGGTCCAATCCATTGGATACCTCGCCCCTTCCATAGTCTCAATTCTTCCATCTAAATATTTTTCATCACCATAATAGATGTTTACTGCACCTGGTAAGCCAAATAGACTTATTATCGTTCCCCTATAAACATCATAATCTAAATCTTCATGGTTATATAATCTTTCGACATCATGGCTATTTATCAAATTAAACATTTGATAACCTATTTCTGTAGGGTGTTTATCTAAAAATTGGATTATCCTTTCTGCTAATTGGTGGCCTGTAAACTCGTAGGCAAAGTCTGAAAAGTATGGTTTTCTTCTTAAAAGCAGGTCTTTTTGGCCTGTAAATTCTCTTAAAGGTGATCCTACACCAAAATAGTTCATGGTAGAATCCCACCTATCTTGATTGTACATATCTGGGGTATCAGCCCATTCTTCAGCCATGATTAAAACATCTTCCTTTACAGACTTAAGTTCGTGGTTGATTTCTTCCCATACTTCATAGTATAAGTCTTTTTGTCTATTTCTAGCCATTACATCGGCAACATCAAATCTCCAACCATCTATATTAAAGGGTTCTTTCAAATATTTTTTTAGGACAGAATCTTCATTCCTATAAACCAAGTCTCTTAGATTTTGACTACTATAGTTTAAACTAGGCATGGTCTTCACCCCATACCAAGACTCATAAGTTCCATCATCATTTATAAAATAAAAGTCTCTTTCTTCAGATGAAGGATTGTTGTAGGCACCAACAGATTTAGGATAGAAGGTCCCATCCATATTAAACCACTTTGAATCTGATGAGGTATGGTTGATCGAAATATCTAAAACCAGCTTCATCCCTCTTTTATGCAGGTTTTCAGACAAGGCTATCAAAGCCTCTTCTCCACCAAGACTATCATCTATCTTAAAATAATCTAAACTATCATACTTGTGCATGGTAGGTGATTTAAATATCGGATTTAAATACAAACCTGTGACTCCGAGCTCTTCAAGGTAATCCAGCTTATCTATTACCCCCCAAAGGTCACCACCGTAAAAGTCTAAACAATGACTATCTTCGAATTCTAAAGGTTGGTCTTCCCAAGCCATTTGTATAGGCTTATGTCCTCTATAAGTGAAAGAATCTTCCTTATATGTTAAGTCTGGACGACCATTGTAAAATCTATCTGGAAGTATTTGATAAAAGACCTGGTCCTTCATCCAGCTAGGCGCCCTATAGTCGACTAGTATCTTAAAGTCCCTAGACCTATCGGGTTGATAGTCACTTATCTTATATTGGGAATAGTAATAAAATTTATCTTCACCCGCCAATACGAAATTATAAGTAATTAATTTATCATAAACTTCCATATCATACTTATAATAAATCAAGCCGTTTTTTTCATATTTAACAGACATTTCTTCAATTTTTTCTACACCCTGGTCCCTATATCTTATAAACACTTTTTTTATAAGGTCATTCTTTTTTATCCTTATAAGTACTTCTATAGTATCTCCAATTTTAGGAAAGGGATTTGAAATAAAGTGTTTACTCGAATCATGGTAAACCGTAGTTAAAATCTCATTCATCTAATACTCCTTACTGCTTTTATTTGATTATAACACAGATTATGTTACAAATAATTAATATCTTATTTTGTGAAAACATTAACACATCATTTGTCTATTTACATTTATTTTTTCATAGGTTACTATATTCATGTAGTGTTAATTATTTAACAGATAAATATCATAATGGAGGAAAAAATTATGACCGAAAAGAAAGAAACAAAGATAACAGCTGAACAAGAAATACAAAAATTAGTTGACAAGGCTAAAGTTGCTTTAAAAACTTTAGAAACATTTGACCAAGAAAAAGTAAATAAAATAGTACACGCTATGGTAATGGCTGGTATAGACCAACACATGCACCTAGCTTTAGAAACAGTTAAAGAAACAAAAAGAGGTGTTGCTGAAGATAAAGCTATTAAAAACTTATATTCAACAGAAACAATCTGGCACTCAATTAAGTATGAAAAAACATGTGATGTTATAGATAGAGACATGCAAACAGGTATCATAAAGGTTGCATCCCCTCTTGGTGTAGTTGCAGGTATCACTCCAGTTACAAACCCAACCTCAACAACAATGTTTAAGGCTATTATTTCAATCATGGCAAGAAACCCAATCATCTTCGCCTTCCACCCAAGCGCACAAAACTGTTCTGCCCTAGCAGCTAAAACAGTTTATGACGCAGCAGTTGAAGCAGGCGCTCCAAAAGATTGTATCCAATGGATCGAAAATCCAGGTTTAGATAAGACATCCGCTCTTATAAATAACGATGGTGTTGCTATCACTCTAGCAACAGGTGGAGCAGGAATGGTTCACGCAGCTTACTCAACAGGTAAACCAGCTTTAGGTGTTGGACCAGGAAACGTACCAGCATATTTTGAAAAATCATGTGACATCAGAAGATCTGTAAACGACCTAATTGTTTCAAAAACTTTTGATAATGGTATGATTTGTGCTTCAGAGCAAGCAGTAATATGTGATAAAGAAATTTACGACCAAGTTAAAGAAGAATTCGAAAGAAATAGAGCTTACTTTGTACCAAGCAAAGACATCAAAAAATTAGAAGACTTTGTAATCAACAAGGAAAAACAATCAGTTAACCCAGACATAGTTGGTCAAAGTGCTGAATGGATAGCAGAACACGCAGGAGTAAAAGTACCTGAAGGTACAAAATTACTTATAGCTGAATGTAAGGGTGTTGGTGAAAAATATCCACTTACAAGAGAAAAACTATCTCCTGTTTTAGCATTTATCAAGGCTGAATCAACAGAAGACGGTTTTGAAAAATCAAAACAAATGCTTGAATTTGGCGGTATGGGCCACTCTGCATCAATCCATACACACGGAAGCAACAACGATTTAATCGAAGATTTCGCAGTAAGAATGCAAGCTTCTAGAATCTTAGTAAACTCTCCTTCTTCAATAGGTGGTATAGGAGACCTATATAATGAAATGACTCCTTCACTTACATTGGGTTGTGGATCATACGGTAAAAACTCAATAAGTGAAAACGTATCAGTAAAACACTTAATAAACGTAAAGACTATAGCTAAGAGGAGAAACAATATGCAATGGCAAAAACTACCATCAAAATTATACTTTGAAAAGAACTCAGTAAGATATCTAGAAAAAATGCCTGATGTAGAAAAGGTATTTATAGTTACTGACCAAGGTATGGTGGAACACGGTCTAGTAGCAAAAGTTGTTGACGTTTTAAGAAAGAGATCAAACCAAGTTGTTTATGAAATCTTCTCAGATATCGAACCAGATCCAACAACAAATACAGTAGAAAAAGGATTAGCTAAGATAAAAGACTTTGAACCAGATACAATCATAGCTGTTGGTGGTGGATCCCCACTTGATGCTGCAAAGATGATGTGGTTAATGTATGAAGCACCTGAAATAAGCTTCTGGGGAGCAAAACAAAAATTCCTAGATATTAGAAAGAGAGCTTACAAGCTACCTGACTTAGGACAAAAGGCACAATTAGTATGTATCCCAACAACATCAGGTACAGGTTCAGAAGTTACACCATTTGCAGTTATAACAGACTCAGAAACAGGTATGAAGTATCCAATTGCTGACTACGCATTGACACCATCAGTAGCAATCGTAGACCCACAATTTACTTATACCCTACCAAAACCAATGATCGCTTACACAGGTATGGACGTACTTACCCATGCTATTGAATCATTCGTATCTTCAATGGCATCCGACTATACAAGAGGTTTAAGTATGCAAGCTGTAGAATTAGTATTTAAGTCATTATCTGATTCTTACCATACAAATAAACACGAACCAAAAGAAATCATGCACAACGCATCAACAATCGCAGGTATGGCATTTGCCAATGCATTCTTAGGAATAAACCACTCACTTGCCCACAAGATTGGTGCAGAATTCCACATAGCTCACGGTTATGCTAATGCTATCTTGATGCCACACGTAATTAGATACAATGCTAAGAACAACGGTAAGACACAAGTTTGGTCTAAGTATGAATACTTTAGAGCAGATGAAGACTATGCTAAATTAGCTAAGACTGTAGGTTGTAAAGGTGAAACTACTGAAGAATTGGTAGAAGCATTTGTACAAAAAATCATAGACTTATCTAAAGACTTAAATCTTGATCTTTCAATCAAGGGCCAAGGTATAAGCAAGGAAGAATTTGAAGCTAAGGTTGATAAGCTAGCAGTATTAGCTTACGAAGACCAATGTACAACAGCTAACCCTAAAGAACCAATGATTGAAGAATTAAAAGAAATCTTATACCAAGCATATGAAGGTGTTTAAGAATATATATAAAAATGGAGCTTGAATTTTTCAAGCTCCATTTCTTTTATTAAATACTATAATTATCTGTTATATTTTCTTCTCTTTTTTTATTTAATTCTAAGTTAAATACTGGTTCTAATGATAAGGAAAGCATGTTTGAATACATGATTCCAAATACTGCAAATAAGCCAACAATTACTTTAAATACATCAATAGAATAGTCAATTCTCATCCCACCATCAAAAGTAATTTGTACAAATGAGTAGAATAACATCATTACTGCAAGCATAAGAGGTATTAAGGTTATCAATTCTATTGAAAATAGGTCCCATTTTCTACTACTCATCTCCTGTCTAGCACTTGCAAAAGCTTCACCAATTTGCATATCTGGATAGTCAACCATGTTATATACAGCCCTTTGGTATTCTAATCTTTTTACCAAACCTGGTATTATAAATAACATAGTCCATAAGGTTATTTTTATTTGTATCAACATGCTTAGTAAAAACATTTTATTACCATGCTTACTTGCTTGTTTTATAAATCCAAAAGTTTTAACTTTTCTATTTTCTTTTAAAGCTTCATAATTTTCTATCCTTACATAAGTATTAAATAGGGCTAGTAACGTATTTAATGATGTATATATAAGCAAGTCTCTAGTATAATCCTTGCTATCAAGATTATCGTTATTAAAGTAAAATATTGAAACACCTAAAAATACCACCATAAGTGATAGTATCAAAAATGATATAAAGTTTTCTTTCAACCAATCATTTATTCTTCTTAAAATTTGTCCCTTATTCATATTTACTCCTATGCCATTTCACTAAATAGATAAGCATTTACCAAGGCTTCTGTAGCCTCTACAGATTTTTTATGGGTTCTTTCATAAGAATGGCTTGATTCTATACCAGCACCAAATAAGGCATGTTTTATATCAAGGCCCGCCATCATTGCAGCTGAAGCATCAGACCCATATCTTGGATAAATATCTAGCCTATAATCAATTTTCTTTTCTTCGCAAAGGGAAACTAGATGGTTTTTTAAATCAAAATTGTAGGGACCTGAAGAATCTTTAACACAAATTGATACTGAATATTCATCAGTTGTTTGGTCATCCCCCATGGCACCCATATCCACAGCTATATATTCTACCGTCTTTTTCGGAATAGATGAGTTTGCCCCATAGCCTATTTCCTCATTATTTGAGAAATAAAAATGACTTGTATAAGGCAATTCTAAATTTTCTTCCTTGATAGTCTTTAACTGGTTCAATAGAATGGCTGCTGAAACCTTGTCATCTAGGTGTCTACTCTTTATAAATCCAGTATCGGTAACTATAGTCCTTGGATCAAAGGAGATAAAGTCACCAACTTCTATACCTAATTTCTTTGTATCCTCTGCAGACTTACTTTCCACATCAAGTCTTACTTCGATATTAGCCTGGTTTCTTTCTGCACTATTTACATTATCATATACATGAACAGTACTTTGGTGCATTAGGATAGTACCCGAAATTTTTGCTTGATTTTTATTTACATGAACCATACAATTTTCACCCTCTATTGAGCTATAGGCAAAGCCACCTATTAAGTCAATTTTCAATCTTCCATCAGCCTTTATAGATCTTACAATAGCTCCCAGGGTATCTAAGTGAGCTGTAAGGACTCTGTGTTTTTCGTCATCCTTACCTTTTACAGTTACCATCAAACCACCCTTGTTTGTGATTTTACTTTCATAACCCCAATCTTTAACTAATTGGTCTACATAATTAATAATATCTTTTGTATAACCTGTAGGTGAGGCTATACTTGTTAACTCTTTTATATACTTTATTGTGTTTGACATAATTCCTCCATTCAATTACTGATATTATAGCATTTTTAATGATGAGATATAAATTTATTAGCAAAAATATTTATAATAAAGCTATAATTCTCCAAAAACTTTAATAAAATTATTGTTTTTATTATAAAATTAACGAAAAATAAATATAAGTTGTGAAAATGTTTTCTTTTTGTTATAATATAGGCAGAATAATGTAAAGGTGGTGAAGGATGAAAAATTTGATATTTGACTTTGCAAATGTAATCGCCTCATTCGACCAAGATGAAGTTTTTTATAATTACACAGATTCCACCGAAGATGCTGACTACATTAAAGACTTGTTCAATTCTAAAAAAATATGGAATGAGCTCTATGAAGGAAAAACTACCGAAAGAGTTTATAACAAGGCAATAAAAAGAGTAAACCCTAAGTACCATAAAGCAATAAAGGAAATCTTGGCTAATTGGTACAAGTTTTTCGATATAAACGGTAAAATGGAAAGATACTTAGAAAAATTAAAAGAAGAATCTTTTAACTTATACTTATTCGCAAACTTTTCTGACCAATTTGTTAACATCGAAAAGTCCAACCAAGATTTAATAGATTTATTCGATGGGGTTTATATATCATATGTGAGAGGTTTTATAAAACCAACTTATATATCTTACCTTGACTTTTTAAAGCAAAATAAGTTAAAGGCAGAAGATTGCTTACTAATAGATACATGTGAAGAAAGCTTAACTATAGCAAAAGAATTAGATTTTGAAACTTATAAATACGATGGTGATTTAGAAAAACTAAAGAACTTTATAAATAAATAACTATGTAAAAAACTTTAATTGACATATCCCCCTAAGGATAAAAAAGACTCTCCCTATAAAAAAGGGAGAGTTTTTTATATATAATTTTTTGCTTGAGTTTCAAATAGTTCCCTATATAAGTTATGCCCCTTCATCAACTTACTATGGTGGTCATAGGCAGCAACCTTACCCCCATCTATCAATAGGACCTTATCAGAAAAAGTTGATGATGACATCCTATGGGATATAAATATAGAAGTTTTATTTTTTGTTAGTTCTGCAAACTTTTCAAATATTTCAGATTCTGCTATAGGATCTAGAGCAGCTGTAGGCTCATCCATTATCATGAGTGATCCTCCCTTGTTTATAGCCCTGGCTATAGCAAGTTTTTGAGCTTGTCCGCCCGAAAAATGTGTAGCATCTTTTTCTAAAGATTTATCAAGATAAGCGTCCATTTTCTTAGGTAAACTTTCGATATATTCATACATATTTACATCTTTCAAGGACTCTTCGGCTTCTTTCCTATCATCAGATCCAGGCATTATATTTTCAAATATTGTATAAGGCATAAGGGTAAAGTCTTGGAAGACAGCTGAAATTTGGTCTATATAAGAATTTATATCGTATTCTCTTATATCAACACCATTCCATAAAATCTGACCCTTGTTTGGCTCGTAAAATCTAGATATTAATTTTACTATGGTAGACTTACCAGCATTGTTTAATCCTACAATTGATATTTTTTCTCCTTTTTCTATCTTGAATGATACATCTTCTAATATCAACCTATATGTATTTGGATAGGAGAAGTAAACATTTTTAAATTCAAGACTTTCGAGCTTGTCCGCTTTTTTATTTCCTGTATTTTCAAATTCTTTTAAGTCGATATAGTCTTTCCATGGACTTAAGTGGGCATTGGCAGTATTAAGCCCAGAGATTGATTTTGATACAGCTTGGATAAGATTTACTAATTTATCTGTTGAATTAAAAACTAGGGTAAAAGTAGCTATGCTTATTACCGGACCCCATATATCGCTTATTAATCTTGTCCCATTATAGGCTATAGCTATAAAGGTAATTAAGCTGGCAAAGATAGTTCTGAAAACTTCTAAACTAGTTGCAATACCGATCAAGTCTCCAACCCATTTAAATACAAAGTCCCTATATCCAAGCATTTTGGAAATCCATATTTTACTTATTCCATATATCCTATACTCTTTCTGACTAGTAGGACCAACAGCCTCGTCTAAAAAATATCCGTACTTCCTATTCAAAGGAACATTTTCTTGCATCAAACTATCATGCTTTTTTTGCATATGTATGGTTGTTATAGTTGAAAGTGTTAAAATAATCAATATTGTAATAGTGTATACGATACTATGAGTAAATAAAATCACTAAAAATCCAAATATGGTAGTTAAAGCTACTAAAAGATCTTTAATTTCCTCTAAAGTTAATTCGATATATCCCCAACTTATTGGCATCTTAGCCCTTTGTATAAAGTCTAAAACTTTTGGATCTTCTAGATTATCATAAGATAGGTCCATAGTTTTTTCAGACAATTTAACAGCCAACATTTCACTTTGAAAATTGGCTCTTTTTTGGTATTTAAGTTTTATAAATTCACTTATTTGTTTTAATAAATAAATTCCTCCTACAAAGGCAAGTATAAGATATAAAATAGACTTAAAGGATTCTCCTTTTTCTAAGTAAGCTATTACGCTTGCTGGTAAATACATACTTGCTATGGAGATTAAACTTTCAAATATAACTAATATGGCCAATAAGACAAAGTAAGTCTTATCAATCTTCCAAGCTTCTTTTATTAGCCTTGATATAGTTTTATAAGCTTTCATTTTCAACCTCCTTATAGTATTTACCTTGAGTTTCAAACATTTCTCTATATTCATTAGAATTTTCCATTAAGTATTGGTGGCTACCCTTGGCTGAAATTTCACCCCCATCCAAGAATAGAATTTCATCACAAAATCTTGTTGAAGCCAGCCTATGTGATATAAATATACCGGTCTTATTTCCCATATATGAATCAAATTCTTTATATATCTTCTCTTCCGCCAGGGCATCTAGGGCCGATGTTGGTTCATCCATAATCATTACCGATGTATCCTTTTTATACAAAGCTCTAGCTATCATTAGTTTTTGATTTTCTCCACCTGATAAAATGACCCCATCTTCATATATAACTTTCAAGACATTTTGATCTATACCATTTTCTAATGATGATATCTTATCCCAAAGACCCACTTTTTCTAAAGTTTCTTTGACTCTTTCCCTATTTATTCCATCTTCTACACCTGCTATATTTTCAGCAACTGTAAGAGCTAAAGGTTCTGTTTCTTGGAAGACAACGGAAAATATTCTAAATCTTGCTTGCATACTCAAATCATCCGCATTTACACCATCTAAGTAAATAGTTCCTTCTGTAGGCTTGTATAAACCAACTAAAAGTTTAACTATAGTAGTTTTACCTGCTCCATTTACTCCAACTAGGGCCACATTTTTATCAGCATCTATTTCAAAAGATAAGTCCTTAAATACATATTTATCAGATCCCGGATATTTAAATGAAACCCTATCAAATTTGATGGATATAGGTCCTTGGAATTTATGATCTATGCCATCCCTACTCTTTATTAAATTAGAATCGAGAAAATCATAGGTTAAAATTACATACTGGATATTTTCGTATACATTTGTGACATCCTGGTTTACAGCTTGGATTATATTTGACAAAATAGTAAGAATGGTCAAAGAAGCTATCAAAGTCGCTATAGTCATTTGCCCATTTACCGCCATATAAGTAAAGACAAGCAAGGCTACAAATTGTCCTAGATAAATTGATAAATTTTCTAAAAATGAAATATTAAACCTATATTCGTCAACCTTGTGTTGCTTATCAAGCATCCTATTCATAAAGTTTTTGATATTAGCCAGCAGCCTATTTTTTAAGGAAAATATTCTAATATCTTTACCATATTTAAAATCTTCTACAACTTCCTTGTATTTTTCATACTTCCTAGACTCATCTTGGATAGCAGGTCTAACCTTATTAGCATATTCAGCTGTTTTTGTAGCTAAAAACAGATTTATTAGCATGGATACCATGCTTACAAAAAAAACTATGTATGATTCTCTTAATAAGAAAACTGAAAAGATTATTATCAATAGTAGATTTGGAAAAAGTCTAAAGGTCCTCATTAAAATATTTTGATAACCCCTATTGTCCCCTCCAACTCCCATAAAGGCTTGGTTTACCTTAAGTTCAAATTCTGAATCTTCAAAATATTCAAAGTCCATGGTCATGACTTTGTCAACCATTTCAATCATTATATTATTTCTATCTAGCATAAAAATGTATTGAATCTTACCTTCAAGGTATAAGTTTAAGGACTTTGATATTATAAATACCAAAGTGTATATTCCAGCCACTGTTAGCAATTGATAGACATCCATCTTGCCATTTTTTATTAGCTCTAAAATATATTTTAAAATCAAGACCGACATTAAAGGATGAATGACTGCCACTATCATATTTACAATTGTCTTATACCAAGTATCCTTCCTAAAAAGTTTTGGAAATAACTCTTTGAAATAGAATGCTTTCCTATCTTTGAAATCACTATTCATCTTTAACTCCTAATAAATCATTAAAATATTTTACTATTTCTTTTATAGTTGTTTTGTTTAGGTCGTAGTAGATTTTTCTACCATCTATAGAAAAACCCACTATATTTTTCTCTTGTAATTGGCTCAAATGCTGACTGACGCTTCCTTTAGATAAGTTTAACTCGTCCGCTATTTCCTGGCCAAACATAGTTTTTTTAGCTAGTAGATGGATAATCTTAAACCTATTAGCCTCTGCTATGACTGATAAAGTTTCTTGCATGTCATTGTATTTATTTTCAAAATCATATTTGTAATCTTGCAGAATAATCCAGGAAAATCCTAAAATTATGTAGGCATGGAATTGACCGTCATCATCCAACTCAGCTGAAATTCCAATATCATGGAAGTTATTAATTAAAGGAAAAACATTGAGAGTATCAAATTTACTGAACATTTTTCCCTCCTCAAAGCTTTGGAAATTTTTATATTTTCTCAAGAAATCTATGTCTATTTTACCTAATTGTTCATTTATAATACCTGTAATTTCTTGAATTTCTTCTTTTATGATAACTTCTAAATCTTTCAGCAAATTATATAGGTTTGCCATGTCAGTCCTAGCTTGGTCAAAAAGTTTAACTAGGGCAAATTTCTGACTTCCATCTAAATAATCTATCTTGTCTATTAGGTCTATTTCAGATAAGTCTTTTTCAGTTTCTTCTAGTCTATTCTCAGCATTTTCCAATATAACTTTTTTAACCATATCTCTAAATTCTTCATAGGTATAGTCGCTTATAGATTCTTTTCTCTTTGAATATATAAGGGTGGAATATATTGAAGTTTTGCCTTGTCTCACTTTAAGCAAATCTTTTATATGGCTATACTTCTCCTTCAAGGGATAGGCCCTATCCACAATATTTTTATAGTATTGGTGTAATTTTTTATATTTAGAATAATATTCTTTTTGTGTAATATTCAATTTATCAAAATCTATATCATCCAAAACTTTACTTTCTGAAGAAAAAATAAATATGGCTAATAATAAAGATTCGTTTATATATTGAATTTCATTGATTATATTCATGATTTGCTCCTAATTCAACTCATGGCTTAGCTTAGTTCTACCTGTAGTTTACTAATTCAACTTATAGTTTAGCGTTTATTTAACTATTTGTTTTATTATAATGGAACTATTGATTAAAGTCAATAAAAATGTATAAAAAAAGAGGGTTACCCCTCTTAATTCTAATTAAAAAAATCTTTTACTTTTTCGAAGAATGACTTTTCAGGTTTTACCTGGTCTCCTCCAGCTTTAGCAAAGTCCTTAAGCAATTCTTTTTGTTCGTCATTAACTTTTTTAGGAACTACAACTTTTACATCAAAGTAAATATCACCTCTATCACCACTTTTTCTTGGATTATCCATACCCTCTCCACTGATTTTGAACCTAGTATCATTTTGAGTACCTGCTGGTATGTCAAAATCCACCGTTCCTCTTAGGGTAGGCACTTTAATGGTATTTCCAAGGGTTGCTGTCACAAATGATATTGGTAGTTCATAATATATGTCACTTCCATATCTCTTGAAATGTTCATGGTCTTCAACAGCAACTACGATGTATAAGTCTCCTGCTGGTCCACCATTTTCTCCAGCATTTCCTTGACCTCTTACAGGTATGATATCTCCATTGGCTATACCTGCTGGTATTTTAATCTTGATTTTAGAATTTTTTAATACTCTACCATCTCCATGACACTTATCGCATTTTTCTTCAATTTCTACACCTGATCCATTACATGTTGGACAAGTGGTAACTGAAGAAAATTGTCCGAATGGTGTTGATTGGGTTTGTCTAACTTGGCCTGATCCATGACAACTATGACAGGTTTTCTTTTCACTACCTTCCTTAGCTCCACTGCCGTGACATTTATCACAGGTCTCTTGTTTCCTATATTGGATTTCTTTTTCAACTCCATATACAGCTTCCTTGAATGTTATCTTACTTGTAATCTGGATATCTTCACCTTTTCTTGGAGCGTTTGGATCTTGAGCCCTATATGAAGCTCCTCCTCCACCAAACAAGTCTGAAAATAGGTCTGAAAATATATCGCCAAAACCTGAAGAAGAAAATCCACCAAATCCTGAATTTGGATCAAAGGCAGCTTCTCCATACCTATCATATTTAGCTCTATTTTCTTCATCACCAAGTATAGAAAATGCTGTATTTATCTCTTTTAACTTTTCTTCAGCTTCTTTATCTCCACCATTTAAATCTGGATGGTATTTCTTTGCTAATTTTCTATAGGCTGATTTGATTTCTCTCGCACTAGCATCTCTTTCAATACCTAATACTTCATAAGGATTTCTCATTTAGCCACCTTTATATTCTTTCTCTAATATTTTAAAACTTTTCTAATTAACTCTATCTACCTTTATAACTAACAAAAGGAGAGCCTACTCTCCTTTTGTCAACTTTATTATTATAACATAGCATATTTATTTTATAAACGCTACATCTATAAGATTAGATATCGGCACTGCTCCTTCGAGCAGTCGACGTGTCTACCGCTTTCTATAAAATACTTTTTGGATTTTTCTCATTATACGACTCGTCTCAAAATGCTCCTTCTCGTCGCATTTTTTCAACTCCCTGTATAAGATTAGACATCGGCTCTGCTCTTTCGAGCAGTCGCCGTGTCTACCGCTCAAAATAATCCTAAGGGATTATTTTTCGCTATCATTATCATCATCAACAACTTCGTAGTCTGCTTCTACTGTGTCGTCTTCTTTATTTTCTTGTGCGTTGTTTCCAACATTTGCATATAGTTTTTCACTCATTTTGTTTAATTCTTCTGTTAATTCTTGTATCTTTGTCTTAATTTCATCAACATTGTCTGAGTTTAAAACATCTTTCAATTCTTGGTTTTTCTTTTCAATTGCTTCTTTTTCTTCAGCAGAAATCTTATCTTCAAGGTCTTTCAATGTTTTTTCTACTTGGTATGAGATTGATTCACCTTGGTTCTTTGTTTCTACTAAATCTTTTTTCTTCTTATCTTCATCAGCGTGAGCTTCAGCTTCTTTTACTCTCTTTTCGATTTCTTCTTCTGATAAGTTTGCAGAAGCTGTGATTGTAATCTTTTGTTCCTTACCTGTACCTAGGTCTTTTGCTGAAACATTTACAATACCGTTAGCATCAATATCAAAGGTTACTTCGATTTGTGGTTCACCTCTTCTTGCTGCAGGTATATCAGTTAATTGGAAGTTTCCTATTACTGTATTGTCATAAGACATTTGTCTTTCACCTTGCAATACTTTGATATCTACAGATGTTTGGTTGTCTGCTGCAGTTGTAAAGATTTGTGATTTCTTTGTAGGTATTGTTGTATTTCTTTCAATTAATACTGTTGTGATATTACCCATTGTTTCGATACCTAATGATAGAGGTGTTACGTCCAATAGTAATAAATCATTTACATCACCAGCTAAGATAGCACCTTGAATTGCTGCACCCAAGGCAACTGATTCGTCAGGGTTGATATCCTTTTGTGGTGTCTTTCCTGTAAGTTTTTTAACAGCTTCTTGTACAGCTGGAACTCTTGTTGAACCACCAACTAAAAGCACCTTGTCTAATTCTGAAGCTTCAATTCCAGCATCTTTTAGAGCATCTCTTACTGGGTCTAATGATTCTTCAACTAAGGATGAAATTAATTCTTCAAATTTTGATCTTGAAATATCCATATTTAAGTGTGCTGGTTGACCATTAACAGCTGTAATAAATGGTAGATTTATTTGTGCTGTAGATGTTGTTGAAAGTTCTTTCTTAGCTTTTTCTGCAGCATCTTTTAACCTTTGTGCTGATGTTGGGTCAGCTAATAAGTCAACACTATTTTCTTTCTTAAATTCTTCATTTATATATTTCATTAAAGCTTGGTCAAAGTCGTCACCACCAAGTTTATTGTTACCTCTTGTTGCTAAAACATCGATAACACCATCTGCTACTTCTAGGATAGATACGTCAAAGGTACCACCACCTAAGTCATATACCATGATTGTCATATCGTGGTCTGCCTTTTCCATACCATATGATAAAGCAGCTGCTGTAGGTTCGTTAACTATTCTTTTTACATCTAAACCAGCTATTCTACCAGCGTCTTTTGTTGCTTGTCTTTGTTCGTTTGTGAAGTAAGCTGGTACTGTAATAACAGCTTCTGTTACTGTTTCACCTAGATAAGCTTCTGTATCAGCTTTTAATTTTTGTAAGATCATTGCTGAAATTTCTTCTGGTGAATATGTTTTACCATCAATTTCTACCTTGTAGTCTGAACCCATTTCTCTCTTGATAGATTCAATCGTTCTTTCAGGATTCATAACAGCTTGTCTTTTTGCTGTTTCACCAACTAATCTTTCACCTTCCTTTGTAAATGCTACTACTGAAGGTGTTGTTCTGTTACCTTCTGCATTAGGAATGATAGTTGCTTTACCACCTTCCATAACTGCTACTGCTGAGTTTGTTGTACCTAAGTCAATTCCTATAATTTTACCCATAATCTTTTCTCCTTTATTATTCCTATTTTTTATTTACTATATTAAATTTATTCGCTTCCATTTCGTCTTCACCTATCGGCTCGACTCAATGGGTCATTCGCTTTACAGTCCAAGGTCGACAGCTCAATTTCTTGCTTCGCACTCATTTCGCTGGACCTTTTTTGCATAAGCTCGACCTGCATTTCGTCTTCACCTATCGGCTCGACTCAATGGGTCATTCGCTTTACAGTCCAAGGTCGACAGCTCAATTTCTTGCTTCGCACTCATTTCGCTGGACCTTTTTTGCATAAGCTCGACCTGCATTTCGTCTTCACCTATCGGCTCGACTCAATGGGTCATTCGCTTACCTTAACCATTACTGGTCTAATTACTTTGTCATTCAATTTATAACCTTTTTGGAAGGTTTCTATTATCGATCCGGATTCTACTTGATCAGATTTTTCCATTAATACTGCATGATGTAAATTTGCATCAAATACAGCTCCATCTGATTCTATTTCTTCTAGACCTTCAGCTTGTAAGATTTCTAAAAACTCTTTTCTTACCAAGCCTACACCTTGTGCAAATGAATCATCTTCTTTCGATTCAGCCAAGGCCCTATCCAAATTGTCTAATACTGATAAAAGTTTTCCTACTAGTTTTTCAGAAGCGAACTTATATATATCAGATTTTTCTTTTTCCGTTCTTCTTCTAAAGTTTTCAAAATCAGCTTGTAATCTAATGTATGAATCTTTAACCTTATCTAATTCTGAAATAACTTCATCTTGTTCTTTAGTCTCTTCTTTTTCTTCAGCCTCTTCTTTTATCTCTTCATTTTCTAGATTTTCTGTCTCTTTATTTTCCTGTAATTCTTCTTCTAAATTCTCTTTTTCCTTTTTCGCCATAGCTACCTTCTTTCTATATGTCCGTTTATATACCTATTTATTAGGGTTAAATCTGCTAAGACCTTATCATAAGTCATACTATTAGGTCCCAAGACACCAATTTTACCTCTGACTCCTTTACTATTTGAAAAAGTCATGGTAATTATAGAAAATTCTTTGAATTCTTCTATACCTATCTCTTCACCTATGTAAACTTGAAGATCTGAATCCATATTTGCTGATAATATTTCCATCAAGGAATTGTCTGTTTTTAGATAATTTATTAAATCTAAATTATTTTCTACACTATCCTTGTTATAGCTATAAATATTATCAAGACCTTCATATAAAACCTTATCTTCAGAATGGAAGCTTGTAGTTTTTTCTATAACTGGAATGATTTCATCTAAAACTGTATGTTGTCTTCTTAAGACTTCATAAGTTGTAGAATGTAATTCTTCCAAAATTTCGCTTCTCTTTTTATTTATAAGACTTGAATTTAACAGACTATTTACTAAGTCTAAAGTATGTCTGTCAATCGGTTGCTTTAATCTAATACTATCTGAAATAACTTCCTTAGAATTATATATGTAAATAATCACTAATTCTCTAGGACTCAAATATACTATATTGATATATTTCAAATATACATCTTTCATCTCCGGTAAAAGAGCCAAAGCTGTATATCCACTTATATTAGCTAACATCTTGATAGCATTTCCTATAATAGTATCTAAAGCTTCTGATTGACTCATAGCAGACATATTATAAATACTTACTGGTCTATGTTTTATAGGTATTTTATTTGTAAGAATCGCATCAACATATTGTCTGTATGCTTCATTTGAAGGTATACGACCTGACGATGTATGCAATTTTTCCAAATAACCTAATTCTTCTAAGTCGGCCATCTCGTTTCTAATAGTCGCTGCCGAAACTCCAATTTCTGGTAGTTTTGACAAAGCCCTAGAACCGACCGGCTCTTTAGAGTCTATATATGACTTTATAATTGTATTTAATATTTTTATTTTTCTTTCATCCATATATATCCTCCTTTATCACTCTTCTATCTCAAGTGCTAATACTAGTATAGAGTATCTTTTAGCACTTGTCAAGTCTAAGTGCTATTTTTTTTTATTTTTAAAATAAAAAGCGATTAAACACTGATAATATCATACTTTATCAGATTTAACCGCTCTAAAATTATATTATATTTGTATAAAATTCGTTGGAATAGTACAAGCCTTCGTCTGTAAATTTAATTATATCACCCGATATTTCTATAAGATTTTCTTCCAAATATTTCTTTATTATATCCTTATATTTTTCTTTAAAATCTATAGCAAACCTATTTTTGAATTCTTTTAAATCCAAACCTTCATTCATAGTCATCTTGTTAATTATATAGTAGACAGACTTTTCTTCGCCAGTCAATAACTCTTTTACCTGATAGGCTAATTCATTTAATCTAAGTTTTCTAAAATAATCTTCAAATTCAAAAGAGTTTGTATACAAAACATTATCAATAAATCCACTTGCTCCCATACCTATACCTAGGTATTCATCAAGGTTCCAATACTTTTTGTTGTGATAAGACTGGTATCCTTTTTTACAATAATGGTTTAATTCATAATGCTCATATCCTATAGCAAGTAATTTCTTTGATATAAACTCTGCACTTTCTTCTACATTTATACCAGGCACCTCTATTTTTGATTCCATATTATCTTCTGTTAATATGATATCCTCTTCGGACTTAGCCGAATAAAAAGAAACATGCGGTACTTGTAACTTATTGATATAGGAAATATCAGTTTCAATATCTTTAAAAGTTTCTTCTGGATAAGCAAAAAACATATCCATATTTATGTTTTGTATCTTAAATCTTCTAATCACTTTAATAATATGAATGATATCTTCCTTACTATGAAGCAAATCTAAATTATCCAGACCTTTTTGTAAAAAAGTAAAGGCTTTTATAGAAAATCTATTTATACCATGCTCAACATATCGTTGTATTCTGATTTCTGGTATTTGCGGATCTACTTCTATAGTCTTTTCACATTCTGGTCTTACATTATATTTCTCATAAATATAGTCCAGTAAATCAGTGATATAATCTGTGTTTACAGAAGATGGGTCACCACCTCCTAGGTAGATAGAGTCAATAAGGTAGTCATCTTTCATCCTTAAATCTAACTCTTTTCTCAAGTACTTGAAATAATCTCTTATATAAAAATCTTTATTAAAATAGGATAAAACAGCCCTATGGTTGTGTTTATATATCCTGAATGGTATATGAATGTATAAACCAATATTTTTCATCTAATCTTCCTATTATTCACCTTCGTCATATTTCAATACAGCTAAGAATGCATCTTGTGGCACTTGAACCCTACCAACAGACCTCATACGTTTCTTACCTTCTTTTTGTTTTTCAAGAAGCTTTCTCTTTCTAGAAATATCACCACCATAACATTTAGCAATAACGTCTTTTCTATTTGCAGAAACTGTTTCTCTAGCTATTATCTTAGCACCAATAGCCGCTTGAATAGGTATAGAGAACATATGCTTTGGTATTTCTTCTTTTAACTTGCTTGAAATTTTTCTTCCTCTTTCATAGGCCTTATCTTCATGAACTATTAATGATAAGGCGTCTACAGGTTCTCCATTTAATAATATATCTAACCTTACAAGGTCTGACCTTTGATACTTGTAGAAGTCGTAATCTAAGGATGCATATCCCCTAGTTTTTGATTTTAAAGCATCAAAGAAGTCATATATCACCTCGTTTAGAGGAAGAATATATTTTATTTGAACCAAGTTTTTATCTAGGTATTCCATAGTTTCGAATACCCCTCTTTTTTCTTGGCATAATTCCATAACTTGACCAATATAGGCTTCCGGAGTCATGATAGAAGCTTTTACTAAAGGTTCTTCTACGTAGTCTATCAGAGTTTGGTCTGGATAATCAGTTGGGTTTTGAACCTCTATCACCTTACCATCCTTCAAATGTATCCTATATATAACTGAAGGAGCGGTTGCTATAATATCTAAACCAAATTCTCTATCTAATCTTTCTTGAATGATTTCCATGTGTAATAGACCTAGGAAACCAGTTCTAAAACCGTAACCTAGGGCTGCAGATGTTTCCGGTTCAAATTCTAAGGCAGCATCATTAACCTTAAGTTTTTCTAATGCATCCCTTATATCATTGTAAGATTCACCCTCTGCTGGGTATAATCCTGAATAAACCATTGGCAAGGCTTTTTGATAACCTGGTAGTGGCTCTGCTGCAGGATTGTCGACAGAAGTAATGGTATCACCAACTCTTGCTTGCTTGATATCCTTGATTGAAGCAACTACATAGCCTACATCACCAGCGGTTATTTCATCAGTTTTAAATTCACCTCTCATGGAATAACCCACTTCAGTAACTTCAAACTTAGAACCTGTTGACATCATCTTTATTTCTTGCCCAGGATATATTTTCCCTTCTTTTACTCTTACATACATTACAACTCCTCTATATGTGTCGTAGTAGGAGTCAAAGATTAGAGCCTGAAGAGGATTGTCATCCCTACCTTTAGGAGCAGGGATTTCTTTTACTATAGCCTCTAAAACATCTCTAATATTTATACCTTCTTTAGCAGAAATAGCAGGTGCTTCACTAGCTTCTAAAGCTAATACATCTTCGATTTCCATCCTAATTTCATCTACTCTTGCTGAAGGTAGGTCAATCTTATTTATAACTGGTACTATTTCCAAGTTTTGATTCATAGCTAAATATGTGTTTGCAAGGGTTTGAGCCTCAATACCCTGACTTGCATCTACTATCAATAAGGCACCCTCACAAGCAGCTAAAGACCTAGATACCTCATAGTTAAAGTCAACGTGCCCTGGAGTATCTATAAGATTTAGCATGTATCTTTCACCATCTAAGGCATCGTAAAATATTTTTACAGCCTTTAATTTAATTGTAATTCCTCTTTCCTTTTCAAGATCCATACTATCCAATAGCCTGTCACTCATCTCCCTTTGGGTTACAGAGCCAGTTTCTTCAATCAACCTATCAGCTAGGGTTGATTTCCCATGGTCTATATGGGCAATTATTGAAAAATTTCTTATATTTTCTTTTTTAATATCCATAATCACCTTTCAAAAAATACTTATCATTTTAACTTTCTTATAACCTTACCTTCTATAGATTCAATTTTTACCGGTCCAAAAGCTCTTGAATCTACAGATGTATTTTTATATCTATTATCACCTAAGGCAAAGAACTCATCATCTTTCAAAATCCACTTATTTTTATCGTAGGCTTGTGTAGCATCACCTCTTGTATAATCTTCAGTCTTTTCTATACCATTTATAATAAGTCTACTATTTACAATTTCAACTACATCTCCTGGTAAAGCTACAACTCTTTTTAAGTAATATTTTTTATCACCAACTCTAAAATAGATTAAATCATCTACATTAATATTGTCTTTACTTATACCAATCTTTTTCACTAATAACCTGTCACCATCAAAAAGAGTCCTTTGCATAGAATCTCCGTCAATAGTCACAACTGTAAATAAAAAGGAATTTATAAGCATTACTATAAATATAGCTAGTAGGAATAAAAAAATTATTAGCTTAAGCATATTTCTATTTTTTTGCTTTTGCCTATTCTTCCTATGCCTTAACTTTCTTTCTACACTTCTTTCCACTATTTTAACACTCCGAAACTATTTAATGGAAAATATCTAAATCTAACAGTTCCTTTTATTGAATTCACATGTACAGGTCCAAAAACTCTGGAATCAGTGGATCCACCAGGCTGTCTATTGTCTCCTAGTACAAAATATTCATCTTCATTTAATTTCCATTCAAAACCATTAATGGTATCTGTATAATCTCCGGTGATATAGTCTTCTTCATAGAGTTCGCCATTGATATAGACCTTTCCATCTATGATTTGAATGTTTTCACCAGGCAAGCCGATAATCCTCTTAACATAGTCTTGATTCTTATCATATCTTAAAACTACTATATTACCTCTTTTTAATGGACTTACCTTCATGGATATTTTATTAAGAATAATCCTATCATCATTTTCAAGAGTATGAATCATAGATTCCCCTTGGACCCTTGTAGGTTGAAATAGAAAAACTCTAATTATAAGAGCTATTACAACCGCTATTAAAATCGACTTAGTCCATTCCCATACAGGATTTGGTTTTTTATTTATCTGTTCTAAACTTTCTTCAATAAGTATTTCACTATCTCTGTTCATGTTTTTGTCCTATCTTTCGTAATTTTCTTATTTTTTCATTAATAAACTCATTATAACATTTTTAAGATTATTTTTATAGACAGCTTTTATTTTTTCTTGCTTTTTAAAAAGTCTTCTGATATACTTAATGATGTTATTTAAGACTATTTTATAGGAGGTATGCAATGGCAAATATTAAGTCAGCTATTAAAAGAATAGATGTTACTAAAAGACAAACAGCTGAAAACAAATCAAAGAAAAGCGAATTAAAAACATTAGTAAAGAAATTTGATAAGGCTGTTGAAGAAGAAAGACTAGAAGATGCACAAGAATTATTAAAAACTTTAGATAAGAAGCTAAAGAAAGCTGTATCTAAAAATGTAATTCATGAAAACAAAGCTTCAAGAGATTTAAGCAAATTAGCAAGCAAATTAAACAAAGCTCAAGCTTAGTAAATATAGCTAGAAATCTAAACCCTCCATCCAGAATCTGGAAGGAGGGTTTTTTCATGAAATAAAACCATACAAATAAAAAACATCTGCTGGTTAATATACCCAACAGATGTTTTAAAATTTAATATTTTATAAAATAGCTAATAAGACAAAGTTTAATATAAATAATCCTGCAACTATCCAGATAATTGGATGAGTTTCTCTTGCCTTACCTCTTACTGTTTGTACTAAACAGTGGAATATAAAACCTGTAGCTACACCATATGAAATACTATATGACAAGGCCATAAATACAGCTGCAAAAAATGCTGGTATTGCTTGATCAATATCATCCCATTTGATATCAGCAAACGAAGCAATCATCAAGAATCCAACTATAATCAAAGCTGGTGCAGTTGCTTGATTTGGAATAGCTGAAATATATTTTGCGAAAAATGCACTCAATACAAAGCAGATTGAAGTTACTACTGAAGTAAGGCCAGTTCTTCCACCTGCCCCTATTCCTGCTGCTGACTCAACATAGGTAGTTGTATTTGATGTACCAAATACAGCACCTATTGATGTAGCTGTAGCATCGGCAAATAGTGCCTTGTCCATTTTCGAGGAGAAACCTGGATTGTTTTCTAAGGCTCTAGTATCTTCTTCTGAGAATATTCCTGTTCTTATACCTGTACCTATAAAAGTACCAATAGTATCAAATGTATCAGACATTGAAAATGCAAATATAGTAATAAGTACTAAAGGTAATTTTGTTAGATCTGTAAATAATGAAGAAAGTCCTTCACTTGTAAAAATCACCCCAAAGGTTTGTGGTAATTGTGATAAGGCTTCACTAAATCCCATTGAATTTGCAGTTGTCGTTACTCCAAAAGGTATTCCTATAAGAGCTGTCAGTATAATTCCTATAAAAATACTTCCTTTCACATTTAATAAATACAATATAACTGTTACAAATAATCCAATTAAAAATACATATAAGCCTGAATTATTGATGGTAGATAAGGCTGGCACACCTGATTCAAAATTTATAAGTCCAACTTTTAAAAATCCTAGATAGGCTATAAAAATACCAATACCACCACCAATTGCATTTTGTAAATATTTAGGAATGGCTGTTATAATCACCTTCCTTACTTTTGTAACTGTAATTAAAATATTGATAATTCCACAAATAAATACCATTGACAAGGCTTGTTGCCAAGTAAATCCTAATTGGAAACATACAGTATATACAAAGAATGCATTTAGTCCCATTCCTGGAGCTTGGGCATAAGGAACATTCGCAACCAAGGCCATTACTAGGGTTCCGATTACGGACGCTATAATTGTAGATAAGAATACAGCACCCCATGGCATACCCGACTCTGCCAACATAGTTGGATTAACTATGATTATATATGACATGGCAAAGAATGTTGTAATTCCAGCAATAATTTCCTTAGAGATATTAGTATTATTCTCCTTTAGTTTAAAAAACTTTTCCATAAATCCCTCCAAATAAATTTTAATGATATTGAAGTAATATCATTAATCAATAAAAATTATATAATAAACACGAACTATAATCAATTATATTTTATAATAGTTCGTGTTTCACTTGGATTTATTTAATTATTTTAATTTAATACTAAATTGTACCTGCTTTTAAGACTAATTTTCCGCTATCAATGTCCATCGATTCTATCTGGATTAGTGATTTTGTATGTATTTTTTGTACAAGTCCCTTGTCCTTGTATTCGCATAAGACATAAGCTGCAAGAGTTTCTGATTCAAATATTTCAACAAGTGAAGCCAGTCCATTGATAGAGCCTCCACCCCTAAAGAAATCATCTACTATTAACACCTTAGAACCAGATTTTATACTATCTCTACCAACTTCCATATTTTTAACTAGGTTAGGACTTGACTGAGACCTATATTTCACCGAAACAGTTGAACCCTCAGTAATTTTAGATTCTTTTCTCGCAATCACAATAGGAATCCCCAGTTCATAGGCTATAGCTTGAGCTAGACTTATGCCTTTTGTAGCAATCGTAAGAACATAGTCAATTTCATCAAATTTATGCCTGCTAGCTATTATTCGCCCTATTTTCTTCAAATAAACAGGATTTGTAATTATATCTGATAGATAAAAATAGCCCCCAGGAAGAATTCTATTTGGATCATTTAATTCTTTTATTAGCTCTTCTAAATATATTTTTTCCTCTTCTTTGGAAATATCTGTTATATATCTAACTCCTCCATTTACCCCAGAAACCGTCTCAATTATACCTGTTTTGTTTAAGTCGAAGGTTTCTTTTATGATAGCAATGTCTTCACTTATAGAAGACTTCGCACAATTAAATCTTTGGGTAAATTCCCCGAGAGGAATTATCTTATTTGGATTATTTAATAAAGTTCTTGTTATTTCAACTATTCTTACGCTTCTTTTCATTTTATCTACCTCTTTTACGAATATTAAATATATTATAGATGAATTGTTCGTGTTTTTCTAGTTTTTATTAAATTTACCTTTATTCTTATTCATATCAATCATACATAGAAACAAAAAACAAGCTCCTACTTGAGAGCTTGTTCTTAGGCTATACAAAATTCTAATATTATTCTAGTGATTATCTCATCCATGGTTCTTTTTGAGGCCTTTCTCATCTCTTCACCTTCATAACAAAGATGGTGGATTTTTAATAAATCATCCATTTCAAATCTTCTTACAAATCTTTGGAGTTTTCCATATTCGTAATTTCCAAGTCCACAATATGACTGACCTGTTTGCATGTTAATTCTTTTTTGTTCACAATCCTTTACACAAATCATATTTCTTATTTGTCTAATGATCATGAAATATATCATGACCTTGTCTTCACCATCCATGGTTTTATAGGCTGATAAAGCTTTTACCGGATCTTTAGCAGACATATAATCAAGCAAACCAAAGATTTTTTCTTCAAAGCTATCTATGATAGATTCTTCTATTTCATCATAAGAAGGCTGGCTTGACTTAATATTATTAGCCAATTTGTTTAATTCGTTTTCAACCTCAAATAAATTTTTACTTGCATCCCTATCAAGATATCTAAGCCTATCAACTATCAAACTTGTTGACCTAAAATCTAACTTTACACCTTTTGATAAAAAGTATTTTTGAACAAACGAAGTAAATTTATTTTTATCTAACCTTGTGAATGTATAAAGATCACCATGTTTGATAAGATTTTTCACAAATTTTCCTTTAAATAACTTGTCTCCCCTATATATAAATAAGATATAGGTTGAGGAATTAAATTTTTCAAATTTTTCACTTATAAAATCTAATATAGTTTCATTCTTTTTTAAAGAATCTTTGTTTATATCAAAATCTTCAATTACTATAAGTCTTTTATCAGACATAAAAGGTAGGGTTTCAACACTAGTATCAAATATATCTCCGTCTAAATCAGAAAAATTAATTTTTTCATAATTGAAATCAATAAAATCTTCCCCTAAAAAATCCTTGATTAAGACTTTGTTTGCCAAGTCCATAAAATATGGTTCATCTACATGTATTAAATTTATATTTTTCAATTTGTTACTGTCTATGTTTTTTAATAAGTCTATGTAATCCATTTTTACCTCTATACTTATTTTAGCATATAAATTTCTATATTTTACATTATATATAGATCAGCTCTATTTATACGACAAGATACAAATGTTAATATTTTTTAATTTTTAAATTGTTTTCATATTTCAAATCGTCGCTGATTTTAGGGCTTAGATTATGTTCAAGTAAAAATCCTTTGAAAGCGTTGGCCTTTTTTTATAAAGAATGCATTTCTGGTTAGATATTTAGCTATTTTTTGTGGTATACTCATTTTGTATAGAATGCACTTTTTTACGTGCAACAGATAATTCACGGAGGATGAAATGACTAAAAAAGTTATTGAAATGCTCGATATCACAAAAACCTTCCCGGGGGTTGTAGCTAACGAAGATGTTACAATCAACCTACATGAAGGGGAAATTTTAGCTTTATTAGGAGAAAATGGAGCTGGTAAGTCTACACTTATGTCCATTTTGTTCGGATTATATGAGCCTGATTCAGGTACAATCCGTGTTAAGGGTAAAGAGGTAGATATTACCGACCCAAATGAAGCTACAAAATATGGTATCGGCATGGTGCACCAACACTTTAAATTGGTACAAAATTTTACAGTTCTAGAAAACATTGTCCTAGGTGCAGAAACAACCAAGGGTGGTGTATTACAAATGAAAGAAGCTCGTAAGAGAGCTATGGAAATATCTGACAGGTATAATTTCAACATAGATCCAGATGCTTTAATCGAAGATATAACTGTTGGTATGCAACAAAGAGTTGAAATCATCAAGATGCTTTATAGGGACAATGATATTTTAATATTTGACGAACCTACCGCAGTTTTAACACCACAAGAAATCACAGAGTTACTTCAAATAATGAAAAAACTTGTTGCTGAAGGTAAATCAATCATATTTATCACCCACAAGTTAAATGAAATAAAGGAAGTAGCTGATACCGTTACAGTACTTAGAAAAGGTAGATTAATCGGTACAGTTCCTGTTTCTTCAGTTTCAGTTGAAGAAATGTCAGAAATGATGGTTGGACGTAAGGTTGATTTAAATTTTGAACTTGGTACTCCTAAATTAGGCGATAGAGTTCTTAAAGTAAGAGACTTGACAATCGACCATACTTTAGCTGGCCAAAAAGAACTAAAGGGTCTTAACTTTGATGTAAGAGCTGGAGAAATTGTATGTATAGCCGGTATAGACGGAAATGGTCAATCAGAATTAGTTGAATCACTTTCAGGACTTATCGACAATTACACAGGTACAATCGAATTAAATAATGAAGATATTTCAAAGAAAAATATAAGATTTAGAAACACTCATGGTTTATCCCATATACCAGAAGACAGACACAAACATGGTTTAATCTTAGATTATGACCTACAAAAAAACATGGTATTACAACAATACTTCGAACCATCCTTCCAAAATGGTGGATTTATCAAGTTTGATGAAGTTAGAAATTATTCAAAAGTATTGATTGACCAATATGATGTTAGAGCAGGTAAGGGACCAGATACAATCACTCGTTCAATGTCTGGTGGTAACCAACAAAAGGCTATAGTAGCTAGAGAAATCGAAAGACCTCATGACCTACTTATAGCTGTACAACCAACTCGTGGTTTAGACGTTGGTGCTATAGAATATATCCATAGCAGACTTATAGATGATAGAAATAACGGAAAAGGTGTTTTACTAGTATCATTTGAACTAAGTGAAGTGCTAGGTATTTCCGATAGAATCTTAGTTATGTATGAGGGTGAAATCGTTGCTGAAGTTACCCCAAGTACAACTACAGAACAAGAACTAGGTCTTTATATGTCTGGTGCAAAGCGTATGGAGGTTAAAGTAAATGACTAATAAACATAAAAAAGGAGCCGGTATATTTAGAGCCGCTGCCCCTTCAATAATAGCAGTATTAATAGGTTTAGTTGTTGGTGTTATAGTAATAGTTGCAACTAACCCAGGACAAGCAGCAAATGCTATACCTAAATTTTTCCAAGGACCATTTACACGTGGTTTAACTGGTTTTGGTGACTTGCTTTACCATATGACTCCACTGTTATTTACCGGTTTATCAGTAGCCTTCGGTTACCAAACTGGACTATTTAACATTGGTGCTTCTGGTCAATTCCTAGTTGGTGGATTTTTAGCAATCCTAGTATCAGCTAAATTAGAAGCAAGTGTAAGTCCAAGTGTTTTATGGATAGTTGCTTTCTTAGTTGCTGGTATAGGTGGAGCTTTAATGGGTGCCATAGTAGGTGCCTTAAAGGCTTATAGAAATGTTAACGAAGTTATCACATCTATCATGCTTAACTATTCATCCATGTATTTAGTTAACTATTTAATTAAAAGATTAGGTCTATATAACCAATTACACAACAATACAGTGTCGATTGAAACGCATATACCTAAGATGGGCTTAGATAAAATTTTCCCTGGAACAATTTCTGGTGGTGGATTTATCCTAGGAGTAATAGCAGTTATTATTATCTATATTATCTTAAAGAAAACTACCTTTGGTTATGAATTAAAGGGAGTTGGATTAAACAGACATGCAGCTAAATATGCTGGTGTTAACGAAAATAAAGCTATAGTGTTATCAATGGCAATTGCTGGTGCCCTTGCTGGTTTTGGTGGAGCTTCCCTATACTTATCAGGAGCTGGTAACCACTTGACTGTACAAGAAGTTATACCTGCTGAGGGATTTGACGGTATAGCAATCGCCCTCTTAGGATTAAATGAACCTATTGGTGTATTCTTATCAACAGCACTTATTTCCTATCTAAAGATGGGTGGCCAAGCAATTCAAACATATGGTTATGCACCTGAATTAATCACAATGGTTATTTCATTTATACTATATGTATCAGCCTTGTCTGTATTATTTAGGCAATTATTAAGTAAAAAAAATAAAGATGAAGGTTCAAATATCAACGCAGAAACAATAGAAAATACAACTGCCCCAAATATCGATAATACCGATGAACTAGTGGAAGGAGGAGATAAATAATGAACGCTTTATATTTCTTATTACAACAAACAATGTACTTCTCAATTCCCCTATTGATAGTTGCCCTAGCAGCTATGTTCTCAGAAAGATCTGGGGTAATCAACATTGGACTTGAAGGTATCATGATAATGGGCGCCTTTGCAGGTACCATTTACCTACACTTTTCAGGAGGAGAAACTGGAAATACGCAATTCAACTTATTTATAGCAATGATTCTAGCTATCGTAGCTGGTATTATATATTCAGCCCTACATGCTTTTGCATCTGTAAATATGTTAGCTGACCAAACAATTTCTGGTACAGCCTTAAATATGTTTGCTCCAGCCTTCTCGATTTTTATAGCAAGATCAATGGTTGGTATCCAACAAATTGCTTTTACAGGTGCATTTAGAATAGATAAAGTTCCAGTATTAGGTGACCTTCCATTTATTGGACCGATACTTTTCCAAAACGCTTATATTACTACTTATATAGGATTCGCTATCTTAATAATAGCTTCATTTGTAATCTATAAGACTGCATTCGGACTAAGGTTAAGATCAGCGGGTGAATTCCCTCAAGCAACTGATGCAGCCGGTGTATCTGTTAAAGGTATCAGATGGTCAGGTGTTCTAATCTCCGGAGCCTTAGGTGGACTTGGTGGATTAGTTTACATTATACCAATATCAACAGAATTTAACGCTTCAGTAGCCGGTTACGGATTCCTAGCTATAGCTGTATTGATATTTGGTCAATGGAAGCCAGGCTATATAGCCTTAGCAGCCTTCTTCTTCGGTTTATTAAAAGCCATATCAGCTGCTTATACAGGTATTCCATTCCTAGCAAATCTAAACATACCTCAAGTTGTATACCAAATAATGCCTTATATAATAACAATACTTGCATTAGTATTTACATCTAAGAAGTCAGCAGCTCCATCTGCTGCAGGTGTGCCATTTGACAAGGGTAAGAGATAAAATTAAAATTTTAAGACCAAGATACTCATTTGTATCTTGGCCTTTTTTTTGTCTATTTCTTGGTATTTTTACAATTAAATATTCTTAATATCCCCTATGTAAACACTTACATTTAATGACAAAAAAAATTGCTTATGCTATAATATATAATGTAAAGAATCTTAGTAAACTAGGCAGAGATGCTTTATAAAACATTGTAATTTTCTAGGAGGAAAAAACATGAATATGAAGAGAGTTTTATCTCTATTATTGGCTTTAGTACTAGTATTATCATTAGTTGCATGTTCAAATGGTGGTAAGGAAACTGGTAAAGAAACTGTAAAAGAAACAGGTACAGAAACCGGTAAAGAAACTGGTGTAGAAGCAGGTAAAATGGAATTAGATGACAATTCATTATACCTAATCACAGACTTAGGTACAATCGATGACAAGTCATTTAACCAAGGTTCATTTGAAGGTTTAGAACAATTCGCTAAAGAAGCTGGCGTAAAAGCTAACTACTTAAGACCAGCTGGTGAAGGTAAACAAATTTATAAACAAGCTATTGATCAAGCTATAGCAGCTGGAGCAAAAATTGTTGTAACACCTGGTTACCTATTCGAGGAAGCTGTAGGTCAAGCTCAATCTGAACATCCAGAAATTAAGTTTATAGCAGTTGACTTTGAACCAAAAATAAGTAAGACAGAAGTAAAAATCGCTGAAAACACAACAGCTGTTTTATATAAAGAAGAACAATCAGGTTTCTTAGCAGGTTATGCAGCAGTTAAAGACGGTTACACAAAATTAGGTTTCATGGGTGGGGTAGCAGTACCAGCAGTTATTAAATTCGGATTTGGATTTATAGCAGGTGCTAACCACGCAGCAGAAGAATTAGGAATAAAAGTAGAAGTTAAATACAACTATACAGGTTCATTCGAAGCTAAACCAGAAATCCAAACAATGGCATCATCATGGTTCCAAGAAGGAACTGAAGTAATCTTCTCATGTGGTGGTGGTATTGGTTCATCAGTACTTAAAGCAGCACAAGATAACAAGGCTGTAATGATTGGTGTTGACGTAGACCAAAAAGACATGGGTCAAGAAGTTATCACATCAGCTATGAAGAACTTACAAGGTTCAGTATACCTAGCAACAAAAGAAGCTGTTGAAGGTCAATTCAAGGGTGGACAAGCTCAAGTTCACGGTGTTGAAACAGAAGGTGTTCAAATTTCTGAAGACTTCTCAAGATTCAAAACATTCACAAAAGAACAATACGATGAAATTTACAAGAAATTAGTTGATAATGTTGATGGTGTAACAGACAACATTCCTAACGATATTTCAAATGCAAACCCAGAATCATTTGCAGATAAGATGGGCGCAACAACAATTAAATATATCGAAAACTAATAAAATAAATTAATTACTAAGATTATAAAGCGTGTGGATAATCCACACGCTTTTTATATACTAAAAAAACTGGATATAAAATCCAGTTTTTTCTATAAATCTTTTATATTTAACCTATTGATAGCCTTTTTAAGTTCAAGTTCTGCCCTATCAAATGAAGAGGAATCTTTAGCTTCTTTAAGTCTTCTTTCAGCTTCTTCCTTGGCTCTGATAGCTCTCTCTTTATCTATCTCTTCTCTCCATTCAACGGCATCTGAGATTACGACTATCTCATTGTCTTTCATAGTTAGGTAACCACCAGCAATTGTAGCAAATCTAAAGTCTCCATCTTTCTTTATTTTTAAATAAGAAATTTGTAATGAAGCTACCATTGGTAGATGATTTTTTAATATAGCAAATTCACCTAATTCAGATTTCGCTATTAGCGTATCAATAGTATCGTTGTAAAATTCTCTATCGGGAGTAACAATTTTTAGTCTTAATTCATCCATTGTTACCTCCTATTTGTCTTTATTAGCTTTTGCCACCACATCTTCTATTGTTCCGCAGTATAGGAAGGCAGATTCTGGTATATCATCATGCTTACCATCTAAGATTTCTTCAAATCCTCTAATGGTTTCTTCCAAAGGAACATATTGTCCTTGGTAGCCGGTAAATACTTCAGCTACATGGAAGGGTTGTGATAAGAATCTTTGAATCTTCCTTGCCCTAGCAACTATAATCTTGTCTTCTTCTGACAATTCATCCATACCTAAAATGGATATAATATCTTGCAAGTCTTTATACTTTTGCAAGGTTTCTTGAACCCTTCTAGCTACATCATAGTGTTTCTTACCAACTGTATCTTCATTTAAGATTCTTGATGATGATTCCAAAGGATCTACAGCTGGGTAAATACCTAGCTCTGATATAGATCTGGATAAAACTGTTGTTGCATCTAAGTGGTTAAAGGTTGTAGCTGGAGCTGGGTCAGTCAAGTCGTCAGCTGGAACATATACAGCTTGTACTGATGTAATAGAACCATTTTTTGTTGATGTGATTCTTTCTTGTAATTGTCCCATTTCTGTTGCTAAAGTTGGTTGATAACCTACAGCTGAAGGCATACGTCCTAGTAAGGCAGAAACTTCTGATCCTGCTTGGGTAAATCTAAAGATGTTATCGATAAACAATAGAACATCCTTGTTTTGTTGGTCTCTGAAATGTTCAGCCATGGTCAAGCCTGTTAAAGCAACACGCATTCTAGCTCCTGGTGATTCGTTCATCTGTCCAAAAACTAGGGCTGTCTTGTCGATAACACCTGACTCTGTCATTTCATAGTACAAGTCATTACCTTCTCTAGTTCTTTCACCAACACCTGTAAATACTGAATATCCACCATGTTCTGTAGCAATGTTGTTTATTAACTCTTGTATAAGCACTGTCTTACCTACACCGGCACCACCGAATAGACCAACCTTACCACCCTTTGCGTATGGGCACATAAGGTCGATAACCTTTATACCAGTTTCAAATATTTCATTAGCTGGTTTTAAATCTTCAAATTCTGGAGCCTTGTTATGTATAGGTGCTCTTTCAGTACTTTCAGCTATTTCTTCTTTCTTATCAATTGTTTTACCTAAAACATTGAAGAGTCTACCAAGAGTTTGGTCACCTACAGGCACTGATATTGGTTTACCAGTATCTACGGCTTTGTCACCTCTTTGTAGTCCATCGGTTGATGTCATTGCAATACATCTTACAGTATCATCCCCTATATGTTGGGAAACTTCAGCTACTACCTCTAAATCATCTTTTTTGATAATTATAGAGTTTAGTAGTTTTGGCAAAGAACCTAAAGAAAATCTAATATCAAGCACCGGTCCTATAACTTGGACTACCTTACCTATATTTTCTTTTTCCATAACTTTCCTTTCTATCTAATTAAGAGCCTCTGCTCCACCAACAATTTCAGTAATTTCTTGAGTGATTGCTGCCTGTCTTGCTCTATTATATAGTAATTCTAATTCTTCAACTAATTCTTCTCCATTTGTTGTAGCCGATTCCATAGCATTTGATCTTGATGCTTGCTCGGATACGGCGGATTCTAAAATAGCTGAATAAACTGTTACATTAATATATTGTTTTATCATCCTTGTTAGTACAGAATGAGCTGAAGGCTCAAATTCATATTCTATATTTAATGAATCCTCTTCCTTTTCTTCATGATGGTCAAAACCAGAAGCAGGTAATAACTTTACTGTTTTAGGTTCAAAACTCATCATTGACTTAAATTCTGTATAAACAAGGTACACTTCATCAAATTCCTTATCTATAAAGGCTCTGGTGAAATATTCGCCCATTACTGCAGCATCTTCAGCCAAGGGTTCTTTGGATATATGTGAAAAGTCGATATTGGCTTTGATGCCATTTCTTCTAAACAATCCCAAAGATCTGATACCGGTAGTAAATACCTTGGTGTTTACTTCCGGATCACTTTGTATAGTCTTTAAAGCTTCTTTGACTACATTATTATTGTAGCCACCAGCTAGACCCTTGTCTGATGCTATAACTATAACAGCCCTATTTTTAACTGGTCTTTCTTCCATCAAGGCTGTAGTTTCACTAACAGATCCTAATATTTCATTGATATTTTGATAAACTGTATCAAAATAAGGCTTGGTATTTTCCAACCTGGTCCTTATTTTTCTTAACTTAGCAGAAGCAACTAATTGCATGGCATTAGTAATTTGCATAATGGAATCTACACTTTGGATTCTTCTTCTAATATCCTTTTGATTAGCCATTTATACCTCTTTCTAAGCAAATGTCTTCTTGTATTCTAAAATCGCTTCTTCTATTTCCTTTTTGATTTCGTCATCAAATTCTTCGCTTATAATTCTGTCTCTTAATTCATAGTGGCTATTTTGCATATATTCATGCAAACCTAGCTCGAATTCTTTTACCTTGTCAACAGCTATGTCATCTAGGTGACCTTCTGTTGCAGCATATAAGATAACAACTTGGTCTCTAACATCAACTGGTGAATCTTGAGCTTGCTTCATAACTTCCATCAATCTTTCACCTTTGTCTAGGGTTTTTTGAGTAGCTGGATCTAGTTCTGATCCAAATTGAGCGAAAGCTTCTAATTCTCTATATTGAGCTAGTTCAAGTTTGATACCACCTGATACTTTTTTCATCGGTTTCAATTGAGCAGAACCACCAACTCTAGATACTGATAGACCAGAGTTAACAGCAGGTCTTTGTCCTGCAAAGAATAATTCAGATTCTAAGAATATTTGCCCGTCAGTAATTGAAATTACGTTTGTAGGAATATATGCTGATATATCCCCATCTTGGGTCTCAATTATAGGTAGGGCTGTAATTGATCCACCACCTAATTCATCTGATAATTTAGCTGCTCTTTCTAGCAATCTTGAATGTAAGTAGAAAACATCACCTGGGTAAGCTTCACGTCCTGGTGGTCTTCTTAATAATAATGACATTTCTCTATAGGCAACAGCATGTTTTGACAAGTCATCATAAACTATTAAAACATCCTTGCCTTGGTGCATGAATTCTTCAGCCATAGCAACACCAGAATATGGTGCTATATATTGTAAAGGAGCTAATTTTGCTGCAGATTCAGATAAAACTATTGTGTAATCCATAGCGCCTTTTTCTTCGAATAGTTCCACTATTCCGGCTACTGTGGATTCTTTTTGTCCGATAGCTACATAAATACAAATAACATCTTGTCCCTTTTGGTTTAAAATGGTATCTGTAGCTATGGTTGTCTTACCTGTTTGTCTGTCACCAATGATTAATTCCCTTTGTCCCTTACCAATTGGTATCAAGGAGTCTATAGCCTTTATACCAGTTTGTAGAGGTTGGTTAACTGACTGTCTTTCAATAACTTCTGGAGCTGGTGATTCTATAGGTCTATACTTGTCTGTCTTTATAGGACCCTTACCATCTATTGGTTGGCCAAGAGCGTTTACTACCCTACCTATAAGGGCGTCACCTACTGGAACTTCAACGATTCTTCCAGTTCTCTTTACCTTAACTCCTTCTTTTAATTTTGAATCATCCCCTAGTAAAACAACACCTACATTGTTTTCTTCAAGGTTTAAAGCCATACCATAGGTTGAGCCTTCAAATTCTAATAGCTCACCTGCCATAGCATTTTCTAGTCCATGAACACGAGAAATACCATCACCAACTTCGATTATTGAACCTTCTTCAAAAATCTCAGTATCTTGATCATACTTATCAATCATTGATTTAATGACTGATGAGATCTCTTCTGGTTTTAATTTCATCTATTCACCTTCCTTTTTCAAGCGAGCCCTTAAGTTTTCAAGTCTATTCTTAACTGAATTTTCAATCCTGTTACCTTCAATGTAAATTGATACTCCACTTATTAGTGATTCATCAATTTCATTTGTTAGCTCTACTTGTTTTTTATATTTTTTCTCTAATGTATTAACCAAGTCATCCATATCAGAAGAATCAAGTTTACTTGCAGAATACACTATTCCTTCCATAATACCTTTTTCTTCCTTATATCTTTGGTTATAATCCCTAATTAAATCAATTAAAATCTCAAATCTAGACTTATCAACTAGTACATAAAGTAGGTTGATCACATCCTTGTCAAAACCATCAAACAACTTAGCAAGCAATTCTTTTTTATCATCCTTGCTTACATTTGGGTTTGAAATAATTTGATTTATTTCTTTATGTTCTTTTAAAATGTCTTCTATCTCTTTTAATTCTTGCCTATTTTGGTCTAGTTTGTTTTTTTCTTTAGATAGTTCGAAAAAAGCTTCTGAATAAACTTTAACAACTTTCTCATTCATAAGTTTTCTCCAAATCCGATATCAAGGACCTTACCATCTCCTTATCAGTATTTGTACTTGTTTTTTCTTTAAGCAATTTTTCTGTTGCTGAAAGAGCTATATCAACTATTTCATCATTCATAGATTTCATAGCTTTTTTCTTTTCATTTTCTAGTTTTATCATGCCCTTGTCGTATTCGTCTTGGGCAAGTTTTCTAGACTCTTCAACAGCCTTAGATTTTATATCTTCACCATAGGCTCTGGCCGAAGATATGATTTCTGAAGATTCCTTCCTTGCTTCTAAAATTTTAGCCTGGTAGTCTTCATTCATCTTTTCTAATTGCTTATCGGCTTCTTCTTTTGTTTTTACACCATCTTCGATGTAAGCTTTTCTTTTAGCCAATAACTCTTGTACAGGTTTAAAAAGAAAATGTCTAAGTACTAAAAATAGGATGGCAGTTGCCAAAAGGGTTTGACCCATATTGACAAAATCAGGGATTACATTAATTTTAATACCCATTTATCCCCCCTAGTTTTAATTATACTAATGGTTGTAAAACTACTAATATTATAGCAATGATTAATGCATAGATACCTGTTGTTTCAGCAACAGCAGCACCTGTTAGTAACACTTGGATAATGTCTGACTTAGCTTCTGGTTGTCTACCAACTGCTTCTACAGCCTTACCAGCTGCGTATCCTTGTCCAATCCCTGGACCTACCCCTGCTAACATGGCGATTCCAGCACCTAGTGCTGACATACCTAATATGAATGCTTCACTTGAAATATTTCCCATTTTTTCCTCCTAATTAATTTGTTCTTTCTCCAATTGCTCCATTTATATTTATCATGGTCAACATGACAAATACAAACATCTGAATTAACCCTGAAAACACATCAAAATATGCGTGTAAGGCTGGTGCCAAGAATGGTGTAACAAATACTGATAAACTATTCAAAGCACTATAAGCTAGGGTTGTTACTATCATACCTGATAAGATATTACCGAATATCCTAAAGGACATTGAGATAGGTGTTGATAATTCTCCCAATACATTAATTGGGAACAAGAATCCTAAAGGTTCGAAATAACCTTTAATGTAGCCACCTATACCGTTGAACCTAATATTATTTACATGCATCAAGGTAACTGATACTAAAGCCATAGCTAAAGCCACATTATAATTTGATAGAGGTGGTTTTAATCCCACCAAACCAAGCAAGTTTGATACTGCTAGAAATATTACTAAGGATCCAATATATGGAACAAATCCAAGATTGGCCTTCCCCATTGTTGCTTCAACTAAATTTTCTATAGTTTCAACAAACATTTCGCCTAGAAGTAGCAAACCTTTTGGGTTTTCACGAAAATCAGCCTTCTTAGCCTTATACCCAATGATTATACCTAGTATTGATAAAACAATACATACTATAGTCACATTTACAATTTCAGGTTGTATAGTGTAGGTATTTCCATTAAGCATAAAATCTATGCTAATGTCCATTTTTCCCTTCCTTTCGATTACTAAAAAGAGTATACAAGTTATTTATATAAAGGGTGAGTTTGATATTCATCAAGGCAAACCCAGTAGTATATAAGTTGAATAAACTTGATTTTGCAGCAAAAATTAACACCAATCCAGCTATGGTAAACCTTATAAAATAATTGGCCACCATGTATCTTTTAGCCTTATCTTGAGGCTTATCAATAGCAACAATAACGTTGTAATATAGGAGTCTAAAAAATACAATTGATAGACCACCACCTAATATAAGACCTAAGACAAGTTGGATTTTTTGATTAAAAAAAACAAGACAAATAATGATCTCAAATAAAAGCAAAAATAAACTCTTGTAAATTATAGAATTTACATATTTATTGTTTTCTTCCACTCTGATCTTCACCTTTCTTGTTTTTATCCGTAGCAGTAAGCAACTTATAAACATTTAAGAATCCTGCTAAGACTCCCAAAATAATGAATATAAGTGAAAATAACATCTTAAATCCCAATTTGTTATCAAGCCACCTACCGATTAGCAAGGCTAAAAATATAGGTGAAACCATGCTAAAAGCTACTTGTGTGATTAATACTAAGTTTTGCATAAATCTCCTCTTATAAATTACATTTTATAATATATAGATATAAATAGCAATTACATTGTTATATATACCCATTTGTGGTGAGAATAACAATTTTTTGTATAAAAAACGGAGGTTTTTCGCGGCTACCCAACTAGAGATTTTAGATATTTAAGTATATTTGAGGATTTGGAGATTATAAAGAGTATAGGTTTAGGAGATCTTGGGATTTGAGCGAACTGGGGAATTGATCATTGAAATTATGGTATATAAACATCGAAGTAATAAATAGTTCAGAAAAAGGCGAGGTTTAAAATCTGAACTAGTTCCAACCACAAAACTTGTTCAGGAAAAGGCGAAGTCTAAAATCTGAACTATCCCTAGCTGCAAAAATAGTTCAGGATAAGACGAGGTGCAAATTCTGAACTAGTCCCTGAATTTACAATTTTGATTCTTATATATAGGCTTTGATGACTTCATGTAAATTCGAGCCTAATCTTTCATTTACATTAGTTTTTCTCGATTTTCTCATGTAAATCTGAATTCTACTTTTTATTTACATGAATTCAGCGAAATATTTTAGGCATTCTCATGTAAATTCGAATCTAATCTTTTATTTACACTAGTTTTTCTCGATTTTCTCATGTAAATTTAAATCCCTTTGCCCTTTACATGATTAACGTTTTTCTAATCTATTTTATGATTTTCAAATTAGCTTTGGCGCATTTCCCAACTTTTCATCTGTTTTGCGCCACTATCGAGGACTCTTCATCAAAATAATTGGCACTTTTTCAGAATTTTTTCAGCTTTTACACCATTTCACAGGGATCTCCAAGTCTATTTTGGCGCAAATCCAAATTAATCTTAAAGTTTGTGCCACTAGCAAGGGACCTTTACCAAGGCACTTGGCGCATTATTAGAATATTTCCAGCTTTTGCGCCAATTCTAAAATTCTCCTTGGTTTACTTTGGCGCATATTCCAACTTTCCTCTCTATTTTGTGCCTTTCTCAAAGTTTTTCACTAAAATATTTGGCGCATATCTTAGTCTTTCTTTTATTTTGTGCCACTACCGAGGAGTTCCAATAAATCATTTTAGCACATTTCTCAACTTTTCATCTACTTCGTTCCAAACTCTGCACCCAGACATTCTTCCAAAAACACCAAAATACACAAAAAAGAAGCTGCGAAAAATTTCGCAACCTCCTCTTTTATATTATCCGACTAAGATAATCTTACTAATTCAATTTTCACTGTCTTATCGTTTAATTCTTCAGCTTCTGTATTCAGATCTTTTCTTTCTAATTTTTGAGCTAAGGTTTCTTTCATTATTTCTGCCCTATGTTTTTCAAGAGCTAAACTTAGTTCGTCATCAGCTTCATAATAGATTTCAATTTCATCTGTTACTTCAAAGCCAGAAGCTTTTCTTTCTTGTTGGATCTTGGATATAAATTCTCTCATGTAACCTTCTTCAATTAGCTCATCGCTAAGTTCTGTATCTAGGATTACATAGACATTTTTATCCATAGCTATGTCGAATCCTTCTTTTGAAGATATTCTTACTTCCACCATATCCTTAGAAATCTCAATAGATTCGTCTTGTAGGTCTAAGCTTACTGGACCTTCTTCTAGCTTGTCTATAAATTCTTTTGGATTTTCGATTGACTTCAAGTTTTTAGCAAATAGGCCAATCTTCTTACCTAGGCTTGGACCAGCCACTGGGAAGTTTGGTTTCAATTCAAAGTTCATGTAGTCGGATAGGTCAGCTGCAAAGACAACTTCTTTCACATTTAATTCTTCCTTGATTAGGTCTGATAAGTCTCCTATCAAACCTTCATAAGTCTTATCTAATAGAATTTCTGAAAGTGGTTGTCTTACTTTGATTTGAGCATCTTCTCTTGAAGACCTACCCAAGTTTACTACCTTTCTTACTAGGTCCATTTTTTCTTCTAATTGTGAATCTATCAATGATTCGTCAACTTCTGGAAGCATTTCTAGGTGAACTGATTTTCCATCTGTTAACTTATCATAGATTTCTTCAGCAATAAATGGAGTGATTGGAGCCAATAACTTAGCCAATCCTAGCAATACTTCGTAGGTTGTATTGTAAACTGACTTCTTATCGTCATTTATATCTGACTTCCAGAATCTTCTTCTATTTCTTCTTATATACCAGTTTGAAAAATCTTCTACTAAAAATTCTGTAATAGCCTTAGATACTGCTGTATATTCGAAGATATCCATTTTTTCATTATAGTATTTTACTAATGAGTTAAATTTCGACAATAGCCATCTGTCTATTTCACTTCTATCCTCATAAGCTATATTGAAGCTTCTTGGATCTATGTCATCTGTATTTGCATATAATTGGAAGAATGAATAAATGTTTCTAAAGGTTCTAAATAACTTGGATTGAACTTCCTTAACACCGTCTTCATCAAATTTTGTCGGCACCCAGGCTGGCGACACAAATATTGAATAAAATCTAACGGCATCTGCACCATACTTGTCGAATAGGGCGAATGGGTCCAAAGTATTCCCTCTAGATTTAGACATCTTTTTACCTTCTTTGTCTAAAACTAATTCATTTACCAAGACATTTTTATAGGCTGGTTTTCCTGTATACATTGTAGAAATTGCCATCAATGTATAGAACCATCCCCTAGTTTGGTCGATACCTTCACAAATAAAGTCTGCTGGATATAGGCGGTCAAAGTTTTCAGTATTTTCAAATGGATAATGGTTTTGTGCAAATGGCATAGCACCTGAGTCAAACCATACGTCCATTACATCTGGTACCCTTGTATAAATTGTTCCTTCTTCGTCTTTCAGATGAATGTTGTCTACATGAGGCCTGTGCAAGTCCAAAGTTTCTATATCTATATCTTCAACTGCCTTTTCCTTCAACTCTTGTCTGGATCCAACAGTCATGATTTTTCCATCTTCGCTTCTCCAAACTGGTAGAGGTGTTCCCCAGTATCTTTGTCTTGAAATCGCCCAGTCTTTTAGGTTTTCTAACCAGTTACCAAATCTCTTTTCACCCACTGAGCTTGGGAACCAATTTACTGTATTGTTATTAGCAATCATCTGGTCTTTAACCTTGGTAACAGCTAAATACCAAGAAGGTTTTGAATAATAAATCAATGGAGTATCACATCTCCAGCAGTGTGGATAGTTGTGTTCCATTTTTTGTTTAGAATAAATTTTACCTTCTTCTCCTAAATAGATAACTATGTCAAGGTCGGCTTCCATTACTTCTCTGCCTTCCCATGGAGTTCCTATAAATCTACCATCTTCATCAACTAGGTTTAACATAGGCAAATCATATTTCAAACCTGTTTGATAGTCGTCCTCACCAAAGGCTGGTGCAGAATGAACCAAACCTGTACCATCTTCGATGGAAACATAGTCGGCAAGGGTAATAAAGAATGCTTTTTTATTCACTTTACCAAATGGAAGTAGTTGTTCATATTCTAGGTACTCTAACTCCTTACCCTTCATTTCTTCTACTATTTCATATTCACCTTCGCCTAAAACTTTGTCAGCTAGTGATTTTGCCAAATAGTAATATTCGTCATTTTGCTTTGCTTTTATGTAGTCAATGTCTGGACCAGCTGTAATAGCAACGTTTGAAGGTAGGGTCCATGGTGTTGTTGTCCATGCTAGGAAATATTCATTATAACTATCTTTTTTCTTAAATTTAACTGTAGCAGTTTGTGATTTGATTTCCTTATAGCCTAAAGCAACTTCGTGGGAAGCAAGTCCTGTACCACATCTTGGACAATATGGTAAAATCTTTGCCCCTTCATATAAAAGACCTTTTTTGTTGAAGTCATCTAATAGGTGCCATACACTTTCGATATAGTCATTGTCCATGGTTATGTATGGCTTGTCCATATCAGCTAAAAACGCCATCCTATCTGACATGTCCTTCCACATGCTTGAGTAGGTAAATACTGATTCCTTACATACCTTGTTAAAGGCTTCTACTCCGTATTTTTCAATATCTTGCTTGGAATTTAATCCTAATTTCTTTTCAGCTTCGATTTCTACTGGCAGACCATGGGTATCCCAACCCGCTTTTCTTTCTACGTAATAGCCCTTCATAGTCTTGTATCTTACTGTCATATCCTTTAGGGTACGAGAAATAACGTGGTGAATGCCTGGTTTACCGTTTGCTGTTGGTGGTCCATCATAAAACACATAGTGTGGACCATCTTTTCTTGTTTCTGTGGAAAGATTCAATAAGTTTATATCCTTCCAATATTTAGATGTGGCCTGTTCCCTATCTTTAACAGGGCCATCATTTAATGGTTTAAATGTCATCTCTACTCCTTTTCATCAATAAAAAAAATCGCCTCAGCCTAAGCTGGGACGATTATACCGTGTTACCACCCAAATTCACTATATAAAATAGTCTTCATTAAGCTTAACGCAGCCAATACGAGTCTTCCTACTAGATTCAAAAGACCATCTCCTAAGTGATCTTCACTTATATCCTTCCTGGTTCTTTCACCAACCGAACCCTCTCTAAAGTCAAAATATAAGTTACTTTCTTAATCATAGATTTTAATTATTAATATCTTATATCATAGTATTATTCATGATTTTTGTCAATTTTATATCGTATTTCACATACAAAACTTAAGCTATACCTAAACCTATTTTTTGCTAGGATCTAACAAGCCCCTACAATGTAAACTTATATGTTTAATCGGATCATTTTCACAGTCAGGATTTCTTGCAGTTGATATCCTTCTTCCGTAAAATATCAATACATGGTGGGCCTTGGTCCACATTTCTTTAGGTAAAAGTTTCATAAGTTCTTTTTCAGTATCTTCAACATTGCTGGTATCAACCAATCCTATCCTATTTGCACACCTGTGGACATGGGTATCCACCGCAATAGCCGGCTCACCAAAGGCTGTGGATAAAACTACATTGGCAGTTTTTCTGCCCACTCCAGGAAGCTTCATCAAATCTTCTCTCGTATTTGGAACCTTACCATCAAAATTTTCTACCAACATAGAAGCCATAGCCTTTAGATTTTTAGCCTTAGTTCTATAAAGGCCAATACTTTTGATAGCCTCTTCTATGTCTTTTATATCTGCATTTAAATAAGATTCTGGATTTGGATATTTTTCAAATAATTTAGGAGTCACCTTGTTGACCTGCCTATCAGTCGTCTGAGCTGATAGCAAAACAGCACATAAAAGTTCAAAGTCATTTGTAAAATCAAGCTCTGGTCCAGCATCAGGGAAATAATCAAATAGGATCCTTATAGCTTCAAGTTTTTCCTCTTTACTAAGCCTTACCCTATTAGCCATCACTCCTCCTTTTCTACTTTATAATTATGGTTATTTGTTCTATAATGAATTATAACACATTGCTAGCTTTAGATTTACGGAGAAAATTTATGTTTAACTTATCAAAAAAAGACTTTAAAAAAATAGATTCTATTCTTGTGTTTACACTCTTAGCCCTGGTAGTTTTTGGACTAGTAGTCCTATCATCAGCCTTGACACCCTTGAATAGAACTATCAAATCACAATTATTTGCCACCATAGTTGGTATATTCTTAATTTTATTTATATTCCTGCTAGACCTTGATTTTTTAAGGAAAATAAAATGGGTCTTTTACGCTTTGTCAGTTGGTCTCATAGGATTAACTATAGTAAAGGGTGTTGGTGGTGAAGAATGGGGTGCAAATCTTTGGTTAAGACTAGGACCTATAAACTTACAACCTTCAGAAATATCAAAGGTTTTTCAGATAATATTCTTATCTAGTTACATAGGAGAAAATAAAAACAAGGTTAATTCTTGGAAATTCATTATTTCTTATATAATTTTAGGCGCAATACCTGTAGGATTGATAATCCTTCAAAACGACCTGGGTACAGCCCTTGTTCTAGCTTTTGTTACAGTTGCTATGCTATTTGTCTCAGGCATATCCTGGAAAAACATATTGAAACTATTAGCTATATTTACAGTAATCTTACTTATAAGTTTGCCATTTATCTGGAATAAATTAGAAGGTTATGCAAAAAATAGGATTTTAGACTTTAGAGATGGTTCCAGAAACCTTGAAGTTTCAACCCATCAGACTGATAGAGGCTTGATTGCATTAGGATCTGGTCTTTTAACCGGACGAGGTTACAAGCAGGGTCCATTCACACAAAACTCCTATATACCGGCCCAAGAAACCGACTTTATCTTCCCCGTTTTAGTTGAAGATTTCGGATTTATCGGTGGTGCAAGCTTGATAATCCTATATGGAATAATGCTCTGGCGACTTTATGTAATAGCCCTGAATGCAGATGAGCTATACCATACAAGCTTTGTTATTGGAGTATTCGCCCTATTATTTATTCATATATTTGAAAATGTAGGTATGACCATGAAGCTAATGCCTGTAACAGGGATTCCTCTTCCCTTTGTTTCTAGTGGAGGAACCTTCCAAATGATCAACCTTACATTGATGGGCATCATTTTATCAATAAGCATGCAAAGAAAAGGACTAGACTTTTAGACAATGAAGGGAGTAATTATGAATATAACTGTTTTAGAACCTCTTGCAGTTAAAAAGGACCTACTTAGAGATATTTTTAAGAAACTTACTGACAGTGGCCATGAATTGGAGATTTATGATACCATTGCAAAAGATGAAGATGAACAGATTGAAAGAATGAAAGACACTGACATCCTAGTTATAGCCAATAGTCCAATTGGAGCAAAGGCTATTAAAAGTGCTAAAAACTTAAAGACGATAGCTGTTGCCTTCACCGGTTTTGACCATGTGGACATGGAAGCTTGCGAGGAAAGAAATATCCTTGTTTCAAATGCTTCCGGCTATGCAAATACTGCTGTTGCAGAACTAGCAGTAGGAATGGCTCTCGACCTTTATAGAAATATAATTTCAATGGATGAGAAAACAAGAGAACTTAAGACTAAGTCGGGTTATAGATTTAGAGAACTAAGAGGTAAAAAGGTTGGAATTATAGGAACAGGCGCAATTGGTTGTGAGACTGCTAAACTCTTCCATGCCTTTGGTTGTGAAATCCTAGCATACTCAAATAGTGAAAAGAAAGAAATTTTAGATTTAGGTGGAAAATACCTATCACTTGAAGATTTATTAAAACAATCTGATATCGTAAGCCTTCACCTACCTTATAACAAGAGTACAGAAAGACTGATTGGAGAGAATGAATTTAAACTTATGAAAAAAGATGTCATCTTTATAAACTGTGCAAGGGGGCAAATTGTAGACAATGAAGCCCTAAAGGATGCTCTAAATAACAGTCTGATAGCAGGAGCAGGAATAGATGTCTTTGATATAGAACCACCTCTCTTAGAAAATGATCCTCTGCTAAGTGCCAAAAATACTTTGTTAAGCCCTCATATAGCATACTTCACAGAAGAGTCTATGATTAAGAGAGCTGAAATTACTTTAGAAAATATTGAGGCATTCTTAAATAATAAGCCAATAAATGTGGTTTCATAAATTTATAATAAAAATTCAACCCCAAAAAACTGATTTTTGAAAGCAGATTTTGGGGTTTATTATTTAATTCGAAATTTATATTTTACAATCCAGAATCCTTCTCCAATATATGGTTTATAATCTTAACTGGACTATCCTCGTCAACAAAAATATTAATTATTAACACTTTCTTGACATCACTCATCAAGACTTCCCTATCTTCATCATCTAGCAAATCAGAGTCTTTTGAAATATTTATATCATATATCCCTTCTAACTTTCCTTCTTTTAACTCTAATTCCCAATATTTTCTTGATTTATCAAAATTTGAAAAAGTTGACTTTCCTTCATCAAAATCATTTATTGATATACCTACTTTTATTTTGTCTAGATCTTCAAGCTCTATCTCTTCATTTTTTAAAAGAATATAAATTATAGGTTCACTGTCAACAATCTTGTAGTTTATTTCTTCATTAAAAATTTTATTTTGATTTATAAGATTTGATATCTTATCCCTATCTTTATAAAGATTATCTTTTTCAGCCTTAGTATTATTTTCTACTTCATTCTGTGTTTGTTTAGCTTTTTCGTTCTCTTGGCTAATACTATTATCTTTGCAAGAAGTAGCTACAAAAGCAACAACCATAATTAAGAGTAAAATCTTGAGATTAACTTTCGATTTATTAATCGATTTAAAAAGTGTGTTTTCTTTGTTATTTGTTTTCATAGGGATCCTCCTTGTTTATTCATTATCATTATATATTAATAAATATTTATTTTCAATATTAAATATCTATTTTGAATTTTTGGATATTCTATTCTGAAGTAAAAAAAACTGACCAATAAAAGTATTTTTCACATACTCATATCGATCAGTTACAAATGTAAATTTATAGTATCTATTTTATTTTCTTCAAATACTCTGCAAATTCTTTGCCTACTTCTTCATCTCTCAAGGCATATTCTACAGTCGCTTCTAAAAATCCAAGCTTACTTCCCACATCATATCTCTTACCCTCATAGATGTAACCATAGACACCATCACTTTTAGCTAAGCTATCAATGGAATCAGTAATTTGGATTTCTCCACCTACTCCTGGTTTTGTTTTTTCTATGTGGTCAAAAATTTTAGGGGTAAATACATACCTTCCTAGGATAGCTACATCAGATGGCGCATCTTCTATACTAGGTTTTTCTATACAATATTTGATATCATAGGTCCTGTCATCTATTTGATCAGCTTCTATTGATCCATACTTATTTATTTCAGTCATAGGCACTTTTTTACAGCCTACAACATCCTTTTCAAGCTCATAAAATCTTTCTATAAGTTGGCCTATGGCAGGTTGGTCAGGATTATAGACTATATCATCACCCAAGACAACTACAAAGGGATCATCTCCGACAAATTCTTTACCCTGCAAGATAGCATGGCCTAGACCCTTGGTTTCCTTTTGTCTCTTATAGTAGAAATTAGCTTGGTCAGCTATTCTTCTGATTTCTTCATATTGGTCATCCTTACCATTCGCTTCCAACTTAGCTTCCAATTCAAAAGAATAATCAAAATGATCCTCAATTGGATGCTTATATCTATTTGTAATGAATAATATTTCTTCTATACCAGAGTCAACCAACTCTTCAACTATGATTTGAATGGTTGGTGTTGCTATTATTGGTAGCATTTCCTTAGGAACAGCTTTGGTAAATGGCAGAAATCTAGTTCCCATACCAGCAACTGGTACGACAGCTTTTTTAATCTTCTTCATTCTTATCTTCCTCTTCTTTTTCTGGTCTTTGATTATCAAATTCATCATAGACAGTGATTTTAACTTCAACTATCCTCTTATCTTGAACCTTTAAAACTTCTATATCTAAATTGTCATATTCTAAATGTGGAGTATCTCCATCATTTGGAATGTAGCCTAAAAGATAAATTATGAAACCACCTATAGTGTCATAGTCATCGCTTTCTTCATCTATTTCATTTCCAGTAAAGTTGTTGAAATCCTTGATACTCATAGAAGCCTTTAATTGGTAGACATTTCTTGCAATCTCGGTAATTTCCGGATCACTAGTATCATATTCGTCATCTATGTCCCCTACTATTTCTTCAATAAGGTCTTCCATAGTAACTAGTCCAGCAAATCCACCATATTCATCTATAAGCAGGGCCATATGTTGGTTGTTGGTTTGTAATTCATTAAATAATTCGTTGATATTTTTTCTTTCAGGTACAAAATATGCAGGTTTTAATATCTTATCTATTTTTACATTTTCAAAGCCTCTAACATAGGCTTCTAATAGATAGTTCTTTAAATATAGTATACCTATTATATTATCTATATCCTCACTGTAAACTGGTATCCTAGAATATTTTAATGACAACATTTCATCCTTGTATTCAAGGAAATTATCTTCAATATCTATCATGAAAACTTCAGTCCTTGGTGTCATGATTTCTTCAGCAAAGGTTTCGTCAAAAGATATAACTGAATTGATCATTTCGCTTTCAACCTTGTCTATTACCCCTTGTGAATGTCCTAGTTTAACTAAAGACTTTATGTCATTTATAGTGATTTTACCTTCAACATCATCAGTTTTCATTCCAAATATTTTTAGAACTAAGTTTGTTGTTGATGATAGTAGCCATACAAAAGGTCTGAATATAGCATTAGTTACAGCCATGACATTTACTGACATCCTAGCTATTTTTTCACTTTGGGCTATAGCAACTCTTTTTGGTACTAATTCACCAAATACTATAGTGATGAAGGATAGCAATATGGTTATAAGAACTTGGGCTATGGTAACAGCATATTGTATATTGAATGTCCCTAACCAGCTAGCTAATTTAAGTGATATCCCTGTTGCAGCTGCTGCTGAATTGAAAAATCCTGATAATGTAATAGCTATTTGTATAACAGATAGCAGGTTTGATTGGTTGTCTAAAAGATTTAAAATCTTTTGAGCTTTTTTGTCTCCATCATCAGCATCATTTCTAAGTTTGTTTTGGTCTACAGAGACCATAGCCATTTCTGCTGCTGAGAAAAAAGCATTTATTAAAGTAAGTAATATTATTAATATAATTTGTCCAGTTAAATTCCCCTCAAAATTGATGGGGACACTAGACCCCTGTGGTACGTCCATTTTCCCTCCAATATGTAAATTATATGCTTAAATATTATCACAATAGCCCTAAATATTCAATTACAGGCGATAGAAGAAAGTATGGTCCTATAATTTTATTATTTTTATTTTTGGGTATAATTAAATTAAGATAATTATTAGGAGGAAATATGGAAAGAAAAGATTTGGAAAGAGCCTTATTAGAAGAAAAAGAAGCTGAACTAAAACAACAAGAAAACTTAGAAAAAGAACACCAATTAGACGAAGAAGAATTAGAAGAAAAAGATAAAGAAGAAGATAAATAATAGCAAAAGATAAAGAAGAAGATAAATAATAGCAAAAGCTGTTGCAAGGTTAATGCAACAGCTTTTTACTTACTTAGCTAAGTTTATTCTTTTTATTTTTTGTTCCTAGATAAAGAACTGATAATATTACAAGATTTGAAGTCAATGCCATTATACCAAAGTCATTGGTTTTTGGGCTAGACTTAACAGGTTTTTTAACTTCTACTTTTATATTTTCAACCTTTGATAAACGCTTAATCACAAGGTCTAAATCTTTTTCGCTTAAACCTTTTTCTAATACAAAGGCTCTAGCTTTTTCTTGGATATTTATATTATCTAAATCATTAGATCCAGTTATATATTTAAGCATATCTAAGACATCATTAGCTATTAAATCATATTTTTCCTTGTTAGCCTTAGTTACTCCATAGAAGTTTTCATAAGTCTTCATATAGTCATTAACTATTTCTTCCTTACTTGCTCCCATCAATGCACTTACCAAGGCTCCAAAGTAACCTGTCCTATCCTTACCTTCTATACAGTGGAATAAGAATGGTCCTTCATTTTTAGCTATAAATTCTAAGGCTTGAGTCATAACTTGTTGGAAGTCATCACTCTTGTAAGCAAGTCCTATATTTAGAGCTAACACATTACCTTTTTCATACAAGTCTTTGTAATAAGGTGAATTAAAATCTTCTGTCTTGATATATTTTTCTATATCTTCTTTAGTGTCAGAGAAGTTAATTACATATTTTATATCATGTTTCTTAATTAAATCATCAGCATAAGATGCTCTTCCTAATATATTATTGATAGGGCTTGAGCTTCTATAAATAATCTTATCTCTTATATTTCCATTATTTAACATTCTAAAGTTAGCAAATTTTACCGGATCATTGTCATAATCTTTAATATCATTTGATCTTTCGAGCTTTCTAATCTCGTATTGAGTTAAGTATCCAGCCTTTTCTTTCATGCTAATCTTAAACTTGCTTCCTACTTTAATTCCAGCAATCTCATTTAATTTGCCATAATTTATACATAATCCAACATATTCATGTCCTGGGTAGGCTCTTACTAAAAATTCGCCTTGTTCAACAAAGTAGTTATCTAAAAATGGTCCTGAAATCTTATAGCCATTGTCAAATTCAACTTCTAAAATATCACCAAATTCATAACCCATAGCTAAGAAATCTTTTATAGTGATATCAGTTTGACCATGACCATATTTTTCTATTTCTCTTATTTGACCAGACCATTCTTGTGAATCTTCTTCAGTTTTTAATGACCCTTTTCTTAATAAAATTTGTAAATCTGTAATTTCATCTTCTGTTAATTTTACATCTTCTCTAAAGTATCTTTTAGCTGCTTCTTCCCAATTTATTGTCTTAGGATCTGTCTTTTTGTCTACATTTGCAACAGTTTGAAGCATTGATGTAACAATGTTAGATTGGGCTATTTTATGATATTGTTCACTATTTTTTTCAACATCGTAGTAGTTTTCATAGGTTATCATATAGTCTTCTACAATCTCATCAAATGAAGATCCTGCTAGAGCTTCTAAAACAGCAGATACAAATCCTGCCCTGTCTTTGCCTTCATTACAATGAACTAGGTATGGTCCCTCATGCTGTAGAATAAATTTCACACCCCTATTTAATTTTTCAGAAAAGTCCTTACCAGATATATCTACTGACATACTTAAAGGAATAACTTTTCCATCTTTAAACAATTTGTAGTAATATTTAGAACTAAAATCTTCTTTTAATGCATATCCTTCTATATCTGCAGGTGTATCTGCCAGGTTCATTACAGCCTTTATACCAGCTTCTTCTACTAGTTTATTAGCATATGAAGCTCTTGATATAACGTTGTTTATTGGATTTGATGACCTATAAAACATATTTTTAGCAATCTTACTTGTATTCATAGGTCTAAAGTTAGCAAATTTCACAGGGTCATTGTCGTAATCTTTTATGTCATTGGTCCTTGTTAATTGTCTTAATTGATATTCTGCAAGGTAACCTTCTTTTTCCGCCATTTTATATGTAACTTTGTCTCCGACTTTTACCCCATATGTTTTAGAAAAATTCCCCATATTTATCGCAGTAATAATAACATTTTCTGCGTCTTTATGCTTCTCATCATAATTATGTATGGTTACTAGTGATTTTGTATCCACATCACTATAATTTTTACCAAAAGGCATTTCTAGCTTGTTATCTCCTACAGTAACTTCTATTATGTCACCATATTCAAAACCCTTGTCTAAAAAATCCTTGGGTGAAACTGCGACAGTTATATTACCATATTTTGATATGTACTTAACTTCAGTTTCTATTTGAGCTACTTCTTTAACTGTTGTGCTTTCAGTATTGTTAGCATATACAGTTGAAATTGGTGCTAGTCCAACTATTAAGGCTAATAAAAATGCCAATATTCTTTTTTGTCTATACATGTTTCCTCCTTAATATGTATTAACAATTAATATTATATCAAGTTTAATCTTATAGCAATTTTATTATGGTAAACTAAGCATAATTTTTTCAATTATTATATTTAATAAATATATCCATATTAAAAATGCTATTTATGATAAAGATACCGTTTTCTTAAAATATTATTTTTTACTAGACTATTACATTTTTCACCCCATAGTGGTACAATGTAAGATAAGTATTTATAAGGAGGTGTATCTTGTATACAGTTGATGAATTAATAAGCAAAAGCCCAATTTTAGCCAAAGTTGCCAGACTTGAACCTACTGTTTGGATAAATCCAGATAGAAAAACAGGAAAAGAAGCTTGGGAAAATGTTGAATTTACATATGAAGATATAGAAGAAGCTAATGAAAGATTTACAAAATTTGGACCTCTATTAGTAGAATTATTTTCTGATGAATTTCCAGAGATTATAGAAACAAGGGGTATTTTAGAATCAGACCTAGTACACCTAACAAAGATGGAAGAAGAATATAAAAATAAATATGGTCTTAAAGGGAATCTTTATTTAAAATTAGATTCACACATGCCAGTTGTAGGATCTATAAAAGCTAGGGGTGGCCTATATGAGGTTTTAGTTTTTTCTGAAACTTTAGCCAAAGAACATAAGCTAATTGATGAAAATAAAGATTACACTCAATTTTTAAATGATGAATTTAAAGATTTATTCTCACAATATACAGTACAAGTTGCTTCAACAGGTAACCTTGGTATATCCGTAGGTGTAATGGCTGCAGCACTTGGTTTTAATGCTATTGTCCATATGTCAAATGACGCTAAACAATGGAAAAAAGACCACCTAAGAGAAAGAGGTGCTACTGTAATCGAATATGATGGTGAATTTTCTTTTGCTATAAGTGAAGCTAGAAAAATTTCTGATAAGGACCCATATTCATACTTTGTTGATGATGAAAACTCAAAGATACTTTTCAAGGGTTATTCAACTTCAGCTATCAGGACTGAAAAGCAATTAAAAGAAATGGGAATCAAGGTTGATGAAGACCATCCTGTATTTGTTTACTGCCCTTGTGGTGTAGGTGGATCTTCTGGCGGTGTTGCCTTCGGCTTTAGAAAAGTATTAGGTGACAATGTCCACGCATTCTTTGTAGAAACAACCCATATACCATCATTTTTAATTGGGGCTTCTACAAAATTACATTCAAACGTTTCAGTGCATGATCTTGGTATCGATGGAATCACAGAAGCTGATGGACTATCAGTTGCTAGACCATCTAAGTTTTCAGGTGAAAACCTACAAACTTTATTATCAGGTGTAATCACTTGTGAAGATGATGAATTATTTGACCACTTAAGAGACCTAGATAGGCTAGAAGATATAAGGATTGAGCCTTCCTCATGTGCTTCCATAGCTGGTGCAGTTGGCCTATTTAACCATGAAGAATCCTTAAAATATCTAAAGGATAATAACTTGCTTGATAAAATGGAAAATGCAACACACATCTGCTGGGCTACAGGTGGTAACCTAGTACCTGAAGAAGAAATGCAAAAATATTTAAATAGATAAAGAAAAAAACTATTAACATTTTGTAACAATGTTGATAGTTTTTTTCTTTTTAAATTTGCTATTATATATGTATGGAGATGGTCCAACTAACGCTAGTCTCCTAGCGTTTATCTAGAATTATGGTCACCGTTTTTCTAGGTACCAACTATTTTGAGCTGTCAATAGTGTAGCAAGTTTTTAATTTTTCTCAATGGATCTCTCACCCATATTAAAAACTTGCAGGTGACAAGCGATCGTTTAGCTAATCCCTTTAGATATTTTATCTAAGAGGATTAGCTTTTTTATTGGTTAAATTTTCCCCATTAGATAAATAACTAGGATTGAAACTAAAACAACCAATAAAGAAATTATAAAGCCATGGACCATTGGTTTAAGGCCTGCTTTTTTCATATCTTTGAGGTCTGTATTCAATCCAATAGCCGCCAGGGCTGCCACCATTAAAAACTTGGATATTTTCTTCAATACTTCTGAAAGATCAGCACTTATATAACCTAAAGTATTTACCATTACTAGGGCTAAAAATCCAAGTATAAACCAAGGTATAATCTTAGCTATATGAAGACCTCTTCCTTGGTCGACTTTGTTGGCTTTCTTTTGAACATGAGCATATATCAAGGAAAAACAAATAACTGTTGGTATTATAGACAGTGTCCTGGTCAATTTTACTGTAGTTGCGAAGTCTCCGGCAGCTTCTGAAAATGCATAGCCTGCTGCCACTACAGATGAAGTATCGTTAACAGCAGTACCGGTCCAAAGCCCATAAGCAATATCTGACAAGCCTAGGTAGCGCCCCATTATAGGGAAGGCTAAAATCATAAGCATATCAAATAAAAATGTAGCACTTAAGCCATAGGCTATATCCACATCGTCAGCTTCTATAACTGGAGCTATGGCAGCAATTGCCGAACCCCCACATATACCTGTACCTGCAGATATCAAGCTTGACATCTTCCAATTCAATCCTAGGGCCTTACCTATAAAATATCCCGCTCCAAAGCAAGTGAACAAGGTAAATACCATAACAGATAAGGAAAGTTTACCTACTTCCAGTACCATAGAAATATTTAATGATGCCCCTAATAAAATAATTGCCAATTTCAATAATCTTTTTGAAGTAAATTTTATTCCCTTATTTAATTTTTTTACTCTTGGATAAAAATAATTAACAAGCATTCCTATAAATAGAGCAATCACTGATCCCCCAATTATATGAATAGGCATGATACTTTCTATCCACCTTGCCACAAAGGCTATAAGCATGGTCAATAAAATCCCTGGCAAGTAACTTATTATATCTTTCAATTTTTCACCTCATATTTAAAATATAAAAGCATGGAGAAATTTTTCTTCATGCCTTCGCCTCTAATTTTTTCTTTCAAGATACCATCTGTCTTTTATCCTATTATACATGGTCGTATATTCATGAAGGTTGTATTCAATGGATTCTAGGGTATCTATTAGTTTGCTTAATTCGTAATTATATCTTTCATCAAATTCGCTTACGGGTTCCCCTACATCAAAGGCTAACTTGAAATCCCCCTTAAAATATAGGGCTAATTCATCCCTATTTTTTTCAGTTATTATAGGATAATCATCTAGTTCATTTAGCTCTATGATTAGACTTAGGGCTGTCCTAAATAAGTTGTTTAGCTTTGATACAGTTATGGAATTTATTCCCTCATTCATTTTGATTCTGGTATCATTTCTTAGTCTTTTGGTATTGTCATGGATAAGAGATACACTATCTATCAAATAAAACTCGTCAACTGACTTATCTTCTTCTAATAAATCTTTAAGACCATTTCTAAGGTCGATATAGGTGGACCTATATGAGTTAAATAGATATTTCTCTCTCCTTGGCCTAAATATCCAAGCATTTACTAAAAGACCTATTATTGTACCAAGTACTGTATCAATCATTCTGTTAAGGGCATATATTTCTAGGTTTTGATTGGTGTAGGCAACATCAACCACAAACACAAAAAATATCGATGTAGTCCCTATAAGGTTTTGAACATTTAACAAATTACACAAAAGTATTATAAAGGTCAGTCCTATAGCTATCCCAACCGGGTTAACTAAGTTTAAACTTTGAAGGATAAAGGATGTTATAATAGCTATTATATTTGTAAATATTCTGACAAATCCTGATTTAAAAGAATCGGAAATAGAGACATCCATAGCAGTAATAGCAGCTGCCGCCATAACTGCTTCACTTAGATTAGGTATAAAATAACCTACAAAGTAAGCTATAGTAACAGCTATAATTGTTTTTAATGACCTAAGCCCCATAATTTTTCTCTTCATGTTTTTCTTCATTTCTTACTCCATAATATAGATATTATCACACCTAGATTAAATTTCAATCAATAAATTTGCTTAACCACTCTAGAATATCCGGATTTATTTTTCTCTACCAGTATCTGCTTGTCTATTTGTTCTTTAAGTATATCTACATGAGATATGATACCTACTAATTTATTTGAGTTCGATATTTTACTTAAGTTTTTCATTACACTTGCTAGGGTTTCCGTATCCAAGGTGCCGAATCCCTCATCTATAAACATTGAATCTAATTGTATACCACCCGCATTCATTTGAACAATGTCTGACAAGCCTAAGGCTAGGGATAAGGACGCCTGGAAGGCTTCCCCACCTGATAGGGTATTTACATCTCTAGTAGTTTGATTGTGGTGGTCTATAACTTCTATATCTAAGCCCATTTGAGAGTTTTTATTAGCAGGATTTACCTTCCTCTTTAGAGAAAACTTACCCTGGGTCATTTCATAAAGCCTCTTATTAGCTGTCTGTAAGACTTGGTCAAAATATTTTAGTTGGATAAAGGTTTCAAATTTCACCTTGCCAACTCCACTTACTTGCCCAGTTAATAGTTTATAAATTTCAGTGTAATTTTGATAATCTTTTTCCTTTTTCCCAAGATCTTTTTCAATTTTTTCTAAGAGCTCCAAATTCTTATTATTTGTTATTAAGTTTGCTTTGAATTTAGTTAAGTCTTCTCTTAAATCTTTTAATATCTCTGATTTTTCTTTCAAGCTTAATTCAATATTTTCCGGATCTAAATTGTATTTTTCATTTAAGGAGTCCTTTAGACTATCTATTTCTTGACATTTAGAAATGTACTTGTTGTTTGCTGTTTGGTAATTAGTTTTAATATTTTTTATGTCTTGATCTAATTTTTCAAGTTGCAAACTTACATTTTCTAACTCTTCATCTAACTTTATAGGATTATCATAGGATATCTTCTTAATTTCCTCTTCTTTTCTTACTTTATTACTATTTAGCTTTTCTCTTAAAGATATTAAGTGTTCATTTATAGATTTTAATTTTTTTTCTTTTTCTGAGATTTTATTTTTTAATCCAATCTTGTCCTCTTCTTTAGTTTCAAGGTCAGTTAATATATTTTCCGTATCACTTATTTGATTTTTAACTTGTTCAAAGTCAGCCTTCTTATCTTCCAGAGCCTTGTCTAAATCATCTCTTTTTATATTTTCTTTATTTAACTTATTTTCAATCTGTTTTTCAAGGTTTTCTTTTTCATTGTTTTTATTTATTAAAGCAAGTTTAATCTCTTCATATTCTTGAGATAATAAATTTACTTGATCTTTTGCCTGGTCTAAGTCTTCCTTTTCAGGCACAGAATCACTTAATGATGCCTTATTTGGATGGTGGGTAGACCCGCAAACTGGGCATGCCTGACCCTCTTCTATTTTGGAAGCCAATATACCTGCTTGGTATTCAAAGTATAAATCTTCTAGATGTTTATATTCAGCTTGTTTTTTTTCTAAGTCTTCTTTTTTTAGCCTATAAGTATTTTCAAAAACTTGGTGGTCTTTTATTACATCTTCCAGGTCATCTATCAGATTTTTGATTTCTTTTAGATTTGAAACTTTTTCTTCAAGTTTGTCCTTTTTATTTTCAAAGACTATTTTTTCTTCTTTTTTAGCTGAATTTTCTTTTATAAATTCTTCTATTTTGTCAAACTGACTAGTTAAATCTTTGATATCCGTTTCAATTTCAAGCAAGTTTTTTTCATGGCTATTGATTTCATCTTCCAAAGAAGAAATATTCTTTTTCAAATCTTCTATGATTTTAAGCTTTTCTTTTTCATCATTTAGTCTGTCTAAGGTCCTATTTAAATCAATTACAAGCTTTTCGTTTTTACCTAGTCCCTCATATTCTTTTTTAGCTTCTTCAAAATCTATTTTTATTTGTTCTAAATCGTTTTGAGCTATTGCTAGCTTTTCTTTTGTTTCTATATAAGTATAGACCTTATCCAATAGGGCCTTGTCTTTGCTAATTATATTGCTTTCTACATCAATCTTTTCTGTAAGCTTAAGTATTTCTGTTTCTTGGGTATCCCTGTACTTATGCATAAAGTCAATCAACTCTTGGCCTGAAGCAAGTTTAGCTTCTATAAAATCATCATAATATTCAGAAGCCACAATAAAGTTTTCTATGGTATTTTCTTTACTTGTCATTAAAACACTTAGGTCCGAATTTATTTTAGAGTATTTTTCTCTTATATTGTTTTCAAGTTTATTAAATTTTTCTGTTGCAAAAATTTCTCTAAACAATTTCGCCTTATCATCATTGCTGGCCTTTATAAATTTCATAAATTTACCTTGAGCAAGCATCATGATTTGGTTAAATTGGTCTTTATTTATTCCCAATAAGTCCTTTATATAGGCATTGACTTCATTGACACCATTTATATATTGGCCATCTGGTAATTTTAATTCTACAGATTTTTTTGAAAGAGTAGTTCCTTGCCCTCTCAATTTACTCCTAAGATATTCAGGATACCTTTCTATAGTATAAGCTTTACTTCTATAGACAAATGATAGCTTCACATAGGTGTCTGTATCTAAGTCTGCTCCAGCATATCTCAACATAGCTTCATTCCTATCACCTGTGGAAGAACTATCGAATAATGCATAGGAAATTGCATCAAAAATAGAAGTTTTCCCTGACCCTGTTTGTCCAGAAATCAAGAATAAACCTTCTTCACCAAACTTATCAAAATCAATTATCTCTTTGTTTTTAAAGGGTCCAAAAGCTTGGAGTTCAAGCCTAGTTACTCTCATCATTCCCCCATATTTCTTCTATTTCATTTTTTACAATTTCCAACTTATCTTCTGTTATCTCTTTACCTAATATCGTTTGATAAAATTCTGTAAATAAATCAAGTGGTGTTTTGTTATCTGTATTTTCAACAAAATCTTCTAAATCTTCTACATTTACTTGCCTATCCTTATATTTATAGGTCATAATATTTGGATAAATATTTCTTAATTGATTAAAACCATCATAGATTTCATCTTCATCTAAAAGTTCAATATGAATGTAATCATTCCTTGATTCATCATTTTTTGAGGCTTCGATAATGTCCTTATAAAGACCTTTAACTATCCTCATGTCTCTTAAGTAATCAATCTTAAAGTCTTCAACTCTTAAATTGTTTTTTTCTTTTAAGTCGACTATAGTTATGCTCTTATCATAGTTAGCTTCTGTTGCAGAAAACTTTAGCAAGGCTCCAGGATACCTGGCCTTCCCTCCCAAAAAGTCTTGCTTTTTATGGATATGGCCTAGGGCTACATAGTCAAACTTATCATATAGCTTTTCTGATACAGCCTCTAATAAACCAGCATATATTTCTTCTGAATCTGACAATTCAGCATTTAAAATAAACTGATGGGAAAGAATAACATTTCTCTCCTCTTCATTTATTTCTATAGAATCTATAACTGCCCTGATAGCCTCTTCATAGCTGGATATTTTTTCCTCGAAGTAGGGTCTGACATCTGAAGGTTTTAAGTAAGGGAATAGGTAAAAATTAATTTGCCCATATTCATCCTCAAGTCTTACACATTCAATTTGACCACCATAGGTATCAGAAATGTAAATTTCAGAATCTTTCAAAAAGCTATTTGCATAAGCTAGCCTGTCAGACGAATCATGGTTACCACTTATAATTAAAACTCTAATTTTCAAATCTTTTAATTGAGATAAAAATTTAGAAAATAGTTTTGTAGCCTCTATACTAGGTACTGAACTTTGGTAAATATCTCCAGCAATAAGCAAGGTATCTATGTCCTCTTTTTTAAGAAGTTTTATTATTTGATCAAGGGCATATTCTTGGTCCTTTATCAAAGAATATCCATTAACATTTTTACCTAAATGCAAGTCTGCAAGATGCATAAATCTCATTCATCCACCTCTTTCCTATAACCTATGGATTCCATTATCAAGTTAAAAGCCCTGTCATCCACTCTAGATTTTAAATCTTCTACCAATGATTCGATTTCATTTTCAATACTTTTAAAATAGGCCTGTGGAATAAGAGCCTGAAGAATAACCATACTATCAAAAAGCTTAGTTCTTTTATCATTTTTCTTTATTCCATATTTGGAATGGATGCTTTGGAAATATTCAACATCTTCAAATATATGGCCCAAGATTAAATTATCGTGGGCAGCTATATTTCTAATGTCTTTTGCATTTTTCAAAAATGACTCAAGCATGGATGGTGTTAAAAATTCTTTCATATCCAAAGCTAAATTCTCTTCTACAAACTTTTGAAATTCGTCAGCTATATCTTCTTTTAATTTGTAGTCTAAGATTTCATATATGTTAACAACTCTACCAAAAGATAAGAAATTAATAATAAACCAAAAAGGTACAAAACCATATTTATTCATATAGTAATTTATAGATTTATTGAAGTTGTCTTCTTCCCTATATTTTTCTATAGTTTCTTTGATACTGTCAATAGTTATCAAAACAAAAGACTTGTCTTGTTTACTATAATTGTCCATATTTAAATATGAATTCTTTTTAGGATGTTTTTCAGTAAATTTATAAGAAATGATAGACCTTGCTATTCTTTCTATTTCAAGCATTTGAGAAAGCAATACCTTTTTCAATTCCTTATCAAAATGATGGACCTCGTATAGGTCTAAAAAGTCAGTTCCTTCCCTATATTTAAACTTTCCATTTTCGGATTTTTCTGTAAAAAAAGGAAGGGTAGCATTTATTATTTTATAATAATTGTATCTAAGCAAGACGTCCTTAGCTCTTTTTTCATCATTTATAATAAGTCCCCTAGATTTTAATATATCAATTTGTTGGTCAGTCGATTTAAAATATTCTAACATAAGTCACCTCTATATAATTTTACCATAGCTGGAAAATATATTGGTAAATATAAAAAATACTGCTGAGTATGGAATTGGATGTTTTTGTACTTTCCATATTAAGATTTTGGACGACTTGATAATAAGAATTTTAGTGGTTTTGGTATTCCATCATGATTTTTGTCGATAGCTGATCATGATTGTTTTAAGCTTTTTACAGAAACCATCATGACTTGTTTGGCAGGAATGTAATGTTGGTTTTGTCGTTTTCACGAAAACCACCATGATGTCTTAAGGTAACGTTTCATGATGGTTTTGGACTTTTTGACGATTCCAACATGTTTTTTTGTAGCTTCGCGTCATGATGGTTTGTAAGATTTTGTGAATTCCAGCATGACTTTTGTACCGGACTGATTATGAAGGTTTTAATTATGAGCACTTTGAATCATGTAAGAATAGATGTTTATTCAGCCTGACATGACATCCAAACCTCAATTTTCATGTCTATTCTAGACTTTGCTACTCCTGTCATGAATCCCAAGCTTCAATTTTCATGTGTATTCTGGCATTTTCTTCCACTGTAATGAATCCCACACCTTAATCGTCATGTGTATTCTGGCACTTTCTTCCCCTGTCATGAATCCCACACCTTAATCGTCATGTGTATTCTGGCACTTTCTTCCCCTGTCATGATTACCACACCTTTTCAATCAAATAATAATGGAGACTTTCTCATTCATGTTATGTAGATTCCAAATTCTCTAATTCTCCCATCATTCATTCGACCTATATCATATAAAAAACCTACAATCCGGAATCCAGATTGTAGGGTTTAACTAACAAATAAGCTTTTATCTCTGTTTTTCAGAGGTCAGCTGATCAATTATTTAATTTTTATATTTCTCCCAACTCTTTAGAAATTTCTTCAATCTGATTGATCAAAGAACCTATATAAGTTACTGTATCTTTTAATGGTTGGTCTGTTGAAACATCAACTCTTGCGGCCTTTGCTAATTGTTCTGGGCTTTGAGTTCCGCCCATTTTTAGTACTTCTTTCCATTGGTCTGCTGCAGCTCTTCCTTCACTTCTAATTTTTTTAGAAACTTGGGTTCCTATTGTCAATCCAGCAGAATATGTGTATGGATAAAGTCCCATATAGTAGTGTGGTTGTCTCATCCAGGTTAGTTCTGCACCTTCATCTAAGACTACTGCATCTCCCCAGAATTTTTCTAGGCTTTCCTTAAATATCTTATTCAATATTTTTGCATTTAGGTCTGTACCTTGGTCAACCAGCTTATATACTTCTCTTTGATAATAAGCTTCCAACAAGTGGGTCACAAAGTTGTGGTAATAGGTTTTAGCTACCATTTGTGATAGGACCCATCTCTTCATTCTTAAGTCATTGTTTTTATCAGCAATGTTTAACAAGTGGTTTTCTACAATCAATTCATTTGTAGTAGATGGAGCTTCTACAAAGTACATTGAAGGATCTGAATTTAATATTGATTGGTTTTCATGGGTTAATTGGAAGTGGCCAGCATGACCTAGTTCGTGGGCTAGGGTCATCACGTCTGACATGATTCCATTGAAGGTCATCAGTATGAATGATGGTGTACCATAAGGTGAGGATGCAAAGGCCCCTGTTGATTTTCCATCATTGTTGGCATAGTCTATCCACCTATTTTCAAAGGCTTCTTCCATGATAGCTATATAATCTTCACCCATAACTTGTAAACCTTCAAGTACATAGTTTTTAGCCTGGTCAAAGCTAATTTCTGCAGAATAATTTGGGTCAACTTCAATTTTCAAATCTGAATATCTAATCTCATCTAAATTATGAATTCTTTTCAAAATGCCAGCATACTTTCTCATATGTGGAGCTAGGTCTTCCATGATGACATCCATTTGTCTGTTGTAGAGGTCCCTGCTTACCTTTTGTCTATCTAACAAGTAGTCTATTACTGATTCATAGCCTCTCATTTTTGAAAGAGTTTTTTCCTTTTGAACTTGAGCATTGTAAGTTGAAGCTGTTGTATGTTGGTATTTACCTATAGTCTTAGAGAATGTTTCAAAAGCTTTTCTTCTTACTTTTGTATCTTGGTCGTATTCGTAAGCACCTTCAAAACTGTTATAGGATAACTTATAGTCTTTTCCATCTACATTGAAATCTGGGAATTGGATATCTAAAGATTTAGTATCATTGTATAACCTATATGGAAATGATAGGGTTGAAGATAAGGAAGTCAAGGCTTCTTCTACATCTTTAGAAAGTAACCTGTCTTTTTTATCTAACAATTCTTCAATATATACCTTATAATCCTTAATTTCTTTAGCTTTTTCTAGAGTTTCATTATCAAGGTCTAAAAGTTCATTTTCATAAAAGGCTAATTTTGCCCCATATTGGCTTCCTATAGCTACAAGGTCATAATATCTTTCAACAGCTTTTTCATCAAAGGCATTGGCTTGTACAGGCAAGGAAGCGTAAGCACCAAGTTTTGACCCATACTCATTTACCTTTATAAAATCTTTAAGAGACTTATCTAAAACTTCAAAATCTTTGATTTTCCCCTTGTAAGATTCAACAAAATTATCTATAGATTCCTTATAAGCTTCTAAATCTTTTTTGTAGTACTCTTCATTTTTATATATCAAGGACAAGTCCCAAGTTTCCTTTATATTTACATCTTCTCTTTTCATCTCTTACTCCATATCTTTAGTTCTTTCCAAATATAAATCATATTGGTCTTGCCAATATTTTTCATCTTCCTTAGTAATTTCTCTTAATACCTTGCAAGGATTCCCAACCGCAACGACATTTTCCGGTATATCCTTTGTAACTACAGATCCAGAACCTATCACCGTCCCCGACCCTATGGTCACTCCAGGATTTATAACTACACTGCCTCCTATCCAGACATCATCACCAATAGTCACAGGTGCTGCCAATTCAACTTCTGTAGCTCTAATCACCTTATCTATAGGATGAATGGCTGTGTAGATATTGACATTGGGTCCAATAAATACATTGTCTCCAAAAACCACCTTGGCCTCATCCAAAATAATGAGACCTGTGTTGGCATAAAAATTTTCGCCGAAATATAAATTTTCTACATGGTCACAGTAGAAATAAGGAGTCAGCACCATGGTATCACTAGCCTTGCCAAAAATTTTCTTTAATCTTTCAAAGGCACTAGTATCTTTCCAGGATTCAGATTCATTAAATTCTTTACAGGCTTTTCTAGCTTGATTAAAGGTCGAATTTTCAACCTTAAAAGGATGATACATTTGACCTAAGTCTCTTAATTCTCTTTCTTTCATAGATACTCCTTAAATTTATATTTACAACTATTGTAACACACATAGTCTACTTCAGTTTTATAACTTCAAGAATTCTCTAGTCCTCTTTTCCTTAGGGTTTGTAAACATAGTTTCAGGATCCAAGTTTTCAAGAATCTTTCCTTGGTCCATAAAAATTACCCTGTCCGAAACTTCTCTAGCAAAGTCCATTTCATGGGTTACAACAATCATGGTAAATCCTAACTGAGCTAATTTCTTCATAGTAGCCAAAACTTCCCCTACCATTTCAGGGTCTAGGGCTGATGTAGGTTCATCAAATAGTATGATTTTTGGCTCCATAGAGATTGCCCTAGCTATAGCAACCCTCTGCTTTTGCCCACCTGATAACTGGTGAGGCTTAGCATTTTTATAGGCATCCATTCCTACTAAGCCTAGGTAGTATAAGGCTTTTTCTTCTGCTTCTTTTTTACTTCTATTTAATACCTTGGTCTGACCTATACAGGTGTTATCTAAAACATTAAGGTTGTTAAATAGGTTGAAATTTTGAAAAACCATTCCCAAGTTTTTTCTATGGTCATTTTCTTCTATATCTTCATGAAGAATGTCTCTTCCTTGAAAAATTATTTGTCCGGAATCAGGTGTTTCCAATAGGTTTATACACCTTAGAAGGGTAGATTTACCTGATCCAGATGAACCAATTATAGTGATAACTTGTCCCTCTTCTACAGAAAAATCTACACCCTTTAATATTTCATTATTTCCAAATGATTTATGCAAATCTTTAATTTCTAATATAGGCATATCTCCTCCTAATTTCCACTAGAAAGCACATCATGGTCTATCTTCACATACGAAGAATCACCTTCTAGTTTTTTCTCTAATAATCTCAATAGGCTTGTTATACTCAAGGTCAATATCAAATATATGGCTGAAGCAATAAAGTAGGTTTGGAAAAACCTAAAATTTGCACCGGCTATAGATTTAGTTATGAAGAATAATTCATTAACTGAAATAACATTCAACACTGAAGTATCCTTGATATTTACAATAAATTCATTACCCACATTTGGAATAATATTCTTAAATACCTGAGGTAAGATTATATAAACCATTGTTTGTCTATGGTTCATGCCCAAAGCCTTAGCTGCTTCAACTTGCCCCTTGTCTATGGCATTGATTCCTGCCCTTACCACTTCGGCCATATAGGCTGCAGTATTTATCGAAACTATGATAAAGGCTGAAGCCATAGGTGATGTGTTTATATCAAAGAATAGCTGCAAACCATAATAGAATAACACAGCCTGCACCATCATAGGTGTACCTCTAATAACTTGAACATATATATTTGTAAGTATCTTCAATATGTTTAATAAGAAGTTAAGAATTTTGTTTTTAGCCTTTGGAGCAGTCCTGATTACAGCTACTATAAAGCCTATAAATAGACCGGCCATGGTACCTACTAGGGATAGTAAAACTGTTAAAAGGGTTCCCCTTAAAAACATTTTCCAATTAGATGAAAATATCGACCATACTGTTTCTTGATTGTCAGCAGCTTCTTGGATTTTTATCATTTGATCCATTATTTCTTGTTTATCTTGGCTAGAAATTTCTTCTAAAATTTCATTTATTGGGTCAAGATAGCTTGATCCCTTATTTAATCCAATAGCTATTGAAGTGTCTTCTGGATTTGTTTCAAATCCTTCTTCTAATTCAACCATCTTAAAGGCTGGATTTGCTAGTTCAGCAGCCATACCTTCAGGCCTTTCCGCCACATAAGCATCTATCTTACCACTTTCTATAGCCACCCTCATAGATGAGAAGTCAGACATTGGTTCTGAATGGATTACTTCTGGTATTTGGTCTATTACACTATCATGGAAGGTATTTAACTGTCCAACCACCCTAGCTCCAGAAAAATCTGCTAAGCTTTCTGCATTAGCATATTTACTGTCATTTCTAGTAACAAGTACTAATTTGGATTCATAATAGGATTGTGTGAAATCTAAGACTTCTTCTCTTTCCTTGGTAGGACTCATCCCAGCTATAATAGCATCTATCTTATTTGATTGAACGGCAGGTAAAAGTCCATCCCATTCGATTTTAACTACTACTAACTTCTTTCCCAATTTATCAGCCACCATTTTGGCTATTTGCACATCATAGCCATTGGCATATTCTTGCGAACCCTGTACAGGCACTGCTCCGTTACCACCATTGGTTTGGGTCCAGTTAAATGGCGCATAAGAAACTTCCATTCCTACCCTAAATTCATCCCTATTATCTTCAGCACCAATCTCCCCTAGAGGAAAGATTGAAAAAATAAGAATGAAAGACAAAATAAAAATTAATACTCTATTTTTCATCATTTCTCCTTAAAAATTTGTATTAAAAAACCCTAAGTCTAGTCTTAGACTTAGGGCGAATTTCTCCACGTTACCACCTAAATTTATGTACATCTCACAATATACACCTTAGCAAGTACTATCATACTTCTTTGCTGTAACGTGCAAACCACGTCCTTCCATCATTTACAATCCGAAAGGCTGCTCCAAGGCTTTATTCACTAAAACTTTTATTGTCTATTCTCAGCTACTAGACTCTCTGTTAATAAAAGGGCTTTAGCTACTCTTCTTATCATAGCATTTTAATTAATATATAATAATAAAATAAAAAAGTCAATTTATTTGTATTCATTATGCCAATCTATAAGTATAGTTCTTAATTGGTTTAAGATATTTGAATCAGAATACTTGCCCTGAATCATGTAAACATATCCTTCATCATCAAGTATTATCCCATTTTCTAAGATAAAGTTATATTTTACAATAGATTCTACCCCGATAAATTCTTGCTTAGTTAAGCCTTCTAAACCTTTCTTTGATCTTGCATTTTCAAGCATGATATTTAAGGTCCTTGGATATAAGTAAGAATCAGTTTCTTGATCTTTAGATATAAGTAAAGTAAGGATTTTCTTTATATCATCAAGCTTCATCTCGTTTTTTTCACTGATTTTTATCCCATATCTTTTATTGGCAAGTGTCTTCCAATCTTCACTTGTAGTCTTATTTATCTTATCAACTATAGCTCGGATGTCAGCATTTTTACCATTTTTTATAGACCTACTTATAGCCTCATACAAGGAAATCTTTTCTCCAACAAAGTCTTTGTCGTTTTTATCCTTGTATTCTTCAGTATTGATAGTCATATTATCATCTATCTTATTTTCTTTTTTTAAGTCCTCTACAAGCATGGAAGCAATGAATATATTGTGGTTATTCATGGCTATATCCTTGTCAGCTTCATAGACATAATACCTATCTTTAGATGGATTGAAATACATTACATTTATGTTCTCTTTAGTCAACTTATTATTTTCAATATAATTATCTATCCTATTTGTAAGGTCTGTCTTATAGTTGGAAAGAATATTTTCTACCTTTTGATATTTTTCATCAAGGCTTAGATTTTCTTCTTGAATAGTTTCAGCTTCACTCGGCTTGTGTGCACGTTTATATAACTTAGAAAAGGCAAAATATACTACCACTATAAATAATAAGGCTAGAAGAATTAAGACAAATTTATTGGTTCCTTGCCTTCTTTTAGGTCTTCTTCGCCTTCTATTATTCACTTTTCTTGACTTTTTATTTCTTCTATCTTCTCTCATTTTAACCTCAGTAAAATTATACCATAATCGTTATTTATAATATATTTTCCTCGCTTTATTCTTCATTTCTTTTATAGTATAATACAGAAGAATATTAATTTTTAGGAGTTTTAATGAAAAAAATCGAATCCTTTGTAAGATATTTTATTAATAAAATAAATTCAAATGAAGCAGAATTTGCCTCTGCTTTTTTAGCCTTTTATATCTTACTATCATTTATACCAATTTTAGTTTTTACCTCAAATTTAATAGTTAATGTAGTGCCAAATTTCAATGATTATGTCTACCAATCAGTAGCAAGGCTACCAAATGATGTGAAGAATATATTTGTTCCTATACTAGACAATATATTTAATGGAGTATCCTCTTCACTTTCCATCATCTCTATTTTATCAGCCATGTGGCTGGGATCTAGAGGTTTCCAAGGTTTGATAAAATCTCTAAATAAAATTTTAGAAGTTGATAGCAAATCAAAAATACCTTTTTATGATAAGATTTTTTCAGTACTTTTAACTATAGGTTTTATGATAGCCCTAGCTTCACTCTTACTATTTTCCGTATTTAATGAAAAAATAATGGGAATGATTGAAAGTTTCACAGATAATTTTGAACTTTTAGATGATCTAGCCGGAGTATTTTTAGGTTGGGTAACTAGGCTAACACCTTTTATAATAGCAGCTGTGCTACTATTTTTCCTATACGGTCTAGCACCTTCCTTCAGCAAGGAAAATAGACCATCTATAAAGTCTATATTACTAGGATCTATAGTGGGTACCTTGGGAATATATTTAGTCACCTTCTTTTACAAGTTTTCTAACGATGTTTTACAAAGGTCCCCTTCAATCTATGGGTCCTTGGGTTCCATCCTGGTAACCTTGATTTGGCTTTTAGCTGTATGTAATATCATGATTTATGGGGCAGCATTCATAAAAACCTATGATGATATAGTTTATAAGAAAAAGACTATATACGACCTAGAACCTGAAACAAAACTATTTTTTGATAAGGATAAGAAATAAAATAAGGACTGTATCAAGCTTAAAAACTTTGATACAGTCCTCTTTTTTATCTATTAATTAATCATTCTTCTTTAATGCTTTAAAAATATTCATCTTGTTTCCATAATTTAAGGTACCACTTCTGTAAATCTTTGTTGCAGCAAAGGCTACTACAATTGTTGAAACTAACAATATAGCAAAGCTTATCAATACCTCAACAGTTGGTACAGATATCATTTGATACCTTGCAAACATAGCCAGAGGCGATGTAAATGGTACAAATGAAGCTATTTTTAATATAGGTGAATTAGGCGTAGACATGGTAAACATAGTCACCATAAAGGCAATTACTACCATCATAGTAACTGGAGTCATAGCTTGGTTCATTTCATCAAGTCTTGATACCATTGATCCAAGGGCTGCAAATATCAAGTAATAGAAGGTTACACCTACTATAGTAAAGCCTAAAAATACTAAGATGTCTGCAGATGAAACTTCTGCTAAAACTGACTTAATTATTTCTTGGGCCATTGGATTGTTTTTGACATTTACTAGATATCCTAAACCAGCACCCAAGGCTATAGCCAATATATTTATAATGGATGCTACAAGTCCTGACATTACCTTACCCCAAATCATGGCTGAAGGTTTTACACTAGTTACTAATAGTTCCATAGTCCTATTGTCTTTTTCCTTAGCAACAGATGTCGCAATGGATTGCCCTCTTGCAAGTATCAAGAAATATAGGAAGAATACCATTATGTAAGATAAAACATATCCTACAAAAGGATTTGTTCCTAGTGATTGAATACCTGCATTAACTTCTACCTGATCAATATTTCTTAGATTATCAGCACTTATATCTAAATCTCTAATTGCTATATTGTAACGGTAGTTATCTTCCAAGATACTTTTTATTTCTAAATCTTCTGAATCATAAAATGAAGCCTGGGCTAAATATACTACAGCTTCAGTATTGCTTAGTAAGCTAACTCCCTTTTCAACTTCCTCAGATTTAACCTTGTTGGCAAGCTCTGATTCATCTTTTACTTCTACAAAGTCAAAGATTTCAGCTAAGGCATCCTTTACAGATGGATCTACCTGACCATTTATGAGTAAAGCGATTTTTTCTTTTTCTTGAATCAAACTTGATTCACTCGGATTGTTTACATCTGCTTCTCCTGTTTCACTTTTTCCAGCCATTAATCTTGGTACAAAACTTGCACCAAATAATATCAAGGCTGTTAAAAGAACAGTAATGTAAAATGATTTTTGTTTAAGTGTTTGACTTAATTCAAACTTAAATACAGTCCAAAATTGTTTCATCCTATAACTCCTTCTTGTCTAAGTCTATAAATATCTTTTCTAATGAAGGTCTATAAGGTTGGAATGACTCAATTACAAATCCCTTATCCATTATCCTTGATAAAAGTTCATTTGTAGCTAAATCTTTATCAGCTTCAATTAAAAGCTGATGTTTAAATACTTCAACATTATTTATACCATCTATACCTGATAGAGATTCTAGGTCTTCATTATCAGTCTTTAGCAAGTATTTGCCTTCACCCATTTCTTCTTTTACCTTGTTTAAGTTGTCTGATAATAAAATGTGTCCTTTTTTAATAAAAGTAATATCATCACAAAATTCTTCTACAAGATTCATTTGGTGGGATGAAAATAAAACAATCCTGTCCTTGTTTATATATTCTACAATTATATCTTTTAGTACTTGAGCATTTACAGGGTCCAAGCCTGAAAATGGCTCATCAAAAATAATGATATCTGGATCATTAATTACAGATTGTAAAATTTGAACCTTTTGTTGGTTACCCTTAGATAGGGTTTCCATTTTTTTATTGGCATAAGATTCTAACTCTAATCTTTCTAAACCTGCCATGGCTCTTTCTTTGGCTTCATCTTTAGTCATGCCCTTTAGTTCACCAAAATATACCAACTGGTCTAGAAGCTTTATTTTTTGGTACATACCCCTTTCTTCTGGCAAGTATCCAATTTTATACTTGTTTCTGTCTAGGGGTTGACCATCTATTAAAAACTCTCCACTATCAGCCTTAAAAACATCCATTAAAGACCTGATAGTTGTAGTTTTACCGGCACCATTCCTACCCAAAAATCCCATGGCTCTTCCACTTTCTACAGTGAAAGTTACATCATGAAGGATTTGAGTCTTATCAAATGTTTTATTAACATTTTTTATTTCTAGTCTCATAATTACTCCTTGTTAGTTAAAACTCTGATATATTTATCATATCATAAAATATTGGTGGTACATAGTTTTTCTGGGGTGGGGTTGGCGGATTAAAGGCTTTTAGTAGTTTAGTGGTTTCTTCATCACTTTTAGATCTGACTGATGATGAGGATTTAAGATTTTCTCACACTGTCATGAATTCCAATCCCCACTTTTCATGTCTATTTGGCAGTTTTCTCTGCCTGTCATGATTTCCAATTATCACTTTTCATGTCTATTTGACAACTTCTTCTGCCTGTCATGATTTACAGGGTCAGGATTTCATGCGTATTCCAACGTTTTTCTCTCCTGTCATGAAACACCTAACCTATTTTTCATGTGGATTCTGGTACTTAAAATCCTTACATGAATTCCGACTTTTAAGACGCACACCATCCTAAATCTCCCCCATTCTTTCATAATCCCCAAACAAAAATCACAAAAAACTTCCCCAAGTGGAGTTAATCCAACTTAAGGAAGTTAATTCATTCTTCATCTTCTTCACCAAGCCTGCTAGATGCCAAGGCTAGGAAAATCAAATCACAATTATATTCTTCTTTAACTAGCTTTCCAATAGAAGAAAAAGTTGAGCCAGTTGTTACTAGGTCGTCTACTATAAGAATTGTTTTATTTTCAAGATCCAATCCTAGTCTTACTCTGTAAGCTCCCTGTAAATTAGTTTTTCTTTCCTCTTTATCTAACTTGTTTTGATGTTTGGTTGACTTTATTTTATCCGCAAGGTTCACAAGTTTCTTATCGAACTTTAATGCCAATAAATCAGCTAAAAGCTTAGACTGGTTATAGCCCCTATCATATTCATCCTTTTTATACATGGATATGTAGGAAATATAGTCAAAGTCTATATCCTCTGCTAATATGAATTCATACAAAATCTCGACAAAGGTCTTGGCCAAGTAGGTAGAGCTTTCATATTTAAACTTTTTAATCTTGTCTTTTATAAAGTTATTATAAAACAAGGGATATAAGCAAAGCCCTTCTTTAAGGTCTCTGCTTGCACTTACAAACTTTAGTCTTTCCTTGCAGTCATTACATATAAATGTGTCAGTCTTATTTTCTAAACACATGTGGCAATAATCTTTTGAATAAAAAAGATATTTTAACATTTTCACCTCTAAATATTATATTTTTTTAGGTGATGGTCCAATGTTGAATTTCTTTTTCTCTCGTTTGTGTTGCCTATCATTCTTCTCATTATATCTAGGGAACCCACTAAAACAACTACGCTTTTCCCCCTGGTGATTCCTGTGTATAAAATATTTCTAGTAAGTAGCATGTAAGGCGTGCTAGCCATTGGTATAACTACTATTGGAAACTCAGATCCCTGGGACTTATGAATGGTTGTGCAATAGGCATGGGTGATTTCATCAGCTTCTTTGTAGGTGTATTTGGCAGTCCTTCCATCATAGTCTATTTCTAGATTTCTAGTTGCTGGATAAACATTTTTAATGTATCCAATATCTCCATTGAAGACACCTTTGACTGAATCAAAGATACCACCCTTCAGCTCTATTTCATAGTTGTTTTTGGTTTGCATGACCTTGTCGCCGTCTCTGAAGGTCTTCTCTCTCATTTTAAATTCTAGCTTGTTGAACTCTGGAGGATTCAACTCCCTTTGTAGTCTCTCATTTATACTCTCAACCCCACAAAGACCTCTTCTCGAAGGAGTCAAAACCTGGATGTCCTCTGTCGGATGAAGATTATAATGGTCCGGCAATCTTTTAGAAACTAAGTCAACTAAAGTCTCTAAAGTTTCACTATCATTTCTTGTTTGTAAAAAGAAGAAATCCTTATTTGCTTCATTCAAAATAGGCTGCTTGCCCTGGTTGATTAAATGGGCATTTTTGGTAATATTTGATCCCTCTCCCTGCCTAAAAATTGTATCCAACTTTATAGTAGGAATGACTCCCGAATCAATCATATCATTTAAGACATTACCAGGTCCTACTGATGGCAACTGGTCTGCATCACCTACAAATATCAACATGGCATCTTTTTTTATAGCCTTGAGTAAATTATTCATAAGGTAGATGTCAACCATGGAAACTTCATCAACAATTACCAAGTCTGCATCTAGAGGGTTTTCTTCATTGAAGTCTAAAAGTAATTCTTCTGAGAAAGACTTGTAACCTAAAAGTCTATGAATGGTGGAAGATTCTTGTCCAGTTGATTCTTCCATTCTTTTGGCCGCTCTTCCTGTTGGAGCACATAGGGTAAATTTTAACCTAAGGTTTTTAGCAATCATTATGATGGCTTTTATAATGGTTGTCTTACCTGTACCCGGCCCACCAGTTATAATCATGAGTTTTTCTTCTAAGGCAGTCTTTATGGCTTTTTTCTGACTTTCAGAATATTCTATCCCTTCCAATTTTTCCACATTTTCAATTTCATAGTCTAGGTCAAAACCGTCAAATTTTTTTGTTGAGTTTAATAGGGAAAGTAAATTTTGGCTAATGGATAATTCTGTATCATAAACCATTCTTAAATAAATAATCTGTCTACCATCTAGTTCATTTATTTTAACCCTGTTGTTAAAAACTAAGAATGAGTTTTGTTCATCAACTTGCTTAGGATCTACATTTAGAGTTTTTGCTGCTTGAGTTAAAAAATCATCATAATATAAGAAGCAGTCTCCGTCCTTGGCTTCTGCTTGAGCAAGTACGAATATTATTCCAGCCCTTATCCTAAATTCGGAATCATGGCCGATACCTATTACCTTAGCCATTTTATCAGCCGTATTAAAACCTAAACCTCGAATATCATCTATAAGTTGGTAAGGATTTTCTTCAATAACTTCCCTAGTTTTTTCCTTATATTTTGCATATATATCGGAACTAAGCTTTGGCCCAAGTTCAAACTTTTGTAAGTAAAGAGCACTTTGTCTGGAAGATTGGGCAGCTTCAAAAGACTCTATTATTTTCTTCAATGTGGCCTTACCTATACCCGGGATTTCTAAAAGCTTTTCAGGATTATCACTCATTATATCCAAGGTATCTTCAGCGAACCTATCTACAATTTGCTTGGCTCTTTTTGGCCCAATATTAGAAATTATGCCTGAACTCAAGTACTTCTCAATTTGAGATACAGAGCTAGGCATAATCTTCTCATAAGTCTTCAATTGTATTTGTTCTCCATAATCTTTATGGAAAACAAGATCACCAGATACAGACAAGATATCACCCTTATTTAAATCTAAAATTTTACCGACTACTGTCACATAGCCGTCTTCTGTATCTAAAGTAAATACAGTATATAAATTTTCTTGATTTCTATAAATGATATCTTCGACTGTACCCTTGGTTTCTATCATTCTATTCCTCTACTTTTATTATCTCTAAGTCTGCTCCTAGGTCCTTAAATTTCTTTTCAAAATCGTAGTAACCCCTATAAATGTGGTAGGTATCATGCACCCTGGTTTCACCTTCAGCAACTAGTCCTGCAAGTATACATGACGCTCCAGCTCTTAAGTCTGTGGCTCTCACATCTGTGCCAACTAGTTTATCTACACCCTTTATCCTTGCTTCATTACCATCTGTAACAATCAAGGCTCTCATTTTTTGCAATTCAGCTACATGCATAAATCTATTTTCAAAAACAGTTTCTTTTACTACTGAATCCCCTTCACTTATTGTTAAAAGGGTCATAAATTGTGATTGAACATCAGTAGGTAAACCTGGATAAGGTAGGGTTTTGATATTCATAGCCTTTGGCTTATCTGCACCTATAACTCTGATTTGATCTTCATCTTCGTTGATTTCAACTTCAGCACCGTTTTCTCTCAACTTAGCAATAATAGGTATCAAGTGAGCTGCAACAACATCTTTTACTAAAACATCGCCCTTGGTCATTGCTGCAGCTACCATGTATGTAGCAGCTTCTATCCTATCAGGCATAACTGTGTGGCTTCCTCCAGTTAACTCCTTTACTCCAACTACTTCAATAGTTTTTGTTCCTGCCCCCCTTATCTTAGCACCCAATTTATTTAAAAAGTTAGCTAAATCTGTAATTTCAGGCTCTTGGGCAGCATTATCTATAGTGGTTGTACCTTCTGCTAAAACTGCAGCCATCATGATATTTTCAGTAGCTCCTACAGATGGGAAGTCTAGATAGATTGGAGCACCCTTTAATCCACCTGAACCATCTACATCTATAGCATCTATTCCTATATGAACCTTAGCACCTAAGGATTCAAAACCTTTTAAATGTAGGTCAACAGGTCTAGAACCTATAGAGCATCCGCCTGGCATGTAGGTAATAGACTTGCCAAATCTTGATAGCAATGGACCAGTCACAACAAATGAAGCTCTCATCTTATTCATAAGCTCAATTGGTGTAATGTAGTCTGTGATATTATCATTTTTAATTTTAACTGTAGTATCATCTATTCTTTCTACTTTTGATCCTAGATATTGAAGCACATCTAGCATAACATTCACATCTTTTAATGGAGGAAGGTTTGATATGGTTACTTCTTCCTTGGTTAGTAAAGTAGCAGCCAACAATTTAAGTCCAGAGTTTTTCGCTCCAGAAATTGTAACTTCTCCCTTTAATGGTCCATTCGGTCTCACCCTAATATATTCTCTCATTTATAAATCTCCTAAATAATCTCTAGTAATATTCACCTAATATGTAAGGTAAAGAGCAGTCATCGAGATGTGACTACCCCTTATAATCATACCACAAATGACTCTAGGATTCATTAGTGTAATGAAAATTAATATTTTCACAGACATGTTTATGTAATAATCTCAAAACTATTTAAGAATGCTAAATTTCCAGTTAATAAACTTTTTATAGCAAGAAAAAAAGTGGAATGATTTCTCACTCCACTTTCACAATCTATTATTGAGCTTGATAGTCTGAAACTAAGCCAGCATTAAATTGTACTGGTACATTTAATGCTTTGTATAAGAATAATGCAATTTCTTGGTTTTGTGCTGGGTCTGAACCTAACACAACAATTACATCTTCATTAGTAAATTTATCAGCAAAAGTTTCTGCCCATTTTGCTAATCCTTCTTGGTCTTCTTGTAATTTCTCATATTCAGCAAATGGTACATTTATAGCATTTTCAATACCTGATGCTGCAACTTCTTCAGCTGTTCTACTATCAACAATTTTTGCCTCTGGTACTTTTGCTAATAAGTCTGCAACTAATTTTGTATCTAGTGGTAAGGCTTGTTTTCTACCTTCCATTGTTGCTTCTGCAACTTCTATAGGATCTGAAATTTCTTTAGCACCTTCTAATACAAAACTATATTTGTGGCCTTGTCTATATTCAGTTTGGTTTCCAGCCTTTAATGTTGCAATTTTTGCTTCTGCACCTTCAGCTGTAGCGTAAACTGTATCACCTTTTACAGCTATAGCTGTAACTTCAAGGTTTTCAGATTTTGTTTCACCTTCAGCTTGTGTTTCATTTTTACTTTCTGCTTTAGTTTCAGTTTGTGTTTCTTTATTTGATGTTGAACATGCAACTAATGAAAATACTAAAACTAAGGCTAATAATAATGTTAATATTCTTTTCATATTATTCCTCCATTTTTGCAATATTATCAATTATACTCTTTATTTGTGAAAATTTCAATCTATACGCTTTAAGAGCAAAAAAAGACTGCCCTAAGGCAGTCTAAAAATTTATTTCAACTAATTAATTAGTCTTCTTTTCTTTTTTTGGTAAATACGTAAGCTGCTGATGATAATAAAGTAACTGCTGATGTTAAGATTACACCTGCGTCACCTGTTTTTGGTGCTGCTTTTCCATCTTTACCTGGTTTTTCTGTTTCTTTTTCATCAACTTTTTGATCTGATTTCTTGCTTACTACAATTTCTATTATATTTGAAACTGTTTTACCTTTTTCTGTTTGAGTTACTTTGATTCTGTCATTTGCTTTTAATGTCTTATCAGCTGGAATTTCTACTGTCCAGTTTCCGTTTTCATCAACTTTTCCTGTAATCTTTGTTCCATCTGGTAATTCTACTATTATTTGAGATTCTGGTTCACCCTTACCTGTTATCTCCTTATCACCATCTGTGATTTTGTCAACTGTTGGTGTCTTTGATTTTTCAGGTGTTGGGTTTGTGCCTGTATTATCGTCATCACCTGTTCCTGGGGCTGGTGTTTGATCATCATCACCTTCGCCTGGTGTTGGTGTTTCTATTTTTTCCCATTTAGCTACAAATGTATGGTCGGCTTCAGCTGTATACTTATCACCTGGTTGATATACTGAACCCTCCCAGTATAAGAATTTGTAACCTTCTCTTGTTGGAGCTTCTAAAATTGTGATTTCATCACCTTTTTTAGCTTCTACATATTTGTTAGATGTAGAATCATCTGACCATGTACCACCGTTTGGATCAAATGTTAATACTACTTTTTCTTTATCTTTAACAACTACTGTTACTGTTGTTTCGTCTTTTGATCCGTCTGGATATTCTACAACTACTGGTATTTCATATTCACCTGGAGTTTCTCCATCTGGTAAGTCATCAGGATTCTTAACTGTAATCTTTGGATCTTCCTTATCTTCTGGATAACCTGGAATTCTTACCTTATCGATTACTTCTTCTTCTGTTGTAGGTTCACCTGGTTCTTTTACTATTGGATCTGTTTCAGGTTCATATTTTTCATTGTCTGGTTTGTCTTTAACAATTACTGTTACTGTTGTTTTATCTTTTGATCCATCTGGATATTCAACGATTACTGGTACTTCATACTCACCTGGAGTTTCTCCATCTGGTAAATCATCAGGATTTTCAACTGTAATCTTTGGATCTTCCTTATCTTCTGGATAACCTGGAATTTTCACCTTATCGATTACTTCTTCTTCTGTTGTAGGTTCACCTGGTTCTTTTACTATTGGATCTGTTTCAGGCTCATATTTTTCATTGTCTGGTTTGTCTTTAACAATTACTGTTACTGTTGTTTCATCTTCTGATCCATCTGGATATTCTACAACTACTGGTATTTCATATTCACCTGGGGTCTTTCCATCTGGTAAATCATCAGGATTTTTAACTGTAATCTTTGGATCTTCCTTATCTTCTGGATAATTTGGAATTTTTACCTTGTCGATCACTTCTTCTTCTGTTGTTGGTTCACCTGGTTCTTTTACTATTGGATCTGTTTCAGGTTCATATTTTTCGTTATCTGGTGTTGGCAATTCTTCATAATTCGCTGTTACTTTTAATGCACCAGTAATCTCTGTTATGCCTGATTTATCCCAAATTGTAAATCTGAATCCTTCATTTGCAGTCACTTTTGGTTTTGGAGTAATATCTGCAAGTATCTTTCCTGCTTCTGGATTTACCCAGTATTTGGTTGTTCCAGAAAGTGTACCATGTTCACCTGGTAAAAATTCTACTAGTACAAAGTTTTCTGGTACGTCTGGTTTGTCATCACCTGGTTGTGGAACTATTTCTGGTCCTATATATTTATATGTTGCTTTATTTGTAAATGATCTGCTCGACCCTATGTCTCCATCTAGTGTAAAGCTATTTGGAAGCCTGTAAGTCCAGCCTGTAAATTCCCAAAAACTATTGTTATTTACTTCTACCTTAGGTGATTCTTCATTAAAGTGAGTACTTCCTCGTAAAGTTTCAAATTCTAAAGTTATTTTATCTGGTCCACTAACAATCTTACCATGTTTACCTGGATCAAAGTTCATGATAACTGCTTTAGAATACATTGCTTTATACGTTATATCATTACCAACTGAGCTATGTAAAGAACCGCTAACTGTAATCTCATCTTTAGCTTCTTCAAATGATGCAGTAATATAACTTCTAGTTGCAGGTAGCCAACCTTTAAAGATAAAGCCTTCACCAACCTCTATTTCAGGTAATTCATCCTTAAGTGTTATTTTTTCACCTGATCTAACCACATAGAAAGCTTCAGGCTCCCCTTCTTTAACTTTCCCCTGTTTATATCTTAGAACCGGATTAATATTTAGATCAAGTCTGAAATAACCTAATCCATCACTTCTTGTAGGAGCCTTTTTAGGTTCTCCATTTACGATCGGGATAATATCTTGATCTTGTGCCGCTATGGCTGTTTGTGTAAATATTGGATTAATAGCACCTAGTACTATACTTAATACCAATATTAACGAAAAAATTCTTTTTTTCATGTCTCCCCTTCCTCCAAACAATTACTATATTCCTATTATGTAATAGTTATCATTAATATATACAAAAATGACTAAAAATGCAAGAAAATTTTAATTTTAACAATATACCTATATTATCTGTTTTTAATATTTCATAGTCTATTTAAAACAAAAAAAGACTGCCCTAAGGCAGTCTAAAATTTATTTCAACTAATTAATTAGTCTTCTTTTCTTTTTCTGGTAAATACGTATGCTGCTGCTGATAAAGCAGTAACTGCTGATGTTAACATTACACCTGCATCACCTGTTTTTGGTGCTGCTTTACCATCTTTACCTGGTTTTTCTGTTTCTTTTTCATCAACTTTTTGATCTGTTTTTTTGCTTACTACAATTTCTATTATATTTGAAACTGTTTTACCTTTTTCTGTTTGAGTTACTTTAATTCTATCATTTGCTTTTAGTGTCTTATCAGCTGGAATTTCTACTGTCCAGTTTCCGTCTTTATCAACTTTACCTTCTAGTTTTGTTCCGTCTGGTAATTCTACTACGATGTCAGATTCTGGTTCACCCTTACCTGTTATCTTCTTGTCACCTTCTGTTACTTTATTTACTTCTGGTGTCTTTGATTTTTCTGGTGTTGGGTTTGTGCCTGTATTATCGTCATAACCTGTTCCTGGTGCTGGTGTTTGATCGTCATCACCTGTTCCTGGTGCTGGTGTTTGATCATCATCACCTGTTCCAGGTGCTGGTGTTTCTGGTTCTTCATCAACTGGTAAATCTTCTACTAATTTGAAAGCTCCCCAAACTCTATTGCTTAAAGCTGTAATTAGATTTTCTTTTGAAACTTCTAATGTAAATTCATTTTTATTTTCAGTTTCTTTTGCTTTATTGAATGTGTTTTCGTTTATTACTGCTTTAGTATTTTCTGGTAAATTAGATAATTTAATTGTGTATGTTCCAAGATCTAAATCATCTGTTAGATATTGTAGAATTTCATTGAAATCACCTTTTACTACTTTACCATCTTTATCTAATACTTCTACTGTAACTTTAGTTTTCTTGTTTTCTAAGTCTCTTACTTCTAGACCTATTTGATACTTTTTAACTTCAGGCTCTTCATCTGCTGGTAATTCTTTTACTGTAACTGTCCAACCTTTAGCACGACTATTTTCTTCTATTGTTACAGTGTCAGTAAAGCTAGTATCTAGTTTTTTACCTTCAGTAAATTCTTCTGGTAGAGAAACTAATGATAGTTTATATGTTCCTGCTGGTAATTGTAGATGAGGTATATTACCTTCTGCATCCATTGTGAAGATATATTCTTCACCTGTTTCTGTGTTTACGGCCTTTGATACCGCATTAGGTATTCTAGAGAAGTTTCTATCTAAATCCATATATTGTGTGTTTAGTGAAACATCTACTGTTACTTTTTCTTCACCTGGATTTTCTGATTCTGCATCTGCTGGCAACTCTTTTACAGTAACTTTCCATCCTTTGTTATTGAAAGGTTCTTTTATTGTTACAGTGTCAGTGAAACTTGTATCTAACTTTTTACCTTCTTTAAATTCATCTGGTAGAGAAACTAATGATAGCTCGTATGTTCCTTCAGGTAATCTTAAGTGAGGAATGTTACCTTTTTCATCCATTGTGAAGATAAATGTTTCACCTGTTTCTGTATTTACAGCTTTTGATACTGCATTTGGTATTCTAGAGAAGTTTCTATCTAAATCCATATATTGTGTGTTTAATGAAACATCAACTGTTGGAATTATTTCTACCACATTGAATCCTTGTGCTGAAGAAGTATTAATTTCAATTTCCCTTGCTTTAGGCCATTCAAATCTACCTTTTAATTCTTTTGGAACATCTACTAATTCTATTGTATACTTACCAACTTCTACTTTTTGGTGTGAACCTGTTTTATCTGTTGTAAATGTATATTCTTTTCCTGTTTCAGCATTTGTTATTTTTATTTCTGCTCCATTTACAAATTTATATGGTGTATTAGTTTTTTCTAAACTTTCATATTCTTTACCTGGTAGGTTTCTAAATGCAAGTCTAGATCCGAAGTTGACTTTCTTCGTTTCTGGTGTTTCTTCTTCTGCTGGTAATTCTTTTACTCTAATTGTCCATCCTTTCCCGTTATCAGGTGATGTTACTGTTTTTTCGTAGGTTACGCTAGTATCTAGATTTTTACCCTTAGCAAAATCATCTGGTACAGAAACTATTGATACTTTATATGTTCCTTCAGGTAGTTGGTTGTGAGGAATATTACCTTTTTCATCCATCGTGAAGATATATTCAACACCTGTTTCTTTGTTTACAGCTTTTGATACTGCATTAGGGATGTTTGTATAGCTTCCATCTAAGCCCTCTAATTGAGTGTTTAATGAAACATCTAGTAATGGTTTATCTTTTATTATAAATGGTATACTTAAATTGAATCTACCCTTTTTAACTTCATCTACTCTAGTTTGACTAAAATTTAGATTTTTCCCTTTAGCAAATTCATCTGGTATAGAAACTACAGAGAATGTATATGTTCCTAGAGGAAGTTCATTTTTAGCTACAGAAGCATCTGCACCCATCTCAAAGGTATATTCCTCTCCTGTTGAATTGTTCTTAGCCTTAGCAATAGCACCAGCTATTTTTTCATATCTTCCGTCTTCATGTCTATATTGAATATTTAATGAAACCGGTCTGACTTCAACTGTTTCTTTTTCTTCACCTTCTGCTCTAGCAGTGATTGTCATGAATGGTAAAATCAAAACTAAAGCTAAAAGTAAAGAAAGAATTTTTCTACTTGTACTTTTCACAACATTCTCCCTTCTTATATTTTTATGTATTGTGTATTTTAGAAAGTTTAAAATATACTCTCTGACTTAATTATACCCATTATATATATTAATCTCAATTTATTTAAAATAACTTAAACACTTAAAATTACCCCCCCCATCAATCTCAAACGTTTATTTTTAGCCGTTTGTAGGAAAATGGTTTTTCTATGATTTTTTATTCAACATTTTATTCACATTTTTAATGTAAAGTTTTTGTAATATTTGAAAGTTTTTAGTTTAAATAGCTGAAAATCATGAAAGTTTTCATTTTATCTCGTGTACAATTTTACACATTTATTTATATACTAACTTTTATTGGAATATTTATTCTAATAAAAAATAAAAAATCGGTATGGAATTTAATTCCATACCGGCCTATTTTAATCAACCAAAATATCTAAAGCTTCTTCATTGGAAACATTTAAGAAATATTCACCTATATTAACTTGGTCTAATACTTCCTTGATAGATTTTTTGTCATACCTTACGCCAATCAACTTGTGTGCAAGTTCATCAACATCTTTAACTCCGAAAAAGTCTCCGAAAAACTTCATATCGGTTATGTGGCCCTTGTTTACATTGATATGGGCTTCAACCTTTCCTGAAGGAAGACGTCTATTTCTTTGGATTGAAAAGTCTGGGTTTGTTCCATAGACCCAATCCCAAGATTTGTTTTTTTCATTCATGATTTCTTCGATTTTCTTTTCATCTTCTTCAGTGATCTTATATTCTTTCATGTTATATTTCTTGTCCATAAAATCTCTGAGCTTTTCAGCGAAGTCTTCAACTGTATATGACTTATCTTCAAGGTGGTCTTTGATATTTGTAACCCTTGACCTAACGGAAGTCTTACCCTTTGATTCAATTTTATCTTTGGAAACTTTTAAAGCCTTTGATAAGACTGACAAGTCAACATCAAACATGATACATCCATGATGCATGACTCTATTTCCCTTGATGTATTGGGCGTTACCACAAAACTTTTGGTCTCCAATCTGCAGGTCATTTCTTCCTGTGAAATAGGCTTCAACACCCATTTCTGCCAAGGCATCTATCACGGGCTGACTCATTGACTTAAAGTCAAAGTCAGCCTGACTTTCTTCACTTGATATAATTGTGTAGTTTAAGTTGTTTAAGTCATGATAGACAGCACCACCACCACTTATACGACGCACGATTTGTATATCGTGGTCGTCGCAGTAGTGTTGATCAATTTCTTGTCTTGTATTTTGATTTTTACCTACAACTATGCAAGGTCTATTTATCCATAGATAAAAGACATCATCCTCTTCTGCCAACTCATTGAAAGCAAATAACTCAAGGGCAGTGTTGTAGGCTGGATCTGTATTATCAGATTTCAAATAAATCATTTTTTACCTGATTTCTATTATTTCTTTTTACCTGAGTGTACTGATCTATCTAAGCAATCTGCAAATGCTTCATATAGTACTTCTGAGAATGTTGGGTGACCGTGCATTGCTTCTAATACATCATCTACGATCATTTCTGTTTCCATGATTGTTACTGCTTCGTTGATGATTTCAGCTGCTGATGGTCCAACAATGTGAACACCTAATACTTCGTGGTATTTTGTATCCATGATTACTTTTACGAAACCGTCAGCCTTGTTAGATGCTAATGCTCTACCATTGCTTCCGAAGTTGAATCTACCAACTTTGATATCATGTGTCTTAGCTGCTGCTTCTTCTGTTAAACCAACTGCTGCAACTTCTGGGAATGTATATACAGCTGAAGGAATTGTATTTAAGTCAACCTTCTTAGCTGAACCCATTGCGTGTTCTGCTGCTCTTTCACCCATCTTGAATGCTGCGTGAGCTAACATTAAGTGACCATTTACATCACCAGGTGCATATATGTCTGGATCAGATGTTTGCATATAGTCGTTAACCTTTAAGTAGCCTCTTTCTGTCTTTTCTAAGTCATAGTCAGCTACTGCTGATAGGTTAGCCTTACGTCCTACAGCTAATAGAACATAGTCAGCAACTATATCATCTTGTCCTTCTACCTTAACTAATAATTCTTTTTCTTTTTCAACAACACCATTGAATCTTGCATTTGTTATAATATCGATGCCTTCTTTTTTGAATCTCTTTGTAACAACATCTGATAGGTCCTTATCTAAAGTATTTAAGATTCTGTCCCCACCTTCAATGATTGTAACTTTTGATCCAAATGCTGAGAATGCTTGACCGAATTCTGAACCGATTACACCACCACCAACTATTACTAGTCTCTTTGGTAGTACATCTAAGTCTAATAATTCATCTGATGTCAATACTCTATCTGAGTCAGCACCTTCTACATTTAATACTATAGGTTGTGAACCACCAGCTAAGATAATCTTGTCTGCATCGATTGTTTCTTCACCATCATTTACAGAAACTTTTTTATCTTTTGTTATAGTTCCTAAACCATTGTATACCTTGATACCGTATGATTTCATTAAGAATGCAATACCACCTGTAAGTTTCTTAACAACTTCATTTTTAACGTCAACAGTTTTTGGCATATCTACTTTGAATGCATCATTTACTAATTTGATACCTCTTTCATCAGCTTCTCTAATTGAGTAAATTAATTCAGCATTGTGTAGGTATGTTTTTGTTGGAATACATCCTCTATTTAAGCATGTACCACCTAATACAGAATTTTCAACGATAGCTACCTTACCACCTAATTGTGCTGCTCTAATAGCTGCAACATAACCAGCTGGTCCACCACCGATAACAGCCACATCAAAGTCACCTTTTCTTTCTCTCTTTGGTGCTTCTTCTGTTTCTGCTTTAGCTACTGATTCTGGTAATACTTCTTTTTTAACTTCTTCTTGTTCTTCTTCTGATGGAGCTGCTCCACCTGCTTCTGGAATTTCTTCTCCAGCTTCACCAATCCAACCAATTGTTGTAACAACAGGAACAACATCTCCTGCGCCATATAATTGTTTTAGTAAAACACCTGATTCTTCAGATTCAACTTCCATGTTTACTTTGTCTGTTACAATTTCAAGAATTGGTTGACCAACTTTAACTTCGTCACCTTCGTTAACAAGCCATTGTACGATTTCGCCCTCTTCCATTTCAGAGCCGGCTTTCGGCATGATTATTTCATATGCCATCTTCTACCTCCTAATTAAATTAATAGTCCTATTGGATTTTCTAAATTACCCTTTAATGTTTGCATGAATTTAGCGCCTTCTAGACCATCGATAATTCTGTGGTCAGCGTTTAGTGAAATATTCATCATAGGTCTTACTACAATTTCACCATCTACAACTACTGGTGTTTGTTTTGTAGCAGCTATTGATAAAATAGCTGTGTTTGGTTGGTTGATAATTGATGAGAATGTATCTACCCCAAACATACCCAAGTTAGATATTGTGAATGTTGAACCATTCATATCTTTGAACTTCAAGTTCTTTTCTTGTGTTGCCTTGATTACTCTCTTACTTTCACTTACTAATTCGGTAAATGACATCTTGTCTGCATCATGCACTACTGGAACATAAAGTCCTTCTTCAAGACCTACTGCTATACCTAATGAAACATAGTCATGGTAAATAATTTCTGTTTCATCTTCAGATACACTTGCGTTTACAAGTGGGTGTTTACCTAAAGCTTTAACAACTGCTAATGAAATATAGTCAGTTACAGATGGTTTCAAGTCTATCTTTTCGATAACTAAATCTGCTGTTTGTTTTCTTAAAGCTAATAAGTTTGTCATATCGATAGCAACTGTTACAGAATAAGTTGGAGACACTTCTTGTGATTCCTTCATTCTTGCACCGATAACTTTTCTTACGCCAGTCATCTTTTCCCTTCTTGTGCCATCTTCTGCAACTGCTGTTTCTTTCTTTTCTTCTGCCTTAGTTTCTACCTTAGCATCTTCAGCCTTTTGACCGCTCAATAGGGCAAGCACATCTCTCTTCATGATCTTGCCTCTTGGACCTGATCCTTCAAGCACTTCAACATTTAATCCTTCAACTTTTGCAATCCTTCTTGCTAGAGGTGAAATTTTGATAGCGCCTGAAATCTTGTACTCGGTCACGTCATCTAGGTGTACACGACCTTTCGCTCCAGAGCCTTTTACTTCGCGTAAGTCTATGCCATATTCTTCAGCATATCTTCTCGCAGCTGGAGTAGCTCTCAATTTCATGTCTTTCATAGCTTCTCCTTTAACTATTCTTTGTTAACTGTCTTTAATATTGCATCCACTACTTTTTCAACACTTGGTTGAACTGCTTTTTCTAAGTTTGGTGCTGATGGTACGTGTGTATCAGCTGATGCGATACGTCTAATTGGTGCGTCTAGGAAGTCGAATGCTTCACTTTCAGCAACTCTAGCAACTATTTCACCACCAAAACCTGATGTTTTGAATGAGTCGTGTACAACGATTAATTTTCCTGTCTTTTTGATTGATTCAAATATGATTTCTTCATCTAATGGAATTAATGTAACAATGTCGATAATTTCAACATCAATACCTTGTTTCTCAACTTCTTCTGCAGCTTTTTCTACTAGTTCAAAAGCCTTACCCCAAGATACGATTGTTACATCCTTACCTTCTCTAAATACTTTACCCTTACCTAATACACCGATGTTATCATCTGATGCATCTACCATACCTTTTTTACCAAAGTGTGTTTTTGGTTCTAAGTATATAACTGGGTTGTTATCTCTAATAGCTGCTCTTAACATTGCATATGCATCGTTTGGATTTGAAGGTGCAACTACCTTGATACCTGGTATATGTGTAAACCATGCTTCTAATGTTTTTTGGTGTTGTGATGAAGCACCTGTACCAGCACCATTAGCTGCTCTAAATGTAACAGGAACTGAAACTTCCCCACCTAACATGTATCTCATTGGAGCTGCTTGGTTAACAATTGCGTCCATAGCTATTGTCACAAAGTCCATAAATGTAAGGTCAACTATTGGTCTCATACCTAATGATGCTGCACCTGAAGCAGCACCTGCTATAGCAGCTTCTGAAATTGGTGTATCAATAACTCTTTGCGGTCCAAATTCTTCAATCATACCTACAGTAGTACCGAAGTCACCACCAAAAATACCTACGTCTTCACCCATTAAAAATACATCTTCGTTTTGACGCATTTCATCTGTCATAGCTTGATTTATAGCATCACGCCATCTCATTTCTTTCATTTCGCCCATGATTAATCCTTTCTTTACTTTCCTTTATTTCTCTAACTAGTCTGCAAAATTGTCTTGGAAGGCAACTTCAATTTCTGGATAAGGTGCTTCTTTAGCAAATTCTACAGCTTCCTTGATATCTGCTATTGCTTTTTCTCTGATTTCATCTAATTCTTCTTCAGTAGCTGTCTTGTCTTCTAACAATACTTTTCTGAAAGCTTCAATTGGATCTCTTTCTCTCCATGAATCAATTTCTTCTCTTGATCTGTATGCACCAGCGTCAGATGCTGAGTGACCGAACCATCTATATGTCTTAGCTTCAACTAAAACTGGTCCTTTACCTGATCTTGCGTGTTCGATAGCTTCCATTGTCGCATCGTAAACCGCTAATAAGTCGTTACCATCTTCAACAAGTATACCAGGGATACCATAAGCTGGAGCTCTGTCTACTACGTTGTCAACGTTCATAGCGTCGTTGATGTCCATTGAAATACCATATTTGTTGTTGATTACATACCATACTAATGGTAGGTCCCATGTAGAAGCCATGTTTAATCCTTCGTGGAATGAACCTTCGTTTGTAGCACCGTCACCCATAGCTGCTAAAACAATGTTACCTGTTTTCTTCATTTTTTGTACAAGTGCTGCACCAACTGATAGTCCGTGTCCACCACCAACTATACCGTTACATGACATGTTGTTTACTTCAAGGTTGAATACGTGCATGGAACCACCTCTACCTTTACAGTAGCCAGGTGCCTTACCTAGTATTTCAGCCATCATTCTTTTTAGATCAATACCTTTTGAGATTGTTTGTCCGTGACCCCTGTGGTTTGAATACATAAGGTCTTCTTTTTTCATTGCATAAATAGCACCAACGTTTGCAGCTTCTTCACCTACTGAATAGTGAGTCATACCTGCAACTAAACCTCTTGAGTAAAGTTTAGCTAATTCTAAGTCGAAATGTCTGATTTCTTCCATCAATCTCAACATATCCAACTTTTGTTCTTTTGTTAACTTGTCTGAATATTTACCCATAAATATTTCCTTTCTATAAAAATATATTTGTCCACCAACAATTATATATTAATTCCGTTTACATTTCAATAAAACGTTGAAATTTCAATGTTTATTAATTATCAATCTTTCCTTCATGGTAAATTCCGTGAGCTTGATCGATGTCTTGCACGAAGATAATGCCCTTTCCAGCTATGTTGATTTCTAAGTCATTGTTTATTCTTTCAACAACATTTTGAGCTATCTTGCTATCAACAATTATCATAACCACTTCTTTTTCTGGCTCTATGTCCATATTGAATAATTTTAGGGTTTCTTTTGTACCTGAACCCCTAGCATGCAAGACGGTTCCACCTCTTGCACCGGCTGCGTTTGCAGATTCTACTACATCATTAGCCTTACCTCTGTCTACTATAGTTGTAATAAGTTTAAACATAGGATCTACCACCTCATCTTTTTTAAGTTCTTTTTCTAAAAGACTGCCACTTATAGCAGTTAAATTAGTTGTGAAAATAATACCTGTATTCTTCTTTTCTAAATTAAATTTAGCAACCAAAGTAGGCACTATTTTACTTGCAGACTCTTCATCGACTGCCATTATCAACAATTCTTTCTTTTCATTATATATAGAGAAAAAGTTTAGAAACTTATCGCTAAGAGTTCCTTTCGCCCTATAAATGGTCCCACCTAAGGCTCCAAGTTTTTTTGATTCTTTCAAGACTTTTGAAGCTTTATGATCAGGAACAATTACATGTATAAGCTTGTATGATGCCATATTAAGCTCCTTTCTTGCTTTTTGATTTTGAATTAAATATGATACCTAATATTTGCAAGGCAACTATCGGTGCCATAGCAACTAGAGATATCATTCCGAAACCTTCGGTCAATAAGCTAGCTTGTGGACTAGCATCAGCAACCCCTTGGACAAAGGCTAAGATAAAGGTAGCCGTCATTGGGCCTGTGGCTGTACCACCAGCGTCAAAGGCTATACCTATAAATAGGTTTGGTGTCCACTTCATCATCGATAAAGCCATTAGATAACCTGGAAGCAAGATATACCAAAGTTTAATATCTGGAATTATAATTCTCAATACCGCCAAAACTACAGCTAGACCAACACCTATACATAAGAATATTGATACAGCACCTTTTTTAACAGAACCGGATGTAACATCTTCTATTTGATTGGTCAATACATAAACTGCAGGTTCTGCCAAAATTGTTACCAGACCTATTAAGAATGCTATTATAAGCAACCAGGTCTTAGTTTCCATGGCTGCAAGTCCTTGCCCTAGCAAGACACCTACTTCGAAGAAACCACCATTCACCCCAAGTAAAAATACTAGCAAACCCACAAAAGATAAAACAAAACCGGTTAAGATTTTTCTATTTTCTCTTTTGGATAGTTTGAAAACCAAAACTTGTAAGATTAGGTAAATAAGTAGCAATGGTAATAGGGAAATAACAGCTTCTCTAAATTGCTTACTAAATAAATCTACGAATGGTTTAAGGATTTTGTCTGTTGCTGTCATTTCAAGGGATAGGTCATGTGAGAATGCTTTGTCCCCTGTAAATATATCTAGCAACATAACCCCTACTATAGCTCCCGATGAAGCTAGAGCAACAAGTCCGAAGGAATCTTCCTCACTTGCTACAGAGTCTTTTTTCAATTTTGAAATACCTGTAGATAGGGCTAATATAAAGGGAACTGCTAAAACTCCTGTTGTAGCCCCTGATGCATCAAAAGAAATTGCTAAAAATTCTTCTGATGTAAAAATAGCCAAGATGAATATTATTGTATAAATTGCTAATAAGAAATATTTTAATTGGACATTGAAAAATACCCTTAAAAATCCTGCCGATATCATGAAAGCCATTCCTACTGATACTACAATAAATAGGCTTGTAGCAGATATGGAACCCTGGGTAACAGTATCAATTTGTCCACCTAAAACTAATAAACCAGGCTCTGCTATCGATATAAAAAATCCTAAAATAAGGCCAGCAATTAAAACCAAGCATAATTTGTTTGACCTGGCTAGAGATTCACCGACATGGTCACCAAAGGGTGTGATACCTATGTCTACACCTATCAAAAACAGGGCCAAGCCCAGTACAACTAAGACGGTTCCTATTAGAAACCTTATCAAGACTGGAGCCCCCAATGGGATCAAGGTGAAATTTACTATAAACACGATTATAGCTATTGGAATCACCGTCGATGCCATCTCCTTTAATTTTTCCAATATTAAATTCAAAGCTTCCTCCTCATCATTTTTCTTTGGAATTATCTATACCCATTATTCAAAATAAGAAACTAGACAACTAGATGATAAGCAAGTCTTTCTAGTTCTCCGTCTATATAAATCCTTCCAACATATGAAAATTTATTTCTTTTGATATTTAACTGCATGACCTTGTTGTGCTTGTGTGTGTCAATCCTGATATTGTTTGACTTGGTTTTGGCAAAGTCCAAGGCTTTTTTTAATACACCCTTTTTCATTCCATTTGCAGCAAGCTTATGAATAGCCACATAAGGCTCGTCATTTAGCCATTGTCCATCAATGTCTTCATAATCTTTATCATAATCATAAAGGGAGAAAACTCCTAGAATCCCTTCGTCTCCTTCTATAATATACATTCTTTTTTGATCAATATCTGTGACCACCGCCTCATATGTCGGCCTATTATCTCCCCACTGGTCTGGATTTCCAGTATCCTTCATAAATTTTCTGGCCTTCATATAAACCAGCATTATGTTGGTTAGATCTTCTTTTGTCGCTAGTCTCATCATCTTATTTCAAACCCTTCAAATTCTTCATTTATCGCGATTTCTTTTTTATTTAACTTCTCGATTTTAGCAAAGGAATATTGGTCCATCATTTTTATAAGATGGTCTACCTTTTCGTCCGGACCTTGGATCACAGCTTCTACATTGCCATTATCTAAGTTTTTCACCCAGCCTTGTAAGTTGAGTTTGTTGGCATAATCAAACACTGTATACCTAAAACCCACACCTTGGACTCGACCTTCAAAAATGCATTCATAAGCCTTTAGAGGACTATCTGCAAATACAGGAATTTCCTCTGCTTTTTTATTTTTAAATAAATCCCAAAAACTCATTTTATAACCTTTCTTGGATGAAAGTCTCTATTTCTGCAAAGTCGTCAGAAAATAGGAAGTCTTTTCTAGCCTCTTCATCTAAAAAACCTTCCCTAACCATGTCGTCATACATTCTTTCTAAATTGTCATAATAGCCATTCTTATTATAAAGAATGCAAGGATTTGGATTTTGACCAACCAAATACAAAGAATAAGCTTCAGTGATTTCTTCCATGGTACCTGGTCCACCTGGTATAGCCAGGCAAACTTGGGACAAGTCTCTGACCTTGTCTTTACGCTCTTGCATGGTTTGAGTGAGGATGTATTCGTCGCATTCTTCATATCTTTCTTCGATTTCTAGAAGAAACTCTGGCATCACTCCTATGACCTTGCCGCCCTTTTCCTTAACTCTTTTAGCAAGTACTCCCATGAGCCCCTTGGCATTACCGCCATAGACTAAATTGTGACCATTCTCAACAATCCAGTCAGCAACTTCTGTAGCTGCCTCTGTGTAAATTTTGTCTTTACCTGTTTTCGAACCCAAATAAACTAATATATTCATAATCTCATCCTTTCCTGTGTCTTACTTCTATTATATTGCAAAGATTTTCATAGGGCAATTAAGCTTGGCCTTTATAAATTTTTTGTAACAATGTTGAGAGTTTTTATTTTTGAAATTGTCGTAAAATTGAAGGAAGGAGGTAGCATGATAAGTTTTGAAAAGAATTTGGATATGGAGATTTCTAGGCTGGAAGAAGTACTTGACCAAGTTTTGGAAGTCGAGGAAGACTTGCCTGAGGGGAGTTTGAATGTGAATGGTAATAGAACTTATTGGTACAAAGATGGTGAAAGAACCTATATTCCAAAGAAAAATAATGAATTGGCATATAAATTATGTTTAAATTCTTATGTTCCGAAACTTAAAGAAAACTTAATGGCGAGACTAAAGCTACTTCAAGAATACAAACATTTTTCTGAAAACAATCATCTAATTAGTATAGAAAATAACTTCAATATAAATAAAAAACAATATCTAAGACCACTTTATAAATCTTATAAAGATTTATCTACTGAATGGTTAAATGAAAATTATGATAGAAAGAGGATAGAAATCACACCAAATACACTAACCACAAATAGAGGTGATATTGTGCGATCCAAGTCTGAGTGTTTGATTGCTAATTTTTTATATCAAAGAAATATAGCTTATAGGTATGAGGCTGTAATTGAGTTAGAAGATATAGATGGATTTGGAAACAAGTTTAGTAGGAAAATATATCCTGATTTTACGATTTTACATCCTAAGACTAGGGAAATTATTATTTGGGAACATTTTGGGATGATGGATAATAGTGAATACTCAAAAACTGCTTTGCTCAAAATTAATAACTATATCAATAACGGCTATATCCCTGGAATAAATTTGATATGCACATTTGAGAGTTTAGCTGTTAATTGGAATGGAGCTGCAATAAGTAAGTTAATTGATAGCTTGTTTGTTTAACGATTTGTGATTAAAGATTCTTAGAAGTGTTTTTATAGCGGACGATTTATTATGAATATAATTTTTGAATTGAAATGATTTGAGTAATTGGCGCATATTTTTCATTTATCTTAAATTTGCGCCACTTTTTATAACTAGTTTGGCACATTTATGACTTTTTTCTCATTTTTGCGCCACTTTTAGAATATTATTTTTTCTATTTTGGTGCATATTTCGAGTTTCTTGGAATTTTGCGCTACTTTTCGTGTATTTATCTGGATAAAGTCTCTCTATTTTGGCGCAAATTTTAATTTTTCCAAAGTTTTGCGCCATTTGTTCTTAACCATTTGGCGCATTTCTTCATTATTTTCCTTTTTTGCGCCAATTCTTGAATTTTCAGTTCCTTATTTTGGTGCAAAGTTTAATTTTTTCAAAGTTTTGCGCCAAAAGCTATATTCCAACCCAAAACACAAAAAAAAAAGAAGTGCGAACGCACTTCTTCCTATATTGTAGGCTTGGCCAAGAGCCAAGCCTTTTATTTTACACTTAAACTCTCTTTGGCCGCCGCAGTTACTGAAACTACTTTACCCACCAAAGCTAGCCTAAATCAACTATTATTTAGCATTATCTGCAGCGTTTTGTCCAGCTATTCTTCCGAATACTAGGATGTCTGCTACAGCGTTACCGCCTAATCTGTTTTTACCGTGTACTCCGCCTGTTACTTCTCCGGCTGCGTATAGGTTTGGAATGGTCTTGCCATCTTTGTCTAATACTTCAGCTTTTTCGTTGATGCTTAATCCACCCATTGTGTGGTGAACACCAGGAGATACTTTGATTGCGTAGAATGGTCCTTGGTTTAGTGGTTGTGTGAATGCTTGTCTGTGGAATTCTTCGTCTGATTTTGTTTCTACAGACTTGTTCCATTTGTCCATTGTTTCTTTTAGTGTTGCTGGATCAATGTTGATTTCCTTAGCTAAGTCTTCTATCGTTTGACCTTCTTTTGTGAAACCTTTGCTCTTGTAACCTTGTAATGGAGCTGACTTGTCTAACATTTGTTGGTCAACTATTAGGTAAGCATAACCACCTGTTTGTGCTATTTCTGCTGCTGAAACCTTGTCTCTTGTTTCAGTTTCATTTATAAATCTCTTACCTTCTTGGTTTACTAGAATAGCTCCGTCACCCCTTACACCTTCTGTAATTAATGAAGATGTTTCTTGTTCTACAGTTGGGTGGATTTGGATTTGGTCTAAGTCTACAACTTTAGCACCAATTTTTTCTGCCATCCAGATACCATCACCTGTGATTTGTGGTGCGTTTGTAGTTACGAAGCCTTTTAATTCTGGTTTGATTTCTGCAACTTTTTCTAAGTTACCTGCGAAACCACCACTTGCTATTACTACGGATTTTGCATTAACTGTTAATCCGTCAGCCTTTGCTCCAACTACTTTACCATCTTTAACTATAAGTTCTTTAACTTCTTTACCAAAAGCAATTTCAATCTTTTTGTCTTCTACAATCTTTGTCATTCTTGGAATTAAGTATGAACCAACTGCTAGTGTTTTACCATCTTCCATTGGTCTGTGGATTCTCTTTACAGATGCACCACCAAAGCTACCAACGCTTGTTAGCTCCATTCCTAAAGTTTTCAACCATTCGATAGTTTCTGAACTCTTGCTTACTAATGTTTTTACAAGATTGTGGTCGTTTAAGTTTTGTCCACCTACTAAAGTATCTAGCATGAATAAGTCTTCACTATCGAAGTATCCTTTTTCATTTGATTGGTAGTCTTTGAATTGTTGTTCAACTTTGTCTGCTAGTTCTTTTAATTCTGGATAATCTTTTCTAGCTTTAGCAATAACATTTGTGATAGCTTCTGCCTCTGCTACTGTAAATTCATTTTCGTCTTGGTATTTTGTTTTAGCAGCATTCATACCACCTGTGGCTCTTGTTGTGTTACCACCTGTTAATTCTGCTTTTTCAACGATAAATACATTCTTACCAGCATTGTTTGCTTCGATTGCTGCAGAAAGTCCTGCACCACCTGCACCAATTACTAATACATCTGTATCTACTGTTTTTTCTTCTTCCTTCTTACCAGTTTCATTGCCGCCTTTTACTTCACCAATTGTGTTTTCAGCAAGAATGGACTTAACAGCTTCTAAAATAGCTCCTGATGTCACTGTTGCCGATGCAATACCATCAACTTCTGCTGATTGTTTTTCAACAATTTGTGCAGGTAATTTTTCAACAGCTACAGTACCTATTCCTTCTGTTTCGCCGTGTTTCAATACCTTTACTGATTCAATCTTTTGGTCAGATAATACAACTTCAACTTCTACTGGATTTTCTTTATTAAATCCTGTTGCTGTTGCTGTGTATGTACCAGCCTTGTATGTAGGGTCTTCTTTTTTCCCACAAGCTACTAATGATAAAACCATTAGCATAGCTAATAATAATGAAATAATTCTTTTCATCATTTCCTCCTAAAATTTTATGTACTAGACTATTCTAGTTGCTTTCTAGTACTTTGTCAATTAATTATTTATTTAATAAATATTTTTCTAAATAGGCAGCTATGCCATCTTCGTTGTTAGTCAAGGTAACATAGTCAGCAGCTTCTTTTAAACTATCAATGGCATTTCCCATAGCAACACCTACTCCTGCCATTTTAATCATTGACATATCGTTATCCTGGTCTCCAAAGGCAATTATATTTTCCTGGTCTATTCCTAAGTATTCTGCTATTTCTAACAGGGCATGACCCTTACTTACATCCTTTGGCATGATTTCATAATAATAAGTTTCTGAATACATTTGAGAAGTTTGGTCTCCATACTTATCCATTAATAATTTTGCAGGTTTAGAAATTGTATTTTCATCTTGAGCAAAAAGAATATTATGTGGTCTAAAGTCAATATTTTTAGCAAGGTCCTTATCCAAAATAACTTCACTATCAGAATTTTTTTCTATAACTTCGGCTAATTTATAGGTTTCTTCTTTATTTGAATATATTTGATCTCCCCTATAAATCATATAGTCCATGCCAATATCTTCACTGTAAGTTAGAATGTCTCTTACTAAATCAATCTCCAAGAAATGTTCAATCACTCTTTCTTTGGTTTTCATATCAACAACAATAGTCCCATTTTGTGCTGATATATAGGATTCATACTTGTCCATTTCTAATTCATAAGCATAGCCTTCAATACCTGAAGGAGATCTTCCTGAAGAAATTACAAGCTTGTGTCCTTCTTTTTGAGCTTGGATCAAAGCCTCTTTTGTTCTTTTAGTTATTTTATAATCACTATTTATCAATGTTCCATCTATATCTACCGCAATTAATTTTCTCATTTATCCTCCAAAAATCTTTCTAAATATATTCCTACTCCATTTTTGTTATTTGATGGAATTATAAAGTCCACTTGGTCCTTTATTTTTTTACTTGCATTATTTACAGCTATAGCTTGGCCAGCTTTTTTCATCATAGGAATATCATTTCCTTGGTTTCCTATAGCTATGGTGTTTGACATATCTATATTTTCAAGCTTAGCTAAATACTCCAAAGCCGTCCCCTTGTCTGAACCTGCTGGTGTCAATTCTATAGAAATAATCGAAGACATGGATATAGAAATTTTACCAGCAAATTTCTTTTCCAGTTTTTCCCACACCTTTAACAATTTAGATTTTGTATCATTTATCAAAATCTTATTCACATGTAGGTTTTTAGCAAAAAGAGCATCAATGTCAAAAGTCTTTTTACCATTTAACTTCCTATAAAGGGAGAATGGTAGGTAAGTCTTCTTGGAAACATATTGTTCCCTTGGCCTTAAAAATGTAAAATCCAAGTTCAATTCTTCTAAATAGTTTTTAATTTCAAGGGCCAATTCTGGATCAAAAAAGCTTTCCCTTATTATTTGGTCTTCCTTGCAAGAATATACCAAGCCACCATTGTAGGCACCTATGTAGCCACCGTAAGTATCAAGTTTAGCTTTTTTGGCAAAGTCTGTGACATTTACTATATCTCTTCCCGTTAAAAATGCAATCTTGTGTCCCTCTGCTTGGATCTTGAGTAAAGCATCGATATTTCTCTGAGTCAGTTTCTTATTCCAAGTCAAAAGGGTGCCATCCAAGTCGATAGCAAAAAATTTTTTCTCCACTATAATTCCTCTTCTCATTCTTATTAATTTAATCTTATCATAAGGGATATGATAATAAAAAAAATGCTACAAGATATTATCTTGCAGCATCATTTTAATGGTCTTCGCCTTCATATTCTTTTACTTCTAAATCCGGATCTATCTTAGTAGGATCTTCATAGCTTATGTATTCTGTCCCATCTTCCATTTTTATATGCCAATGGTCACCATGCTTATAAACTCCCACTATCCCCTTGGACCCCTCAGACTTAACTGGTGGAAAATCAACCGCAGGCTTGTCAAACATTTGTAGACTTGTCCCATCCTTCATTTCTACTTGGTAGAAGCTGGCAAATTCCTTGTATTTTTCAACCTTGCTAGGGTCGTAGTCTTTTACAATTTTATTGTCGAAGGTAAGCAAAAGATTGTTGTCAGATTTCTTCAAAGCTTCATAATCTTCTTTTTCCACAACAAATAGCTTATCCTTATATTCAATATTTACATTGTCTTTATTTTTTAATACTTGTACATTTTCTTTATTTCCATTTATAAACAAGTCTTCTTGGCTTATTTTACTGTCACTTTCAGTCTTAGCACAGCCAACTAGAACAGCCATTAAAAGTATGAATATCACTAAATTCTTTTTCATTTTATCTCCTTATTGGTAATGATTATCAATACCAATACATGATAATAATTTTACTTTACTTTGTCAAGATAAAAAGAAAAACACTTGTCTAAAGAATGTTCTTACGTTTTTCTCGCAAAAAACAATTCAGTAGAAAGTGTTTTTCCAAAAATATTATAGAAAGACAGAGGTCTAGTGCTCTCTCATTTAAATGTTATATTAGCAGCCGCCACCATCAATGGAACAAGTTTGCGCACCTGGTTCCATATCTTCTTCTTTTCTTGGTGCTACTCCTTCAAGCTTGTGAACATCAAATTCAATGCTGCCATCATCTAGCAAGAATGCTGGAACTCCAGCCTTACCATTTTCCTTTATACTAGCAAATTCTTCCTTGCTATCTCTTAAGGATAAAAATTCTTTTAGATTTTTCATGTTAGCTACTATATCTACATATTCAACATTTATATTGTTTTCTCTTAAAATCTTGTCAGCATAAACTGTGTCAGGACACATCATTGTTCCGTAAAATTTCATATCCACCTCTAAATTTTTAATTTCTTCTTTATCTTTATAAAATTAGCTTCATACTTGTCATCATAGCTTTGCCTGATGGCTCTACGCTTTGTTACAAATACTACATCTATCTTGTCATCTTTGTTGTATTCAAACTTCATCTCTTGGACATCGGCCCATTTATTTAACCTGGCTATAGATAAAATAAAAGATTTTTCAACTACTCCTTTATTTACCACACCTCTTGCGAGTATAGAGCTTAGGTAGTAGATAACAAAAACTATAGCTAGACCATAATTGGCCAAGTTTCTTTCCAAAATGTAGATGAATGAAACTCCAATCAAGGCTAGCATTATGATGAATGCTATCAAGTGACTTAATTCTAATGAAGCCCTTATTTTCAAATTTACATAATAATTTAAGTTATATATAGCTATGAATGTAAAACACACTATTAAAGCCAATCTAATAATCATATATCACCTCTTGGCTATTATAGCATAGCTAAGGACCTTATAAAATCTATTTTCTAGATCTGAAAAAGTCTAGTAACCACAATAGGATTACCGCACCTAGTACGGAAATTGCTATACCACCTATTGACCAGTCTGATGTTGCTTGAAGGCCAATCAATCCGGCAACAAAGTTACCAATCACACCACCAATTATACCAACTATAATGTTAGCAAGTGCTCCCATTTCAGCGTCTCTGTTCATGATAATACTTGCTAGCCAGCCTGCTAAGGCTCCTAATAATATACTTGAAATCCAACCCATAATTAACTCCTTTATATTTAAATTGTTTTTCTTATGTAATTTATTTTTACCCCGAGCATTTTTATATAAACATATTTAATATAAAAAACTATTTATTTTATCTATAATTTCTGCTATTATCTAGCTTAAGGAGACATTATGAATATCATAGAATACATAAAAGAAAATAAAAATAATACTTTTGAAGACAAACATTTTAACGATGTAGACGCCCTTATTTTGGCGCAGTTTTCCTATTCTTACTTAGAAAACTTCCATAGAAAATGGGGAAAAGAATTCAAAATACATATGCTTGACCAAGAAGACATCAAAAATTCTGCCCAGTTTTCCTTGACAGAGGATGAGGAAGAAGATTTTATGAATGCCTTAAAAGATTCTGATAGGTTCAAAGACTTGGAGATTGTAGATATTGAAAAAGCTGAAGAATGTCAGTTTTTCGCCTATACTGCACGAATTGATAACAACACTCTGGCTGTTGTTTATAGGGGGACTGACGCCTCCTTTGACGGTTGGTTTGAAAGCTTATCCATGGCCTTTGACGAAGAAATCCCTGCACAAATAAAAGCAAAGGATTATTTGAAAAAAATTGGAGATAAATTCGATGATAATATCATTGTTATTGGGCATTCCAAGGGAGGTAACTTCGCAGTTTTTGCAAGTTCCATCCAAGACAAGTCCCTACAAGATAGGATTGAACTAGTTTACGACTTTGACGGACCGGGATTTTTGGACGAATTTTACCAAAGACCAGACTACAGCCCTATAAACGAAAAGATAAAAAAATTCATTCCTAAAAAATCTTTATTTGGACTCTTATTGAGAAGCGATAGTAATCCTATAATAATATCTAGCGAAGGTCTTATGGTTTGGCAACATTCCCCATTCACTTGGTTTATCGAAGATAACCATATTGAGAATGAAGGTGAATTGTCAGACCTTAGTCTACACACAAGAAATGTAGCTTCCAACCTTTTAAAATCTTATGATAAGGAAGAAAGAAAAGCTGTGCTTGTCGCCTTACATGACTTGTTTGAAAATGTAGAAGCTGACAATATGGTTGACTTGTTTAACCACAAATTATCAAGCCTCTTCCAAATTTTCAAACATATGAATAATAAAGATAATGAAAATATGCAAGTTTTGAAAGATGTTGCATCTGACCTCTTCCATCTTATTAAGGATGAAGCGAAAATAGATTTATAAAAAATCAGCCCCTGCAAGTTAATCCTAAAACTAACTTGCAGGGGCTGTTCCTTATTCTTTATTCTTTACTTGCTACTCTTTTCTTTACATCTCTTCTAATTATCTTGTATAATCCTGCCATTAATGGTACAAATAGCAACATTCCTAAAGGTCCCGCTATGGCCCCACCAACTATAACTGCTACAAAGGTCCAAACTCCTGGCAAACCTACACTGTCTCCAACAAGTTTTGGATAGATAAGGTTACTTTCAAATTGTTGGACTATTATCAGGGCAATTAAGAATATAATGGCTTGGTTAAAGTTTACTGCAGCTATCATCAAGACACCTATGGCACCCCCTATTAGGGAACCAAGCATCGGTATCAAGGCTGTAACTGCTACCACAACTGATACAGTCATAGCATATGGTAATTTAAGTAAGAGCATTACTCCATATAAAATCAAACCTATTACTATGGCATCTATAAATTGGCCCTTGAAAAAGGCAGAGAACTTTTCATCCATTATTCTTAAAAAGTTAAGAATCTTTTCATATTTTCTTTCTGGCAAATAAGCCTTCATTGTCAATTTAATATTTCTTGATAAACTTTCCTTGCTAGCTAAAATATAGACAGCTATTATCAAAGAAGTAAAGCCAGTAACTATGGTCCCTAAAACTGTAGAAACAACATTAAAAGTAGATCCTATAAAACCACCTATATTTGACCTAGCATATTCTCCTATCTTTGCTTGATAATTGGACCAATTCCCAGCTACATGACCAATTTCATCTTTTAAGTACATTTTAATTTCTGATTCTTCTGGATTTTTCATTACCCATGCATAAATTTCATCTAATAATTTAGGAATATTTTCCCCTATTATTTTTATAGAATTATATATTTGTGGAATTATCAATGATAAAACTAACATTATAAGTACTATGATAAATATGAATGAAAGCAGCATTGATAAGGGTCTTATAAATTTCTGGAATTTTTCATTTTTAATTCTGTTGAAAACTTTCTTTTCTAAAACATCCATTATTAAATTCCATATATAAGCCATTCCTAAGGCTAAAATAATAGGAAACAGCATATTATATGACCATTTTATAAAGTTCAGCACATTGTGAAAATACACAACAAATAAGATGGCTGAAGCTAAAATTAATAGCCTAATGATAAATTCTCTTCTTCCTGATTTATTCATTACCCCCTCCTAATCCGATATCATCTATTAAAAAGCCTTTTTCTACAGACTTTTCAACCTCATCTTTTATATATGAATATATTTTTTCATTGAAGTCCTTGATAGGTTTGATCCTTTCAAAAACTTGAGAAATTTTAACTTGGTTTACCTTCCAAGTTCCTCCGTCGTTTCGGTAAATATTACTCAATATAGGTTGCAACCTATCCATGGCCACTGCAAACTTAGCTTCATTGGTTTGTCTTTCTTCAAATTCTAACCATAGTGATTCTAAAAGTTTGCTATTATTTTCTGACAAGTATTCTTTAAGCTTGTCCATGGCATCTTTCTCTCTTTGAAACTGGCCCACTTTCCTATCTTCATTGTAGGCATAGGTGTCGCCTGCAAAAATCTCAACATAATCGTGGATTAAAAGCATCTTCACAACTTTATTTATATCAACCTCGATGTCTGAGATTTCTTCTAGAAATATAGCCATACTTGCTACATGGAAGGAATGTTCGGCGTCATTCTCTTTCCTATCTTCTCCGATAATCTTGGTTTGTCTATATATTTTTTTCATTTCTTCAAGTAAAACTACAAATCTTAATTCTTCCATTTTTTACCTACTTTAAATTATTATATGTATATATTATAAGACTAAATAAATTATTTTGCAGATAAATATTCTTCTTTTAATATACTATAAACTTTTAACTATTTTCTTTAACTCTGGTAAAGCTTCTTCTTTGAAAAATGCATTCTTAGCCATCCATCTGTTGTTTAATGGACTTGGGTGGACTATTGGGAAGAATGTTGGTAAGTATTCATTAAAACTTCTTACGGTTTCTGTAAGATTTCTTTTGAATTTATCCTTTAGGTAAAACTTCTGTGCATAGGCTCCTATCAAGATTGTCAATTTAACATCTTTAAGCTCTTTGAGTAAAAGAGGATGGTATTCCTCAGATATAAATTTTCTAGGCGCCTTGTCCCCACTCTTTGCCTTGCCTGGAAAATAAAAATCCATGGGAATTATAGAAAAATCTTTACCATGTAAGGTATCCATGTTTATACCAAGCCAGTCAACTAGGTTTTCGCCACTTTTGTCATTAAATAAAATTCCACTTTCTTCTACTTTTTTGCCTGGTGCTTGGCCAATTATCAAAATCTTAGAGTCTTTATTAAACTGAAAAATTGGACCTATTCCCCTATCAGTATATTCTTTATTTCTAGGGTCATTTTTTAGTTTTTCAATTATATCTTTTTCTTTCATTTAAACTCCTCATTAATTTTCTTAAAGCAATCAGGTATTGCATCAATAATTATTATACAAATAAGCTATATAAAACTTTAAATACATTGTTATTATACATAATGAATATTCCAAGCGGTATAAACACTAATGGAACAATGATTCTTTCATACTTTTCAATAGTTTCAGATATAAATGGGATTTTAGATATAAAGCTACTTAATTCACATAGACCTATAATACCAATAGCAAAAATTATAAGTGATACAAGTATATTTACCCAATCAAGGGATGCAAAAAATGGAATATATACTCCTAAATTGTCTCCTCCAGAAGCTATGGTAAGCAAGGCAACAGTTAAAAACAATTTTCTAGACTTGCTAGCTTCTAATTTTTCCATCACTTCCTTACTTTCATCCTCTTTCTCATCTTCATCACCTTCACCTAATAAAGCAAATTTTATTCCTAGGTAAATTGGTATCAGTCCTAACAGTCCTATCATCCAATCTTTCGGCAAAAAATTGACTGCGTAGGCAATTAAGAGACTTACTAAAACTAAAATTCCTGTTCCTATATATTGCCCCAAATAAATATGAAATCTTTTATTTTTAACATGTGACTGTCCAAAGAGTATAGTTAATATCAGTAAATAATCTATACTTGTTGACACAAATACACCTATTGATGAAATAATCGTTTCTAACATATAAATATTCCTTCTTTCTATTTTTATATATAAGAATCATTTTAACATTAAAATATATTTATAGAAACAACTTTTATCCCATATGATTTTAATTTATCTATTAAGATCTCCAAACCTATCTTTACTAAATCTATTCGCTCTAGATTATAAATGTTTAGAAAAATTATATTTGGTTATATATATAACGTGACATAAATTAAATTTAAATAATTATTGGTCACGAACAATTATTGGAGGAATTATGAATAAGAAAGAACAAACAGGAATTATAGGATTTATAGCAAGATTAGTTGTATCCATGATAGTTATAGCTATAACTAATATACTAGTACCAGGAATGTCAAACCAAGGTGGACTTGGTAATTTAGCTCTAATCGCTATTGTAATAGCAGTAATCGACTATTTGCTAGCTAGATTTTTAGGATTATCAAAAGCCGCTTCTGGTTTAACAGGATTCTTAGTAATGGCATTAGTTTTATACCTATCAGGTAAGGTATTAGACAACTTTAGTGTATCTATATTAGGTGCATTAATTGGTGGTTTAGTTTATGGTGTAGTAGACTCTATCATACCTGGAGATAGACTATAAAATTATAATTTATAAAATATATTATCGGAGCTGTTGATATTAATCTTCAGCTCCGATTTTTTATGGAAACTATATTATAAGACTAAATAAATTATTTTTCAGATAAATATTCTTCTCTTAATATACTATAAACTTTTATATCAACTAAGGATCCTCTATGGTTTTTCATATCTTGTCTTAGACAGCCCTCATAAGTCAAACCAGACTTCAACATGACCTTGCCTGAGTTTGGATTTTCTACATCGTGCATTGCTTCAATCTTATTTACTTCAACTTCATCGAATAGATATTTTATAATCTCTTCAAAAGCTTCATGGACATAGCCATTCCCCCAATAATCATAACCAATCACATATCCAATTTCGACAGACTCAATATCTTCATCAAGGTCAACTACAGAAATAGTCCCTATTACTTCATCATCTTTTAGGCAAATAGCCCATTGGTAAAAATTATCATTTTTATAGCCATCTATCCATTCGGATAAAATCTTTTCTGTAACTTCTAAACTCTTGTGTTTCGGCCAGGTTACATACTTGCAAACTCTTTCATCAGATGTCCAATTTTTGTAGCTTGGTTTGATATCGTCTTTTGTGAATCTTCTTAAAATTAATCTCTTAGTTTCTAGATTTTTTGTTCCTTTGTGTTTCATAGTAACCTCTTTAACTTTGTGATTTTAGTTAATAATTATATAAGTACTATTTTAACATTTAAATATATTTATATATACTACAGCTAAATAAATTCTTGGAAGTTTGAAATTATATAACTACATATAAATCTTATTTTAGATATAATAATACTTAGACAAATCAACGAGGTGAGATATGATAAAAAAGATGAAAAATAAAAATTTATTCAATATAGATGTGGATTTGATCAACGGTCCTATACTTAAGTCCCTATTAATATTCTCTATCCCCCTATTAATATCTAGTGTTTTCCAACAATTATATAGTTTCTTCGATACCATGATTGTCGGAAATTATCTAGGAGATAGTAAGCTTGCAGCCGTTGGTGCAAGTACGCCAATATTTGAATTACTTATTGGTTTTGCAATAGGTATAGGTAATGGACTTTCTATTGTAGCAGCTCGAAGTTTTGGATCAAAAGATAAAGAATTACTTAAAAAATCAGTTGCAACTTCCATAGTTATAGGCTTAGTTTCTTCAGTAATAATCAGCATCTTGGGCTTGTTGACTATCAAACCCATTCTTACTGTTTTAAATACACCTGACCACATATTAAACGATTCTTACAGATACATATATTGGATAGCCCTGTTCACCCCAGTAATGTTTTTATACAACCTATGCGCAGGTTTACTAAGGGCAATTGGTAACTCCTTTATGCCCCTTGTATTTTTAATAATCTCATCATTATTAAATATAGTATTAGATATATTCCTTATCTCTAATTTAAATATGGGAATAGAAGGTGCAGCCATTGCCACTGTAATAGCTCAAGGAGTCTCGGTTGTTTTATCAATAATTTATATTTTGAAAAATGAGGAAATATTAAGACCTCAGAAAGCCCACTTTACTCCAGATAATCAGCTATACAAAGATATGTTGTCCCAAGGTCTCTCAATGGGCTTTATGAGCTCTATAGTTTCAATAGGATCTGTAATACTTCAATACGGCATCAACGGACTGGGATATTTAACCGTAGCAGGACATATATCCGCAAGAAAAGTTTATACCCTATTTAATATCCCATTCTTATCCATGGCCTTGTCCATATCTACTTTTGTTCCACAAAATATAGGGGCTAAAAAATATAAAAGAATAAGAGATGGGTTAAAAATAGCCTTTATTTATGATTTAATAATGTCGGCTATAGTAAGTATATTACTTTTACTATTTTCAAGAGATTTAATAAGAATAATATCAGGATCAGACAACCCAATAATCCTAGACAATGGATCCTTATATTTAAAAATAGTTGGACCTTTCTATGCTGTATTGGGAATACTCCTACAAACTAGGTTTGCCCTCCAAGGACTAGGCAAGAAGATATTGCCACTTATCTCAAGCGTCATAGAATTGATCGGAAAAATACTATTTGTGCAAATATTTATCCCAAAACATGGTTATCTTGCAGTAATTTTCTGTGAGCCTGTAATCTGGGTCGTGATGACTATCCAGCTACTGTATAGTTTTTATACGAATGAATATATAAGGGAATCGAGGAGTGAAAAGGTTCGTTAAAGTATTTGGCAAGTTTTCATTCCAGTGTTTGGCGATTTTTGATTAGATAATTCTTCGCCAACAATTACTAAATTTTTACTTTAAATACATTTAAAATAAAAACCCCTCCATCCATATTCCGGATTTTGGGGTTCAGGTCAGAGCTTAAAGCTAGTGTGTCATTTTGTATATTTATGATTATTCAATATTCCAAGTTATCTCAATATCTTCACTGATTTCTATCTCATCTGCGTCAATATCTATATTATAAGATCGTGCCATACTCATAGAATCATAAACCATCATATCTAATCCGACTTTATCAAAGGAATAGTTAATGCTTCTTATGTCTAAAAGTTTTACTCCAGAAGTTTCAGCAATTATGTCAGCCTTTCTTTTTGCCTGCTCAACAGCCTTTGCTAGGGCTTCTTCTTGATATTTCACCTTGTCTTTTAAGTCATATCTGACATTAAAGTCCACATCTAAGCCACTCTTTGATACTTCATAAATCAATTTACCTAAGACTTTATTATCATTAGCAAATTCAATAAAGGACTTGTGTCTATACCTGTAACCCACTAATATCCTTTTCCTTGTGCCATCTTCTTTTTCTTTGTATTCGTATTCTGGCTCTACTGATAAGGAATCAGTTTTTAATTTTTTCCTATCAAATCCAGCTTCTTCTACCAAGTCTTTGATTTTCACAGTAAGTTCAGCAGATTTTCTGACTGCCTCTTCGTAGTCTTCACATACTTTTGAGGCTTGTAGGTAAAATAATATTAAATCAGGCCTTACAAATATGCTAGTTTCTCCTGTTACTCTTAAGGTTTTCATTTGATCTCCAAATAAATTCTCCATGCTAGCTCCTTTTAAAATATTCTTACTATAAATAGGATATACCCCTATTTAACAAAATCTAATTATATCTTTTACTTAAATTTTACATATGTTATACTTTACATGTAATAATTTTAGGAGGAAGTATGATGATGATACCCATGCTTTTGGGAGGACTTGCCTTATTCATTTACGGCATGGACCAGATGGGTCAGGGATTAGAGCTTTTAGCAGGAAATAAGCTTCAATCCATCCTTGAAAAGCTAACTAGTAATAGAATTTTAGGTATTCTGATCGGGGCCTTAGTGACTGCTATAGTACAGTCTTCTTCAGCTACAACTGTTATGGCTGTAGGCTTTGTTAGTTCTAAGCTAATCACCCTAAATCAAGCCATATACATAGTTATGGGGGCCAACATTGGTACAACAGTAACCGGCCTCATTCTTACACTTGATATCGATCTTGTCGCACCTATAGTAGCCTTTATAGGTATGATAATGATGCTATTTATGAAGAAAAGAAAAATTAAATATACAGGTACAATCCTATTTGGATTTGGTGTACTTTTCATGGGAATGAAGCTTATGGGAGATGCGGTAAAACCTCTGTCCACAAATCAGGACTTTGTAAACTTACTCGCAATTTCTAAAAATCCACTTATAGGTATTCTTACAGGTGCTATATTTACAGCAATTATCCAATCTTCATCAGCTACAACAGGTATTTTAATTGCCTTTGCTGCTAATGGAGTAATCACCTTTGAATCTACCTTCTATTTAATTTTGGGTTCAAACATTGGTACTTGTATCACATCAATGCTTGCAACATTAAATTCAAGCAAGGATGCTAAAAGGGTGGCAGTTGCCCATGTAACCTTTAACGTAATAGGAACAATTGTATTTACAATATTTTCATTGATATTCCCTATTACAGATTGGTTCAAGGCCTTCACACCAGATGTTACAAGGCAGATAGCATTCTTACACACTGTATTTAATATTGCTACTACTATAATGTTGATTCCATTTACAGGCATGTTAGCTGCTATAGCTAAGAGAGTGGTACCAGGTGTGGATGAAAGAGACAAGCAATTGACCTTGATGTATATCAACCCTGATAACTACAGGGAAACCATTCCTACAATTGCTGCAGTAAAACAAGAAACCTTAAGAATGTATGATTACGCCAAAGAAAACTTTGACCTAGCTATCAAGGATTTGATGGATAGGAAATTGGATCTTGGAACTAAGATTCAATACAACGAAGAAATAATCGACTACTTAAATAGACAGATAACAAATGTTTCTGTTAAAGCCTTACAAGATAACTTGAACAAGGCACAATATAGGCAACTTTCATACTATATCAAGATAAGTTCAAATATTGAAAGACTAGGTGACTACGCCTACAATCTAATGAAACTTTCTAATAGACTAGAAACTGAAGACTTGACTTTCTCAGATATTTCTAAGAATGAATTGACAGAAGTAATAAGCGAGTTGGAAGATCTCTTTAATATAGTAAGAGACAACTTGGAAGAAAATGATTTCGATATGAAATCCATCAAAACCAAGGCTTATAGCATTAGCGATTCAACACGTAGAAATAGGGACAATTCAATCCAACGTATCAGACACGAGATATGCGATCCAGAATCTGGACTTATCTACGACAAGGCTTATACCTACATTTTAAGATTGAAAGACCACTTACTAAACATCGCTAACCAGCACGAAGATATATTTGTGTATTAATAAAATGGAGCCAGCTGAAGATTCAGCTGGCTTCTTTTTTGATTTTATGCTGGTTTTGGGATTTTGGGGCTTGGAATTTAGGTTTTGGATTCTGAGATTTTGGGTTTGGGATTTGGTTTTGGGATTTTGGTTTGAGGAATGTGGGCTAATTTGGGCTTGTTCTCTTCTTCCAGCTGGGAAGTGGCGCAAAAGATGTGAAAAGTCCAAATTTGAGCCAACTTTGCTAGGAATTTTGGCTCAGATTTGAAGTTAAGGATAATTTTGCGCCATTCTCTGTTTCACTTTATCTGCAAAATGGAGCAAAAGTTGAAAAAAGTTTGATTTTGAGCCATTACTACTAGAAAGTTTGGCGCAGATTTGAAAAGAAAGTCGTTTATGCGCCATCTTATTTTTAATTTCAACTAAGAAGTGGCGCAAAACTTATAAAAAATTCCAATTTGAGCCAAGTCGGCAAGAAATTTTGGCGCAAATTTAGGAATTAAGGCGCTGTTTGCACCATTATTCAATTTCTCTTAGCTGGGAATTGGCGCAAAAGATTTGGAAAGTCCAATTTTGAGCCATTCTCTCTGAAAACTTTGGCGCAGATTTGCTGTGCGAAGTCTACTTTGCGCCTTTTTAGATTTTTCAAAGTCTGTAAAGTGGCGCAAAATCTGAAAAAAGTTTAATTTTGAGCCAGCTCGACTGGCAAGTTTGGCGCAGATTTGGAGTGATCCGCCTACTTTGCGCCATTCAACATTTCTTCGATCTATTATACTCTTTCCCAATTATTTTTAACTAAAGCTTCAAGATTTTCTTCATTTCCTTTGAAGATTTTTCCTGTCATAGGAATCTCATATGAAATCTTTTTACCCAAGTGGTCAAAGCTGATGATTGACTTATTCGTCTTATTATTTATTTCAAAATTTTCTATTTCACTTTCAGGATATAGGTAAAAATTAGTTTTTGTAGAATTCGATATTTCTTTTTCATATATTCCCTTGTTGTCAAAGACTAAGATAAAAGTCCTTGAGTTATCAAAAATATAATACAACTTGCTTAAAAGTAGTTTCAAAACGCTTTTACCAGGACTGTTGTGCTTGAATGCCACAAGATAATTCTTCTCTTGGCCAAATCTACTTACTACACTTTCTTTGATTTCTTCCCTACTATTCATTAATAATCCCATTTCTTCCTCCTATTTGAATATGAATACTTCTTTTATATCTTTATCTAGAACCTTGCAAATTTTATAAGCAGTCTCCAGGGTCGGACTTATAGTGTTATTTTCATAAGCCATTATAGACCTTCTTTTTAAGCCGACTGCCTTGGCCAGCCTGTGTTGTGATAAGCCTTTTTCTTTGCGAAATTCTGCTATCTTATTTTCTATAATTACTTCCATGATTGAATCCTTTGTTGTTGTGTTGGTTTTTTGTATTTGTGGATTTTTAACTAATCATTTTGGTTACATTTATAGTACCATTTAAAGAATAAGTTTGTAAAGAGTGATGGGATGTTGAGATAGTAGGAATGGTTTATTACAGAATTATTCAGATTTTAACTTACCCTTTTTCTGAACTACTTTTCTGGATATAGATAGTTCAAAGCACCACCAATCAAGCAAAATCACCAAACCCCACCCCAAAGACACGAAGAACCCCTATATCCAACAAAAGAATATAGGGGTTCAGCTCAAAAATCTGCTTTCAACTTCAATTTAAGAGACGACTCATACCATGATAATTTACTCAAATATCCAAAACCCACACTATTCCTTACTCTTAGTTATAGGCTTCTTTACCACATTGGTAAGCACAACAAATACAAGGCTAAAGCCCAGCAAGATCAATATATTCGGCATGAGTTCTGATAGATTTTTTCCTTGGTCTATTAAGCTATTATTTAATACATAATAATAGTTTGGGAATATTCTGGCTATTTTTAGGGTTGTCTCTCCTAAAAATTCCATCGGAACAAATACTCCAGATAAGAATGATGATCCCAAAACTAAAATATTTATCACCACTGATAAGGAATTTGAGTCTTGGAACAATTTTCCTATCAACATACTCAATGTCACTGCACTTATCATAAATACAAAGGAGTTAAGCGCCGACAATAGAAAGACTTGGTTGAATTCAAAGTCTTTGACAAGCACTATACAGATTAGGAGGTATAAAAGCCAGAATATTATTCCGAAGACCAAGTGGCCTAGGGTCAATATTAAGTTCGTCCTTTTTCCTGATACAGGCGATACTCTTTGTCTCTTGTTGACTGTTTCTTTATAATAGCTCGACATTACTAGGGTAACTACAAGCAATATTTGTGACAATAATGGATAAGACACAAAGTTGAAATAAAATCTCGAGTTGCTTTCGTCCCCACTAGCTTGTTTTATATCATTTATTTTTTCCACTTTTATAGTTTTGTCCAAATCACTATTGGCATATTTTATAGCTTCATCTAGTAAATATCCATTCTTACTATACTTATCAATCTTATCTATAAACTCATTTACTCTTTGCTTTATTAAGAATGAATACATGCTTTGGGGCGATGATTTATAGGAGATTTCTTTAGTGTTTTCAAAGTCTTCAGGTATCATGATTATGGCGTCTATGGTCCTGTAGAATAATTCATCATCCAGATTTTTCTTATCCAGATCACTTACAATCTTTTCTTTCTTGCCTATATAATCTACCAAGGCCTTAGATATTTGGCTATTGCTTTGATCATCGATGTAGACATTATTCTTCACTTCTGAATAATTTGTGTCCGTATTTGAAGAATTGGAATTCATAAAAAATACAGATATGGATAAAAATATTATCGTATATAGAAGGATTGAAAACTTATGATTCTTGACTATTTTGAAATAATTCTTAAAGATATTCATAACGTTTCCCCCTTGTAAATACTGCTGTTAACACGATGAAGACAAATGTAACCAATACCAAGTAGCTTATATTTTGATAGAACCTAGCCATATCGCTGTAGTAATACATGGAATACAAGGCATCTGTTATGATGGCAACCGGGTTGATTTTGTTTAATATAGGAATGTTTCTCTGTATTATCATTTTTATGTCTGAAACCATCATTCCTGCCATAAAACTCATAAGCATGGTAAGCCCAATACCCATGCCCTCTTTTTTATTAACATCAGCCTTGACTCCAGTAGCTATGAGGGTTCCAAAGCTTACACCACAAAGGGCGGATAGTAAAATCAAGACCATGAGGCCAAAATAGTTGTCGCCAAAATCTACACTTAATAGGTATTTTAAAACAAGTATTGTTATGAATAATACTATAGTGTTAATAATCCACGCCACCAGCAAGGCAGATAATAACTTAGTTTTAATGTTTGATGGTGACATAACATTTCTTTTTGCAGCTGTGGATAAATTAGCTTCGTATTGGTAGATAACAACCATTCCCCACATATATCCATATAGGGCCTGCATACCGATTAATGTGTAAAAATAGGTGTTTATCAGGTTCATATTTTTATTGGATTCATCTTTAATGTAATCATTTATACCGATTAAATCGTTGATATTTGCATTAGGATTTTTTTCCAATATCCTATAAATAGTTTCACTATTTTGTATGAATGTTTTCATAACAGATGTCACTATCGAAGACTTAAATCCTTCATCTTTAACAAGCACATCATCTACTTTTCTAATATAGGCGCTGTGCTTGTCTAAGTTTATGTCATTTTCATCAGCAATTTTTTCGATTTTAAATATTTCTTCTTTCTCAATACTGTCAAAAAATGACTTTATATTTTCATCTTCATATAGGTCTTCATTTACCAAAACATTTATTGGGTCAAATTTTAGCTGGTCATTCAGATTTCCAAAGGCCAATTTGAATAAAAGACCTAAAATTATTGGGAAGAATAGGCTCCAAAAAACCAGGGCTCTTTGTCTTAACAATACTTTAAATGTATTTTTAAAAACATGTCCAAACATATTAGTCCCTCAATTCTTTTCCAGTTAAGTCTAAAAATACATCATTTAACGTAGGTTTAGAAGAATATAATGATTTGTAATTAATGTTTTCTTTTTTCAATAAATCTATAAGATTTATTAGATTGTATTCGCCATGTTCAAATTCTACGTAACAAGTATTATTGTTGTATTCAACATTCACTACATGGTCCATATTTTTTATTTGGTCAATAATACTATTACTCAAATCATCACTTTCAAAGCTGATTTTTTCAGATAGATTAATAGAATTTTTAAGTTCTTCACTTGTACCTTTAGCGATTACCTTCCCCTTGTCTAAAATTACAATATCGTCACATATCAAATCTACTTCTTCCATATAATGAGAGGTGTAGATAATGCTAGCTCCATCTTGGTTTAATTTTTTGATATCTTCTAGTATATTATTTCTTGATTGGGGATCAACAGCAACCGTAGGTTCGTCAAATATTATAAGTTCTGGTTTATGGGCTATACCACAGGCTATATTCAACCTTCTTAAAAGACCACCTGATAATTGTTTTGGATAAAATTTTCTAAATTCATCTAGACCTACAAGTTTAATAACTTCATCGACTAAAACTTTTCTTTTAGCCTTATCTTTTACATATAGGCCGCAAAAATAGTCAATGTTTTCATATGTTGTTAGCTCTTCAAAGACGCCTACATCTTGAAAAACTACACCGATTTTACTTTTAATATCATATTTTTCAGGATCCATCTCTTCACCAAAGATTTTCACAGATCCTTGGTCAAATGTCAGCAGGGACAATATACAGTTTATAGTTGTTGATTTTCCAGATCCGTTCGGCCCTAAAAGACCAAGTATCCTTCCCCTTTTAAGGTCTAAATCTAAACCATCAACAGCAGTTAAGTTTTTATATTTTTTAACGAGATTTCTAACTTCAACAACATTTTCCATGATTTCCTCCTGCTTTAATTATATAATTAAAGACCAATCTTTAAATAGTCAAAACATAGATTTTACATAGATTTTGCATTTAAGAGTCTTTAGCATCATAAAAATTCTATTACGGGAAGAATGTTTACCATCAAAAAAACCACACAAGTTAAACTTGTGTGGTCTATACTTATTTTATAAAGAATCTATAGCTTCCAATATTTCATTCACATCTGGTCTTTGTGTTTTTTCATATTGTTTTGACCATAATACTGTGCCATCTTCATCTACTAAAACTACGGCTCTGCCGGATATTCCTGCTTCTTCAATGTATACGCCTAAGTCTTTGGCAACTTCACCCTTTGGGTTGAAGTCTGATAAGATTGTTAGTTTTTCTAAGGCCAAGGTGTCTGCCCAAACTCCTTTAGAAGGATGTGCGTCAACAGAAATTCCTAGAGGTGTGATGCCTCTTTTTGTGAATTCGTCATATTCATTTTCTAGGTCACGCATTTGATCATTACATACACTGGTGAATGCTAGTGGGTGAAATGCTAATAGTATCTTTCCCTTGATGTCTTTTGATGATACTTTTTCACCAGTTTGATCTCTCAATTCGAATGCTTTCATTTGATATCCTTTATCTGCTATTGTCATATATTCCTCCTATTTTTATTTCTTCTAGTCTCTTATATACCCAAATATATAAAAAAATCACAGCCGAAGCTGTGATTTTCTTTAAACAATATTATTGTTCATCCTTACTCTTCTTTTTTGAAACAAATAAGAATGCTATTAATGCAACAAGTGCAATACCGCCTAGGTACATAATTCCGTCGTCACCTGTCTTTGGAGCTGATGAATTATTTGCACCTGGTTTTGTTGATCCTTCTTTGTTTGAGTCTTTTGATCCTGGGTTATTTGGAACAACTCCTGGTTTGTTAGGATCTTTTGGATCATTGTTTCCTGGAGTTCCTGGTTTACCTGGATCATTTGGTTTATTTTCACCTGGTTTGTTTGGATCCTTGTCTTCAGGCTTGTCAGGATTTTCTGGATCTTTGTCTCCTGGTTTGCCAGGGTTTTCTGGATCCTTGTCTCCTGGTTTGTCAGGATTTTCTGGATCCTTGTCTCCTGGTTTGTCTGGATTTTCTGGATCATTATCTCCTGGTTTGTTTGGATCTTTTGGATCTTCTTCACCTGGTTTGTTTGGATCTTTTGGATCTTCTTCACCTGGTTTGTCTGGATCCTTTGGATCTTCAGGATTTTCTGGATCTATTGGAGGAATTTCACATACATTCTTAGTTCCGATTTCAATAATCATGTCTTGTTTTTCTGTGATTGTCTTAGTTTCTCTAGACACTTCCTCACTATTTACAACTTTAACTGTTGTTTCAGTCTTACCAACTATTCCTTCTTGAACAACCTTGTGTTTACCAGCTTCTAATTCAGGATTTTCTCTGATAATTACATTGTATGCTTGTTCACTTTCATACTTGAATTCACCTTCAGTCTTTGTACCGTATTCTACGATCTTATTCTTTGGTTCAACTCTTTCTTCAGTTACTTCAAGCTTACCTGTTTCCTTGTTGAATGTAGTTGTATATTTTACAGATCCTTTTGAACCTTCTTCGATGACTTTTTCTTCACCTGCTTTAAGTTCTGGATTGTGTCTGTATTCTGTATCATGACCTAATTCAACTTCTTTAACAACTGGTTTTACACCAACTCTTACAACTCTATCTTCTTTTTCTGTAATTGTCTTAACTGTTTCTTTTGCTTCACCAACTGGTTTACTATCTTTCACTTTTTGTGTGATAGTTACTTCTTCCTTACCTGGTTTTCCTTCTTTTTCAATCTTTTGGAATCCAGCTTCTAAAGTTTCATCATAGATAACCTTAGTTTCAAAAGGAATTTCTCTTTCGATAGTCTTGGTTACTTCACCTTCGGTTGGTTTTCTACCAACTTTAACAATCTTGTTAACAGGTTCTGTAATTGTCTTGAATTCGCCTTCTTGAACTTCTACTACCTTGCCATCTTTGATAACAAGTGTATTGGTTCTTTCTTGTTCACCTGGTTTACCTTCTTGAACAACTTTTTCTTCACCTGGTTCTAGTGAATCATCGTATTCAATGATTGTTTCGAATGGTAGTGCTTTCTTTTCAACTATTTCGTGAGTACCGTCGTTTGTTCCCTTACCTACTTGGATAAGTGCATCTTCTGCTGGAACAATTACTTCTTTTGGTTCTCCATCAATTTGTGAATCTTTGATAGTCCATGTTGTAGTCTTTGTTCCAACCTTACCAGGTTTAACTATTCTGTATTCACCCTTCTTAAGGTCGTCAACTTCTTCAACTTTGTATTCAAATGGTAATTCTTCTACATGTGTTACTTCACCTGTTGAACTATCTTCACCAACTAATATTATAGCATTTTTAGGTTCTCTAGTTGTCTTAAATTCAGACTCTTCAGTTACTTTTGAGTTAACAATTGTAAGAGTCCTTTCTTTTAGACCAGATTCACCTATTTGTTGTACTCCATCGATTTCAGCATATTTCCATTCACCTTTTTTAAGTGTTGGATCTTTTCTTACTTCAATTTCAAATGGAATTGTTTCAGTTTCTTTGTATTGACCATCAGTCTTAGATCCTACTCTAATCTTTCTAGTAACTGGTTCTTTTGTCTTAGTTACTTCACCACGAGTTTCATCAACCGCTTGTCCATTTTCTATCTTGATTGTAGTTTTTACTTCTTGTTCACCAAGTTCACCTTTTTGGTCTTCTACAATTTGGTTTGGTGCTAATGTTGGATCAATTAACACTTCTGTTTCAAATGGAATTGGGTCTTTGTCTATATATTCAACTGTTCCAGTGAAGTTTCCATCACCTACTTCGATAATTTCTTTTACTGGTGCTATTGTTTCTACAGGATCTGAAGTCTTTGTTACTACGGAGTTTTCTATAGTAATTGTATATTTTTCTTCACCTTCTACACCTTTTTGTACAACTTTGTATTCTCCCTTTTGAAGTTCTTTATTTACTCTTACTTCTACTTCAAATGGCTTTTTACTTGTGTATACATGTGTACCTTCTGTCTTAGCAGGTCCAACTTTTACAATTCTCTTCACTGGAGCTTTTGTTTGTTTTGTTTCGCCTTCTTCTGACTTAGTTACTTGGCCATTTATAATTGTGTGTGTTACTGTGGTTTCTTCTTCACCAAGTTCACCTTCTTGTTCAACCTTTGTTGTACCTGGTTCCATTGAATTATCTACAACATATTCTGTTTCAAATTCAACAGCTTTGGTTTTCTTAGTTTCAAGAGTACCTGTGAAGTCAGCATTACCCACTTCTATAATTTCATTAACTGGTGCTTTTGTTTCTTTTGGTTCTGAAGTATTTGTTACTTTTGAGTTTTCAATAGTAATTGTGTATTCTTCTTCACCTTCTACACCTTTTTGAACAACTTTGTGTTCACCCTTCTTAAGTTCTGGGTTTACTCTTACTTCTACTTCAAATGGTATTTTATTTACATATTCATGTGTACCATTAGTCTTAGCAGGTCCAACTTTTACAATTCTTTTTACTGGTTCTTTTGTACGTGTTGGCTCACTTCTTTCTGACTTAGTTACTTCACCATCTACAATTGTATGAGTTACAGTAACTTCTTCTTCACCAAGTGAACCTTCTTGTTCAACTTCAACTTTACCTGGTGCTAATGAATTATCTACTTTGTATTCTGTTTCAAATTCTATAGCTTTAGTTTCCTTAGTTTCAAATGTTCCATTAGTCCCATAAGATACAAATTGAACTTCTACTTCTTTTGTAGCAACTTCTTGTTCTCCATCAAAATAATGTGCTGTTACAGGAACATTTAATAAAGCTCCATTTATAGATTTTCCATCTTCAGCATTCGGAACTGTTGCAGTTACGGTACCTGTGTTTTCATCAATTGATACATTCCAAGTATTTCCTTTATCATCTGTATAAGTGTTAGATGCTAAAGTGAATCTAGTTGGTTTTCTATTGTATGAATCTTCTTGGTTTATTATCACTTCTGAAGATAGTTTATCTCCTGCTTTACCAGCCTTAGCATTATATCTTGCATCTATATTTGTTCTTTCTTTGATAACAAATTCTGCCTTAGTCTTTTCTATAATTTCTTTGTCAGGTTCATTTGGATCAGAGTATTTTGCAATTACTGGTACACTTAGTTTTTCACCACCATTAAATTTAGATGGGTCTACTGGTTTAGCAGTCACTGTACCTGTTTTTTTATCAATTGATACATTCCATTCATTGCCATGGTCATCCTTAAACTCTGTTCCTTCTGGTATATAATATCCAGTTGGTTTAAGTTTTTTGTCATCTCCTACAAGTTTTGCAGGTGACTTTTGTTCTTCTGAAGGGAAGGCAACTTGTGCAGAATATTCTGGTCTGTTGTTGCTTGATTCTTGAACAACGAAGTGGAACCAGTGTGTATCAGTTGATCCATTTGTATATGTGTAAACTAATGGTACTGCAACAAAGTCCCCTGCTTTAGCAGATAATGGTGGGGTTACTGTAAAAGTTGTTGGAAGTGTATCTTCATCATACTTCAATATCCATTTATCTTCTTCAGCTTTACCTTCGTTGATTTTATCTATAAATTTTCTATCAATAGATCCGATTGCCTGATTTGCATCTTTAGCAGCTTCCATTTGATCTGGTGTTTTTTGGTTAGGGAATAAATCTTTATTATTTCTATCTTCTGGCACATAAAGTTCTACTTTAAACTCTTCACCAGGTTTTACAGCAGATGAAGTATGTTTTGATGTATCAGCTTTATTACCATCAATAAATCCTTGATCGTAATATCTTGTATCATCAAGGTTTAACTTAAATGAACCAATTAAATTGTAGTGGTCATATCGGTCGATGCCTTGCTTGTCGATTACTACATCTTGTCCCTTGTGGTTGATTGTAGTAGTACCAGCACCTGTTCCTACATAAGTTCCTTTATCCCATTCTTCTTCAGCCGCTTGAGCTATAGCGTTAAATTCCTCAGCTGTTCTTGGACGAGTAAAGAATTTAACTTCTAGACTTTGAATCCCTTTAAAGTTAGGGTCTTTATAAAAAATAGAATCCTTATTAAGATTACCATTTTCGTCTATTACACCTGCTGGCATTTTAATTACTACTTTATCATTTTCATCAATATACGCTTCTGCTCCAGGTACAATTTCACCTGTTACAGGATGGTAGACTTGTCCTACTAGTCTTTCTCTGGCATTTTTATCAAGGTTTTCTACAGATATGTCAGTAGTTATAGTTTGTCCTTGAACAAATTCCGTTTTATTATGACTTCCATTTAACTTTATAAGTTGAAGTATATCATTTTCATTTGGCCATGGGTTGACCTTGTAGCTTATACCGAAGCTATCTCCGAAAAACTTAGTAGTAGGATTATTTTGAGTGTAATTATCCTTGAAACCAAAGGAAGTAGAGTCATTATCCTTGTTATTGATGTGCTCTAAAGTTTCATTACTTGCTTCGTAGTTTAAGTTTCTTTGTCTCCCACTAGATGTTAACTCTGTATTTTCTTGTGGCTTGTAGCTTACAGCAGGAGATTCAGCAGTTAATTTATCTCCCTGACCCATCATTGGCTTATTTCCAGTATTTATAGGAATAAGACCAGCATCAGTTACAGTAACCTTGGTATAGGTTCTTTGGCCTGTTTTCTTGTCGATGGTGATTTGGTAACCATATTCAGTTTTACTTGGTGATGTAACCGACGGATTTTTAAACTCGAACTTAAAACCATCTTTTTCTACCTTTTCATCAGTATTAACTAAGTTTTGATTAGTGTCTCCCGGTTTCAAATCAGTTTGTCTATAGCGCTCTTTGTCGTTATAGTCTTTTATCTTAGCTTCATCTTTAGTATAGTTCATCTCATTTGCAGCTTGTACCAAGTTCATTGGTATAAAGCTTACAAGTAAAGCAAATGCTAAAAGAAAGCTTAAGATTTTTCTTGTTTTAATACTATCTTTAATCATTTTTTTCTCCTTTATAGTATTTTCCTATTCTTTTATTTAGAATATTTCTCTAACATCCTTATAAGTTGATTATAGTAGTTATATAGGAAAAAATCTACTATAATTATGTAAAAATTAATTTATATTTTCAGAAGAAAAAATTCCAAAGCAATAACTTTGGAATTTAATCTTAATGTTATTTACTTAATGCATCTTTTACTGCTGCTTTGATAGCATCTGATGTAACTGTTGAACCAGCAATACTGTCAACATCTGTTGAGTTAGCTGCTACTATAGCTGCTGGTATATCTTTTAATGCTGCATCAGCTAAGCCTTCTGTTTCAGCGTGTTCTTTAACTTCAACTGAAGTTATCTTTCCACCTTCAACTTTAACTTCAACTTTTAAGTCAGCGTTGTGTCCTTTTGCTGTACCTTCGTAAGTACCATCTTTTAACTCAGCTGGTGCTTCTGCTTCTGCAGTTGTTTCTTTTACTGTTTCCTTAGCTGTTTCTTTTGTAGATTCAGCTGGTGCTTCAGCCTTTGTTTCTGTTTTAGTTTCTGTTGGTTGCTTTCTTTCTGTACATGCTACTAAGCTAAGTACTAGAACTAAAGCTAATAAAATTGATAATGTCTTTTTCATTATTCCTCCCTTACTTTTTTTTGATATGGACTATTATATCACATTTTTTTATAATAATAAAAATTTAAATTCTTCTTAAAGCATTCATTCTTCAAGTTTATTCATTTATATTATCTATGTGGTCATCTATTTCTGATCCGACATTTTCTTTAAAATCTTCATCTTCAGCCATAGCCTGGTCTTTAAGTCTTTCTAATTCTTTCGAATCTTTCTTAGAAAAATCTTGGCCTGGGTCTTTTTTAGCAAAAGTAAGGTCGTAAATCCTATTTCTAATCTCAGCTTCTTTTTCAATCTTTGACTTGTTTTTGATCCAACCTATAGCGATAACTAGAATCAATAATATTCCCATATAACCAATAATTGGATACATGATACCTACAAGCTTTTTAAATCCTACAAAGGAAAGACCAAAACCTATGACTACTAGAATGACTAGTGTCAGGTTAAATTTCTTTTTGTCATCTCCTGATATTCTTCTTGCTAGGGCATAATATAAGGAAATACCTGTGTTAAAAATCATTCCATATATAACTAGGGACATTAACATTCCCAATACAGGATGGATATTTGTAATAACTGCCTGCATTGGCAAGTCTGAGGATATAATCACTGGTAGGTTTGCATACAAGGTAAAGGTTGCAACTGTTGTGATAATACCTACAATGAAACCACCAAAGATGCCGGCTGTTTTTGAAACTTTATTGTTGAATTCTTCCCCGCCTAGGACAAAGGCCATGGATACACCTGTCATCATACACATGGCAAAGTAGTTTAAGCTTGATAGGGCTACGTTATTTATAGCCTTAGTTTGAGTTTTTGCTAGTTCAGCAGATGCTTGTAAGTCAACGTCGCCCCAAAATATGGTATAGATGGTAGCTAGTACTATGAAAAATACTATCAAGGGTGTTAAAGATCCTATAACTGCTGAAACTTTGTCAAAGTCAAATTGACTAACTATGATGATCAAAGCAGCACATATCACGGCACCAACCCAGTTTGGTAAGGCAAATTGTTGGTTTAGGTTTGAACCTGCCCCTGCTATCATTACAAAACCTATTACAAAACAGGTGATGGTAAGGGCTATATCCAGCAATTTAACAACAATCGGATGGGTCATTTGCTCCAAGACCTCGCTGTGTTCGCTAGCTAAAAAGTATGAACTCATTGATAATAGGATATAACCAAATGCTACATGAAGAAGACCTGTCACGGTAACAGCTATAAGTCCAGGCACTCCAAATCCTACAAAGTATTGTATAAGCTCTTGGCCTGAAGCAAGCCCTGCTCCAGTCAAAACTCCTACATAAGCAAAGGCCATGATGATTGACCTTTTTATTCTGTCTTTTCTAATATTTGTTCTTAATTGTTCTGTCATTTCTCCTCATTTCTCATAAAATATACCTATCAATGATAGCAGAGGGGCGGCGGTATTGCAAGTTTGGGTGTTGGGTGTTCCGGGATCATGTAGTGAGTCCGTTTTGTTGATTTTGGCTGTTACGGACTCATGTTGTGAGTACTTTTTGACTTTTTTTAACATTACAGACTCAGGTTGTGAGTACTTATTGACGTTTTTTAACATTACAGACTCAGGTTGTGAGTACTTATTGTTGATTTTTGTTGGTACGGACTCAGATAGTGAGTCCGTTTTAGCGATTTTTGACATTACAGACTCAGATCGTGAGTACTTATTGGTGGTTTTAGCTGATACAGACTCAGTTTTGGAGTACTTTTTGGATTTTTTTGTTGTTACAGACTCAGGTAGTGAGTCTGTTTTGTCATTTTTGAGCTGATACGGACTCAGGAATCAAATCTATTTTTAGGAATTGTATTGTATCTACCTCAATATTGTATACTTCATCTTGATAAAAGTTTTAGAGTAAATATATTCTTCTAACCTATCGTTAAAATTTACAAATAGGTCTATTAACTTCAACAACTTATCGCTTAAATTTAACGATAGGTCTATTATTTTTCTACCCTTCTTCAAAATTTGATAATAGGTACAAATCCACTAACTCACCTACTCATTCTCCAAACATCCCAATCAGCCTAAACCTATCCATAATCAGCTGAAATCTCCAATTCAGCCCAAACAAAAACCCCTCAAGTCAGCAAAACCAACTTGAGAGGTTACTCTTTTAAAAACTACAATTCCCTGTCTTCAAAAATCTTTTCTAACACTCTATCCCAGAGTCCCCATTCATGCTCTCCATCAAGATAATAGTCTTTGACCGAGACATGGTCTCTAATCTCGTCCATCAAATACTTGATATCCTCTGCCTCTACTATCTTGTCCTGCATACCGGTATAAGAATAAATCTCGACAGGCTTCATAGTATCTTTGTTTTTCTCAAAACTTGTAAGAGGATGGTGACTCTTGTATTCTGCGTCATCTTCAAAGATTCCCCAAGTCCTGATTTCTAAATCAGTCCTCATGTGTCTGGCTAGGTATGGTGAAAGTAAGAATGCCTTAGAAAAAATATCCGAATGCCTGAAAGAATAATTCAAGGCACCCCATCCACCTAGGGACAAACCTACTAGATATCTATCTTCTCGACCTATATTAAAAGAATATCTTTTCTCTAAACCAGGTATCAAGTCCTTAAAAATAGCAGATTCGACCTTCATATACTTGTCTACATAATAACTATTAAAGCCATCTACAAATATAGCAACCAAAGAAAAACCCGACTTTTTATTGAAGTCATCCAAGTATTTTTCAAGGCTAGTTTTGCTATAAAAATCTGTGTGGTTGCCACCTGCTCCATGAAGAAAATATACAAGCTTCATATTTTCTCTGTCTAAATTTTCCGGTTCATAAATTGAATAGTTCCAATCTAATTTAAGCTGGTCAGACCAGAGGGTATCTACATTAATCATTCTTCCACCGCCTTATCTACTATTTCAATTAGTTCTTTCTCTAGTTCAACATCCGCTTTTACAGGGTGACTTTGGCATACTTTATCAAACTTTTCCTTGATTTTAGCAGCGGCCACTTCATCCTTGGAATGCAACTTTGCAAGGGCGTAATCCATTCTTAGATTTGTGATAAAATTTTTCATGCTTCCTTTAACAGCTTTGACCATGGGATCTTCTAGAATTGACAGGTCTACATTTTCTTTTTCATTTAAGAGATTTATAAACAATCTTTCAAGCTCCAAACTTACCTTGTAGTATCCTGTCAAGTCGTCATGCTTGGCAAAAAATTCATCTATGGCATCTTTTGCCTCTGCAAATTTGTGGCCGTCAATAAGCCTTTCAATCTTAGATACCTTAATAGCTTCAGAAAGTGAATTTTCACCCTCTGCCTCAAAGTAATTATCAGGCATGTCTTTTAACCTAGTTCCATTTACTGCTAGATAATAAATTTTCAACTGCAACCATAAATATTCTCTTGTACTTTCATCCTTGTTTAATATTTGTACATTTCTTGCATCATTATTTATTATTTTCCCCTTGAATGGAACTCCATTCAAAATAGCAAAAAACACGCCAACAACAGCAAATAAAAACAAGAAAACCAAAACAAGGCCATCTAGTAAAAACATCAAGCCAATAGCAAGAATGGATGTGATTAGATTCAAAATCACTCCCCCATAGTTATATAACTTGTATGGGTAAGAGTCTCCTAATTGTCCTGGAGGATCCAATAGGCATTGGCCACCTGTCCCTGCCATAGACATTTTCTTAAACTTATAGCCTTCATTTTCATATTTTACCAAGACATCTGATCCAACCCTAAAAGATACAAACTTATATCCACTTAATAGACCAAATATCAAATGCCCACCCTCATGGATGATGATTTGTAAGTAAAATGCCGCTATAGCAAAAATGAAAACCAAAACGAAAAACAAAATTTCATTCATACCTAAAAAATCTGGGCTAACCTTCATTTTAATAGAAAATATCATTAAAGAAACACCTATCGCAGCTCCTATCAACAGGGGCAGGATAAACCCTGAAATCTTCTTTAATAATGATTTAAACTTATTCATACTTTTCCTCACTTTTTAATTTTATATTTAAATTATATTTCTTTATTGACAAAATACAAGTGTGATAATATATAATGAAAGGAAAGAACTTTTGGAGTTAGATATGAAAAGACCGCTATATATAAAGATTTATGATCATTTTAAAAGCTTAATAGAAGACAAGAAACTTTTGCCCGGAGACGAGATAGCTTCGGAAAAAGATTTGATGGAAGAATATGAATGCTCGAGAGATACGGTAAGAAAGGCTACCACCCTATTAGAGCAACATTCTTACATAAAAAAATCAAGAGGCAAACCCTCAGTGGTTATAGAAAACGACCACTATGACTTTCCTGCAGCAAATATAAAAAGTTTCAAGGAATTAAGTAGGGACAGCAAATTTTCTACTAGCACAAAACTTGTAAGTTTAACCTTAAATGATAAGGATGAATACCCATTTTTGAAAGATATGAAAAGTGATAAAGTTTACCGTATAGCAAGGGTAAGGGAAATTGATAATCAGTCTATCATCTATGATGTAGACTACTTGGATGCAGATCTTGTGCCAGATATGACCGAACAAATTGCTGAAGACTCTATTTATGAATATATAGAAGAAGTCCTAGGCATACAGATTGCTTATTCTGAAAAGAATATTACTGTAAGGCATGCACCGAATAAAATTTTAGATAGTATGGATTTGGTGAAAGATGACTTGGTAGTCCTCGTAAAAAGCAAGACCTATACTGATAAAAACGAATTTTTCCAATATACCAGGTCCTTTCATAGGGCTGATAAATTTTCTTTTAATACCTACGCTTTGAGAAAATAATGAGAGTTTTCAAACTCTCATTATTTTTTATGCTAAAATCCTGTTAATTATTTAATTTAACTTGATTTTATTATATATCCATGATAACATTTTCATATAAAGCATGTACGTACATGTAAATAAGGGAGGAAATCATGGCAAAATATACAAATGATGCTAATCAACTACTTACTTTAGTAGGTGGTAAAAGCAATATTAAGTCAGTTACTCATTGTATTACAAGAATGAGATTTGTACTTAATGACTTATCAAAAGCTGATATCAAAGCTATTGAAAGCCTAGACTCAGTAAAAGGTACCTTTACTCAAGCTGGTCAATTCCAAGTTATAATCGGTAATGATGTTGCAGACTTCTACAACGAATTTACAAGATTATCAGGAATCGAAGGTGTTTCAAAAGAACAAGTGAAGGCTGATGCTAAAGATAACCAAAACTGGTTACAAAAATTGATGTCAAACTTAGCTGAAATCTTTGCACCAATCATTCCAGCACTTGTTGTTGGTGGTTTGATCTTAGGTTTTAGAAATATTCTTGAAGGTGTTAAAATGTTCAACGACCTTGGACAATTCACACTAAAAGAAGGTACACAAACAATCACAAATATATCACCATTCTGGAATGGTGTAAACCACTTCTTATGGCTACCTGCTGAAGCTATATTCCACTTCTTACCTGTAGCTATCACATGGTCAGTAACAAGAAAGATGGGAGCAACACAAATATTAGGTATTATTTTAGGTATTACTTTAGTTTCTCCACAATTGCTAAACGCTTATGGAGTTGCTGGCGCAGAAGCTGGTTCAATCCCACAATGGGACTTTGGTTACTTCCAATTAAACATGATTGGTTATCAAGCACAAGTTATTCCAGCTATGTTAGCAGGTTTCACACTTGTTTACCTAGAAAGATTCTTCAAGAAAATCATTCCTAATGTAGTATCAATGATCTTTGTACCATTCTTCGCATTATTACTTTCTGTAATAGTTGCCCACACAATCTTAGGACCAATTGGTTGGAAGATCGGTTCAGCTATATCAACAGTTGTATACTCAGGATTAACATCAGCATTTAACTGGTTATTTGCAGCAGTGTTTGGATTCTTCTACGCACCACTTGTAATTACCGGTTTACACCACATGACAAATGCTATCGACTTAGAATTAATTAACCAAACTGCAACAGCTACACAAGCAGGTACAACCCTACTATGGCCAATGATTGCATTATCAAACATAGCTCAAGGTTCTGCAGTTGCTGCAACAGTATTCTTAAACAAAGCTGACGCAAAACACAAAGAAGTTGCTATTCCATCATGGATTTCAGCATGGTTAGGTGTTACAGAACCAGCAATGTTTGGGGTTAACGTTAAATTAAGATATCCATTCCTAGCAGCAATGATTGGTTCATCATTAGCAGCTGTATTCTCAGTAGTTACAAATACAGGAGCTTTATCAATCGGCGTTGGTGGTATACCAGGATTCTTATCATTCCCACTTGAAAAATGGGGAACATTCTTTATAGCAATGATAATAGCTATAGTAGTACCATTTGTACTAACAATAGTTTTTTCAAAAAGAAAAGAAAATAAATAGGGAGAATAAATGAATAGCAAATTCAAAGAATATGCTATCTATCAAATTTACCCAAAGTCATTCCAAGACACTAATAGTGATGGATTTGGCGATTTAGAGGGAGTCATTAAAAGACTCCCTCTTTTAGCTAAACTAGGCATTGACATGATTTGGCTGTCACCTTTTTATAAGTCACACCAATATGACAACGGTTATGATGTTGACGACTACAAGTCAATAGATCCTAGATATGGGGACTTTGAAGTTTTTGATAGACTAGTAGCAGAAGCAAAGAAATATAATATAGGAATAATGTTGGATATGGTATTTAACCATACTTCTATCCACCATGAGTGGTTCCAAGAATCCTTGAAGGGTAATAAAAAATACCAAGATTATTATATTTGGAAGGATGAAGAAGAAATAACTAACTGGGAGTCTAAATTTGGTGGGTCTGCTTGGGAATATTGCGAAGAATTAGACAAGTACTACCTTCACTTATATCATCCAAACCAAGCAGATTTGAACTGGAAAAACCCACAAGTAAGAAATGAATTTTCCGATGTCCTAAGATTTTGGATGGACAAGGGCGTAAAAGGTTTTAGGTTTGATGTAATAAATGTAACCACAAAACCCGATGTTTACGAAGATGACCACATAGGTGATGGTAGAAGATTTTACACTGACGGTCCACAATTGATGGGTTGGATGCATGAAATTTATGACAAGGCAGGCTTTGATGAATCCATAGTGACTGTAGCTGAACTTTCATCCACCAGCATAGAAAATTCAAACAAATATACCAATCCTAAAAATGGTATATTCTCAATGGCCTTCAACTTCCACCATTTAAAGGTTGACTATGTAGATGGTAACAAGTGGACAGTTACAGATATGGACTGGAATGACTTCTTTACTTTAATTGATGAATGGCAAAGAAAGGCAGAAGAACAAGATGGATGGTCAGCATGGTTCTTAAATAATCACGACCAACCTAGAGCAGTTTCAAGATTTGGAAATCCTGAAAAATATCATTATGAATCCGCAACAGCCTTGGCAACATTGACCCACTTGATGAGGGGAACTCCTTACGTTTACCAGGGTGAAGAAATCGGTATGACTAATCCAGATTATGAATCTATCGATGACTATGAAGACTATGAATCAACCAACTATTATAAAATCTTAGTTGAAAATGGTACATCTGAAGAAGATGCCTTAAAGGCAATTAACTTTAAATCTAGAGACAACTCAAGGGCACCGTTAAGGTGGGATGATAGTGAATATGGTGGTTTCTCCGATGTTGAACCTTGGATAGGTGTAAACAAGGACAAATCTATCAACTACATGGATGCTATAAATGACAAACATTCTGTATTTTACCACTACCAAGACTTGATAAGATTGAGAAAAGAACACAAGGCTATTGCTTATGGATCATACAAGTCCCTATACTTTGATGACAAGGTTTATATTTTTGAAAGAGCATATGAAGATGAAAAACTAGTAGTTTTAATCAATGTTTCTGAAGAAGAATATGAACTTTCAGATACTATCAAGGAAACAATAAAAGATGGAAATATAATTTCCAACAACTACAGTAACTTTAATTTTAGCAAACTTGCTCCTTATCAAGCTGTCGTAGTTTCTATATAATAAGGAAAAATTCCTTATCCGATAATTGGATAAGGAATTTTTTATTCTTCACTTTTCATGGATATTTTAGGGTTTCTTGCTGCTGTCATGAATTACGTCCTCAAGGTTTCATGACTATTCAAGCATTTCTTGCTCCTGTCATGAATTCTGACCTTAAAGTTTCATGACTATTCTAGCATTTCTTGCTCCTGTCATGAATTCCGTCCCTAACTTTTCATGACTAATCTAGACTTTTCTTCTCCTGTCATGAATTCTTTCTCAAACTTTTCATGTCTACTCTAGCCTTTCTTGCTACTGTCATGAATTATGTCCTCAAGGTTTCATGACTATTCTAGCATTTCCTTCTCCTGTCATGAATCCTGCCCATAACTTTTCATGACTATTTAAGCATTACCTTCTACTGTCATGAATTCTGTAGCAAAATTGTCATGTAGATGCTGAAATATTCTGATCCTTGCATATTTTTGATTTATTTAAAATTTATTATTCTTCAAATAAGTCTAGGTTTTCTTTGATAAAATTATCTGTTATTTCTCTTGCTTGGTCAATATCCTTTGTCCTTACAAGGTCAGCTCTCAATTTGCTTGCTCCTCTGAAGTCTTTGATATAACACTTGTATAGTCTATTTAGCATTTTTCTAAGTTGAGGTTCTTTTTCAACCATTTCTTGGTAATAGTCAAAGTGGTAATACATAAGATCAAAGTAATCTTTTATAGAGTGATCTTTGGCTTCTTTTTCAAAGGCATAGATATTTGAAAATATTCCTCTGCCTATCATTATTCCATCTACTCCATATTTTTCAGCAAGCTCTAAACCAACTTTCCTATCTGCTATATCTCCATTTATAGTGATAAGGGTTTGAGGAGCTATCTCATCTCTAAGCTTAACTATCTCAGGGATAAGCTCCCAATGAGCATCAACCATAGACATTTCTTTTTTTGTACGTAGATGGATGGATAAATTTACTATATCTTGTTTAAGTAAGTGAGTAATCCATTCCTTCCATTCATCGATTTCATAGTAGCCTATCCTAGTTTTAACAGATACAGGGAGGCCTCCTTCTTTGGCTGCAGCAATGATTTCAGCTGCGTCCTCTGGTTTCTTTATAAGGCCTGCTCCTCTGCCTTGTTTGACAACATTAGCCGCAGGACATCCCATATTTATATCAACACCTGCATAACCCATTTCAGCTAATCCCTTGGCCATGGCTGAAAAATCACTTGGATTGTCTCCCCAAATGTGTCCTACTATAGGCTGCTCATCTTCTGTAAATATCAACCTTCCCCTTAAAGAAAATACTCCCTCTTCATGGGTGTAGGCTTGGGCGTTGGTAAATTCGGTAAAGTATACATCTGGCGCTCCAGCCTTGGCAACCACATGTCTAAAGACTATATCAGTCACATCTTCCATGGGCGCTAGTATAAAAAATGGTTTTGGTAAGTCATTCCAAAAATTATTGTTCATAAGTCCTCTTTCATCTCTTTGCTTTAGTATTGGTATATTTTACCATTATAAAAAAATATATTCAATTTAGTGATTTATTTAATAATCTTTTGAAATTTAAACAATAAAAATGCTACAGTTAATTAAAACCGTAGCATTCTCTATATTTTAATGGAATACTGTACCACCGTCCACTATGATAGTTTGTCCAGTTATATAGTTAGCATCTTCTGATGCCAAGAAAGAAATCACATTTGCAATATCTTCCGGTTGAGCCAACCTACCTAGAGTAACTCCTTTAGCAAACATATCTAAAACTTCATCTGGTGTTTGTCCACTTTGTTGTGAAATTTCTTCTGCAGATTTCTTAATCATTGGTGTAAGAGCTGATCCTGGAGCATAGGCATTTACAGTTATTTTATGCTCTGCTAATTCACGAGCTGCTGTTTGAGTTAAACCTCTAACCGCAAACTTTGTTGAACCATAAAGACCAATTCCTATATTACCAACCACTCCAGCTTGAGAAGCAGCATTTATAATCTTACCACCATTTCCTTGTTTGATAAATTGTTCTGCAGCAGCCTGCATGCCCCATAATACACCACCTGCATTTACAGCATATGCCTTGTCTAAGTCATTTTGTCTCATTGCCATGAGCGGACCTGAAGGTGCAACTCCTGCATTGTTGATCAAAACATCTAAGTGACCATATTTTTCAACTACTTTTTCAACAGCTTGGAAGAATGATTCTCTGTCTGAAACATCTACTTTTACAGCAAAACCATCAATTGAATCCGCTACTTCTTTTGCCAAGTCTAAATTAAAATCTAGGATAGCTACTTTGAAGCCATCTTTAGCTAATCTCCTTGCAGCAGCTTCACCTATACCTTGAGCTCCACCTGTTATTATTGCAACTTTTGTCATATTATCCTCCCTTATTTTTTATATTCTATTTATAATCTATTATATCATTTTGCAAGAATAAAGCTAAATTAAAGGTTTTTAATAAAAAAATGGTGTGCAGACTAGATTTAACTAATCCACAACACCATATAAACAAATTATATTTTTTTATAAATTTCTTTTATTAGTTTTCTTCTATAAATCTTTCATTAGAAACTCTTGAACCTAATGAACCACCAAACATTGCTGCAATAGCACTTAATAACAATCCAACAAAGATTAATAATGAAGCCTTGCTTGATGTGCTTGCTACATCATTACCAGTTTCTTTAGCTTGTTCTACAGTCTTGTCAGCTGTATCTTTAGCTTGTTCTACTGCCTTTGTAACTTCTACTGAAGCTTCGTTAAATGTTTTTTCTGCTTGTGCATATGTTTTTTGTAGACCGTCATAAATGTTGTTTGATATTTCTTCAACTTCAGCTTCTGATAGGTCTGAGTTCTTTGATACTGCATTTGTAATATCTTCTTGAGATACTGATTTTGCAATATCTTCTGCTCTTGCACCTATTTTGTCTGCTGTATCCTTAGCAATTATTTCTGCATTTTCAGGATTTAAAGCTATATCTTTAGCTGCTTGTTTGATTTCTTCCACTGATACGTCAACTTGTGATTGTAAGTATCCTGGTCTTAATTTTTCATTTTCTGAATCTTTTAAGTATTTTTCAATGTTTGCTTGTAATTCTTCTGCATCAACACCTTCAACTTGTTCAGCTACTTTTTCAAAAGCTGTTGAACTTAATGATGATACATTTTCAGCTACTGTAGATGCTGCTGCACCTGCTGCGTCTGTAGCTACACCTGCTACTGAACCTGCTGCGTTTGCTGCAGTTTTAACTGTTGCTGTAACAGCTGTGAATAACATTACAACTACTAAAGCCATTGATAATGCCCATGATAGGAAACCATGTAGTAAACCAACTCTTTTAGCTGCTAGTCCTCCAACAAAACCTGCTGCAAATAAAGATACTAATAATTGAACTACTGTCCAAATACCAACACCTGTAAATAATCCACTAAATGGATTTGATGATTGAAAATCTAAAGTTGCAAATCCAATTGATGATCCTATAAAACTTAGTAAGAACATTACAGCAATAAATGTTACTGCACCAGCGAATATTGCTGACCATGAAATGTTATTTCCTATTTCATGTCTACTTGTTCTCCTTTCAATTCTTTCTTGTAAAACTTCTTCTCTATTTTTCATAATTCCTCCTAATAATTCGTCTACAGTCTTATATATAACCGATAAATATTTTTTCAAACATCTAGCATAAATATGTCCGAAACTTTTTACACAAAAATAGGCTATAGTCATTAACAAATACAGGTTTTTTTGGTATAATATTTTAGTTAATAATTATGAAAGAAGGTATCCAATGGGAAGAGCTCATGAAGTTCGTGCAGCATCTATGGCTAAGACCGCTGCTTTTAAAACAAAATTATATTCAAGATTCGGAAAAGAAATTTACATAGCTGCTAAGAGTGGTGAACCAGATCCCGAAATGAACCTAACTCTTAGAAGAAAAATACAAGAAGCAAAATCAAATCAAATCCCTGCCGATGTTATAAAAAGGGCTATTGATAAGGCTAAGGGTGGAACTGTAGAAAACTATAGTGAAGCAAGGTATGAAGGATTCGGCCCTGCAAATTCTACTTTTATAGTTGATTGTCTAACCGACAATGCAAACAGGTCTATCACAGATGTAAGAAATGCTTTTACAAAAACTGATGGATGCAAGATGGTAAACGCTGGTGGTGTTTCATATAATTACGATTCTGTAGGTTTATTCGTTTTCGACTTTGAAGATGAAGAAAAAATGATGGAACAACTTTTAGAAGATGATGTTGACCTACAAGATATATCTGTTGAAGACGGTAAGATGACTGTTAAAACTTCATTTTCAGATTTTGGTAAGGCCCAAGATAGTATAGAATCCTTGCTTCCAGATATAGAATACGAAGTTTGTGAAACTGCAATGATTCCACACGATTATGTGACTATAAGTGATAAGGATGAAATTGCTGCATTCAATAAATTGATGAATATGTTGAATGATTCAGATGATGTAAATAAGATATATCATAATGTGATTGTTGAAGAATAAGAAGAGGAGTTGTTGCAAAAAATTGAGGTGACCCCAAAAAGTTGGACTTTATACCAGAGACATTTAGAAATATTTGTCTCTGGTTTTTTGTCTTAAAGATTTCCCTTAAGGGAAATCGCAGCTAAGCTGCATTTAATTTTCTATATTCAACTGGACTTAAATATCCAAGTTTTTCCTTTATTCTATCTTCATTGTAATATTTTATATACTCTTCAATTGTTTTTTTTAGTTCATTAAATGACTTAAATGTTCTACCATAGTAAATTTCTTGTTTTAATATCCCAAAGAAATTCTCCATAGGAGAATTGTCTAAGCAATTTCCTTTTCTTGACATACTCTGTAAAATTCCATTATTTTCTAATTTCTTAGTATATTTTTTTAATTGGTATGCCCATCCTTGATCTGAATGAAATATTCTTCTAAACTTGCAATCTGAAGTTTTTAAAATTGCTTCTTCAAGAGGTATTGTTATTGCATCTAATGTAGGTGAACTTGTTATTGAATAGCTAATTATTTCTCCATTAAACATATCTAAGAAAGGATTTAAGTAAAGCTTTTTAACTTGCATATTTCCTGATTTATCAGCTTCATAGTATTTGAATTCACTGGTATCTGTAGTAATTTTCTGATGGACTACAGAAGTATTAAATCTTCTTTTTAGCCTGTTTGGTGCTACTTTACCTACTCTTCCTTTGTATGAGTAGTATTTTCTAGATTTACGTGCAAAATTTGTTACCTGAAATTTAAGTTTTTGTACCAGTCTTTGAACTTTTTTCTTGTTTATTAAAATTCCGAGTCTCTTAAGCATTGCATGTATTCTTCTGTATCCGTAGTTTGGATTATCTTTTCTTATTTCTTTGATTTTATTTTCAAAGTCTAAATCTTTATCTTTTCTATCAAATCTTTTTTGCCAATACATGTATGTTGATTTTGGAAAAGCAAATTGTTTAAGTAAATCTTTTAGTGGATACTTTTCTCTTAATGAGTGAATTATTCGAGCCATTCTCTCATTTTCTGATCTTCCTCGTCCTCTAATTCCATCTTTTTTTTTAGGAAATCTATCTGCATTTGTGCCCAGTAAAGCTTATCTTTAAGTTCAGCAATTTCGTCTATCTCTTCCTTGGAATATTCTTTCTTTACTTGTTCTTTTTCTTTATTTTTATCTTTAGCC
>NZ_OGVE01000007.1 GCF_900258485.1 Helcococcus massiliensis
AACTGAATTTAAAACTTATCTAAGAATTAGAGAATAAGTTTTAAAATCACTTTTTGAATTTTATACTTATGAAAACCCAAAAACCATAAGTTTAAAAATTGATTTTCGAATTTAAAACTTATTTTGGATAAAATTCTAGCTCCCATCGTTCGCAAACTAAAGTTTTTGCAAAAACTTTCAAAACTGAATTTATTTTATTTGCTAAAAATTTTTCTTTAGTGTATAATCCCGATATTATATTTTTTTGGTCCTTTTTTAAATTTTTGGAGGTATAATTGAATAAAGAACTTCAATTTAATTTTTCTCGTCAATGTCTAGAAACATTGCAAAATGCAAAGAAGAACGTAGAAGAAGTGGGTAAAACCGTAATTGAAAGTCAAGATATACTCTTAGCAGGTTTACAAACCTACGATACCGGTATGTCATACGCCCTAGCTAAATATTCTATCGTAGCTAGCGATATCAAAAATATCATAGAAAAATCCATTATAGTAAAAGATAAAACAATCTACTCATCAATGATGAGACCTACAAATCCAGGAGCCAAGCGCTTCAATTCCAAATATCAAAATCCAGTAGAATTTATAGTAGAACCAATAGCAGATGAAAAGTTAGAAATATTTGGTGACTCAAATGTCTCTAAGTTTGTTTTTGATGCCATAAAATATGGTGATGAGATGTCAAGGTCAAACCCTGAAATTTACCATATTGATACCAGGTATTTACTCATACATTTTTCTGATGTGAACAATTCAAATGCATGTGAAATCATTGAATACCTATTGACTAAAATTGATATTTTATATGAGCCTTTAACTAGAGGCTTCTTTAGACGCAATATTTCATTGTTTTCTATGCAAATTGATGGCAGCGCTGAAAATAATAAAAAAGAAGAAGAAAGAAGAGCCAATAGATTTCACAACAAGATTAAAGATCCGTCATATTCTATGCTAGAAGAACTAGCTGTTGACATTACTGAAAAAGCAAGATTGGGTCAATTACAAAAAGTTATTGGTAGAGACCAAGAAATCGAACAAATTGAACTCGTATTATCAAGAAGAGACAAAAACAACGTAGCCTTATTAGGGCCCGGAGGTGTAGGTAAATCGGCTATAGCTGAAGGTCTAGCTATAAAAATAGCAAATGGGGACCTACCATCCCTAGAAAATATGAAAATTTTACAATTTAATATGAATGATTTTTCGTCTTTCTCTGATGTATATAGTGGTGAAGCTATTAAAAGATTTGCCGAAGAAATGAAAAAACAAAGAGATGTCATCTTATTTATAGATGAAATTCATTTACTAGGCAGATATAAGTATTTTACTGATACCCTAAAACCCTTGATGGCTAGGGGTGATTTCAGATTGATAGGGGCTACCACACATGCCGAATGGAACTATTATATTAATTCAGACCAAGCTTTAACAAGAAGGTTTGAAATAGTTAATGTAAAAGAACCTAAAAAAGAAGATGCCATAAAGATTATAGAAAATGTCTCTATTCTTTATGAAAACTTCTACAGAGTAAATTACTTACCTGAAGCTATTGAAGCAGCTGTTATTCTCTCAAACAAGTATCTTCCAGGCTTAGTTTTACCAGACTCAGCCTTGACAGTTTTAGACAATGCCGGTGCGAGAGTTAAGTTGCAAGACCAAGGTCAAAACTATATAAATGAAAAGTATATTGACAAATATAGAGAGTTAAAAGATAGACTTGAGAAAGCACAGTCTATTAAATTCAATGAAGCTGAAGTTAAACAAATTCAAGAAGAACTAAATTCTTTATATGAAGTCTTAAATAAAGATAGAAATTCAGATCATAGACATGACTATCCAATTAAGGTAAGTGCAGTAGATATAGAAAATGAAATCTCAATCAAGTCTGGTCGAAAAGTATCTATAAATGACAAGAATAAAGATAAAAAATTGAAGCTAAAAAACTTAAAAGAAATATTATCATCAAAGGTAATAGGGCAAAAAGAAGCTACAGACGCTGTAGCCGATACTTTGCTGATTTCAAAGCTTGGATTTGCTTATCCAAATAAACCATTGAATTCATTCCTTTTTGTTGGGCCTACTGGAGTAGGTAAGACTGAAACAGCTAAAGTCTTGTCTGAACAAGTATCCGGTTCGCTAGAAGACTTAGTAAGGTTTGATATGTCTGAATACCAACAAGCCCATGAAGTATCCAAGTTGATAGGAGCACCTCCAGGATACATAGGATACGGTACAGGTGGACTTTTAACCGAAGCAGTCAAGAGAAACAAAGAAGCAGTTGTTTTATTTGACGAAATTGAAAAAGCTCATCCGAAAATATTTGATATCCTATTACAAGTCTTAGATGGTGGTAGGTTAACAGATTCCTCAGGTGAAGTAGTAGATTTCAGTAAATGTATTATCATACTTACATCAAATCTGGGTACCAAAAAGATTGGCCAAGATAAAATGATGGGCTTTAGCGACGGCCAAAGTCAAGTAGACAAAGAAGCTGAAAACGAGAAAATCACCATGGAAGCTATTAGCGAATTCTTTAGGTCTGAGCTTATCAATAGAATAGATAAGATCATCACCTTTAAGAGTTTCACTTTTGAAGATATATTAAAGATAAGTAAAATACTAGCTGATAAAGAAACTGACTTACTTAAGACAGCTGGTCTAGATATTCAGTTTACTGACCAAGCTATAGAATTAATCGCTAAAAAATACCATTCAGCTAAGTTTGGTGCAAGACCAATTAGAAGAGGTATTTCAGAAATGATAAAAGGTCCTCTTGCAGAAAAGATAGTAAATGACGAAATCACAAAAGATATGCCAATCACTATAGATGTAAAAGATGGTGAGATAGTTTTTGTGCAGTAGAATAAAGTATGAATAGAATAATATAAAAAGCAAAACCAACCTAAAAGTTGAGATTAATCGACTTTGGGTTGGTTTTGTGTTTGGTGTTAATTAAAATTTATTTCAATAAAAAGGCAAATCTCAGAACGATATAATCAGATAATTTTCTAGGGTTGTATCCAGTTTTTTTATAGATATTATTTAATTTATATTGTAAGGTGTTTTTATGAATAAATAAATCTTCGCTAGTTTTCTTTATAGATCCGTTATTTTTTGTATAAGACAACATAATATCTTTGTATTCTTCTATTTCATCTTGACTCAAATTTGATAATATTTTCTCTTTATATTGATTTATTTGATCTTTTGAAGTATTTTTGAACAATATCCCTAAATCCAACTTATTATAGTACATACTCATAGCTTCATCATCATTTATTTTTGTTATCCAATTCATTGAACTTTTTGCTTCTTCAAATTTTAATGGAGTATCTTCAATTTCTTTATAAATGCTACTAATACCATAAAAGGATTTTATCTCTAATTTTGAAAGTAAAGTTTCTGACAATTTCATAATTATTGGGTCCAATGTTTCTTTGTTATATTTGTCAATAAGTATAATTAAATTATCTTGTATTATAGCGCTATAATATTGGAAATTATGTTTATTCAAAATGGCATTTGTTATTTCTAAAACTTTGTTATTTAAGATAGGGTCATTTAATTTAGGGAAAGTTAGGCTATCTATAATTACTTTATTAGTCGTGTTATTTATAGGATAGCTATATAAATCTTCTGAAGTGCTAGAAAATATTAAGTTTTCTAAAAATATTTTTTTCTTATCTATTTCATTTTGTTTAACATTATCAATCCATTCTTTAGTAATAAGTATCTCAGTCATTTTTTTTATTATGGTAGCGTAATTGATTACATCATGTGGATCACCAGTTATACCAATAGTTCCAATAATTTCATTTTCAAAATTTACAGGAATATTAATTCCCTTTTTCGCGTTTTGAAACTGACCATCTTTTTCTACAACTATCATTTTATTTATATTCATGCTTTCGAAAGACGCCATATTGACTTGTCCAATCCTTGCAGGATCTGTAGAAGCAATAATTTTTCCTTTTTTATCCATATAATTTAGATTGAATGAAATGATATCTTTTAACTCCTGAACAATACTATTAGCTAATTTATTTGAAATCTCCACAATTACTCCTTTGTTACATGTAACAATTAATTTTGATGATAACTCTTTCATAATATTATACATAACATAGATATCTAAGACAATATGTAATATTATTTAATTGCGAAAGAAACTGTATAACTATATAAGGAGGAAAAATGAAAAAATTAAATTTAGTAATTGTTGGTGGTGGTTCTACATGGACACCTGGATTACTAGGGTCGTTGGTAAAATTCAAGGAAGAATTTCCATTAAAGAAAGTGACGCTTTATGATATTGATGCTGAAAGACAGTCACACATAGGAAGATTTGGAGAGGTATTATTTAGAGAACAATATCCTGACCTAGAGTTTAATTATACAACAGACAAAGATGAAGCTTTTAATAATGTTGATTTTGTATTTTGCCAAATGAGAACAGGCGGATTGCCAATGAGAGAAAAAGATGAAAAAGTTCCATTAAGTTTAGGTTTGATTGGACAAGAAACTTGTGGTCCTGGAGGATTCTCTTATGGTATGAGATCAATCAGAGACATGATAGAACTCGTTGAAGATGTAAGATCACGTTCTAAAGATGCTTGGATACTAAATTATACAAATCCAGCAGCTATAGTAGCGGTTGCACTTAATATGAAGTTCCCAGATGATCATAGAATTATTAATATTTGTGACCAACCTGTAAACTTGATGAAATCTTACGGTAAAATTTTAGGAAAAGATTACCATGATTTTGAACCTAAATACTTTGGATTAAATCACTTTGGTTGGTTTACAAATTTATATGATAAAGATGGTAAAGATCTATTACCAGAATTAAGAGAAATAATATTAAAACAAGGTTTTGCACCAGAAGATGCTGAACAAAGAGATGCTTCATGGTTAGAAACATACGGAATGGTAAAAGATATGTTGGAAGATTTTCCAGATTATTTACCTAACACATACTTACAATATTATCTATATCCATACTATAAATTATCAAAGTTAGATCCTAATTATACTAGAGCTAATGAAGTTATGGATGGTAGAGAAAAGAGAGTTTTTGCAGAATGCGATAGAATTGCTGAACAAGGTACTTTGGATAATCTAGAAATGGTTCATAATGATGCTCATGCAGACATGATTGTAGAATTAGCTCTATCAATCAATTCTAATTTGAGAAAAACATTTATTATCATTCAAGAAAATAATGGTGCTGTAAACAATCTTCCTGATGATGCGATGGTGGAACTAGCCGCAGCTGTAGGATCAAACGGATGCGAACAATATCATTTTGGAAATATAGATACATTCTATAAAGGCTTAATAGAAAACCAATATGCTTTTGAAAAGTTAACTGCAGAAGCCTATTTTGAAAATTCATATCAAAAAGCATTGCAAGCTTTAACATTAAATAGGACTGTAAACTCAGCTAAAAAAGCTAGAGAAGTATTAGATGCATTAATTGAGATGAATGGTTCATATTTTCCGGAGCTTAGATAATGAATAAAAAAACCATGAAAACTATTCTACATACACATTGGGATAGGGAATGGTACTTTACGGTTGAAGAAACTCAAATGTATTTAAGATATTTGATGGAAAATGTATTTGATTATCTAGAGAAGAATAAAGATGTAAAGTATCTTCTAGATGGTCAGTCTGTTATGTTAGATGATCTTGCAAAATACTATGAATCAATAGATAAATATTCAAATATAATTAGAAATCAAATTGATCTAGGTCCTTGGTATACACAAACAGATTTAACCATACCGCATGGTGAATCAATTTATAGAAACTTACAAATTGGTTTAAGCACAGCAAGAAAGTATACAGATAATCCTTTACTTATAGCTTATTCTCCAGATACTTTTGGACATAATCCACAAATGCCTCAAATATATAGAGGATTTGGTATTGATTCAACAATATTTTGGAGAGGCTATAGTAAAGAGATGGCTGAATCTAATGTATTTGATTGGGTTGGAATTGATGGAAGTGCTGTGAAAGCTTTCTCATTACCAGCAGGTTATCAAGGTGCAAAATATTTACCAGAAGAGGTAACTGAACTAAAGGAACGAATTGACACTATAATTGAGAAATATGATAAATACGGTAGTTCAGACAAGGTGCTTCTAATGAATGGACATGATCAAATGCCTATTCAAAAAAATATCAAAGATATAGTTAAAATAATTCAAAATCTTTATAAAGATTATGACATAGAAATTACTGATTTAAGAGACTATGTTGATCAGTACATTGATAAAGAAAGTAAAAAAGTAACGGGTTATCTAGATCATGCGTCCTTTACTAGGGTTCATAGGACTATTGGATCAACAAGAATGGATATAAAAATACTAAATAGAAGAGTAGAAAATTTAATTTATAATATTTTAGAACCATTAAGTTTAATTGCTGAAATCTATGGTATTGAATATCCTCATTTACTAATTGAAAGAAGTCTTAAAGAACTAATGGGAACTCATGCTCATGATAGTTTAGGTGGATGTAATACGGATGAAGTTAACCAGGATATTTATAATAGAATTAAATCTGTTGAAAGATTAATAGATAATCATATCCATATAGCTAAAAGATGTATAGCAAGCTCAATAACATCTGATTATGATTTATTTGTATTCAATCTAAATCCGTATATTGTAAAAAATAGTAAGATAGAGGCTGAACTACAAGTAAAAGATTTAGAATTTGATATAGAAGATTTAGATGGAAATAAGGTTAGTTTTGACATTATAGATTATCAAAAGCAAAATATGAAAAATATTGATAGACAAGTTCTAGCTAAAATGTTAGATATCTATAGGTATAAAGTTAAAGTTATTTTAGATATAGATTCAATAAATGGGATGGATGTAAATCAATATAAAATTGTTGAATCAAATGAATCGAATGAATATGATAATCTAAATCAAAATTATATTGAAGATGATTATTATAAGATTATAGTTAATAAAAATAGTTTAGACCTATATATAAAAAATACTGGAAGAATTATAGAAAACTTTTTATCTATTGAAAACTCAGGAGATGATGGTGATTCGTATGATTATTCTCCTCCTAAAGAAGATAAAATTATAGGTGAAAATAATTTTGATAGTATACAAATAAAAAATATAGTTTATAAAAACTTATACAAAGAAATTAACCTGCTAGTAAAAAATAAACTTCCACATGATTTGAAAGAAAGAATAGAAGATAATCTTTCAACCACTCAGGAATATCAATTAAATATAAGATTATTTAATGATAGCAACATAAAAGTTAGTCTAGACTTTATGAATAAAACAATTGAACAGAGAACCAGATTAAAAGTTAAATCTCAAAATAACATTCAAAAAATTATTGTTGGTTGTCAGTTTGGATTTACGGATATTGTAAATAATTATGAACTTGAAAAAAAATCAGTAAAAGATAAGTGGGTTGAAAAAGCTGTAAATATATATAATTTTCAAGATAAATTATTGCATGATAAAAATCTATCGATAGAGGCTAACCAACTTAATGAATTTGAATATAAAAAAGATGAGATTTATCTAACACTAATACGATCATTTGGATATATGGGTAAGCCTAATCTAATAAATAGACCTAATAGAGCTTCTGGGATGAATTTAGAAACTCCAGATGCTTTATTAAAAGATGTTAACTTTGAATTTGATTTTATTATAAATTATGTAAATATTAATAAGACTATTGAAAAAAACAATATAATTTCATACCAGAACAAAGAATATAATAGATTTAATATTAATCAAAATCTAATAGGTAAAAAGAAGTATAGCATTGAATTACCGTTGGAAGACATGAATATTACCGCTTTAAAAAAATCTAATGATAAAGAAGGTATATCGATAAGGTTTTATAATCCGAATGATAAAGAAAAGATAAACTTCAATAAGGAAATTAATGTTTGTGATTTTAATGAAAAGGAGATAAAAAAAGTCACTGAAATTGAAGTAAAAAGAAATCAAATAAAAAACATAAAAATATAAGGAGACTCTTATGAAAAGAAGTAAAAAGTTCCAAGATTTTAGTAAATCGCTTTTATTCCCGATTTCAATGTTGTCTTTCATGGCGATATTTTTAGGATTAGGAGCAGCTCTTCAAAACCAAAATATTTTGAAGTATGTATCTTTTTTACAAAATGAAGGTATACAAAATGTAATTGGTGCAATTAGAAAACTTGCTGTAATTCCATTTACATATCTACCATTAATGTTTGCTATGGCAATACCTCTATCGATGGTAAAGAGAGATAGAGAAGTAGCTGTATATTCTGCTGCAATTGGCTATATAGCAATGATGATTGGTATTAACTATGTAATGGGATTAAAAGGTTTAACAGAAGAAACTACCGCTGTAGACTACTTAATTAACCAAGGTATGTCTGATACTGATGCTGCATTATTTAATGCTCAATTTACAAAAGTTTTAGGTATATATGTTTATAACACAAATGTTATTGGTGGACTTTTAGCTGGTATTATATCCGTATTTGTTCATAATAAATTTAGAACTACAGAATTACCAGAAGCATTTTCATTCTATAGTGGTAGAAGATTTGTACCAATTATAAACACTATTGTATTAGTAGTAGTAGGTGTTGCACTTACATTTATATGGCCATTTATAAACAACTTAATTATGGCAGCTGGTAGATTAATATCAGAAGCTGGACGTGTAAGTGCATTCTTCTATGGATTCACTGAAAAGATTATAAACCCAACAGGATTACACCATATATTAAATCAAACATTTAGATTTACAGCTTTAGGTGGTGTAGAAAATATAGATGGTCAAAATATAATAGGTTCATTAAATATATTCTTATACCAATTGGATAAGGGTTTAGCATTTTCACCTCAAGCTACACAATACTTAGCTCAAGGCAAAATCTTACACATGGTATTTGGTATGCCAGCTGTTGTATTTGCAATAGCTAAATCAGCTAGACCTGAATATAGAAAGAAAGTGTTAACATACTTTGCAGCAGGTTTAACAGCTGTAATACTAACAGGTATAACTGAACCAATTGAATTTACATTTATATTCTTATCACCAGTTCTTTGGGTAGTTAATGCTATATTTGCAGGTTTAGCATTCTTAGTACCAGCCCTATTAAGCGTTACAATAGGTAATGTCCAAGGTGGGGTAATTGACTGGTTAGTATTTGGTGTACTTCAAGGTGTATCAACTAAATGGTATATATATTTAATTGCAGGACCAATATTCTTTGCTATGTACTATTTCACATTCAAATTCTTAATTAGTAAATTAAATGTACCTACAATAGGTAGATCAAAAAATGACTTTAATGAAGTAAGTACTGAAGAATATGATAGTGATTTAGTAATGAATGCTGATGATGAAAAAATAGCTGAAACTGTAATTGAAGGGTTAGGTGGATTGGATAACATCATCTCAATAGATAATTGTATATCAAGATTACGTGTTGAAGTAAAAGATTCATCCTTAGCAAATGAAGATTTATTTAGAAAAACTGGTTCAAAGGGTTTAATTATTCCAGATGAACACAATATACATGTTGTATACGGTGGTAAAGTGACAAGAATGAGAAATGTAGTAGATGATTACTACTATTCAAAAAAAGGATAACTAATGATTAAAAACGTTTTAATATCTCTAGATTCTTTTAAGGGAAGTATTTCTTCAAAAGAAGCTAACATTCAGCTTCAAAAAGGAATAGAGAGCATAAATCCACAATTGAATATTAAATGTGTTCCGATAGGTGATGGTGGTGAAGGTACAATAGAATCCATTATTGAAGAATTAAATGGAGATGTTAAAACTATTACTTCAGTAAATTCGAAAAATAAGTCAATTGATGTATCTATAGGATTAGTCGGAGACAAGATTTTTATAGAATCATCAAATGTAATTGGTTTAGATAGGTTAACGGAAAAACCAGATGCTTATGTAGATTCTTCTAGGGGACTTGGTATTGTTATAGAAAAAGCGCTAGAATATAGTCCTTCTGAGATCATAGTTACCCTAGGGGGATCTGCAATAAGTGATATGGGAATAGGAATGTTAGATTATCTAGGTGCTAATTTTTATAATAAAGAAGGTGTAAAGTTTTCACCTAAAGGCACCGATGATTTGAAAAAGATTCATCACTTAGATTTCATAGACCTAAATAATAAAATTTCTAATACAAAATTTACTATTTTATCAGATGTAGAAAACACCTTATTAGGTAAAAATGGTTGTGTCTATATTTATGGAGAACAAAAAGGTTTAAATATAAAAGATTTCAATGACATAGATAAGGAAATATCTAGAGTTTCTTCAATGTTAGAAGATGAAATAGGCGAGGAATTTACTAAAGCTAAATTTTCAGGGGCCGCAGGTGGTTTGGGATTTGCTTTTATGGCTATTTTCAAAGCAAGAGCCTTTAGTGGTATTGAAAGAATACTAGAAATCACAAAAATTGAAGAAAAAATTATTAATTCTGATTTGATAATAACTGGTGAAGGTAGTATGGACTTACAAACCTACCATGGCAAAGCTCCAATAGGAATAGCAAATTTAGCAAAAAAACATAAGAAGATATGTTTCGCCGTTACTGCAAGTAATAACTTGATTACTGAAAATTATGAAGAATATTTTGATTATATTTTTAATCTACAATATAAAATATTAGGCCTAGATTACTCTATAAAAAATTCATCTGAATTATTGTATTTGCAAGGAAAACAAATAGCAAGGATTGTAGGGTTGATAAATAATCATTGAAATAATGTTAATAATAGATAGAGTAAACGGATAAAACTGTTTACTCTATTTTTGCGGTTTATAAATTATCTTTTTGTACGTTTCTAATGTTTTTTTAGTAATAAAGCATCTAACTTTTTTGGTATATAATTTTAATTCTTAATTCAATCTTATGATAAAATACTTATAAACATTTAAGTAGACTAAATGAAAAGTATTTAAAATCAATTAAGAGTTAATGATAGGGATGAGACTTTATTGATAGTAACTAATCTGCATCAAGTAAGGCAACTATAATAGGAATACGTATAATATATTATTGAAGTTTATATAGGATTAATAAGGCCTATTTTAAATGTATAAAAGAATTATTAGGGAGGATATATGATTCAAAGACAAAAAAATATAGTCATAGATTTAATAGATCACCCTATGTCTATATATGAAATTAGTGATAAGCAAGAAGTTACTGAAAGAACAATAAGAAGTGACATAAAAAGAATTAATTATGTTTTAGAAAAATATTCTGCAGAAATATGTCGTGATGATGAACAAAACTACTATTTAAATATTAAAGATAAGATTATATTCCAAAAATTTGAAAAAGAAATACTTTTAAATTTTAACTTTGATTTTTCAGAACCAGACATGAGGGTAATGTATATAATCTTAAAGTTTTTATTTACTGATGGATATATTAAACAAGACGATCTTGCTGATGAAATGTTTATATCAAAATCGACATTAAAAAATGATATGAAAAAGGTAAAAAACGAAATTAAAAAGTTTTATTTATCCTTTGATTTTATTCCGAATTATGGAATGAAGATAGTCGGAAGTGAAAAGAATATAAGGTCTTGTATTTCAAATCTTATAGCGGAAATGAATAAAGATAGAGTGCTAAAAACAAGTAATAGCATTGAAAGTCTTTTTGATGCAGACATATTAGATAGCATATATGATATAGTTGTAAAAAATATAAATGAATCAAAAATAAGTTTATCAGATGCAGCTTTAAATAATTTGATAATCCATATTGCTATAGCTATAAAAAGAATAAACTTAAACCAGTATTTTGAAAATAAAATAAAATACGATTTAAATTCTAGTCTTGAAAATGATATAGCTAGAAAGATCATAAAAGATATAGAAGAAGAATTTGATGTTGAATTTCCTAATGATGAAATAACATATATAACAATGCATTTAATGGGAACGAAACTTGTAGTAAAAGACAATTATTCTGCTATAACTGTAAACAAAGAAGAACAGGAAATAATTGACCTAGCTATTGAAATGCTTGACGTAGTTTCTGAAGGTATTCAATATGATTTAACTCAAGATAAGGAGCTACTTGAAGCTTTAATATCGCATTTAAAACCGGCAATATACAGATTTAATAATGGATTAAATATTAGAAATCCATTATTAGATTCTATTAAGGAAAACTATCCTAAAGCATTTAACGCTGCCATAAATGCAGCTGTTATTGTTAAGAAAAAACTGGAGATAGATTTTAATGAAGATGAAATAGGTTATTTGGCCATCCATATAGGAACTGCCATAGAAAGAGTGAAACTTAAAAGTAAGCCTATAAAGACTCTTGTAGTTTGCACTACCGGACTTGGTACATCAAAGCTTCTCCAATATAAATTAGAACATAGATTTAAAGATGATTTAGAAATTGTTGGAGCTACTGAGCTTTATAATCTAATATCTTATACTAAAGACGATATAGAGTTGATTATATCTACCGTTCCATTTTCTTATCAAAGAGATGGCCTGTTTCCGATTGAAACATCATATATCTATATAAAAGATATATTAGGTGAATCTGGTTTTGAAGATATAGAAAAATTTATTGAAAAAAAGAAAAACAAACTAAGCACTTCCTTTGTAAAAAATGAAGATTATCTCTCTGATGATTTAGACTACCTAAGTATTGATGATATATATGTAGGAAAAGACTTTAAAAATAAAGAAGAAGTTATAAAGTTTATTTCAGATGAAATTATTAAAAAAGGGAAAGCTCCTGAAAGTATAGAAGAATTAATACTAAAAAGAGAATCTATAGTCGCGACAAGTTTTGGAAACCTTGTAGCCATACCACATCCTTTTGAAGCTGTTACTGAAAACACTTTTTTATCTGTGGTGACACTAGAAAATCCGATAGAGTGGACAGGTAATTTGGTTCAGTTGGTAATCCTTTTAAATGTTAAAAAAGGAAGTGAAGCAGATTATGAAGATATGTATAAAAAATTATTATATCTTATCGATAGCGAAGACAATGTAAAGAGAATAATAGATGCAAGTAATAGTAAAAAAATATTGAGTATTTTTAAAGAAATTAAAACTTAATTATATTAGTTAAAAGCTTATGGTCAAATAACGATCATAAGCTTTTTTATTTTAAAAACTATATGTGCAAATGATTTCCAGTAAGAATGAAAAAGAATGTCTTAACAAAAAATCAATCCCCATATAAACTAGAATTAAGATAAAAATTTAGGAGGTATCCATGGAAGAGATAATTATGGAAATCATTGTCCACTCAGGAAATGCAAGATCTTTATCAATGGAAGCAATACAAGCAGCTAAGGCTGGAGATTTTGATAAAAGTGAAGAATTACTAAAAGAAGCGAATGATTCATTTTTAAGTTCTCATCAAGTACAGACAGGTCTAATACAAGATGAAATTAACGGGAAACCGTCAGCTATGAGTTTACTAATGGTTCATGCTCAAGATCACTTGATGAACGCACAAACAGTAAGAGACCTTGCTGTAGAAATTATAGAATTATATAAAAATAAATAAAAAAGGAGGGAAAAATATGAAAAAAGCACTCATAATGTGTAATGCAGCAATGTCATCATCGCTTATGGCTAAAAAAACTACAGAATATATGCAAGCAAAAGGCTATGATATACAGATTGATGCAACAACAGCTGATGCTGGTATTCAGAAAATAAAAGAGGATAAATATGACTTATATTTAGTAAGTCCTCAGATGAGACATAGATATGATATTTTAAAAACTGAAGCTGATAAAGTTAATAAACCTATTGCTCTTATAAGTTTTCAAGCATATGCACCTATACCTTTAGGTTTTCAAAAATTATCAGAAATTGTTTTATCAGAAATAGATTTATAAAATGAATAATAAAAAATTAAGTAAAAAAGAAGCTAAATTAAGAAAAGAAAATGAACAAAAGATGAGAGAAACTGGCATTAGAATGGCTAAAGCTAGCTTTATCAGATATGGGACAGCTTTTTTAGCTGTTGTAAGCCTATATTGGGCTGCCACTGCTTATTTAGTAAAAAACATTTACGCTATAATTCCTATTTTGTATTTATTAGCATATTTGTTTTCGAGTGCAGACCAACATCTTACCATTTTTAAGCATAAAGAGGGTGAGTTTAATTGGACTTATTATGTAATGATTATATTTATAGTTATTAATTTAATTCTTTTAATAAGTATCATGATAAATCCTAAATTAGTTTTCCCTTATTTTGTAGATGATTTAAAAATTCCATTAATAGGTTTAATAGTTGGGATTTTTATTAAGCTTCTAATAATAATAAAAATAAAAAAATATAAAAAAACAGTAGGAGAGAAAAATGTTTAAATTTTTAGAAAAATATATTATGGGGCCGATGACTAAGTTATCACAACTTAGATTTGTAAGAGCTATTCAAGCGGCAGGTACCGCATCTATTCCATTTACAATTGTAGGTTCAATGTTCCTAGTGCTAACAATTTTACCTCAAGCATTACCATTCTTAGAAGGAATCTGGGCTGCAACATTCTTAAAAGTGTCAAGTATTTATATGTTAGCAAATAAGGCGTCAATGGGGATTATAGCTTTATACTTTTTACTAGCTATTTCTTACGAATACACAAAAATTATAAGAGATGAAGAAGGTATAGAATCATTAAATCCAATGTCAGCAGTATTACTATCATTATTTGGATTTATAATGTTTGTACCACAATTTACAAAAGGAAGTTTTGAACTATTACATAATCCAGAACAAGGTATTATAAATGGTTGGGCAATTGGTGGAGATGGTGTTTCAAGGTTTGCAGCTATAGGTATTTTTACAGCAATCTTAACAGCAGCTCTAACTGTTAAAATTTATCAATTTTGTATTCAAAAAAATATTGTTATAACAATGCCTGATGCAGTACCGTCAGGAGTTGCAAACTCATTTACAGCTTTGATACCAGCATTTATATTAGCGTTAGTTGTATTCATAATACAAGGTATTCTAGTTAGTTTGGGAACAGACTTATTCTCAATGGTAGCAATACCATTTGGTTTTGTGTCAAAGATTGCTGGATCATTTGTAGGAACAGTTGTAGTAGCAATATTCTTAACTCATGCCTTATGGGTAGTTGGTATTCACGGAGCTACAATAATTAATGCATTCTTAACACCAGTTGGATTAGAAAACTTACAAAAAAATATAGATGGGGGTTCTGAAGTATTTGCAGGCCAATTCATGAATGCTTTTGCATATATTGGTGGTTCAGGGGCAACTTTAGGTTTAGTTCTTATGTGCATTTTCTTAGCAAAATCAGAGCAATTAAAGGCTATAGGTAAGGCTTCATTAGCACCTGGTATTTTCCAAATTAATGAACCGGTAATATTCGGTATGCCAGTTGTATATAACCCAGATTTAGCAATACCATTTATATTTGCACCAATGCTTGGGGCTGCAGTTGGATACTTAGGTATAGCTTCTGGAATTTTCCCTAAAATCATTGCAAACACTCCATGGCCAACACCAGTAGGCTTATCAGGATTTATAGCAACAGGATCATTTATGGGTGGACTATTATCCATTATAGTATTCTTTGTAAATAGTATTGTATGGTATCCATTCTTTAAGAGATATGATAAAAAATTAGTTGCTCAAGAAGCTGAAATATTAAAAGAGCATGCAGCAGAATAAAACAATTAGACGAAAATTTAATTATTACAAATGAAAGGATAAAAAATGCCATTCAGAGAAGATTTCTTATGGGGAGGAGCAACTGCTGCTAACCAATTAGAAGGTGCTTATAATGAAGATGGAAGAGGTCTAGCAAATGTAGACCTCTGTCCAATAGGTGATTTGAGACTATCTGTTATTTCAGGTAGAAAAAAGATGTTAGAATTTGAGGATGATGAATTTTATCCTGCTAAAGGGGCCATCGATCATTACCATAGATATAAGGAAGATATTGCTTTATTTGCTGAAATGGGATTTAAAGTATATAGATTTTCAATAGCTTGGACTAGAATATATCCAAATGGTGATGACAAGGAACCTAATGAAGAAGGTCTTAAATTTTATGAAAATATAATTGATGAGTGTTTGAAATATGGTATAGAACCTCTTATTACAATAACCCACTTTGATTTTCCAATGCATTTAGCTAAAGAATATGGTGGTTGGAGAAATAGAAAAGTAATTGATTTTTATGAAAATTTAGTAAGGACTTTATTTACAAGATATAAAGGGAAAGTAAAGTACTGGTTAACTTTTAATGAAATTAATGTTATTTTAGCAGCCCCATTTATGGGAGCAGGATTATATTTTGAAGATGGTGAGGATATTGAAAAGGTTCAATATCAAGCTATTCATCATGAATTAGTAGCTTCAGCTAAAGCCACAAAGATATTAAGAGAAATTGATCCTGATGCGAAAGTGGGATGTATGCTTGCTGCAGGTTCTTATTATCCTTTAACTTCAAATCCAGAAGATGTATTTGAAGCATTAAAGGCTAATAGAATGTCTTATTTCTTTGTTGATGTACAATCAAGAGGATACTATCCTTCATATAAGTTAGCAGAACTTAAAAGAAAAAATATACTTCCAGACATAACTGAAGATGACAAAAAATTATTAAAAGAAAATACAGTTGATTTCATATCATTTTCATATTACTCATCAAGATGTATCTCAAAAGATAGTAGAGCAGAACAAACAGCTTCGAATTTATTGAAAACTGTTAAAAACCCATACTTAAAAGATACTGAATGGGGCTGGGCTATAGATCCACTAGGTTTTAGAATTACACTTAATGAAATCTATGATAGATATCAAAAACCGTTATTTGTAGTAGAAAACGGTTTGGGAGCTGTAGATACTCCAGATGAAAATGGATATGTAGAGGATGATTATAGAATAGATTACCTAAGAGAACATATCCAAAACATGAAGGATGCAGTTGAGATAGATGGTGTAGATCTACTAGGTTATACAACATGGGGGCCTATTGACTTAGTTTCAGCTAGCACAGGAGAAATGAAGAAGAGATATGGCTTCATCTATGTTGATAGAGATAATTATGGAAATGGAACTCTAAAGAGAACTAAGAAAAAATCATTTGATTGGTATAAAAAAGTAATTGAAAGTAATGGAGAAGATTTAAGTTAATTAGAAGAAGGAGAAATTATGTCAAAGAAATTAAAAATCGTAACAATTGGTGGAGGTTCATCATATACACCAGAATTAATTGAAGGATACATTAAAAGAAAAGATCAACTAAATATTGGAAAAATCGTATTAGTTGATATACCAGATGGGGAAGAAAAGCTAAACATAGTTGGCGAAATGGCTAGAAGAATGGTTAAAGCCGCTGGCCTAGATTGGGAAGTAGAATTAACATTGGACAGATTTAATGCTCTAAAGGATGCTGATTTTGTTACAACACAATTTAGAGTTGGTCTATTAAACGCTAGAGTTAAAGATGAAAGAATACCTTTATCACACGGTGTACTAGGACAAGAAACTAATGGCGCTGGTGGTATGTTCAAGGCATTTAGAACTATACCAGTAATCGGTCAAATCATTGATGATATGAGAGTACAATGTCCAGATGCATGGTTAATCGACTTTACAAACCCAGCAGGTATTGTAACTGAAGCTGCTATCAAACACTTTGGTTGGGAAAAAACCATTGGTCTATGTAATGTTCCTATAAACTTAGAAACAAACGAAGCTAAAGCTTTAGGTGTACCAAAAGAAGACCTACACTTTAGATTTGCTGGTATAAACCACTTCCACTGGCATAGAGTATGGGATAAGGCAGGAAATGAAATTACTGAAGAAGTTATCGAAGCAGTTTATGGTAACAAACAAGGAAGCAAAGAAGTTGAAAATATACACCAAGCTGTATATCATATAGAACAACTTAGAGACTTAAAATTACTACCATGTTCATACCATAGATACTACTATATAGAAGATGAAATGTTAGAACACTGTATAGAAGACTTCAAGAATGGAAAAACTAGAGCACAAGTTGTAAAACAAACAGAAAAAGAACTATTTGAACTATACAAAGATCCAGCTCTAGATTACAAACCAGAACAATTAACACAAAGAGGTGGTACTCACTATTCAGATGCAGCATGTGAAATCATCGCATCAATCGTAAATGACAAGGGTACATTGATGACTGTGTCTACAAGAAATAATGGTGCTATTGAAGACCTACCATACGATTGTATAGTAGAAATCTCAGCTAAGATAGATGCTAGAGGAGCAAACGTAGAAAACTGGGGTAAATTAATGCCTGCAGCAAGAGGTACTCTACAAATTATGAAAGCTATGGAAGAAACAGTTATCAGAGCAGCTATTGATGGTGACTACAATGCAGCCTTACATGCATTCACAATCAACCCACTAGTTCCTGGTGGAAAACTAGCTAAGAGAATTTTAGATGAAATGCTATATGCTCACAAGAAATACTTACCACAATTCGCTGACAAGATTGCAGAAATCGAAAAAGATGAGGAAATCACATCTTATGTTGATGAATTGATGAAGAGCAACTAAGATTAATTATATTTTTAAGAGGTGTAAATATATTTACACCTCTTAAAATATATGGAAAGGAAAATGAATGAAGACTCAGAAGAGAGTAATTTTAACATTATTAACATTAATATTACTTGGATTTGGGGTAGCATTACAGACTAAAGCGGCTGTAGGTGTATCTTTGGTGAACAGTACATTATTATCTATTTCTATGATTACAGGTATGAAATTTGGAACTGTATCAATTATTGTAAATAGTTTATTTATTTTACTGCAAATCATAATCTTAAGAAAAAATGTTAATATATCCTTAATATTTCAAGCTATGATAATGGTGACTTTTGGTTTTATTACTAATTTTTTCTTATATAATATTTTTACTTTTGAATTAACAAGTTACTCAATACGTTTAGTTCTATTCACTTTATCATATTTGATTATACCTTTTACGTTAGTTTGCCTTAAAGAGTTAGATATAGCTAGCATGCCAATAGAAGGATTTTGCAAATTAATGGAAGATAAAAAGATTATGAGTTTTAGTAATACTAGACTATCTGTAGATATTGTTGCTCTTATTGCAACTATACTTATTGTTATCATATTTAATATACCTAGTCCGATAAGAGAAGGTACTATAATTAGCCTATTTTTATTAAACTATATGATAAGATTCTATATTAAAATTTTAGAACCAAAATTTAATAAATTGGAACTCGCAAATTGATATAACTTAAAAAGGTGGAATAATGAAAAAAATATATCTAACAAGACATGGAGAAACTTTATTTAACTTAACGAAAAAAAGACAGGGAGCCTGTGATTCTCCTCTGACAGAAACAGGTATTGACCAAGCAAAAAAAGCTAAGGAATATTTTAATGAGCATGGGATAGTTTTTGATAAGGCCTATTGCTCAACATCAGAAAGAGCTGAAGATACTTTGAATTTAATTACCGATTTACCTTATGAAAGAATGAAAAACCTAAAAGAATGGAATTTTGGGGTATACGAAGGGGAACCAGAAGATTTAGGTACTCCAGGACCAGATTACCTTCCAGACAGACTTAATTTTGGTGACTGGTGGGTCCAACATGGTGGTGAAGATGTAAAAGAACTTAGAGAGCGTATGAAAAACGCCCTTGCTAAAATAGGTGGGGACGAAGGTAAAAATGCTATTGTAGTATCACATGCTGGCGCTATTTGGTCTTTAGTGACTGGAATGTTTCCTAGTAGAGACTTGCTAGAAGAAAATGGTTTAGGCAATGGAATAAAAAATCTAGCCACTTTAGAATTTGAAGTTTTAGAAAATGGTGAATTGAAATTTATCCATTTATTCCAACCTTTATTGGAAGAATAGTAATAGGAGGAAAGATGAAAAAAATCGCTGTATTTGTAGCTCCTGGATTTGAAGAGGGAGAAACAGTAACCGTAGCTGATATTTTAAGAAGAGGTGAAATGCATTGTGACTTAGTTGGATTAGAAAATGTCGTAACTGGTGCACATAACATTTCAATTCAATGTGATAGGGTAATTGATGATGAAATTGCCCAAGAATATGACATGATTGTTTTACCAGGTGGAAGACCAGGAGCTGATAATCTAAGAGATAATGATCTTGTTATTAAAGCTATAAAAGATATGAAGAAAGAAGATAAATGGATTGCAGCTATCTGTGCAGCTCCAATTGCCTTAGAGAGAGCAGGTGTATTAGAAGATAAAAACTTTACAGTATATCCTGGTTATGATGAAATAATCAAAAGTGGAAATTATAAAGAGGATATAGTTGTAGTTGATGGGAAGTTAGTTACAAGTAGAGGTCCTGCAACAGTTTTCGAGTTTTCATATACCTTATTGGATCTTTTAGGTGTTGATACAAGCATATTAAGAGAAAGAATGTTGTACAACTTTGTTCTTGAACAATAACTAAGAATAAGTGAATATATAAAAGATTATATTAGTTAACGTGTAATAAAATAAGATATTTAAATTAACTATTAAAATGAGCTGAAGCAAAATCAACTTATATATTTGATTTTGAGTTCAGCTCATTTTTATTAGATATAATTTTTTCTATTCAGGTTTATTCATTTGCCTAATACCTTCTTCAAGTATTTCTATCTGTATTATAGTTTCCTCATCTTTAACTAATTTCTCTTTACCATTAACCAAGGTATCACAAGGCTTGATAGAAAAGGCTATAGTATCCCTTTTCAGAAACAACTTTTTCTTCATGGTATTTGCCTTCATCATCGATATAGGTAAGGACACCGTAGTCCTCTGGATTATCTATTCCAAAGTCTTCATTTGTAGGCATATAAAACTTCTTCAAGTCGGATTCTTGTTTATCTTTTGTTTCTTTTATAAACATTCCTTTTTTACCATATACAATAAAACTTGGACGAGGCTTTATCCTAAAGTAACTAGATTTTATGGACACCTTCATATTTCCATAGTATAAGTCCAGATCAAAATAATCATTCATCCTATCTTTACCTAGTAGTTGGCGGACATCATAGTGCACTTTATCTGGCATGCCAAAGTAGGAAATCACTTGGTCAACAGTATGGCAGGCATGACCATATAGGTAGCTAGTATCAAGAGAAAACTTGTCTACACTTTCGGGCACCTCTGGTCTGAAATAATCAAAGTGCATTTCAATTTCTAAAATATCACCGAGTACCTTACTTTCAATTACCTTTTGTACAGTTAAAAAGTCAGAATCAAATCTTCTATTTTGATAGGCTTGGACAAAAAGACCCTTTTCATTAGCTAAGTTAAATAATTCCTTAGCTTCTGTAGCCGTTTCTGTGAATGGCTTTTCTACCAAAACATTCTTACCGGCATTCAAGCATTTTTTAGCAAATTCATAATGAATGCTTGCTGGTAAGGAAAGGACTACTAGCTGTATTTCCAGATCATTCAAAATGTCATCAATATCTGAAGTGTAGTTAATTCCTTCAATTCTTTCCCAACTTGATCTTGATCTTTCATAAATTGACTTGACTCTTATACCTTCAATTTGCCTTGAGAATGGCAGGTGGTATCTGTTGGCACTTTTACCATTACCGATGTATGCGATAGTAAGCATTCTTCCTCCTTAAATATATTTATCTCTTACTAATATTATATACAAATATGGGCTGATATTGATAATATTCTTCCTAAAATGTGATACCATATATTAGTAATCAAAAAATTAAGGAAGAGACATGGAAGTAAATTTAACCAAAGGAAATATATTAAAATCATTAATACTATTTTCTATACCAATTATAATCGGGAATATTTTTCAACAGATGTATAATGTGGTCGACACCTTGATAGTTGGCCAGTTTTTAGGAAATGTGGCCCTTACTGCCGTAGGTTCATCCTATGCGCTCATGGTCTTATTAAGCTCTATCATCATTGGCTTTACCATGGGGGCGAGTGTTGTGTTTTCTCATTACTTCGGGGCAAATGATACAAACAAGCTGAAGGTCGCTATATTTAACGCTTTTATATTTATATTGGCCATAGCTGTGGTCTTAAATATTTTGTCCTATATATTTCTAGATAAGTTTTTAGAATGGATCAATATACCTGTCGAAGCCATTGAAATGACTAAAGAATATTTAACTATAATTTTTATCGGTATCATATTTATATTTGTTTATAATTTTATAGCTTCAGTTTTGAGGGCTCTGGGCAATACAAAAATCGCCTTGTATTTTCTTATATGCTCAACTATTATTAATATTTCCCTAGACTATATTTTTATAAGATATTTAAATATGGGAGTTGCAGGGGCAGCTTGGGCAACGGTAATCGCTCAGATATTTTCGGCCCTAGGTATAAGCACATATTTTCTAATCAAAAGAAAGGACCTACTACCAGCAAGAGACCAACTTAAATTTAACAAATATATATTGATGAATATTATCGACAATTCAAGCCTTACAGCCATCCAGCAATCAATTATGAACTTTGGGATTTTGATGATTCAAGGCTTGGTAAATAGCTATGGACTTATAGTGGCGGCTGCCTTTGCTGCTGCTGTAAAAATAGACGCCTTTGCCTATATGCCTGCCCAAGACTTTGGTAATGCCTTTGCTAGTTTCATAGCCCAAAACCATGGGGCAAACAACAAAGAAAGAATTCACAAGGGCCTTAAGACTGCCATGTTGGTTTCCATCATATTTTGTCTAACCTCATCTGTATTTGTATATACATTTGCAGAAAAACTAATGATGATTTTCGTCAAGGCAGAGGAAGTTGAAGTTATAAAAGTTGGAGTTCATTATCTAAGGACTGTAAGCGTGTTTTATGTGGGAATAGGAATATTATTCTTATGGTATGGATACTATAGGGGACTGGGAAAGTCAAGACAATCGATAGTCTTAACTGTAATCTCTCTTGGTTTAAGAGTTCTACTAGCAAATATCTTATCAAAATATTATGGTACCTTTGGAATATGGATCAGCATTATCATCGGCTGGTTTATTGCAGACCTTTATGGATACTATATTTATAAAAATACAAAGTCACTATAATCTTTTATACTGATTTTTTGTTTAATAAAAATCTTTACGGGTAGAATGATAATGTAAGAAAGAAAGACGGTATTACAAAAGGAGAGAATATTATGGCATATGATTATTCAGATAGAGGAAAACAACCAGTTATAGAAAACATTGAAGGTATGACCTTAGAAAATGAAAACTTCAGAACAACAATTTGGACAGGAGATAATCTACAAGTTACAGTGATGACCATTCAACCAGGTGACGATATTGGTTTAGAAATTCACGAAGGTATCGACCAATTCTTAAGAATAGAAGAAGGTACAGGCCTTTGCAAGATGGGACCAAAAGAAGACGAATTAACATTCGAAAGAGAAGTTAAAGATGATGATGCCATATTCGTACCACAAAACACATGGCACAATGTAGAAAATACAGGCGACAAACCATTGAAACTATACACAATCTACGCAGGTCCAGACCACGTACCAGGCACAGTGCACAAAACACACGAAGATGCTAAAAACGATCCAAATGAACATTAGAATTTAGGAAAGTAGAAAAGAAGAAGGCTAGCTGGCGCTAGCCTTTTTTTTGACATTGGCTAGTTTTGGGCTTGCAGACGGATTTGGTGCTGAATATTCTTAATAAAAGTATGGATTTATGTAAAAGAAAGGTAGGTCTTGAATTTACATGAGAAATCTCAATAAAACTAATGTAAAATTGAACATCAATTTTTATTTACATGATGAGTTAAAAACTAATGATTAGTGGCGCAAAATTCTAGAACCGACCATGAAATGCGCCAAAATTTCAAAAATAAATTTCTAAAAGTGGCGCAAATCAGTTCGAAATTTCAAATATGCGCCAAAAATCCAAAATTTAAACTCCGAAAGTAGCGCAAAATTTTAGAACAAGCTATAAAATGCGCCAAAATTCCAAAATTAAAACTTCGAAAGTGGCGAAAAAATTTAGAACTAGCCATGAAATGCGCCAAAAATTCAAAGTTAAAATTCTAAAAGTGGCGCAAAACAGTTGAAACATCTATAAAATGAGCCAAAAGTCTAAAATCCAAAATTCAAAAGTGGCTCAAAACAAGCTGAAACTTCAAAAATGCGCCAAAAATCCAAAATTTAAACTCCGAAAGTGGCGCAAAATTTAGAACAAGCTATAAAATGCGCCAAAAATCCAAAATCAAACTCCGAAAGTGGAGCAAAATTCCAGAACAAGCCATAAAATGCGCCAAATCTTAAAAATCTAAACTTTGAAAGTAGCTCAAAATAAACAAAAACTTAAAATTGCGCCAAACCATTCTAACTACTAAATCTACATTATTCAAACTCCCCCAAAGATCACTACTCAAACATCTACAAAATCTCAATCACCAACCCCAATCCCAGAAACCATTTATTTTCTCCACCCACTTTGATATAATAATAACCAAAGCGAAGATACACAAAGGAGGACTTATGATACAAGTAAAGAATTTAACAAAAGACTACGGTAAAAAGCTTGCTGTAGACAATATTAGTTTTGAAGTTAGAAATGGGGAGATACTAGGTTTCCTAGGGCCAAATGGTGCAGGTAAAACTACCACTATAAGTATGATAGTTGGTCTACTTGAAGCAACCAGTGGGACTATCACTATGGACGGTGGCATTGATGTTATAAAAAATCCATATGAAGCAAAGAAGAGGATAGCATTCCTACCTGACAATCCAGAAGTTTATGAAAATATGACAGGTAGAAAGTTTGTTCAATTTGTTGCCAACATATATGAAGTAAGTAAGGAAGATATGGAAGAGCGCATGAATAAATACGCCGATATGTTTGGTCTACAAGATGACCTTGACAGTCATATTTCTTCATATTCTCATGGTATGAAACAAAAGATTTCTCTAATTTCAGCCCTTATAAGTGATCCAGATGTTTTGATTTTGGACGAACCAATGGTTGGTCTTGATCCAAAGTCATCATTCAACTTGAAAAATATTATGAGAGAAATGTGTGATAGAGGAAAGTCTGTATTCTTCTCATCCCATATCATGGAAGTTGTAGAAAAAATTTGTGACAGGATTATTATTATCAATAAGGGAAAAATAATAGCCGAAGGAACTATAGAAGAACTTAAGAACCACGCAGACTACCATGGTGACTTAGAACAACTATTCTTGGAGTTAACAAATGAATGATTTAACTACTTTACTTAAAAAACAATTAGGATTTTACCTAGATATAAGGGGATTTTTCAATGACAAGAAAAGTCGTAAAAAATTCTTTGCTCTAGTATTTTCTGTCTTGCTAATGTTGTTTTACATAGTATTGATACAAAAGTCTTTATTTAAATATTATGACTTATATTTAGAATTAGGCAAGGCAAAAAACTTGCTAATAACTGGTATATCAGCCTATCTATCTGCAGTTTTGATCTTTACAACAACAAGCAATATAGCAAAAATATATTACTCAAATGAAACTAAAATATTGCTCAGACTACCGATAAGGCACAGCTCGATTTTCATAAGCAAAATCTTATCAGCTAGTTTTTCTGCTTTAGCATTTTCAATCTTGCTAGTATTTCCAATGATTTACAAGATAGGAGTATTCTACAATAAAAGTGTACTATTTTATTTAGTAGCCTTGATTTCAACCTATCTTGTAACTGTGATTTTGATCAGTATAGAAATGCTAATCATAGTTTGGATAATGTACTATGTAAATAGGAGCAGAGTCCTAAAACAAGCACTTAAATATATTTCTACAATAATATTCTTTTTATTTGTTGTAGGCTTACAACTCTTTATTCAACTTACGATAAGTGGGTCGTCAGCAGAAAATATAATGGAAAATATAGACAATACCCAGGGTATCTTTACCAAGGCCTATCCACAGTTAAATCTTTTTGCTAATGCCTTACTAGGCGAAAGTTTTGGTATAAGAGCCCTAAACTTTTTCCTATTACTTGCAGCTACACTTGTACTTTTATATATAGTAGTAAAATTAGGATACAAGAGAATGGCATCAGGTGTTCTAAATGAAAATGTGGTAAGTAAAAAGCATAAAAAGACAAAGTTTACAGAATACAAAACTCAAGCTTCATACATGGCTATTTGCAAAAAAGACCTTAAGAATATATTTTCAAATGCTACTTATTTTATTAATAAATTTTCAATGGGCATTATTTTCCCACTATTCTTCGGAGGAGGAATATTAGTTGGTGGAAAAGAAGATGGACTAGATATCCAAACTTCACTCGAGCTTGTAAGAGGGTTTTTAGAAGAACATTATACTTTAGCCTTGGCTATAGCATTGCTTGGATTTATTCCGATAGCCTTATTCTTTGGATCATCTTCAGAATTAACAAGTTCAACTTTCTCAAGGGAAGGTAAAAATATGTGGATGATGAAGGTATATCCAATCAAAACTAAAGACCAAGTATTGGGGAGGATACTAGCTTCAACTATATTTTTAGTGTTAGCAAATATACCTGTCATCCTCATCATTTCATATGTAGCAAAATTTGATTTACTAATAATGCTATCCCTATTCTTAGCATCATTTGTAATAGCCGCATTTTTAAGCTCCTTGAACTTAATCTTTGGCATATTATTTGCCTATACCGAATGGGACAATCCAGCCCAAGCTATCAAGGGTTCAAGATCATTGATCCCATTATTGATAAATGTTGGAATGATGGTTGGATTAGTTTACACCTTATTTAAAATACTTGGATCAGGGATAGAAGATCTAAGCGATAATCTTATCTACCTACCTCTTATCATCTATGCAGGAATGGCAATATTGACAGGCGTTCTATATGTAATTGATAAGAAGTTATTAGAAAAACATCTTGTAAAGATTGATTAATAAAAAATTAAAATAAGTGTTTGAAGATACTATCCTGGGGTATATTCTTCTCTGTGTGATAAAAAGAAGTATTTATTAAAAAGAAGAGGAGATTATATGACAAAGAAAATCGGTATTATCCAAGGTAGTTTAAGAAAAAATTCTTTCAACAAAAAGATTGCAGAAACAATTGCAGAACTTTTGCCAGAAGGCTATGAAGCTAAATTTATAGAAATAGGGGACTTACCACTATACAATGAAGAATACGATGATGGTACTTTAGAAACACCAGCATCATATACAAGATTTAGAAATGACTTAGAAGAGTCAGATGCTTTTATCTTTGTTACACCTGAGTACAATAGGGCAATGCCAGCAACTATCAAAAATGCTATAGACGTTGGATCAAGACCATACACAGATGTAAAATGGACAGGTAAAAAAGTTGCTGTTGCAAGTTCATCACTAGCTATGACAGCAGGTCTTAGAGCTAACTATGAAGTAAAAACTTCGCTATCATTTTTAGGTGCAAATGTATTGGCTCAACCAGAAGTTATATTGTCAGTAATCCATGACAGCTTTGATGAAAATGTCCAAATGGTAGACGAAACAAAAGCATTTTTAAAAGACTTTGTTGAAAAGTTTGTTGGATTTGTAGAATAAGGGAATAGATTAAATAATATACATTTTAAAAGAAGAGGTTGTTGCAAAAAAAGATTTTGCAGCAACTTTTTTTATTTTTTCCTATTTTTTATATATAATATTAAGTAATATTAAAAAAAGGAGATGATTATGAGAATTAGAGATGGACTTACTTATGATGATGTTTTATTAGTTCCTAAACATTCGGAGATTACTCCCGATAAGGTAGATATCAAGACTAGACTTACAAAGAACTTATCTTTGGATATTCCAATTTTAAGTGCTGGTATGGATACCGTTACTGAATCTGACATGGCTTATGAAATGGCCAAGCAAGGTGGTATAGGTATAATACATAAAAATATGGGAATAGAAGACCAAGCTAATCAAGTTAAATTAGTTAAAGAAAAAGATGCCAACTTACTAGTTGGTGCCGCAATTGGTGTAAGTAATGACATGGAAGATAGAATTAAAGCATTGGTTGCTGCTAAAGTTGATGTTTTAGTTTTAGATAGTGCTCATGGTCATTCTAAAAATATTATTGATGCTTTAAAACATATCAAAGAAGAATATAAAGATGTTGAAGTCATTGCAGGAAATATAGCCACAAAAGAAGCTGCTTTAGCTTTAATTGAGGCTGGTGCCGATGCTATTAAGGTCGGTATAGGACCTGGTTCTATTTGTACAACTAGGATTGTTGCAGGTGTTGGAGTTCCACAATTAACTGCAGTTGCTGATGTGGTTAGCATAGCTAGACAATATTATGTTCCAGTTATTGCTGATGGTGGTATTAAATATTCTGGAGATATTGTAAAGGCCTTAGCTGCTGGTGCTGACACTGTTATGCTTGGTAGCATATTTGCTGGTACCAAAGAATCTCCTGGTGAAGTTATAGAAGACAATGGAGTTAAATATAAAGAATATAGGGGAATGGGATCTATTCCTGCTATGCAATCAGGAAGTAAGGATAGGTATTTCCAAAATGATACCAAGAAATTTGTTCCTGAAGGTGTAGAGGCCAGAGTTGAATACAAAGGAGAAGTTTCTGAGATAATTTACCAACTTTTAGGTGGTTTAAGAAGTGGTATGGGTTATCTTGGCGCTAAAGATTTAAAGAGCCTATTTGATAGGGCAGAATTTGTTAAAATTACCAATGCTGGTTTCTTAGAATCCCATCCTCATAGTATTCAAATGACTAATAAGGCACCTAATTATTCTAAATAGGAGATATGATGACTGATATAAGAAGAGATGATAATATGGCCAGAATAGAAAACTTTGACCAGGCTGATTTATTTATTAATGATCAAATAAAAAGAATCAAAGAACAAGTTGGAGATAAGAAAGTATTACTTGCCTTGTCTGGAGGAGTTGATTCTTCAGTCGTTGCAGCTTTATTAATAAAAGCAATTGGCAAGCAATTAATATGCGTTCATGTAAACCATGGCTTGCTTAGAAAAGGTGAAAGTGAAGAGGTAGTTGAAGTATTTAAAAATCAACTAGATGCAAATTTAGTTTATGTAGATGCTAGTGAGAGATTTTTAGATAAATTAAAGGGTGTAGTTGATCCTGAAGAAAAAAGAAAAATTATTGGCAATGAGTTTATTGAAGTCTTTGTTGAAGAAGCAAGAAAATTAGAAGGTGTAGACTTTCTAGCTCAAGGAACCATATGGCCAGATATATTAGAAAGTGAAAAAGGTATCAAGGCCCACCACAATACCGGTGGTTTACCTGAAGACTTACAATTTGAACTAGTAGAACCAGTAAGAACCCTTTTTAAGGATGAGGTAAGAGTTGTAGGTAGGAGATTAAACCTACCTGATAGTATGGTAGATAGACAGCCTTTTCCAGGACCAGGTTTAGGAGTAAGATGCTTGGGAGAAATCACTAAAGATAGATTAGAAGCCGTAAGAGAATCCGATGCAATACTAAGAGAAGAATTTGCAAAAAGCGGATTAAATAAAAAAGTATGGCAATATTTTACAGTAGTACCTGATTTTAAATCTACTGGTGTTAAAGATGGAAAAAGAAGCTTTGAATGGCCAGTAATCATCAGAGCAGTTAATTCAGTAGATGCAATGACAGCTGAAGTAGAAGATATAGATTTTAATCTAATGAGAAAAATTGTAAAAAGAATTACAAGTGAAGTAAAAGGTGTAAATAGAGTCTTGTATGACTATACACCAAAACCTAGCGGCACGATTGAATGGGAGTAAAAAATATTGTAGGCAATATTTTTTACGTCACGACACGACAAGCACGAACGAAGTGAAGTGCGAGTCGATGTCTGGCCCTTCCTCATCGAATGACTAAAAATGCGACCGAAGAGGGAGCGTTTTTAGAATGAGATGTGAATGGGATTAAAAACTCTGAAAATAAGTTTTAAAATCAC
>NZ_OGVE01000001.1 GCF_900258485.1 Helcococcus massiliensis
CTAGAAAAGAAGTAAAAGCTGATGAAAATGGAGATTGGTCATATAGCTTTGAAAAGCTAGCTAAGTATGAAAATGGTGAAGAAGTATTCTACACCGTTTCAGAAGAAAAGGTTGAAGGCTATGTAAGTCAAGTAAATGGTTATGATATAACCAACACCTACAAACCAGGAAAGACAAGCATAAATGTTGTAAAACACTGGAACGATAAAAATAACCAAGATAAGCTAAGACCAACAAGTATAAGCATAGTACTTCTAGCAGATAGTAAAGAAACTGATCAAAAATTAGTATTGAACAAAGAAAATAATTGGTCAGGACAATTTGCAAACCTTGATGAATACAAGGATGGTAAGAAGATTGTCTACACCATTAGAGAAGAAAAAGTAGAAGGCTACACAAGTGAAATTACTGGTAACCAAGCTGACGGTTATGTGGTAACAAATACACATAAACCAACAACTCCACCAACACCAGAAATGCCACCAAAAACACCAAAGACAGGTGATGATACAAATATCGCTTTATATGCGGGTGTTGGTTTAGTTGGACTAATAGTATTATTATTTATTAGTTACAAAAAAAGAAATAAATAGTTAATTTTAAAAAAGGACTTTTATGAAATATAAAAGTTCTTTTTTATTTTAATAATTTTATTGAAAAACAATTAAACACACAAATTTTCCCATTCTCCTCCAATAATGGTATAATTTTATTATGAGTAAAAAAGGAAAAGATATGAAAGATTTAATAGGAAAATTAGATATAAATAAAAAGGGCTTTGGCTTTGTCATACCAGATGATGAAAATGAACAAGATATTTTTATTGCTAAAGATGATTTAAATAGAGCTTTAGATAATGACAGAGTTAAGGTTAAGATAACTAAAGAAGCGGGAGATGGAAATAGACCTGAAGGAAAAATTATAGAAATCATTTCTAGAAACCAAGACATATTAATCGGTGAATTCCAAAAGGTTAAGAAGTATGGATTTGTTATATTGGATGATAGCAATGCCAGATATGATATTTTTATACCCCAAGAGAATATAAATGGGGCTAAAAATAGAGACAAAGTTATAGTAAAAATAGTTGACTTCAAGAAAAAAGATAAAAATCCTACAGGAAAAATTGTTGAAGTATTAGGAAATATAAATGATACAGGTATAGAAATACTTTCTATTGCTAAAAAGTTTGACTTGCCTGATGAATTTTCTTATGAAACCTTAAACTATGCTAAGTCTTTACCAGATAAACCTAGCAAAAAAGAAATTTCTAAAAGGATTGATTTTAGGGATTTATTTACAGTTACCATAGATGGTGAGACAGCGAAAGACTTTGATGATGCTATTTCCATTGAAAAAAATGGTGAGGCTTATGACTTATATGTCCATATAGCGGATGTAGCCAATTATGTAACGGAAAATTCAGCTATCAACCAGGATGCCTATGAAAGAGGAAACTCGGTTTATCTATTGGATAGGGTTATACCTATGCTACCAGAAGAGTTATCAAATGGACTATGTTCATTAAATCCTGGTGTGGATAGGCTAACTGTAACAGTTAAAATGAAGATAGACAAAAAAGGTAAAGTTTTAGACTATGACTTTTATGAGTCTGTTATAAAGAGTGACTATAGGTTAATATACGATCAAGTGTCAGACTTATTAGAAGGAAAAAATAACATTTATAATGATGATATATTAGTAGAAAAACTTTACTTAATGAAAGACCTTCACCAAATTTTACAAGATAAACGTGAATTAAAAGGGGCTCTAGATTTTGACTTTAAGGAAACTATGATAGTTTTAAATAAAGTTGGTCGTCCAATTGATATAAGAGAAGTTGAAAGACGTGTTGCTAACATGATTATTGAGTCATTTATGATAGTGACCAATGAAGTTGTTGGGGGTCATTTTGCCAATATAAATGTTCCATTCTTATATAGAATCCATGAGGCGCCAAAGGAAGAAAAGGTTACTGAATTTAGAAATCTGATAGCTAAATTTGGACTTCAATTAAAGGGACAGGAACTTTATCCAAAAGACTTCCAAAATATATTGAAAGAAGTAGAAGATTCAAATCTATTCTATTTAATTTCTAATATAATGCTAAGGACAATGACCAAGGCTGAATATAGGAGAGAAGCTGATATCCACTTTGGTTTAGCGACAGAAAATTATTCACACTTTACAGCTCCGATTAGAAGATATAGTGATCTTGTAGTTCATAGGATCTTGAAGGCTAGCCTTCACAACAATTACAAAGAAGCTAAAAGAAATTATTTGAAAAAACTTGATAAGATTGCCGAACATGTATCTGAGACAGAAAGAAAGGCTGAAGAGGCTGAAAGAGATGTAGAAGACTTGAAAAAAGCAGAATACATGTATGAAAGAATTGGCAATGAATATGATGGTATAATATCATCAGTTACCAGCTTTGGTATTTTTATAGAGTTAGAAAATACTATAGAAGGTATGGTTCATTTTAGAAATCTAAATGACGACTATTATGAATTTGATGAAGAAAACTATGTAATTGTTGGTCAAAATACAGGAAAAACCTATACTTTAGGTCAAAAAGTAAGAATAAAAGTAGATAATGTAAATGTCAATTTAAGAGAAATAGATTTTTCAATTATAAGTGATGGTGAAAATGAGTAAAATATTAGCAAGAAACAAAAGGGCCAAGCATGATTATTTTATAGAAGAATATTTTGAAGCGGGCTTAGTTTTAGAAGGAAATGAAGTTAAAAGCATAAAAGCTGGTAAGGTTTCTATAAAAGAGGCCTATTGCCAAATTAGAAATGGTGAAGCATTCATAATAGGTATGCATGTCACACCTTATACTCAAGCTAATAACTTTATAAACCTTGATCCTATAAGAACTAGAAAATTATTGCTTAATAAAAAAGAAATTAAAAAGATAGGATCAAAAACTGTAGAAAAAGGATGGGCTCTTTTACCTTTAGAAATTAAAGAAAAGAATGGTTTGATAAAGATTGATATAGGCCTTGGAAAAGGTAAGAAGCTTTATGATAAAAGAAAAGACTTAAAGGAAAAAGATGCGAAGAGAAGCATTGAAAGGACCATGAAGGAGAGGTATTAATGGAAATTAATAATTATCTAGATCTTTTGAGCGAAAGTAATGCAAAGGCTGGTGGAGGATCTGCATCTGCTTTTGCAGGAGCTATGGCAACTTCCTTGATATTAAAAGCTTACAACATGATTAAAAAAAGAGATCCAGAATTAGATGATAAGTTACAAGAACATTATGAACAAGATTTATTAAGATTAAGAGAATATTATAAGGAAATGATAATTACTGATGGTAAGCTTTTTGAAAAAGTTTTAGAAGCCTATTCTTTACCAAAGGAAACTAATGGGGATAGTATATATAGGAAGCAAAGGGTAGAAGAGGCTTATAAAGATGCCTTTGATTCACCATATAATATGATGATCCATGCAGTAAAACTATATGACTATATATTCACTATTAAGGATTTTTCAGATAGGATGTCTGATTCAGAACTTTTAATAGCACAAACTCTTATTGATGCTTGCTATAATTCATCTAGGGTAAATATGGCATTAAATAAGAAATATATTACTGATAAAGACTTTTTAGACAAGAAAAAACACAATATATTAAAAATAGAACAAAGTTACGTATATAAGAGGAAAAAGTTTTTCGTTTTATTTTTATCTAGAGATTAGTTAGGAGAAGATATGATACAAATAGTTACAGATTCTGCCTCAGATATCACTCAAGATGAAGCTAGAGAATTGAATATTCATGTAGTACCTTTGAAGATAGAATTTTCAGACGGTGAAGTACCTAATAATTCATTGGAAGACTATCAAAAGTTTTTTAAAAAGCTAGAAGAATCTAAAGATCTTCCAAAAACTTCTAGTCCAAGCCCAGCTTTATATTTAGATATATATACAAAGGCTGAAGAGGATAATAACCAGGTAATAGTTATTTCTCTTTCAAGTGGTTTAAGTGGGACTTATGAATCATCATTATTAGCTAAAAATATGATAGACTATGATGATATTTATGTGATTGATTCTTGCCAGGCTATACCTGCTCAAAGGCTATTGGTTGAACATGCAGTTAAGATGAGGGACCAAGGCCATAGTGCAGAAGAGATTGTAAATGAAATTGAGACTTTAAAACATAAGGTGTCTGTATCTGGTTTGTTAGATACGCTTACTTATCTTGCGAAAGGTGGTAGGATACCTAAATCAATTGAATTGTTAGGAAATGCCTTATCTATAAAACCAAGTATAATTTTAGAAGATAAGATTTTACAATCATTAAAATTATCAAGGGGTAGAAAATCAGGTAAAAAAGCCTTGTGGAAGAATTTTGAAAAAGACTTTGATCCATCATATCCGGTTATTTTCGCCTATACTTCAAATGAAGAATTGGGAAAAGAATTTATGGAAGAAACTAAGGAAAAATATGGATTAACAGATACTAAACTAGTAGCTATAGGTGGTGTTATTGGCACCCATGTTGGAGGAAATGGTATCTCTATAGCTTATGTAAAGAAAGATTAAATAATATTATAGATTTTAGTAATTTTGTAATAAATATGTGTTAAAATATGAAAGACATAAAATTACAAGAGGAGTTGAAATGGAGTTTTTTAAGACTTTTTTTAGGGGAAGCGAAGATGCTTTTGTATTCCCTAAGTATGGAAAGGTTCACCTACTTATGCTAGCAATATTTTTTGTAGGTATATATTTTATTTACAAAGGATATTTTGGCCTTAAAGATGAAAAAAAGAATAAGAAATTTATGAATACAATGTTGGCTATTTTATTTATAGACCAAATCGTGCTATATAGTTGGCAAATCGGATCTGGATATTTCAATTGGGCTATGAGTTTACCTTTGTACCATTGCAGGATATGTGTATGGTTTTTAATCATCGGCATATATTTTGATAGACCCGTGGTTAAGACGCTTGGTTTATATTGGGGCATACTAGGATCACTATTAGCAATGTTACTACCTGATTTATATAAGTTTTCATTCCCACACTATACAAATGTTCAATTTTTCATTGTCCACATATTGATGGGTTGGGTAATAAGTGATTTAATATTTAGGAAGAAATATATACCAGGTAAAAATGAAAATGTAAAAGCTTTGATTTTTACAAATTTCTTTAATTTAGGTCTAATAATCTTTAATTTATCTATGAGAAAGTATTGGCCAAATGTGAATTATGGATATATGCTTGAACTACCAATCGAACAAAACCTTATACCTAGTTCAGCCACACCAGTAATCATGTTTTTAATGTTTAATTTTGTTATGCTTGTATTTGCGGGCGTAAGTGTACTTGCAAGTAATAAAAGGAAAAATGCTTATGAAGAAATTGACTGCTTATCTGAATAAAAACAAAGAATTATTATATGTTTTAATCTTTGCAGCCTTTTCTGCAATAACTTTTGAATTATTCAACAAACCATTCGGTACTGTTACAAATATAAAAATAGATTTTGATGATAAGATTCCATTTATAAAGGAATTAATACTTGTATATCATACTTTTATGCCTTTACTTATCTATACAGGATTTATTCTTTATAATGACAATAAAGAAAACTATAGAAAATATGTAGCAGCCTTATTTTTATCACAAATAACAGCTTATATAGTATATATGCTATTTCAAACTGAGGTGCCAAGATATGACACTAATCTACTAGGAGATGATATTTTCTCAAGATTGGTGAAGCTTACCTATATGGTAGATAACAACTATTCAGGAGCGCCATCCTTACATGTTTGCCATACGCTTTTAGCATCCATATATTTGTATAAGAGTGGCATCGAGAGAAAATATGTAATCCCATTGATCTTATATCTAATGCTAGTTGGAGCAACTACAGTTTTAGTAAAACAACATGTAGTTTTAGACATACCAGCAGGGATAGTCCACGCTGTAGTAAATTGCTTGATAATAGGATTGATATTTAGGAATAGAAGTAAATCAGAATAGAATTATTTTAGATTGTTTACACTTTTGTAAGCAATCTTTTTTATTTTAAAGCATTTTATTGACTGTAAAAGTCATATTTGATATTATCTTGTTATGATAACCAGATAATAAAAAAGTGAGGATATTTTGAAAAATATTAAAGACTTTAAATGTCCCTCATGGGAAGATTTACCAAATGAGGGGCTTCGATCTAAGCAAGTGATTGAGTATATTGAATCAGCTCTTAGTCCCATAGTTATAGAAGGACCTATAATAACAGCAACCATGATTCAAAATTATAGGAAATGGGGAGTTATAGATAGAAAACCTGGTCGTATGTACTATAGGGATGATATTGCAAGGTTAATAGTTATATCTATTTATAAGCAAATATTGACTATAGATGAAATAAAAAAAGGAACAGACTTAAGCCTTAAGCAGCAATCTCTTGAAAAATCATACAATAGCTTTGCTAGTGTTTTGACCGATGCTATCAGTTATATAAATAAGGCTTTTGATAATGAAGGAAATCTAACCATAAAAGAAGAAAAGTTTAACTATAAAGAAGTAGGGCTATCAGTATTAGCCTTTGCCTATGCTGCAAGACTACTAGGAACCATAATTATAAAACAAAATGGTATTAAAAATTTAAGGAGTATTTTATATGAGTAAAATTGCAATTTTTGGAGATACAGCCCAAGATTTAACTATAGAATTAGCTAAAGAACATGGTATTGAATTAATACCATATAAGTTAGAAATAGATGGAAAAAGTTATATAGATCAAGTAGAAATTCAATCAAGAGAGTTTTATGAAGGAATGCCTACTTACAAGGACCTTAAAACTGGGACACCAGGACTCCAAGAAGTCATAGAAGTTTTGGATAGACTAAAAGAAGAGGGGTGTACCGATGCTATAATGATAACTTGTTCAAGTAAGTTAACAGGTATGTACAATGTATATAATTCTGTAAAACATATGTATGAAGGTATTAACCTACACCTAGTAGAAACTGACCAAATAGCCTCAAGTACTGCCTTGGTTACTATCTATGCAGCCAAATTGAGAGATGAAGGCTACCAAGTGGATGAGATTTTAGAAAGAATAAATAAGATTTTAGACAAGGTTAATATTTTTGCCTTATTTAGAACCCTAACCTATGTAGCTAGGGGAGGAAGATTTAATAAGTACAAAGGTATGTTAGGAAACTTACTAAATATTCAACCTCTGCTTACACCTATAGATGGTGAGGTGGGTATTGTTTCAAGACCTAGAGGTAAAAAGAAGAGTCAAAATGCCTTAGTAGAAGCAGTTAAAGACTATATTGGTGATAGTAAAGACTACTGGTTATCTATCTTTTCAGCCGATAATGACAAGGAAATGTCTGAAATAAGAGAAAAGTTAAAGGATGAATTTGATAAGGCTAAGTTCGTTTTAGAAAGTGAACTTACACCTATGCTTGGCGTACATTCAGGACCTGAAGCTGTTGGGGTAGCTATATTAAAATTTGATTAATGTCTTAATTTGTTACATAATATATTGTTAGTAATAAAGTAAGGAGTTAATATGAATAATGAATTTAAATCTGTTACAGATAGATTTTTAAGATATGTAAAAGTAGATACCCAATCTGATGAAGCATCTGAAACATTTCCAAGTACAGAAAAGCAAAAAGACTTGGCCAGACTTTTATTGGAAGAATTAAAAGATTTAGGAATAAAAGCTGAGATGGATGAAGAAAATTGCTACGTATATGGCTGGATTGAATCAACTATTCCTAATGAAAATGATAAAAGAAATAAATATACTTTAGCATTTGCATCCCACATGGATACATCACCAGCTGCATCTGGTACAATTGTAAATCCACAAATAGTTGAAAATTACCAAGGACAAGTTATAGATTTAGGAAATGGACTAAAATTAGATCCTAAAGAATTTACTTCTCTAAATATGTTTATAGGGCAAGATTTGATTACTACAGATGGTAAGACCTTGCTAGGAGCTGATGACAAGGCTGGAGTAGCTGAAATAATGACAATGGCAACTTACCTTGTAAATAATCCTCAAGTAGAACATGGGCCAATTGCTATTTGTTTTACACCTGATGAAGAAATAGGGGCTGGAGTTGCAAGGATAGACTTAGAAAGATTAGGAGCAGACTTTGCCTATACTGTTGATGGAGGAGAACTAGGGGAGTTACAATACGAAAACTTCAATGCTGCCAGCGCTAAAATCCAAATAAGGGGTAAAAGTGTCCACCCAGGTTCTGCCAAAGGACTTATGGTAAATGCTGCAGATATAGCGGTAGAATTTGCTGATTCTTTACCAAAAGATCAAGTACCTCAAAAAACTGAAGGCTATGAAGGATTCTTTTCTCTACAAGGTATATCCGGAGACGTATCAAATGCTAGTCTATCCTATATCATAAGAGACCATGATATGGATAAATTTGTTGAAAAGAAAAATCTAATGGCTAAAATAACAGAAGAATTAAATGAAAAATATGGTCAAGGGACAGTAAGTCTTGAATTAAAAGATTCATATTTCAATATGAAAGAAAAAATAAAAGACCACATGTTTTTAATTGAAAAAGCAAAAGAAGCCATGGAAAACTTAGACATAGAACCACTTATAGCGCCAATAAGAGGTGGTACAGATGGTGCCCAATTATCATATATGGGACTTCCAACTCCAAATATTTGTGCTGGCGGGATAAATTTCCACGGAGAATATGAGTATGTAAGTATCCAATCAATGGAAAAGATAAGTGAACTCTTGGTTGAAATTGCAGTTAATATATTTAAATAGTGTAATATCATAGATTAAAAAAATCGGAAAATTAGTATATTCTGGTTTTTTTTATATTAAAATTTATAATTATAAAATATTCAATGATTGAAAAAATATAATATAATTAATAGGAAGGAGGAAATATGGTTTTAGATAAATTAAAAGGTAAACTCATTGTTTCTTGTCAAGCATTGGAAGATGAGCCGCTTCATTCAAGTTTTATTATGGGAAGAATGGCTTTAGCTGCAAAAGAAGGTGGAGCTTCAGCTATCAGAGCTCAATCATATGATGATATTGTTGAAATTAAAAAGAATGTGGACTTACCAATTATAGGTATTGTTAAAAGGAATTATTCAGATAGTGAAGTCTACATCACACCTACAAGAAAAGAGGTTGAAGAACTATTAAACAGCAAGTGTGAAATCATTGCTTTAGATGCTACTGACCGAAAGAGACCAAATGACGAAAAAATTGAAGATTTAGTAAAGCTAATACACGATAATGGTGTTTTGGCTATGGCTGATTGTTCAACTGTTGAAGAATGTATACAAGCTGAAAAAATAGGCTTTGATATCATTTCAACTACCTTGTTTGGCTATACAGGCTATAGTAGAAACTTTGACGGACCAGACTTTGAATCTATTGAAAAGATTCTTGAATCTACACAAACACCACTAATTGCTGAAGGAAAAATTAATACACCTGAAGATTTAAGAAAAGTTTATGAGTGTGGAGTTTTTAGTGCAGTAGTAGGTTCAGCAATTACAAGACCTCAATTAATTACTAAAAAATTTGTTGATGTTTTAGATAAATAAAATATAAAGGAGAAAATATGTTTAAATATTTACAAAAAATAGGTAAATCTTTTATGCTGCCTATAGCACTTTTACCGGCTGCTGGTTTGCTATTAGGTATTGGTGGGGCTTTTTCATCGGAAGCAACCATCCAAGCATATCCATTTTTAGGTAATGATGTGCTACAAGCCATATTTAAGGTAATGGCCGGTGCAGGAAATGTAGTTTTTGCAAATCTAGCCCTATTATTATGTATAGGTATAATGGTTGGATTAGCTAATAGAGAAAAGGGTGTTGCAGCCTTAGCTGGTGCAGTAGGATTCTTAGTAATGAACGCTACAATAAGTACCCTATTATCAATTTTCAATCCAGAAGGACAAGCAATTGATACTGGTGTTGTTGGTGCTTTAGTTATTGGTTTGATAGCAGTTTATTTGCATAACAAATATTACAATATACAATTACCACAAGTATTAGGTTTCTTTGGTGGTTCAAGATTTGTACCGATTGTTACTTCATTTATTGCAATTTTAGTAGGTATATTTTTTTATCTAGTATGGCCACCATTCCAACAATTACTTATAAAAGCAGGTATGTCTATAGCTAAATTGGGACCTATTGGTACATTTTTCTATGGATTCTTGATGAGATTATCAGGAGCTGTTGGTCTTCATCATATGATCTATCCAATGTTTTGGTATACAGAATTAGGTGGGGTAGAAATGGTTGCAGGTACACAAGTTGTTGGTGCTCAAAAAATATTCTTTGCCCAATTAGCTGATCCAAACCATGTTGGATTATTTACAGAAGGAACAAGATTCTTTGCAGGAAGATTCTCTACAATGATGTTTGGTTTACCAGCGGCTGCCTTGGCGATGTATCATACAGCTAAACCTGAAAATAAAAAGAAATTGGCAGGTTTATTCTTAGGTGTTGCTTTAACATCTTTTATAACTGGTATTACAGAACCTCTTGAATATATGTTCTTATTTGTTCAACCATTGTTATATGTATACCACGCATTCTTAGATGGTTTATCATTCTTGGTTGCTGACCTATTAAATATTAGTATAGGTAATACTTTCTCAGGAGGGGTAATAGACTTTACCTTATTTGGTATTCTTCAAGGAAACGCAAAAACAAATTGGATTTTACAAATTCCAGTTGGTCTAATCTGGGCATGTATCTACTACTTCTCATTTAGATTCTTGATTACTAAATTTAATATTTTAACGCCAGGTAGAGGTGAAGAAGAGGTTGAAGATGTAAAGGTTGAAACAAAATCATCCTTGCATGATGATGCTGAAACTATAATAAAAGCTTTAGGTGGTAGTCAAAACATTCAAGATGTAGACGCATGTATTACTAGGTTAAGAGTAAACTTAATAGATCCTTCAAAAGTAGACAAGCAAAGTTTAATGAATCTAGGAGCAACTGGTGTGCTAGATGTTCCTGGTGGAGTACAAGCTATATATGGAGCCAAGGCTGTTATATATAAAAATGAAATTAATAGCATACTTGGTTTAGATGATTAAAAATACAAAAGAAAAAGGTATCAAGTCTAATTAGGCTTGATACCTTTTTGTATCTATAAATTACTTAAAAGAGCATCTATGTCAATATCTGAAGGCATTAAAAATCCAAATTTAGGATTTAATGAATAATCTAATATTTGTGGACCGTCAACAGCGACATTTCTCTTAAATTGTTGGCTAGTAAATCTTCTTAAAAAGAATTTTAACCATTTCAATATAGTTTCTTTATCGTATTTATCTTCAAAAGCATTGATTGTCATGTGATAAATATCTTCTATCTTAGAATTGTTTCTAATTAAGTGATAGATGAAAAAGTCATGTAATTCATATGGGCCAACTGTATTTTCAGTTTCTTGTTTGATAGTTCCATCTTCATTGGTTGGTAGAAGTTCTGGTGATACAGGTGTGTCTATGATATCAGTTAAAACTTCACTTATCCTAGCGTTGTCAGAATGATCTTTTACATATCTAACAACTTCTCTAAGTAAGGTTTTAGGTAGGCCTGAGTTTACATTGTACATAGACATGTGGTCTGCATTATAGGTTGACCAACCTAGGGCTATTTCTGACATATTACCAGTACCTAAAACAATTCCGCCCTCTTTATTTGAAAGGTCCATTAGTATTTGTGTTCTTTCTCTAGCTTGAGCATTTTCAAAAGTCACTGATAGGTCACTTGGATCATGGTTGATATCTTCAAAATGTTGTAGCACAGATTTTTTTATATTTATGGTTAATATATTTGTACCGGCTTCTTTGGCTAGGTCTAGGGCATTATTTTTTGTTCTATCACTGGTGCCTAAGCCTGGCATAGTTACTGCATAAATATTTTTTCTATCCATATCTAACTTATCCAATGCCTTGCAAGCAACTATAAAAGCAAGAGTTGAATCAAGTCCACCTGATAGACCTAAAAATATTTTATTATCAGGTATTTGTTTTAACCTTCTAGCTAAGGCGTGGACTTGGATATCTAAAATATTTTTCATTATTTGTTGGTTGTTTCTTATATCATTTAAATATGGATGAATGCTTAACTTTCTCTTTAATTGATAATTATTTTGTGTAAATTCGATATCGCTTATATAAATATGGCTATTTGTTTTATTGCCTATAAATGAATTTGTTTCATCTAAGTTTATATCGTTATAGATAAGTCCATTATTGAATGAATCACTTGATTCTATGCAAGTTCCACTTTCTATAATATATTTTTCCCCAGTAAATACTGAGTCTGAGCTAGATTCATTTGATGATGGTCCAGCATAGACCAGGGTTGTTGAGGTCATTTTAGAAATATTTGTTAAGTCATTTTCTAAAGAGCTCATTTTTTTATAGTCTGTAGCCTTTGATCCTAGAACTGCAAGTATATTTGTGGATGAATCAATATTTGTATATTTAGAAAGTAGGTCCTCTTCAAAGACTATTTGTATATTTACATTATTTTTAGAGTCAGATAAGATTCCATCTACTAAAATAGGGAAGTCAACATTTTCTAAAATACCTTTTTCAAGTTTTGAGAAAAATAGGTCATTTGTTTTATAGCTTTTATTTTTATTTATAGACTGTAAAATAGATCCGTTTTTAATGGCAAGTCCTAGATTATAAGTCTGATTTCTATGTTTATATGATAAGCCTAAAACTATTAATGTATCTATATCTTTAGTAAATTTTAATAAATCTTTTAGGTATCTATCACTTGTAGATAAAATTTCATTTGAAGCTATCATTTGTCCAGCTGATACACCGGTAAAGGTAAGCTCTGGAAAAACTAAAAGATCAATATTCTTTTCCTTAGAAAATTCTATGCATTTTTTTATTTGTTTATAATTTTTATCTATATTTAAAATATTTGTTTCAATATTAGCAGCAGCTAATCTTATGAAGTTTCTATTCATAGTAATTCCTTTCTTTTATATCTATATTATAATACATAATAGTCTTTTATATAAAAAAACTCTACAATAGTTTATGGTCTAAACTAAGGTAGAGCTTATAATTTCATATAATATTATTTTTTGAAATAGGCTATGGCTATAGCTCCAGGTCCTGCATGGGTACCAACAACACTTCCGATACTTATGTGGTCATAGCTTTCAGTCCATAAGTCTTTTGAAGATTCAAAGTAATTTACTAAGTTTTCATCTGACAAGCCAGTGTAACCAAATAAGAATGGTAAATCATAATTTATTTCAGAATTTTCACTTAACTCTTTATTAAATATGCTTATAGCTTTTTTATTTCCACGTGCCTTAGCTGGTACAGTGATTTCGCCAGCTTCAATAGATATAAGAGGCTTGATTTTCAATATTTCACCTGCAAAAGCTGCTGCCTTCGATAGTCTACCACCCCTTTGAAGGTACTCTAGAGTATCAAATATACCTAATATTCTTATTTTCTTTTTCTTTTCTTCTAATTCATCTATGATTTCGTCTAAGGCAAGACCTTGGTCGATTAATTCAATCGCATATTCTATTAATATACCTGAACCAAGTGCTACGGATTCAGAATTAACAATATGAATATTATCATAATCTTGGGCTGCTAATATAGCACTTTGATAGGTCCCTGAAAGATTAGCAGCTAAGGTAATAACTAAAGCTGAATCATTTTTGTCTATTTGGTCAAATACCTTTATAAAATTATCTGGACCAGCTTGACTAGTAGTAGGAGAAAGATCGGATGTTTGTAATTTTTTGTAAAAATCGTAATTGCTTATATTTACTCCATCTATGAATTCTTCATTTCCAAAATTTACTGTTAAAGGGACTATATAATCTATTTTCTTTTTGATAGTTTCTCTAATATCTGCAGTTGAGTCAATTATAAGTTTTATTGACATTCTTACCTCCTAAGATCCTTATATGCGGATTGTAAATTTTCATTTATTGATTCTAAAGCTTGGTAGAGTATAGATCTTATATCTACTGAAAGATTTTTGCTTGCTAGGTCAACATATTCATCACTTAGAGAAGTTACCTTTGAAGCTATTTTCTTTCCTTTATCTGTTAGATAAAAGATTCCACCATATTTATTTTTGTTTTTAGATTTTTTTACTAAGACACCCTTATCAACCAGGGCGTTAGTCATACGTGATACATCAGCCTTATCTCTTCCTAGCTTATCAGAAAGTTCAGTAGCACTTAAACCCTCAGGATTTTTATAAAGGCTAGTTAGATATAAGAGATGAGAACTCTTAAGTCCATAAGGACTTAGCTCAGTTTGAGCTATTTTTTGCCAGTATTTAATTATTTCATTTATTAGATAGGTAAATTCTTCAAATCTTCCCATAAAAACTCCTAATTGTTGACAAGTCAAAATCTATACTAAGTAATTATAGAATAATTGATAAATTTTTACAAATATTTGATTCCATATACCCTATAGGGGTATACTAAGATAAGGAGGTATTATGAAACAAAAATTTGATATAGAAGGTATGACTTGTGCTAATTGTCAGTTGACAGTTGAAAATGCGGTGAAGAAATTAGGGGCAGGAGAGGTTAATGTATCCCTTTTGACTAATATGATGGAAGTTGAATCGGACTTAAAAGAAGAGGACATTATTAAGGCGGTCTCTGATGCTGGCTATAAGGCCATATCCAAAAATAAAGAAAACAAGAAAAATAAAGTTAAAAGTCCTAAAGAAATTTATGATAAACAAAAAAATGATATGAAAAAGAGATTGAAGGTTTCAATACCTTTTATGGTATTACTCATGTATGTTGCCATGGGGGATATGGTAAATCTTCCTACACCAAATGTTCTAAAAGGCTATGAAGGAGCTGGGTTATTTGCCTTTGTTCAATTACTTTTAAGTTTACCAATCCTTTATGTAAATAGGGCCTATTTCCAAACAGGTTTGAAGTCTCTATATAAAAAACATCCAAATATGGATTCCCTTGTTGCTATAGGATCTGGTGCGGCATATGTCTATGGCATATATGCAATTATAATGATCAACTATGGCTTAGGTATAGGATCAAATGACATAGTAATGGAATATGTCCATGATTTATACTTTGAAGCTGGAGCTATGATTTTAACCTTGATAAGTTTTGGTAAGTACTTGGAAGTTAGGTCAAAGTCAAAAACAAGTGATGCTATCAATAAACTTATTGAAATACAGGAAGATACAGTAACTGTAGTTGTAGATGGAGTTGAAAAAACTATAGATGTAGAAGACTTAAAAATAGGCGATATTGTAAAGATATTTCCTGGAGAAGTTATTGTTGTTGATGGTCTTTTAGTAAATGGGGCATCTTTAGTTGACACATCTGCAATAACTGGTGAATCAATGCCTGTTGAAGTTAATGAAGGTGATGAATTAATAGCAGGATCAGTAAATACAACTGGTACATTTTTAATGGAAGCTAAAAAAGTAGGGAATGATACTACAGTTTCTAAAATAATAGAATTGATGGAAGAAGCCTCTGCTAGCAAGGCACCTATTTCTCAAATGGCAGACAAGGTATCATATATATTTGTGCCTACAGTAATTGCTATATCAATCATTTCCTTTATAGTATGGATGCTTGTAGGAGCTAGTTTTACCTTTGCTTTTTCAATAGCTATAGGTATTTTAGTTATTTCATGTCCATGCGCCTTGGGACTTGCTACACCTGTTGCTATGATGGTTGCTAATGGTAAGGCTGCTGAGAATGGGATTTTAGTAAAAAATTCTGAATCATTAGAGATATTAAATAAGATTGATACTATTGTTTTCGATAAGACAGGAACAATAACTCAAGGAAATCCAGCCTTGAAGGATATAGTTTTATTAAATAATTCTGATTTGGAAGAAACTTTACAAATAGCAAAGTCCTTAGAAGCTAATTCCCAACATCCTTTAGCCCTAGCAATATTAAATTATGCCAATGAAAGGTCAATAGATACTATAGAAAACAAAAACTTTGATTCAATAACCGGTATGGGAGTAAAAGGGGAAATAAAAGGAAGTGAATATTTTATTGGTAATGATAAACTACTTAAAGAGTATAGTGGTTTAAATGATGGTCAATTAAAGCAGGTATTAGATTTAGCTAGTGATTATTCTAAAGAAAATAAGACTACAGTATTCTTATTTAGCGAGAGTGAAGCCATGGCAATTTTGACAATCCTTGATCCAATAAAATCAACTTCTAAAGATGCCATAAAAGATATTTCAAATATGGGAATAAAGACAGTGATGCTTACAGGTGACAATGAAGATACTGCCAAGGCAATCTCCAAAGAAGTAAACATAGATGAATACAAGGCAGGTTTGTTGCCACAAGACAAGGATCAGATAATACAAGACTTGCAAAAAGATGGAAAGTTAGTTGCCATGGTTGGAGATGGAATCAATGATGCTCCATCACTTATGAGATCTGATGTAGGAATAGCTATTGGAGCAGGTACAGATGTTGCAATAGAATCAGCAGACCTAATTCTTATAAAGTCAAACCTACAGGACATAGTTTCAGCTATAAAACTATCTAAAAAAACAATTAGAAATATAAAGGAAAATCTTTTCTGGGCCTTTATTTATAATATAATTTCAATTCCTCTTGCTATGGGTATCTTTTATCCAAGTTTTGGAGTAAAACTTAACCCTATGGTTGGAGCCTTTGCAATGACAATGTCATCCTTATTTGTTGTAGGTAATTCATTAAGATTGAATAATTTCAAAATAGATAATAAAATAAAAGATGATGAAGATATTGACAGAAGTGAAGTTAATATTGAAAAAATAAATATTGATAAATTAAATAATATAAAGACTAAAGAAGAGGAAGGTAATAATATGAATAATGTATTGATAAAAATAGATGGTATGTCATGCCTACATTGTAAAAAGACAGTAGAAAATATTTTGTTTAAGTATGACGACAATGCAGAAATTTCCTTGGAAGACAAGAGTGCTAGATTGAAAAAGACAAAAGACTTTGACCAAGAAAAAATAGTGAAGGCTATAGAAGATGCTGGATATAAAGTATTGAGTGTAGAAGATGAAAGCAGATAATAAAAAAATTAAAAATAGGCTAAATAGGATAAGAGGACAAATTGATGGTATAAACAAGATGGTTGATGAGGATAAATATTGTCTAGATATTTCTGCTCAGTTGCTTGCTGTATCGTCAGCGATAAATTCTGTTAACCAGGAAATATTATCAGCACATTTGAAGTCTTGTGTTGCTGATTCCTTGACTTCTAATAATAAAGAAGAAGTTGATAAGAAAATAGATGAAATAGAAAAAATTATTAAAAGACTAAGTAAATAATTTTTTTTCATAAAAGAGGGTATATGATTAATATAGTTTTATTTGAACCGGAAATAGCAGGAAATACTGCAAATATAGTTAGGTCATGCAACCTAACTAAGAGTAATCTACATTTGATAAGACCATTTGGCTTTATTTTTGATGAAAAACACATGGGAAGAGGTGGTTTAGACTATTGGGAAGGTACCAATATTGTAATCCATGATTCTTTTGAAGATTTTATGGAAAGTGTAGAGGAAGGAGCGAATGTCTTCTTGTCTACAACCCATACTAATAAGTTTTATACAGATGTAGAATATAAGGATGGCGACTATATTTTATTTGGCAGTGAGTCTAAAGGTGTTTATGACTACATTCATGAAAGATTAGATAACCATGCTATAAAAATTCCTATTAGAGAAGATTCTGATAGGTCCTTAAATCTTGCTAATTCTGTAAATATAGTTTTATATGAAGCTATGAGACAATTGAACTTTAAGGGAATGAGGTAAAATATGCACGATGTAATTATTTTAGGAGCTGGTCCAGCAGGCTTAACAGCAGCCTTGTATGCTGCTAGGGCAGGCTTGGATACACTTATAATTGAAAAAGGGCAAGTAGGTGGACAAATATCTACAACCCTAGCTGTAGACAATTATCCTGGTATACTTGATGCTCAAGGTCCAGATATGTCTGAAGTAATGCTAGAACAAGCTCAAAGTTTCGGAGTAAAAAGACTTGTCGATGAGATTGTATCTATAGAATTAGATGGAGATACAAAAATATTGAAATCATCTAAGGAAACCTACAAGACAAAGGCTCTTATTTATGCAACAGGAGCTAATCCTAGAAAACTTCAAATTCCTGGTGAAGCAGAATACACAGGTAAGGGTGTAGGATATTGTGCAACCTGTGATGGTGCTTTTTACCAAGGATCTGATATTTATGTTGTAGGTGGTGGAGATGCCGCTGTTGAAGAATCAATATTTTTATCTAAGTTTGGTAAAAGAGTAATTATCCTATACAGGGGAGAAAAGTTAAAAGCTGCCCAATCCATCCAAGATAAGGCTAAAACTATTCCAAATATTGAAGTAAGATACAATGAAGAAGTTAAAGAAGTAATGGGTGAAATGTTTGCAACAAAATTAAGAGTTGTAAATAATAAGACTGGTGAAGAAAAAATATATACAGCAGAAGAGGGAGATCCAGATATAGGTTTATTCATTTTTGCTGGTTATATACCAAATACTCAATTGGTAGATGGTTTACTAGACTTAGAACATTCATATATAAAAGCTGGTGAAGATACTAAGACCAATGTTCCAGGAATCTTTGCAGCTGGGGACGTAAGAACTAAGACAGTGAGACAAGTGGTAACGGCAACCGCAGATGGTGCCGTAGCAGCACTAGCAGCAGATAAATATATTCAAAGCTTGTCTTAATATTATTATATTAAAAATAGTTAACAATTAATAAATATGACTTACGATTTCTTAACATGAAAAACTTATATTATGTTAAATAAATGTTAATCTATTGATGAAAAAAAATGACTGATGTATACTTATAGTGTATAAGTGATTAGAATCACAATATTTGCCTAGTCACGAAAAAATTAGGAGGGAAAATGAAAGTAGCAATAAGTGGTTTCGGTAGAATAGGAAGAGACGTTGCTAGAATTATATTAGAAGAAGGTAGAGATAATGTTGACCTTGTAGCTATCAATGATACAGGTGTTAAAGAAACATCTGCTAGATTGTTCAAATATGATTCATTATACGGTAAATTTTCAAAATCTATAGAACTAACTGATAAAGGTGTGAAATTTGGTGACAAAGAAGTAGTTTTTGTTTCAAATAGAAACCCTGAAGAACTTCCATGGAAGGAACTTGGAGTTGATTTAGTTATCGATTCAACAGGTGCATTCAACTCTCAAGAGGGTGGTGAAAAACACTTAAAAGCAGGTGCTAAAAAAGTTATCTTTACAGCTCCAGCAAGTGGAGTAGACAAGACTATTGTAATGGGAGTAAACCAAGATGAATATGATGCAGAAAAGCATAATGTTATTTCTAATGCGTCTTGTACAACAAATGCTTTAGCTCCATTAGTTAAAGTTTTACTGGAAGAATTTGGTCTAGAAAAAGGGTTAATGACAACAATTCATGCCTATACAGGTGACCAAAACATTCATGATAACAAGCATAAAGATCCTAGAAGAGCTAGGGCTGCAGCTTTATCACAAATTCCAACAACAACAGGAGCAGCAAAGGCTGTATCAGAAGTAATACCAGAAGTAAAGGGTAAACTTACAGGTCTTGCAGTTCGTGTTCCTACTCCAACAGTTTCTTTAGTTGATTTGACTGTTCAATTATCAAAAGAAGCATCAGTTGAAGAAATTAATGCTGCTTTCAAGAAGCATGCTGAAGGAGACTTAAAAGGAATCTTAGGTTATGCAGAAGATGAATTAGTTTCAATAGACTATCAAGGTGATAATAGATCTTCTATTTTTGATCCTTACTTAACTTATGCTATAGGTGACCTAGTAAAGGTTATATCTTGGTATGATAACGAATGGGGTTATTCATCAAGAGTTGCTGATTTAGCAGAATATGTTGCATCAAAATAGTTTTTCATAGGAGGAATAATGAAAAAAACATTAAAAGACTTAAATGTAGAAGGTAAAAAAGTTTTAGTTAGAGTTGATTTTAACGTACCTTTCTCAAAAGAAAATAAAAAAGAAATTACAGATGATTCAAGAATAGTTGCAGCTTTACCAACTATCAAATACTTAGTTGAAAATAATGCTAAAGTTATTTTAATGAGTCACTTAGGTAGACCAAAGGGTGAAGCAAATCCTGATTTTTCTTTAGAACCAGTAGCTGAAAGACTAGCTGAACTATTAAATGGAGTAGAAGTTAAATTCTTAGACTCTGATGTAGTTGTTGATGACCATGTTAAAGAAGAAGTTGCTAAATTAGAAGAAGGTCAAGTAGCTTTATTACAAAATACTAGATATAGAAAAGAAGAAACAAAGAATGGTGAAGAATTTGCTAAAGAATTAGCATCACTTGCTGACCTATATGTAAATGATGCCTTTGGTACATCACACAGAGCTCACGCTTCAAACGTTGGTGTTTCAGCAATCTTACCTTCAGCTTTAGGTTTCTTAGTTCAAAAAGAAGTAGAAATCATGGGTGGAGCATTAGAAAATCCAGAAAGACCATTTGTTGCTATCTTAGGTGGTGCAAAGGTATCAGACAAAATTGGAGTTATTGAAAACTTGATTGAAAAAGTTGATAGAATTCTAATTGGTGGTGGTATGGCTTATACTTTCTTGAAAGCACAAGGCCATGAAATAGGTAAGTCATTATTAGAAGAAGATAAGATGGACTTAGCTTTAGATTTAGTTAAAAAAGCAGAAGAAAACAATGTTGAATTATTATTACCAATTGACTTTGTAGTAAGTCCTGATTTTGGTGAAAATGCTAAGGGTACTGTAGTAGAAGAAATACCTGCAGACCAAGAATCATTAGATATTGGACCAAAAACAATTGACCTATTTGTATCAAAAATTAAAGATGCTAAGACAGTAGTATGGAATGGACCAATGGGTGTATTTGAATTCCCAGAATTTGCTAAGGGAACAAATGCTATTGCTAAGGCATTAAAAGAATCAGATGCAACTACAATCGTTGGTGGTGGTGACTCAGCATTAGCTGTTGAAAAAGCTGGTTATAAAGATGATATAACACATGTTTCAACAGGTGGTGGTGCTTCATTAGAATTATTAGAAGGTAAAGAATTACCTGGTATTGCAGCTGTAGAAGATAAATAATATAGGAGGAATGATGAGAAAACCAATAATTGCCGGTAACTGGAAGATGAATAAATCATATTCAGAAGCTAAGGTATTATTAGATGAAATTAAAAATTTAGAATTGAATGATGACGTTGAGGCTGTTGTATGCCCACCTCACATAAATTTAGCTTTAGCTAAAGAACTATTAAAGGGCACAAATGTTAAAGTGGGAGCACAAAACTCACATGATAAGGATTCAGGGGCTTATACAGGAGAAGTATCTCCAGCATTTTTAGAAGACTTAGGTGTTGAATATGTAATATTGGGTCATTCAGAAAGAAGAGAATACTTTGGTGAATGTGATAAATTCATTAATTCAAAAGTAAAAGCAGTTTTAGGTCACAACTTATCACCTATTTTATGTGTTGGCGAAACTCTAGAAGAAAGAGAAGCTGATAAGGCAAAAGACAAGGTTAAAACACAAATTGAGGCAGATCTTGAAGGAGTTGATGCTAAAGAATTTGATAAAGTTGTAATAGCATACGAACCAATTTGGGCTATAGGTACAGGTAAAACAGCTTCAGCAGATGATGCAGAAGAAATGTGTGCTTATATAAGAGAATTAATCAAAGAAAACTTTGGTGAAGAAGCAGCAGAAAAAGTTAGAATCCAATATGGTGGATCTGTAAAACCTGACAATGTATCAGAAATAATGTCAAAAGAAAATATTGATGGTGCCTTAGTAGGTGGAGCAAGCTTAGAAGCAGAATCATACCAAGCTTTAGTAAATTTTAAGTAAAAAGAGAACCGAGGAAAATGATGAGTAAGAAAGCAATGCTAATTATTATGGATGGCTGGGGATATGGTAAAGACTATGAAGGTAATGCCGTATTAAAAGCAAATACTCCAGTTTTCGATAGTAATTTAGAAAAATATCCAAATACTTCAATTAAGGCAAGTGGCCTAGATGTTGGACTTCCTGAAGGTCAAATGGGAAATTCAGAAGTAGGACATATGAACATTGGTGCCGGAAGAATTATATACCAAGACCTTACACAAATATCAAAAGATATAGAAGAAGGTATATTCTTCAAAAATGAAAGCCTAGTAAAGACTGTAAAACAAGCAAAAGAAACAGGTAAAGCCCTACATTTAATTGGACTTTCATCATATGGTGGGGTGCACTCTCACCTAACACATCTTTTTGCTTTACTAAAATTAGCTAAAGAAGAAGGCTTAGATAAGGTGTATGTACATGCTATCTTAGACGGTAGAGATGTATCTCCTACATCAGCTATTTCAGATATTAAAGATCTACAAGATAAGATAGATGAAATAGGTGTAGGTAAAATAGCTACAGTAATCGGTAGATACTATGCGATGGATAGGGATAAGAGATGGGAAAGAACTCAATTAGCTTATGATGCTATAACTTTAGGTGAAGGAAAGAAAGTTCATGATCCACTTAAATCTATCCAAGAAGAATATGACAAATCAACCCAAGAAAAGAATACAACTGATGAATTCATGACTCCAACCGTAGTAGTTGATAAAAATGATCAGCCAGTTGCAACAGTAAATGATGGTGATTCAATTATATTCTTTAACTTTAGACCTGACAGAGCAAGACAATTAACAAGAGCCTTAGTTGATGAAAACTTTGATGGTTTTGAAAGAAGAAAAAGAGTTCATACAAACTATGTATGTATGACAACTTATGATGCAACAATTGAAAATGTTGAAATTGCTTATCCACCAAAAAATATTGAAAAAACTTTCGGCGAAGTGGTTTCAAAAGCAGGCAAGACTCAATTAAGAATGGCTGAGACAGAAAAATATGCTCACGTAACATTCTTCTTAAATGGTGGAGTTGAACAACCATATGAAGGTGAAGATAGAATCTTAGTACCTTCTCCAAAAGTTGCAACATACGACTTAAAACCAGAAATGTCAGCTCCAGAATTAGCTGAAAAGGCAATTGAAAGAATCACAACTGATAAACCTGATGCAATAATATTAAACTTTGCAAATCCAGACATGGTTGGACATACAGGTATCATCCCTGCAGCAGTAAAGGCTGTAGAAACAGTTGATGAGTTGGTAGGAAAGATAGTAGAAGCAGGTTTAGAAAATGGCTATGAATTCATAGTAACAGCTGACCACGGTAATAGTGAGCAATTGATTGACTTTGAAACAGGAAAACCATACACCGCACATACTACAAACTTAGTACCAGTAATTTATATTGCAAAAAACACTAAAAATGTTACACTAAGAGAGGGTGGTAGATTAGCAGATTTAGCACCAACATTATTAGATATATTAGGAATCGATAAACCTGAACTTATGACAGGTGAATCATTAATTAAAAGGGGGTAATAACCATGGGTTATATTACAGATATTTATGCAAGACAAGTTCTAGATTCAAGAGGAAATCCAACTGTTGAAGTTGAAGTATTTACAGATTTAGGCGGATTCGGTAGAGCATTAGTTCCATCAGGAGCTTCAACAGGACAATTCGAAGCTGTTGAATTAAGAGATGGTGACAAATCAAACTACCTAGGTAAAAGTGTTTTAACAGCAGTTGACAATGTAAACACAGAAATTGCTGAAGAAATTATCGGATTTGATGTATTTGAACAAGTTGCTATTGATAGAGCAATGATCGAATTAGACGGTACACACAACAAGGGTAGATTAGGTGCTAACGCAATATTAGCAGTTTCAATGGCTGTAGCAAGAGCAGCAGCTGATGAATTAGGTATTCCACTATATAACTATGTTGGTGGATTTAATGCTAAAGTTTTACCAGTACCAATGATGAATATCTTAAATGGTGGTGAACACGCAGACAACAACGTAGATATCCAAGAATTTATGGTTATGCCAGTAGGTGCAGAATCATTTGCGGATGCTTTACAAACAGGTGCTGAAATCTTCCATAGCTTAAGATCAGTATTACAAGCATCAGGTCACAACACAGCTGTTGGTGATGAAGGTGGATTTGCTCCAAACTTATCATCAAACGAAGAAGCTTTATCAACAATCGTTGAAGCTATTGAAAAAGCTGGATACAAACCAGGTGAAGATGTAATGATCGCAATGGACGTTGCTTCATCAGAAATGCTAGATGAAAACGGAAACTACAACCTAAAAGGTGAAGGCGTAGTTAAGACAAGAGAAGAAATGGTAGACTGGTATGAAGAATTAATAGCAAAATACCCAATTATTTCTATCGAAGACGGTCTTGATGAAGAAGACTGGGATGGTTGGAAGTTATTAACAGATAGATTAGGTAAAAAAGTTCAATTAGTTGGTGACGACTTATTTGTAACAAATACTGAAAGATTATCAAGAGGTATCGAAGGTGGAGTTGCAAACTCAATCCTAATCAAGGTAAACCAAATTGGTACATTAACAGAAACATTAGACGCTGTAGAAATGGCTGCAAGAGCAGGATACACATCAGTAATTTCACACAGATCAGGTGAAACAGAAGATACAACAATTGCTGACTTAGCAGTAGCATTAAATGCAGGTCAAATTAAGACAGGTGCTCCATCAAGAACAGATAGAGTTGCTAAATATAACCAATTATTAAGAATTGAAGATGAATTATATGATACAGCTCAATTTAGAGGTAAAGATTCATTCTTTAACTTAAAATAGTTTGTATAGATAATTAAAAAAGTAGGACATGGTATAAATTACCATGTCCTTTTTCATTGATATTTCTAATATAAATTTACAAAAAATGAAATCACTAAGGCTGTTAATATTCCACTTACAGAAAGTGATAGAGATGCAATAGCACCTTGTTTTTCACCAAGTTCAAAAGCCTTTGAAGTCCCCATAGCATGGGCAGATGAGCCAAGGGCTATACCTTGGGCTACAGGACTTGTTATTTTGAATATCTTAAAAATATAATCACTTATGATTGAACCAAATATGCCGGTTAAAATTATTATTATAATGGTTATTGGAACTATTCCGCCAAACTGTTTACTTAAAACCATTCCTATAGCTGATGTGATTGATTTTGGTAGTAAGGATACATAATTTTCATGGCTTAGCTTAAAGAGAATGGCAAGAGGTAGTACTGTCATAGCTGAGGTGATTAAGCCAGATATTATACCTGCAGAAATCGCTTTAAAATCTGTTTTTAGTATATGTAAGTTTTCATATAGGGGAACAGCCAAACAAACAGTTGTAGGTGTCAATAAATATGAGATATACTGGCTTCCTTTGGTATAATTTTGATAGTCTATATCTCCGATTAGCAAAACTCCGATTACTAAAAGTATAGATACCAGTAGTGGGTTTAATATGGTTAATTTTGTTTTCTTTTTTAGTATTAATGCCACGTTATAGGCTATAAAGGTTAGGCTGATACCAAAAAATATATTTGATGTGATTATTTCTTTCATTATTGATCTCTTTTCTTAGTTAATGTTTGTGTTATTTTTCCGGAAACAATCATTACAATTGTCGTACTTACCATGATCACGAGGGAATAGGCAAGTATATTTTCTTTGAATAGGGGCCATACAGCTATGATACTTATGGCTGGACCTACAAACATTATTGACATATTATTTATTAAAAAAGTTGATGTTTCTTTGACATCTTCAACCTTTATAATTTTTGTGATTAACAATAAAAGCAATATGATAAGTCCATATACACTGGCGGGTATTGGAAAATCAATAAGTGTATTTAATAATTCACCAATAAAAGATATAGCGAATATTATAGTGAATTGTTTCATATAGTTCATAATAAACTCCTTAAGTTATGATATGATTATAATAACCTATTTTTAATATAAAGTGAAAGGAATTTTATGGAAATTAAAGTTGTTGCTACAGATATGGATGGTACATTCTTATCTGATGATAAAAAATATAATAAAGAAAAATTTAAAAAGGTATTTGAACATTTTGAAGAAAATGATATAAAGTTTGTTGCTATAAGTGGTAACCAATACTATCAAATAAAAACTTTTTTTGAAGATTATAGCGATAAAATCACAATAGTTGGTGATAATGGGTCAGTATTTTTTGAAAATAATCAAAAAATAAGGGTTGAATCCATGCCAAATGATGTTGTAGAAATGATCCTGCATTATCTATCAGATAAGGGATATGACCAAGACATGCTACTAGATGCTGAAAAAACTGCCTATATGTTGAAAGATATGGATTCAAATTACCAAAAGAATTTTATGTTTTACCATGAAAAGGTAGAATTGGTTGATTCATACTTCCCATTAAGAGATGATAATTATACAAAATTTACCTTCAATACAGATGTTGATGAGACTTATGGGGTTATAGACCATTTAATGTCTTCTTATGGTGACTATATCCAAGCTGTTACTTCTGGTAATGGTAATATAGATATAATTAACAAAGGAACAAATAAGGGATCTGCGATGAAGTATTTATTAGATAAATGGGATATAAGCCTGAAAATTTAATGGCCTTTGGAGATGGAGACAATGATCTTGAAATGCTTGAATTGGCAGGTCTACCATATTCTATGCCAAGGGCTAGTGAAAATGCTCATAGGATTGCTGGAAAAACTAAATATTCAAACAATGAAGATGGTGTATTAAATCAGATAATTGAATACTTTGATATAGAAATATAGGTGCTGCACATGAAATTAATTAAAAAACTTTCTATATTTTTATTAACTATATTATTAATTTTTAATAGTGGAGTAAATGTATTTGCTGAAAAAGAAAATAAAGAAATAGTTTTGGATGAAGAAATTATCTATATGGTTTTGACAGACAGGTTTTATGATGGGGATGAATCAAACAATAATCCTCGCAATATTGAAGGCTCTTACGACAAAGATCACTTAGAAGCCTACCATGGTGGAGACTTTAGGGGAATTATTGAAAAGATTGATTATCTAAAGGAATTAGGTATTACAACTTTATGGATTACACCTATAGTTAAAAATATTGAAGCCAATATGATGGAAAATGATAATGGTAAGCAGTATGGCTACCATGGATATTGGGCTGAAGACTTTACTGAATTAGATCCCCATTTAGGTAATGAAGAAGATTTGAAAGAATTAATTGACCTTCTACATGAAAATAATATAAAACTTATGGTTGATGTAGTTTTAAATCATTCAGGATACGGAACAAAAAACCAAGGACCTTTTGTAGGTATGCATAGGGAAGAAAGCAAAACTGGCGATATAGAATCTGAACTTGCAGGTTTACCAGATTTTAAAACAGAAGATAAAGAAGTAAGAGATAAAATTATTAAATGGCAGGTTGATTGGTTAAAAAAATTAAAAACTGATAAGGGAAATAGCATTGACTATTTCAGGGTTGATACTGTTAAACATGTAGACCATCAAACTTGGATTGATTTTAAATCTGCAGTTTTAGAAGAAGATAAAGATTTTAAAATGATTGGTGAAAATTTTGGAGCTTCTGTATTTAACCATGGTGGTTACTTAAGTCCTGAAATGATGGATTCACTGTTAGATTTTGAATTCAAGGATATAGCTAAAAATTATGTAAATGGAAGGATAGAAGATTCAGAAAAATCACTTATAAAAAGGAACCAAGCAATAAGTGAAGAAAAACAAATGGGACAATTCTTATCATCTCATGATGAACATGGTTTCTTGAAAATGAAACTTGGTGGAAATGTAGATAAGTTTTTACCAGCAGTATCCTTGCAATTGACAGCTAAAGGACAACCTGTAATCTATTATGGTGAAGAAATTGGGATGTCTGGTCAAAAAGATGACTTTAGTAAGGGGATATATAGTGAAAATAGGGCGGATTTTGAATGGGATAAAGTGAAAAATAATCCTATATTAGATCATTACAAGAAATTGATAGCTATAAGGAATGCCTATGCTGATATTTTTGCTAAAGGTGATAGGAAGACTATATATGCAGATAAAAAGGTATCAGTATTTTCTAGATCTTACAATGGTAAAGATATTTATGTTGCTTTAAATACAAGTGACCAAGACCAAGAAGTGACATTTGCTATTGATGATAAAGATATCAATTTAATAGATGTCTATGGCAATAGAAAAATTAATAAGAAGAATAATGAAATCACAGTTAAAATACCAGCTAATAATAAAGCTGGAACGGTGATTATGGTAGCAGATGATGATATAGCTGCAAGTTTAAAGACAAGTGATAATTCTATAATAGGTCAATACAAAATACATATATTGATAGTTATAGTGTTGTCGGCTATTTTAACTACTTTCTTTATATGGAAAAATAAGAAAAAATAATAATTTTTAATGGATTTTAGATTAAGCTAAGGTCCATTTTTTTTGTCAAAAGACCTAATATTTATTATACTAAATATGTGTCCAAAGATAACTCTGTTAAATAAAAGGACTGAGAGGTAATAATGATTGAAATCAAAAATTTAAAAAAGGTTTTTGATAATGGTTTTGAAGCGTTAAAAAGCATAAACCTTAATGTAGAAGAAGGTGACTTAGTTTGTTTACTAGGACCATCAGGTTGTGGTAAATCAACTATATTAAACTTAATATCAGGCTTATTAGATCCTACAGAAGGAGAAATTAAGTTTGATGGTAAATCTATTGTGGAACTACATCCAAAAGATAGGGGAATAGGACTTGTATTCCAAAACTATGCCCTTTATCCTCATATGACTGTTTTAGAAAATGTTATGTTCCCACTTACAGTTGGAAAAAACAAAAAATCTAGAAAAGAAGCAGAAGAAATTGCAAGAAAATATATGAAGATAACAGATATAGAAGAACTTGAAGATAAAAAGCCAGGAACTATGTCTGGTGGTCAGCAACAAAGGGTTGCTATCACAAGAGCCCTTGTGCAAAATCCAAGAGTTTTGCTTTTAGATGAGCCTTTAAGTAATCTAGATGCTAGATTAAGATTAAAAATAAGAGAAGAAATTAGAAGATTAGTAAAAGAGATTGGTATAACAACAATCTTTGTAACCCATGACCAAGAAGAAGCCTTATCAATAAGTGATAAGATTGTTCTTATGGATGAGGGTGTTGTACAACAATATGATATACCACACAACCTATACTTAGAACCAGCAAACTTATTTGTTGCTAAATTTATGGGTAATCCTGTAATCAATATTTTTGAAAGCAAGTACGAAAATGGTGTATTAAAAGCTGGGGAATTAAATATTAAATCATCTAAATTAAATCAAGAAAAATTTAAAACTCAGCTAGAAGAAAATAAATCATACTTTATTGGTATAAGACCAGAATACTTCTTAATGAGTAAAGATGATGAAGATGCAATTGATATTGAAGTAGAATCAATAGAGTTAATTGGTAAAGATTGTATAATAAACTTTGAATTAGCAGGTAAATTCGCCAAAACTATTATAGACTCAGACCATAGGGTAAGTCCTGAAGATAAGTTAAGACTTACTGTTGATTATGACAATATATACTTGTTTGAAAAGGATGGAAAGAGGATATACTAATGAAAAAATTATTTAGATATAGGGCTGAGAACTCACCGAGAGGTTGGTTATTCTTAGCTCCAGCACTAATATTTATTGCTATATTTAATGTTACACCTCTGATTAGAACATTTGTTATAGCCTTTCAAAAGGGGACATTGAACAATCCGGAATTTGCAGGTATTAGCAATTTCCAAAGAGTTTTAGCTGACCCGGTTTTTCATAAGGCTATAAGGAATACAGCTTTATATGCATTTATAGTTGTTCCAGCAGGTATGGTTATTTCTTTATTTATAGCCATGTCTATTCATAAAAGAATGAAATTGAAAAAGGTTTGGGAATCAATATTTTTCCTACCTTACCTTACATCTATGATTGCGATTGGTATAGTATTTAGATTTTTATTTAACCAAGACTATGGTTTAATAAATTATCTATTAGGGTTATTTGGTGTTTCAAATATTAACTGGTTGAACTCACCAGAAATGTCAATGACAACTGTTATAATCTTTGGTATATGGATGGGATTAGCCTTTAATATTATAATTTTATTAACAGGTTTAAGAAATATTGATGACTCTTACTATAAAGTTGCAGATATGTTTGGGGCAACTAAGAGAGAACAATTCTTTAGAATTACTCTACCACAACTTATTCCAACTATAACATTCTTATTATTAATGAATTTTATTTCTGCATTTAAAATATATGGACAAGTCTTTTCACTCTTTAATGGTAGACCAGGGGTAGCAAACTCTGCTACAACAGGAGTGTTCTATATATTTACAGAATTCTATACTAATAATAATTATGGTAAGGGTATGGCTGCAGCAGTTATATTATTTGTAGTTATTCTAATATTTACATTAATTCAAAGATTAATAATGAAGAAAATATCAAAGTAGGTGAATATGAAAAAGTTTAATGATTTAATAATGAAAATTGTAATCATTGCCTTAGCAATTATTACACTGTTTCCATTTGTGTATATGCTTTTATCTTCTTTGATGTCATATCAGGAAGTTAATTCAATACCTCCAACATTAATACCAAGTAAACCTTTATTCCACAACTATGTAGAAGCCTTCCAAAAGGCTCCATTTGCAAGATACTTCTTTAATACAGTATTTACAGCTACAGCAACTACTATTATGACATTGATCACAACAGTGCTGGCTGCATTTGCATTTGTTAAATTACAATTTAAAGGTAAAAATGTTGTTTCTTTAATATTTGCAGCTTTGCTGATGGTACCATATGAAATAACAGTATTTACAAATTATCAAACTATTCTTAAATGGGGATTTGTTGATACCTATCTTGCACTGATACTACCACATTGTGCATCAATATTTTATATATTTTATTTAAGAGGCTACCTACAATCAATACCAATGTCCTACTATAATGCGGCTAAGGTTGATGGGGCTTCAGACTTAGAATTCATATGGAAAATATTGGTTCCAATTTCAAAACCAGCCTTATTTACAATGGGGATATTAAGTTTCATATCCGGATGGAACTCATTCTTATGGCCAATCTTGGTAACTAACGAGAAAAATATGAGGTTGATATCAAATGGTCTTGCAGCCTTTACATCAGAAGCTGGTTCTCAAACCCAGTTACAAATGGCTGCTTCAGCAATAGCTATTGTACCAATTTTGATATTGTACTTTGTATTTAGAAGCCAAATTATGAGAGGGGTATCTAGAAGTGGACTTAAGGGATAAAAAGACAAAGATTACTTTTTATCAAGGAATGAGAACCATAGGTGGGACTATAATTGAAGTCAATTATGGCAAGGATAGTATTTATTTCGATTTTGGTTCAGAATTCAAACCTGAAATAGATGATAAGAATATAGATGGACTAACCAATTTGATCAATTATGGTTTTGCTGTTGATTTAAAAGGCATTTATGATAGGAAGCAAACTAAAGAAGATTCAGAACTTTATAGGAATAAGGGAGTCTTCATATCGCATATACATTTAGACCATACTAAGATGCTAAATTATATAGATGAAGAAATTCCTGTATATGCAAGTAAAGATACAGTCAATTTGCTTAAAGCATTAAATTTCAATAATGATTTTTTATATGCCAATTCATATTTAAAAGATAATACTAGGAAAGTAATTCCAGTAAACTATGGAGATGAAATCACTATAGGCGAAATACATGTTGAGTTTATAAGGGTTGACCATGATGGTTATGGAGCTTGCGGGTTTTTAATCCGTACACCAGATTTATCAATTGCATATACTGGTGATATTAGATTGCATGGCTATAGAAAAGAAGATAGTTTGAATTTTATAGAAAAAGCCAAAGACTGTGATATTTTAATTATTGAAGGTGTATCGGTATCTTTCATCGATGAGATAGATGAATTTAAAACAGATGGTGAACTTTCTGAAGAAGATTTAATAAAAAAATTTGATAAAATTTTAGGAGAAAATACAAGCAAACAATTAACCTTTAACTACTATCAAGCTAATATAGAAAGAATTTTAGAGATAGAAAAACTAGCTATTAAAAATAATAGAACATTAGTTTTAAATGATTTTTATGCTTATATTTTAAGAGCGGTTACAGGTAAAGAAGTTCATTTTTATGGTGATTATAAAAAATACAAGTTGGATGAAAGCTTAAGGGTGGATACAAGTGTATTATTAAAAGATCATTCTAAATACTTATGGCAATTATCTAAGGAAGAATTACACTTACTTGACCATATGCTTGTTGGGGGCATATATATACATTGCGATTCAGATCCATTAGGAGATTTTGACATAAATTACAAGCCTTTTATGGAAATGTTTAAAAAACATAAAATAAATGTAATAGAATTAAAATGTAGTGGACATGCCTTTCCTAAAGACTTGATATATATTATTGACCAAATAAAGCCGGACTTATTGGTACCAATACATTCACAAAAACCGGAAATGTTGTATAATAAATATGGTGATAGATTATTACCAGAAAAAAACCAAACAATTTATGGGAGGAAAAATGAAAAAAAGTAGATTGATAGCTCTTGTTTTAGCTTTAGTAATGGTTTTTGCAGCCTGTTCTAAAGGTGGAAACACAAAGGAAACTGGTAAAGAAACTGGAACTGAAACAGGTTCAGGCGAAAAACAAGAAGCAAACATTGTATTTTGGCATGCTATGAATGGAGCCCAAGAAGAATCTCTTAAAAAACTTACAGATGACTTCATGAAGGAAAATCCAGAAATAAAAGTTGAATTACAAAACCAAACAGGATATAAAGAGTTGCAACAAAAAATTACTGCAACACAAGTAAGTCCTAAAGATTTACCAACTATGACTCAAGCATATCCAGACTGGATGTATAATCCAATTAAAGATGGTTTAGTATATGATTTAACAGAATATACAAAAAACCTAGAAGGATATGATGATATCTTAGAAGGATTTAGAGAAGGTACTGTAATTGATGAAAAAGTTTATTCAATGCCTTTTAACAAATCTACAGAAGTTTTATTCTATAACGAAGATGCACTTAAAGAATTAGGTCGTGAAGTACCTAAGACACCAGAAGAAGTAGTTGAAGTATCAAAAGCTTACCAAGAAGCTACAGGAAAACCTGGTATAGGTTTTGACTCATTATCAAACTACTATACAACATATATCACAAATAAGGGACAAAAATTTGATCCTAACTTTGATATTAAAGGTGACCTATCTAAAGAAGCTGTAAAATGGCACTTAGATGGTGTAAATGAAGGATATATGAAGATAGCAGGTACAGATGATTACTTCTCATCATTATTAGGAAATGAACAAGTATTAATGTACGTTGGTTCAAATGCTGGTCAATCATATGTTCAAGAAGCTGTAGATGGTAAATTCACAGTAAAGGCAGCACCATCACCATTTGAACAAACTATCCAACAAGGTACAGACTTATTTGTTTTTGATTCAGCAACAGATGTTCAAAAACAAGCAGCTCAAAAATACTTAACATTCTTAACAAGTAAAGAAAGCCAAATTTACTGGGGTGTTCAAACAGGTTATGTTCCTGTAAGAAAATCTGCTTTAGAAGATCCTGAATATATGAATGCAGGTACACTAATAGCACCAATCTTAAAAGAAGCTACAGAAAAAATGTTTACAAACCCACTATTAGGTGGAGCTAACCAAGCTTATAGAGAAATTGGTGTTATGATGGAAACAGTATTAGCTCAAGGACAAGCAGCTGATGTTGATTCAGTATTAAGTAACTATGCATCAACAATTGAAGGATACTGGTCAAAATAGTTAAATAAGATATTAATTAAACTTCAAAATCCATAATATGGGTTTTGAAGTTTTTTTTGTTGAATAATAGCTGTAATATCAAGAAATAAAAAAGTGTGGTTTTTTAGATTTAATTTAATATGATATAATTAAATTTACGAAATAAAGGAGAACTTATGAAAATAGCTATTTATCATACAACAGACATGCATGGACATGTATTGCCTACAAACTATGTTGAATATCAAGAGCTGGGTATGCTTAAAATACTTTCTTTTATAGATGAAGATAGAAAAAACTATGATCATTCACTTGTTTTAGACGGTGGTGATTTAATTCAAGGTACAGTTTTAACTAGTTTTTTAGCAAAAAATCCTAATGAAGACAACCCAATCTTAAAATTACTAGATAATTTTTCTTATGATGCTTATGTAATGGGAAACCATGAATTTAACTATGGTATGGACCATTTGCTGAAATCCTTCCATAGGGTAAGTGACAAAATTTTGAATTCCAACATTGAAAATTTAGATTTCAAGTCTAATCCTTATAAAATATTTGATTTTGAAGGATTTAGGATTGCTGTTTTTGGAGCAACTACTTCGTATATTCCAAATTGGGAGCAAGAGAAAAATATTGAAGGTTTAGTCTTCCATGATCCTATAGAAATGTATAAGAAATACGAAGCTGAAATGAAAGAAAATTCAGATATGATTATTGTCTTATACCATGGTGGTTTTGAAAAATCCTTGGATGAACATTTTATTCCTACAGAAATTTTAAGAAAGGAAAACCAGGGAAGTGAGTTTCTCGAAACTTTTGATAGTATCGATGTTATGTTAACTGGCCACCAACATAGGGGCTTTATAACTAAACTAAAAGATGTAATTTGTAGCCAACCTATAAACAACGCCAGAAACTTTACTAAAATAATATACGATACGGAAAGTGATGAATGGTCATATGAATTGATTGATATTACAAGTATGGATATTGTAATCAAAGATGAATATGAAAGAGTTTTTGATGATATCAACAACGACTTAGATGAGTATCTAAACCAAGTAATAGGACACTTTGATGAAAGTATGAGACTTGGTGATAAATTTGATGTTAGATTAAATGGCCATCCATATATAAATTTCTTGCATGAGGTCCAATTAGATGCTTTAGATGCAGATTTTTCATCATTAAGCTTGTTTGACCAAGCAATTGGTTTTGATAGAGAAGTCACCATAAAAGATGTGCTTGTAAATTATCCTTATCCAAACACTTTGAAAGTAATGGAAATAACAGGTGAAGATTTAAAAGAAGCTATTGAGATTTCTACTAACTATTTCAAATTAGATGAAAATGATAATATTATTCTTAATCCAAGATTTCAAGTGCCTAAGGTGAGAAATTATATTTATGATTTCTTTTATGGACTTGATTATGTTGTTGACCTAGGCAATGACAGTGGAAAAAGAGTAGTATCAATGAAAAAAGATGGCAAAGATATAGACTTAGATAAGACTTATAGGATAATAATGAATAACTATAGGGCAAGCAATACTGCTGAATATCCTTGTTATCAAGATAAAGAAATAGTTGATGAAACATCTTTAGATATGAGTGAATTAATGATAGCCTATATAAGTAAAAAGAAAAATTTAAAAATTAATAAGACTAAAAATTTTATGATAACTAATTAATAGTAAACAGTAAATATTTATGAATTGAGATAAAAGAGATCAAATATATGAACTTATTTTAATTCAAAATATTTACTGTTTTTTATTTATCAATTTATCTCAATATTATGTATATATTAGGTGACATCGCTACCAATTTATATGAATATTTGCTATTATTAGAGTATGAATGTGAATATAAAATAAGGAGTTGAAATTGAAAAATAGAATATATATTACCGGGCATAAAAATCCGGACACAGATTCTATTGCATCAGCAATAGTTTATGCGGATTTGAAAAATAAAATAGATAAAAAAAATGAATATATACCTATTAGATTAGGTAGCCTAGATTTAGAATCCAAGTGGGTTTTAGATAGGTGGAAAAGCAAGGCTCCAATATATATAGACAACTTAAGGCCAACCATAGATGATTTAAATCTAGAAATGCCTTTAGTAGTTGATAGAGATATTTCACTATATGAAGCAGCCAATTACTTACAGCCTAAAAATGTTTCATTCTTACCTATAGTTGATAGAGAAAACAGGTTAGAAGGTATAGTAACCTTATCAAACTTGACTAAGTCATATATGAATGTATGGGATGATGATATCTTATATAGGTCAAAGACTAAGGTTGAAAATATAGTAGATGTACTTGCTGGAACATTGGTTCACAGTCCAGAAAAACCAAACTACATAAATGGTAGGATGTTGGTGTATGCTTCTGACGTTGATGAAAAGGGCCATGTAAGTCCTGGTGATGTAATCATAGTAGGAAATAGGAGAGATGCGCAAAGAGAAGCTGTTGATAGGAAAGCTGGTATCTTGATAGTATCGTCTGGATATTATGTTGATAATGATATTCTTTATTTAGCAAAGAAAAACAATGTAACGATCATAAAGACAAAATATAATTCATTTATGGTTGCTAGACTATTACCACAAGCCATTCCAGTAAGCTATGTAATGACAAGTGATAATCTTCTTTATTTCACTCCTGATGATGATATAGAAGAAGTAAGCAAAAAAGTAATGGATACAAGATTTAGAAATTTCCCTGTTGTTGATAAAAATATGAAGGTGATAGGGGAACTTACTCGAAATGATTTATTGATAGATAAGAAAAAGAAACTTATCTTAGTTGACCACAATGAGGCAAGCCAATCTATAGATGATAGAGATAGGGTAGAAATACTCGAGATAATCGACCACCACAGGGTAGCAAATATTTCTACAAGTAATCCAATCTTCTTTAGAAATATGCCTGTTGGATGTACATCTACCATATTAGCTATGATGTACAAGGAAAATGGTTTGGTACCTAGCAAGGAAATGGCAGGCTTGATGGCCTCTGCTATTATATCTGATACCTTATTATTTAGATCACCAACTACAACTGATATAGATATTAAAATATTAAATGAGCTAGCAGAAATTGCAGAAATAAACTTGGAAGAATATGCTTCCGAAATGTTCGCTGCCGGGACATCACTAGAAGGTGTATCTGCTACAGACTTATTGATAACTGATTCAAAGAAATTTGAAATAGACAATATAAAAGTAAGAGTTTCACAAGCATTCACTACGAATTTACCTTCAGTAGATAAGATGATTGCTGATATAAAAACATCAATGAAGCAGATAAAGGAAAATGAAAGAATCGACTTTTTTGCTTTATTTATTACAGATATTTTCAATGAACAATCTTTGGTTATAACAGATGGTGTATATAGTCAAGCCTTGGCTGAAGCCTTTAAACAAGAATTCATTGAAGATGGATATATGGTAAAAGACCTATTATCCAGAAAAAAACAATTTATACCGGTATTAACGACAACAATAAATAATTTTAATAAGGAAGGTTAGCATGAACTTAAATATTTTTTATAGAGAAGACTTAGATACTCCTATACATTTATATAACGAAGGTAAAAATTATGAATCCTATAAATTTTTAGGATCACATAAAATTAAGAAAAATGGTAAGGATGCGACTTCCTTTACAGTTTGGGCTCCCCATGCAAGAGAAGTTTACCTAGTAGGTGACTTCAACGGCTGGAATGAAACAAATATGCCTATGAAAAATATAAATAATTCAGGAATATGGAATATATGTTTTGATGCCTTTTATGAATATGATAACTACAAATATAGAATCATAGGTCCTGAAGGACAAGTTTTAATGAAAGCAGACCCTTATGCCTACCACAATCAATTTAGACCTGAAACATCAAGTAAGGTTTATGATTTAGAAGGGTTTAAGTGGTCAGATGATAAATATATGAAAAATAGGTATAAAAAAGACTTCCTAAAGAGTCCTATTTCAATATATGAAGTTCATCTTGGTTCATGGATGAGACATCCTGACAACACATACTATTCATTTGAAGACTTAGCAAGAGTATTACCTGACTATGTTAAGAAGATGGGCTATACCCATGTTGAGTTTATGCCAATAACAGAATTCCCATATGATGGATCTTGGGGTTACCAAGTAACAGGATACTTTGCTACAACATCAAGATTTGGTACTCCTAAACAATTTATGAATTTAATTAATGAATTCCATAAAAGAGATATTGGTGTGATTTTAGACTGGGTTCCAGTTCACTTTACAAGAGATGCTCATGGTTTATCAAACTTTGATGGTAGGGCAACTTATGAGAAAGATGATCCATATAAGGCTTCAAATGAAGGTTGGGGAACCCTATACTTTGACTATTATAAGGCACAAGTTAAAAACTTTTTAATCTCATCAGCCTTATTCTGGTTGACAAACTTCCATATCGATGGATTGAGGGTTGATGCTGTATCTGCCATGCTTTACTTAGACTACGGTGGAAAAAACTTACAAAACATGTATGGTGGAAATGAAAACTTAGAAGCTATTGAATTTGTTAAGGAATTAAACTCAGTTGTTCACTTATACCATTCAGATGCTTTGATGATAGCTGAAGAATCAACAGCCTTCCCACAAATTACAGATAAGATTGAAAATGGCGGTTTAGGATTTGATTTCAAGTGGAATATGGGATGGATGAATGACACCCTTCAATATTTCGAATTGGATCCGATCCACAGAAAATATCACCAAAACAAATTAACATTCTCAATAACTTATGCCTTTTCAGAAAACTATATTTTACCATTCTCACATGATGAGGTTGTGCACTTGAAAAACTCAATGTTAAATAAGATGCCAGGATACTATGATGACAAATTCAAAGGTTTAATGGCCTTATATGCATATATGTACGCACATCCAGGAAAAAAGTTAAACTTTATGGGTAACGAAATAGGTACTTTTGATGAATGGAACCATGATACTGAATTGCCATGGTCTGTTTTAGAATATGATAGACATAGGTGGTTACAAGATTTTGTAAGAAAATTAAATGAAGTATATAAGAGTGAACCTAGTTTATACGAAGTTGATGATTCTTATGATGGATACGAATGGATTGACTTCCATGATAGTGATTCAAATGTAATTGCTTTTGAAAGAATTGATTCAAAGGGTGAAAAGGTATTATGCTTCTTTAACTTCTCACCAGTTTATAGGGAAAAATATAAGTTTGGTGTAGATAAAAAAGGAATGTACAAAGTATTATTAAACTCAGCCCATAAAAATTTCGGTGGTCCAGTAAATAGAAACCAACCTTTATATTCTAAAGAAGAACCAGCACATTACAGAAGATACTCTGTATCTGTTGATTTACAACCATATCAAGCATTATTTATAAAATATAACAAGTAAAATTGAATAAAAAATAAGGAGGAGAACTTATGTCAAGTAAGGTAGATTTAGTAGCCATGCTTTTAGCTGGCGGTCAAGGTAGTAGGCTTAAGTACTTAACATCAAACACCGCAAAACCTGCAGTTCCATTTGGCGGTAAGTATAAAATAATAGACTTTGCCCTTTCTAATGCGAGAAATTCCTTGGTAGAAAATATAGGCGTATTAACTCAATATAAACACTTCTATTTGAATGAACATATTGGGATTGGTCAGCCTTGGGACTACGATAGGTTAAGTGGTGGACTAAAACTTTTACCTCCTTATTTTACAGAAGATGGGGGAAGGTGGTATAAGGGTACAGCCAATGCTATTTATGAAAATATAGATTACCTGGATAATTTAAATCCAGAATATGTACTTATCTTATCAGCCGACCATATCTACAAGATGAATTATAGAAAAATGCTAAGTTTCCATAAGGAAAAAGGAGCAGATCTTACTATTGCTGTAATGGAAGTTGATTGGGAAGAAACTTCCAGATTTGGAATAATGAATACCGACCAAGATCAAAAGATAGTAGAATTTGAAGAAAAACCTAAAAATGCTAAGTCAAACCTAGCATCCATGGGAATATATATTTTTAATTGGACTTTACTAAGAAAAGCTTTAATCGAAGATTACGAAGATAAAGAATCAAGCTATGATTTTGGTAATGATATCATTCCTAGATTATTAAAGTCAGGTACAAATCTATATGCTTATAAATTTGAGGGATATTGGAAGGATGTAGGTACTGTAAGGTCTTACTGGGAATCCAATTTGGAGCTAATAGAAGATAAAAATGGTTTAAATGTTTATGACCATGCTTGGAAGGTATACACTAAATCTAAAAATCTTCCACCACATTATATTGGGAAAAATGCACAATTAAATAAAACTCTAGTTAATGAAGCATGCCGAATTTACGGTAAGGTTGATAATTCTGTTTTGTTTGACCAGGTTACTATTGAAGAAGGAGCAGAGGTATATAATTCTGTAATACTTCCTGGAGTGGTTGTTAAAAAAGGTGCCAAAATCTTTAATTGTGTTGTGACAGAAAACATGACGATCAATGAAAATGAATTTTTTGGTGATATAGATGACGATAGTGTATATTTAATTTCACAAGCAGGTATATTAAAGGAATAGGAGGGTCTATGAAAAATTTAGCTGGTATTATAAAATCTGGTTTTGATAACAAGTCTTATGCAGGATTATTGAAAAGTAGACCTGACTATATGCTTCCATTTGGTTCAAGATATAGGCTGGTTGATGCATGCCTATCAAATTTTAATGAATATGGAATCTATAAGGTTTTATTACAAGGTGATAAAAATATAAAATCTACCTTAGACCATGTTTCAAATGGGGAACACTGGGATATGGACTTAAGAGAGGATGGGTTAGCTATTTCTGTACCTAGTCCTGAAGAGTACAATTCAAATAATAGGAGAATATATTCTTACTATAGTTCCATATCTTTTATAGATGAAGAATTCATTGACAACATTTATATAGCAAATCCTATGGTTGTTTCTAGGATAAATATAGAAAGTATATATGAAGACTTTTTAGAAAATGACTATGATGTTATGTTTTTATATAGAAAACAAGAAGACCATGAAGGAAAGTACCTTAATTCTAGAAAAGTAATTTTTGATGAAGATGGTAAGGTCCAAAATATTGGAGTAAATTTAGGCACTGAACCTATATTTAATTTATTTATGGACCATATTTTAATCAAAAAGAAAGTATATATAGACCTTGTGACTGAAGCTTTAGAAAAAGATAATGCTTATACCTTGACGCAAGCTATTATGAATAATAAAGAAAAGTTAAGCATTGGGTCTTATGAAATTATTAACCATGTAGAATATATTAAAGATTTAAATTCTTTTTATGATGCAAATATAAATTTATTAAACGAAGGGATTTATACAGACCTATTTCTAATGGGATCTGGAATTTTAACAAAAAATAAAGATGAACCATCTACTTTTTATGGTGAAGGCAACTATGTTAAAAATTCATTAATTGCTAATGGTTCATTTATATTTGGAAGAGTTGAAAATTCTATCCTATTTAGACAGGTTAATATTGATAAAAATGCACAAGTTAAAAACTCAATTCTATTCCAAGGAGTAATTATAGAAGACGGTGCACATGTTGAGAATGCTATACTTGATAAGAATGTTATTATCAGGTCTGGTGTAAAACTTATAGGAGATAGACATAATCCTATAGTTGTGGAAAAGAACAAAATATTGGAGAAATAGCATGAATATATTATATATAGCTGCTGAGGCTACTCCATTTATCAAAACAGGGGGACTTGCTGATGTAGCAGGTTCCCTTCCTAAAGCCATAAATAATCAAGGTCATGACATAAGATTAGTTTTACCTCTGCATGGCCAAATATATGAAAAATATATAGATAAGTTAGAAAGTTTAGGATCATTTGAAGTTGATTTAATTAAGAAAACTGTGGATGTAGAAGTATTTCATTTTAACAACCAAGGCTTAGAATGTTATTTCTTGGCAAATAAAGAATTTTTCGACAGAAATGATCTTTATGGTTATGAGGATGATGATTTAAGATATCTCTTATTTTCTAAGGCTAGTGTCTTACTTTTAGAATTTTTAGATTTTAAAGCCGATATCTTGCATGCTAATGATTGGCATAGTGGCTTAGCTATTCTATATCAAGATTATTTTGCAAGGATAAAAGATTTCTATAAAAATACTAAGAGTCTATATACTATCCATAATATTATTTATCAAGGAACTTTTGACGATATTATATTGGGTTATATGGAAATGGACTTGCTTAATATTTATAGAGAAAGCCTAGATTTTTATGGAAAAGTATCTTTTATGAAGGCTGGTATTATAAATTCAACAGCCTTTAATACTGTGTCGAAAACCTATGCTAATGAAATAAAACATAAAGAATATGCCTATGGCCTTGAAGAAGTGATAAACACTCATAAAGACAAGTTATCGGGTATAATAAATGGTATTGATTATGTAAAATACAATCCGAAAACTGATATGCGTATTGAGAGCAATTATGATGTAAATTCTATTGATAAAAAGCTTGCAAATAAAACTTATCTACAAAAACTATATAATTTAGAAGTTAATAAAGATATTCCTTTGATAGGAATGGTTACAAGATTAGCTCATATGAAGGGGATGGATCTATTATTTGAGGCCTTTGATCAACTTATACAAGAGGATGTGCAATTTGTATTGTTAGGAACTGGTGAAGCTAATTATGAAAATATATTAAGAGACTACCAAAACAAGTATCCTAAAAATGTTGCAGCAAGACTATATTTTTCAGACCAAGAAGCCAATGCAATTTATGCTGGATCTGATCTTTATATGATGCCATCCATTACTGAACCTTGTGGGATTTCACAATTAATAGCCATGAGGTATGGGGCAATACCAATAGTTACAGAAACGGGTGGCCTAGAAGATACTGTTCATGCTTATAACAAGTATACAGGAGAGGGAAATGGATTTTCTTTTTATGATAAAAAGCCAGATGTCTTATTAGAAACAACAAAAAGAGCTATAGAAACATATAGAAATAAGGAAGAATTTATTGGATTAATAAAAAATGCCATGAATTCTAAATATGATTGGGAAAATTCATCTAAGGAATATATACAACTTTATAGGAGTTTATAATGATTGATAAAAAGACTTTACATGAAAGTATTAAAAATAATCTATTTGAATTGTTCGCTAAAGATTTTACCTATGCTAGGGATCCAGAAATTTATACTGCTTTAGCAAATAGCGTAAGGCAATTAGTAGGAGAAAAATGGTTTCATTCTCTATATGACAACTTAGATTCAAGAAGACTTTATATTCTATCGTTTGAATATACTTTAGGAGATAGCTTACTAAAAAACCTAGTAAAATTAGACTTATATGATACTGCTAAAGAGATTTTAGCGGACTATTCTATTGATATTAAAGATATACTTGAATGGGACATAGAGTTTGCCTTAGGTTATGGTGACTTGGGATCTGTTTCAGGATACTTACTAGAGTATTTATCTAAATATCACAATAATATTTATGCTTACGGGTTGAGATATAGAAATGGTATGCTTAAGCAAGAAATAATTGATGGGGAACAAGTTGAAAAGCCTGATAATTGGAGGGTAAATAAAAACCCTTGGGAACATGAAAAAGGCTTTAACCATTGGGTTGATTTAAAAGATGACACTGTAAAGGCTATTCCTTACGATATTCCAATTTTATCAAGTGATTCAAACAATGTATCTACTTTAAGATTATGGAAGTCATATTCTGTAGAAGATTTGGACTTTGAAAAGTTTTCAAAGGGGCAAATTCAAGAATCCTATGAAAGAATTAATAGGGCAAATTCTATAGTAGAATTTTTATATCCTAGTGAAGACAATTATGAAGGTAAGAAGCTTAGATTAGAGCAAGAATATTTCTTTGCTAGTGCAAGCATACAAGACATTCTAAAGAAATATAAAAAATATATTGGTAAAGATATATCAAAATTAGCAGATTACATTACAATCCAAATCAATGATGTTCACCCAAGTTTGTCAATTTTAGTATTTATTGAATTACTAATGAAAAAATATGACTATAAATTTGAAGACGCTTTAGCTTTAGCAAAAGAAGTCTTTATCTTTATGCAATTGTCAATACTTCCTGAAACAATGGAAACATGGGATTTAGCCCTTATTGATAAAGTATGTCCAAATATGATAAATATTATTTATGAACTAGATAAGCATTTAAAATTAGACCTTTCAAATAAAGAGATTAATAATCCTGAACCACTATTAATAATCAGAGAAGGTAAATTAAATTCTATAAATGTTTTATACTATGTATGTAAAAATATTATTTCATTAGAGAAAAACCATAAAAACTTATTAGAAGATAAATATCTTTCATCTCAATATAATGCTTACCAAGCAAAGATTGATTTTATTAATTTTAGCTTTGATACTGACCAATATTACAAGGAAAGACAAATAAAAAGACAAGACAAGGTCTTAGAAATTACCGACCTAGAGGTTAAAGAATTGAAAGATATTAAGTTATCTAATAAAAAATATCTTTTAAATGAATTAGACCTAGATTTGAATTTATATAATTGCAAGTCCTGCTTTGTTATGCACTTAGGTAATTTCCATGAATATAAGAGACAAATTCTTTCTGTCTTATCTGTAGCCTTAAGCTATTACAGGATGAAAAAAAATCCAAACAAGGATATACCAGAAAGGACCTATTTCTTTGCTGGTAAATCATATCCAAACTATTATTTAGCTAAAGAGATGATTAAATTTATAAATGCCTTAGCTAAAACAGTTAATAATGATTTATTTATAAAAGATAAGATAAAAATAGTTTTTATTGAAAATTACAACTTATCCAAGACTGATATAGCAATACCTGCAAGCGACATATATTTAAACTTAGAGCAATTAAATATGGAATCAGACAAGGTATCAATTTACAAGTCTATAGCTAGTGCATCAGCCATATTAACAAGTAGGGGGAACTTTGAAAATACATCCTTTACTGATTATGGAATTTCCATGTTTAAATTTGGTGATAAGGCCAGTGAATTAATGAACAATTATTCATACAATGTTCAAGAATACTTGGATAATAATGTTGAAATAAAAGAAATGTTTAACTTTTATAAAAACTTAACTAAGGATGAATTCTCTTATGATATAAATAAAATTGAGGAATTAATCTTGCATTATAACGACAGGAACTTTATAATAAAAGACCTGTTGGACTTTACCAACGAATTAGAAAATGCTGTTAGATCTTATAGTTATGATGAAAATTGGTATAAAGACCTTTATTCCAATGCAAGTAAAATTATAAGAGAAGATAGTAGTGTAAAAAAATATATAGAATTAACGGAGAAATAATTAATGATAAGTAACTTATATACGGATAAAGAATTAGGACTTACCTATACTAAGGACTATTCAATTTTTAGAGTATGGGCGCCGTCTCAAGAAGAAATATTTTTGTGTCTTTATGAAAATTTTGATGAACAAGATAGAAAAACATACCATATGACAAAAGACGAAGACGGATGTTTTGAATTAAAACTTGATGGTGACTATGAAGGTAAATTCTATACTTATTTAGTTAAAGACCAAGAAGTTGCAGACCCTTATAGTTTTGCATCTTCTGCAAATAGTAAAAGAACAGCTATTATAGACCTAGCAAAGACAAATCCTGAAGGCTATTTAGACCATAAAATACCAAACAATGATAAGGATAAGGCTATTATAGTTGAAACGCATTTAGCTGATATAACAATAGACCCAAGCTCTGGTGCAGACCACAGAGGTTTATTTTTAGGTGCAGCTCAAAAGGGGACAAATTATAATGGGCTTACAACAGGAATGGACCACTTTGCTGAAATAGGAGTGACTCATGTCCATCTTTTACCAATCACAGACTATTTAACTGTAGATGAAAATAAACCTCTTGCTAAATATCCAGATAATTATAATTGGGGCTATGACCAAGAATTATACAACAATATTGAAGGATCATTTTCAACAAACCCAAATGACCCATATTCAAGAATTAGAGAATTTAAAACTCTAATAAAAAATTACCATGAAAACGGTTTATCAGTTGTGTTAGACGTGGTTTACAACCATACCTTTAGGACAGCTGACTCAATTTTCCAGGTATTGGAACCTTACTATTACTATAGAACTAATGGACAAACTGAGTTTTCAAATGGATCAGGCTGTGGTAATGAGGTTGCTTCAGAAAGACCAATGGTTAGAAAATTTATAATAGATTCACTTGTGTATTTAGCTAAAGAATACAAGTTGGATGGTTTTAGATTTGACCTAATGGCTCTTACAGACATCGATACAATTATGATGGCTATAGAAGAGTTAAGAAAGATTAATCCAAATATCCTTATATATGGAGAACCATGGATGGCTTTACCAAGTCCTCTTCCATATGACAAGCAAATTAATATTGGAATGCAAAAGAATAAAAACTTTGCAATCTTCAACCCTCATATAAGAGACAACTTAAAAGGGGATACTGATGGAAGTGAAAGAGGCTACTTGCAAGGTGAATATTATCTAAAGGGCGCAATCCAAGAAGGTATTGCCGGATATGCAAATATCTATGGAAATGAAACAGCCTATGCTCATCCTTTAGAGTCTATAAACTACTTTAATGCCCATGACAACTTAATATTTAATGACAAGTTGATAAAATCAGGTGTTCCAGCAGACAAGTTAAAAGATATAACCTATATGGGACATGCTATATTATTAACCAGTCAAGGCTTACCATTCCTCGTAGCAGGAAACTCATTTATGAGAACTAAAAAAATGAACCACAACTCTTATAATGCTCCAGCAGACATAAATGGTATAGATTGGACCTTAAAGGAAAAAAATCAAGATTTATTTGAAGCTGTTAAAGATTTGATAAAACTAAGAAAGGATCTAGGAATTTTCAACATGAAAACAAATGATGAAGTTCTAGAAAAACTTAGCTTTATAGATGGTTTGCAAGATTATTTAATTGGATATATAATAAAATCAGATAATGGTAACTATGCTATCTTCCATAATGTTTCAGACTTTAAGGAAGAAGTAGATAAAAGCTTATTTACCGACCAAGAAGAAATACAACATATTTTCTCAAATGGTTTTGTAGATAGTAAGGTTACTGATATAAAATTAGATGAGTATTCCATCAACGTATATAAATTCTAGGAGGTTAGAATGGATTACATGACAAAATATCAAGAATGGTTAGATAGTGATTTTATCGATGCCGAAACTAAAGAAGAATTAAAATCTTTAGAATCAAATAAAGAAGAAATCCAAGATAGATTTTATCAAGATTTAAAATTTGGTACAGCTGGCTTAAGAGGTAAAATTGGTGCTGGTACAAATAGAATGAACAAGTATACTGTAGCTTTGGCTACTCAAGGACTAGCTCAAACAATAATTGACCATGGTAAAGAAGCTATGGAAAAAGGTGTTGCTATTTCATATGATGTAAGACATAAATCAGATGAATTTGCAAAAATCACTGCAGAAGTTTTAGCTGCTAATGGCATAAAAGTTTATACCTATGACCAAATCACACCTACACCTGTATTATCATATACTATCCGTCATTTAGGAACTATATCAGGTGTTATGATAACAGCTTCACACAACCCTAGAGAATATAACGGATACAAAGCATATTGGAATGAAGGTTCACAAATCTTAGATGATATAGCTAGTGAAATATTAAAAAATATAAGCAAGGTTGGAGATGTAAGCAATGTTAAATCAATGGACTTTGATAAGGCTGTTGAAGAAGGACTTATCACAATCTTAGATTATTCAATAGTTGATAAATATATGCAAGATGTATTAGATCTAACAATTGAAGATGAAAATATTGATAAGGATATTAATGTTGTTTACTCACCATTAAATGGATGTGGTAACAAATTAGTTAGAAGAATCTTGGATGAAAGAGGATTTAAAAATATCCACATAGTTAAAGAACAAGAAAATCCAGATCCTGACTTTACAACAGTTGGATATCCAAACCCAGAAGATCCAAAGGCATTTAAATATGCTATAGAATTAGGAAACAAGATTGATGCTGATATTTTAATAGCTACAGACCCTGATGCTGATAGGGTTGCTGTAGAAGTTAAAAATGAAGAAGGTGGATATACTTTCTTATCAGGTAATGAAACTGGATCCCTATTAACCTACTATATTTTAAGTAGATTATCTGAAAAAGGTAAATTACCTAAGAATGGTGCAATTGTAAAATCTATAGTTTCAACAGACTTACCAGAAAAAATTGCTGATAAATTTGGCGTAGCTAATTTTAATGTTTTAACAGGATTTAAAAACATTTATGCTAAGGCTAACGAATGGGACAAAACTGGTGAATACCAATATATCTTTGGTTTTGAAGACGCTATTGGATATTCATATGGAGACAATGTAAGAGACAAGGATGCTATTTCTTCATCAATGATGGTAATTGAAATGGCTGCATATTACAAGGCTCAAGGTAAAACATTATTAGATGTTCAAAAAGAAATTTTCGAAGAATTTGGCTATCATGCACAAAACTTAAATTCAGTTGTTTTAGAAGGGTTAGATGGTCAAAAATTAATAGCTAGAATTATGGAAGAATTTAGAGCAAATCCTATTGAAGAAATTAATGGAATAAAATTAGAATCCATAACAGACTATCTAAACGATGAAACAGGATTAGAAAAACAAAATTGTCTTGGTTACAAACTAGAAGATGGATCATGGTATATCTTAAGACCTTCTGGTACAGAACCAAAGATTAAATTATACATCTACTCAAGTGCTGACACAGCAGAAAAAGCACAAAAAATGGCAGATGCAATATTTGAAACAGCAAATGCAAAAATTTTATCAGTAGAATAGAATAATTAGAAATCCAAAAATCTAGGTCATAGACCTAGATTTTTTTGTAAATTAAGTAATCTATAATAAATTCTTAAGAAATATTTTATATTATTTATTTATGATTTGGTATAATAGTAATTAATAAAGAGAAGGAGTCTATATGAGAGAATTATTAAATATAGTAAGAAATGCTTTTTTTACTAATATTATAGGAAACTTAAATTTATATACAATTATTTCGTCTATAGTGAAATTTATACTCGTCTATATAGTTTTATATTACATTTATATCATTGTAAAATTAATTATCTTAGATATTAGGAATATTGATTTTGATAAGGTAAAAAGAGATTATTATTTGATTGTTAGAGATCAAAATGGAGCTTCAAAAAGTTACTTATTAGAAGGCTATACTAGCATAGGGAGAAATCTTGGAAATGATATAGTTTTAGATAGTGACCTAGTTTCATCTTATCATGCTGAGATAATCAAATCTGAAGATTCTTTTTATCTAGTTGACAAGGGATCATTAAATGGAACTTATTTAAATGGAGAATATTTAGATAGCAACCTAGAACTACTAGTTGGTGATGAGATAGAGATAGGACCCTATGTTTTAAGCTTGAATGCTGAAATAAACTAAAAGGAGTAAGTTTATGAATAAAATTAATAGGGTAAATTTCAATGATACAAGAAGGATTAGTTTTCATAATAAACTTATTATACTTCTATTTATTTTTCAATTTCTTGGAATAAGTTTAGCTATTATACATAATATAAAGATACAAACTAGCTCAATTTACTTGGCCTATGCCTTTATAATGGTTACAGCCATTATAAATTATACAATTCCAAAATTTATTAATGGTGACTCCACTTATATATATTTGGTAAATCTATTATATAGTATAAGTTTAATTAATATAATTAGATTGGACTACACTTTAATAAACAAACATATAATCTGGTATTTCATAGGATTTTTTATATTCATATTAGTTAGATATTTTATTAAGTATTTTAATAAGTTTTTAGAAGATAAATTTATTTTATTTTTTATTATAACTTTGTTTACTTTTATAATTACACTTTTATTTGGATTTTCCCAATATGGAGCCAAGAACTGGATAAATATTGGAGGGCTTTTTACCCTGCAATTGTCTGAATTTGCTAAAGTGTCATATATATTTATGATTGCTGCTTATTATAACAATTACGAAAAATATACAAGCCAAAGATTTGGAAGGTATTATTTAGCAGGAGCAAGCTATATATTTGCTGGATTGTTCTTCTTACAAGGAGAATTGGGAACAGCTATGGTGTTTTTTGCCCTTATGCTTGCTTCTATGCTAATTTTCGAAAAAAGATATATCTTTATAATTTTAAATATTGGATTAGCCTTTTTAGGGGTTTATTTGGCATCCTTAGTTCTATCCCATATCAAAGTAAGAATTGATATATGGTTAAATCCTTGGGATGATTTTAATGGTAAGGGATATCAAATAATTCAATCTTTATATGCAATTGCTAATGGCGGATTTTTCGGAACAGGTATAGGATTAGGAAGTCCAGGTTTAGTACCAGTTATTCAAACAGACTTTATAATGGCAGCTATTATTGAAGAAATGGGATTGTTTATGGGATTTGCGATTATACTTATCTTTATATTGATTTTCTATAAATCTATGAAGGTATCCTTACAATTCAAATCTGACTATTTGTCTTCATTAGCCTTATCAATAGGCCTACTATTTTCAATTCAAACAATAATTATGCTTGCTGGTATATTGAAGCTTATGCCGTTAACGGGAATTACTACACCTTTCTTATCTTATGGTGGTAGTTCAACAACGTCTAGTTTCATATTATTGGCTGTCTTACATTATTTAACAAGTAAAACAGGAGAAGAGTATGAAGGATAAAAGAGATAAAAAACTAATTTTAGTTTTGATAATTGTAACGGCTTTATTTTTAGCTATTTCTCTATATTTACTATATTTTCAAATTATTAAAGCAGATAAGTTAAACAAAGATCCTAGAAATGCAAGAAATTTCGAAGATGATGTTTACGCTAAAAGAGGAAGTATACTTGATAGAAATGGAAAAGTATTAGCGTATTCAGATTTGAATGACGATAAAAAAACTTATACAAGAAAATATAGCTACAATTATCTATATTCAAACATTACAGGATACAGTGATCCAAACCTAGGTAAAATGGGTATTGAAGCTTATCATAACAAAGACTTAGCTAATATAAGTAAGAAAGATGATATTTTTACAAGACTCGATAGTTTAGTTTCTGAAACTAATGCAAGTGATGTATATTTGACTATTGAAAATGATGTACAAGAATTTGCTTGGGAGGCTTTAGGTGACTATAAGGGATCAATCATAGTTGCCGATCCAAAAACTGGAGCTATTTTAGCCATTGTTTCTAAACCAAGTTTTAATGTAAATAATTTAAGGGCGGATTGGGAAAAACTTATAGCTTCTGAAGATGGAAATTTACTAAATAGACCTAGTCAAGGATTATATGAACCTGGATCTGTTTTTAAGGTAGTTTCGTCAGTAGCCTTTTTAAGATCTGGTATGGATCTTAATTACAATGATAAAGGTTCCGCAACCATTGCTGAGCATACAATTCATAATTATGGGAAAAAAGCTTATGGTGAAATATCTTTGGAAGAAGCCTTGATGTACTCTTCAAACACATATTTTTATGAAAAATCTAAAGAAATAAGTAATGAAGAATATACACAAGTACTTAAGGATTTTGGAATATCAAAGGATTATGATTTTTCCCTTCCAAAGAAATCTTCAATATTTCCATTTAAAGCAGGTCTATCAGACTTAGAAAAGGCAAATGCTGCTTTTGGTCAAGGTAATATGTATATGACTCCTATGGATATGCTTTTAGTTGCTATGGGAATTGCTAATGATGGGGAAGTGTATAAGCCATATATTGTCGAAACAATTGATAGAAATGGGATTAAACAAGATACTGAACCTAGTGTATTATCTTCAAATATAGAAGCAGAATATGCAAAAACTATTAGAAATTACCTTACATCTACAGTTAGATACAATGGTTATAATCTAAAAAGTGGTATTGCTTCTGCAGGTAAAACAGGTACAGGTGAAAGTGCAAATGGATTAAATAACAACTGGTTTATAAATATGGCTCCAGCTGACAACCCTAAATATGTAGTAGTAGTCACAATAGAGGGAAGCAAGCAAACTGCACATAACAATGCTGCTCCTATAGGATCTAGAGTATTAAATTATGTTTTAAATAGATAGTGAAGGACGTAAAAAAGGATTATTGCAAAATCTTGCAACAATCCTTTTTTTTTTATATAAATTTATCCCTAATATTTTTCCAAAACCATTTTTCATCGAAAACAATTTTGTTTATTGAATCCTTTGATAATTGAATATTAATGGACTTTATATCAGTATGGTTACATTCTAAACCATCTATTCCTATTAAAAATTCATCATCATTTAAATCTTCTGTTACTAATTTTATTTTTGTATTTTTTGGAACTACAACACTTTTATCTAATGATTTATATATACTAGATTTAATTGGAGCCAATGGGGTTATTTGAAAAGCATCTATATTTTGATAAACAATGGCACCACCGGAAGAAAGGTTATAAGCAGTAGATCCAGATGGGGTAGAGAATATCATTCCATCACCAGCGAATTTTTGTAGTTTCATATCATCTACAAATAAGTCAAACTTTATAATAGAAGTTGATCTAGATTTTATAACAATTTCATTTATACTTTTATATATAAAATCTCCGTTCTTGGTTTCTATATGACACTCAATAACCTTAAGTTCATTAAGTATATATTTTTTATCTTTCAACCTTTCAATAGCTGATTCAACATCATCTGGTTTTATATCATTATAGAATCCGAGCTTACCAGTATTTATACCAATAAAGGGGACATTAGAAAAATTGGATTCATGGACAGCCTTTATAAAGGTTCCATCACCTCCAATTACAACATTAAAATTAGCCTCTTCATCATGTTCATAAGAAATTTTAAAATCATGACTCAAGAACTCTTTTTCAACTACTTGTCTTATCTCATCACTTAAGTTGTATAAGTTTGTAAATATATTTGCTTGCTTCATAAATCCTCCAATATATTTTTATTATACAATTTATTTGCAATTCTTTTCAAATTTCTATTACTGTGATATAATAACAGTATCCACAAATGATTTTGATAATTAACCTACACATACTATAAGGGCATACGGAGTTCGATAAAGGATACAAAGCCTTAGATGGACTGTAGAATTTGTTGACAGTTAGCCCACCTTCACATACGAAGGTATAATTATAGTCATTTGTGGATTTTTTTATAAAAACAGGAGGTAAATATGTCAATTAGAGATTATTTTGTTGCAAAACAAAGAGAAATTGAAAGAAGAAAGAGAAAAGACACTGCTGGTAAAGTTGGATTTGGTCTAGCTTTAGGTGCCTTAGTTGGTTCAGCTGCAGGTGTATTATTTGCACCAAAATCAGGTGAAGATACAAGAAAAGATATTAAGGATGCTGTAGAAGATACAGGTAAACAAATTCAAAAAACTTCAAAAGAATTTAGTGAAAATGTTCAAAAAACATACCATGATACTGTAGAAAAGGTATCAAACTTTGGTGAAAAAAAACTTACACAACTACATAACGTAGCTGAAGATGTGGAAGAAAAAACTGAAGAAATAGCTGGTAAGGCTAAAGAAAAAGCTGAAAAAGCAGCTGAAAAGACAAAAGAAAAAGCTGAAGAAACAAAAGAAAAAGCTGAAGAAAAAGCTGAAGAAGTTAAAAAAGACGCTGCTAAAGGTGTAGAAAAGGCAGCAGACAAAGTAAAAGAAGGAGCTGATAAAGTTTCTAAAAAAGCTGAAAAAGAAAGTAAATAATAATTAGGAGGTAAACATGCAATATGATTTAATAGATATTCTATTAGCCTTACTAATTATAGCTGGTGTTGTTGCTTTAGTAGCATTAGCTAAACTATTATTTAATATATCTAAAACAGTTGGTGTTATTGCTGATACTGTAGAAAGCAATAGACAAAGTTTAGATAAAACTATTGAAGATTTGCCAAAGATCACAAACAATTTAAATAATGTTTTAGATTCAACTAATGGCTTAATAGAAGATGTAACACCCCAAGTTGCATCAGCTTTATATGATGTAAGCAATCTTACATCTCAAGTATCTAATATTACCAACACAGTAGCAGATACAGTTGATGTTGTTGGAATTGCAGCTGCAGATACTGCTGCAAAATTCACCAATACTTTCCGTAGTGCTACAAATAAAACAGGTTTTATTAAAGGTTTTTTAACCGGTTTTTTGAAAAGATAATATTTAAATGAAAAATTAGATGGAGACATCTAATTTTTTTTATCTTAAACAAAGTATAAATTTCTAATTATCTTTTTATATTTTCTTAAATGCTCGTAAAGCCTTATTCTATGTGCTTTCGAGTATTTTTACTGTAGGAAGATACTTCACGTTTCTTTGCATATTTCCTCATGTCTTAGCTGTCAGAAGTGGTAAATAAGTAGTAAATTCATTTGTACTACTAAGCAACAAGACGCTCCTGTTGCTTCTCTTTATTCAAGCGTTTCATTTCTGCCATTGCAGAATCGAATGTTGCATGTGCGTAATAGTTCAGCGTCATGGCTATATTAGCATGTCCCATAATGTACTGTAATGCCTTTGGATTCATTCCTGCATTTGCATAGTTGGTACAGAATGTATGTCGCAAACTATGTGGAGTGATGTGTGGCAATTTATCCTCGTTATACTTATTGTATTTCTTAACAAGACCTTTCATCATGCCGTTGTAATCACTTGCCACTTTTGGATAGTTCTTTCTATTAAGAAAGAGGAAATCACTATATCCATCAATCTCAACACGCTTATCATTCTTTCGATTCGCTAACACTCGCTTAAATGCTTGATAGGCTTCTTCAACCATAGGAACTTGACGTTCGCCACTTTTGGTCTTTGGTGTTTCAATGTAGTACCCAATTTCAGTATCTCTCAATAGCTGATGGTCTATATTGACAAGACGATTCTCAAAATCTAAATCTGGAAGTGTCAAACCACCAAACTCTGAAATACGAAGACCTGTTTTTAAGAGTATCAGAATTTCATCATAATTTTTGCTGTAGGTTTTATCAGCTTTTGCAAAGGCTAACAGTTTTTCTTCCTGTTCTTCTGTTAGTACGGTCTTAGGGACAGTATCATCATCAAGAACTGCTTTCAGTTGAAAGTCAAATGGATTCTTCCGAACACAATCATCTTGTATAGCAATATAGAATGAAGCCTTTAAAGAACGTTTGTAGTTATTGATGGTTTGATAAGCATAACCATTTTCACTCATTCTAATAGCCCATTCTTTAGCGTCTGATGGCTTAATACTGTCAATACTTCTTACACCTAACTTGTCTTTCTTCAAAATATCCATAAGATATTTGCGTCCAGTTTCAGTGTTTTTTCTAACCTTTGGTCTTTGAGCGTTCTGTTTTGCGTAAAGCTGGCAGAGTGTCATTTTCTTTCCTACAACATCAATACCATCATGAATGTCTTTCTGTAACTCTGCGATTTTCTCTCTAAGTGAGATACAATCACGCTTTCCTGCTGGTACTCGGTCTGTAGCCACAAGTTTCCACGAGTAAACAAATTGCGGTTCTCCAAATGAATCTATATATTTGTATAAGTATCTTCCGTCTTTTCGTTGGCTCTCTCCAGTCTTTAAGATTCGACCTTTATTGTCACGTCTTTTTTCTGACATGGCATTTGCTCCTTTCCTTTATGGAAAGAGCCTTGATACGACTTAATACTATTTTATCATATACAAGACCCTTTGGCGACGCTAGATTGCGTCCAATGTATCTATAATTTTTTCAAATTGTTTTCGTTTAATCTGAATACGATTGCCATTCATAATCAGCCAATTTGCATTTTTATTTTCCTCTGCCAAGCGTCGTAGCTTGTTTTCGCCAATACGAAAATATTTTGACGCTTCTTCAATGGTTAGGGTATAACGTTCCCAAATAGGAATGTCAGTCTGCTTCATAAAATCCTCCTTTCCAAATCACTTATTTGGATTTCATAAAAGTTGTTTTACCAGCAATCGATCAGCTTTAGCAAAGCTCACGGGAGTTCCACCCCTGCATGGTTCTCATGTAGCCATACTCATTGCCTGCGACGGTTTTATCACGCTCGGACTATTGACTGTATGGGAGTATCATTATCACGATAAGAATGTCGTTGCAGGCAATCCTGCTAAAGATTGCTTCTCGGATCACTAACATGAATCGCTCGCTATCTTTATAAGATAGGTCATGGCGGTTAGTTCCGTTGGCTCTTTTCTTATCGAAACGTATTCGATTACTTTTATTCAGTTTTCAAAGAACAATGGCTCGTTAGCCTATCAAAACACATTGAAAGCTCAATATGCTTTGGTGGAATAACAAACCTCCCTGTTCGGGAAGCGTGGAATGGTTTAGCACGCTTCCACGAAAGGAGAGAGGATATTACTTAATTTCAAATGACAAAATCTTTGTAATCAGTCTGGTTTCCATTCTTCCACGTAAGACTTCATCAACGACCATACTTTGATTGCCATATTCATCTTTCATAAGTCGTAGGGAACGCTTCGTTATGTACCCTCTGTAATGATGTAGAATCTGGTTAATCGCTTCGGTATCGCCATCTGTTGCCTTTACAATGAGAGGAAAGGGAATCATAGGATATTGTGTTTTCATTCTTCAAATTCCTCCATAAACTTTTTAATTAAGGCTAGTCCACTGGTTCTATGCCGATAGACAGTAGAACGGTTCAATTTCAACAGGTCTGCAATTTCTGAATCGCTCATGTCCATAAAGTAAAACAGCAGTAGAATTTCACGTTTCTTGTCTGGCAACTCACGTAATGCTTCACTCAACAAATCATTTTCAACGCCTACTGATAACCCATTGAGTGTAAAAATCTGAAAGTCAGTTGAATAGTTATCTGTTGTCGCAAACTGGCTAACAAGATAATCGCCAACATCCGAAAAGGACACCTCACGCTTTGCAATCCTTGAAAGATAAAGCATATAATTCTTTCGCTCGTCTTCCATAGCACGTTTACAGATATAGTCAAACTGATTTTCTATTGTGGTCTGAAAAGAAGATGGTTTCATGTTTCTCACCCCCTTTCTGTCTAGGAAAGGAAGTGAGCCTTGCTCGTTTATCTCCTTTCACTCTTAGTCCCAATGTGAAAGGGGGATTTGTTGCATTACTGATAAATAAACTTTGTAAAAAAGTTCTGAATAGCCAAAAAAGCATATAAACAGATTTATTTCTCTGTTTACATGCTTCTGTTATTCTATCTATATGATTTATAAAACCACATTGGTGGACGTACTTATCTATTGCAGATAGACGACTTTTTTTGACAAGAACCCAATGTAAGGAAATTTATTGTATATGATGTACTTCATGGCGACGTTGACCTCCAACAAACCGCCATTTGGAAGTAATATACAATATTTTAACAGCGTAAATAGCACTACCATATAACGGTTTTTTTTATTGGCGTTTAGTAGTGCTTTTTATTAAATATAAACCTATAAACCATATAACACGTTTTTCTATACCTGTTTTTAATTCAGTAGGAACAATAAAATGTATAGAGGTGGTCTACTATGCGTAAAAAAGAAGATAAATATGATTTTAGAGCCTTTGGTTTAGCCATTAAAGAAGCTCGATTGAAACGAGGTTTAACTCGTGAACAAGTGGGAGCATTGATTGAAATTGACCCACGGTACTTAACTAATATTGAAAATAAAGGGCAACACCCCAGCATACAAGTTCTTTATGACCTTGTATCGTTACTTCATGTTTCCGTTGATGAATTTTTCTTACCTGCTAATAACTTGGTAAAAAGCACCCGACGATTACAGATAGAGAAATACATGGATAGCTTTACAGACAAAGAACTATCCTTAATGGAATCTTTAGCCAGCGGTATCAACGAAGCAAGAAACATCGAAGACTAATTAAAAGAATCCATACATAACGGAAAGAGCCGATAAAATGAGATTGTATTAATCTCATTTTATCGGCTCTGCGTCTTTGCGTCTGGCTCTGTAATCACAGTTACTTTGAACTGCTTTATTTCAATTAAATTTTCTTGTCTGCATTTCGGACAATAGAGGGGGAATTTTTTTAATTCAGTATCTTCCCTTATCTTTAATCGTGTTTTATTTCCACATACAGGACACAATATCCACTTGTAGTTTATAATAACTATCTCCTCCTTTACACTTTAATTCAAATCTTTATTAAAAAATATTTCATCTTATTTAACAAGAAACCATATTTATATAACAACATAAAATACACTAAGTTATTTTATTGAACATATATCGTACTTTATCTATACGACTATTTGGACGACGGGGCTGGCAAACAGGTTCACCGGTAGTAACATGGTACCCTTTTAACTCTGTTAAACAAACACTACGTCCATTTGTAAAGAAAGTTAAATCACTACGATATTCTTGAATACACCTAGCAGGGATTTCTCCACTAAGAATGACCTCATTATTTTTCAATTGAGTGTCTACGATGTTCGCACAATATTTAGGAGCATCGTTGTATGCTCGTGAAAGATATTCCTGTGGCGCATAAATTTTAAAACTAAGATATGGCTCTAACAATTCTGTTCCAGCTTTTTTTAAGACTTGTTCCAATACAATAGGAGCAAGCATTCGAAAATCTGCTGGGGTACTAACAGGGCTATAGTATAAGCCATACTTAAAACAGATTTTACAATCCGTCACATTCCAACCATATAATCCTTGTTCGCAACCATAGCGTATCCCTTCCATAACTGCATTTTGAAATGATTGATTTAAGTATCCAAGAGAAACCGAGCTCTCATACTGCATTCCACTTCCCAACGGAAGCGGTGATACAGATAAACCAATGGAAGCCCAGAAAGGATTTGGCGGCACTTCGATGTGAATGGTATATTCTGCATTTTTTAACGGTCTCTCCATATAAATGACTGTAGGCTCTTTTAGTTCTATCTCCACATGATACTTTTCTTGCAACAGTGCACTAATCACTTCCATTTGTACTTTCCCTAAGAAAGAAAGTATAATTTCATGTGTCGTAGAATCCACGTAATATCGTAGAAGCGGATCACTATCTGAGATTTCCAAAAGGGCATCAAGCAACATTTCTCTCTGTTCAGGTTTACTCGGTTCAACAGTTGTTTGTAGTAGAGGGTGCGGATTTTCAATCTTTTTTCTCTGTGGCAATAGTTTTGTATCTCCAAGAACACTATTTAACTTCAAAAACTCATTTTGCAAAATAACAATTTCTCCAGAATAAGCTCTATCAATCTTACATAATTCACCATTTATTGAAGTATACATTTCTGTAATTTTTATTTTTTCCTTTTCCGATATTCTAACCGAATCTCGCAAATGCAGTACGCCACTATAAAGACGTATATATGCAAGACGCTGTCTTTTTTCCGAATACTCAATTTTGAAAACTTTTCCGCAAAGTTCAGACTGACCTCGATGTGTTGATGAATAAAATTTATTCGTAATCACTTCTATAAGGTTATCAATCCCTATATTGTTTTTTGCACTTCCGTGATAAACAGGGAACAGGGAACAATTCTGAAATCTTATGCTTTCCTCTTGTTCGAGTTCCAATGCTTCTAATGATTTACCGGACATATATTTCTCTAAAAGGTCATCGTTTCCCTCTATTACCGTATCCCATTGTTCAGATTCGGTAAAGTTCGTCACACACATATTAGGATACAGTTCTACCTTCTGTTTGATTACAATTTCGGCAGAAAGTTTCTCTTTAATATCCTGATAAACCGTTGATAAATCAATTCCATTTTGGTCAATCTTATTGATAAAAAAGATTGTGGGAATCCCCATTTTCCTAAGTGCATGAAATAATATACGAGTTTGTGCTTGTACGCCATCTTTTGCAGAAATCAGTAGAATTGCCCCATCTAAAACTGATAATGAACGATATACTTCTGCTAAGAAATCCATATGTCCTGGCGTGTCTATGATGTTCACCTTCGTATTTTCCCACTGAAAAGAGGTTATTCCTGTCTGAATTGTAATTCCTCTCTGACGTTCTAAAAGCGTATTATCCGTCCTCGTTGTACCTTTGTCCACGCTTCCTAATTCTGTAATCGCTCCACTGTTATATAATAAGCTTTCTGTTAAGGTAGTTTTTCCTGCATCAACATGAGCTAAAACTCCAATATTAATAATTTTCATGTGATTTTCCTCCATTCAAAAACCCAAAAGGGCATAAAAATCCCAGTGATAAATACTTTTATCACTGGGATTTTTATGCATAACCATAGGTATACAAAGCATACAGATATTCTCTGGATACTTTAGAATCACATGATAAAGGTATTCTTAAACTGGGTACAAAAAACTAAGCCCTCCTAAAAAAGGACATCCAATTATTTGTTCCCACTATCAAATTGACAGTTTATTTAAGAATACCTTGCCACATATTTATTAACTCCTTTTAAATAGATACTTAAATAATAGCACGTAAGAGCATATTTGTAAAGGAATCTCCAATTTTTTATCAAAGAGAGTACGTGATTACAAAATAGCTGTAATAATGTACCAATATTTGTTATTCTATAATCTTCCAATTACTCCCGTTCTTTTCAAGTACCAAATCAAATTGAGATACCTGCGTTGCTTTGGTCTGCTGGTCGATATACTCCACTGTCAGCGATACCGTGACTTGATTATCCTTACGATTGTGAATAGGATTTACCAGTTCTTGAAAGATGTACTCTTTTCCGATTGGTTTTAATATCCCGTCATTCACATAGTAGGAAAGTTCACTGGCTGTCGCTGTAGGATAGAGCTTGAAGAACGTCGTTAAAAACTCATTGATTTCATTGGTTGTAATGGAATCAACCGTCCCCTCACTTTCAATGGCTTTTGGTTTATAACTTGATTTCTTAGGTATGTTGGTAATGGTCGGATTCTTAACCAGTACCATATTTCCAGAACCATCTACATAGACACTCACTATATAAGCAGAGTGGACGGTCTTTGTATTTTCTCCCTCTGTAATGAGCTGGTCTACACTGTAGGTTACATTAAACTCATTGTCGCCAGTTGGCTCTACCGTCCATATCTGAAATCCTCTTACAGAAGACGATACAGGAATATCTTTGCGTACTGTATCAACATTGAGAGCTTGAAGTTCATCTGTCAGATAGCCTTTTAGACTTTCCATTCGATTATCAATGGACTTATCGGATTGCTCCCATGAATAGTAGACTTTCGCAAAGTTCTCTACAAAATTTTCTACATGATGAGTATCAACGTATTCCTTTTCTATGATAGTTGTTTCGTGAATAGTATGAGTATCTATAGCTGTAAAGTGCTTGAATATCGCAAAGCTGAAACTAAGCCCTAAAAGTACCCACAAGGCAATCACAACCTTTTTATGAGGATTGACCTTATAGTAGACACGAGGTTTCTTTTCCTTTGGTATCTGTTTTTCTTTATTCTGATTTTTTCTAAATTTCATCATTAAATCTTCCTTTCTCATTGTTTGATTCGTCCTGCTCCCACTAAATGCTGTTGCCAGTAGGGGCTTGTTAAGTCGGCATAACCGATTGGGTCGCCTGCATGAAACATACGGTTATTGCCAAGGTATATCCCAACATGAGTAATATAAGAGCCAGCGTTATAGGTAGAATGAAAGAAAACCAAATCGCCAGCTTGTGCTTCCGATAGTGGGATATGCTGGGTCACATCATATTGCTGTTGTGCGGTTCGTGGTAAGTTAATTCCAGCTTTTCCATACGTCCATTGTGTCAGTCCGCTACAATCAAAAGAAGTAGTCGGGGAAGCTCCACCGTAAACGTATCGCCAGCCCTCATATTTCAGTGCTTCGTCCATGATGGCTTGTACCGTATCATCATCAAACTCTGTTGTGACAAGATACTGCGTTACCAGTTGCACATAAAACATATTGCCATAGTTGTATCGCCAGCCCCCATTGATAGGTATGGCTATGGGATTGGGGTAAGACACTTTTTCGCCACCTGAATACTCTTTTGAGAAACTTTGAGCCAGTTCAAAGGTATATTTATTTCCACGATTAGCCACATACCCTAAGAAACCACCACCATAATTGTAGGACTGGATAACCGATTCTAAATCTACACTGAGCCTTTCGCTACTGGCTAATAATTCACTGAAATACTTCACACCTTGCTTAATGGATTCTTCTGTACTCAATGAATTAGGTGGAAGACCGAGGGATTCCGAGGACTGCATAACATCTTCCGCAGTACCGCCCGATTCCACCTGTACAATCGCAAGAAGTATGTTGACATATTCTTCAACGCCATATTCTTTGGCATATTTTTCTACCATAGGCTTATGAGCCAGCACTTCTGCGGAAACATTCACACCTCCATAATGAATATTGGAAATTCCGCTGTCCTGTTCATCTGAAAATAAAATGGCAACAAACAGAAGCAGTGAGAAGACCATCAAGAATAATCCAGAACCACCAATCACTAAAGTTTTCAACTTCATGGTTTCTTACCGACTTTCTTAATGGTGGCGGTTTTGATTGGTGGTCTACTTCTTGTATTTTGTAGTGGTACTCTTTGAACAGTAGACGGACGTTCTTTTGTGATTGGACGTTGTGAAGTTCTATCTGCTGTAGTGGTTGAAGTTGCTGGCTTTTGAACGGTTTTTTCTTGAACGGTATTGCCTTGGCGTTCCACTTTTGGACTTGAAAAATCGGACTTAACTGCTGGACGCTCTTGTTTGGCTTGTTGAGATTCCTTATATGAAGTCTGAATATTAGACTGTTTTGAGGTCTGTTCATCATGATATTGTTCTTGTCTTGTAGTCGGTCTTTCATGAACAGAAGAAGCAGGCTGTTTTTTCTGTTTGACCTGTTCCATTTCAGAGCGACGCTTCGCAATGGTTTTTCGCCTTTGTTCCTGCTGTTCCTTGCGTCCACTGGCTCTGTCCGCTTTGGTTTGAGAAATACTACTGGTTAAATCACGGACATTCTCTTTTACTTTGGATTTTCCTTGATATACTGCATATCTTGCATTGGTCGGCAAATCTTTAACCTGTTCTTTCAAACCACTAGCAGTGTCTACCATTCTGTCTTTGGTATCAGCTACTGTACCGATGGTTTGACCGATACGTTTTCCAAGTGTTGATTTTTCCTTTCCGTCTGGTCGGGAGTGATCTGCTTGTGTCCTTGCAGAACTCCCCGAACCCGACTGTCCTTTTTTACCTGTAACAATGGCAGACCCAGCCCCTAGAGTAGTCATGGAACGTCCAAGTTTCCGCTGTAGACGGTGCATGTGAGCGTGCATAAGCATACGAGGTTTTCTCATCACACGACTTCCCACACTTTGAGAATCGTTACTCTGTAGAGAAAACATACTCATTAAATCGCCCAGCTTGAAGTAGATTCCTGCAAAGGTCACAATCTGTAGAAAAGCAATCAAAAAGAACGGATAACCAGCCGATAAGGTATAGAGCATGGTTGAAATACTAAATGCTGTCGTAATAATCAATGTGATTCCAGCTCGTGTCAAAATGGTATTAAAGAGCTTTGTTATGGCTCGTTTTGACATACCATCAAATGATGGAATCATGCTTAAAATAAAGCTCACAGGCAGAAACATAGCATAGATGATAAAAAGTACCTGCGAGAAAATCATGATTCCTGTTAATAGGAATACAAATATGGAAATCCCAATATTGAAGACAAATAGGAAGAAGACTGTACCTAAACGGTTAATGGTCTTTGTAATGGTTAGATTGGTATTGCTTCTGTCTTCAATTTCTTCCGCAACAATTTTTTCTCTGTCTTCGCCATTGTTGGAATCTGGGCTGGTGGAGAGCAGGCTTTCCACACGGTCAATACCGATACTTTCAATGTCTGAACTGTTGTATTGAAGCAGTAGCCACGGTTGCTGAACCTGTATGGAAAACAGGCTATCTCTGATTAAGTCCACGCTGTCCTTGCCTTGACTATCGGAATGGGGCATGACAATCTTCGTGCCAAGTGATAAACTGGCATTACTGATGTCTGATGAAAAGTCATTGATTTTTTTAATGTAGTCGGGAGCGTAGGCAATAAAGGAAGCCGATAGGATAAACACCAGCACAAAATTCATAATGGCATGAATTGCCTTTGTGGTTTCTCTCTTTATCAGTCCCGTATAGGCAACATAAACCCCAAGAACCAAAATCAAGAGTAAGAGGAATCCAACATAGAAACCCTCTGTTGAAAATCCGTTTGCACTCACACCAGCTAAGGTCTGCATATTCTTACCAATGGAATCTGCTGTAGCGGAAATGAAGTCTAAGGAATAGGCTTCCTGTACTAAGTAACCTGTCGCATTGGAAACATACAAACTGATTGTCCAAATAAAATTGGTAATGGCATATAGTCCATACATGACCTGTTTTCCAATCCCGTCCGACCAGTTCCACGGAAGCCAGCCCCAGCTATTATCCACATAAAAATCCAGTTGATAGTTTTCAAGTGGGTATCGGCTGTATTCATTTGCCACATTGACCGTATCATCTACCAAGCCCGCAGCTTGAACCACCGTTCCCAGCATGGCTAAAAGAAAAATGGCAATCACAAGTGTGAAAGCCACTGTCATTGCCACTTTACCTAGACGTTTCAGCGTCCAGTTTGATTTTATTCTGTTTACTATTGATGGTTTCACATTTACACCTCTTTTCGCACAGGTGGTCTGGTATCAAAGGCATGGAGCAGTTCTTCAAATACAGGGTGGAACTGTATCACACCGACACGACCATATAAATCACTGATAAGGCATTGCCCGTTTTCCAAATCACGCAATCGCTTCTGATTGTTTTCGTCCTCTGGGTCTACACCAAAAAAGGCTAAGGTCTTTTTAATCTCGTTAAGGTCAGTGGAACGAAATGCAAATTTTAAGCCGAGGTTATTTTTCAGTTTTTCATCTAAGAGGTCGTCTGTATTTTGGGTCACGAAATATACCCCAGCGTTCATAGCACGACCAGCCCGAACCAGCTTCATAGATAGTGTTTTTCCTTGTGCTACCTGTAAAAAGCTCCATGCTTCGTCTAAATCTACAATCTTGAAAATGCTTCGGTCTGTATGGATAAAGTCTAAAGCAAAGGTACTAATGACAATCAGCATAGCAACGGATAAAAGCTCCATAGTGGTATATTCCTCAAAGGAAGTTTCCTTGTCGGGAAGTACCAAGTCCGCAACCTGTATAATGTTCAGTTGTTTTTCTAAGCTGATAGACTGCTCCACATAACCATTACTGAATAATAAATGTGCAAAGTCATAGTCTGTAAAACTTTCGATATGGTCGGCTATACTGGTACTTAGTGGCGTATTCTCAACCCGTAATTCCTCAATCACTTTCATCAACCCTCGTACTTCACTATTGGTTACTGCACGAATGGCTTTTCTAAGGATTGGGAAGCGTTCCCCATCACGAGAGGAAATCCCCGTAAGGAATGTCAGAATATCAATAGCCAGTGATTCAGAATCTTTGGGATTTTTCATAATCACATAAGGGTCAAGTAAGCCTTTGTTTTTCTCATCAGAAGTCAGAGTGACGATATTGATTTCATGGGAAATCTCTGGCAAGGTTTCTTTCCATCTGCCACGTTCTGCTTTTGGGTCTACAATCACTGCTTGTGCCCCATAAAGCACCGCATAATAGACGATAAGGTTATTCGCAAAGGATTTACCACCACCCAGCGAACCAACAAAAGCCGACGCTAACGCATTGGTTACTGAACCCTTAACCCCTTGACTGGCAAGAGCAGGTTTCAGATAGACATTGCGTCCAGTATCTAAGCTGTAGCCAACATAAATCCCCTCATTTTCCCCCAGCATTTGAGTAGCACCAAAACCTAAACCAGCGAGGAAATCAGAGGTCACGTATTGAATATAATCATTCATATAACGCTTGCTGGCAGGTAAAAATTCTTCATGTAAGCCGAGCATATCCCCAAATGGTCGTACCAGTTTTACGCTTAAATCGTCATAAAAATCTTTCACTTCATTACAACGACGTTTGAGTTCGTCAAGATCATTTGCTGATACCCTTACCACATAAGACAGCTTGTACATAGATTCCTTGCTTTGGTCTAAATTGGTTTCCAGCTCATTCACACTTTCCAGAGCTTCCGCCACATTGGAGCTGGTTTCATTATCACTTTGCCAAGCGTGGTTATCCAAGTCTTTCAGTTCTTTCTTTTTATTGCGGACAGTAGATAGGGCTTTACGATTCGCTACAATTTCCACATTCATTGACGTATCAATCGGGAATGTAAATTGCTGTTGCTGGTAGTAGAAGATTTCAGAGGACGGGAAGTCCAGTTCTCCGACAATGCTGTTAATGGTAAAGTAAGCTACATAGACGGTTTCATCTTCCTGCTGGATTTTCAAATATCGCTGTTTTTCTTCCACCAAACAGCGAGTAGGCTTAATCAAGTCATAGTATTTAATCAGCGTTTCATTATCCAGCTTTTTCTTTGATAGATGGTACTCATACTCTTCATAGGCAGTGCCTGTCTGTCCGTAAAGGTGTTCAATCAGATAGCCGAAGTCGTCCTTATCTAACCTGCGGATTTTGAAACGACGAGAGATTTTATTTTCTAAGAGCTTTTCCATCTTCTGAAAACGCAGGATTTCATCATTACTCATACTAACAAAATCGCCCATCAGCTTATGGTTCACATCATAGACAAAATCAGACAAAGCATTTTTTGCTTCAACGGTAAGACTTTTCATAGAAAACTCCTGATCGTTGAGAAGCAACTTAAAGCCGATAAAGAAACGGTAGTTCACTTGATTTTCGCCAATCATGGATATTAAAGCGTCTGTCTGTTGGTCGATTTTGTCATAGGCAACCGCTTTGAGCTTGCCAGTGACTTCATTTTTGGAACGCTCTTGTGCAGAACGTATGCTGGATTCTGTACTGATTTGTAAAGCATGAATTTTGCCATCACGATTTTGTGCGATAAGCTGTCTGAAAGAATCATGCACTTGTATTTTCTGTTCTGGACTTAGAAATGAGTAATTGTAAGGAACAAGCTCATAGTAAGCATAACATTCCCCGTCTTTATTCCAGACGAGATTGTTTTCAATGTATTTAATTGGATATGCCATAAAATTCACTCCTAACTGCTGTAATGGCTTCTTGTGGCTGGTTTCTGCCAAGCGTTACTTTTTTTCCTGCATAGGTCAGCTTTGGTCGCAGTGCATAAGCAATGACAGACTTCAAAAATCCATAAGGCTTTTTACCATCAAAAGTTTTTGTAGACATAAACCATGTGAAAGCCACAGGAATCCCAAAGTATTTGAGAAATGCTCCCTCTATCATGGAAAGAGGGGGCAAGTTGCCAAGTATCATCACTGCAAAGAGTGACACGACAAACCATGTCATTTGCGTAAAGGTTATGGGAAACGGAAGTCTAAAATCATTGATAGAATACAGTACCTTTTCCACAGACCAGATACTGGTATAGCTTCGTATTTTCTTCATGTAATCAATCCTTTCATAAAAAATAGGGGTAGCTGATTGAGCCACCCCGTAAAATAGAAAATCTGCCAGTAGTAATGTACCGACAGATTTAATAGACGATTTCAAAAATCCCATGATTGGTTGAGATAAACGTTCCTGAAAGGTCTAAATCCCGACCATAGGCTTGATAATCAATATAGTTTTGAAGACTAGCTGGTACTTCGCCTAAAGCACCCGTTTCTTCAATGTAGTAGCGTGCCACGTCATACATATCATCACAATCGGAATGAATGATAATATCCTCTTGATGTTCGCTTAGTTCTTCAATGCTTGAAAAATGAGTGAGCAGAGCAGATAGCTCCGATTGTAATTCTTCGGGTAATTCCGATACCATTTCCCATAGTCGATTGAGTTCGCCAATGGAAGTGTATTCGTCAACCGTAAAGGGTAACTCGTAGTCATGAATGGCGTATTCCTCATATTCATCATTCAAGCCGATTTTCTCTTTGACTTCCTCAAAGTCAATGGGAAAGGTAAACCACGCACCGACCAATTCGCCCTCATTGTATTTGCCTAAATTCGCAATATAGACTTGCATATCGTCCATATATTCACGTCCTTTCTTTGTAGAGTTTCAAAAATCCCTACCGCACTTCGTTTGGTGTACCATTCCTTTGCGGAACATAAGAAAACCACTTATATTCCACAAAAGAACGGTTTTATTTAAGCACCAATAATGCGATTGAATAGCTCTAGTAAAATGTCTTTTACTCCAGCAGCGTTGAAGACTAAGCCAACCGCAATAATCGCAATAATTAAAAAGCCAATCAGTTTGCTAAACTCACGCTTGAAGCCAAGATACAAGCCAATCACAACGATTGCTAAAAGCACCAGTGATTGAGCGTTTGATAGAAACCAGTTATAAAGGTTTTGTCCAAAATTCATAAAAATGTTCTCCTCTCTATATTCAATGAATTTGTATTTGAGTTATTTTTTTGTTGTTATCACGTCCTGTTCTTTTACTGACTGTTGCTTCAAAATCTGCTTGTGTCGGTCTGTCAGTTTCGCATGGTCGAGAATGTCTTTTACAACCTGCGTCTGGTTGATTTCATCAAGTTTAATCGCAACCTTTAAGGTCGGGGCAACTTGATGAGATAGCCAGTTCAGCGTCCTTTGGAAGGAGTAAGGCTCTGGTTTTGTGGTTAGTTTTAATCGTTCACGATTGTTCCCAATAAACCAAGCCCATTCTTCATTCAGTTTCCAATCAGAACGAGGTTTGGAATCGTCTTTATCTACAAAACGGATATACCGATTGATAATTTTAAAGGCGGTATGCTCTGGATTGTCATAGACGAGTAAATCACGGACTGCATAATAGGCACGCTCATTTTTCAATCGAATCTCAAAACGGTTTTTTACTTCTGCGTCTTCAATGGGAATATCATTTTTCTTGTACTGCTCGTAGTCCTTTTCATAGATACAGAAATAAACTTCACTTTGTAATGAACCGATATAGAGGGTGTTTCCCATACATTCCTTTTCCTCTTTGCGTACCAGTTCGCCACTGCGATAGCTTTTAAAACTGCGGAAGACGGAGATACATTCTTCCTGTTGGCACTTTTCAGTGAGTACAGGGATATTTAAAATCCCTGTCTTATCGTTAATGGCAAGGTCAAGGCGTTTCATCACACCGCCAGCCACCAAAACGTCCATAAAGAACTCATACCAGCTTCTTTGTTGTGCCAGAAGATAGCTTTCAAATTGTCTGCACCCACGACCTTTCAATTCCACCAGAACTCCTTTGTCCAGTTCATGGGAGCAAAGGACGAATATGTCGCCTAAAGCATAATGCTCTGAATAAGAATAGAAACCATAGTCCTCATGAAGAAAATAGGACAGTTTCAGTTGTAAGATGTTTTCGACCACCTGCTGTACGTCTGTTGTCGGAAAGCGAATTCTTACATAATCAAACAGCATTTCAAGGGGAGCGTCGGGATTGAAGCGTTCCAGAGCTTCCCAAAGGGACTGCTGTAAATCCTCTGATGGCTTGACTTTTCCTGTTTCAATATCGCTTAGATACTGCCTTGTAATACCAGTCGCAACAGCTAAACGGTTTTGAGATAGTCCATAAGCCAAGCGTTTTTCTTTTAAATGCTGTAACCAAGTTTGTTCATTCAGTAAAAATCCCTCCAATCAAAAAGGCGTATGTCAACTTTTAAAGCCCATTTGACATACGCTGAAATTTTGTAAATCCCTTGTAACCAAAGGATTTTCTAATGTTTTTTTGACTGTTTCCTGTCGATTTGTACCCCCCTGTTAGATACGGGGGGTTAAGTGCTGGCGTGGCTATTGCCACACCAGCCAGCAAGATCAGTCCACACCTGCGACTTCCGCTTCGCACGTCGCCTGCGTGGACTGTCTGCTGTTGGATAACTTTTTAATTTCCTCCAAGAAATCATATCCTTTTGGTACAAGGGGAGTATAAAACTCTGATATGACACTTGTTCCTACATCAACATAGCCACGACCTTTGATTCGCTTTAAGAAGAAATCCTTTTGTACGTCACTGCCAAACATCATGCCATAGCCCATTTCAGACATACGACCTAAAGCCACTCTGAAATTAAACTGATCACGGATTCCGTCGCCTAAATATTTTGCGTCTGGACGTTGACAAGCCAGTATTAGAAAGAAGCCAGCTTGACGACCTAACATGACAATCTGTTTCAGCTTATTCATAACTGCGGTGTTTTCTTTTGTTCCCAGCATTTCCATGAAAGCGACGTATTCATCAAAGATTAAGAAGTGTGCCGGGAGACCTAAGTAAGCATAATTTTTGCCAGTCTTATAGTTCTTCATCTGCTTCATTTCCTCACTACGTTTCATCATTTCTTCATAGAATGTTTCAATGCAAGAAAGCAAGTCTTCTTTTCTATAGTAGACATTTGCCATCACAGAACCTAAGTCCGCAAGATCAGCATTTTTCGGGTCAAGAATATACAGTTTTGAATCTGTATGAAGCAAGGCTTCAATCAGTGTCAGTATAAAGTAAGTTTTACCGCCACCTGTACCACCAGCAATCAACATATGAGGGAGCTTATCATATTCCCACCATACGTTTTTCATTAAGCGAAGTTTACCATCTTTAGCTTCTACTTCATCAATAGAAATACGACTGGCTATGGTGTCATAGAGCAAAGTATATTCCACATAGGAATCCTTTAACTCTTTATCCGTCAGCTCACAGTACAAGCCACTCTCTAATTTCTTTTCCAAGTGTAAGAGTTGGTCTTGATATTTTCCCAGCGTGATTTCCACCCGTATCTGTATCAAGCCATTTTTAAGTCGATAATACATTTTAGGGAAGTAGGTTATCTTTTCCTTTGTACGACCAGCACTATCTTTAAAGAAACCCTCTGTTTTGACCTGTTCAGATTCATACCACTTGTTTTCAAGTATCATCTTTGCCAGTTTTTGACGGTGGTAAAGTTGTTTAACCGTATCATAGCGAACCCGTTTGAATACAAACGCTACCAGCAAGCAGATAAGAATTGCGACACTGAAACTGATAATTAAATAGGGAATGTCAATCTTATCTGCTTGTGATAGGTTAAAATCCTGCCAGTTGATCTGCTGGATTGTCTTCACATGAAACAGTCCGACAACCAGCAGGAAAACAGGCAGGAGTGACGCTATCGTAAAATGAAAGACTAAATCTTTACCAGATGGGCGAATCCTTTTACCACGCTGTTTCATGCGAAAAAGTCTCCTTTCTACCTAGCGACTATTTGTCTTGTGTCGGTTCTTTCTTTGCTTGTGGTTGAGCTTTGAATGAACTAGAATCCTTTGTCAGCACAATATCGTCTGCCTTGATATACCAGTCAACATCTGCTCCTTGATAGGTGGCAGTAGCAACGGTGTCCGCAATGGGATTGATAAGTTCCACCCGTGCGTTATAATCAAACTCTTTCAAAGGCACGCTGGCAGGAATACTTACTTGAATCATGCGTCCTTGTCCTTTGGATTTTAAGTCATAGGTACGTTCCTTGATTTCATCTGAAACCGACCCGTCTTCATTTTGGATTCTCACTTCACGACGTAGAGCAGAGAATTTCAATTCTCCAAAAGTCGTGTCTTTATCTAATACAATGCCATTTGCTAATCTCATCATTTTTCCTCTCTTTCTTTATTCTTTTATCATGTCGTCAGCATGTAAAAGGTAATTTGTAAAACCACGAGTGCCGATTTTGTAGCCCTCTGCGGTAATACGTGGATTGACTAACTTCACACGTTCCTCAAAGCCGAAATGTTTTTCGCCAGCTTCAGCAGGAAGCACCACCACAATATCATCTGCTCTTTGAACATCAGAATAGAGATTATAGCTTCTTGATAAGACAGTTAGCCGTCCGTTGATTCTTCGCTGAACGACTTTATCCTCGCCAGCAAATTCTAAATTGCCGAATGTTTTTTCCATGTTGGGAATCACAAATTTAAGTTCCATATTTTTACCTATCCTTTCTTTTTTATTGGCTGAATGAATGTTTGATGGTCTTAAAGAGTGGGGAACGACCTTTTGATTCTTGATTTTTTGTTTTCATAATTTCACTTCCTTTCAAAATCGGGTAAAAAAATAGACACCTCATTTTTTGAAGTGTCTACCTATTAAATATTCAAATTTTATTGGAAGTATCTTTATATCTTCACTTTTCAAGGATAAATCGTCGTATCAAAGCTCATTCATAAGTAGTAAATTAGTAGTAAATTGAGTGGTTTTGACCTTGATAAAGTGTGATAAGTCCAGTTTTTATGCGGATAACTAGATTTTTATGCTATTTTTCTAATAAAAATTAATATCCTATGCAGTTTAAAGGAATAGAAATAAGTATTACTTGTAATAATAGGAATAATATGCTATACTACATGAGTCAATAAACACATTGTTTGTTCATACCTGTGTGCCAATTTGGTTAGGTATTAAAAGAACAATGGAGGCAAAATAAAAACACAAGGAGAAAAGATATGTCAGTTATATCAATGAAAGCCTTACTAGAGGCTGGTGTACACTTTGGTCACCAAACTAGAAGATGGAACCCTAAGATGAAACCTTACATCTTTACAGAAAGAAATGGTATTTATATCATTGACTTACAAAAAACAGCTAAAAAAGTTGAAGAAGCTTATGAAGCTGTAAGATCAGTTGTAGAAGAAGGTGGAAAAGTTTTATTTGTAGGTACAAAGAAACAAGCTCAAGATGCTGTAGAATTTGAAGCAAAAAGAGCAGACCAATATTATGTAACAAATAGATGGTTAGGTGGTATGTTAACAAACAACCAAACTATCAAAAAATCAATCAAAAGACTTGAAGAAATCGAAGAAATGAAAGAAGATGGTACTTTTGATTTACTACCTAAAAAAGAAGTTGCTCAATTAGAAAAAGAACATGATAAGTTAGAAAAAAACCTAGGTGGTATCAGAGACATGAATGGTTTACCAGACATTATGTTTGTTGTAGACCCTAAAAATGAGCATATAGCTGTTAAAGAAGCACGTAAATTAGGTATACCTATAGTTGCTATCGTTGACACAAATGCTGATCCAGAAGAAATTGATTACCCAATACCTGGTAATGATGACGCTATTAGAGCTGTTAAATTAATTACTGCAACAATTGCAAACGCAGTTGTAGAAGGTAACCAAGGTGAATCATTAGACCAAGAAGTAGTAGAAGAAACTGTAGAAGCTGAAGAAGTTGAAGTTGAAGAAACAGAAGCTGAAGAAACTGTAGAAGTTACTGAAGAAGATGTTGAAGAAATTCAAGAAGAAATTAACTCAGCTGAATAGTTAAAATATAATAAACAAAAAAATAGGAAGTAGTCATCTACTTCCTTTAAATATATAAATAGGGAGGATCATATGGCAATTAGCGCAAAACAAGTTAAAGAATTAAGAGATTTAACTGGTGCAGGTATGATGGATGCCAAAAATGCTTTGGTAGAAACAGATGGCGATATGGATAAGGCTATCGAAATCTTAAGAGAAAAAGGTGCTGCAAGTGCTGTTAAAAAACAAAGTAAGGTAGCTGCAGAAGGTTTAATTAAACTTCATGTTGCAGAAGACAATTCTAAGGGTGCTTTAGTTGAGATTAACTCACAAACAGACTTTGTTGCTAAAAACGAAGTATTTATTGCTTTAACAGATAAGATTGTAAAACATGTATATGATAATGATATTACTACAGTAGAAGAATTAAATGCATCAGAAATTGATGGTCAAAACTTTGAAGATTTCTTAAAAGAACAAATTGCTTCAATTGGAGAAAATATTGTTGTTAGAAGATTAGCTTTATTTGAAGCGGGTGAAAATGACTTTATTATGGGTTATGTTCACTTTAACAAAACAAATGGTGTTTTATTAAGAGTTAAAGTTGATTCAGAAGCAACAAAAGAAAAAGCAATAGATATAGCACATAAAGTAGCTATGCATATTTCTGCTTTAGGACCAGAATATATAACATATAATGAATTCCCAGAAGGATTTGTTGAAGCTGAATTATCAGGATTAATTGGTCACTTAAAAGTTGAAAATGAAGACAATGAAATCTTAGGTAAACCATTAAAGACTATTCCGGAATATGGTTCAAGATCACAAATTACAGATGAAGTTTTAAAGGCTAAAGAAGAAGAAATTAAACAAGAATTACTAGCTGAAGGTAAACCAGAAAAAATCTTAGATAAGATTATACCTGGTAAGATGGCTAGATTCTTAGAAGATAACACACAAATTGATTCACAATTTGCTTTATATAGCCAAGGTTTTGTATTAGACCCAGAAAAAACTGTTGAAGAAGCATTAAAAGAAGAAGCTGCTAAAGTAAACGGTGAAATAGAAGTAGTTGAATACAAGAGATTTGTTGTTGGTGAAGGTATCGAAAAGAAAGAAGAAGATTTCGCTGCTGAAGTAGCTCAACAAATGGCTGGTAAATAATTACGACAATTTTAAGAGAACATTTTTATGTTCTCTTTTATTCTATATAGATTCAAAGGAGTGAATATGTCTAAATATAAACGTGTACTAATTAAACTTAGTGGTGAATCTTTAGCTGGAAATAAAGGTTTTGGAATGGATGACCAAGCTATTTTGAATATTGCCCATGTATTAAAAAATGTACATGAAGAAGGTGTAGAAATAGCCATTGTTGTTGGTGGAGGAAACTTCTGGAGAGGTAGAGATACCGATGATATGGATAGGACCACATCTGACAATATTGGTATGTTAGGTACTGTTATGAATGCTTTAAGAGTACAGTCAGCTTTAGAATCTTTAGACCTAGAGACTAGGGTCCAAACAGCTATAAAAATGGATGAAGTTGCTGAACCTTTTATAGTTAGAAAAGCTATAAGACATTTAGAAAAGGGAAGAATAGTGATATTCGCAGCTGGTACAGGCCATCCTTATTTTTCTACAGATACAACTTCAGCACTAAGAGCTCTAGAAATTCAAGCAGATGCTATGTTGATGGGTAAAACAGGTACCGATGGTATTTATGATAAAGATCCAAATAAGTATGATGATGCTGTAAAATATGATAAACTTACTTATAGAGAAATGCTTGAAAAAAATCTTCAAGTAATGGATGCTGCCGCAACATCATTGGCTAAGGATAATGAGATGCCAGTTATTGTTTTCGGTATAGATGATCCTAACAACTTAATTAAAGTTATCAAGGGTGAAGAAATTGGTACTTATGTCGGAGGGTAAAAATGACAGATAATATTATTAAAAATGGTAGAAAATCTCTAGAAGAACATTTATTAGGCTACAAAGAAAATTTATCACAAGTTAGAGCTGGAAGGGCAAATCCTTCATTAGTTGAAAATATCAAGTTTGACTACTATGGTGTAGAAACACCTATTAGAAATGCTGCAACTATTACAGTTCCTGAAGCTAGATTATTAGTAATCCAACCTTGGGATGCCAGTCAATTAAAAGAAATTGAAAGAGCAGTTCAAGCATCAGATTTAGGTATTACACCAAGTAATGATGGTAAGGTAATACGTTTACCATTCCCAGAATTAAACGAAGAAACAAGAAATAACTTAGCTAAAGAAGTTAAACAAAAAGGTGAACAATCAAAAGTTGGTGTTAGAAACCAAAGAAGAGATATGATTGACCTAGTTAAAAAGGCTGAAAAAAATAAAGAAATTTCTGAAGATGAAAGAAGAGCTTTAGAAGAAGATATTCAAAAACTAGTGGATGAATTTATAAAGAAAATAGACCAAGTAACTCAAGAAAAAGAAAAAGAACTTAAAACTGTTTAATAGGTAGAGCTATGGACCAAGAAAAATTAAAAAATCTTGTGGAAGAATATTCTCTTGAGCATATTGCCATAATAATGGATGGTAATGGTAGGTGGGCTCAAAAAAGAGGTGAAGGTAGGAGCCAAGGTCATAAAATGGGGATAGAACAAGTAATTGACCTCGTAAAAAATGCCAACAAACTAAATATCAAAGCCTTAAGTCTATATGCATTTTCAACTGAAAACTGGAAGAGACCAGATGATGAAGTTTTTACTTTGTTTGATTTGTTATCGAGCTTTCTAAATCGTAGATTAAAAGAATTGATGGAAGAAAATGTTATAGTACAAGTCATGGGCGATGTTAGCAAATTACCTTTTTTAACTAGACAAGCTATAAGTACAGCTATTAAACAAACATCTTCTAATGATGGTTTAGTATTAAATATAGGTATTAATTATGGTTCTCGTGATGAATTGAAAAAAGCTTTATTAGATATTTTGACTGACTATGATCAAGGAAAGATATCTAAAGAAGACATTGATACAGAGACCTTATCCAAATACTTATATACCAAAAATCTTAAGGATCCAGACTTGTTAATTAGAACTGGTGGAGAAGAAAGATTATCCAACTTTATGCTTCATCAAATGGCCTATACAGAATTTTACTTTACTGATTGCTTATGGCCAGACTTTAACTACGATGAGCTAGAAAAAGCCATTTTAGAATACCTAAGTAGGGATAGAAGATTTGGTGGATTAAATGAAGAATAATTTTATAAGTAGAACTATTACTGGTGCCCTTATCGTGGCATCAGTAGTAGCTATTTTATTGACAAATTTTAATATTATAAGCTTAGCTTTTATACTTATATCAAATCTAGCTATATATGAATTAATAAGAGTTTTAGAAAAAATGGGGAAAAGTGTTCTGAAAGCACTTGCCTATATCTTCAATAATATATTTTTATTAGTTCTAGCCTTTATAGGTAAAGAATATGCCTTAGTCTTAATAAGCATATACTTTATATTTTTAGCTATATTGCTTATTTTTGATAAAGAGAAAACTATAAGTGACTTAAGTATGAATATATTTATAGCTATATACATTACTTGTGCCTATAGTATGCTAATTTTACTTAAGGATCCTAAATGGATTGGATTTGCTATATTTATAACTGCTTTTTCTGATACCTTTGCATATTTGGTCGGTATCAGTATAGGAAAACACAAGTTTAATTTTCTTAAAGAACTTAGTCCCAAAAAGACAATTGAAGGTTCAGTTGGTGGTATCTTCGGTTCTTTACTATTTGTTTACCTATTTAAGCTATATTTTAATTTAGACCATGTTTTATTGATGTATTTAGCAAGTGTTCTGATATCAATAGTCTCACAGTTTGGAGACTTATTTGCTTCATATATTAAAAGACGTGCAAATGTTAAAGATTATGGAAAAATATTAAGGGGTCATGGGGGAATAATGGATAGGTTTGACTCTTTATTGTTTGTTGCGCCCCTAGTTTATTTATTTGTTAATTTATTGGAGTTAGTATAATGGATTTTATTGGAATATTATTAGCTATAGTATTATTTTTATTTTTAATAACTATACATGAAAGTGGCCATTTTATAGGAGCTAAACTTTCAGGCATCAAGGTAAATGAATTTTCTATAGGTATGGGACCAAGTTTATTCAAAAAGCAAGGCAAAGAAACCTTATATTCATTTAGGTTACTTCCAATTGGTGGATATGTAATGATGGAAGGGGAGGATGAGAGTTCAAAAGACCCTAGGTCTTACAAAAATTCTGCTGCTTGGAAAAGATTCTTAACTATTTTAGCAGGTCCATTTACTAATTTTTTATTTGGATTTTTAGTTTTTGTTTTATTGGCCAATTTTTCAGGCTACGCATCAAATACAATAGATCAAGTAGTGGAAAATAGTCCAGCTGCTTTAGCCGGTCTTGAAAAAGGTGATAAAATAGTAAAAGTAAATGGCAAAAACACCTATATTTTTAACCAAATAAGTAAAGAAATTAATGACAGTGATAATAAACTTGACTTAGAAATAAAAAGAAATGGTGAAAAATTTTCATATACTTTAGATACTGAGATACAAGATAATAGAAAAGTTGTTGGGATTATTTCAGAAGTTAAAAAGGACTTTTTAGGTTCATTAAAATATGGTATTCATAATACTATTTTTATGACTTCTACTATATGGGAGGGATTAAAAGGCTTGGTAACAGGAGTATTTGGTTTAGAAAACTTATCTGGACCAATAGGTGTTATCAGCCAAGTAGGAAAGTCTGTATCCTATGGTTTCCTTACTTATATTAATATGGCAGCCTTGATTTCCTTAAACTTAGGCTTATTTAATCTTTTACCTATACCAGCCTTAGATGGGTCTAAATTAGTATTCAACTTGTTTGAAATGATTACTGGTAAAAAGGTAAATGAGAAATTTGAAACTACTATTACTTTTATAGGATTTTTCGCTCTATTAGCATTGATTTTAGTAGTTTCTTATAATGATATTGTTAAACTTTTTAGATAATTTTATTGAGGAGATAAAATGAAATTTAACAAAATACTTGATGAAATTAATAAAAAATATGAAACGGAACTCATCCTTGATGATGTTTCGTTTTTTAAGCTTGAAAATATATTGGAGATAAATCTTTTAGCCTTAGATCTTGAAATAAGAGATCAGATTATTGAAGACATAAAGCAAAGATTAGAAAATATGCCTGTTTTTATAGAGCTGAATATTATTTTACTTGAAGAAATCTTAGATGAATTAAATGAAAAATTCATGAGTATTAAAACAGAACTTATAAATAATGAACTTATAATTTCATTAAATAATATTTCTGAAGCTAATTTATATGAAACAAATATTCAATTTAAGCAATTTAAGGAAAGACTTGAAAAACTCGGTATAAAGATAAGATTTATAGAAAATGAATTAAGTGAAAATCAACTTTTAGATATTGAAAAAAGATTAAAAGAAAAAGAATTGCAATTACAAGAACAAATTCAAAATAGTCAAATAAAAAATAAAGAAAAAGAAGTTAAAGTGGAACAGATGGAAAAAGGAGCCTTTGAATATGGATCTATAAAAACTGCTCCTAAAATTATGACTTCCATAGATAGCCTTACAGAAGATGGATCCAGAGTTTCGATAAAAGGGCAAATATTTGAACTTAATTATAGAAAAATTACAAATTCTACAATTGTAAGTTTTGATATAGATGATGGTTATGAGGCCTTAAGGTGTAAGTTATTTGTTAATGATAAAAATTTTCCAGCCTTTGAAGCATCTGTAAAAAATGGAATGGGTGTTATCGTTAATGGTAGTTATAGGTATGACGATTACGAAAGGGCAATGGTTTTAAATGTCTCTGGTATTGAAGAAATAGTTTTGCCAGTTAAAACTGATACTAGCCATGACAAAAGAATAGAGATGAATATTCATACTAAGGCTTCAAACTTGGAGTCCATAGTTGAAATTTCAGAGTTATTTGAAAGACTAAAAAATTATGGTCATGAGGCTGTAGGTATAACAGACTTGTTTAACGTGCAGGCATATCCAGAAATCAATAAATTTGCAAAAAAATATGATATAAAAGTAAATTATGGCATGCAGGCTAATTTATCAGAAGATTATCCAAGTATATTAGTAAACCACTATAATCTTGAAGTCGAAAATAAAGACTTTGTTGCTTTTGATATTGAAACTACAGGATTGTCTAATTTTACTGATAAAATTATAGAATTTGGTGCTGTTAAGATTAGAGATGGCAAAATTATTGATATTTTCGAAGAGTTTGTAAATCCTCAAGAACCCTTAAGTGACTTTACTACTGAATTAACTGGTATTACCAATAACATGGTTTCAAATGCTGAAACCATAGATAAGGTATTGCCAAGATTTTTAGAATTTGCAAAAGACACTATTTTAGTTGCCCATAATGCAGAATTTGACGTTCCTTTTGTCATAGCAAAGGCTAATGACTTAGATTTAGAATTTAAACCAGTTTACATGGATACCCTTTATATATCTAGGGCCTTACATCCAGAATTTAAAAATCATAGGTTAAATACCCTGGCTAAAAACTACCAAGTATCATTACTGAACCACCATAGGGCTTCAGATGATGCAAAGGCAACTGCAGAGATATTCTTGCATATGTTGAGAGAAATAGAAGAGCTAGGCAGTAAGGTAGATAAGGATATAAATAAATTGCCTACCAAAATGCCTAAGGGGGAAAATAAGGAATATCAAAATATAATTTTCGCCAAGAATTATATTGGCCTAAAGAATTTGTATACCTTAGTTACAAAGTCAAACCTAGATTATTTTTATAGGGAACCTAGGATTCCATATCAGCTATATGAAGACCACAAGGAAGGCCTATTGATAGGTACAGGAAATTACAAGTCCAAACTCTTTAACCTAACAGCCTTGGAATATGATGACCATATACTAAATGAAGAAATAAAGAAATTTGATTTCCTAGGAATATTACCTTTAGATTTTACTGACCACCTTATTAATAGGTCATATATAAAGGATATGGACCACTTTATTGAAATAAATAAAAAGATGATTGACCTTGCTAAAATGAATGACATTCCTATTTTAGCCATAGGGGATGTTTATTATTTAGACAAAAAAGATTATCCATATAGAAATATTATTAAAAATTATCCAAGAAAAAGGTCCTTAGAAAATTCAGGCGCCTTCTATTTTAAGACAACAGATGAAATGCTTGACCAATATGACTATCTAGACGCAGATACTAAAAGAGAGCTAGTGATTGAAGGACCAAACAAGCTTAACAATATGATAGAAAAAATATCACCTATAGCTTCAGGTACCTTCCCACCAAAAATCAAAGATGCTGAAAAGCAATTAAGGGATACAAGTTTTGGAAAAGCTAGGTCTATATATGGAGATGACTTGCCTGAAATAGTTGAAGAAAGATTAAATAAAGAATTAGATTCAATCATTTCAAATGGCTATGCAACCCTCTATATGATTGCAAAGCTACTTGTAGAAAAATCAATTGATGATGGATACTTAGTTGGTTCAAGGGGTTCAGTAGGATCTTCATTTGCTGCTACCATGGCAGATATTACAGAAGTAAATCCTCTTCCTCCACACTATGTTTGTGGATCATGTAAGTATACTGAATTTGTGAAATCTGATGAATATGCTACAGGAGTTGACCTACCAGATAAAAATTGTCCTGTATGTAATGAAATGCTGAACAAGGATGGCTTTGATATTCCTTTTGAAACTTTCTTAGGTTTTGAAGGAGATAAGGAACCTGATATAGACCTTAACTTTGCTTCCGTATACCAGTCAAAGATACACAAGTACACTGAAAGTTTATTTGGTAAGGGTAAGGTATTTAGGGCAGGTACCTTAAGTACAGTTGCTGATAAAACAGCTGCTGGTATGGCCTTGAAATTCAAAGAGTTTTATCCGGATTATGATTTAATCAAGACTGATTATGCTAATATCAATAGAGTAAAGAGGAAAATAGTAGGGGTAAAAAGGTCTACCGGTCAGCACGCTGGTGGTTTGATAGTAGTGCCTGAAGAAAAGGATATCGAAGACTTTACACCTGTCCAATACCCAGCTGATAAAAAAGAATCCGGCATTATAACTACACACTTTGACTACCATGCCATTGAAGAAAACTTGTTGAAGTTGGACTTATTGGGTCATAATTCACCTACAGTTATTAGGCTTTTATCTGATATGTCAAAGATAAATGCGGTAAATGTTGACTTATCAGATTCTGATACCATGTCAATCTTTTCATCAACTGAAAAGTTAAATATTAAGCATGACTACACAAATATAAATAATGGAAGTTTAGGTATACCAGAATTTGGTACTTATTTTGTAAGGACCATGTTAGATGATACAAAACCAACTACCTTTGATGAGTTAATTAGGATATCAGGTTTATCTCATGGTACAGACGTGTGGCTTGGTAATGCTCAAGAACTAGTTAAAGCTGGTACAGCAACTCTAAAGTCTGCTATTTGTACCCGTGATGATATTATGAACTATTTAATTGATAAAGGTTTAGAATCAAAATTAGCTTTTATTATAATGGAGCAGGTAAGAAAAGGTAGAGGACTTACTGAAGAACAAATTGTAGAGATGAAAAATAACAATGTACCTCAGTGGTATATTGATTCTTGTCTGAAAATCAAGTATATGTTCCCTAAGGCTCATGCTGCTGCTTATGTAATGATGTCTTATAGGATTGCATATTTTAAAGTCCATTATCCAGCATATTTTTATGCTGTGAGTTTTACAAATGAAATCTCAGACTTTAAATTTGCAGAGATAAAGCAAGGTCTAGATTATTTAACAGTTTTTATAAAACAACTAAAACAAGAACCTGGTTTTGTTGATAATGTCTTTTATACCTATGAATTAGCAGAAGAAATGTATGCAAGGGGAATTAAATTTGCGGATATAGACTTGTATGAATCTCATCCAACAAACTTTGAAGTAATAGATAAATCTACTATAAGACCACCACTAATGGCTATAGACAATGTATCAGAAGCAATAGCTTTAGACATAGCTAAGGCCAGGGAAAATGGCAAGTTTATATCTAAAGAAGATTTTAAACAAAGAACTATAACAAACAGGACCGCTATGGCAAGTATAGAAGATCTTGGTTTGTTTGAAGGTATGCAAGAAACTAATCAAATTGATTTCTTTAGCATATAAGTATTAAATTTGACCTGCTTATAAATAATTGTTATAATAAGGTTGATGAAGATAGAATGTTACTAAAGAGTGGGAGTTCCCACTCTTTATTGTTTATATCGAGGAGATGGTATGACAAATGAGATGTTAGAAGATCTAAGACTTATCTTAGAAAAAGAACTTGAAGAAAAGGGATATGAACTTATAGACCTTGAATTTGTTCATGAAGATGGGGACTTTTACCTAAGATTATTTATATGGAATGAAGAAGGTATAACTATTGATGATACAGAAATAGTTGCTAGGTATTTAAGCGAAAGACTAGATGAAATTGACCCTATAGATAAGCAGTATTATTTGGAGGTTTCATCTCCGGACTTAAATAGACCGCTTAAAACAACTGATGATTTAAGAAGAAACATGCATAATGAAGTAGTAGTGAAGTTATATAAAAAGATAGATGGATCTAAAGAATATGATGGCTTTATAGTTGACTATTCTGATGATTACTTAACTATTTTAATGGAAAATGATGAAGAAAAGAAATTTGATAGAAAGGATATAAGTCTTATAAGACAATTAGTAAGATTTTAAAAGTGAAATGAATAAAGATTTTATAAGATCTCTTGATGAATTAGAAAGAGAAAAAGGAATTAATAAGCAAGATATCATAGATGCTATTGAAAAAGCTTTAATCAAAAGTTATGAAGAGCAATATGGTGAATCAAATGTTGAAATTGACTTTAATAAAGACAATGGTGATATTAAGGTATATTCAATAAAAGATATAGTTGAAGAAGTAGAAAATAAAGAAACTCAAATTTCCTTGGAAGAAGCCTTATCTTATAGAAAAAGATCTAAATTAGGTGGCCAAATCAAACTACAAGTAAAACCTAAAGACTTTTTAAGGGTAGCTGCTCAAAAGGGTAAAAATATAGTGATCCAATTTTTAAGAGATGCAGAAAGAAGATCAATATATGACAGTTATATAGACAAAGAAAAAGAATTACTAAATGGTAGTGTTCAAAGAATTGACCGCAACAACATATATGTAGATTTAGGCAAATCAGAAGGTATCATACCTGAAAGAGAAACTGTTGAAGGTGAGAACTTTAAACCAGGTGACAGGATCAAGGTATATGTAAAAGAAGTTAAAGATACACCAAAGGGTCCACAAATTATTTTGTCTAGAAAAGATGGAGCCTTTGTTACAAGATTATTTGAATTAGAAGTTCCTGAAATATCTCAAGGTTTAGTTGATGTAATGTCAATTGCCAGAGAAGCAGGATTTAGAACTAAGATTGCAGTAAGAGCTACAGATGAAAATATAGATCCAGTTGGGGCAACAGTTGGTATGAAGGGTAGCAGGGTAAATGCAATCGTAGATGAAATAAATGGTGAAAAAATAGATATAATCATTTGGGATGAAGATATCAAAGTATATATATCAAATTCCTTATCACCTGCTGAAGTAGTTTATGTATTTGCAGATGAAAAATCTAAAGAAGCAACAGCCTTTGTTCCTGACAATCAATTGTCTTTAGCAATTGGTAAAGAAGGTCAAAACGTTAGATTAGCTGCTAAATTGACAGGTTGGAAGATTGATATAAAACCAGAATCCCAACAAGATGAAATAATTGAACAGCTTGAAGAACAGTACAAAGAAGCTGCTGAATCTGAAGAAGATGAAAATATTGAAGATAAGGCTGACTTAGATGCAAGTATTGATGATGAAAGTCTAGAAGATGAAGATGTAAAAGAAACTGAAGAAGATAAACAAGTAGATGAAGGTGAAACTGATTCTATAAGAGTTTATGAGCTTGCAAAAGAAGTTGGCTTATCAAGTAAAGAATTAATAGCAAGCTTAAAGAAAAATCTTTCAATAAATGTCAAAAGTCATATGTCTTCATTAGAAGGTGAAGAATTACAAGAAGCTTTAGAATATTTTGATATGAATTAATATGAAAACAAATAAGATTAGATTAAGAAAGTGCATTGTTTGCAGAGAAGAATTCCCACAAAATGATTTGTTAAGAGTGGTAAGACAAAAAGATGGAACTGTAAGCATTGACCATGATGGAAAAATAAACGGTAGAGGAGCTTATTTTTGCAAGGATAAGCAAACTATTGAAAAGATCATAGACAAAAAACTATTAAATAGACACTTGAAAGTTGATGTTCCAGATGAAATCTATAAGGAGTTAGAGTCTATGTAGAAAGGTGTTTATATGACAAAATTAAGAATTTATGAATTAGCAAAAGAAGTTGGTTTATCAAGTAAGGAATTGATAAAGGAATTAAACGAAGAATTTGGTTTAGATATAAATAGTCATATGGAAGTGATAGAAGGTGAAAACCTAGAGTTGATAAGAGACTACTATCACGAAATAAATGATGAGAATAAGCCAAAGGAAACAAAAGAAGTGGTAGAAGAAGTTGAAGAAGATATCTTTGACGAATATGATGACCAGCTAGATGCGCAAATCAAAAAAGATGCTAAACGTAATAGAAAAAAAGAAAAGAAAAAACAAAGAAACCAAAACGCTCAAGCGGAAGAAACTAAAAAAGAAGTTTTAGAAAGTCCAGATAAAATCTATGTTGAAGAAGGAGTTACAGTAAAAGAACTTGCTGATCTATTAGGAAAGCCAGTTTCACAAATAATAACTGAACTTATGAAAATGGGCTTAATGCTTAACATGAACCAAGCTTTAACTATTGACCAAGCTATAGAATTAGGTATGGTCTTTGATATTGAAGTTGAAGAAAAACAAGCTGAATCTAATGATGAAGATGATATTTCTAAATTAGACTTTGAAGATAAGGAAGAAGACTTGGTTGAAAGAGCTCCAATTATCACAGTAATGGGACACGTAGACCACGGTAAAACTTCCTTACTTGATAGGATTAGAAATTCTAGAGTTGCAAGTGGAGAAGCTGGTGGTATTACCCAACATATTGGTGCTTCAACAGTTTATGTAAATGACAAAAAGATTGTATTTTTAGATACACCAGGTCACGAAGCCTTTACTCAAATGAGACTTAGAGGTGCAAATACAACAGATATTGTTATCTTGGTAGTAGCTGGTGATGATGGAGTTATGCCTCAAACAATTGAAGCTATCAACCACGCCAAGGCTGCTGGTAACCCAATAGTTGTTGCTATAAACAAGATGGATAAGTATGAAGCAAATCCTGACAGAGTTAAAACTGAATTAGCTGAACACGGTTTAATGCCTGAAGACTGGGGTGGGGATACAGTTATGATTCCAGTATCTGCTCACACAGGTGAAGGTGTTGATGAGCTATTAGAAATGGTTCAAATGATTGCTGAATTAAAAGAATTAAAGGCAAATCCAAACAGACCTGCAGTAGCAACAGTTATAGAAGCTCAATTAGATAAGGGTAGGGGACCAGTTGCAAATATTCTTGTTGAAAAAGGTACTTTATCACAAGGCGACTTTATTGTTTCAGGACATTCATATGGTAAGGTAAGAGCCATGTTTGACTCTAGCCAAAAGCAAGTGAAAAAAGCTAAACCATCTACACCTGTACAAGTATTAGGTTTATCAGATGTGCCAGAAGCTGGTGACAAGGTTTATGTAGTTAAAGATGAAAAGACTGCTAGAAAATATGCTGAAAAAGTAGCCCAACAAGAAAAAGAAGACTTTGTGAAGAGAACATCACAAGTTAACCTTGACCAATTATATGAAAAAATCTCAGATGGTGACCTGAAAGAGATTAACATCTTAGTTAAGACTGATGTAAAAGGTACTATAGATGCTGTTACAAGCTCACTTCAAAAATTATCAAATGAAGAAGTAAAGATTAATATAGTTCACGGTGCTGTAGGTGGTATAAATGAATCTGACGTAATGTTAGCCTCTGCATCAAATGCTATAATAATAGGTTTCAACGTAAGACCAAACCAAGGAGCTAAATCACAAGCAGCAGAAAATGGTATTGAAATTAGAACTTACAGAGTTATCTATGAAGCTATTGAAGACTTAGAAAAAGCTATTAAGGGTATGTTATCACCTAAATATGTTGAACAAGTTATCGGTACAGCTGAAGTAAGAGATGTATTCAAGATACCAAGAGTTGGTAATATAGCGGGTGTTTATGTAACCAATGGTCAAATGAAGAGAGATGCCGGTGTAAGACTTATTAGAGATAACATTGTTGTTTACGAAGGAAAATTATCTTCACTTAAGAGATTTAAAGATGACGTAAGAGAATTAAATCAAGGATATGAGGGTGGTTTAGGTATAGAAAACTACAACGACATTAAGGTAGGCGATGTAATAGAAGCTTATGTAGACAAGGAAGTTGAGAGATAAGATGAAAAAAACTAGAATATCAAGAATTGCATCAGAAATGCAAAAAGAAATTTCTGTTATTATCAATCAAGACCTAAAAGATTCAAGGATTGCACCAATTACTTCAATAACAGAAATAGATTTGAAAGATGACCTACAATCAGCAAAAATATATGTTTCAGTTTTAGGTGATAAAAAAGAAAAGGAAGAAACCATGGCTGGTTTGACTTCTTCAATAGGATATATAAAAAAACTATTGGGAACAAGGATGAACCTACGTCATATTCCTGATTTGAGATTTACCCTAGATGAACATCTTGAAAAAGTTAATAAGCTAGATAAACTTATTGATCAAGTTATTAAAAAAGATAATGAGGCAATAGATGCAAGAGAAGATAAATAAACTTATTAAACAAATTGATAAAGCACAAAATATTTTAATTTCTGCACATATTGCACCAGATGGAGATGCTATTGGATCTTCATTTGGTCTTTGCCTTATTTTAAGAAATATGTGCAAGAATGCTTTTGTAGTAAAAAATGACGAATATCCAAAATACATCAATTTTATGTACAGGGATGATATATACTTCAATGATGAATTTGAAAAAGCTGACTTATTTATATCTGTAGATAGTGCTGATAAGGAAAGAATAGGATCATCAGCTAAGTATATGGATGAAGCTGAGGATACAGCAATCATTGACCATCATGTCACAAATAAAGGCTATTCAAACAATGATATTATATATATGTCATCATCAGCTAGTGAAATGGTGGCAGAAATATTTATAAATTCAAATATTGAAATACCAAAAGAAGCTGCAAACTACTTATATTTAGGTATAATGACTGATACCTATAGGTTCCAATATGATGCAGCAGATGCAAAAACTTTGGAAAATGCTGCAAAATTAATTAGGCTTGGAGCTGATAAAAAGAAGATTCAAGAAGAGCTATATGATAGGTTAGATGTTAACCAACTATTCTTACAAGTGGAAGTAATCAAGAATGCCACAAGAATTGGTAAACAAATAATAACAGCAAAAATTACTAAAGATCTAGTTGCAAAATTTGGAATGACAATGGATGATGCTGAAGGTTTAGTATCAATGTTAAGAACTATAAATGGAATTGAAGTTTCAGCTATAGCAAAAGAAGAATCTGAAGAAGAAACTAAATTAAGCTTTAGGTCACAAGCCCAAGTAGATGTTTCCAAAATTGCCGTAGAATTTGGCGGTGGTGGCCATGTAAGAGCGTCAGGTGCTACAGTAAAAGGCAATATTGATCAAGTATTTGCAAGATTAAACGAGAGAATGGAGAAATTATATGAAGATGGGGATCTTAGCGATAAATAAAGCTAAAAATATGACCTCCCATGATGTAGTTGCGATTTTAAGAAGGAAATTAGGAACAAAAAAAATTGGCCATACAGGCACCTTAGATCCAATTGCAACTGGTGTTCTACCAATGTGTATTGGTAGAGCTACAAAACTCTCCCAATATATTAGTGACTTAGGTAAGGCTTATATAGCAGACTTAGAATTTGGAAAAGAAACTTCCACCTATGATTGTGAAGGGGAAGTAATCAATATTTCTGACAAGCAAATATTTACTAAAGAAGAAATAAATAAAGAATTGAATAAATTTAAGGGGGAAATATCACAAGTACCTCCTATTTATTCAGCTATTAAGGTTGATGGTAAAAAGCTTTATGAATATGCTAGAGAAGGTAAAGAAGTTGAAATAAAAGCTCGTAAGGTTACTATCCATGATATAAAACTATTAGATCTTAATGCTAATAAGGCAAGAATTTATATTGATTGTTCTAAAGGTACATACATAAGATCTATAGTCCATGAGCTAGGAAGAAATCTTGGGACCTATGCCTTTATGACTGACTTGCAAAGAGTTAAAGTAGGTAACTTATCAATAGAACAAACTGTTGATATATTTGATATTGATAAGTATTCAAGCGAAGAGCTTTATAATTTAATAATAAATCCAGAAGATGTTTTAGATACTTTACCTAGTTTTGTTGTTGATGAAAATATAAGATTTAGACTTATAAATGGTCAAAGAATTAATGTGAAAGATATTAAAAAATCAGAAAAAATACAAGAAAATACTTTGACTTTAGTTTTTAACAATAATGATTTCTTAGGCTTAGCTCTAAGAAAAGATAATATTTTAAAAATGGAGAAATTGATTTGGCAAGAATAATTGATTTAGATAAAGAAAATTCAACAGAATCTATTGATAAATCAGCAATAGCTCTAGGAAATTTTGACGGTTTTCACCTAGGACATAGAAATATTATAAAAAAGGCTATTGATGTTGCTAAAGAAAAAGATATAAAATCTTCAGTGCTTATTTTTAAGCAACATACCAATGAAGTCTTTCCTCAATTTGAGAGAAGATATCTTAATTCATTAGAAGATAAGATAGAAACTTTAGAAAAACTTGGTATGGACTATATATTTATAAAAGACTTTAGTGAAGAATTCGCTAAATTAAATAGGGACCAATTTATGCTTGATTTTATAGTTGGTCAATTAAAGGCAAATTCGATTGTTTGTGGAAGAGACTATACTTTTGGTAAAAAGGATGATGCCAATGTTAGTCACATTTTGCAATATGAAAAAGATAAGATTTTACATGCTTATATTGTAGATGATTATTTATATAAAGGATCTAAATTATCATCAACCTTGATTAGAGACTTGATAAAATCCGGAGAAGTAAAAGAAGCATCTTCTTTACTTGGAGACAAGTATACAGTTAAAGGACAAGTTGTTCATGGCAAAAAAATAGGAAGCAAAGAATTGGGTTATCCAACTGCAAACCTTGATTTAGATTTCCCATATGTTTTACCTGCTGAAGGGGTATACTTGACCAATATTTATATTAACTCAAATAGATACCTATCATTGACTTCAATAGGTACAAATCCTACAGTTACTGATAGTAAGGATATAAAAGTAGAAGTTTTTATCTTAGATTTCAATGAAAAAATATATGGTTCAAAGGTGAAAGTTGAATTTATAGATTGGATAAGGGGACAAATAAAGTTTGATAGTAAAGAAGAACTTATTAAACAAATGGACCAAGACCTAGATTTCGCCTTAAAATATAAGGAAAATAATTTACAAAACTAATATTATTTGTTATACTAATTAAGTACTTTTGCTTGGTAATAGAGGACTCCGGTCTTTACTCGGTAAAAAGTGAAATATAAAAATATGGAGGAAGATATGATAACACCAGAAAAGAAAGTAGAATTAATCAAAGAATATGGTAGAGTAGAAGGTGATACAGGTTCACCAGAAGTACAAATTGCTATATTCTCACACAGAATAGACAACCTTACTGAACACTTAAAAGCAAATCCAAAAGATAGTGCTTCAAGAAGAGGTTTATACATGTTAATCGGTAAGAGAAGAGGTCTATTAAACTACTTAGAAAAGAAAGATATTGAAAGATACAGAGATATCGTTTCAAAATTAAAATTAAGAAGATAATAATAGAACATAATTTAGAGCTGGAGTTAATATATATTGACTTCAGCTTTATTTAATTTAGTATAAACACAAATGATTTTACACAATTACTAAAGTTCTATGTTAATATATAAAGAGAAGAAAAGAATAAAAATATATAATAGCAGGTGCTATTAAAGGAGAAAGTATGGTAAATACATTTAAATATAAATCAGATCATAATCAATTTGATATTGAAGTAGGCAAACTTGCCAAACAAGCAAATGCTGCCTTGACCTTAAGATCTGGTGACACAATGGTTTTAGTGACTGCAGTTGCATCAGACAAACCAAGGGAAGGTATAGACTTTTTCCCACTATCAGTAGAAGTTCAAGAAAAGATGTATGCTGTAGGTAGGATACCAGGTGGATATGTAAAAAGAGAAGGTAAACCAACAGATGAGGCAACACTTACAGCACGTATGATAGATAGACCTATCAGACCATTATTCCCAGAAGGGTATAATAATGATGTTCAAATAGTTGCTACAGTTTTATCAGCAGATGAAGACCATGAATATGGTATCTTATCAACAATTGGCGCTTCAATAGCCCTATCTATTTCTGACATACCATTTATGGGTCCAATAGCTGGGGTAGAAGTAGGATATATTGATGGTAAATATATTATAAATCCAAATAAAGAACAAAGAAAAAAATCAAAACTTGCTTTGACATTAGCTGGTACAGAAGAAGCTATCATGATGGTAGAAGCTGGAGCTCAAGAGCTTACAGAAGAAGAAATGCTAGAAGCAATCTTATTTGGTCATGAAGAAATTAAAAATATTTGCCGTTTTATTGATACAGTTGTAGCAGAAATTGGTAAAGAGAAAAAAGAATTTGAATATGAAGATGTAGATCCACAATTATATAGCGATATCGAAATCGAATTTGGATCAAGAATCAAAGAAGCTCTTAAAAATGCAGACAAGGCAAGTAGAGAAGATGACGTAAATGTCTTAAAAGAAGAAGTCTTAGAAAAATATACTGACGAAGAAGATGAAGATAATGAAGACTTACTAAAAGAAGTTTCTAGAATATTTAACCAATTAGAAAAAACTATTGTAAGAAGACTAATTTCTGTAGATAAGATTAGACCAGATGGAAGAAAACTAACAGAAATCAGACCACTATCAGCAGAAGTTGCTTTAGTACCAAAGGTTCATGGTTCCGGTTTATTTACTAGGGGACAAACTCAAGTATTAAATATTGCTACCCTAGCAGGACCTTCAGAAAAAGAATACATTGATGGTATGACCGAAGAAGAAGTAACCAAGAGATACATGCACCACTACAATTTCCCTGGATATTCAGTTGGTGAAATTGGAAGATTTAGATCAGCTGGTAGGAGAGAAATTGGTCATGGTAGACTTGCTGAAAGAGCTTTAGAACCAGTACTACCTGCAGAAGAAGACTTCCCATATGTAATGAGACTTGTATCAGAAGTTTTAGAATCAAATGGTTCATCTTCAATGGCATCAGTATGTGGTTCAACTCTATCATTAATGGATGCTGGTGTACCAATAAAAGCACCTGTAGCAGGTATTGCTATGGGATTGATTAAAGAAGGTGCTGACTTATCTATACTTACAGATATCCAAGGACTTGAAGACCACCTAGGAGATATGGACTTCAAAGTAGCTGGTACAAAAGATGGTATAACAGCTCTACAAATGGATATTAAGATTGATGGTATAGACAGATCAGTTCTTACTCAAGCTCTAGATGATGCTAAAGTTGCAAGATTAAAGATTTTAGATGTGATTTTAGGAGCTATAGCTGAACCAAGAAAAGAATTATCACCAAATGCTCCAAGAATCTTCTCAGTAAAGGTTGATCCTAAGAAGGTTGGAGAAGTTATCGGTTCTGGTGGTAAAACAATCAACAAGATAATTGAAGAAACTGGAGTTAAGATTGATATTGAAGACGACGGTTTAGTAACAATCACAGCACCAGATGGACCTTCAGGAGAAAGAGCCTTAGAAATTATAAATGGTATTGTTGAAGAACCTGAAAAGGGTGACGTATACCTAGGTAAGGTTGTAAAGATTACAAACTTTGGAGCCTTTGTAGAGTTTGGATACAACAAAGAAGGCCTTGTTCACATTTCAAAATTAGACCATAAGAGAGTCGAAAAAGTTGAAGATGTGGTAAAAGAAGGCGATGAAATCATGGTTAAGGTTCTTGAAGTTGATGACAAGGGTAGAATAAACCTATCAAGAAAAGACTTACTTGAAAGAGAATAGTTTAATAAAATTAAGAATTTAAAATACTTAAAAATGCTAGATTTTTCTAGCATTTTTTATTTTTACAATCTTTATTATAAAGCTCTAATATGATATAATTATAAAAGAGTTTATATGGGGGTAAATATGGCTAAAAATAGAAGAAATACTAATAAAAATAAAAAAGATCAAGCTTTAGTAAAGCTTATTTTGGCTATCAGTCTATTTGTAGTCTTTATATCTGTTATTTTATTAAAAGATAAAATGGGTATACTGGGCAAATATATTAGTCAAGCAATTTTTATAGTATTTGGATTGACAGCTTACATATTACCTTTTTACAGTCTATTTATGTTTTTTGCACTAAATAATGAGAAGTTTTGGGTAAAGCATAAGTCGGATATTAGCGTTATAAGCCTTCTTATTTTATCTTTAATATTGATATTAGGGACTATATACAATAGGGGCGGAAATTATAATGCTATGGTTGAAAACTCTTATTCTCAAGCGTTAAGTTATTCAGGTATAGGTGTTATCTTTACATCTATATATTTTATAATAAATGCCTTAATTGCTGATATTGGAATATATATCTTAACTATTCTATTATTCTTTATTTCTTATTTTTATATATTTGATAAATCTATTGCAGATTTTTTCAAAAATATTTTCTACAAACTATCTAATCTTACAAAAAGAGATAATAATAGTAAAAAAGTTAGAAAACCAGAGTTAAAAACTAGGGAAAAAACTATTATTGATACAAAAGAAAATAATTATATTGAAAATTTTGGGAATGAAGCAATCGAAGAAGATATAGTTCCAAATATTTCGTATCATAATGCTAGTGAAGAAAATACAGGCACTTATGATAATGAAATTTTTGAAGAAGAAATTAGTTCTGGAAGTCAGGTGGCCATCAAGTATGATGAAGATTATGAATATATAAAACCACCAATTGACCTATTAAATAAATCAGATACTAATGTAAGTGATGATGAAAGTATTTTACTGAAAAATTCTGAAATCATTAAAAATACCTTAGAAAGTTTTGGTATAGAATCAGAAGTTGTTAATATCAACAATGGACCTACAGTAACTTCTTATGAAGTAAAACCACAGATAGGGGTGAAAGTTTCAAAGATAACTAATCTTTCAAATGACTTAGCTATGGCGCTTGCAGCTCCAAGTATAAGGATTGAAGCTCCTATACCTGGTAAGCCTTATGTAGGTATAGAAGTACCTAATAGGGAAAAAGATACAGTTACATTCAGGTCACTTGTTTCAACTGAACAATTCTTAAAAGAAGATGACGATATTACCGTAGTAATCGGTAGAGATATATTTGGTCATCCACAATATGCTAAAATCAATGCCATGCCACACCTTCTAATTGCTGGTGCTACAGGTTCAGGTAAGTCAGTTATGATGAATGCTATTATCATGAGTATTATTTACAAGTACTCACCTCAAGAAGTAGAATTTATCATGATTGATCCAAAGATGGTTGAACTAAAAGTATATAGCAATATTCCACATTTAAGGGGAAGAAAGGTTGTTACAAAGGCTTCAGAAGCTACAGCATCATTAAATGAAGCTGTAAGAGAAATGACTAGCAGGTTTGAAAAATTCTCTGAAGCTGGAGCCAGGGATATAAAAGCTTATAATGCTAAGGTCCAAGAAGAAATTGACGAAAATGGTGAAAGTGAACTAGAGAAACTACCTTATTTAGTTGTTATTATTGATGAGCTTTCTGACCTTATGATGGAAGCATCTAAGGATGTTGAAAATTATATTACTAGACTAGCTCAAATGGGTAGGGCAAGTGGTGTTCACCTTATAATAGCTACACAAAGACCAAGTGTGAATGTTATTACTGGTATTATTAAAGCCAATATACCATCAAGGATAGCCTTTCAAGTTGCATCGAGTGTTGACTCTAGGACCATCATTGATATGGCCGGAGCTGAAAAGCTTTTAGGTAAGGGGGATATGCTTTACTATCCAAGCAAACTACCAAAACCAAAGAGGGTACAAGGTGCATTTGTTACAGACCATGAAATTGAAAGAGTCGTAACATATGTAAAAAACAAAAATATAGTTGAAGAAACTAATGATAGTTTTAATAAAAAAATAGAAGAAGTAAACAAGTCTAATGATTCATTAGATGAGGTAGATGAACTATTTGACGAGGCGGTAAGATTCGTTATTATGGAAGATACTGCATCAATATCTGCTATACAAAGAAGATTTAGGGTTGGTTATGCCAGAGCTGGCAGGATTATAGACCAAATGACCCTAAGTGGAATTGTAAGCGAACAGGATGGTTCAAAACCAAGAAATGTATTGATGACCTTAGATGAATATGAAAATATGTTAGGAGATGGAGATGTTAAAAATGAACTTAGCTAATAAATTGACCCTAATCAGGTTGTTTATGGTTCCAGTTTTTGTAATAGTTTTTAACATTTATGGTGTTGATTCAGTAATACCAGCTGTAATATTTGCTTTAACAGCAGCAACGGACTTTCTAGATGGCCATATAGCTAGATCTAGAAATTTAATCACTACTTTTGGTAAATTTATGGATCCATTAGTAGATAAGGTGCTAACACAAGCTGGATTTATAGTCCTAGTTGGAGCAGGTTTGATACCTGCATGGCCAATGATTGTTATAATTTTTAGGGAATTATTGATCGACGGCCTACGTATGCTTGCTGCATCAAGAGATATAACCATTGCAGCATCTATTTACGGAAAAGTAAAGACAACCAGCCAAATGATAACAATAATCTTATACTTATTAAGTGGCCAATTAACTTTTGTGCCAGCATATGTATATAGCATTTTCCTATATTTATCAGTTATACTTACAATCATTTCAGGTTTAGACTACCTCATTAAAAATATTGAAGTCCTAGACTTAGACAATATATAGGAGGACAAATGACTGATATTGATTTAGAAAAGAAAAAAGCCCTCGATAGGGCCTTATCACAAATTGAAAAGTCATATGGTAAAGGATCAATAATGGTGCTTGGTGATGAAGCTGCAGTACCAAATATTGACGCTATTCCTACTGGAGCTCTTAACCTAGACATAGCTCTAGGCATTGGTGGCTTACCAAGGGGTAGGATAGTTGAAATTTATGGTCCCGAATCATCTGGTAAAACAACCTTAGCCTTACATTCTATAGCTGAAGCACAAAAATTGGGTGGGATTGCTTCCTTTATTGACGCAGAGCATGCTTTAGATGTAAACTATGCTAAAAATTTAGGTGTTGATACAGAAAACTTAGTTTTATCACAGCCTGATACTGGTGAACAAGCTTTGGCTATTACAGAATCACTAGTTAGATCAAATGCTGTTGATATAATAGTAGTTGACTCTGTAGCAGCCCTAGTTCCAAGAGCTGAAATAGAGGGGGATATGGGGGATACCCATGTTGGTCTATTAGCTAGACTTATGTCCCAAGCTTTAAGAAAATTAACGGCTATAGTTGCAAAATCAAATTGTACTGTAATTTTCTTGAACCAATTGAGACAAAAGATTGGTATTATGTTTGGTAACCCTGAAACCACAACAGGTGGTATAGCTCTTAAATTCTACTCAAGTGTAAGACTTGATATTAGAAGAAAAGAACAAATCAAAGACAAGGATGAAGTAATCGGTAACTCAACTCAAGTAAGAGTTGTTAAAAATAAGGTTGCTCCACCATTCAAAGTAGCTACATTTGATATTATGTATGGTACAGGTATTTCAAAAACTGGTACAATACTTGATACAGCTGTAGACTTTGGAATTATTGATAAGGCAGGTTCTTGGTATTCATATGATGGTGAAAGACTAGGACAAGGTAGAGAAAATATAAAAACTTACCTAGAAGAAAACCAAGATGTATGTGATGAAATAGAAACAAAAGTAAGAGAACATGCTAAAAGCTTACAATATGGTAAGCAAGAAGAAGTAGTTGAAGAAGATTCAGACAAAATAGAATAGCATCTAATAGGAGGCAATATGGATATAGTATATTATGTTCTTGCCTTGCTTGTGGGAGTTATAATTGGGTATATTGTTGTTTCAATTATGAAGAAAAAATCTGATAGGAACAAGATTAGTTCTGCTGAGAATATTTCCAGAAGAATTATCGATGATGCTAACAGAGATGCTGAAAATATAAAAAAAGAAAGTTTGTTGACAGCTAAAGAAGAAGTATATAAATTAAAACAAAATATAGAATTAGAAGAAACTAAAAAACGTAACGAACTTAGCAAACAAGAACAAAGATTAAATAAAAGAGAAGATCTTTTAGATAAAAAAGAAGACAGCTTAGATAAAAAGTCAGAAAAACTTGATAGAAAACAAGAATCATTAAATGCTAAGCTTAAAAATGTTGAAGAAAAAGAATTACAAATAGACGAAAGTCTAGAAGAACAAAAGCTAGAATTAGAAAAGATTGCTTCATTAACCAATGAAGAAGCTAAGCAAATAGTTTTGGACATGGCAAATGAAGAAGCTGAACACCAAAGAGCTCTTATAGTAAGAGACTACGAAGCTAGAATAAAAGAAGATCAAAATAAACTAGCTAGAGAAGTTATCACTAGAGCAGTTCAAAGGCAAGCTTCTGATGTTGTAGCCCAATCATCAGTTACCCTAGTAACCCTTCCAAATGATGATATGAAGGGTAGGATAATTGGTAAAGAAGGTAGAAACATTAGATCTTTTGAAAATATAACAGGTGTAGACGTTATAATCGACGATACACCAGAAGCGGTAGTATTATCATCATATGATCCAAAAAGAAGAGAAATTGCTACTATTACATTAGAAAAATTAATGATTGATGGTAGGATTCATCCAGCTAGGATAGAAGAAGTTTATGAACTAGCTGTAGAAGAAGTTGAAGACAGGATTAGACAATATGGTGAAGATGCTGCAGAAAGAGCTCGTGTACACGGTCTACCACATGAAATAATAAGGACCTTAGGTATTTTAAATTTCAGAACTTCTTATGGACAAAATGTTTTAGAACACTCTGTAGAAGTTGCTAATATAGCTGGTAACCTAGCAACCGAATTAGGTATAAATGCGAGAACAGCTAGAAGAGCTGGACTTTTACATGATATAGGTAAGGCTTTAGATCAAGAGATTGAAGGTACACACGTTGAAATTGGTGTAAGATTATTAAGAAAATATAAGATAAATGAAGAAATTGTACATTGTGTTGAAGCTCACCACTTTGATGTACCATTCAATTCACTGGAAGCTATGGTTGTACAAGCTGCAGATGCTATTTCAGCAGCAAGACCAGGAGCAAGAAGAGAATCAATAGAAGCTTACTTACAAAGACTTTCAAACCTTGAAGAAATTGCTAATTCATATGATGGTATTAAATCAGCTTATGCAATTCAAGCTGGTAGGGAAATAAGAGTTATAGTAGAACCAGATAAGATATCTGACGATAAAATAACCTTATTATCACAAGAAATTGCCCATAGAATTGAAGAAGAATTAGAATATCCAGGTAAGATAAAAGTTCATGTTATAAGAGAAATAAGAGCTTCTGCCTATGCAAAATAAAATAGAAATATGATAAAATAGGTCTGATATACTAATAAAGTAAATCAGATCTATTTAATTTAGGAGTAAATATGTTTAAGCATACCACTGATGAAATTGTAATGATCAAACCAAAAAGATTTGATTTTAATGAAGAAACTGCGGTGAATAATACTTATCAAAATAATGATAATAAGTCGCCCGAAATCATTCAAAAGAAGGCCTTAGAAGAGTTTAATGGCTTGGTAGATGCTATTAGATCTAAGGGAGTAAAAGTAAATATAATCGAGGATACTACCATTCCACATACACCTGATTCTATCTTTCCAAATAATTGGTTTTCCAGCCATGAAGGTGGACTTTTAGTAATTTATCCAATGTTTGCTGAAAATAGGCAGGAAGAAATATATAAATTTAAATCTAAAGTTGAAGAAATAGCTAAAAATAAGACTTCAGGTGAATTGTATATAAGAGATTATTCTGACTTAAGAGAGAAAAATATGGTACTTGAAGGTACCGGAGCTATTGTTATAGATAGGAAGAATAAAACAGCCTATACTTCATTATCTGAAAGATCTGACAAGGACCTATTTTTAAAATGGTGTGAAGATACAGGCCATAGGCCTTGTTATTTTGAATCATACCAAGATGGAAATATTATTTACCATACAAATATAATGATGGGAATTGGTGAAAAGAAAGCCCTAATATGTCTACAAGCCATAGATGAAAAGGATAGGGGAAGAGTAAGAGAGTCTCTAGAAAAAGATGGAAATGAAATAATAGAAATATATCCCGACCAATTAAAGTCTGGGCTTGGAAACACCTTAGAACTTAAAGGTACTGATGGAAATAATTTTATAGTAATGTCTACCAATGCATATAAGTCTTTAACTGAGGAACAAAAGTCAGCTATTGAAAAGACAACAGAGATAGTCCATGCAGATGTAAGTACTATAGAATTTTATGGCGGTGGATCTGCTAGATGTATGATTGCAGAAATATTTTAGTTAAATAATTTTATCTGCTTAATATTAAATAAAATATAAATGGAAAAAGAGAGAATTTATTTCTCTCTTTATATATTTTAAATAATTATATTGATATAAAAATTAGTTGTAGTTATAAAGGTAGGGTAAGATGTGTCTAAAAATGTTTCCATATAAAAATATAAAGTTTGTCACAAAATAATAATTTTGCGACAAAACCCATTCTTTTAAATCGAAATGAAGAGACCTGCTCTGATACAGCTTTATAGCCATTCTTCCAAGTTTTTATACTTAATTTCAATTCAGGCAATTTGTATGTCCTCTATGTCTCTCAAAAAATTATTTAACTACTCTATCAAATCTATTGTAAATTCTCTAAATGAATTTCTTATCCTTTAGAAACTGCTTCTACTTAATCTATTCTTATATCTTATATAGCTCTTGTCCTTAATATTTTCTCATCAATTCTTCTTGTATTAAATTTCTTATACTTTATATTTCTTGTGTCTTGTATTATTTATTTACTAGCTCAATTAACTAGATCTTATTACTTTATTATTTAAATCACGGTAAATTCTATCTATTTATAGTAAATTATACTATAATACTAGAAAAACACTTTATAAACCTGATAAAATAGCTATTCGTCTCTAATTTGCGTTTTAAGAGCTTTTTATTTATATAGACAAGTAAATATATGTCTATTTTCGACTAAAATGGGTCTTATTTGGATATTTTCTTTTTATAAGTGATCTATCAAATATATCTTGGTTATTTAAATACTTTTCCATCAAATCCCTTATAAAAAGTTTATGCCATGTGGCATTTTTATTTTCAGTTTTTAATGATGGATAAATTGAACCTCTTTGTATATAGTCGTGACTTACAATTGTATATTCTTTTACTGGATCAAGTTCTTCATTATCTATGGTAACTTTTAAAGGATCTTCTTGTATCTTTACATTAGAAGAAAATGATAAATCTCCAATTATAGTACCTCTAAAACCTGGACCTCTAGAAGGTCTTCTAATATAATCTTGGTCTTGTGATAAGCTTATGGCTTCTAGTATATCCGAACCCTTAACCTTGTATTTGGTTGGATTCAATTTGGATGGGATTGTATCTAATAAAGTTAGTCTAGAAATCGGTTTAACTAAGGAATGATTAGCAATACCATTATGCATGATTGCTAAGTCGCCAGACATCTCATCAAGTATTGAATCGCATATAAAGTTTATTAACTGACATTCTTCATATGGTTCATATGAAAGACTATCGACAGCTGCAATTTCTTGGGATAAGATATTTGTAGCTAGGTCAGACTTTGATTTATATATTTCATCAAATTTCATATTTTCTTTTTCATCTAGGTATTTATGGTCAATGCTTTCAATAGTTATTTTTTTATCAATTATAGATAAGTCAATTATCCCTAAGTTTTCACCTCGTCCAGATTGGGAATATTTCCTGTCTATCCATACATCGTGTGAATGTCCACCAAGGATAAGGTCTATTTGTGGATATTTTTTAATAAATATTTCATCCATCCAAAGTCCACTATGGGAAAGTAGAATTAGATAATCATATTTTCCTTTATTTGCTTCAAGTTCTCGTTCTATAGCTTCAAAAGGATCAGTGGTTAATAGATTACCATTTTTTAGAAAATCGTTGTAAGCACCAGCTCTAAAGTGCGAATTAAAGTATGGAGACAAGGCAATAACTAGAAAATTGATATCATTTTTCTTTATGCTAATTGATCCATTAAGACCCTCAATTTTATTACCAGTCCCGTCGGTAACATTCGCACTGATTAAAGGAAATTTATTTACTAAATAACTTACAGCATCATAGCCTAGGTCAAGCTCGTTGTTACCTATAGCCATTGCATCTAGCTTAAAAGAAAAGGCTAATTTAAGGGCTGATTGTCCCCTATCGGCTTGGACTATAAAGTTACTTAGGTCGGCAAAGTCACCGCTATCCAAGTATAAATCTTCATCTTTCTTATTTTCGTTTATATAGGCACTTGCCTTTTTAAAAAATTCAAAGTTACTGTGTATATCATTTGTATGGTATATTTTCATATATTTCGCTCCCTTATTTTCTTATTATAACATTTAAAATAAGATCAAATATAGTATATAATAGGTTAAGGAGGAATTATGTACAAGGATATTCCATATTTCTTAAGAGATTTTTTAAGTTATTTGAAGACAATTAAGGGACTCTCACCAAATACAGTCCATGAATATTATTATGACTTAAGATTATATTTAAAATTTATGACCTACAGACTCAACTTATTAGATTTTGAAGAAAAAGAGATTGAAGATATTGATATAAGAAAGCTTAAGGTTGAAGACTTAAAAGGTATAAGCATTATAGACTTGCATTCTTACATATCTTATAGGGACAACGACAGGGACAATTCTACAACCACAAGGTCTAGAAAAGTTTCTTCATTGAGGACTTTTTATAAGTATCTGAATACTGTAGCCAAGTCCTTGGATGAAAACCCAACTTTAGAGCTAGAATTACCAAAGATGAAAAAAAGAAACCCAGTTTATATGACCTTTGATGAATCAAAAAGATTGTTAGAAGTCATAGCCCAGGAGAAGAATGCCTTTCTAAGATATAGGGACTTTGCTATAGTCTTACTATTTTTAACTACTGGTATAAGACTTTCTGAACTTACATCTATGGATACTACTAGCTTAAAAGACTTGGAATTTACAGTAATTGGTAAGGGTAACAAGGAAAGAATAGTTTATATGACTGAAGCTGCAAGATATGCTATAGACCAATATTTGATGGTAAGACCTGACTTAGAAGAAGAAAAGGCCTTATTCTTAAGTAATAGGTATAGTCGTATGTCAAACAGGGCTGTCCAACACATGCTAGATAAGTATTTGGCCAAGGCTGGATTTGATACTAGGAAGTATTCAGTCCACAAGCTAAGACATACAGCAGCTACACTTATGTATAGAGAAGGTGTTGATATTAGGACATTGCAAAAAGTCTTAGGCCATACTTCAGTGGCAACGACACAAATATATACCCATGTGGCAGATGATAGTATTAAAGGTGCTATAAGTCACAATCCATTGAATGCTATAAAAATGGATGAAGAAAAATCAGAAGAATAGAGAAATCAAAAAAGACTGTTTTACACAAAAAGTGTAAACAGTCTTTAACTTTCCATTATTAAATTGATAAGTTCTATCACTTTATCAACATGTATATTTTCTTTAATTAAATATCGCCATAAACTCACATATGGGAATAAAAATAGGTCCACTATCTTTCTATATGAGTCCCACATTTCTATTTCTAAATCATCTAATTTATAATATTTAAAGATATGATTAAGAAGATTTTTTCGGTAATTGGTCATTTTATAATAGATTTCTTCAGCACTTAAACTTTCAAAATCTTCTAATGACAAATCATACCTAGTTTCATTCAATATATGATTTATATTTACTTCTTTACCAGCCATATTAAAGTCAATTAAACCTACAAACTCTCCATCTTTTAATAATAGGTTTGAAGGATTTAGGTCAGCCTGTATAGAGCATTTTCTTAAGTCTTTGATATTGTTTTTTATTCTTTCTCTACAATCAAGGTTTATTTTATCAAGCTTTGAAACTAATTCTTTTTGTTCAATATCAAGTAGAGATTCTCTTAACGAAAGATAATTCTCTTCTTTTTCATCTATTTTCTCATCCCATATAGACAAGTCAATTATAGACCACATACTATTTCTAGACATAAGGTCCTTATTTGTGTACATAGTCATGTACTTTGAAGTTTCTTCTAATACTTGAATTTTAAGATCTTCGTTATAATCATCACTTGAGCATATTTTATATGGTGCATATTCTTCTATCCAGGCTATAAAGCTTATATTTTCAAAGTCTAACTCATATAAGTATTTATCATCTCTAGATATTTTATATCTTGGTGCATAGATTCTAGACTTATTGTAGTTATGAATAAGCTTGCTGGTTTCTATAAAAAATTTTTCATCTAAATTGTTATTTGTAGAGATTTTAAGAATCCAATTATAATCTATATTAAATTGCATTCTAATATCACTTACAGAACGTGCTGTATGGTGGATCAAATCTACGGCTTTATGGTCTATTTGAAAATAAGCACATATATCTGATAAAAGTTTATTATCATTTTTTATTTTATCTATTATATTTTCACAATTCATAAGCAACCTTTGCGGATATAGCCTATATATACTATTTATCTAAGAAAATATTATATTTTTCTCTATCATAGACTACGTCTAATTCACCAATAAAGTTAGAATACCTATCTGGATAGCAAAAACCTTCTTTAAATCTATATAAGCCATCTAAGGAATCTAATGAATATATTCCACCAAAATCAAAATAGTCATAACCATTTTCTCTAGACCATTTTATTTCTTCCCATATCATATTGTAGTTCGGCATTTTATTTCTATGTTCATTTGAACTGGCTGCATATAGGTAATATACTTTGTCACCATAAGGAACTAATAAAGATGATGATGATAAGGCTTCTCCTTAATAGTAAGTGGTAAATATTATTCCTCCACTATGGTCAATAAGTCTTTGGAAATAATCTTTTGGCCTGTAAGTTACTCCCTGTCTTTCAGCCATAATCTTTGTTAGCTCATAAAATTTATCTAAGGTTTTTTCATTAGTTTCTAAAACAGTTTCTACACCACTTTTAAATGATTTTCTTAGGTATCTTCTTGTTGATGAAGAGAATCCTTTAAATAATTCATCTTCACTCATACCAGAAATAGGTAAAATCATACTATGTCTAGGTTGGCTAAATGAATGTTCATCTTCCCCATAAGTTCTAAAATCATAGCCTCTTTTTCTATATTCATAAATAGTTTTTTCATTAAAGATAACTTCAGGATCTATCCTTAATAAGAAGGCATTATACTTATCCTTTAAAACACTAGCTTCTTTTATTAACTCATCAACTAAATCGTAATCTTTAAAATCGCAAACAGGACCTCTTGGTGCGTAAAGGAAGTATCCGCTATCTTTATTTTTGATTCCTAAAATGGTCAAAGCAGCTACTATTTGATTACTTCTTTCAACATAAACATAATCAACTGACCAATTATCTTTTACCTTTGCCCAATTTGGGTCTTGCATTGGTTTAGCAAACTTTGAATTTCTAACAAATTTTTTATATCTATTAAAGTCTTCTTGACTTTCTACTAATGGCATTTCTACTCCTAAATATTTTACTCTTAAAGAACTATTATAACAGTTTTAAGCTCAATAACAAAGTTTATTGTAGAAAACTATATATTTTCTCTGAATAAGGAAATAACCCTCCCTAGTATTTCCATATACTCTGGTATAATGGGATCCATAGAAGAGTTTTCAGGAATTAGCATAACTTGTCCATTTTTTTTATATAATCTTTTAACTGTAGCTGAATCTTCTATAAGTGCTACAACAATTTCTCCATGGTTGGCATAATTTGTTTTTTCTACCAAAATCAAATCATCTTCTAATATACCAGCTTCTATCATGGAGTCACCTTTTACCTTTAATAAGAAATAATCCTTATTTTTAGTAATATGTGTAGGTACAGGATAATATGACTCTATATTTTCTTCAGCATAGGTTGGACTACCAGCAGCGATATTACCTAGAACAGGTATATCAATAGTCTCTTCCTTACTAGATAAAATCTCATCTTCATATTCATTATCTACCAAAAGCTTGATGGCTCTTGATTTTAAATTTGATCTTTCTATATATCCTTCTTTTTCTAACTTGGCTAAATCATTTGAAACAGTAGACGTTGATTTTATACCAACGCCATTTTGTATATCTCTTACTGTCGGTGCTAACTGGTTTTTTGCTATAAATTGTTTAATAAAATCTAAAACTTGTTTTTGTCTATCGTTCATATCAGGCTCCTATCTTTATCTAAATTATAACAAAATACACAAAAGAAAACAAATGTTCTTTTTTTGTTGACATAGAACAAATGTTCTGTTAATATAAGTATATGAAAAGAACAAATGTTTGATTGAGAGGTAGATATGAAATTTAGAATTAAAGATCAGAGAAAATTCAACAGATTTATAATAATGAGCCTTAGCCTCATTACTTTATTAGTATTTTTTACATTTAATGTTTTCGGAAATAGTATTGTAGAAGGTAGGTCAGAAAATCAACCTAGTTTGATAGTAAAACAAGGTGACAGCTTATGGACAATAGCTGAACAAATCAACTCTAAAAAAGATGTAAGACAAGTAGTTTATGAGATTAAAGAGTTGAATGGATTAACTGGTTCAAATATCCAACCAGGTAAAAGATTGTATATTCCTAAATAATATTTATTCGATAAAGATTCCCCGTTTTATGGTAAAATATAATAATTGGGGGACCTTATGTTTTTAAATGAATTTGACCAGATTTGCGTGATAATAAGCACCGCTTCTAAAAACTATGATGATATTGCAAAAAAAATAGATAATAAATTTTCCAATATCCTTGATAAAAATAAATATAAAATACATCTTACAAAAAATGCTAATTCAGTCACCAATATTGCCCATGACTTTGCAAGTAAAAATCCTGGCCAACTTATCATTACCGTTGGTGGAGATGGGTCTCTAGGAGAAACTGTTAATGCTATTAGAGGCAAGGATATTATATTCTCCTTTTTACCTAATGGTACAGGAAATGATTTTTCTAGGACTATTTATCCAAAGTTATCTTTTGACCAAATATTGGATAAGGTTGAAAGCTTAGAAATAAAAGATATAGACTTGATTAGAGTCAATGATGACCTATGCTTAAATGCTTTTTCATTTGGATTTGAAAGTCAGGTATTGAAAAAATCTTTAGAGCTAAAAGAAAAATTGGGTAAATTTAAAAAGCTTTCTATTATATTGGCTGTAGCCTTAAATTTAACTAAACTGACTGCCTATAAGTACAAGTTTACATACAAACTAGCTGATGGTACAATCCAGGAATCTACAAATGATAGATATATCACAGCAGTGACAAATGGTAGGTTTTATGGGACTGGATTCCAGCCTGCACCCTATGCTGAAATAGAAGATGGTATTTTAAACTTTAACTCTCTAAAAAAAGATAAGTTTGTAAAACTGCTTGGATTTTTAGCCAAATATAAGAGTGAAAAGCATATGAAGCTTCCTATCAGTGAAAACTTTGAGCTTGTAAGTGGTCATATAGAATCCTTAGATGGCCCAATGATAGGAAATATTGATGGAAATATGAGAGACTTTACTGATATAGACTTTGAAGTCTTAAATAAAGCACTAAAGCTTGGTATCTTTAATGGATAGTTACCAAGCTTTTTTCATTATATAATCTATTATTTTATTAGGGCTATTAAATTCTTCTTTAGAGATATCAATCCAGTCGGAATATTCATTTCTCCTAAACCAAGTCAATTGTCTCTTAGCATAACGTCTAGAATTTCTTTTTATAAGCTCTATCATCTCTTCCTTGCCATATTGGCCTTCTAAATAAGGGATGACTTCCCTATAGCCGATTGCCTTTAAGGACTGGACATTTTTGTCTAGGCCTTCATCTAATAAACCCTTAACTTCATCTATCAATCCTTGGTCTATCATTTGATCAACTCTTTTATTTATCCTTTCATAAAGGACTTCCCTATCATCAGTTAGGACAAAAAGCTTATAGTCGATATCTTCATTTAAGTTTTCCCTATCGTAATTTATTTTTTTACCGGCCAATTTGTAGACTTCAATGATTCTTATCATTTTTTTCATATCATTAAGGTTAATATTTTTATAGAGATCAGAATCAATTGCTCTTACCTGGTCTAAAAGACTCTGTGGATCTTCTTTATACTGGTCTTCTAATTCTTTTCTAAGCTTGTAGTCAGGTTTCACATTTAGAAAATCATAGTCATAAACTAGAGAATCAATATAAAGACCCGTACCCCCTACTACTACCGGCACCATATCTTTTTCAAAAATATCATCAAATATTTCATAGGCCTGGTTTTGGAAATTTTGTACAGAATAATTTTCATCTGGATCGACTATATCAATCATATGGTGGACTATGCCATCCATTTCTTCTTCTTTGATTTTAGCTGTACCTATATCCATTTTCCTATATATTTGCATGGAATCAGCGGATACAATCTCAGTATTCAATTTTTTTGCAAGCTTGATAGCAAGGTCAGACTTACCTACCGCAGTAGGACCAGCTATTATAATTATTTTTTTCATATTATCTCCTAAAACTATTATAACATTAATTAGACTTATGTATAATTACAATGCTATATACACTTGACCTTAGTTAATTAGATTAATATAATAGTCTTTGTATCTTAGAATTTTACAAGAAAAAGGAAGTTAAATGACAAAAACTAATTTATTTAAAACATATTTAAAATACTTATTACCAACCTTGGCCACCATGGTATTATTTTCAACCTATACCATGATAGATGGGATCTTTGTTGGACAAGGAGTTGGTAGCCATGCCCTATCAGCTGTAAATATAGCCATGCCTTATGTGGCACTTTTATTTGCTGTATCCATGCTTATATCTATTGGTAGTTCAAATATCATTACCTATTATTTAGGTAGAAAAGATGAACACAGGGCTAATGAAGCCTTCACTATAGGCTTATTTTTATCTTTTACAATTTCCATCATTCTTACTTTAGTAAGTTATTTTAACTTAGATATATTGGTAGATATGCTGGGAGCAACAGACTCTATTAAGGATTTAGTAAAAGATTATTTATCTGTAATTATATTATTTAGTACATTTTTTATAATGACCTATATATTTGAAATCATGGTAAAAGCTGATGGTACACCTCAATTGGCTATTGTATTTATGGTAGTTTCAGCCTTGACAAATATAGTCTTAGACTATGTATTTATCTTTATATATGACTATGGTGTGAAGGGTGCTGCAGTCGCAACCGGTATAGCCCAAACCCTACCATGTATTGGTTATGTAATTTATTTTAGGTCTAAGAAGGCTAAATTAAGCTTAACCAAATTTAAGTTAAGGCTAAGCAATTTAAAGGAAATATTTATTTATGGGGCCCCAGCATCTCTTACAGAATTATCTACAGGTTTTATTATATTAATGTTCAATAACGCCCTAGGAGATAGTTATGGTGAAGTAGGATTGACTACATTCTCAGTCTTAGCCTATGTACTTACCCTAGTAGTAAATACTATGCTTGCTATAAACCAAAGTGCCCAACCATTAACCTCATACTTTTATGGGGCTAAAGAATATGGTGTAGTAAATAGATTAAAAAGATATATGCTTGTTACTGTAGCTATAGCTGGTATATTGATATTTACCATGATACAAATATTCCCAGGCCAGGTATTTGGATTATTCTTCAAGAGTGATGATGTAGAATTTATTAAATTTTCTATCTATGCCTTAAGAATATTTAGCTTAGGATTTTTAGTTTTAGGTTTTAATACTGGGATCGGTGGATACCTAACTGCTGTAAAAAGACCAAAATATGAATTTATCATATCTGCCCTACGTGGTTATATAAGTATAAGCTTGTCTATCATACTTATACCGATGATATTTTCACACCATAGCATATGGTATGCCTTGTTTGCTTCAGAATTATTAACCTTGCTAGTGTCACTATTCCTATTAAATAAATCAAGTGAATTAGCTAAAAAATGAGTGTTTAAGAAAACTTGAACACTCATTTTATGCTTAGTCTATTAATTTTTCATAAAGATTTGAATCGATATTCCAAATGCCTTCATATGGCATTTCTATATAATATCTGCTTACTATATTTTTCTTAGCATAAACATGCAAGTATCTTTTTTTACCAGCATTTTCTATTTCAAAAGTATGGTAATTATCTACATTTACTGGTGTCTCATTTACAGAAGATTTATTATATTCTTCTATATTTTCTAACATCTTGAAAAATTCGTCCTTATCTTTGCTATATTCTTTGCCATCTAATAAGATTTTTGTTTCTGGTCCCTGCATATCGCTTAAGTCTAATTTTACCCTTTTACTTGTACAGCCGGTAAGTATTAAAATCATAAGTAATACTGTAGCTGTTAAACTAAATATTTTTTTCATATACACTCCTTATTTATTCAATATATTTATAAACTCATCTCTAGATAAGTTATATATTATACTTTGGCCATTTTCTGTTGTATAAGGATTATCAAGCTTGCTTAATTCCTTAATAAGGACTTGGGCTTGGCCTATACTTAAATTGTTTGTTCCAGATGATGCCATGGCTATTGAAGACCTTAAGACCTTGTCTTTTTTGTCTTTTTCATAAGAACTTATATCATCTAAAAGACTTCTAAAGTTTTCAATATTTGATGGCTGGTCAAAGTAATATGGAATTGACCTTATAGCTATTGAAGACTCATCGAAGAGGTCAATATCATAGCCTAAGTCATTAAATAAATCTTTATTTTCTTCAAATATATTTAATTCACTATTGGAAAGATTTACTATAATTGGCTTCAATAGGTCTTGGCTAATATTTTCTTCATTATTTATAGTAGCTTCATAAATAAGTTTTTGCTTGGCCCTATTTATATCGACTATTTTTAAATTTTTATTTTCAAAATCTTCAATAAGTATATAACGGTTGAAGATAATAGCCCTTATATCTTCGATTTCTAAGTCAAAAGAAGTTTGGATATTTTCTTCTTCACTTGAATCTGTGTCATTATCGTAGACTTCAAAGCTTTCATATTCACTCACATTATTTGGCCAAGTGATATGTTCAAGATCTTCAAAATCAACATCTTCCTTAGATTCTTCTTCAAAAAAGTTTTCAAGTGGTTGGCTTTGTTTTGGTTGATAATCTTTCACATCAGCAGGTTGCTTGTAAGCATCTAAAACACGTTTATATCCATCACCTTGGTTGAGGTCATAAAAAGATATCAAGCTATCTTCTTTTTCAACTTTTTTAATGGTTTTTGGAAGGTTGGCTTCCATTAGTCCATCATAAATTTTCTTATAAAGTATATCGGTCAATTCATCCAGATAGGAGAATTTAATCCTTTGCTTGTTTGGATGAATGTTTACATCTATTAGGCTAGGGTCTACCTCTATTTTGATATCATAGAGAGGAAACCTACCACTAGGTATTAGATTGCTATAGGCTCTTTCTATGCTGTCTGCTATGTCCTTATTTTCAATATATCTGCCATTGACATAAACAAATTGCATGGACCTATTTCCCTTGTAAATCTTGTTATTTGAAACGAGGGCTTTCACCTTATAATGGTTAGACTCAAAGCTTAAATCAATTGAATTTTCAATAAAATCTTTACCAAACATGGTTTCATAGTTTATATCTCTTGTAGACTTACTTGAAGTCTTGAAAACTTCCCTATTATTCCTTATATAGCTAAAAGAAATATGTGGATTTCCTATGGCAAAGATATACATAAGCTGTGTTATCTTATTGGCCTCACTTAAGTCTGATGATAAAAACTTTTGTCTGACAGGTATATATTTAAATAAATCAAATACTTCTATACTTGTACCAGTATTCATGGCTATAGACTTATTTTCTACCATTTTATTGTTGTCAAATTCAACATGACTAGCAAGGTCTTCGTCTATATTTTTTGTCTTGACTGTGACCTTTGATACGGCAATGATTGACGCCAAGGCTTCACCACGAAATCCCATAGAAAAGCTAGAATACAAATCATCAAATTCTTTAATCTTTGATGTGGCATGTCTGGTAAAGGCCAATTCAATATCATCCGCCTTTATACCATGACCATCATCACTTACTCTTATATAAGATTTACCACCATCTATGATTTCTACAGAGATATTTTTTGCCCCTGCATCTATTGAGTTTTCTACTAGTTCCTTTACTATAGAAGCTGGTCTTTCTATTACTTCACCAGCAGCTATTTTTTGAATGGTATCATTTGATAGGAGATTAATCATTGTAAATGTCCTTTGCCTTATTCATTAAGGATTCAAGTTTTTCTAGGGCTTGAATACCCGTAATATTGTTTATATCTATATCTTTTATTTCATGTAAAAGTATTTCTGTTTCCAAGGTATTGTATTTAGGGCTTTCTTCTAAATTCATACTTATTTGTCCATCACTAGTAAAATCTGGCCTTTGATCTATATTTTCCAAGATATGTTTGGCCCTTGCTATTATTTCACTTGGAAGACCTGCTAATTTAGCAACCTCTATACCATATGATTTGTCAGTCTTACCCCTTATTATTTTTCTTAAAAAAATTATATCTCCATCTTTTTCTTCGATTTCTACCTTGAGATTTTCCAATGTTGGGATTTCATCTTCCAAGGATGTAAGCTCGTGGTAGTGGGTAGCAAACAAGGTCTTTGACTTATTATGTTTAGTGATATATTCAACTATAGACTTGGCTATTGAATAGCCATCATTGGTCCCTGTTCCCCTACCTACTTCATCAAGAATGATAAAGGAATTTTCTCCAGCATTTTTTATAATATTGGACATTTCATTCATCTCAACCATGAAAGTAGAATCACCCTTGGCTAAGTTGTCTGATGCCCCTATCCTAGTGAATATAGCGTCTGAAATTGAAATATCTGCGGCCTTAGCAGGCACAAAAGATCCAATCTGACCCATTAATAGTATCAAGGCTAATTGCCTCATATAGGTTGATTTACCAGCCATATTAGGTCCAGTAATTATCTGGAAGGTCTTATCATTTTTCCCGATTACAGCATCATTTGCTATAAAGGCATTTGCACCCAAACTTAGCTCAACGACTGGATGTCTACCTTCAGAAATACTAATATAGTTTTCCTTGTTGAATATTGGTCTAGTATAATTGTTATTTAAGGCCACCTTAGCAAAGGAATTTAAGGCATCTACTGTAGAAATCGTATCTGTTGTAGCCTTGATACGGGTAGATGCTTCCGATATAGTTTGTCTGATATCATTAAACAATTGATATTCTAAGTCTTCTACTTCAGATTGGCTTCCTAAGATCATATCTGACAGTTCATTTAAATAAGTTGTAATATATCTTTCACTATTTTTCAAGGTTTGTCTTCTGGTATAGTCTTCAGGCACCTTGTCAAGGTAAGAATTTGTAATTTCTATAAAATATCCGACATTTTTATTGTAGGATATTTTTAATTTTGGTATGCCAGTTTTTTTCTTTTGTTCAACTTCATATTCGACCATTAATTCCTTACCTCTAACAGATGAAGTTCTTAACTGGTCTAAGTCTTCACTATAGCCTGATTTTATAAGCCCACCCTCACTTATCTGTATAGGAGGGTTTTCGACTATAGCCTTATCAATAAGATCATGTAAGTCCTCTAAAGTATCAAAATTGTTAGATAAATTTTCAAATCCTTTGAAGCTTGATCCTTCAAGTAAGGACTTAAATTTAGGTAGGTTTTCTATGGAATTTTTTAACAATAATAAATCTCTAGCATTAGCATTTCTATATGAAATCTTAGACAAGAGCCTTTCTATATCATAAATTTGATTCAATATCTCATCAAGATTCCTAGACAGGTCTTGATTAGTATATAAGAAATCGACAATATCCAACCTACGATTTATATGGTCCTTATCTAGCAGAGGAAATTCTAACCAGGAATTTATCTTCCTAGATCCCATAGGTGTCTCAGCTAAATCAAGTACATGAAACAAGGAATTTTTTCTTGAATTATCATTTAAGTTTTTATGGATTTCCAAGTTTTCCCTAGTAGAAGCATCAAGCTTCATAAAGACCTCAGTATTGATATATTCAATATCATCAATATGGTCTAACTTGTCTTCCCTGAAAGAATAAATATAGTCTAGTAAAAGACTAATTGAAACCAAGGAAAAGTACTTGTTAGCAAAAAAGGTCTTATTAAAGTTTTTTACTTTTTTATTTATCTTAGCCATATAGGCTTTTAAATCTAAAGAATCAAGGTCTACATAAGTTAGGTAAATATTTTTTTGACTTATGTAGGATGCTAAATTTTTAAATGCTAACTTTTCAGACAAAACAATTTCCTTTGGATTTATTTTCACTATAAAGTCTAGCAAGTCTCTTTCTATATTGGCTGAATTCAATATTTCTGTAGTCTTAAATTCTCCTGTGGTTATATCTAAGTATGAAATACCATAAGAATGCTTGTCTCCATAAAGGGCAAGTAAAAAGTTGTTGTCCTTTTCCTTGCCTTCTAAATCTAAGATAGTACCAGGAGAAACAATTTTCACCACATTTCTTTTTACAATCCCCTTTGATGTAGCAGGGTCTTCGAGCTGCTCTACTATACCAATCTTATAGCCCTTTTCTACCAGCCTATTAATATAAGGATTGGAAGAATGATGTGGAACTCCTGCCATAGGAACTCTTTCATCTAAGCCCGCATCCCTACCGGTAAGTACTAACTCTAATTCTTTAGCAGCAATCAAAGCATCATCAAAAAACATTTCGTAAAAGTCGCCCAACCTGTAAAAAAGGATGAGGTCCCTATATTGGTTTTTGATTTCAATGTATTGCTTCATCATTGGTGTTAATTTTGATTGGTCAATCTTATCTATTAACATCTTCACCTCTAATTATCGTCCCTCTAACTTTTGCATCACTTGTTTTGTTTATAATAACTATTCCAATTATAACTAAAATTAAACCTAAAATAATATATGGATTCAAGCTTTCTCTGAGTACTAGGGCACTTAAGAAGGTACCAAAGAATGGTATAAATAATCTTAAGAAGGCTATTTCAGATGCCTTATATTCTTGTAAGATGATATACCATAATGAGAAAGCTACTGATGATATCAATGCGGCGTATATGATTAAAATAACTGAAAGAAATGTAAATTCCATTACCTTATTTGATAAGATAAATCCAATTACCATAAGTAAAAATCCACCATATAAAAATTGTCCGGCAGAAGAGGCAAATGGAGATATTCCCTTACCATGTTTCTTTACATAAATGGTTGATAAGGCGCCTAATATTGAGTTTATAAGCATAAAGCCTTCACCCTTTAGTGTAAAGTTAAAGTCAAAGCCCTTGTCGATATTTGTGATTATAATTCCTAATATACCAAATAAAATAGCTATTAATTTGTATTTGGTAAATTTTTCTCCCAATAAATAATGGGAAAAGATAACTACAAAAAATGTTGAAGATGATGAAATCAAAGCTGACTTCATACCAGATGTATTTCCTGTAGCAACATAGAAGAATAAGTAACCAAAGGTAACAACAATAAGTCCAAGTTTCAATAAATATGGAAAATTAGTCTTTAATTGGTGTAAGTTTTTCCTATCTAAAAATGACATTATAAATACAACTAATAAACCTGCTAGGAAAAATCTGATACCTGCTACTAGGATCATTTCACTAGTGTCACCCGCTTGGATACCTAGTTCTCTGTAAGTTAATTTAACTGTTGGAAAGGCTGATCCCCATAAGAAGGTACAAAATATGGAAATGATATAAGCCCATTTTTTATCTTTAATTAATTTTCTCAATTTTACCTCCAAATATATAAGATAATTATATCATAGGTATTTTAAAATAAAAAAAGACTCCTATTGAAGGAGTCTTAGTGATTATTCTTCGTCAGATGTGTTTTCTTCATCTTCTAATTTTAATTCTAATAAGTCACCTAAGTTTGATCCGAATGAATCTTGGCTTGGAGCTTCTTCTCTTTGAGGAGCTTTTTTCTTAGGAGCTGGTTTTCTTTCAGCTTTCTTTTCTTCTTGAACTGGTTTTTCAGGTTCAATTAAAGCTCTTCTACTTAAAGAAATTCTCTTTTCTTCTGGATTGATTTCTAAAATCTTAACTTCAATCTTGTCGCCAATGTTCAATACGTCTGATGGTTTTTCAACGTGTTCTGGTGAGATTTGTGAAACGTGGATTAAACCTTCAACACCTGAAGCTATTCTTACGAATGCACCAAAATCTAATAGGTTAACTACTTCACCTTCAACAACATCGCCAACTTTGTATTCATTTTCAAACTTTTCAAAAGGTTTTTCTTGTAATTGTTTTAATCCTAATGATACTCTGTTCTTTTCTCTGTTAGCTTTTAGGATCTTAACTTCAACTTCATCACCAACATTTAATACTTCTGATGGTTGGTCGATTCTTTCCCATGAAATATCTGAAATATGAATTAATCCATCAACTCCACCTAAGTCAACAAAAGCACCGAAGTCTACCATACGAACAACTTTACCAGTAACTACTGCTTCTGGTTCAAGTTTTTCCCAAACCTCATCTAATTTTTCTTCTTGAAGTACACGACTAGATAATACTAATCTTTTCTTCTTTTCATCTAAAGACATAATCTTTGCATCAAGAGTTTGTCCTTCAAATTGTTTAAAGTTTTTTACGAAATAAGTTGTGATTTGTGATGCTGGTATAAAACCGTTAATACCCATAACTTTTACTAAAAGTCCACCGGTGTTTGATCCGTAAACAGATGCTTCAACGATTTCTTCGTTTTCAAATTTTTCAACTAGTTTCTTCCAGTTTTTTAATCCAGCAACTCTTGAAGTTGATAAGGCTACATTACCTTCACCATCATCTAGTTTAATAACATAAACATCGATTTCTTGTCCAACTTCGAATGCATCTAAAGGATTTGCAGCTTCTTCTTCTGACATTTCATCCTTTTTGATAATTCCATCAGCACGGTAGTGAATATCTACATATACTTCATCTTCTTTTACTGCAAGTACTTCACCCTTAACTATATCTTTTGGGTAAATCTTTACCATGCTTTCTTCTACTTGTTCCATAAATTCTTGGTTTGTTAAATTGTCCATTAATTGACTTCCTCCTACTTCTAAAATATGATTAAATCATACTTTTTTATATTGTATAATAAAAACTTGCAAATTGCAACATTTTTCAAGCTTTTATATATATATTTTCATAAACTTGGTCTACTATATTTTCATAGCGTTCTTTTCTTGATTGACCTTCAACTTTATTTATATCAACTATGTCAGTATAGATTACTTGCATTTTTTTGAATGGCTTGTAATTTCCTTTTATCCTAATTGGTAATATATTGGCATTACCTCTTACTGCCAACATAGCAATACCATTGTTGAAATTTTCTCTAGATATATCTTCTTTCTTTTTGATTCTTGTGCCTTCTGGAAATATTCCTAAAACTTCTTCATTTTCTAAAACTTCTTCAGCTTTTTTCAAAGCTTCCCTATCAAGTCCGTGCCTGTCAATTGGAAAGGCTCCTATAGACTTATAGAACATAGCCATAAATTTATTTTGGAATAATTCTTTTTTGGCCATAAAATATATTCTCTTATCAAAAGAAGCTATTAGCAATATAGGATCTAACCAGCTCATATGGTTAGCACAAACAATCAATCTTTGATTTCCAATGTCTTTTGGCTTATTTACTTCTTCATATCTGAAAAAGATTTTTAATAGCAATTTTACTATGGGTTTTAATATCTTATATAACATGATTTTGCTCCAGGTATTGCTTCATCAGGTCAATTACCCCATCTTCAGATAAGTCTGTGCTATCTATAAGTATGGCATCATCTGCTTGTTTAAGAGGAGTTATTTCCCTTGTTGAATCAAAGTCATCCCTTCTTTTTATATCTGCCAATACAGCTTCAAAGTCTTGGTTGGTTTCTTTACTATCTTGAAGTCTTCTTCTAGCTCTTTCTTCAGCACTTGCTGTTAAAAAAAATTTGATGCTTGCATCTTTCAAAACATGTGATCCTATGTCCCTACCATCAAGGATAATATTCGATTGTTTTGCAATTTTTCTTTGCATTTCAACTAACTTTTCTCGAACCCTTCTATAAGATGAAACTAAAGAAACATTTTTAGTAACTTGCTCGCTACGTATTTCCTTGCTGATGTCTTTCCCATCTAGATAAAACTTATTATCTTCAATAGAAAGATTGATATCATCTAATTTAGAATTAATCAATTCTTCATCATTTATATCAATATTGTTAGCTAAAAAATAATATGTATAACTTCTATACATAGCTCCTGTGTCTAAGTAATTAAATCCTATCTTCTCAGACAATCTTTTTGCAATTGTTGATTTACCAGCTCCGGCCGGGCCATCTATGGCTATTGATTTATACATAGCTACTCCTATAAATTTTTCAAATAATTAATCTCTTTATCGGTCATATTTCTGTATTTACCTAAGTCTATACCGTCTAGGGAAATATCACCTATCTTAATCCTATTTAAGTCGACTACCTTATAGTTTAGAGAAGCAAACATACGACGTATTTGTCTGTTTTTACCCTCTTTTATTTTTATTTCAATAGTTTTATCTCCAAGTCTGTTTATGATACATGGCTGGGTTATATAGCCCCCTATATCTACACCTTTTTCCAGAACTTCTTTGTGTCTTGGTAAAAATCTTTTATCTATTCTAACTAAATATGTTTTAAATAATTCTGATCTTGGATGAATCACCTTGTTATAGATATTTCCATCATTAGTAATCATGATCAATCCCCTAGAATCCTTATCTAGTCTTCCTATGGAAAAAAGCTTAATGTCTATATCTATTAGGTCAAAAATAATCTTATCATCAAATTTTTTACTATTGGTGCAAGCATATCCCACAGGCTTATTTAATAGGAAATAGTATTTATCGTCTAGAGGTTTTATAATCTGGCCCTTATACTTTACTACATCCTTGTCTAAGTCAACTTTAGCCCCTGGAGTATCAATTATTTCATCATTTATAGTTATAAAACCCTGCTGGACTAGTTCATCAGCCTTTCTCCTAGATGCTACACCAGACTTAGAAATAAACTTATTAATTCTCATCATAGTCATCTTCTAAATCCAAATCTAACTTGTCTAGGTTATCAATGCTTGGTAATTCTGCAAGACTTGACAAGTCAAAGGCCCTTAAAAATTCATTAGTTGTGGCATAAAGGATTGGCTTACCAATGGTATCGGCCTTGCCCACTTCTTTTATGAGGTTTTTAGCCTTTAAGGTATCAATAGAGGAATATGACTTCACCCCTCTTATATTGTCAATCTCAACCCTTGTTACTGGTTGTTTATAGGCTATGATAGCCAAAACTTCCATGGATGAATTGCTAATTTTTTTATTACTTTGCTTGATCAATTTTGCCAAGTATTCCTGGTGTTCTTTCCTTGTCGACATTTGAAAATGATCATCTCTTTCATTGATTACAATACCACGTCTGTAGTGGTCAAACTCATCTTGAAGTTCTTTCAAAATGCTGCGGGTAGTTCTCTTGTCTTGGTCAATGATTTTCATTAGCTCATCAATATGTAAGGGCTCTGACCAAGCAAATAAAATGGCCTCAACTATTGATTTAAGTTCTCTATTTGTCATTGGTCACCTCCTCATCTTTTGGTAAGAATGTTTGTAAGTCATTTAACTCTACAGTAATTTCAAAATTTTCTTTGTCTTGCAATATGTTTAAGTTTCTAATCTTTGATAATTCTAAAATTGATAAAAATATAGTAATGGCTTCCGCCTTTTTCTCAACCTTTTTTAGCATGTGAGTAATATTTATAAATTTCTTGGCTATTAAGTCAAGTTTTATCCTGTTTGAATATTCGTCAACTGAAAATTCTTCCCTATCTAGTATCTTATCAATCTTAAATTCATCTTCAGCTAAAAAGTTATTTACTAGTTCATTAATAGTATTTTCAAGTACTTTTATATCATAAGTGATTTCATTATTTTCAGACTTATAAGCTGATAGGTCTTCTTGAAGTTTATAAAACTTAGTCTTCCCATCCTCCTCTTGTTGTCTGAAAAATCCTATAGTTGATTTAATATTCTTATAGATGATAAGTCTTCTTAAAAATTCTTCTTCAGAAATGATACTATCATCATCTAGCTCTTCTTCAACTTCAACCTTATCCTTGATTAAGGACCTAGTTTTGATATAAAGAAGTTGACTGGCTATCAAGATAAAATCAGCTGTTTCTTCTACAGGTATATCTATATCTTTAATTGATTGAATATAATCATTGGTAATTTCAGATAAATTCACTTCATAAATGTCGTATTTTGAACTTTTAATTAAATCTAATAAAAGATCAAAAGGACCATAAAATTCACCTGTAGATACATTTATCATACTTTCTCCTAAACTAAAATATTAGTAAAAAACTTATAAACAAATAAAATCATTGGACTAAATATTTTATCTATTAAGCCACTAGCAATTAATATAACTAATATGAAAAATGAATATTTCTCATACTTGTAAATAAAGTATTGGAATTTATCTGGTAAGAATGATGCCAATATCTTTGATCCATCTAAAGGTGGTATAGGTATCAGGTTAAATACTGCAAAAACTATACCATAAAAGCTTATGTGGTCTAATAAGACAAAAACTATTTCATTTAATTCTACATTAACCATTATAAACATGCAGATAAAGGCTGTAAGTAAGTTCATAACAATACCTGCTATGGCAACTGTAAATAATCCAAGTCTTTTCTTTTTAAAATTAAATTGATTTATTGGTACGGGTTTTGCCCAACCAAATCTAAAAACTATCATAGATATGGTGCCCAATAAATCAAGATGTTTCAGAGGATTTAAGGTCAATCTACCATTATCCTTTGCGGTAGTATCCCCATTTAAATAGGCCACATATCCATGGGCCCATTCATGGGTTACCAATACAAATATTATAGATACGGCCGTAATTATATATGATAAAATTTGTGTCTTATCCATTATAGGCCATACTTTCTTGCTGCATATAAGATACCAATTATAGTCTTGGCATCCATTATCTCAAAGTTTTCCACCATTTCTAGGGCATCATTTAAAGGCACTAAAACTGGTTCTACATATTCATCGTCATCTTGGTCTAACTTACTTTCTTCTAAGTCAGTAGCTAAAAATACAGAAAAAATTTCATCAGTAAAACCTGGTGAAGAATATGATTCAACAAGTAATTCCAACTTGTTTGGCTTCATACCTATTTCTTCTTGAGCTTCTCTTCTAGCAGCTTCTTGCAAGCTTTCATTTCCATCAACTAGGCCTGCAGGTATTTCATATATTACCTTATCTACTGCTTTTCTATATTGCTTAACCAGATAAATTTCTTGGTTTTCTGTAACAGCAACAAGACTTACACCCCTTTGGTGTTCAACAATTTCTCTTTTGCTATAGGACATGTTAGCTAGCTCAACTGTATCAACCCTAACTTTTATAATCCTACCATCATAGATAGTTTCTGATTTAATTGTTTCTTCATGGTGTATTTTATTTTCACTCATCTTAAACCTCCAGCAATTCTCTAGCATTTGATAAACTTTTTTCTGTTATATCATGACCTGAAATCAATCGTGCTATTTCTTTTATTTTACCATCTTCATCTAAAACATTTACATTGGATACAGTTTTCTCACCAACTACATCCTTACTTATTAGATAGTGGCTATCAGATTTAGCAGCGATTTGTGCTAGGTGTGAAATCACTATTAATTGTATAGATTTAGATATTTTTTTCAACTTATCCCCAACTATGTCGGCTGTTTTCCCGCTGATACCAGTATCAATTTCGTCAAAAATTATAGTTTGTATAGAGTCTGATTCAGACAATACAGCCTTCATAGCTAGCATAAATCTCGAAATTTCACCACCAGATGAAACTTGGCTTAGACTCTTCAAGTCTTGGCCCTTATTTGTAGAAATCATAAAATCTATATCATCTATACCATCTTTATTTATATTGTCTTTTTTATTAAAGGCTATCTTAAACTTGATATGGTCCATATTCATTTCTTGAAGCTCATCAACTATACGTCTTTCTAAATTTGCAGCTATTTCTTTTCTTAGCTTGCTTAGCTGGTCTGCAATTTTTTGATTATCTTTATCAAGAGCATACAATTTTGAGTTTATATCATTTAGGACCTTGTCTATATTACTAATAGTTTGATATCTATCTTTGATATCATCTAAAAACTTGAGTATCTCTTCTTTGTCTCTTCCATATTTCATTTTCAATACTTGGAAGCTTGAGAATAGGTCTTCAATTATTTGTATCCTCTCTTCGTCTATATCTAAAGTATAGGAATAGTCTTCAAGATTTTTTGAAAAATCATTAATCTCTTCCCTTATATTCAAAGCCCAAGAGCTAAGGTCTTTCAAGTCATCATCCATAGCCGCTAGGTCATTCATGGCGCTATAGACATTGAAGGCAAAGTCTTTAAATGATAGAGACCTATTATTGTCATTCAATATAGACAATAAAGAGTTGGTACCTTCAATCAATTCCTTTTGGTTAGATAGCTTTTTATATTCTTTATTTAATTTATCTTCGTCATACTTGTCAAAGTCAAAGGCTTCTATTTCTTCAATTTGATATTTTAATAAGTCTTTTTCTCTTTCAAGTTCTTCTGGACTTATTTTTAAGTCTTCTAATTTTTCTTTTAATTGCTTTTCTTCTTTTAGGTTTGCTTTAATTTTATTTTTTAGACCGATAGTTTCATTGTTAAAATTATCAATCATATTTATGTAGTTAGCCTTATTCAATACGATAAGGCTAGAATGTTGACCATGGATATCAAATATGAGATCCGTTAAGTCAGACATTACTTTTAGACTGCATGCCCTGTTATTAATTTTGTTAATTGTAGAATTATCTGTAAATTCTCTAGTAAGAATGATGTTTTCTTCAGGTTCGAAACCATTTTCTGTTAAAAAGCTTTTGATAGTATCATTGGTCTTAAATACTGCCTCAACAATAGTTTTGTCAGAAAATGAGCCTAGATAGTCCCTAGTAAACCTATCCCCCTTTAACAGAGATAGGGTCTTCAAAAGTAAAGACTTTCCAGACCCTGTTTCACCTGATATTATATTTAATCCTTCAGAAAAATTTAAATTGATTTCTTCAATTATAGCAAAATTTTTCACATACAAATTTAGTAACATTCAGCCACCTTAACTATTCATCATATCCTTTAGTCTTTGTAAGACTAGTTTTGAGTCATAATCTTCCTCAATATCTAAAAGTATAGTATCGTGTCCAGCTATGATACCAGCAATCCCTGGGATTTGTTGGGTAACTATAGCTTGAGCTACAACAGTTGCAGCATAAGAAATTGTATTTACATAAATCTTGTTTCTGTTTACTTTGAAAGCTAAAACAGATGATTTGAATACCTTGATCAATCTTTCATTTAAGGTATCTCTCATTGTATCAATAACTGTATACTTGTATGCGCCTGATGAAGTTTGAACCTTAGTTATCCTTAGTTCTTTTATATCTCTTGAAATAGTAGCTTGTGTAGCTATTATTCCTCTTTCTTTCAATAACTCTGTTAATTCTTCTTGAGTATCGATATCTTGATTTTCAATTAAAGATAAAATTAATCTTTGTCTATCATATTTACGCATTTGTAACCTCTCTTCTTCTAATATTATTCATTAATATTTGAATTAATATTTTCGATTTCTAATTTTGCTTTTTCTATATAATTGTTTAGCTTTTTGTAAATATCAGCGCTTGTTTTGTACAAGCGTATTGATTCATCAAGACTTACATCTTCCTCATTTATTTTTTCGGAGATAGCCTTGTATTCACCTAAAAGCTGTTCGAAATTCTCACTCATCAACTTCTCCTTCAATATATATTTTCAACTTACGCTTAGAATTAGATAAATAATAAGTTTTATTTACCTTTAATTTATCTAGTTCTAGGTAAATTCCCTCATCATCTTGTAGGTAGATTTGATTTTTAGCTATTATGTCGTTGTACGCATCCCCTAAGGCTTTATAGTAATCATTTATAAGATTACTTGAGTTATTTAACTTATCATTGATAGTTAAACTTATTTCTCCCTCTATATTGTTTACCCGATTTTCTAACTTTTCCAACAAAAAATTGGGGTTTTTTAATTCAATTTTATGATGGATATTATCTACAAGATTTCTACTAGTTAAATACTTATTAAAAAGCTGATTTTGAATGTTAGATTTCAAATATTTGATGGTTTCTCTAGCCTGAACCATATTCTTAACTATATATTCTCCGGCCTTGGTAGGAGTTTGAAGGTGGATATCAGCAACCATATCTGCTATAGACAAGTCTATTTCGTGGCCTATTGCAGTCATGATTGGAGTATCTAAAGAAAAAATCTTATCAGCTAGTTCTTCAGCATCAAAGGCTGACAAGTCATTTTTAGAACCTCCACCCCTGGTAACTACTATTAAATCCAAGTCCATATTATCTAATAAGTCTAAAGCCTGAACAATATTTTCAGGTGCCAACTTTCCCTGGACCAAAGCTGGAAGATAGAAAATTTTACCATGGTAATTGTTAGTAGTCAATACCTTGATAAAATCATAATATGCAGCTGATTCTAACCCTGAAACCAAGCCTATTTTCTCTGGGTATAAGGGAATGTTTTTCTTTTTATCCAGATCAAAGTATCCCTTATTTTGAAGTTTTATCTTCAATTTATCTAGTTGTATGGAATCTTTCCCCTTGCCAAGTAGACTACATGACTCAACTCTCAATTGATACTTAGAATCTCTTAAATATAAATTAATAGATCCTTCTGCAACTACCTGGTCACCTTCTTTGAAATTGAAGTCATTGCCAAAGTAGACACAAGATAAGTTTTCATCATCTTCATTTAATTGAAAGTAAGTATAATACTTACTTGATAGATCCTTTATTTCACCAACAATTTTTACTCGTCTCAAAATAGGATCAGTTTTAATCTCTTGACTTAAATATTTACCTAACTGCTTAACAGTAATAAAATTTTTCATTAAATATCCTTGGCTATTGATGATAAAATTCCATTAATCAACTTGTATGAATCTTGGTTTCCATATTTTTTAGCATTTTCCACAGCTTCATTTATAGCTACACTAGTTGGCACAGTCTTAGAAATCACAAACTCATTTACCGCTACTCTAAGAATGGCAGATTCTATAGCTAGCAAAGTATTCATATTTGAATTTGACATATGATCTTCTATTATTTGGTCAATTTCATCAACATTATCAAAAATCGCCAGTAAAGAAGACCTGATAAATTCTGTATTTACCTTGTGATAATCAAGTATATTATCCAAATAATCTTTTTCAATTTTATTTAATTGGCTTTGATAGGCTAACTTAATAACCCATTCTCTTTCCTGTGTACGGTTCATTTTACACTCTTGACATGTATTCGCCAGTTCTTGTATCTATTTTTAATACATCTCCTATTTCAACAAATAATGGAACATTTAGAGTATAACCTGTTTCTACAGTAGCTGGTTTTGTAGCACCTTGGGCTGTGTCACCTTTGAAACCTGGTTCTGTGTCAGTAACTTCCAATTCAACAAAGTTTGGTGCAGCAACTGAGAATGGTTCACCGTCTATATATTCGATTGATGCTATTTCATTTTCTTTAACAAATTTTGATGCTTCTTCAAACATTGATGGGTCCATTGGTAATTGTTCGTAAGTTTCAGGATCCATAAATACGAAGAATTGTCCGTCATTGTATAAATATTGCATTTCTCTTGATTCAACCATTACTTGTCTAAACTTTTCATTTGGGTTTATAGTAACTTCTTTTGAACCACCTGATTTTACATTTTTGATTTTTGTTCTTATGAATGCAGGACCCTTACCTGGCTTAACGTGTTGGAAATCAATCACCTGCCAAATTTGTCCATCATCTTCAAAAGTAACACCTTTTTTTAATTCATTTGCTCCTAACATAGAGACCTCCTTTTATTATCATAAATTTAACTCATAAGTATAGTATACTATAATTTATTTGTAAAATGAATATTTAAATGAAATTTTACATAAGACTTTTTGTTAAAATTTAAGCTATTTTTAGGAATTTAAAATTTAAAAAATTTTGTTTTACAAGAATTGAAGTAAAATTCTTGTATATTTTTTCACTAAAAAAAGACAGGTCTCCCCTGTCTTCTTTATCTAATCAGCAAAACGAGTATGCTTTGTTGTCCATTGTAGCATCTTGATATGTAACCAAAAACCATAAATACCAAGTGTAATCAAAGTTAAAAGCCACCATTTAATATAATTTCCAAATAATCCTGTAGCAGTACCATCAAAACATAGACGTCTACCGTCAATATAGGTATTGTTGACTTCCCATCTTTTGATAATAACTACTGCCCAAGGATACATGATACCAAATGTCAAAACTGTAAGAATAAATCCTACAATAATTCTACCAATGTAGTCAATTATCCCGCCTCTAAATTCTGATCTGCCCATTGGCATGTTGTTTGTTGTATTGTAATGCATAGTGTCTCCTTTGTCACTGATATTGTATTGTATTCGTGACAAAAATTCAATTATGTTTAATTTTATATCCTTTTAAAAAAATCAGTTAAATTAATATTTTATCAGCTAATAATATTCAATATCTTTAATAAATTTTGCTGGAACACCATCTTCAACGGTATTTTTTCTATATTTTTATTAATAAACGCAATAGATGAAATCACATTTCCATCGCCAATCAATAATATATTGAATGGTACAATGAGGATAGGATTAAAACAAAATAAAGCGATAAGCGGTCAATATTATAATTGATCACTTATCGCTATTTAATAATATAGAAATCTTTTTTTATAATTTATAACTATCTAGCTATGCTTAAATCGATAGTCCTATTTTTCGTCTAGTTTTAAGGTCATAGCATTGATGGCAACTATAACTGTTGATAAGGACATCAAAACAGCTCCAACTGCAGGGCTTAATGTAAATCCAATTGGAGAAAGGATACCTGCTGCTAATGGAATTGCAATGAAGTTATAGCCGGCTCCCCAAACTAAGTTTTGTTTCATTTTCTTAGTTGTATTATTTGCCAATTCAATAAATGACTCTATATCACCAGGATCTGACTTCATTAAAACAACGTCTGCTGAATCAAGTGCAACTTGTGTTCCGGCTCCAACAGCGATTCCAACATCTGCTAATGCAAGAGATGGCGCATCGTTTACTCCATCACCAACCATAATAACTGTTTTACCTTGTTTCTTATATTCTTCTACTAGATCATATTTATCTTGTGGAGATTGATTAGATCTATATTCAATTCCTAGATCTTCAGCAGCACCTTGAGCTGCTTTCTCATTATCCCCAGTTGCCATTAAAGGTTTTATTCCATGATCTTTTAATACTTGAATAAGTTCTTTGCTTGTAGGTTTTAATTCATCTCCTAAAGCAACAGTACCAATAGCTTTTTCATTTTCTACCAATATACTTAGTGTTGCTCCTTTTGGAACATCAATGTCTAAGGTTTTACCAAAAGCTTTTTGACTAATTAATTCATACTTATGACCATTAGCTTCACCTTCAACACCAGCACCTGAAATAACATCAATAGAATCAAACTTTACAGGTGATATATCTTGATTTTCTGCATGTCTAATAATTGATTGAGCAATTGGATGACTAGATCCACCTTCAATTCCAGCCATAAGTGCAATAACTTCCTCTTTAGTATAATTGTCACTTAATAATTCAACATTTAATACCTTAAATTCACCAGTCGTTAATGTACCAGTTTTATCTAAAATCATTACATCTGCATTTGTAGCTAATTCTAATGCTTCTCTATCTTTAACTAGTAAACCACGACTAGCTCCTAAACTCGTACTACGAGCAACAACTAAAGGAATCGCTAAACCTAAAGCATGAGGACAAGCAATTACTAATGTAGTAACCATAAACCTTATAGCAGTTTGTAAATCAGCTTTAACTATCCAATATATAAATGCAATGATTGAAACAGTTACAGCTATATAAAATAACCAACTAGCTACTTTGTTAGCAGTGTTTTCAGCTTTAGAAGGTTGATTTTGTGCTTCTCCAATTAATGCTTGAACCTGAGAAATAAATGATTTATCTCCTGTTTCTTTAACTTCTATATATAAGACACCATCACCATTAGTAGAGCCACCAATAACTTCATCACCAACATTTTTTTCAACAGGTTTTGATTCTCCAGTTAATAAAGCTTCATTAACACGAGATTCACCTCTTTTTATAACACTATCTGCTGGTACATTTTCTCCTGCCTGTACACGAACAATATCCCCTACTTTCAATTCAGAAATAGGTCTTGTATCAATCGAGTCATCTTCTAGTACTACATGTGCTTCTTTAGGTAATAATTCAGCAAGGGATTGTTGAGCATCTCCTGCTTCCCCTATTGCTTTCATCTCAATCCAGTGGCCAAGTAGCATAATCAAAATTAATGATGCAAATTCAAAGAAAAAGTCCATTATATGTTCACCTGTCACATATTTAGAAACTACAGCATAAATACTATACAAATATGAAACAGATATACCTAAAGAAACTAGCGCCATCATTCCAGGTGATTTTTGTTTAAATTCATCTACCAGACCTTGATAAAATGGTCTTCCACCATAAATTAATAATATAGTAGACAATATAGCAACGATTATATCTGAATATTGAAAAGTAAATTGAAAGGGTAACTTAAATCCCATCATAGGTGACAAGATCATAATAATTAATCCCAATGGTAATGATTTTAAGAAAAACTCCTTAAAATTTCCATGATGATGGTGGCCATGTCCACCCCCACCTTGATTATCATGCATATCATGTTCACTATGATCATAATTCATGTGTTTACTATGGTCATGATTATTATGATCATGATGATTATGTTTATTTTCCATACTAATCCTCCTTAGATTTTAATAGTATTTATAAGTAGACTTATATTACAGAGTCTGTTCTAAGATTTTAAACTGGATTTTCAACCGTTAACTAGCATGAGCACAGTCATAGTTTCCAGGTCAAATTTTCCTTTACTCATATATTCCTCTATATATTACATTTTCATTATACCCCCTAGGGGTATATATGTCAAAAAAATTTTATCTTTTTATATATTTTGTCTATCCGCTTATCTAAAGTTCTAATTATTTAATTTCAAATATTTTTATTCTTTTATTAGCTCAATTGTTTAAGTAATTACTTAGGCTAAATTTATCCTAAATTATGCTATAATTAATTAAAGAAAGTAAGGTTTATCATGAAGATTGAAGTAAATAATTTAGTATCAATTAGTGAAGCTAATCAAAACTTTTCTAAAGTTGCTAGAAAAGTGGATGAAAATGGATCTGTAATTATTCTAAAAAATAATCGTCCAAAATATCTTTTAGTTGAATTTGATGAAGCAACAGATTACCAAGTAGCTCCTGATGAAGATGTAATAGATATATCTGAAAGAATTATAAAAGAAAATAAAGCTTCCCTTGAGGCTTTTTCTAAATGATTAGATTAAAAAAGCGAAAGACTATGAGATAAACTCATTTATCTTTCGCTTTAATTTTCTAAAAATACTAATGATACTAAATACCAATAAATATTTCTACAATCTTTCTGATTTTTTCTAATACACTTTGTTTTTTAGCCTGCCTCCCACCACCTATACGAGAAACTGGTGGTAGTAAATCGTCTAATTCTTTTCCTACATTTTCTACTTGACCTTTTTGAATAGCATTCTCTATAAACCTATGAGCTCCATCTTTTAGATTTTCTGCTTCTGCTAATGAATTGATTTCTTTTTTCTTCTCTCCTCTAGCAAATTTATAGAATGAATCAACTATTTCATCGTTGTTTTTAAGGTCATTTAAGTTTGTTGTATCTATATATTTTATTACTAAATCTTCCTTATATCTATTTTCTAAACTTGATTTAAGAGCTCTACGAACATCAACTTTAATTGTTTCTTTGTCCTCGTTATCTTTACTCTTTTCTAAGATTAGTTGTAATATATAGTCTAGATTTATTTCGTCAGTTTTTAATAAATCTATCTCAAATTCAATATCTGAAAAGTCTATCTGTATACCATCACAGTTATCTTTCTGATTAATCGACTGTTCTCTTATATCTACATATACACTCTTCATATCTTGCATTTGTCTAGCGGAAATTATATGTTCAAATTCTTGATATTGATCATAGTTTCTTAATATATTATCGTATCTCAAAACTTGACCAAACATTTTTGCAAATTCTTTTTTATCAGCTTCTAAATAAATTTCAGTTGGTTCTGGAAATTTTTCAATAATCTCTTCACAAATTTCAATAAATCCCTTATGATACTTATCTGTTTCTTCATCTATATATCCATCGATATAATCTTCGTAAGCTCTCTCTAGGATTATATTAACATTATTCTCATCACCAAAAGTTCTAATCGCATCTTTTGTCGCTTCTTCTAAATCTCTAAAGCATACTATATTACCAAAAGTTTTAACCTTATTAAGTATACGATTAGTTCTTGAGAATGCTTGTATAAGACCGTGATATCTTAGATTTTTATCTACAAATAAAGTATTTAATGTAGGTGCATCAAATCCAGTTAAGAACATGCCTACAACGATTAATAAATCCACCTCTCTATCTCTAACTCGTCTAGATAAATCTTTATAGTAATTTTGGAATTCATTTCCTTCTATTGAATAATTAGTTTTGAAATAATTATTATAATCTTCAATTGCTTTTTCTAAAAACTCTTTGGCTGTTAAATTTAATGCTGATGGTTCAAAATTTTCGTCCTGAATTTCACCAACAATGTTCTTTTCTTCATTTGCTGCAAAACTATAGATTGTCGCAATCTTTAGTCTCTTTTCTTCAGGTAAAGAACTTTGTTGCCTTTGAAACTCTTCATAATATAATTTAGCTGATTCTATATTTTGAACTGCAAACATTGCATTAAACCCATTCAATCTTCTATCTTTCAAGTCATAATACTCATTACGACGAGTCTTAGCATTAAATACTTTAAGTACATGTCTGGTAATTTCAGTAATTCTTTCTGGATGAATTAAAAGTTTTTTGTCTAATCTTGCTAATTCTTCTTCATCACTTTCTTGCTCAGCATTTTTATATTTAGGAACTATATTATTATAGTCAACTTTAAATTTTAAGACTTTACCATCTCTAATAGCATCAGTAATTACATAGCTATGTAATTCTTGCCCAAATATACCTGCTGTAGTATCGCCTTTGATAGAATTTTCTGCAAATATTGGAGTACCAGTAAATCCAAATTGATAATACTTCTTAAATGATTTTCTTATATTATTTTGTGCTTCCCCAAATTGAGACCTGTGACATTCGTCATATATGAGCACACAATGTTTATCATATATTGGATGTTTTGGATTTCTTTTTACAAATTCATTTAGCTTCTGAATAGTAGTGACTACTATCCTACCATCTTCCTTCTCTATAGCTTTTTTTAGTTCTTTGGTGTCCTTGCTACCATTTACACTATCTTCTTGAAACCTCTTATATTCATTCATTGTTTGATAGTCTAAGTCTTTCCTATCAACTACGAAAAATACTTTGTCTATAAATTGTAATTCTGTTGCAAGTCTTGCAGCTTTAAATGATGTAAGTGTCTTTCCTGTACCTGTAGTATGCCAGATATATCCACCTGCATGAGCTGTCCCCGCTCTTTTAGCTTGGAAACTTGATTTTATCTTCCACAGAATCCTTTCTGTTGCTGCTATTTGATATGGTCGTAAAATAAGTAGTGTATCATTTGTATCAAATACACAATACTTAGTTAGGACTTCTAAAAGAGTGCGCTTTTCGAAAAATGTCTTTGTAAAATCTTCTAAATCTACTATAGTCTTATTGCGAGCATCAGCCCATTCAGAAGTAAATTCATAATGGTTTTTATTTGCTGCAGTTGTATTAGCAAAGTATCTAGTATAAGTACCATTTGAAATTACAAATATTTGAACATACTTATATAATGAATTGTCACTATTAAAACTCTCCCTGCTATATCTATGAATTTGATTAAATGCTTCTTGTAGTTTTACTCCCCTTCTTTTCAACTCAATATGAACTAAAGGAAGTCCATTTACAAGAATGGTAACATCATAACGGTTTTTTCTTTCTCCAACAACTTGGCTTGTAACTTGAAGAGAGTTATTATGCAAATCTTTCTTATCTATAATTTTAATATTCTTTAAGTGTCCATCGTCAAAGGTAAAATCATAAATATGATTTTCTTGAATTTTTCTAGTTTTTTCAATCATTCCATCATTTAGAGCATCAAGATATTCTAATTTAAATCTTTCCCACTCTTTATCTGTGAATGATACCTTGTTTAATACTTCAATCTTCTCTCTAAGATTTTCATACATTTGTTCATTTGACTTAAAAAATATTGTCTTATAGCCTTGAGACACTAAATTCTCAATCAATTGTCTTTCAAGTTCAGCTTCTGATTGATAAGCTGTCTCTCTGACTAATGGATCTTTTTCAAATCTTGATAATATGATACCATCAGTCATTTCTGCAATTGTACTATAAGTAGAGGTTCGTTCTGGCATAAGCTCTCCTTTTATTAATTAAAATCTAAAAGTTTATCACGATAATATTCATATTGCTTTTGTCTAAGTTCTATCTCTTTTGGTAAGCCCTTTTCAATATCGTGAACTAAATCATTAAAATGATCTAGTTTTTCTACTATTTTAGATTGAACTTCTAGGGGTAGGATTGGGATTTTGAAGTTTTCAATCATAGGTTTTCTTATAGATTTAACTGTAGCAGATACTGCATTTCTTTCTATATAATTTTTAAAATTTCTAACCATATAATAATAAAGAAACTTAGTGTTAATTATATTGTCAATTACATGAATTCTATATGCTCTCTGATGCAAAGCGTATTTACCAACTACATAGTGGAAAACTTCTCCTATTCCACCTTCACCAGGAATTATAATAGCTGTTTCATCAAACTGATAAGTATTATTTCTTTTAACAAATTTAGATCTAACATAAAATGGATATTTTCCATCTTTTTCTTGCTCATTTGTATTAGATCTTCCAGTACCAACTTCTGCAATCTCTCCTATTTTCTTCCATTCAAGTTCATATAATTTAACACCAACTATATTTGCTGCTTCTCTTAAAATTATATAGTAAGCATCATCTATTGTCTGTCTGTCTGTCTGTCTGTCTGTCTGTCTGTCTAGTGATTGTGTCGCTATCTAAATCAAATGTCAAAAGTTTTTCGCGATAATATTCATATTGTTTTTGTCTTTGTTCTATTTCTTCTGGTAGAAGACCTTGTGTTTGAGATACTAGATTTTGGAATTTATCTAGTATCTGCACAATTTTATTTTGTACGCTTATTGATGGTAAAGTTAATTTTATTTTATTTAAAATCGATTGTGTAAGACTTGGTCTTGTACTATCTGTACTAAGACTACTAACATCATAATTTTCTATAAAGTAAAATAAATATTTTGGTAATATTTTTTCATCATTTATTTCTGTATAAAATATAGTATCTACATTCCAGAATGGTTCTTCAAGATAAAATATATTCTGTATTGAACCTTTTCTCGGTATTAACACTGTAGGTTTATTATATGAATATTTATCTACATATTCGCCCATTTTCCCGCCACTACCATATACAGGTATAGAACCTTTACCTAAAGTTTTCCAATCTTTTCCATTTCTTATTTTTGCAACTTCTTCAAGTTCAACTATTTTTAGTATCTTATCTTCACCCTCAAAAGTTCCAAGCTTCTCAGACATCATCCTCAAATTTTCTTCACTCAATAACTCGTCCCTGTAGTACTCGTATTGCTTACCTCTTGCCTGTAATTCTGAAACATAATTTGTGAATTTGTCAAGTGTATTTACAATTTTTTCTTGAGTTTTTAGTGATGGGATTGGGATTTTAATATTTTTTATAATTGTTAAATTTAAACTTGTTAAAGCTCCTTGTCCCATACTCTTCAACTCTTCATATTTACTTGCTAAATAATAAAATAAGAATTTATAATTAATTATTGATTCATCTGTTTCTATAGCCGCAACAGATTGATTTGATGATGTTTCAAATTCCACAACAGCACTTCTAGCTACTGTAGCTCCTGTCATAGCCAATACAACACTATTTGGTCTTATTAGTTTAGCTGACGAATTATTTAAACCTTCAAAAGTAATATTTCTTTCTGCGGATGTAATAACATTGAATTTTATTTCACCAGATCTTATCCAAGGCACATCTCCATCATAGTAGGAATCTTCAGACGTTTTCGGAGTTCCACCTGCAAAACAATTCGCAATTTCTACAATTTTCTTCCACTCAACTTTTTCACCATATAATAGCTCATCTACTTTACTCATCGTCTTCCTCCATAAATGAACCTTTCAAAATTCCCTTATCAAAATCAGAAACTATTTTTTGTATTTTATTAAATTTATCATATTCTAATTTTGCTTTTTCATCAGCTGTTTTTTTGCTAATTTTTCCTTTATCTTTTAAGATTTTATATCTCCTAAAATTTAGGAATGCATTAATACTTTCAGCAAAATCTTCCATTGTAAAGGTGTTTTCATCTTCTATTAAATCTTCTACATAATCAAAAAATCCACTTACCGCTCTTTCTAATCTTCTTATTTCTTTTTCATTCAAGTAATTTTTTGCTACTGTTACATCTGATTTTAAGATTCTACCATCTGGGGAATTTTTCCAAGTTGTTAAACCCATATTTGTTTTTTTATGGTCAGCTGAACTTTCTACTATTTCGGCTGCTGTCTTTCCAGTTATTGCATAATGAAATTTATTTTGAACCATAGCATAAAAATCTTTTGTAATTTGAGAGTTTTTGTTATAGTCGATGCTACATTCTGCAAATATATCCGTTATTTGTTGCCAAATCCTTCTTTCGCTAGCTCTTATTGAGCGTACTCTTTCAAGAAGTTCCTTAAAATAATCTTTTCCAAATACATCTTGACCTTGTTTCAATCTTTCATCATCTAAAACAAAGCCCTTTTTTATATACTCTTTTAGAACAGATGTCGCCCACATTCTAAATTTTGTAGCCTTATAAGAATTAACTCTATAACCTACTGAAATTATAGCATCTAAATTATAATATTTAGTATTTGAAATTTGAGTTTTCCCTTTAATTGCACCATGTTCAGTGGTGTGTGCAAAATTTGCACATACCACTTTCTCATCTAATTCACCTTCTAAAAATATATTTTTTAAGTGCTTAGTTATTCCAGATCTATCTATACCAAAAAGCTCAGCCATTCCTTTTTGATTAATCCATATATTCTCATTTTTAACTAAAATATCTACGCTTACTTCTTCGTCTGGTAATCTATAAATTAAGAAGTTTATATTTTGATTATTCATCTTCTAGCTCTTTCACAATTTCATTTATAGAAGCTCTTAGCTCATCTATCTTATTAACTGTTTCTTCTATTTCTTGATTTAATACCTTGATGTCAATTATTTCTCTAGTATCTTCTTTTTCTACATAAGTTGATACTGATAGATTATAATCATTTTCTGCAATTTCATCTTTATCTACATATCTTGAAAAATGTTCTAGTTCTTTTCTATTTCTAAATTCTTCAACAATTTTATTTATATTCTTTTCTTCAAGTATATTATTATTTGTTTCTTTCTTAAATTCTTTACTTGCATCTATAAACAATATTTTGTTTTCCGTCTTATTCTTTGCAAGTACTAATATACATGTTGCTATAGATGTACCAAAGAAAAGATTTTCTGGTAATTGGATTACACAGTCTATAAAGTTGTTATCTACAAGGTATTCTCTTATAGCTTTTTCTGCACCCCTTCTATAAAATATTCCTGGGAAGCATACTATTGCTGCCCTTCCCTTACTTGATAAATAATGTAATGAGTGCATTATAAATGCATAGTCAGCATAAGACTTAGGAGCTAATCTTCCAGCTGGTGCAAATCTTTCATCATTTATTAAAGTTGGATCTCCATCACCAATCCATTTTATTGAATATGGTGGATTGGATACTATTGCATCAAATGGTTTTTCATCTAGAAGTCCTGGATCTAATAAAGTATCCCCCCTAATTATTGAGAACTTATCATAGTTGACATTGTGTAAAAACATGTTCATACGAGCAAGGTTAAAGTTTGTCATATTTATTTCTTGACCAAAAAATCCTTCTTCGATTATGTGTTCATCAAAATGCTTCTTCATCTGAAGCAATAGACTTCCACTTCCGCAAGTAGGGTCATATACCTTGTTTACAGTCTTTTGGCCATCCATAACTATTCTAGCAAGTAGTTTAGAAACAGTTTGAGGGGTGAAAAATTCCCCGCCTGATTTTCCGGCATTACTTGCATAATTTGAAATTAAATATTCATATGCATCACCAAAGGCATCTATATCATTATCTTCAAAATTTGAGAAATTAATACTTGCTATTCCTTTTAAGATATCTGCTAATCTTTTATTTTTTTCTTTAACAGTTCCACCAAGTCTATTACTTGTTGTATCAATATCATCAAATAATCCTTTTATATCATTTTCAGATTGATGACCTATCGCACTTCCTTCAATTTCCTTAAATATGTTTGCTAAATCTGTATTTAAATTTTCGTTTTCATAAGCAGTTTTAACTACATTTTGAAATAGTTGACTTGGAAGTATAAAGAAACCCTTGTCATCTACAGTATTTACTCTAAAATCTTTTTCTGCTAGTTCGTCTGTTATATCGGCATAATTAAAGTCTTCATTACCAACTTCATGCTCTGCCTTATTAAAGAAATCTGTAATGTTTTCTGATATAAATCTATAAAAGAGTATACCTAGTATGTACTGTTTGAAATCCCAGCCATCCACTGCACCTCTTACATCATCTGCAATCGCCCATATCTTTCTGTGAAGTTCAGACCTTTGAGCTCTTTCATTGTTTTTATTTGGTGAATTTGACATTTTAATACCTCATTTTTTTATTTTTAGTCTATATGATATATGTTATCATATTTAACACTTTACAGTTAACAAAAAATATTATCTATTAAATAATTCTTGTAATTAGGCACCAAAAAAGAGAGCCCAAGCTCTCTTTTAATTCTAATTTATTTAATTTTACTATTTGTTCTTAACATCCTTAGCATATCTTTTTGCTACTAAGCTTGTTAAAAATGGTGTCAATAGTGATGTCACAATTACAGAAGCTGTTATTTGTGATGTTGCTATACCAACTAGTGAAGCAAACTTAGCATCTGTAGCTGCTAGGGCTGCAGGTGTAGCAACGGCACTTGCTGCTGTTGAACTTATGGCTGCACCTGCTGTACCAGAACCACCAGTCATTCTTACTAGAGGAACTGTTATTATAGTACCTACTACTGCGGTGATTACACCAAGTAGGATACCTGGGAATCCACCTTCTAAGATTTGTCCTAGACTCATATTTGCACCTAGGGCAAAACCAACTAGCATTGTGATTGCAGCTCCACCACTTGATAATTTTTGTTTAAGTGATGGGAAGAAATTACCAATTATTATACCAACAACTAGTGGTAAAATACTACCTATAATTTCTGCAACTCCTATATTTGCAATTCCTGCAGAGGTTAAAGCTAACATAGTAACTGTTGGTCCTACACTCATTGTTGTAATACCTACAGCTCCTCTATCAACTTCATCACCGTATTCAGTCATTATACCTGCATACATGGCATTGTTGGCCACACTTATAGCACCGATGATTGCTAAAGAACTCAAGCCTAAGAAATCATCATTAAGTTTAAATGCTACCAATAGACCAAATGCTACTGCAAATAATATTTTTACAATAATCATTACCCCACCACGTAGTATTGCTTTTGGTGTGGATTTTAGAGAAATACCAGCACCAGTTACAACTAAGAAGGCACCAACTAGTGGTCCTGTACCTTTAACTAGTGCTGTAGTAAATCCACCAATTTCTATTACTTGTGGTATGAATGTGTTGATTAGTAAACCTATAAACATAGGAATTATAATCACACTTCCGGGGATATTAAATTTTTTCTTTCCTTTACTCATTAAAAAACTCCTAATAAAAAATAGATATGTAATTGTATATGTAAGATTAAATGATATTAACCATCTAAAGTAATACCACCATCGACATCACCAATTTCACCTGTAACGAAACTAGCTGCATCTGAAGCAAAGAATAGAATCATTTGGGCAATTTCTTTTGGTTGAGCAGCTCTTCCTAAAGGAATCATATTTACTACTCTTTGGTGTTTGTCGCTATTTGTTTGTAAGTCATTTGTCATCTTAGTTAGTGTATATGATGGGCATACAGCATTACATGCTATACCATATTTACCACCTTCTTTAGCAACAGCCTTGGTTAAACCATTAACTCCAGCTTTTGATGTTGCATAAGCAGAGGTACCTAAAAGTCCACCACCCACTTTACCTGCTACTGATGATACATTAACTATTCTTCCGCCACCATTTTCTTTGAAATATTTAAATATTTCACTGTTGGCATAGAAAGTACCATTTAAGTTTATCTTAATTGTTCTTTCAAACTCTTCGTCTGAAACTTCTTCGAATGGTAAAGTACTTACAATACCGGCACAGTTTACTAAACCATCGATCTTTCCGCTTGCTTTAATTGCATTTTGAATAGCTTCACGAACTTCTTTACTTGAAGACATATCAGCTTTAAAGAAGAAATTGCCTTCTCCAAGTCCTTCTACTACTTCTCTTGCGGCTTCTTCGTTTATATCTAAGATAGCAACTTTACCGCCACCTTCAATAATTCCATGAACCACTTCTAGTCCAATACCGTTGGCACCGCCAGTTACAATTATTGTTTTGTTTGTAAAATCAAACGCCATAATTATCCTCCTTTTTGTTTACTCTTAAAGTCTACTCCTGTGTCAATTAATTGTCAAATATTAATATGAAAAATGCGAGAAATAAATTTCGCTTAAATTTATAGTGTTTTTTACACTATACTTAACATAAAAATCTTTTCTTTGTATTATAATTTCTCTACATAGGCACAAAAAATAGACTGCCCCTAAGGACAGCCTATAATTTATTCAACTAAGTAATTAGTCTTCTTTTCTTTTTTTGGTAAATACGTAAGCTGCTGATGATAATAAAGTAACTGCTGATGTTAACATTACACCTGCATCACCTGTTTTTGGTGCTGTTTTTCCATCTTTTCCTGGTTTTTCTGTTTCTTTTTCATCAACTTTTTGATCAGATTTTTTGCTTACTACAATCTCAATTGTATTTGAAACTGTTTTACCTTTTTCTGTTTGAGTTACTTTGATTCTGTCATTTGTTTTTAGTGTCTTATCATCTGGAATTTCTACTGTCCAGTTTCCGTCTTTATCAACTTTACCTTCTAGTCTTGTTCCGTCTGGTAATTCTACTACTATGTCAGAATCTGGTTCACCCTTACCTGTTATCTTCTTGTCACCTTCTGTTACTTTGTTTACTTCTGGTGTCTTTGATTTTTCTGGTGTTGGGTTTGTACCTGTATTATCGTCATCACCTGTACCTGGTGCTGGTGTTTGATCGTCATCACCTGTTCCTGGTGCTGGTGTTTGATCATCATCACCTGTTCCTGGTGCTGGTGTTTCTATTTTTTCCCATTGAGCTACAAATGTATGGTCGGCTTCAGCTGTATACTTATCACCTGGTTGATATTCTGAACCCTTCCAGTATAGGAATTTGTAACCTTCTCTTGTTGGAGCTTCTAAAATTGTGATTTCATCACCTTTTTTAGCTTCTACATATTTGTTAGATGTAGAATCATCTGACCATGTACCACCGTTTGGATCAAATGTTAATTTAATTAATTTTGGTTCTGGTGTTTCTGGTTCTTCATCTGTTGATGTTTCTTCTACTAATTTGAAAGCTCCCCAAACTCTATTACTTGAAGCTGTAATTAGATTTTCTTTTGAAACTTCTAATGTAAATTCATTTTTATTTTCAGTTTCTTTTGCTTTATTGTATGTGTTTTCGTTTATTACTGCTTTAGTATTTTCTGGTAAATTAGATAATTTAATTGTATATGTTCCAAGATCTAAATCTTCTGTTAGATATTGTAGATTTTCATTGAAATTACCTTCTACTAATTTACCATCTTTATCTAATACTTCTACTGTAACATCTTTAGTTTTCATGTTTTCTAAGTCTCTTACTTCTAGACCTATTTGATACATTTCAACTTCTGGTTCTTCATCTGCTGGTAATTCTTTTACTGTTAGTGTAGGTCCATGATTTTTACTTGGATCTTCATATATTTCAGTCCTTGTTGCACTAAGATCTAATTTTTTACCTTCAGAGAATTTATCTGGTACAGAAACTATAGATAGTTTATATGTTCCTAAAGGTAATTGTAGATGAGGTATATTACCTTCCGCATCCATTGTGAAGATATATTCTTCACCTGTTTCTGTGTTTACAGCCTTTGATACTGCATTAGGTATTCTAGAGTAATTTCCACTTAAATCCCTATATTGAGTGTTTAATGAAACATCAATTGTTGGAATTTCTTCCTCTATAGCTTTAACTTGTACATATACTGTTCTGTTACCTAAGTTATCTCCATTTGCTTTTACAGGATATGTTAATGTATTTTCTGTTAATTCATTTCCATTTTCATCAACTATCTTAACTATTTCATAACCTGGTGTTGATAGTTCAAATGAATGTGTTCCTTTTGATAACATTGATACTAGTAATTCTTTGCCTGATAGTACTGATGTCATTTCACCTTTGTTTTCATCTTTTACTACTGTACTGAACTCTTTAATTACATCTGTATTTAATGCTCTTGTTGAGAATTTTCCACTAAACTCTTCTTCATGGAATACAAATTTTGCTCTTGCATTTTCTGATGTAATTATAGCTACTATTGTAGTATCTTTATTTATTTCTATTTCATCACCAGATTGATTTGTTACAGTATATTTTCCGCCATTTACATTGTACCCTAATAATACTTTACCTTCTGGTAATTCTAATTCTGGTAATGTTATTTTTGTTCCTTTTACTACTTCTTGTGTTTCTGGTAGTTTAACATCATCATGAGTATTTGCATTTATAGCAAAATCTACTTTTACTTTAGGATTTGTTAATACTGCTTTTATTTTTACAAATCTTGATGATGGAGTTGTATTTCCATCAAAGTCAAACACTAGTTTGTATTCTTCATCAGCATTACCGGTTAATTTAACATCTGCTTTATTTAAGTTTAATATTCTTGAACTTAATGATAATGCATCATTGGAAACTTCTAAAGTTTGACCAGTGATTGTATCTTCTAATTTTAATTTATATGTTCCACTTGGAAGAGCTTCATTAGCTGTTTTCCATTCTGTGTATCCATCTTTACCAGCTTTAGAAGCAAAGCCTGAGTATTCAAAGTTATATTCTGTACCATCTTCTCCTACTAATACTGGTCTAGGTGTTTTTTCTGTATAGTTGTCTTTGTAAATTTTGATAATTGCCTTACCATTTGGTTCGGTAAAGTCTGCATTTACTTTTACAAATCTACTTGATGGGAAGGTGTTTTTATCAAAATTAAATGTTAAGTTTAGTTCTTCATCAACTTTAGCACTTAATTTAGTTTCTTTATCAGGCAACTCATCTATTTTAGAGCTTAGTGAAGGAGCAATATTTGTTACTTCTACAGATTGTCCTTTTTCAGTTTCTCTAAATGCTAATTTATATTTTCCGCTTGGAATAGCTTCTTTATCAGTTTCCCATGTTCTTCTAAATTCACTAGTTCCTGTTGGAGAAATACTCTTGGATTTGAATTCGTATTCTGTTCCATCTTCTCCTACTAATACTGGTACAGGTCTTTTATCTGAAAAACTAAGTTGTTTAATTCCTAAGATTACTTGACCTTTTGTCTTTTCTACTTCAACTGTTTTTGTGAAGTAAAGAGACATGTTTTGATATAATCCTGTTGAATTTACATCAACTAATATCTTACCATCTTCTGTCTTTGTTAAAGCTTTATTATATTCAAATGTTCTATCATTTATTGAATATCCCTTTGGTAGGTTTAATTCTAATTCATATACTCCATGTTCAACATTCATAAAAGATATATTTGTTGAATTTTTTGTATTGTGATTATATTTAACTTCACCATTTTGCTTTAATACATATGCTGATTCACTATTATCATGAGCTTTCATTTCTTTAATAGCGCTATCTTTGTAAAGTTCTGTAATTTCTTTGAATTTACCATCTATTGCTGCATATGGTTCAAATACTAAATTAGTTTTGATTTTTTCTTCAACAACTTCTTCTTTTGTTTCTTTAACTGTTTCTTCTTTAGTTTCTATAGGGATATCGTTGTCTACAGTTACTATAGATGAAGGATTTTTTAATCCAGGTTTAGTAAAATATTTTTCTAAAGAACCAGTAATTTTTATTTTACTTCCTAGTAAATGTGGATTATCAATCAAATTATATGAACTTCTTAATTCAGTATTTTTCAATTGTACTACCATCATTTTGCTAGTATCTGTTTCATCTTTACTATCTGCTATAACTATATTAGACTTTTCATTGCCATTTAATGCAAATCCACCGGTTGCATTTTTGGCAATACCAACTATATAGCCTACTACATTTTTTGTACCGCTATTATTGTTTATAGCTTCTTGTACAGTATAAGGGTCATCTCCAGTTCCTGTACCTGCAAAGCTTGTAGTAATTCCACCTAATAATGGAAAGACTAATGCTAAGGCAAGTATTAGTGACAAAATTCTTCTAGATATATTTTTACTAATCATAAATCCTCCTAAAACATATATCCTTATTAACATTTCCGACCTATTTATATTGTATAATATATCTTCATTAAAAATGTTAAGACCATGTAAAACTTTTATATAAAAAAACTAGGAAGAATTGTTTTAAGATTCATCCTAGTATGTTTGGATACTATTATGTTATTTACTTACCAATATCCATCTTTTGTACTACCTACATATTTGATTATTTTTTTATCTGTGAGAATTTGTTATTAACAAAATTCTGCTAATCTTCCAACTCTGTTCCAGTACTTAAAATATCAACATATTCTTGATAGATAAAAACTCTATTTCTTTCTTGATTATTCGCTAATTTTAGAATTCCTATTCGTTCTAATCTTTGTACAGCTTTAGAAATTGTATTATATGACATAGATAAGTTTTCTGCAGTCTTTGAAATGTCAATAATTGGATGAGAATCTAAATATTGAAATACTTTTTCTACAGTTTCTTGGGTACTTTTTGTGAATTTTTCATTTTCAATAAGTTGAATATTATTTTCTTTTAAACTAATTATTTTATCAGCAGTGTCAATAGCTGATTTTCCACTTTTATAAATGGCCTCAAGGAAAAACTTTATCCATTGTTCATAATTCCCCGTATCTCTTACAGCCGTCATTCTATCATAATATTCAATTCTATTTTGTTTTAAAAAGTATGAAATATATAATGCGGGAGTCTTAATAACTTTCTTTTCCAGCAAATAAAGTATAATTAATAGTCTTCCTATACGTCCATTCCCATCTAAAAAAGGATGTATTGATTCAAATTGATAGTGGATTAATGCAATTCGAATTAAATGGTCTAGACCATTTTCGTCATTTATATATTTCTCCAAATCAGATAAGGCTACTTTCATATCATCAACAGCAGGAGGAATATATCTTGCATTTTTAAGTGTAGATCCATGACCTCCTATCCAATTTTGACTTCGTCTAAATTCTCCAGGATTTTTATCTTTACCACGCACGCCTGATAACAAAATCTCATGTGTTTCTAATAAAAGTTTGCTACAAATAGGTAATGTATTCAATCTTTCAATTGCATAATTCGTTGCTTTTACATAATTCACAACTTCTTCGACATCAGCATTTATATTAGAAGATATTTCCGGATTTAAAATATCGTCTAATGTCGCCTGTGTCCCCTCAATTTGAGAAGACAAAAGTGCTTCCTTTTGAACATATACAGAAATAAATAAATTCATATTTGAAATATTTTTCGCTCTATCATCAAGTATAGCTAATACATTATGAGCCTTTACTAAAATTTCAATAATATCATCGCTAATTTCGATTGGTGGATTAGGCGGCAATTTTGTCGGCATAAATGAAAAATATGATATTTCGCCGGATAATTGTTTTTTTAAATTACCAGCTCTTTCTTTTTGCATATTACTTCCTCCAATATTTTGAAATACTAATAAAATTATATCAGTCTTATTTCATAAAATCAATATTTTCTGAAATAAGATAAGCTTATTTATTTTTTTATTTCATCTAAAACTATCATAAAACAGTCAAAAAAATAGGATTGTTGCAAAATGTTCACAACAATCCCATAGTTATCGCTATTTACTATTTAACATTTATAGTCTTAGTTTCTAAGTATTCTTCTAGACCTTCTATTCCACCTTCTCTACCATAGCCACTCATCTTGTAGCCACCAAATGGTGTGCCTGTTTCACCAGCTCCATCATTTACTGTGATTGTACCAGTACGGATTAGCTTAGCAACTTCAAGTGCTTCTTCTTTCTTTCCAAATACGGCTCCGGATAGACCATAGTCTGTATCATTGGCTACTTCTATAGCTTCTTCTTTGTCTTTTACATAGATTACAGAAAGTACAGGTCCAAATATTTCATCTCTGGCAATGATGGAATCATTCTTCACATTGGTAAATACTATTGGATTTACATAGTAACCTTTTTCTGGAAAGTCGTAATCACCTTCTATTAAAACATCGGCTATATTTCTGCCTTCTTCAATATACTTTGTTACCTTGTCGTATTGTTTTTTAGATGCCAAAGGTCCGGATATACTATTTAAATCGTTTGGATCTCCAACTGTAAAGTCTGGGAATTGTTTTTTAACTTCAGCTTCAAACTCTTCTCTTAAAGATTCTAAAACTATGGCACGTGACCAAGCAGCGCAAGTTTGTCCAGCATTTCTAATCACTATACCAAGCATTTGTTTTACACCAATTTCTAGATATTCTTTATCTAAGAATATAGCTGGAGACTTACCACCTAATTCTAAGGTAGTTCTTTTAACTGTTTCTTGGGCAAGTTTAGCAACCTCACTACCGCCCTTGGTAGAGCCTGTAAAAGAAATTACATCGATATACTTACTTGTAGCTATGGCATTACCAACTTCTCCACCAGCTCCTGTAACAAGGTTTAATACTCCCTTAGGAAGTCCAGCCTTTTCAAAGCCATCTACTACATAATATGCTACTAGAGGTGTTTGTTGACTTGGCTTCAATACAATTGTATTTCCTGCGAGGATAGCAAATACAACTTTTTGAATGATTTGTCCAAGAGGATAGTTCCAAGGTGTTAAGCATCCGATAACTCCTGCAGGCTCCTTAACGATAAGAGCTTCCCCATCTCTTCTTGAAAATTCATAATCTTTAACTATTTCAATATACTTTTCTACACGGTCTATTTGTGATTGTACATGGGTCTTTTTAGAAAATTCAATTGGTGATCCTAGTTCCTTAGTAATCAATTCAGCAATCTCATCTAGATTTTCCTTCAAATAGTCTGCAAATTTTTCCATTATTGCTATTCTTTCATCCAGACTAGTTTTACTAAAGGTCTTGAAGGATTCTCTTGCCGCTAAGGCAGCTTTTTCAACATCTTCTTCATTTCCCCTAGGAACTCTACCTATAATTTCATTTGTTGCTGGATTTTCAACTTCTATAAATTTACCTGAATTAGAATCTACATATTCACCATTTATATATAGCTTTTCAAAGTTCATGTTGGCTCCTTTTTATTTTATGCTCGCTTTCAACTTATAAGTATAGATACCCTGGAAAGCTTAGATCTAAACTTGGGATATGAATTTCTAGATATAAATTTTGACTTAGATATGGATTTCATGTCAGGATAAGAAAGTCGCTAAATAGACATGAATAATTAATTATGGTTTTCATGATAGGATAAGAAAGTATCTAAATAGACATGAATAATTAATTATGGTTTTCATGATAGGATAAGAAAGTATCTAAATAGACATGAAAATTTAGCTCTAGATTTCATGACAGATAAAAATATGGCTAAATAGACATGAAAATTTAGCTCTGGATTTCATGACAGTAGAAGAAAATCGCTAAATAGACATGAATGTTTGACTCTAGATTCATGACAGGAGAAGAAAAGCTCAAAATAGGCATGAAAATTTTGAAGCTTTCCTCCAAAAAATTGATATTAATTCCTGATGTTAATGAATCTTAGTATTGATTCCTCTTATATACTATTTAATGCAAAAAACCAAAGACAAATATTGTAAATGTCTCTAGTTTTATGTTCAACTTTACGGTCAAATTGTTTTGAGTTTATTTATTTACTTATAAATCACCTGCAACTTCAACAAATAGTCTTCTTCAATATCAGAAAAAGCCTTGTCTAATTCATTTACATTATGATGTTTTAAAATAATTTCATGAGCATCACTTGTAAATTTAAATGCTTGTATATATGGAGATGGTCCTTCCAATTCTTCTTTTATATCTACTTTACTTCTTTTATAGTTGTCTAATAAAATATCTTTTTGATTGATAGACCATTGAGCTATACCTGATCCTACTGGAAGTACTAGTTCAATTTCATTATTATCTTCTTCAATTTCTATAGTTACTGCTTCAACTATTTTCTCTCCAGCATATAAGTCTTTTATCTTATACTCTCTTCCATTTATTAGTATTGTATCTGTTTTAGGATATCCTTGACTGTTCAATGGGAATTGCTTATCTGGATTTTTACATGTACAAGCTGTTAGTAGTAAAACTGTTGTAAGTAAAATAATTGAGCTTAAATACTTTTTGTAGTTAATCATAATATACACCTCTCAATAATGATATCTATGTAAACATCTTCAACTTAAATATATTATTATGATATGTTTTTGTCAATATTTAAGCTATTTATTATCAAAACCTCTGATAAGCCATAGCCTCATAAACATGATGAATTTCAACATTTTCAACATTCTCAATATCTGCAATAGTCCTTGCAACTTTTATAATATTATCTATAGATCTTCTCGAATATTCATTAGTCCTTAATTTACTTTCTAAATATTCTTTTATCTTGTCATTTAGATGAATATATTCATTTATATCTTTTGAATTTATATTCCCATTATACTTTTCGTTTGATCCATATCTATTTGTTTGCTTGTCCATACACTTATTTATATTTTCTTTTACTTCTTCTATATCATACTTTTCTTTTTTAGGACTTAGGTATTTAGGTAAGTTTACACTCAATTTGATTTGAAACCTATCAAGGATGGACTGGTCTATCTTGTTATTATGTCTAGTGATTTCCCCTGGACTGCAGGTGCACTTGGTATTTGTACCTAGGTTTCCACATGGACAGGGATTCATAAGTCCTATGATATTGAAGGCTACTGGAGAGTCTATATAGGTCAACCCCTTGGAATTGTTGTCCATTAGAAGCTTGATAGTAGTCAATATATTTTTTGGATATTGGTTTATTTCATCTAAGAGAAGTGAAGAATAATTCATGAGACTTACAAGACCATACTTGTTTTTATTTCCTACAAGTTTGCTAAGGGTCAAATCACTTTTCACCTCGACTAGGCTATGGTAAAGAATGGGAATTTGATCATTAAAATATGAAGAATAAAGATTACTTGCTATCAACTTACCCTTGTAGTCTAAGGACGGCATTAGATTTTTTATAGCCTGCAGGGTCATAGTTTTTCCAGAACCTATTGCTCCTTTTATCAAAATATGGTGTTTACCAGCTATAGCTATTAATAAGGCTCTTACCAGGGCTGCCTGGTCTATTACATCATTGATATCAATCTGACTATCCCTAAATGGATTCCTATCTTCTTCTTTTATATCTACGTCTTCCTGACCCACATTGTCCTTTAATTTATGGATCAACTCCCTTAAGTCTTTTATATAAATGATTTCAATATCTTTATGATATAAATTTACGCCATAGTTGCCATATGGGATATATAGCCTTTTTATCTTATTTTCTAAGGTAAATTTTACTATCCTATATGGATTTTCTAATTCTAAAAATTCTCCATTAAAATTTATCTCACCTAGAAAAACTCCATCATATGTTTTATCAATATAGCCTTGATTTTCAAGAATGCTAAGGGCTATAGCCATATCATATATTTTAGTCTTGTCATTAAATTCATTTATGGAGCTTTGAATTTTAATATTGCCATATGGAAATTTTAAATTAAAAAAATTAAAGGCAGAATTAATCCTATCCCTAGCTTCCTCAGAATATTTTCTGGAAGTTGAAGATATGTTGAAATAATTCATGCCTTTATTTATCTTGCATTTTATCGTGATCAGCTGATCATTTTGGTATTTACTTGTATCTAAAAGTATGGTTTTTATATTGCTTAACATTAATCCTATTCCCCTTTAAAAATGATATTATAATATTTTTCAAATTCGGGGTCTGGATCTATTTCAAATTTAAGATTTTCACCAGTAATAGGATGGTTAAATTCTAAGTGGTATGCCTGCAAGAGCTGGCCACTAATATTAAACTTGGACTTTATTTTATTGTAGTCCTTATCACCAAGTATAGGTCTATTTATACTTGCCAGGTGGACTCTTATCTGATGGGTCCTTCCAGTAAGGAGGTCAATGTCCAGTAAAGAATATTCTTCATTGGATTCTATCACTTTATAGGATGTTAAAGCATATTTCCCATCTTCAGTCACTTCCATGATCTTCCTATTGCTTTTCGACCTGCCAATAGGACTTTCAATAGTTCCTTTATCATGGTCAAAGCTTCCATTTACTATGGCCCTATATTTTTTGATAATTTCCCTAGACTTAAATAGGTCTTTTAACTTTTGCATGGCTTCTTCATTTAAGGCAACTGCTAATAGCCCACTGGTATCCATATCTAGCCTGTGGACAATACCCGGCCTATCTGTACCATTTAAAGCCGGTAAGTTATCAAACTTGTAAAGTAAAAAGTTTACCAGTGTATGAGACCTTATCTTATTTGTTGGATGAGTAATGATACCCTTTGGCTTATTGATAATAGCAATATCAGCATCCTGGTAGATAATTTCAAGTTTTAAGTCTTCTGGCAAAATTTCTTCAAGCTTAAAGGCATCCATATCTATGGTGATGAGATCATCTTCTTTTACTAAGTATGAAGGCTTTACACTTGAGTCATTCACGTTTATAGTCTTCTTTTTTATTTGCTCGCTAATTTTAGATCTAGAAATATCTTCAAAGTAGTCAGCTAAATATGAATCTAATCTTTCATTATCATCGGATGAAACTAAAATTTTATTTATGTTCGCCAATCTATTTTGTCCTTTCCTAGTTTTTCTAATTCCTCATTTGCCTTTGAAAAAATACCTGACTGGTTGAATCCCCTATAGGCTCCTAAAGGCGATGGATGTGAGGTCTCTAAAATTATATTGTTTGCTTCAATAAGTTTTTTCTTATCTTGGGCTTGTCTGCCAAAAAGTAAGAAAACTACATTAGCTTTTTGAGAAATTCTGTTTATGACTATATCTGTAAATTTTCCCCAATAGGTGTTTTTATAGTAATTAGCCTGACCTTGTCTAGAAGTAAGAATAGTATTTAATAAAAACACTCCTTGCTTGGCCCAAGAGCTTAAGTCACCATTTGTATTTGAAATATTTAAATCTCTTTCAATTTCTTTGAATATATTTCTTAATGATGGCGGAAGTTTAACTCCCTCATTCACTGAAAAAGCCAGTCCATTTGCCTGGCCTTCTTGGTAGTAGGGATCTTGCCCCAAAATAACTAGCTTTACATCCTTATAATCAGTTAAGTTAAAGGCTTCAAAAAGCTGGTCCTTGGGAGGATATACTGTGTGATTATCATAGTCCTTGTAAATTTCATTTAAAAATGATTTAAATTCATTTGATTCTAAAATATCAGCTAAAATATCATTCCAACCATTATTAAACATGCTTGTCCTCAAAAAATAGAGTGTAAATAATAATTACAATGGCTGATAAGGTGATATAAATATCTGCAAAATTAAAAACAGGAAAATCATATATCCCACCTAGTGGCGAGAATATAAAGTCTACTACATAGTTAAATCTTATCCTATCAATTAGATTACCTATGGCCCCTGCCATAATTATAACAAGAATGGTTTTATAAAAACTGTCAACTTTGTTACCATTTTTTAACAAGTAGTAAAGCATTCCAAACACAACAATAAACGTAATTATAGTAAAGAATATAGTTGCGTTTTGCATGATACCAAAGGCCGCTCCGGAATTTTCTACATAGGTCAAATGCAGCCAATCTTTTATTATAATAATATCTTCTTTGCCCTTTAAATTTAAAATAGCAAAGTGTTTACTTATTTGGTCTATAGCTAGTAAAACTATAAATAGTATTACATACATATTTTCTCCTATTAAAAAAGGGCTTAAAGCCCTTTAATTAGATTTGATATAAACTTTTGTCTGTTACTGTTTTTGCTAGCTTGTCGTTGATTTCTACTCCTTCAGGAACTAATACATAAATGTCTTTAGTTACGTTTGAAATAGAACCATTTACTGAATATAATCCGCCGCTAACAAAGTAAAATATTTGTGTTTTCTTATCTACTTCAAGCATTTCAAGGTTTAATACAACTGTTTTGCCTTCTAAAATATCATCTAATACAGCTTTACTATCTTCGTATGTTAAAGGTTCTCTTATACTTACTTGCATATCACTCTTTGAACCATAAGATCTTTTCACAGGATTTGATTTTTTGCTTGCTTGTGAACTTGCAGCTGGTGTATAGCTACTTTCATATGATCTTTTTGGTTTTTCCTCCTCTTTTACTTCATTAAAATAAGATTCACTTGTGTCTTCTTCAGATTTTACATCTTCATCATAATCATCATAGTCTTCATAGTATTCATCTTCTTCATAGTATTCGTCTTCGATACCTACAAAGTCTTTTACTTTATCCCAAAAACTCATGTTCCCCTCCTAAGTATTTTTATTATATTATATATTATTTAATTAATAATTACTAATTTTTTAATAATAGTCGCCTTCTTTGTAATCCTGAGGATTTAATATAACCTTTGAAAAAGATTCTAACTTGTTAAATTGTAAGTCTTCATTATTTAATTTTCTAGGAAATATGACATTAAAATTTGAACTTACATATAGGAATTCGTCATCTTCGTCAAAAACTTTTACCGGTGCAAAGTATACCTTCCTATTACTTACATAATATAAGCCAGTATAGTCACCCATATGCACTAAAGCTTTTTTAGGAATTTTATATAATTCCTTGTTGGATGTTTCCATTTGCACATTTACAAATCTTTTATCATATAATTTTTCAATTTCATCTATCAATTTAAATTTAATGATAAAACCATCATCAATATTTGTGATACTTTCAAAACTTCCTTGTACTTCTAGGTCATCAATTTTTAATTTACTATCCTTTAGCTTTGATTTATCAAGTAAATTGATATCCTCCAAATAGGAATATATATAATAATTTTCATTATTTATATATTTTAGTCCCTTTATCTTTTCACTATTATTTACTTCAGAATCTTTTAAAAAGTCCCAATTTATATCATTAATATCCGTAGATAATAGTGACTCATATCCATCGTAGTAGTTTAATAAATATCCTGAACCTACAGTTTTTATCGCCTTATTGTTTAAATAACTTTCTAAATACGCCTTACCCTTATCATATAATTCTTTATCCATATTTGGATTGGAAAAATATGATAATTTTAGCTTATTGTAGTTGTTTTCAAATATATCTTTCTTTAATAAGTTAAAACTAGTCTTATCTAGATTACTTGATGTAAATTCAGTCTTGTCAGCTATTTCTTTAAGCTTTTCAGCTTCAGCATAGGCTTCGGAAAAAGTTGATCCTTGGATGACACTTTGTGACCTATATAGCTTGTTTGCATCTAAAGAAATATCTACATCAGAAAAATTTTCTAAGACATATTCATCAAAGACTAAAACAGAAGCAAGGTCAATATGTCTGGATTTATCTTCTGGATTTCCTATGTTGTATAGGTTATCTTCTTTAATTTTATTATCTAATACATTAATGGCAAGAATAATTATTACTATAAGTGCTATTATCCCTCCAATTAAAAAGTATTTATTATTATTATTTCTTCGCTTTTTCATATTAAAGTTCAAATTCCGATTTTGTCTCTTTAGTCATCAATTCTTTTATCGCCTTGTTGAAGTCCATATTTTCATATAGGATCTTGTAAATAACATTGGTGATTGGCATGTAAATATGTTTTTCTCTCGAAATATTATATAGGGCCTTAGCTGTTGGTATACCTTCAACAACCATTCCTATATCATTTTCTAAAGAGTCTATAGTGTGGCCTTGGCCAATAAGCTCTCCAGCCTTTCTATTTCTAGAATGTTTAGAATTTGCTGTAACCATCAAGTCTCCAAGTCCTGCAAGCCCATAAAGGGTATTTCTTTGCCCGCCCATGGCTACGCAAAATCTTGTCATTTCATGGATACCTCTGGTTAAAATAGCGGCCTTTGAATTGTCTCCGAATTCAACACCATCTAAGATACCTGCTCCGATAGCTAAAACATTTTTAACAGCTCCACCATATTCAGTACCTATTAAATCATCATTGGTATAGATCCTTAGGGTTTCACTATTTAGCAAGTCTTGGATTTCACATGATAAGTTATGGTCTAAACTTGCGCATACTAAGGATGTAGGTACAGATTTTATAACTTCTTCAGCATGGGATGGACCTGACAAACTTACAAATTTTACCTTAGGTAAAAACTCTGCAAATATTTCAGAGATTCTCTTATTTGTAGAAACTTCAATCCCCTTTGATAGGTTTATAATTACTGAATCATCATTAAAGTAGTCATGTTTTTTTTCAAGCATTTTTCTAATAGCTTGAGTTGGAATAGCATTTATAATATATTTATTTTTAAGTAAACTTTCTATGTCAGAACTAGCCTTTATATTTGGATTTAAGACATATTCTGACAAGTACCTGTCATTTCTATGGTCATTGTTGATTGACTCAATAGTCTTTTCATTTCTTACATATAGGTCTATATCATATTTTTTTGAAAGCTCTTGGGATATAGCTGTTCCCCAGCTACCTCCACCTAATACAGTTATTCTCATATTATTCTTCCAATCTGCTTATAGTATTTTCTTCATTATTTATAAGTCTTATTATATTACTTCTGTGGCTATATATAATGATAATTGAATTTATCAAGGTCATTATAAACCAAGCTGTGTTTCCTTGGAAGCCAACATATACTAGTACAGTTAAAGTTATAATAATTGATGTCAGTGACATTATTTTGAATAGTAGATTTATAGCAACTAACTCAGCAATTTGTATCAAGAAAACAATTGGGGAGAAATACAGGTTTACTCCAAAGGATGTTGCCATGCCCTTACCACCTTTAAAACCATGATATATAGGCCATACATGGCCAATTATTACGGCCACACCAGCTATGTATTTGGCGTAGTCTCGTATTGAAACAAAGTAGTTTGTGGCTAGGTAGTTTGCAATAAAGACCGCTAAGTATCCCTTAGCAAAGTCTATAACTAATGAAATTAATGAATATTTTAATCCATAGGCCCTAAAGGTATTTGTTGTACCAGCATTGCCACTTCCCTTTTCCCTAATATCTTCTTTGAAAAAAGTTTTACTTACAAACATGGATCCTGAAATAGATCCTATCAAATATGCTAGTAGAAATATAAGTATACTGTTCAAATTAAACATCGAATCTCCTACTTCTTACTTCAAAGGTCAATGGAACACCCCTGAATGAATAATTTTCTCTTAATTTATTTTCAATAAATCTTAAGTATGAAAAATGCATTAATTCTTCATCATTTACATAGATTATAAACTTAGGTGGTCTTGTTGTAACTTGTGTCATATAGTAAATTTTCAAGACCTTACCTTTTTTACTCTTTGGTGGATTTAACAACATGGCATCTCTTAAAATGGTATTTAAGCTACCTGTTTTTATCCTAAAGCTATAATTTTCATCTACTTGGTCAATTAATTCAAACAACTTATCAATCCTTGCTTCATCCTTTACTGATATAAAGGCTATTGGTGCATAAGATGCGAAAGTTATTTTATTTCTTATTTCATGTTCAAAGTCTCTCATAGTGTTGGTAGACTTTTCAATAAGGTCCCACTTATTTACAACAATAATGGAAGCTTTTCTATTATCATGGGCATAACCGATAATTTTTGTATCTTGTTCAGTTACACCTTCTTCTGCATCTATGAAGAATAAAACCATATCTGCAGAATCTATAGCGTTATATGTCCTGATAGCTGAAAATCTTTCTACCCTTGAATCAACAGACCTTTGTCTTCTAAGTCCAGCTGTATCTATAAAGGTATATTTATTTCTATTTCTTTCAAAATCACTGTCTATAGGATCTCTTGTTGTACCAGGTATATTAGAAACTATAGATCTTTCTTCACCTATTAACATATTTACAAAGGATGATTTACCGACATTTGGCTTACCTATAACAGCAATCTTAAGTCTATCATCATCATCTTTATCCATATCTCTATTTGGGAATTTTTCAACTATAGCGTCTAATAGATCTCCTAGGCCATAGCCTTGTTCAGCAGAAATTATATGCAGTTCTTCAAATCCAAGAGTGTAGAAGTCATAAACTGAAAGAGGTGTTTCTCTTTGTTCAATCTTGTTTACAACTACCATTATTTCTCTTCCAGACTTTCTTAACTTTTCAGCTATAAGCTCATCTAAACTTGTAATTCCTGCTCTACCATCAACTAAAAGGATGATAAGGTCTGAGGAATCGATAGCTAAGTTAGCTTGGTTTTCAATATCTTTATTGAAATCACCACTATCATCTAACTCTAATCCACCTGTATCAACTAGGGTAAAGTGATTATTTTGCCATTCTACTTCGCTATATAGCCTATCCCTTGTTATACCAGGGGTATCTTCTGTAATGGATAATCTCTTACCAACTAATTTATTAAATAAAGTCGACTTCCCAACATTGGGTCTTCCTATTATACTTACTATTGGTTTAGCCATTTTTACTCCTTATATAAAGGGAATCTAGATGTCAATTCCTTTACTTTTTTACTAATATTTTCTTTACTATCTTTATCAAGTAACAAGTCTGCAATTAATTGGGCTACATAAGACATGTCATCTTCTTTTAAGCCCCTACTTGTCATTGCAGGTGTACCTATTCTAATACCTGATGTTACAACAGGTCCTTTTTTATCGTTTGGAATGGTATTTTTATTTACTGTTATATGCACTTCATCTAACATAGCTTCAGCTTCCTTACCTGTGTAGGCTGTGCTAGTTAAGTCAAGCAATAATAAATGGTTGTCTGTACCACCAGATACTAATCTTATACCATTTTTGGTGAATGTCTTTTCCATAGCCTTGGCATTTTTTATAACTTGATTTTGGTAATCTTTGAACTCATCAGACATAGCTTCTTTAAAGGCAACAGCCTTTGCTGCTATGATGTGTTCTAAAGGTCCACCCTGGCTACCTGGAAAGATTGATTTATCAATAGCCTTGGCATACTTTTCTGTAGATAAGATAAAGGCCCCCCTTGGTCCTCTCAAAGTCTTGTGACTAGTAGATGTAACTACATCAGCATATGGTACTGGACTTTGGTGAAGTCCTGCAGCTACCAAACCTGCAATATGAGCCATATCAACCATAAATATAGCTCCAACCTCATCACAGATTTCTCTAAATTTGCTAAAGTCTATTTTCCTTGGATAAGCAGAAGCTCCTGCTAATATCATTTTTGGTTTCTCTTTAATAGCTAATTCTCTTAGCTTATCATAGTCAATAAGCTCTGTTTCTGGATCTAAACTATAGTGGATAAAGTTATATAATTTACCAGAAAATGAAACTGGTGACCCGTGAGTTAGGTGTCCACCTTCACTGAGGGACATACTTAAAACTTTGTCACCCGGTTCTAGTAAGGCCATGTAAGCTGCAAGGTTTGCAGATGAACCACTATGGGCTTGGACATTTGCATGTTCACTACCATAAAGTTTTTTAGCTCTTTCTATGGCTAGACTTTCTATTTCGTCAATATACTCACAACCACCATAGTATCTCCTATTTGGATATCCTTCTGCATACTTGTTGGTTAAGATAGAACCAGCAGCTTCAAGAATTGCAGGAGAAACAAAGTTTTCTGAAGCAATCAGCTCTATATTATTTTCTTGCCTATTTTTTTCTTTTTCAATCATTTGGTATAAATCATTATCAAATTGCTTCAGATATTTCATATTTGCTCCTTATTTTTTAATCTCTAAATTCTAATCCTAATTCTTCTAGTTGAGCTTCTTCCACCTTGGTTGGAGCTTGAGACATCAAGTCTGTAGCTGATTGTGTTTTAGGGAAGGCTATAACATCTTTAATATTTGTCTTATTTAATAGGGTCATTACAAACCTATCAAGACCAAAGGCTAAACCACCATGTGGAGGTGTACCATATTTTAGAGCTTCTACAAAGAATCCAAATTTTCTTTCTATGTCTTCTTCACTTAATTTCAAAGCCTTAAATAGTCTTTGTTGAAGGTCTGAATTGTTGATCCTTATTGATCCTCCACCCATCTCATCACCATTGATAACTATATCGTAAGCTTTTGCCCTTACTTTTTCAGGCTCACTTTCCAATAGCTCAATATCTTCATCTACAGGATGTGTGAATGGATGGTGTTTTGCAACATACCTATCTTCTTCTTCGTTGTATTCAAACATTGGGAATTCATTTATCCACGTGATAGCATATTCGTCATCTTTGAATTCAACATGGTCATTTGCTACCATTACTCTTAAGCTACCCATATAGTCAAGAGCCTTGTCTTCTTTATCGATTATTACTAAGGCAAGGTCATTTTCTTCCAATTTCAATCTTTCAATTAATTTTTCATTGAAATCTGGATTTAAGAATTTATTAATTGAAGATTTTATTTCACCATCTTCATACCTAAACCATAATAGTCCTGAAGCTCCGATTCCCTTAACTTCCTTAGTTAATTTATCAATTTGTTTTCTTGAATATTCACTACTTAAACCATTGAAGTTGATAGCTTTAATCTTTTTACCTTCAGCAACAGCATCATTGAATAGATTAAATTCAATTGCTGCTTCTAAGTCTGAAATATCTTGGATTTCAAATCCATATCTTAAATCAGGTTTGTCAGAACCAAATCTTTCCATAGCTTCCTTGTAGGTTAATCTTGGGAATGGTAATTGAAGGTCAATGTTTTTTACTTTTTTGAATATATATTGGATAAGTTTTTCATTGATTTCTATTACATCTTCTTCGTCTACAAAGGACATTTCTAAGTCAACTTGGGTAAATTCTGGTTGTCTATTTGCTCTTAAATCTTCATCTCTAAAGCATTTAGCAACTTGGTAATACCTATCAAGACCACCAATCATTAACAATTGCTTGTATAATTGTGGTGACTGAGGTAAGGCGTAAAATGATCCAGGGTGTACTCTTGAAGGTACTACGTAGTCCCTAGCTCCTTCAGGTGTTGGCTTCATTAAAAATGGAGTTTCAACTTCAACAAAGTCATTTTCATATAAGAAATCTCTAAAGGCCTTAACAATTTCAGCCCTCATTTTTAAGGTTTCTTGCATAGAATGTTTTCTTAAGTCTAAATACCTATATTTTAATCTTAAATCTTCTGATGCATTGTCCCCATCTTTTATATAAATTGGTGGAGTTTGAGCCTTATCGTAAACTTTTAATTCACTTACTATAACTTCTATGTCACCTGTTGGGATATCTGGATTTTTAGATTCTCTTTCTGAAACTTTACCAGTGATTCCTATAACATATTCTGATTTTAATTCTTTAGACCTTAAATATAAGTCTTCATTGTCATCTTTTTTAAAAACTAATTGGCTAATTCCTGTTTTATCTCTTAAGTCTACAAATAAAAGTGGTCCTAAGTCTCTAGTTTTTTGCACCCAACCTTTTAAGGTTACTTCTTCATTTAAATTGTCCAAATTTAATTGTCCACAATAGTTTGTTCTTTTCATTTTTACTCCTCTAATGGTACATATGGATTGTTTATTTTTTCTTCTTTTACCTGGGAATTGTTACCATGTCCTGGTAAAATAATAGCTTGGTCATCACAATTTTTATAAAATATATTTCTAATAGAATTTATCAAATCTTTAGGATTTGAACCTGGTAAATCAGTCCTACCAACTGAATGTTGAAAAACTAAATCACCAGAAAATACGAGTTCATTTCCAAGTTTATAAATTAGATGGTCATAAGAATGGCCAGGTGTATGGTAGTATTCAAATATTTCAAACTTACCATGATCACCTTTCAGATAAATGTCAGCATCTAAATTTAATTCATCTATATCAGAGTAAAGACCGCTTAAATTAAGCATGGGATTTGTTAAGTAATCTTTACACTTTTCATGAGCCACTATCTTAGCCTTATAATTTTTTCTCCAAAAGTCGGCTGAAATTATATGGTCCCAGTGTCCATGTGTAAGTAATAAGTAATTTACCTTAAGACCTAATTTTTCAATTGTATCAATAAATAATTTACTTTCGCTAGATGCATCTATTATCCAAGCATTTTTACTTTCTTCATCATAGATTAGATATGAATTTGTATTCATTGGATTGTTGCCATCTTTTAACAACTTCAATTTCATTTTAACTCCTAGTATTCTTTCTTTGAGTCTAATTGTATGGTTACAGGCCCATCATTAATCAATGATATTTGCATGTCAGCAGCAAACTTACCAGTTTGTACTTTTGGAAATTCATTTTTTAATCTTTCCACAAATTCTAAGTATAAGTCATTGGCCTTTTCTCCATTTGCTGATTGGGTAAAGGATGGCCTAAAGCCTTTTCTTACATCACCGTATAAGGTAAATTGTGAAACAAGCATTATTTCACCATCTATATCTTTGACAGATAAATTCATCTTATCGTCTTCATCTGAAAAAATACGTAAACCTGTAATTTTTCTGATTAGATAATCAATATCACTTGTGTCATCTTCGTTGGATACACCTAAAAATACAAGTAAGCCTTGGTTAATTTTTGAATATAATTCTCCATCTACAGATAAGTCAACTTTTTTTACTCTTTGTACTAATGCTCTCAAAACTACTCCCTAAATACGTTTAATGTACCGTCTATCTTCTTAACACTTCTAAAAATTGTTTCACTTTCATTGTTAGATTTAACCTTGATACTTAATTGGATAAGTATGGTTCCATCAGCATTGATTTTAGAACGAATGGATGTGATGTTGTATCCATTTTTTGATAGTTCTTTGGTCAAATCAGCTAGGTAACCTGGCCTATCTAAACTGATAATATTTATAACTATTGGGAATTCTGATTCTGTATTTATATTCCACTGAACCTTTATAAATCTATCTTTGTTGGTTAAGTTTCTTACATTTACACAATTTTTCCTATGAACTGTAATTCCTCTACCTGTTGTAATATAACCAATTACCGGATCACCTGGTACAGGTGAACAACATTTAGCAAATTTAATATCAAGATTGGTTAAATCGTCAATTATAATACCTTCACTTAAGTTTGAAGAAGTATTGCTATCAGTCTTATTTATAAGATTTGACTGGTCTTCTTTTTCTCCATATTTTTCATCATATTTTTTCTCTAAGATTCTTGCTATGGTTTCAACATTTGTAGAACCACTACCAATAGCTGCATAGATATTGTCCATTGATGAATTATTGTACTTGTCAAGTAGGTAGTCTAAAAATTCATTTGATAGGATAACCTTTAAGTCATACTCTTTTGCTTTAAGATTATTTTCTAATAATTCTTTACCATTTTCAATATTATTTTCTCTAGATTGCTTCTTAAAATATGCCTTTATCTTGTTTTTAGCATTTGAAGATACTACAAATTCTAACCAGTCTAGGTTTGGTCCGGATGAATTTTTTGAAGTAAGTATATTTACAATATCTCCTGTTTTTAACTTATAGTCTAAAGAAACTATCTTACCATTTACCTTGGCTCCAACAGTTGTATTCCCAACTTCTGAGTGAACCCTGTAGGCAAAGTCTATAGGTGTTGCACCTTTAGCTAGGTCAACCACATCTCCATTTGGTGTAAATACATAAACCTCATCATTAAATAGGTCTCCCTTAAAGGAATCCATAAATTCATAAGCTGAAGTGTCCTTACCCCATTCTATAAGTTGTCTAATCCAATTTAATCTATTGTCAAAGTTTGAAGCTTTCTTTTTACCTTCCTTATATTGCCAGTGGTTGGCAATACCAAACTCAGCGTTTTTGTGCATTTCTTCAGTTCTTATTTGAACTTCAAAAACCTGTCCCTTTTCACCTATAACTGTGGTATGAAGTGATTGGTAAAAGTTTGGCTTTGGCATGGCTATATAGTCCTTAAATCTGCCTGGTATTGGCTTCCAAAGATTGTGAACAATACCTAATACAGCATAACATTCAGATATTTCTTTTACTATAACCCTAACTGCAATCAAGTCAAATATATTATCTATACTTGTATCTTGTTTTTTCATCTTATTCCAAATACTATATATACCTTTTGGTCTACCAGTAATGGTAAAGTCTATATGTATCTTTTTCAATTCGTCAGATAAGATCTGAATAATTTTTTCAATTTGGTGTTCTCTTTCAGATCTCTTTGTATCTATCTGTTGGGCAACACTGTAGTAAGAAACGGGATCTATATATCTTAGACAAAGATCTTCTAATTCCCACTTAACTGAGTTAATACCTAGTCTATGAGCTATAGGTACATATATTTCAAGAGTTTCTTTGGCTGTAGAAATTTGCTTCTCCCTATTTTTGTACTCTAAGGTCCTCATATTGTGTAGGCGGTCAGCAAGTTTGATAATAATAACTCTTATATCATTTGCCATAGCTAAGACCATCTTACGGATACTTTCTATTTGAGCTTCTTCTTTTGACTTATATTGAAGATTTTTAAGCTTGGTAACTCCATCAACTAATTCTGTGATTTCCCTACCAAACTCATTTACCATTTCTTCTTTGCTATAATCAGTATCTTCTAAGACATCGTGCATTAATCCTGCACAAATTGTCTCATCATCCATTTCTAACTGGGCTAAAATCATAGCTACTGCAAGAGGATGGACTATATAAGCTTCACCAGAATTACGCACTTGTCCCTTGTGCTTTTCTTCCGCAAGTTTATAAGCCTTTGTTATTAAAGCCACATCAGCATTTTTATTATATTTTTTTACCGCTTCAATTAATTTGTCTAACATATTACCTCATTGTAACTATATTTAGCTGAATATTGGATTGTCCCATAAATTCATTTATAGTTATTTTATAGACTATGTCTACATTTTTGTTTTTTAATAATAGTAAGTCTTCTTTACTTGTAAAATTATATTTATCTTCGAATTTTTCATATAAGCTTTCTAAATTAAAGGCTATAGCTTCTAAACTATTATTTTTGTCTCTTAGAATTAATTTCAAAACATTTCTATTTTGTCCCAATATTTTAGCATCCATTACTTCTACATTTCTACTTGCAAATATTGGTTCAGCAAAGCCTAGACCAAAAGGTCTTAGCTGGTCTATTTCCTTTATCATATTTCTATTGATCATATTAAAAGTCAATAGATCATCAATATTTACTTCTTTTATGAAGTCTTCTTTCTTTAACTTAGACTTTTCATTTAATAATCTAGAAAACTTATCTAATTTTAACGGATCTATACTTAAACCACATGCCATAGCATGGCCACCAAAGGCTTCAAATATGTCCCTAATTTCATTTAACTCTTCAAACATATTATAGGATGGTATAGACCTTCCTGATCCTTTGATTATATCATCTTTGCTTGATGATGTTAATATTATTGTAGGTCTATTGTATCTATCTTTAATCCTACCTGCTACTAGGCCACAAATGCTCTCATGTATAGATTTTTCATATAATACAATTATATCATTATTATATAATTTTTCATCTTCAATTCTCTTGTTAGCAATATCTATAGCTTCATTTGTTAACTGTTTTCTTTCGTTGTTTAATTCAACTAAAGTTTTAGCATATTCTTTAACATTATTTATATCACTATCTATGAATAATTCTACACCGAGTCTTGCAGTGTAAAGTCTTCCAGAGGAATTTACACTTGGGCCTATCAAAAATCCAACTGTATATACACTTACGTCCTTGTCCCATTGTAATTCTTCTAATAAAGTTTTTACACCTAAATTTTCTCTTTTAGATAGAAGTTCTAGGCCATGTCTTACAAGTATCCTATTTTCGTCTACCAAGGGCATCATATCGCTGATAGTACCTAGGGCAGCAAATTGCGAAAGCTTGTAAATACAATTTCTATCTATGCCCAAACTATGACCATACATTTCAGTAAGTCCTAAAACAAACTTGAAGGCTACACTTGCACCACATATTTCTTTAAATCTAGATTCGTCATCTTGTAAGTGTGGATTTATAATTGCATCAGCTTCCACCAATAAGTCTTTTCCATCTTTTTTTGCAGGCTCATGGTGGTCAGTTACTATAACTGTCATACCAAGCTCTTTGGCAAACTTAACTGCTTCAAAGGCTGCTATACCATTGTCACAAGTAATAATCAATTCATATCCATCTTCTTTAGCTTTTTCAACTATAGAATTATTTAATCCATATCCATCCTCTATCCTGTCAGGAATAGCATAGTCAACATCTTGATAAAAAAGCTTTATAGCCTTGTAAAGAATAACTGTAGCGGCAACTCCGTCCTGGTCATAGTCACCAACAATCAGAATTTTTTTTCTTTGCCTTATGGACTCCATAAATATTTCTATGGCTTTTTTCATATTTTTTAGGTCAAAAGGACTATATAAGTCTTCAAGTGAATTTGAGAATATTGCTTTCTTTTCAGATTCACTTGTTAATTCTCTATTAGCTAAAATCCTCTTTTGTAGGTCCGTAAAATTATTGTCTGTAGCTATTTTTTTGTAAGTTTCATAATTATTTAATATAAACCATTTTTCCATTTATCTTCCTTATAAAAAAAATGAAAAGTAAAAACTTTTCATTTTTTATCCTATCTTATCTAGGGTCTATTAGGATTTCTCTCTTAGCAGTCAATAAGTCTTTACTAATAATACCTAGATCTTCTAATTGACCCATTATTTTTTCAGTTCTATCTTCAGGTAGTCTGAATTTTGAACTGATTGAATCAAAATCTGCTGCGTCTTCGACAACAACATATTCAAATATGTCAACTAATAAAATATCATAGTCTTCTGTAGTAGTATTTTTTGTTTTTAATTCATCTAATTTATTTATAAATCTTTCATCATTACCATAATCCAGATTTCCTACTGGAGTTTTTGCTAAATGTGGATTAGATGATGGATCAGATTCAATATAAGATAAGGCTTGTTTTAATAATTCTATTCTTGAAGAATCAGCTGATTCTATAACAAATGAATCATTTGCCAATTCTACAACTTCACCTTTAATTCCACCTCTTGTAACTACATGGTCACCTAATTTTAGATTTTCTAAAGTTTTTTGGAATTCTTGGCTTTGTTTCTTTTGTGGTCTGATTAACATAAAATAGAAAAATCCACCTACTAATGCAAACATTAATAATGGTGATAACAATTGTGCTGGTGATCCAGCTGCATTGGCTAGTAACATAATTAGTCCTCCTTACTATAACCGTATTTTACATAAAATTCGTGTTTAAATTCTAGGAACCTATCTTCCATGATTGATTCTCTAATTTTTTCCATCAAATGAGTTAAGAAGTATAGGTTGTGATAACTTAACAATCTCATACCTAAGACTTCATTAACATTTATTAAGTGCCTTACATAGGCCCTTGTATAGTTTTTACATGTGTAGCAGTCACATTCGTGGTCAACTGGTGTAAAATCTTCTTTATATTTAGCATTTCTTATATTTAGTTGACCTTCTGATGTCATAGCTGCACCATTTCTAGCTATTCTAGTAGGTAGTACACAGTCAGCCATGTCAATACCGGCTTCTACTGATTCAAATAAGTAGTCAGGTGTACCAACACCCATGTTGTATCTAGGTTTATGCTCTGGTAACTGTGGTGTTGTATGTCTTAACAATTCAATCATTTCTTCTCTTGTTTCACCAACACTTAAACCACCTATGGCATAACCATCAATATCCTTGTCCCTCTTAAGGGTTTCTTGAACTGATTTTGTCCTTAGATCTTTAAATAGTCCTCCTTGGATAATAGCAAATAAGGCTTGGTTTTCATTTGTATGAGCCTTTATACACCTATCCAACCATCTTAAAGTCATTTCTAAAGATTCAGCCACATATTCTTTAGTAGCTTCAGGATAGACACATTCGTCAAAAGCCATCATTATATCAGCACCTAGATTTTGTTGAATTTTCATTGAAATCTCTGGTGATATAAATTGATAAGAACCGTCATAATGTGATTTGAAGGTCACCCCTTCTTCTTCGATTTTATTTATATGTCCTAAAGAAAAGACTTGGAATCCACCACTGTCAGTAAGTATTGGTCTATCCCAATTCATGAACTTGTGTAGGCCACCTGCCTTTGCAACTAGTTCGTCACCAGGTCTTAAAAATAAGTGGTAGGTGTTTCCTAAAATAATTTCAGCACCTAATTCTTTAAGTTCTTCTACTGTCATTGTTTTTACAGTAGCCCTTGTACCAACAGGCATAAATATAGGTGTATTGATTTCACCATGTGGAGTTGTAATTTTACCAACTCTTGCATTGGACTTATTATCTTTTTTTATTAATTCAAATTCTAAAGCTCCCATATTACTCCTAATTTATAAACATCGCATCACCAAAACTAAAGAACCTATAATGGTTTTCTTTGGCAACTTCATATGCATTTAGTATTTTTTCTCTATCATATAAGGCACTTATTAGCATGATCAAGGTTGATTTTGGTAGGTGGAAATTGGTTATTAAAGAATCAACTACTTCAAACTTAAAACCTGGATATATGAATATTTCAGTAAAACCAGAATCTGCTTCTAGGTGTCCTAGTTTTTTAGCTATACTTTCTAAGGTTCTTATAGAAGTTGTACCTACTGCTATAACCTTATGACCTGATCTTTTAGCTTGATTTATAATATCTGCGTTTTCTTTATTTAAGATATAGTATTCACTATGCATTTTGTGGTCTTCAATCTTATCATCGCTAACCGGTTTGAAAGTACCTAAGCCAACATGCAAGGTAACATGGGCTACTTTCACACCTTTTTCTTTGATCTTTTCTAACAACTCTTCAGTAAAATGTAGACCTGCTGTTGGAGCAGCTACTGAACCATCATATTTAGCATAAACTGTTTGATATTTGGAACTATCTTCTAGCCTTTCTGTAATATATGGAGGAAGAGGCATTTTCCCTACTTCTTCTAAGATTTCATTGAAGATTCCCTCATACTCCATGTCAAATATCCTATGGCCTTCTTCAGTTATATCAACAACTGTACCAGATAATTTATCTGAAAAGATAACTTTTGTACCAAGTTTCATTTTCCTACCTGGTTTAACAAGGCATTCCCACTTTTTACCTTCAGTATTATTTAATAAAAATACTTCTAGTTCTTCTTCCCTATCTGGTCTATGGCCAAATAAACGAGCTGGTATAACCTTGGAGTCGTTAACTACTAAAACATCTCCTGGATTTAAATAGTCTATTATATTGTAAAATTTCTTGTGTTCTATGGTATTATCTTTTCTATTTAATACCATTAGCTTGGATTCGGATCTTTTATCTTCAGGATGCTGAGCGATAAAAGATTCATCTAATTCAAAATCAAAATCTTTTGTATTCATTAATTATCCTTTTTATAGTCTAGACCATAATGGTCATAGGCTTTTTTGCTTAAAACTCTTCCTCTCGGAGTCCTATTTAAAAATCCTATTTGTAATAAATAAGGCTCATAAACTTCTTCTATGGTAATTGATTCATTACCAGTGGCGGCTGCTATTGTATCTAATCCTACTGGACCACCGGAAAAGTTTTCTGCAATTATTTGTACTATTTTCTTATCTAATTGGTCTAAACCTTTGTCATCTACATCTAAAAATTCTAAAGCATCTTTAGCTAAGTTTATATCTATATTTCCATCACCTTTGATTTGAGCATAATCCCTTACTCTTTTTAATAGTCTATTTGCTATACGAGGTGTTCCCCTAGACCTTCTTCCTATTTCAAGTGCTGCTTCTGGATCAATTGCTACCTCTAAAATATCTGCTGATCTGGTAACAATGTGGGATAAATCTTCTTCCCCATATAGGTCTAATTCTAACAAGACTCCAAACCTATCCCTTAAAGGTGAAGATAGCATACCTGCTTTTGTAGTTGCACCTATCAGAGTGAAGCGTTCTAAATCAATCCTCAAACTTTGTGCTGCAGGTCCCTTTCCTACAATAATATCTAGAGCAAAGTCTTCCATTGCAGAATATAAAACTTCTTCAACAGACTTATTCAACCTGTGAATTTCATCTATGAATAAAACATCATTAGCCTCTAAATTTGTCAAAATAGATGCTAGGTCTCCAGCTCTAGTAATGGCAGGACCCGATGTAATTTTTATATTTACACCTAATTCATTTGCAATGATATGGGATAAGGTAGTTTTACCTAGGCCCGGAGGTCCCTGTAAAAGCACGTGGTCTAAGGAATCGTTCCTTTGCTTGGCTGCTTTTGTAAAAATTTTCAGTTTTTCTTTTACTTTTTCTTGTCCAATATATTCATTTAACCACCTAGGTCTTAGGCTGTATTCATTTTTTTCTTCTTCAGAAATTATATTGGAACCAACTATCCTATTTTCTGACATTATGATAACCTCTTAAGTGCAGTTTTAACTATAGTTGACAAGTCCATACCTTCTAAATCTATGCCTTTAAGGGCCTGTTCAGCATCTTGTTTGCTATAACCAAGTCCGATAAGTCCCTCAATAGCGACATCATAATCTTCGTTTTTGCCAAATGTACTTTCCCTAGTATCTGCTTCTGGATTCATGGCAAGTACTTTTTCTGCATCAATCTTATCAGTTAATTCTAATATCAGACGAGAAGCAGTTTTTTTACCTACTCCAGGAGCCTTAGTAATGGTATTTATATCATTTGATATAATTGCAACTTGTAATTCATGGACTGACATGGATGACAAGATAGCAAGGGCAGCTTTAGGTCCTATACCTGAAACTGTATTTAAACTTAAAAACATTTCTAAATCATCAATGGATATGAAACCATACAAAGTAACAGAATCTTCTCTCACAATAAATTCTGTATATATTGTATGCATCTCATTTTTGATCAATGTAGAAATGTCTTTTGCTGGCATATAAATCTTATAGCCTATATTATTATTCTCTAAAACTATGTAGTCTTCTTTTAAGTCTTTTACTTGTCCAATAATATATGAAAACATCTTTACTCCATCTTATATAAATCTCTAAACTTACCTGAAAAGCTATGGCAAATAGCTATAGCCAATGCATCAGCTGCGTCATCAGGTTTAGGAATTGTAGTAAGATTTAATAATCTCTTTACGCCTTCTTGAACTTGGTTTTTTGAGGCTCTACCATATCCTGTAATGGCAGTTTTGACTTGTAAAGGTGTATATTCAAAAATATCTAAATTGTTAACTTGAGCCGCTAGGACTTCAACTCCCCTAGCTTGACTAACGTCTATAACTGTCTTGGAGTTTTTCTGATGGAATAGTTTCTCATAGGCTACTTCATCTGGTTTAAACTCTTTAATTATGCCGTTAAGCTCATTAAATATAATTTCAAGTCTTAATGGAGTACTGGTATTTGCATCTGTTTGTATACTTCCATATTCTAATAGATTAATCTTACTTCCTATCTTTTCTATTATACCATATCCTACAATAGCAATTCCAGGGTCTATACCTAAAATTATCATTTATACCTGCTTAGAACTGTATCGTTTAAGGCATACCAGAATTGGTTGAAGTAAGCAATCTTTAATTGTCTATTTATGTAAAATTTCGACTTAGAATATAAGTGTTTTATTTCATTTATAGTTAGGTTATCACCTTCTAATGTTAAAATATCAGTATTTGGATAACCTAGAACAACTTGTTTATCCATATGGAAGTTGACTCTAAAGAATTTATGTTTAATATTTTTATCTAAGAAGTAGTTGCAATGATATTCATTTTCCAACTCAATCTTGTTTTTTCTTAACTCTTCTTCAATTTTTGTTTTGAAAGCTAAGACCTCAGAGTTGTCAGTATCATGGAATAAACATTTCATTTTAGTTAATTTGCTTGGAGTGTATCTTCTCAAAGCTATTCTTTCCAATTGATCTACTAATTGGGTTGAATAATACGCATTTCTATAAGCTTTTATAGTAAATGCCAACTCCATTCTACTTAAATCATCAGCTACTAATTTATTGATAGCATCAACAATAGTCTTCTTATCTTTCCTACCTCTTATAGATCTTCTCAATCCAGTAAGTAAAGCTTTTGTCACAGTGTATTTAGGAACTAAGCTGTCACCCAAATTGTTATTTTCAAGCCAAGATAGTAGCAAGAAAATAGAGTCAGGATCGTCATTATATAAGAATTGATATTCTAAACTTTTTTCAAAGTCGATATTTTTTTCTAATCCTTGCATACCATCTCCTTTCTGAATTTACTTTACAAAGTATACTACAAAATAGTTACAATATCTATACAAAACAAATGTTCTTTATGAGTATATTTTTTCATATTTTTTTTAAAAGCTTATAAATAACACTGTTAAAGTTGATATTTTATTTTCACAAAAAATTAAATTTTTTATTTTGAAAAATCCTATAATTAAAAATTTTTAATAAATAAAAAACTCTACTTTTTTTTCAGTAGAGTTTTCTATTTTTACTATTTTAATGATTTTTTAGTTATCTCTTTTATTGTTTTTACAGATTCATCCATTCTTTCTTGTTCAGTATCTGTTAAAGGTATTTCTAATACTTTTCTTATACCATTTGAGTTGATAATTGCAGGAACTCCGATGTAAATATCGTCATGTCCAAATTCCCCTCTTAGGTAAGCTGAAACTGAATATATAGAGTTTTCATCATTTAGAATAGCTTGAGTTATTTTAGCCATAGCTGCTGCTATTCCGTAGAATGTTGCTCCCTTTCTATCAATTATTTTATAAGCAGCATCTCTTACATTTTCAAAAGTATTTAGTAAGTCATGTTCATTGATATAGTTTAATCTTACATATTCATCTATAGGAACGCCACCAATGTTAGCATGTGACCATAGTGGGAATTCACTATCACCATGTTCACCTAAGATATAAGCTTGAACTGATCTTGGGTCTACATTTGCAACTTCAGCAATTTCTTTTCTGAATCTTGAAGAGTCTAGAGCAGTACCAGTACCGATTACTCTATTTGCATTAAATCCTGAAAACTTCCATGTAGCATAGGTCATAATATCAACTGGATTTGAAGCTATTAAAAATATTCCGTTAAATCCTGTGCTTACAACTCTTTCAACTATATCTTTAATAATTTTTACATTTTTATCTACTAGTTGTAATCTAGTTTCACCTTCTTTTTGAGGTAAACCTGCTGTGATTGCAACAATTGTAGCATCTTTACAATCTTCATAGTTTGCTGCATATATTGACTTTGGTGCAGTAAATGATAAAGCGTCTGATAGGTCCATCGCGTCACCTTCAGCCTTATTAAAGTTTACATCTATGATACCTAATTCTCTACCTATTCCCATTAAGGTTAAGGCAAAAGCATATGATGATCCTACTGCACCATCACCTATTAAAATAATTTTATCTTTCATTGGAGCCCCCTTTTTGTTAATGATTTAACTCAATTATAAATCTTACTAGATACTTTTACTGTGATTAACGTCACTTACCATCATTATTTATTTTTCTATTGGCCCGAATATTGTATTAGCCCAAGAATTTTTTAGAGATTCCATATCAGATGGTTGGAATAGTCCTGCTAAGACATCCCTATATAGTCTTGATAATTCTTTGTTGTTGCTGTATGAAGATCCACCTGAAGCCCTTACCATTTCTTCAACAACCTTATAGGATGTTTCTGTTGCATAGTTTTTTATAGCTGATAGGCTTGGCAACAACCATTTTCCATAATCTACATCATTTGTAAAGTCATCTGCTATCCTATCGATTTGTGGTTGGATAGTATTTAACATTAAGGCAGCCTTAGCAACTCTTTCTCTTATAAGAGGGTCATTGCTATAGGTCGTATTATTGGCAATTGATTTTCTCTTCTTTACAGTTTCAATTCCTACTTCTAGGGCTCTCTTACCAATACCATGGTATGTAGCAGCAAGTAATATTTCAAAATTAGCAAAAATACCTAATAATACTGGGTCACTTACTTCCATAGGATTAATGATTGTTAAGATTTCATCATTACTTGCTTTTAAATCTTTTAATTCTAAATTGTAAGATTGGGTTGCTCTCATACCTAGTGTATCCCAATTTCTATCGATAATAACTGTGTCTTCATTATTATCTACATAGGCAAAAACTGATTTTGGATTTTCTTCATCTGCTGAATCATTTCCATATATGACAAATTTATCGGCTTCGCCTGACATTGATATAAATACTTTAGGACCGTTAAATATATATGAACCATCTTCTTGTTTAGCAGCGTCAGTTATAGATCCAAACAAGACTCTGTCATTTGCTGGTTCTGAAATACCGAATGATAATAGTTTGCCTGCAGCTGCATCTTTTAAGATTTGAACACCCTTATCATTTCCTTTTCTAACCATATAGTTAGCAAGTCCAACTATTATTTGGTGCATGTTGATACCTAAGGCGGTACCTGGTGCATACATAGCCAATCTGGTTTGTTCATGGGCTATTTCTTTAAGTGAAAGTCCTGCTCCACCATATTCTTTTGGAACTTGGGCTGATAAATAACCCGCTTTTTTCAAATCTTCATAATCTTCATATGAAAAAGTATTTTCTTTGTCATATTTTGGTGCACGTTCTCTAAATTTTAATAGTAATTCTTCTTTTAAAAACATTCCTGCCTCCTTTTTTATAATTATAACATTTAAGTTTGAATACTAAAAAATACTTATAAAGATTTTATTTAAATATGATTTGACATTTTATTTTTAAAGTGCTAATATAAGAATGTTGCTAATTACGGCGGTATAGCTCAGCTGGCTAGAGCACACGGTTCATACCCGTGGTGTCGGCAGTTCAAGTCTGTCTACCGCTACCAATATGCGGATGTGGCTCAGTGGTAGAGCATCGCCTTGCCAAGGCGAGGGTCGGGAGTTCGAATCTCCTCATCCGCTCCACAAAGAAGCATCAATGCAGATTGATGCTTTTATTTTATTTATTGGTGTCATTATCTCAGCTGGATTGCTAACTAATTTAATATTACATGTGTCATTAGCTCAGCTGGATTGCAGTAGTTTGTGCCCAAATCATAGATTTGGACAAACCTTGCATTTGACCTACTATAGTTCACTTCGTTCACTAAGTTAGGTCATAAAGAGCGTCACAAAAATGTATTTGTATTTTTAATTAATTTAATATTATATGTGTCATTAGCTCAGCTGGATAGAGCGTCTGGCTACGGACCAGAAGGTCGAGGGTTCGAATCCTTTATGCCACACCATGAAAGATGACTTTGAGTCATCTTTTTTTTATTTTAGATAATCTATGCTTATTTATCCTTTTTACGGGTATTTCTATAACATAATGAATTAAAATTTTTAAGGAGTTTCTTGTGTACATATTATATATTATTTTATTAATTTTGCTTATTCCACAGATTTATTATTGTATTAAGGAAAGACAATACAAGTCATTAAACATGGCTAGTAAGTTTTACAAGCATTCAACAGTTTATAGTGAAAAAAATTATGAAGAAATATATTTAACCAATACAGATGGTTTTGATCTTTTTGTAAGGATATTTACTTGTGATAATCCTAAAGGGGTTGTACAGATAGTGCATGGTGTAGCAGAACATTCGGGAAATTATATGGACTTTGCTAAATTCCTAAACGATAATGGTTATATTGTTATAATGGATGATCACAGAGGTCATGGTAGGTCTCTATCTAACTCCTACCCCAACGGATACATGGCTCGTGGCCAAGAACTGATTGATGATGAAGTGATGGTAGCTAAGTACATGAAAGAAAAATATCCAGACTTAAAATATTACATGATAGGTCACTCCATGGGTTCTATGATAGCAAGATTATTTTTAAGAGAAAATGATAGACTACTGGATAAATTGATTATAATGGGCACTGTACCTGTTAATAAAGCTGCTTGGATAGGTGTATTTTTAGAAAATATTGCTTGCTTTTATTTAGGCGATAAAACTAAGAGTAGGTTAATTAATAAAATTATAGGAGCTGAAGATGATGATTTTATAAGTTACAGCTCAGAAAATATTAATAAGAAAACTAAGGATCCACTTAGAATTTCTAAGTTTAAAATTGCTTATTCAAGATCTTTGATTGAATTAAATAAAATGCTTGGTAAAAAATCTGACTATAAGACTAAAAATCCAGATCTTGTAATATATAACATGGTTGGAGAAGATGATATAATCACCAAGGGTAAAAAAGGTGTAAAATCCAGTTTAGACTTTTTAAGTGATCTTGGATACAAGAATGTATACTCAAAAACTTATCCGAACATGAAGCATGAAATCTTAAATGAAAAGGATAAGGATGTGGTTTATAGAGATATATTGGAGTTTTTTGGATAGACATATTAAAGCTTATTCTATTAATTTTTAATTATTAATATTTATAGCATATACAAGATATTTACTAATGTTTTATAATAAAATTAAAACGTCCTTTAAAGTTATTTCTAACTTTTAAGGACGTTTTTTATTAAATATTACTTAAAAAAGTATTGAATTATTTATTTTATAAAACTATTCTATTACTTTTTTATTTATATAATAAAGCACTATAAATCCTACTACTAATGATCCAAGGTATAAGCTTAAAACCATGTCATCACCAGTTTTTGGCGCCTTTGGTTTTTCTTTATCTTTAGGTAAATAGGTATTTATTAAATTAAAACCATCAACTTTTGTTTCATAACCATCTACTTTATTTTCAGAAATAGTATACTCAATTTCTTTACCTTCAGCATATTTTGCGAAACTAGTAAATTTCCATGACCAGTTTTCTTTTGCTGTTACTTCTTTTGTTTCAACAATTTCACCATTTGCTAGAAGATTTATTGTAATTGAGTTTGGTCTAATTCCATCTTGGTTGTCTTTATCATCCCAAGTTTTAGATCCCTCAATTTCAATAGTTTCTGGTCTATGAGTATTGGTGATGTTGAATCCATCAATTGTTGTTTCATATCCTTCAACTGGTTCTTCTGTAACTGTATACCTGATTTCTTTACCTTGGGCATATTTTGCTAAATTAGTAAATTTCCAAGACCACTTATCTAATTCAGTGACCTTCTTAGTTTCAACAATTTCATCATTTGCTAGAAGATTAATATTGATACTCTTAGGTCTAACTCCATCCTGGTTATCTTTGTCTTCCCAAGTCTTAGAACCGAATACTTCAACAGTTTCTACCTCATGTGTATTTGTGACGTTGAAGCCTTCAACTTTTGTTTCATAGCCTTCTACTGGATCTTCGGTTATTGTATATTCAATTTCTTGACTATTAGCATACTTAGCTAATTCCGTGAACTTCCATGTCCAGTTGTCTTTAGCAGTTACTTCTTTAGTCTCAACTACTTCTCCGTTAGCTAGAAGATTAATCTTGATACTCTCAGGTCTAATACCATCCTGGTTATTGTTGTCATCCCAAGTCTTGGATCCCTCAATTTCAATTGTTTCTGGTATATGAGTATTTGTTATATTAAATCCATCAATTGTTGTTTCATAGCCTTTTACTGGTTCTTCTGAAATTGTGTACTTGATTTCTTCTCCTTTAGCGTATTTTGCTAATCCTGTAAACTTCCATGTCCAGTTATCTTTAACTGATACTTCTTTAGTCTCTACAAGTTCCCCATTTGCTAGAAGATTTATTGTAATTGATTCTGGTCTAATTCCATCCTGGTTATTGTTGTCATTCCAAGTCTTAGAACCTTTAATTTCAATTGTTTCTGGTACGTGTATATTTTTTATATTGAAGCCGTCAATTTCTGTTTCATACTTGTCAACTGGGTCCTCAGTTATTGTATACTTTACTTCTTTTCCTTCTGCATACTTAGGTAATTTGGTGAACTTCCATGCCCATCTGTCTTTAGATGTCACCTCTTTACTTTCAACAAATTCGTCATTTGCATAGAGATTTATCTTAATAGAATTTGGCCTTGTTCCATCTTGATTATTATTATCTTCCCATATCTTGGAACCTTCGATTTCAATCGTTTCTGGCATATGTGTATTTATAATCACAAATCCTTCTGATAGATTCCCAGTTATTTTTATAATGTCATATCCACTTACTTTTTCTTCTTCAATTGTATACAATATTTCTTTTCCATCTTTGTATACATCAAGTTCAGTAAATGAATCTTTCCAATTATTATTCTGTGATAATTCTAAAGTTTTACCTGTATCTTTACCATCAGCAAGCAATTTTATTATTAAAGATTTTGGTCTAATACCGTCTTGATTATTATTATCATCCCAATTTTTTAATACTGTTATTGAAGTCTTTTCTGGAGTGTATTCATTTACTATATCAAAATCTTTATATAATGTTGAATATCCTTTAACCGAATTTTCAGTAATCGTATACTTGATTTCTTCTCCATCAGCATACTTAGCTAATTCAGTAAACTTCCATGTCCAATTGTCCTTAGCTGAAACTTCTTTTGTTTCAATAATTTCTCCATTTGCTAAAAGTTTTATTGTAATTGATTCTGGTCTAATTCCATCTTGGTTATCTTTGTCATCCCAAGTCTTAGATCCCTCAATTTCAATTATTTCTGGTTTATGAGTATTGGTTACATTAAATCCATCAACTGTTGTTTCATAGCCTTCAACCGGTTCTTCTGTAATTGTGTACTTGATTTCTTCACCTTCAGCATATTTAGCTAATCCTGTAAACTTCCATGTCCAGTTATCCTTAGCTGTTACTTCTTTAGTCTCTACAAGTTCCCCATTTATTAGAAGATTTATTGTAATTGATTTTGGTCTAATTCCATCTTGGTTGTCTTTATCATTCCAAGTCTTAGATCCCTCAATTTCAATCGTTTCTGGTTTATGAGTGTTTGTTACATTAAATTTATCAATTTTTGACTCGTATCCATCTACTTTGTTTTCAGCGATTGTATACTCTATTTCTTTACCTTCAGCATATTTAGGTAAATCAACAAACTTCCATGACCAATTATCTTTAATTGATATTTCTCTTTCAACTACTTTCTTACCATTTCCTAATAAAGTGATTGTAATCGATTCTGGTCTAATTCTATCTTGGTCATTATTATCATCCCAAGTTTTAGATCCTTCAATTTCAATCGTTTCTGGTTTGTGTGTATTAGTTAAATTAAATCCATCAACTGTTGTTTCATAACCTTCTACTGGATCTTCTGTAATTGTATATTCAATTACCTGACCACTAGCATACTTAGGTAAAGCAGTAAACTTCCATGTCCACTTATCTTTAGCTGAAATTTCTTTTGTTTCAACTACCTCTCCATTAGCTAGAAGATTAATCTTGATACTCTCTGGTCTCTTTCCATCCTGGTTATCTTTGTCTTCCCAAGTCTTAGATCCCTCAATTTCAATAGTTTCTGTCTTATGAGTATTGGTTACATTAAATCCATCAACTGTTGTTTCATAGCCTTTTACTGGTTCTTCTGAAATTGTGTACTTAATTTCTTCGCCTTTAGCGTATTTAGCTAATCCAGTGAACTTCCATGTCCAGTTATCTTCAGCTGTTACTTCTTTTGTTTCAACAATTTCACCATTGGCTAAAAGATTTACCTTAATTGAATTTGGTCTAATTCCATCTTGGTTGTTTTTATCATCCCAAGTCTTAGAGCCTTCTATTTCAATCAGATCTTCTCTTGTATTAGTAATTGTAATGGTTCCTTCTGAAATTTCAGAATAGGAGTTTACGAAATTATAATTTCCAAACTTAATCCATGTTCCAGCTTCAACTTCTCTATCTTCATAAATTTCCTTCACACTATATTTATACTCTTCAAAAGTCTCTGGATTATGTGATTCTAGATTTTCAAACTTATACGTCCAGTTGTTAGAAGACTCTAAACTTATAGGCTCACCAATCTTTTCATCATTTCTATAAAGTTGTACAGAAATTTTATCTACTGGTGCTTCTAAAATTTCCCCTTTACTATCTTTCCAATCCTTTTTAACTTCCAAATTCATCAATTTTTTGTTAATAACAGTTATTTGATTTTCATCTTTATAATCATTATTTAACAAATCATCAATATCAACTTTGCCTTCAAAAGCTAGATATCCATCAGGTGCAGAAACTTCTTTAATGTAGTACTTACCAGACACTGGTAGTCCCTCAAATTTTATATGACCATTCTCGTCACTTATAGCTGTAGCGACTAGCGTGTCTTTTGTATAGATATCATCAGCTTTTCTATACAACTCGAATTTTGCACCTTTAAGTGCTTTTCCAGTACTATCTTTTTTAAGGATTAAAAGTTCCTTAGTTGTAGTTTCATTATAGAAACTCACTGTTATTGATGTAGTTTGTTCATTTATTTCTATTTTCCTAATTTCATCAGAAACTTTATATTCTAATGGTGAATCAATTTCTTTTAGATAGTATGTTCCATAAGCAATGTCTTTAAGAATTGTGTATCCGTTAGAATTTGTCTTATCAGTTGTATAAAGAGCATTTTTATTGGTTTTAGCATCTTCTTCAGATCCAAATAATGCGAATGTAACTCCTTCTAAAGTAACTCCCTTTTCTTCAGAATACTTATAAATTTTTAATTCTCCAGATTGTTTCTTATTTTCAAGCAGGATTTCTTTTTCTGAATTTTTATTAAATTCAGAACCTTTAATAGTTATTTCTCTAGCTTGATTATAACCTTCTGGAGCTTTGATTTCTTTTAGTGTATAGGTCTTATCAACATCTAACTTATTGTAACCATACACAGTGTATCCATTCTCATCAGTCGATAGTGGTTTTATTACATTATCTCCATCCCAAAGTTCAAACATGGCACCTGTAAGTGACCTATAAACTGTATTGTTTTTAATAAATACACCTTTATCATCGTTTAATTGTTTCTTATAGTCTAAAGCTTCCTCTTCAGTTGAGAAGGCACCTGCAAGTTTTTCAACCTTAATGATTCTTAGTTTTGTTTCTTTATTTACATAATCAAAACTAAGTGTTTTTGCTTCTTTTCCATCTAATACAAATGTTTTTACTGTATTTAAACTAGAATAACCGACTGGTGCTTTAGATTCTACAAGTCTGTAACCACCATATGGCAAGTTTTCAAATCTAGCTACACCATTTTCTCCCGAACTTGATTTAGCAAATTCTGTATATTTTCCTTTATCTTCTTTGTATAAAGTAAATTCTGCACCTTGAAGTTTTTCTCCAAGTTCATCTTGTTTAATAACTTCTACAGAACTTAACTTTCTCGCAGGATAGTTAGATACTACAAGTCCATTTTCTTTGTATGGAACTTCTTTATAACCTTTATCACCGTCAGAAATAAGTCTATAAACTTTACCCTTCTCACCTATCTTAAACAGTATTAAATCTTCATTTTTTACATAGGAATTTGGAGTACTTATCTCTTCTAGTGCATAAATTACATTTCCTGATAATCCAGTAAATTGAATTAATCCTTTTTCATCTGTTATCTTCTTAGATATTAATTTTTTATCTCCACTATTGTATTCATATAGATTGAACTGTACTCCTGACAATGGCTTACCTGATGAAGTATATAAATCTGTATCTTCCTCAATTTTATCGTAATGATACATACCAATCTTATAGAGATTAACTTTATACTTATCATTGACTAAATCAAATGTAAATGTCTTATCCTTGTTTTCATCATCTTCTTCATTTATCTCAAAGAAAATATCTTCAATTGCTTGTAAATTATTTACAGTTCTAATCTCAGAAAGTTTATATGAGCCTTTGTATAAACCAGTAAATTCAATCCTTCCATTTTTGTCAGTGTCTTTGATATAGGTTTTTCCATCAACAAAAGATTTTAATTCAAATCTAACATTGGCTAGAGCTTTTCCATCATGGTCTTTCTTGTTGATTACAACTTTATATTCAGGTTTTCCTGGGTCTGGTTGTCTTTCATTTTTAAATGTGTGTAGTACACTTTCATCTTCTACATAGCTTCCATCTTTGAAGTATTTTTCAAGATTTAACTTATATCCACTAGTAGGATTTACTTCATGTACGGTGAATTCCTTAAAAGGAATATCTCTAAATATTATATTTCCTTCGTGGTCAGAATAGGCGAACTTATCTTTGTGATCTTTCATTTTCAATACAAATTTAGAATTTGCTAATGGTTTCCCATTCTCATCAACTTTTTTGAAATAAATATCTCTGGATGGGGCTACTAATGTATTTATTACAGGATTTGTTTCAATATAACGATCTATTGAATCATCTTTACGTGCAAATGAATTTAAAGCAGCCCTATTTTCCCATTCATCATATTTATCAAGTGGAAATACATCTCTACCTGGTACTTCCATATTTATAATGACTTTAAGATTATATGGGCCTTTTAGTTCAACACCTTCCTTAGTTTTTAACACTATACCAGCTGGGTTTCCTCTCTGAATATTTCCAGCCTTACTTTCTGCCCATTCATCAATTCTTCCATTTGCTATAGTAACTGGGTGACCATTTAGATCATTTATATATGAAACTTCGAATTTATCAGTATAATCCCATACCTTTCCAGTAGAATCTATATATTGGATGCTTTCTATTCCTTTATATACATTGGAAAACTGAGATTTACGAGGATCTCTTAATCCTGCTTGGTTTTCTACAATTGTTATATCATCTTTATATGGGAATATGTCAACTAAAGATACATCTTTCCTAGTTGTATTATTTATCTCATTTATAGATAAGAGATATTGAATCTTGTCGCCTGGTTGAATAAATAGTGATTTAGTCCAATTTTCGCCTAATTTTCTAACATATTTATAAGCATCTGATTTTTGTGGTCTCAACAACTCAAATGAAACTTCTTTATAAGATAGTTCTTTATCATTCTCTAAAGATATTTTCCTTGTATCTCTTCTCTCTAATTCTTTATTAGAAAAGTCATTATATGTTCCATTTATAATCCTAGTATTATTAGGTGCTTCTGGTAAGACTTCAACTTGAATATTTGCTATATCTACATTTCTATCAACAGGCATATTTATATAATTTGTAGTAAATGTAATCTTAGTTCTTCCATCTTCTAGAGCTTCAATCTTATAATGACCTGAAAAATCTTTGAACTCATCAGACATTTCTATACTTAGAATATTTAAATATGCTGGTAAAATATCTACCTGTTTAAAATCTTTAACAGGATATCTAGAAATCAGTTTATTATAATTATTGTTATACAATCTTGAACCAATCTTATAATCAATAACTTGATTGTTTGATGAATTGTATCCAGATTTCTTTTGTTCCTTATACACATTTGAACTGAGTTTCTGAGTCTCAAATCTTACTTTAGCAGAATCTTTTAAGCTAAGTGAATTCTGTTTAGTACCTTTACTTGGGTCATTCTTTTCGTATCTAACAGTATCATAAAACATTTCTGCATAGTTAAAGTCATCATGATAACTACTCATTTTCTCATCGTAATCTTTAGTAGTAGTTCTAATTTGTGTATTGATTGATTCTCCATATGCCAAAGATACATCTTTATAGTTAACTTGAATCAATTTAACTTTGTCAGCCATATCTTTAGGAATTAAGAACTCTTCTCCAGCATTTACTTCTTTTTTAAGGAGTATATCTTTCTCACTATATTCCTTTTTAGATGTAGAAGTATCCTTTATCAAGGAAATAGATGCATCTCTTCCTGGTATGACTGAATAATATTGTTCATACATATTAGGATAAGAATAAAAGTAAATATAGTCATTTATTACGATATTCTCAGCTTTAATTTCGTAATTTTCATCCATAGATCCGTCTGATGATTTAATAAAACTTTTATTCTTATAATCTATATCCCATACTATTATTTCTTTTTCTTTACCAGGATATAGAGGGATAAGTTCTTTGTTAACTCTCTTTTTGAACTCACTCGGATTCTCTATCGGGTCATATTTCAATTTTGTAGAAACATGGGCATGCTTATCGAAATCCTTATCATCAAATTCAGGTTTTAAAATATTTCCTTTAAAATCAGAAGAGTTTGTTATAGACTGATCTGCTTTTGCATTTGGGAAGTCTAAAAGAAGTTCAGGAAACTTCATTGCGCTTCCATGTTTTGTATAATTAAATTGCTTATAATCTATAAAATCTAGATTATCAAGTGTATATTTAATTTTAGTAGGAATTCCTTCATTTTCTTCAATCACTACCCAACCAGGGTTTTTATCCGGATCAAATTTAGCAATTCTAGTTACTTCTTTACCATCTTCTACAGCAGTATATGTCGGCAATTTATCATAGATAGTGTATTGCTCTAATTTTCTATAAACTTTTTCTATATCAAACTTATATTTTATTTCCAAATCTTCTGCAATAGAAGTGCTTAAGCTGATATGGTCCAGGGCTTTTTTATAAAATATTGGTTCTTCATATTTTGCCTTATAATTTGTAGTTTCCGATGTAAGTACTTTTCTATCATCCTTATAAGCAAAACTTATTTTCGCTTTGACATTCCCTTCGAAATCTTGAGGTGTTTCATAAGGAAGGAATTTAAAAATACCAGGAATTTTTATTGAGCTTGCCCTATCTAACTTATCAATTTTTAATTTTATGGTCCCTTCTACAGGGTCAATATTTAAAATTTCAAGACCTTTTACGTTATTTATATTTGGTATATCTATTAAATCCGGATCAAAATGATCAGGAAGTTGAATATCTACAATAATGTCTCTTAAGTCCGAATCCTCATTTTGTCCTGAATTATTTATAGTTATCTGATACTTAGCTTCATTTGAGCTGTAATATCTCAGATTGAAAATTTCATCTTCCTTGTTTAATTTTTCAATTTTAAAATCTACATTTACAGTATCAGTAGCTAAAATTCTTTCATATTCTACTTCAATTACTTTATTTTCATTGAAAGTTAAATTTGTATACTCAGGGTCTATTTTATCAATTTTATTTTTAAATCCACTTATTATAGGTGGCTCTATTTCTCTATTTGAAGTTAGTATATATTCTCTTTCTTTGAAATAGTGTTTATCGCCATCTTCCCCAATATAATACGGCTTTATTGTTATAGTTTGTGGATTAATTAAAAGTCCATCTTTAGAAGTTATATCTGCAATACCATCACCATCTACATCATTATTTTTAATATAAAAAACAACAGGATCATTGACTGGAAAGTTTTTATTAAAATTCGGATCATCATAATTAACCTGTAAATTCTTGCTACTATCAAGAATAATTGAATTGATTAATGATGCCGATATAAATTTATGAGCTAAGGGTTGTAATTTAATATTTTTTTGATCAGAAAAATCTTTTTCCGAACTAATTAAATTAAAAGCCTTATTGTGAATTGCAATAGCTTTATCAGTTTCTGGGAATATGATATTTTTTAATTTACTATCATAAGGATAATCTTTTACAAATGCATTTTGGCCAATTTCTTCTAATGAAGTAAATTTAGATAAATCTATTTCTTCTCTTCTTATACTTTCAAAAGCATATTTCCCAATTTTTCTCAATTTAGGTGCCCTGATATCAAATTTTTCTGTAAACTTGGATTCTATTGAATTATAACTTTCAAATGCTTTTTCACCAATTTCTTCTAATGACTCCAAATCAATTTCTAATGATTCTATAGTATTACCCTTAAATCCACCTAAATACCTAACTTTTGGTAAATCTTTGATGACTAATTTTTCTAACTTATTATGATCAAAACCTTGTAAAGTCTCTAATTCAGGAATATTTTTGATTGTTAAATCTTTTATATTTAATCCATTAAAGGCACTATCTCCAATTGTCATCAATTTAGGTAAATCAGCTAGATTTAAAGAAACTATATCTTTCTTATATCTATCTAAAACTACCCCTGAATCAAAAGCTCTATAATCTATTTTTTCTAGATTTTTTAATCCAGAGATATTTATATTTGTATAAGGAACTTTTATCTCATATGCGCCTTTACTAAAAGATAAAGGTCCTATATATTTTAAATTAGGAAATTTTGTTAAATCTAAATCACTAATTAAATTGTTTCTAAATGCAGATTTCTTTATTGTATGAAGTTTGGATGCATTTATTATAAACATCTCATTTTGATAATTATTTTGAAAAGCTTCTTCACCAATAACTTCTAAGTTTGGTAGATTACTAATAGAAATATTTCTTTCACCTGAATATTTATCATGATAATCAAAAGCACAGTTACCAATTTCTGCTAAACTTTCTAAATTATCAATTTTAATGTTTTTTATATCTGCATAAACGCTATCAAAAGTTTTATGTCTATTAATAACTTTAACAAGAGGTAGATTTTCTAATTCAAGATTATCTAATCTACTATATACGTATATTTCTCCTTCTAATTTAGGTAGATCTCTAAGAATAAATGATTTTAATGGATTAGAAGAGAAAGTTTTACCATCAATTTTCTCTAAATTTGCATAATCACCATTTTCTCCATTAAATATAATTTCTTTAATTTTATTGTCTGAAAAAGCTTCAGATAATATCTCTCTAATAGTTACTTTATTTAATTTGAAATTCTCAATTAGATTATTAGCAAAGGCTGCATTTTTAATTGATTCTATTTTTGTATTTGATAAATCAATAGATAATAATTCATTATTTTCAAAAGCACGTGCTTCGATTATTTTTAAAGATGTAGCTTTAGCAAAGTTTACCGATTTAATATTATTTCCACTAAAACTATTAGCGCTTATTACTTCTAAATCTGTTAATCTAGAAAAATCAACGTAATTTATATCTTTTTTAGTAAAGGCAGAACTTCTTATAGATTTTATATTTTGTCCATTCAAAGGATTTATACCTGGTAAAACAAGGTCTCTATTACCATTATTAATTTTAGCTAAACCTATCTCGCTAAATCCTAACAAAGCATCTCGATCATATTTGAAATCTTCATATCTCCAGCCATTGCCAATCTCTTGTTTCATAATATCAGTTTGTGATCTGGAGAAAGTAAACTCATTAAGCACAGTTTTTCCATTTTCTGTATATGTAAATTTAACAAGCTGTGTGCTAACATTTTTATCTAATGTATTAGGTTCAAAACTTAAACCCTTAAGTACATTACCGTTTTCATCAATTGCCGGAACTACTTCACCATTGATTTTTTTAATATAAACATCACTTAAAATATCGTTGGTTGAAATTTCAGCACCAGCAAAATACAAGGATTGTTTTTTGCTAGAAAATCTAATTTCAGGATCGTAATTTTCTTCAAATAGCAAGTCAATTTGACTTTTAATAAATAAAATTTCGCCATCTTCAAGTGTATAATCTTCTGATGGGAGTAACTTATAGCCTTCTAATATTGGTTCTGCAATTTCGTAAGGACTTGCATCCCTTTCTACTAACTCTGTTCTTGACCCGATATTTGATTTATCTTCATTTTTAATATAATTAATTGTAATCTCAATAGGATTTACTAAATATGAAGACTTATCTTTACTTGTTTGTTTGGTGTTATCAAACTTAACACTTACCTGTTTACTAAGACCTAAGAATAAATCTTCTGAAATATCAAAATCGGGTGTATTTAAGGTAAGTTCTGTTAAAGGATTAGACTGAAATACAGCTTTACCTAGTAAAGGTGCTTGTTCACTAGTAATATTAACTTTTGTTATTTGATTTTCTTCAAAAGCAAAATTATCTATATTCTCTACATTTAAATCTAAATTAGAAATTTTATTTTGTCTAAAAGCATACTCGCCAATACTTTCTAATTTAGAATTTTTGATAGATATAATTTCATTATCTGAAAATGAATATTTTCCTATACTTAAAACACCACTTAAATTTATTTCATCTTTTAAACTTGCATTTTGAAAAGCGTGATCACTAATATATAAATCATTTGTCTTAGAAAAATCAACTGATTTAATCACTTTACTGTTGTAAAATGCACGTTTTTCAATCTTTTTAACTTCAGATGGTATAACTAAATTTATGGCTTCACTAGGTTCTTTCCCTTTTACAAATCCATATAAAATACCATCTACAATATTTAATTCATATTCATTATTAACTATGTTTTCATCAGTTTGAACATTAGAAGCTTCTGATACATTTTTATCCAAAGCTTGTCCATATACAGGATTTAAATGACTAACTATTAAAAGCATAGCTAATATGAAAGAATAAATTTTTTTGCGTCTCCCTAACATGTTTTCCTCCATAAACATATAATAATTCATTTTAATTTAATTATAATAATATCATTAAAGCTTGTAATATACAATAATATAAAAGATTAAAAATAAGACGATAGAAAAAATCTATCGTCTTTTGTTATCTAATTATAAACAGCAATCTTCCCATATGGGCTATCAATTACATTTATCTCTGTTTCAAATATAGCGGATAAGGTCTTAGAATCCATAACTTCGTCTACACTTCCTTCAAGTATTAGCTTACCATTTTTCATAGCAAAAATTCTATCTGAAAATGCAGCAGCAAAGTTTATATCGTGTATGACTAATACTATTGTCCTTCCAAGCTCGTCACAGGCCTTTCTTAAATACTTCATCATGGTAACTGATCTTGCTATATCTAAGTTATTTAGAGGCTCATCTAGGAGTACATATTTAGTATTTTGAGCTAGGACCATAGCAACATAGGCTCTTTGCCTTTCCCCTCCTGACAGTTCATCTAAGTATCTATTTTCAAAGGCTTTCAATTCTAGGAACTTTATATATTTATCAATTATTTCCATATCTCTTTCTGTAAGTCTACCTTTTGAATATGGATACCTACCGAATGAAACTAATTGCTTTACGGTTAACCTAGAAGTAAAATTATTTTCTTGTCTTAGGATGGATAGCATTTTTGCTAACTCTTCACTTGGACATGAATTTAAATCCATTCCTCCTACAGTAATTTTCCCAGTATCCATATCTAAAAGCCTTCCAATCATTAAAAGTGTTGTGGATTTTCCGGCACCATTGGGACCTATTATTGAATTGAAGCCACCTTCCTTTATTTCAAAGTTTAGTGGACCTATAACTGTTTCATCGCTATAGTACTTTGTAACATTTTCTAATTTAATCATCTTTTTCCCTTTCTAAATACTATATAGATGAAATATAGACCGCCAACTAATTCGATTAAAATTGATACGACGCCGTTGGCATTAAATATATGGTTCATTATAAAGTAAGAAGTAGTTAATATGAAAAATGCTAGGAATAAGGCCATCATAAATAAATATTTGTGGTCGTAGGTGTTAGCAAATTCATAAGTTAGACTTACTATTAAAAAACCAAAAAAGTTCATTGGGCCAATTAAAGCTGTAGATACACTCATTAGTATACTTATTCCTATAAGAGAGTATATAACTGTTTTTTTATAATCAATACCTAGATTTGTTGAGGCACTTGATCCTAAACCTATTACATTTAACTTAGAACGTCTTGAAAAAATTATTCCGACTACAAGCACTACAAGTATTGCTGAAATCAAAAAGTATGATGAGTCAGAATTATTTACAGAGGCAAACAACTTAGCTTGTAAAACATCAAATTCTGATGGAGATAGCAATCTTCTCATGAATGCTGATATAGACCTTAGTCCCTGACCCATTATTATACCAACCAATAATAGAAAATCTACTCCCCTATCTTTTTTTAATAGGGTAGAAAATAAAAGTAAGCTTATTAAAATCATGATTCCTATTTGACTAAGATAAAAGGTCATCCCTGACAAGGCTATAAAGCTATTTATTCCTAAAAAATACATAGTAGCAGTATTTATTGTTGAGTATACAGCTTCAAAACCTAATAAAGATGGCGTTATGATCCTATTATTTGTAACAGTTTGGAAAAGTAATGTAGCAAAAGCATGGCAAGTTGCCGCTATTAGCATGGCTATAATGGCATTCTGCCTTCTTTTAATAACTGGTAAAAATGATGGTGAATCTATAGCTACAGGATTATTATAAGTTAGTAGTCCATATATGCTTACTAAAGTAAGGAAAATCAAGATTGATAAGATCATAAAATATTTTTGTTTTTCTTTACTTGTCCTAAATGAAATATCTCTCATTTTTTCCCTCCTTTAGTAAAAATTATAATTAAAAATACTATAGCACCGATAGATCCAAGTATTAGTGAAACTGGAACTTCAAAAGGAGCTATAATAGTTCTCCCTATGAGGTCAGCTATAATTATTACTAACATAGCACTCAAACAAGCATAAGGAAGATTATCTTTTAGATTATCTCCCCTATACATAGAAACAAGATTTGGTACTATAATCCCAAGGAAGGGAACATTTCCTACAACAGAAGCAACTACTCCTGTAGTAATTGATACCATAGCAATAGAAATAAGCAATATCTTTTTATAGTTTAAACCGAGATTCGTTGATACATCTTCTCCAAGACCTATAATGGTTAATCTGTTCGCAAAATAATATATAACAATTGTAACCAATATTATTATATAAAGATATTCGTATCTACCTCTTTGAATTTGAGTAAATGAACCAGCAAACCATATTTCAAGCGACTGGCTCATATTGAATTCAAGAGCTATAAAAGTTGTAAATGCAGATACAACTGCACCCATCATTATACCTAAAATTGGTACAAAGTATGATGATTTCAATTTAATATTTCTTAATAATACGAAAAATATCATTGAACCAAGAAAGGAAAATACTATGGCAGATGTAGTTCTTATAAACAAACTTGCAGAAGGTACAATAATATATGCTAAAATCAAACCTAAACCTGCCCATTGAATTGTTCCTGTGGTTGTAGGTTCAACAAGCTTATTTTGAGTAATAAGTTGTATCACTATACCTGACATGGCCATAGCAACACCTGTCAGCATAAGACTTAAGGTCCTTGGTATCCTAGTTATAAATATCATTCTCCATCCTTCATCATGGTCGCTTATATTGTAGACCCCTGTGAAAATGGATATTGTAGCCGTGAAGATTACTAGGACTATAAGAAATATCAAAGATTTATCGATTTTTTTAGTATATTTAGTATTTTTCATTACTTAGAAAATAAGTCTGCTAGGCCTTCAAAAATTTTAATGAAGGTTTGTGGTGATTCATTAGTAAAGGTATCGGCTGGTGCGTAATAAATATTTGAATCTTTAATAGCTTCAACATTTTTCAAAGCTTGTGAACCTTCTATAACGTCACTTGCCGGAATTGATTCTTCACCAGTGTTTGTAGTAGCAGCATCCCTATCTAAAACAAGTAAATACTTTGGATTTGCTTGAGCTATTGCTTCTACAGATATTTCATCACCCTTGTGGTCACTCGAAGTATTGTCTATTTCTATAGCAGGGGTTAAATCAAGAACTTGGAATAATGGGCCCCATACCCTACCAAAACCAGGAGCTGAATATCCAATTTCTCCACCAGATACTACTACGGAAACAACGCTTCCGCCTTTATATGCTTCTTTTGCCTTTGTAATTGAATTATCAAGGTTTTTCTTTAATTCATCTGCTTCAGCTTTTTTGTCGAAAATAGCCCCAAGACTATCTATTGAATCTTTGAATCCATTTATTAAATTCTCACCTGGTTTTTCTGCGTCTTTACTTACGTCCCAGTTAAGATTAATAATATCTGCCTTAGGCAAAAGTTTTTTAATCTCATCATAATGAGACCCAAATCTTTGACCAACAATTACAAGGTCTGGATTTGCAGCTGCTAGGGCTTCTAAATTTGGCTCCCTATGGTTTCCAATATCAGCGATTGCTTCATCTGTTATGTAACCACTTGTTGAAGGCATAACTGCTTTTGGAGCTGCAACTAATTTGATTCCCCAGTTTTCAAGAGTTTCAAAAGTCCTATTATCAAGCGCTGCGACTTTTTTAGGATTTTTCCTAACTTCTAGCTCACCTGTTAAATCTTTTATTTTTACTGTGTCAGTTGAAGATTCAGCATTTGTTTCATCTTTAGTATTTACTTCTTGACCTTGTTTATTAGAACAAGCTGTAAGCATAAGCGATAGTAATAAAGCTATCACAAGCAATTTTTTTTTCATAAAATTCTCCCTTATAAATCATTTATAATGTTTATATATTAACATATTCGCAATGAATCTTCAATTTGATATCGACTTGGAAAATGGAATAAAAAAGACGACAGAATCAATTTCTATCGTCTACAAATTTTTTTCAATTTTACCATATTATTCTAATATAACTTAGCTCCTGCTGGAATATTACTATCCAACATTAATAAGTTTAATTTTTCTTCACCATCATACTTACATACAGCTGATATAATCATACCTTCTGATTCAATTCCCATCATTTTTCTTGGTGGTAGGTTTGTGATAGCTACTAGAGTCTTACCGATTAATTCTTCAGCAGAATAATAGTCTTTTATCCCTGAAAGAATTGTTCTTTCTTTTTCAGAACCATCATCTAAAGTAAATTTCAATAATTTCTTAGATTTTGGTACTTCTTCACAATTTATAACTTTTACCACTCTTAAATCAGATTTTGAGAATGTTTCAAAGTCAATCATATCTTCAAATAATGGTTCTATTTTAACTTTTGATAAGTCTAGCTTTTCTACTTGTGAACATTCACATTCTTGGCTAGTTTTCTTTAGTGGATCTGCATTTGCAGGTTTATCCTTAGCCATCGGCTTCATTGTTGGGAATAGTAAAACATCCCTAATTGTAGTTTGATTGGTTAAGAACATAACAAGTCTGTCTACACCAATACCTAAACCACCTGTTGGTGGAAGACCAACTTCAATAGAATTTAGGAAGTCTTCGTCTAGTAAGGTTGCTTCCTCATCACCTGAGGCTCTTAATTCTAATTGGTGTTCAAATCTTGATCTTTGGTCTTCAGCATCGTTAAGCTCTGAATAAGCATTAGCTATTTCTTTACCCATTACGAAGGCTTCATACCTATTTGTAAAATCTGGATTTTCTGGATTTCTCTTTGCTAGTGGTGATACTTCAACCGGATGTTGGGTAACAAAGGTTGGTTGTATTATCTTATCTTCACAGAATTCATCAAAGAATGCAAAAATTATATTTCCTAATTTATCACTTTCTTTAACTTCTAATTTATAATCTAAAGCTAATTTTTTAGCTTCTTCAAAATCTGTTACTTCGTTGAAGTCTATACCAACATGTTCCTTAATAGCATCCACCATGGTTATACGTCTCCAAGGTGTTGTAAAATCTATAGTTGTACCTTGATATTCAACAGTGTTTCCACCGTTAACCTTTTGGTTGATTTCTAATACCATGTTTTCTAAAATTTCCATCATATCATTATAGTCAGAGTATGCTTCATATAATTCAATCATGGTGTATTCTGGATTATGAACTGGTGACATACCTTCATTTCTGAACATCCTTCCCATTTCATAAACCTTATCAAAACCACCTACTATAAGTCTTTTTAGGTATAGCTCATTAGCTATTCTTAGATACATATCAATATCTAAGGTATTGTGGTGGGTTGTAAATGGTCTAGCACTTGCTCCACCAGCAATGGTATTTAATATTGGTGTTTCAACTTCTAAGAAGTTTCTATTATCTAAAAATTCTCTGATGGCAGATATAATCTTTGTTCTCTTTTTAAATACTTCTTTTACCTCTGGATTTACGATTAAGTCTAAATATCTTTGTCTATATCTCAAGTCTGTATCTTTTAATCCATGAAATTTTTCTGGTAAAATTTGTAGTGACTTTGTTAGAAGTTGGAATTCTTGTGTAAGAATAGAAACTTCTCCTGTTTGAGTCTTTATAAGCTTACCAGTGAATGAAACTATATCACCTGCATCCAATTGCTTGCTGGCTTCATATACTTCATCACCTAATTCATCTTGTCTATTAAAAATTTGTATTTGACCACTTGAATCTTGTAAAACCATGAAACTAATTTTACCGAAGGTTCTAACATTTAAAATCCTACCTGCTAAAGTAAAAGTTTGACCTTCACTATCTTCAAAGTTATCAACTAAATCTTTAGCTATGGCAGTTATATTTACTTTTTCAATTTCATGTGGATTTTTACCATCAGCCTTCAATTTAGCTAATTTGTCTCTTTTAATTTGAAGCATTTCATTAACATTATTATCTGCCATTGTTACCTTCCTTATCTAATTATTTCGTCTAATTTATATTGTACTACACCAGCTTTAGTTTTTACATCAATTATTTGACCAACCTTAGTATTTAATAATGCTTTTCCTAAAGGAGATTCATTAGATATTTTATTTTTGCTTACGTCAGCTTCTAATGTACCAACAATCATAAATTCTAATTCTTTGCCTCTTTTTAATTCGGTTATTTTTACTTTATCACCAATTTGTACTGTCTTCACAGACTTATTATTTGTAGATTTAATAATTTCTACATTTTTTAATTGCTCTTCAATTTCAGCAATTCTTAGTTCAATTTTAGCTTGCTCATCTTTTGCCTCATCATATTCAGCATTTTCAGATAAGTCACCAAAACCACGCGCAATTTTTATCTTTTCTGAAGCTTCAGCTCTTTTTTCGTGAATTAATGTATCCAATTCTCTTTCAAGCTCTTCTTTTCCTTCTTGAGTTAATAAAACTTTATTCTTTATCATAATTCTCCTCTTTAGATAGTAAAACGGGCATAAAATCAATAGCATCACCAGATACACAATAGTATCTTATACCATTAATCATACCATTAGGCATTTTTAAGGCTTGGTCACCATGGATATGTCCGTATACAACTTTTTTTATATTATATTTTTTAAATATTTCTTCAAATTCATTGGCTTCCATTTTTTTATTAAATGGTGGATAATGCATCATGGCTATTATTTCATTATAGTCAGAATGCTTTGCTAGAGCATCGGTAATAGATAGTTCTAACCTATTTAACTCTCTTAAAAAAATCTTTTCATCAGATTCATCAAATCCTATAGTATCTCGACTTTCCCATCCTCTAGTACCTACAATTAAAGTTTCATTATACCTGAATGAATTATTTTGTAAAAAGTCTATAGTTTTATAGTCTAGAGATTGTAGCTTGCTTAAGCTTTGCCACCAATAGTCATGGTTGCCTTTCAAGATAATTTTTCTTCCATTTAATTGTTCAATTCTATCCAAATCTAATTTTACATCATCAATTTTCATTGCCCAGGATATATCACCAGCAATCAATACAAGATCATCTTCTCTTATAGTAGCTTGCCAATTTTTAAATATTTTTTCTTCATAGTTTTCCCAATTTCCACCAAAGACTGACATATCTTTTTCTTTAGTAATATCAAGGTGTAAATCAGCAATTGCATATATCATGTACTTACCTCAATTGATGAATTATACTAGAAAGACCTAATCAATTTCTCGACTAGGTCCTATTTTTATTTATCAAATTCGTCTTCTAGTATGTTTTTTAATATTTCTGCTTCTTCTTCTGTAAAAGTCACACCCTTACTCATACGAGTGTAATCTTCATTCCATTCTCTTAAATCATATTTAGCATCTCTTTCATTCCAAGATACTAGGTTGAGTTCTTTTCTCCACCCGTTTGACTTAGTAGAAAGAACGCCTAATTTTTCAACTATTTCAAATTTTAATTCTGCCATTATTCCTCCCTTAGTCGTCTTTACTTGCAATAGTATATATTCTTTTGTCTAAATTGTCAAATAAATCGGCATTTAAGCCATTTGTAAAAGAATATCTTTGACTTTAATTTCTAATATATATATCATAAATGTGAGGTAGATATGATTATAAAAAATATAAAATACAACGAAAAGACATCTATGTTTGATGTAACAATAGATGAAGATATATATATAATTTCCTATGAAGTATATGAAGAATTATCCTTAAAAAAAGATATGGAATTAACTATAGACCAGTTTAATAGCTTGATTGGTGAGAATGAATATCAGATTGCTAAGAAGAAAGCTGACAGATATATATCTTATAAGTTGCGTTCTAAAAAAGAGGTATTTGATAGGTTATACAAGGATATAAAAAATACCAAGGCCATAGATAAGGTCATAAATCATTACGAAAAAATCGGACTACTAAATGATGATTATTACGCTAAAGCCTATTTGGATCATTGCTTAAATATTAAAAATTATTCTCTGAAGTTTACTGAATTTAAGATGAAAGAAAAAGGAATTAGTCCTGATTTATATGAAAAATATCTGGATGAATATGATCATGATATTGATTATATAAATGCAAATATCTTGTTTAATAAAAAGTTTAAAAATAAAAATTTAGAAGATTATAAGGACCAACAAAAGATGTATAGGTACTTGGCATCTAAAGCATTTTCTTATGATCTTATAAAGAGGTTGATAAATGAAAGAGAATAAGGCTTATGTATATATAGTTAAGTGTTCTGATGATAGCTACTACACTGGTTACACGGTAGATTTAGATGAAAGATTGAAAATCCATAATCTTGGTAAGGGTGCTAAGTATACAAGAGCAAGGCTTCCAGTTTCTTTTGTCTTCACCCATGAATGCGAAAGCAAAAGCTTAGCTATGTCTTATGAATATAAGATAAAGCGCTTAAATAGAAAAGAAAAAGAAGACTTGATAAAAGGAATAATCTCCTTAGATCAAATCTTCTAATTTTATTTATTAAAAATTTCGTAGAACTTGTCTACATTGTTGCTTATACCATCTGGATTAAAAACCCCAGATCCTGACACATATAAATCTGCACCAGCTTCAATTACTTGATCAACATTATCAATCTTAATACCACCATCAACTTCTAAAATGATATCTCTTCCAGATTCATCTATCATTTTTCTTACTCTTTTAATTTTTTCAAGCTTGGAAGGCATAAATTGTTGGCCACCAAAACCAGGTACAACTGTCATTATTAAAATCAAATCAATATCTTGGATTAAATACTCTAATACACTTTCATGGGTGTGAGTATTTAGAACAATTCCTGCTTTCATACCATTTTTTTTGATTTCACTAACTACCCTATTTGGATGGTCAGTAGTTTCCGGATGGAAGCTAACTATATCTGCACCTGCATCTTTTAAGTTTAAAATTTGATTTTCAGGTTTATTTACCATCAGGTGAATATCAAATATTAAATCTGTATTTTTTCTAATTTGTTTAATTATGTCAGTACCAAATGAGATATTAGGTACATAAGACCCGTCCATAATATCTATATGAAGATATTTAACATGGCTCTTATTTAGTAATTCAATATCGCCTTTTAGATTATAAAAGTTTGCTGCTAAAAGTGATGGTGCTAATTCTCTCATTAGTATCTCCTCTTGTCTTGTATTTCTTTACTTATATAAATATAGTTTTCATATCTATTTCTACTTATTAAATTATCTTCTACAGCTTTTTTTACTGCACATGAAGGTTCATTTATATGGCTGCAATCAGAAAATTTACATGAATTTTTAAATTCATCAAAATCCCTAAAGTATTCTTTTACTTCTTTATAATCTTCAATAAAGGATAAGTCTATAGCTGTAAATCCAGGTGTATCAAATATAAAAGAATTTGAATCTAACTGGAATAATTCTACATGTCTGGTAGTATGCTTACCCCTTAAAGTTTTCTTGCTTATATTGCCGGTTTCAGCATTAAAATCTTCTGAAAACAAGTTTAATAAACTAGATTTACCTACTCCTGACGGTCCAGCAAAGGCTGATATTTTATTTTTTAATAATTCTTCAACCTCTTTTATTCCTTGTCCATCTGAAGCAGATGTGAAGTAAAAGTCATATGGAGTTTTTTCATATATATCTTTGAATTTGTCTATCTTTTCTTGACTTGCTAGTTCAATCTTATTGATTATTATTTTTACGTCTATTGAAAAGTGCTCTAACATAAGTAGATATTTATCAAGAATTGTATAATTTAACTTTGGACTAGCTAAACTAGACACTAGTAATATCTGATCGATATTCGCTATAGAGGGTCTAATTAAAAAGTTTTTTCTATCAAAAACTTCTTCAATATAGGCATTATCATCATCTAAGACTTGTATCTTAACCTTATCTCCAACTAGGGGTTTAATATTTTTATCTCTAAATACTCCCCTAGCCTTACACTTATATTCCTTATCTTCTGCGACTACGAAATATAATTCTTTTTGAGATTTTGTAATTATTCCGATTTTATTCATATGAAATATCTGCCTCTTTATCATTAAATAATACTTTATAGGTTGAATTTTCAACGTCTACAACAGAAACTTTTACATATCCTTTATCATCCGCATCAGATTTCTTCAAGTTTTTATTGTATACAGTTTCTCCAGTAATTTGATTTACAATTTTTACATTGATTGGATCATCGGCATCTTTAGGTAATAAAAGATTAAAAACATATTTCTTTTCTTTGTTTTCTGATTCTTCTTCAGAATTATCTGGTTCTGGTCCCTTGCTTATTTCTAGTACAATCTCAGTACCTTCTGCTACCTTATCTCCTGCTTTAATTGATTGGCTAATGACAACATTTTCTGCTTTGTCACTAAAAACTTTCTTTGAAGGACCAACCTTTAACCCAGCTTTAAATAATTTAGAGTTAGCTTCATGTTCATAATTATCTAATACATCTGGAACTGTTATTAGGTCAGGTTCTTTCGGACCGGATGAAATCACTAAATCTATTTTTGCAGCTAATTCTACTTCATCACCAGCTTTAGGACTTTGTTTTATAACTGTTCCTTTTGGTTCATTGGATTCTTCTTCTAATATATTTGATATTTCAAATCCATTTTTAATAAGTAATGCTTCTGCATTTTCCTTACTTAAACCAATCAATTCAGGCATGGTGATTAATTCTTTACCCTTACTAATAATTAAATCTATTGTACTTCCCCTATCAACCTTCCTTTGAGCTTGGAATGATTGAGAAATAACATTTCCATCGGCTATATTTTTATCGAATATTCTTTCTTTGATATTAACTTCTAAACCTAGCTCTTCTAGTCTAGATATTGCTTCCTGTTCAGGTAAATCTATTACACTTGGCACTGTAACCATTTCATTATCTTGACTACTTGTAATATAGTTGTCTATCAAAGCTTTTATCCCAAATATTGCTGCTATAGATAATAATATAGCTAAAGCAACTATAATAAAGGTTTTCTTAGGATTAAAATTATTTTCTTCAACTACTTCCCTTTTTGATTGATATCTTGCTTGAGGAATATTTTTGTCGAGTTTAAAATCTTGTTTCTTAGTTTTTCTTAATTCTGTTTTATCAGAACTTGAAATCATGCTTTCAGGACTCTTACCATCCTTAATTTGATTTAAATCTATCAATAAATTGCTTGCAGTTTTATATCTTTCATCTGGATTCTTTTCCATTAATTTGTTAATTACAGCAATTAAGTCAGGATTAAAATCAGGATTTATATTTTCTATTGGTTCTGCTTCTTCCTGTATGTGCTTTACAGCAATACTTACTGGACTCTCTCCATCAAAAGGAACCTTTCCTGTTGCTAATTCATATAAGACTACACCTAAAGAATATAGGTCTGATCTAGCATCTATATTTTGACCCTTGGCTTGCTCTGGAGATATATAGTGAACTGTACCTAATATTGAAGATGTATATGTTATTGTAGCTTCATTTGAAACATGGGCTATGCCGAAGTCAGCAACTTTGACCTTATCATCCTTTGTCAACAAAATATTAGCTGGTTTTATATCCCTATGAACTACCCCTTCAATATGGGCTGTCTGTAAAGCCTTTGTAATTTGTAAACCATATTTTAGTACCCTATCGGAATCAAGCGGTGCTTCATTTTTTATAACATCTTTTAAGTTGTTTCCATCTATTTTTTCCATAACTATGTATTCAATTGGCTTACCATCAAGTTCAGTAGTTCCAGCATCATATATGGAAACTATATTGTCATCAGCTAAGGATGCTGATGCTGAAGCTTCTAATCTTAGACTATTAATAAAGTTTTTGTCATCATCTTCTAAATGTGAATATTTTAAGATTTTAATAGCTACATTTCTTGATAAGACAGTATCATATCCATCATAAACTATGGCCATTCCACCTTTACCAATTATTTTATTTATTTTATATCTATTATTTAATATTTTACCAATCATGATTATCCTCAATTAACTTCGCTATTGTTATAGTTATATTATCTTTACCACCAGTTGAATTAGCCATATATTTTAATATATCGCAAGATTCTCTTACATTGTATCCATTTGACAACACATCTTCTATATCTTCATCATCTATCATATCTGTAAGACCATCACTGGCCATTAAAATAAGGTCACCATATTTCAACTTTTGCTTCTTAATATCAATCTTATAGTTTTCTACTGCTCCTAGAGCACTTGTTATCTGATTTCTTGGATAGAAGGCTGCTTCTTCCTCTGTAATAGCTCCAGAATCCAATAGTTCTTGAACAAAAGAATGGTCTCTTGTGATTTGCTCAAGACCATTTTCATTATAGATATATAATCTACTATCACCCACATTTGCATAATATAGGGTATCATCTACAATTAGGCTCAATATCATTGTGGTACCCATACTTGAACGGCTCTTATCTTCTAAAGATTCTTTTATAATTTTATTATGGGCTAATCTTACTGATTCAGCTATTAAATCAAATAAGTCATCAGGATCTGTCTTATGAATATTTTCTACAATATTTTTTGATATAAGATCACAAGCCAGCATAGAAGCAACTTCCCCTGCATTGTGTCCTCCCATACCATCACATATTATGAACAAAGAAAACTTACTCGTCGATTGACTGTAGTAGTTATCTTCATTATTTTTTCTAACTCTTCCCCTATCGGTAATTGTAAAATATTCCATAAAAACTCTCGCATAATTTTTTATATAAAATATTATAGCATAATTATAGTATTTTAGTCATTTTGCATATGTAAAAACCATCACTACTCTTATTAGGTAAAATTTCTTTATAGTCATTTCCATCAATAGGAACAATTTTAATATCTGGATGTTTATTTATAAAATCTTTTATAATATCTTGATTTTCTAATTTTCCAATTGTACAAGTAGAATATATTAAATCTCCACCTTTTTTTACATATGAATAAGCTCTATCCAATATTTCATTTTGAATACTTGCTATGCTCTTTATATCTTCATAGGTCCTGTATAGTTTGATTTCAGGTTTTCTCTTAATAACTCCTAGACCAGAGCAAGGTGCATCTACAAGTACATAATCAAATTTATTTTCAAAATCTTCTACATTCTTACTTGCATCATAATTTTTTAAGTTATAATTTGTTAATTGAAGTCTTTGGAAATTTTCTATAATTTTATCATTCTTACTTGTGGATATATCGTTAGCTAAAACTTCGCCAGTATTTTTCATGATTTGAGCCATATGAGTTGACTTTGAGCCTGGTGCTGCACATAAGTCCAATACTTTTGAATTTTCCTTTGGATTTACTACATTACCCACTAAAATACTTGCTTGATCTTGGATAGTAAAATATCCCTTAGCAAATTCTTCTGTATCAACTATTCCATTTGGATTTTCTACTAGCAAAGCATCTGGACTTAAGCTTGATTCTTTAATCTCAAAATCTAGTTTTTCAAGCCTTGCTTTTAAGTCCTCATTACTTATCAAATAAGTATTTACCCTGATAGTAAAGTCTGCTTGGTCAGAGAACGACGCAACTATATCTTTGTAGTTTGTATAGTTGTCTTTTAAATACTTTATTATGTCCATATTGGTAGAATATTTTATAGACAAGTATTTATCACCTTTTTCATCTATTTCCATAATTTTTTCTTTGTTTCTGTCTAGGTTTCTCAAAACTCCATTTATAAAACCCTTTGATTTAAAACTAAATTTTTTACATAAATTAACTGCTTCATTTATAACTGCATATGACCTACTTTCTAAAAATGTTAATTCGTAGACAGCAATTCTTAAAATATTTAATACATTTTTATCTAATTTATTTAGCTTTATCTTTGAAAGTTTACCTATCATATAATCAATATAGTAAAGATTTTCTACTACACCATAAACAAGTTTTCTAAATAAAGCCCTATCAATTTCAACTACCTTTTCAACTAAGTCATTTATTATTTCTGTTGAATATTGGTCTTGGTTTAATATCTTATCCAAGGCATAAACAGCCTGTCTTCTCGCTTTAATAACAACCTCCAAAATAAAAAAGACAATATCCGCTAAGATATTGTCCATTATTAATTTCTATTATTTCTCATAGACATAAATCTAAGTAGCTGTATTACGGAAACTAAAGTAGAAGCTACATATGTCATTGCTGCTGCACCTAATACTTTTTTAGTTCCTGTTTTTTCTTCACTACTTATTATACTATAATTTTCCAAATGTTTCATGGCCCTATTACTTGCATCAAATTCAACAGGTAGGGTCACAACGTGGAACAGTACTGAAGCTGAGAATAATATAATACCTAGGTCTACAAGTCCTACTATATTTAAGAATAAACCTAACATAATTAAAATAAAGGTAAATCTTGATGTAAAGTTAACTACCGGTACTAAAGCAGATCTAAATCTTAAAAATGCATAAGCTTCATTATCCTGTATAGCATGTCCTACCTCATGGGCAGCTATTGAAACAGCAGATACCGAATCTGATCCATATACATTTTCTGAAAGTCTTATGGTTTTATCTCTTGGATCATAATGGTCTGTTAATTGACCATTTATTGGCTGTATGTCTACATCATAAATACCATTTTGTTCTAAGATTTTTCTTGCTGCTTGCTCTCCAGTTAGTCCAGAGCTTGATCTAACTCGAGAATATTTAGCATAGTTACTAGATACTTTTGCGGATGCTAGCATAGAAACACCCATCATAATCATTAGTAATAAATAATACATATATCCTCCTATTGTAAATGTACACCTATATCTATACTATTGCCCCTTAAGTAGTCTTCAATAGACATCCTTCTTTTACCAGGAAATTGTATTTCTTTTATAGCAATACATTTATCTAAACAATTAACATATATTGCTTGGTCATCACAAGCAAATATTTTTCCTATCTCATCATCAGTATATTTATCAATTATGTTAATCTTATGTATTTTTACTTTTTCATCATTATAAACTACATAAGTTGATGGCCAGGAAGAAAATGCCATTATTTTCGCTTGAATGTCTTCAGCCTTTTCATCAAATTTTATATGTCCCATTTCTTTAGTAATTTTTTTTGAATAAGTTGCTTGACTATGGTCTTGCTTAGTCCTATGAGCATATAAGTCATCATAATTGTTTATAGTATCAACTATTAATTGTCTAGATAAGAAAGATAAGTGATCATGGACTTCATTTATAGAAGTTTCTGGTGTAAGGTCCATATATGCAATATCTAAGACATCTCCTGTGTCCATAGATTTTTCGATAAGCATGGTGGATACACCTGTTTTACTATCTTTATTTAAAATTGCCCACTGCATAGGGGCAGCTCCCCTATATTTAGGTAAAATTGAAGAATGAATGTTTATAATCCTATCTTTGTAAGTTTCTAAAAGCTGGTCACCAATCATTTGGCCATAGGCTACTACAACAATGAAATCTGGATTTATAGAATTAATTAATTCTATAGTATCTTTTGAATTTACATTATCAGGTTCATAGGATTTTATCCCCAATTCTAAGGCTTTTTCTTTTACCTTAGTTGGTAAAAGTTTGTTTCTACCTCTTATCTTATCTTTACCTGTGATTACTAATTCCACTGATATATTTGGGTCTTCATGTAAGGCTTCTAAAGAATTAACAGCAAATTCTGGTGTACCCATAAAAACTATTTTTTTAGTCATCTTGCCTCCTATTCTTCAGCTATTTCGTCGCCTTTGTCTTTAGCTAATCTTTCTCTAATCTCTTCTATATTATCATCTGTCACTTCTTCAATATATTTAGATGTGATTAAAATACCATCTAGATGGTCGTATTCATGTTGGAAGCATTTAGCTAAAAGTCCATCAGCTTCTATAATTTGTTCTTGTCCATTTTCGTCTGTATATTTAGCCTTAATCCATTCTGCTCTCTCAACAGTTCCTTGGAAATTAGGTATAGATAGGCATCCTTCTATGTCAATATCACTACCTTTTCTTTCTAAAATTTCTGGATTGATCACTTTATAGACATGGTCTTCACCAAGGTCTATAACAAATAATCTTCTTAAAACTCCAACTTGAGGACCTGCCAAACCAATACCATTATTCTCACGCATGGTATTTACCATGTCATTTAATAGTTGTTTGATTCTTTCATCAATTTTTTTTACAGGTCTTGCTTTCTTATTTAATATTTCATCTGGAACAAGTCTAACTACTCTTAAACTCATCAATCCTCCTCCAATTTAAAATTAACATATACTTTTTGGTCTCTGAAATTTCTAAGTACATTTGCAAGCTTTATTAAATCATTTTTATTGTAAGATTTTATAATAATATCAAACCTATACCTATTGTTGATTTTTTCAATCAAACTAGGTGTTGGTCCGGTTATTTCAATAATATCTGCAGATTTTTTACGTATAAATTCATTAGTTTTTTGGGCTATCTTCCTACCAAAATTAATGGCATAAAACCTATCTTTTGACGATATATTTATATTTAAAATCTTTACATATGGTGGATAGTGAAATGTTTTTCTTGAGCCAATCTCCTCTTTATAATATTTTTTATAATCATGGTCTGCTGCATTTTTAATAGCATAATGATCTACATTATATGTTTGTATTAAAACATTTCCACCAACATTCCCCCTGCCTGATCTTCCTGCTACTTGGGTAATCAAATTAAAAGTCTTTTCACCAGACCTAAAGTCAGGAATATTTAAACTAACATCAGCAGATATGATACCAACTACAGATACATTTGGGAAATCTAAACCCTTGGCCAACATCTGAGTACCTATGAGTATATCAATTTCATGGTCATTCATTTTCCTGTAAATTTCTTCATAGTCATCCTTCTTTGATGTGGTATCTGCGTCCATTCTTCTGACCCTAGTATGAGGAAACATCTTTTTCGTTTCCATTTCAAGCATTTCTGTTCCTGCTCCAAATTCCTTTATCCAAGTAGAGCCGCAATTAATACATCTTTTTTGCTTTTGTGCAGTCCTACCACAATAGTGGCAAATAAGTCTTTCTTTTGACATATGGTAAGTCATAGCTACATCACAAGCTTCACACTTGTGGACATATCCGCATTTTCTACAAAATACAAAGGAAGAATATCCTCTCTTATTTAAGAACAAAATTATTTGTTCTTTATTTGCTAAAGCTTTTTCAATCTTTTCTTGTAGGTCAAGTGAAAACATACTAAAATTATTCTTCTTTAATTCTTCTCTCATGTCTACAATTTCAATGTTAGGCATAGGAAGATTGTTTACCCTGTTATTGAGTTCCAATAATCTTATTTTTCCTTTTTGCACTTCATAATAAGATTTGATTGAAGGTGTAGCACTAGCTAATAAAAGCTTAGCCTTATGATATTTGACACGCAATTTCGCAATTTCTATAGCAGAGTATTTTGGATTTTTATCTGATTTATATGAATCTTCATGTTCTTCATCAATCACTATTAATCCGATATTTTCAAAGGGAGCAAAAATTGCTGACCTAGCACCGATTACAATTTTTACCTCTTTATTTTTTATCATCCTCCATTGGTCAGCTCTTTCTGAAAGTGTGAGCTTTGAATGAAGGACTGCTATTTGATTTCCAAACCTACCCTGAAACCTTGCAATTGTCTGTGGTGTAAGAGATATCTCAGGAACTAGGATAATAGCTTCTTTGCCATCGTTAATACATTTTTCAACAAGTTGTAAGTATATCTCTGTTTTACCAGACCCGGTAACCCCATGTAAAAGAAAAGTATTATCTTCACTATTTAATATCTCTGTATACACCCTCTCTTGGTCAGGGTTTAATTTTATTTTTTTAAAATCTTCTACCTTATCAAGCACCTTCCTATAAACTTTTTCTTTTTTTATAGTAATAAGGTCTTTTTCTAGTAAGGAATTTAAGCTTGCTGTACTAGTTTTAGTTTTTTCTAATAAAACTTTTTTATCTGATGGTCCTTGGTCTTGCAAATAATCTAATAAAGCTTTTTGTTTATGTGAATTTTTTCTTATTTTGTCCTTATAGTTATTGTCTAGCAAATATACAGTTTCTTTATATTTGATACTTGATTTACCCATTAAGGAAATATATGACTCTAAATAATCTTTTTTACTTAAATCACTTATTTCTGATTTCTTATATTTCCCTGGAAATTCTTTTTCGATATCTTCAAAGCTTTTATAGTCTATTAAAAAATTGTACAAGCCTTCATCTATAGATTTTAATGATTCTCTAGATTTAAAAAACTCTTTAACCTTGTCAGCAGAACCTGGTGGTAATACTGTATTTATAGCTGAAGAGTAATCAGACAAATTATTTTTAATCATATATAAGGCTATATCTAATAACTCTTTAGATATAAGAGGTTTAGAATCCAAAACTTCTGTAATTTTTTTAGCTGGAAAATCTGGTTTTCCCTTAATCTCTTCGACAACTATGCCTATTCTTTTTACATCTGCATTACCAAAAGGTACTATAACCCTAGTACCTAATTCTAACTTTTCATCAGATGCATAGGTAAATAACCTATCTAAAAATGAAGTTTTTGATTTTACTATAAGCTTATAAAACATTTTTCACCATTTCATCTAAAATCTTATTAGCCAATTCATCCTTGGTCATGATATCCAAGCTAGTGTTTTCTTTTGAAGTAATTAAAGTGACAATATTTGTATCATAATTAAATCCAGCACCTTCCTTACTTACATCATTAGCAACTATAAGGTCTAGATTTTTATTTTTTAATTTTCCTTGTGCATTTTCAATTAAATCATCAGTTTCTGCAGCAAAACCAATCAAGTATTGTTTATCTTTCTTTTGACCAAAGTATTTTAATATATCTATACTTTTAGTCAATTCAAAGTTTACATTTTGGTCACTTTTTTTGATTTTACTATTTGAAGTATTAACAAATTCATAATCAACAGGAGCTGCGGCCATTATTAAAGCATCTAAATTATCAAATTCTTTATCAATACTATCTAACATATCTTGGTTAGTTTCTACATGGATATTATTAACCATATAAAGCTCAGGTGTTTTAACTGCTCCTTGTACCAAGCTAACATTTGCTCCTCTATTTCTTGCTGCCTTGGCTAAGGCATAGCCCATTTTACCTGAGGAATTATTGGTCAAAAATCTTACAGGATCTAGTTTAGTTTTTGTAGGTCCTGAAGTAACCAATATATTTTTACCCAGCAAGTCTTTTTCAGTCAATTTATATTCTATATATTCTATAATTTCATTTGGCTCAGCCATTCTTCCCTTACCAACAGTGTTGCAAGCTAGCTGGCCTTCATTGGAATCAATAAAGTCATAGCCAAGACCTTGTAGGAATTCTATGTTTCTTTGAGTAATAGGATTTAACAACATATTAGTATTAGTTGATATAGCAAAAGCCACAGGAGCTTTAGAAGCTAATATAGCTGTTGTTAATAGGTTGTCTGCAATCCCAGCCGCAACCTTAGCAACTGTATTTGCAGTAGCAGGTGCAACTAAAAATAGGTCCACATCATTTGTTATATCAATATGTAAAACCTTGTCTGGATGAACCCACATATCTGTATATACTATATTATCAGACATGGTTTCAAAAGTAATAGGGTTTATAAACTTAGTTGCTGATTCAGTCATTATTACTTCAACATCTGCTCCTAATTTTCTAAGGCTTGAAATAAGTGATAGCACCTTATATATGGCTATACCACTTGAAACACCTATTAATATTTTTTTACCCTTTAACATATTAATCCTCTTTTACTGGTGCACTTTTTGTAGACTTTACTACTTTTCCTTCCATAATTTCGTCTAAAGCCTTAGTTACAGGACTTTTACTTTTTGTTGATACTAAAGTTTTTTCACCATCTATAAGTTGTTTTGCTCTCTTAGCTGTCAACATGGCTATTTCGTATCTTGATGGGCTTATTTTTTCTAATTCTCTAAATGATGGGTTTATCATAATTTACTCCTTCTTTCTCTTTCTTCTTCTATGATTTCTTCTAATCTATCAGTTGCTTTGTCTACATAATCATTGATTAAATAATAATCGTAATATTTGATTTGTTCCAATTCTTTCTCAGCGGTTTCTAATCTGGTTTTGATATTTTCTTCAGATTCTGTTCCCCTATGTCTCAATCTTTTTTCTATGTCAACCTTTTTAGGAGGTAAGACAAAGATTGATAAGGCATCGTCTTCAAAGTTTTCTCTAACTTGAGAACCACCTTGGACATCTATTTCTAATAATACAATCTTACCCTCTTTTATTTTTTCTTCTACAAATTGTTTAGGTGTCCCATAATAATTTCCATGAACATTGGCATATTCAAGTAATTTGTTATTTTTTATCAAGTCTTGGAATTCTTCTTTAGTCTTAAAAAAATAATCTACTGAGTCTTGTTCATTTTCTCTTTTATATCTGGTGGTTACTGAAATAGATAAAACAATATCATCTCTTCTTTTTAAGAGTTCCTTTACTAGCGTTCCCTTGCCTGCAGCTGTAGGTCCAGATAAAACTAATAAAAAGCCATCCATATTTCCTCCTATTCTATATTTTGTACTTGCTCTTTTATCTTTTCTATTATAGTTTTCATTTCAATTGTTGTATTTATAAGCTCAATCTTTTGTGATTTAGAAGCTATAGTATTTGTTTCTCTAAGCATTTCTTGACTAATAAAATCAAGTTTTTTACCAATAGGTCCATCCGCTTCAAGATATTTATTGAATTGGTCTATATGAGAATAAAGCCTTGTAATTTCTTCATTTATATCTTGCTTGTCAGCATAGTAAACAATTTCAGCTGCTACCCTATCCTCATCTACTAACTTTGAATCGATATTTTCACTAATAGACTTATGTAGCTTATCTTTAATTTCTTGCTTTATATCTTTTGCCAAGTCTTTAACCTTATCAAGATTATCTCTAAGGTCATTAAGATTTGAGGTCAAATCCTTATGAAGGTTTTTACCTTCTTCCATTCTCATCTCAACTAGCTCTTCTAATACTTCTCCTAATTGACCTAAAACTATATTTTCTAGAAAATCATCATCTAATTCTTCTGGTTCAAAAACTAGGACATCTTCGTTTCTCAATATATCACTTAGGTTAATCCGCTCTTTAGATATACCTGCCTGGTCAGCTATTACTTTAAGTTTCTCTCCCATATCTTTAGCTAAATCAAGGTTAACTTTTATAGCAGTATTGCCTATAGACTTATTTTTAGACCTGATAAAGATATCTACACGTCCCCTGTTGATATATCTCTTAATTAACTTATTAATCTTATCCTCTAAAAAGTTTAGTTGATAAGGCATCCTAACATTAATATCTAAAAATCTTGAATTGACAGTTTTAACTTCAATATCAAAATTTAATTCTTCATTCAAAAAATGGGTTTTTCCAAACCCTGTCATTGATTTAATCATATTCACCTCTTATTATTATTTTATCACTATATATATTTAATTCAATCAAATGTTACAAAAAAGTAATATATCCTGTGTTATAATATAATAAAGGAGTTAATATGGCTTTAGATGGTATAACAATGAGAGCTCTAACTAAGGAGCTAAATGAAAAATTAATCGGTGGAAGGATTCAAAAAATCTATCAAATCAATCCCCACCTAATATTATTTAATATTTATAACAAAGAAAACTATAAATTGCTGGTATCGACAAATCCTCAAAATGCAAGGATACATTTGACCAAGTCTCAATATGAAACACCAAAACAGGCTACTCAATTTACTATGATTATGAGAAAGCACCTACAAAATGCAAGTATCTTGTCTATAGAGCAAAACGGTTTAGATAGATCAATTATAATCAAAATGAGTGGTAAGAATGAACTTGGTATATTGGAAGAGAAAAAAGTATTTGTAGATATTATGGGAAAACATTCAAACCTTGTTTTAACAGATGAAAATGATAAGGTGCTGGAATCTATTAAAAGAATCTCCCATGAGATGTCTAGCCTTAGAGCAGTTTACCCTGGTACAAAATTTAATTTACTAGAAGATAGTAAATATAATATTTTAGATGGTTTAGTGAATCTAGAAGATTTAGATATAGATAAAAATTTTAATATAAAAAAAATATTCTACATGACCTTTACTGGATTTGGTCCACAGATCGGTCAAGAAATAGCCTTTAGGGCAAATATTGATCCTTCAAGATCATATGCTAGTCTGAGTGATAAGGAAAAAGAAGATTTAAACAATAATTTCTTAAGCATTAGCAAGCAAATAATTGACCAAGATTTTACTTATTACTTGTATGATTATGATAGTAAAGATATTGACTATTACCCTATAAAGTTAGAACACAAGGCTGATAACTATAAAGTACTTGATTCAATCAGTGAAGCAATAGACATTTATAGTTCAATTAAGGTAGATGACAATAGCTTAAACCAGGCCAAGGCAAATCTAATAAATATATTAAACAATCAAGTATCCAAAGATGTGAAAAAATTACACATTTTAGAAGAAGAATATAAGGATTCCCTATCCCATGATGATTATAGGATCAAGGGTGATCTTTTATCAATGGTTGCCCACACTATAAAAAAGGGTCAGGAAAGTATAGTAGCTACAAACTATGAAAATAATGAAGAAGTTGAGATTGACCTAGATATAAGTAAGAGTCCATGGGAAAATATTGAGCATTACTATAAAATTTCTAAAAAACTTTCTAAGAGAAAAAAGATTTTAGAATCCACTATCCCTAACTTAAAAGAAGATATATCATATCTAAAATCCTTGGCTACTCAAGTAAGTCATTCTGACGATGCTGGGGATATAGATGATATAAAGGATGAAATGTCTAGCCAAGGTCTAATAAAATCCAAAAATAAGAAAAAGAAGAAAAAATCATCTTCTAATAAACATCCTTATTTAAGATTTAAAACTGACAACAACAATCTAATATATGTTGGTAAGAATAATAAACAAAACGAAGAAATCACCCTAAGAATCGCAAATCCGGATGATATTTTCTTCCACATAAAAGACTTGCCAGGATCCCATGTAATCTTAAGAAAAGGCCAAGAATTTGAAGACTATGAATTTGAAATAGCAGCTTATTTGGCAGCCTACTATTCTAAAAATTCAAATGATAAATATATAGATGTAGATTATACAGAAAAGAAAAATGTAAACAAGGCCAAGGGAGCTAAACCTGGTATGGTTTACTATACTAATTTCACTACTTTAAGAGTTGATTTAGATAATAAGCCTGAAGGCTACCATAAAATAAATGAAGATTAAAAATCCCGAATCTTGATAGATTCAGGATTTTTTTATATTTTTTTTGATTTAAGACTTGAATATAAAATTGTAATTAGCAATCCAAAGACCGATATCATTATAATACTTCCACCAGGTTTCAATTGTAAGTAATAAGCCATAGTCAATCCTAAAAAGAAATAAATCATTCCAAAGGCAACTGATAAAATAGCAGTTCCTTTATAATTTTTACCTAAAAGCATTGCTGTAGCTACTGGTAAGACCATTAGTGATGATATGATAAGTATACCTACTATCCTTGATGATAAGGCTATAGTCAAAGCTAGTAACAAAGTAAAGAGATAATCATTTTTCTTTATATTAACCGATGCCAATCTAGCAGAACTTTTATCAATTGATATAAACATTAGCCCATAATAAGTGTAAATATAAGCTGCAATCACTAATAGAGATAAAGCAATAATCATAATGATATCTGTTTTAGAAATAGCCACTAATGAACCAAATAAATATGATTCAAAATTTTGTGCACCAAGTATAAAGTCTGATAAAATCGATGCTAGACCTATACCAAAACTCATGATAATTGCTGTTGCCATATCCCCATTTTTAGGAAATTTTGACCTTATAAATTCTATTGAAAAAGCTGATAATATACTTACAATTATAGCTCCTATAATTGGGTTTATTCCTAAGATAACCCCTAAAAATATACCACTAAGACTGGTATGACTTAAGGCATCACCAACTGTAGATGTCCTTCTATTTACAACTACAGTCCCCATCAAGGGTATAACTATTGAAATAAAAAAGCCTACCAAAAAGGCTCTTCTCATAAAATTGTAACTAAACATTTTTTAATAACTCTTTCTCTTTTAACATATACTTCTTATAATTAAACTTGTCTAAATTATCACTTTCATGGGTTACCAAAATAATAGTAAGGTCATGGTGGGTATGTAAGTGACTTATTAAATCGTAAAAATCTTCTTTACTTTCCCTATCTACACCTACTGTAGGCTCATCAAAAATCAAGACTTCTGGATTGTGGACCATAGCTTTTGCTATCATAACTCTTTGTTTTTGTCCACCAGATAAAGTATTGAAGTCTCTATCCGCCAAATCTTCTAATTTAAAAGACTTTATAATATCCATAACTTGTCTCTTATGCCTTGGCTTAGGTAGGTTAAAGAAATTAAATTCTTGGTAAAGATTAAGTAGGATCAATTCCTTTACAGATATTGGAAAGTTGGTTGAATTATCTCTTGATATTTGTGGTACATAACCTATCTTTTTCCAATCTGAAAAATCTTTTATATTTTGTCCAAAAAGTTTAATTTCGCCCTTAAAATTAGTAAGCTCACCTATTAATAATTTTAATAGTGTAGATTTCCCACTACCATTATTTCCCAGCAAAATTACAAAATCATTTTTATTTATAGTTAAATTTATATTGCTAAGAACTAAATCATTCTCATAAGAGAATGATAAGTCCTCGAATTTAATTATTTCCATTATTAATCCTATTCAAATGAAGTCACTAGATTTTCTAGATTCATTTCTAATAACTTTATATAGTCCATACCATTATCAACATCTTTTTGAGTAATTACTTCTAAAGTTGATATTGGTAGTACCTTTCCATTAACTTCTTCAGCTATAGTTTGTGCTATTTTATCACTTTGACCATATTCATAAAATACAATATTGATATTTTTACTTTTCATAATATCAACTATTTCTTTCATACGGGCTGCATTTGGCTCATTTACTGAATTTATACCTTCTATCCCAACTTGTTCTAAATCATACTCTTGTAATAAGTAATTAAAGGCTGCGTGAGGTGCTATAAAGGCCCTACCCTTGTATTTGCTCAATTCTTCATCGTATTTCTTTTCAACTGTTTTAAATTCTTCTAAGGCTTTTTCATAGTTTTCATTATAATAAGCCTCATTTTTCTTATCTATTTCTATTAATTTGTCTTTAATTTTTTCTAACATAAGCTGTGGATTTTTTACTGATAGCCATGTGTGAGGATCTGTATGACCATCGACTTCGATTAAATCAATACCTTCAGACAAATCTAATATTTTTAGGTCTGGTTGACTACTTTTAATTTGGTCAATCCAACCTTCAAAGCCTGCACCATTGATTGCTAGCAAGTCAGACTTAGAAATATTTTCCATATCTTTTATACCAGGTTCAAAAGAATGGGCATCGCCAGTTTGAGTTAAGTTGTTAACTTCTACCTTGTCTCCACCAACTCTTTTTATTAAGTCATAAACTGGGAAAAATGATGCTACAACATTTATTTTTTCATTATCTTTATTATTACTACTTGTACATCCAGTAATTACTAGCACTAAGGCTAATAAAATCATATAAACTTTCTTTTTCATCATATTCCTTTCTGTTTAATGAGAATCATTACCAATTAATTATACAAGATATATGACTTTTGTCAATGGAATATTGAAATCTAAGTCTTATGTAGTATAATGTTAATGAGGTGAAAAGTATGAATATATTAAAAAAACATGGTCTAAAAGAAACTAAAACTAGAATAGAGATATTAGAACTTTTAGAAAAAGAGACTTTATTAAATGCAGAACAAATATTTGAAAGACTACAAGACAGCAAGGTAAAAATTTCTTCAATCTATAGGAATCTTGCAACCTTTACAGATGAAAATATTCTTATTAGAACTGTAGGTTTAGATAATATATCTTACTATCAATTAAACACCGATGACCATGTCCACCAAATTGTATGCGAAGAATGCGGCAAGGTTGATATAGTCGACCATGGGCCTTTAATGGAAATTGAAAGAGATATTGAAGAAAAAACAGGTTTTACTATTACTTCTCATAGTTTTGAATTCTCAGGTTTATGTGAGGAATGCGCAAAACATAATCATAAATAATATTAATATAATAAAGCTCCTATCCATTTGGATAAGAGCTTTTATTTTTATTCTAACCATTTTGGTTTTATTAATGTAAAATCGTCGTAAGAGTCAAATATAAATTCTATTATAGATTCATATACATCTCTATCTTCTTTGTTCTTTAACTCAGACATGTCATCAATTAAATCAATAGTATATTTAGCTGTATAATAAGTAAATAGCTTATAGAACTTTATATTGAACTTATTATCATTTATCTTATTTATAAGAAGTTTAGCTAAATCTTTATTTACATAGGCTATTATATTTAGATCAAGATAATCAATTATCTTATCTGAAAATTTATCTGATTTTTCAAAACTAATATTAAAATTGTCATCAAAATCAGTTGCTATTATAGATGAATCTTTTATAGACCTTGAAGCAATCCTATCTTTTAATAAATGAATATTTTCATTTATATAATCTATGAGTATATAATCTTTAAGTCCTTGTTTCCTTATAAGCCCATGTCTGTAAAGACTATAGTTTTTGTCAATGATATATTCATCCATCCAATTTATATCTGAGTCTTTCTCAATATGGATATCTGATAGACTCTGACAAATATTGTCAGATAATCTTTCAATTTCTTTTCCATTTAAGTTTTTAATTCTTTTGAGAAAATTATTCTGTAACAAAATTGTCATTGTGGTCCTTTAAGGTTTTTCTAATTTGACTTACATCATCCATTGCTAATATTTCTTCTGCAAATTTTTCTGCTTCTGCAAGATTAGAATTATTGATAATAGCCTTTACTTGACCAACCTTTGATCCTACAACTGAAAATTCATCTAAGCCTAGGCCTAGTAAAATATATGTTGCCATTGTATCAGATGACATTGAACCACACATACCTGTCCATTTATCATGTCTATGTGAAGCGTCAATAACTTGTTTTATAGCTCTTAATACTGCAGGATTGAAGTAATCATATAAGTGTGAGATCTTATCGTTTCCTCTATCTACTGCTAGTATATATTGGGTTAAGTCATTTGTACCAATACTGAAGAAATCAGCATATTTAATTAATTCATCTGCAACAAATACTGAAGCTGGTGTTTCAACCATGATACCTACTTCGATATCTTCGTCAAATTCTATACCTTCTTTTCTTAATTCTTCTTTATATTCTTCTAAATGAGCTAATACAGTTTTAATTTCATTAACTGATATGATCATTGGTAAAAGAATTTTAACATTTCCAAAGGCTGAAGCTCTAAGTATAGCTCTTAGTTGTGTTCTTAAAATATCTGTTCTATCAAATTGAACTCTTAAAGCTCTCCATCCTAAGAATGGATTTTCTTCTTTTGGAAACTCGAAGTAGTCTAAGCCCTTATCACCACCTATATCTAATGTTCTAATAATTAATGGTTTTTCACCCAATAATTCAGCAGCTTCTTTGTATACTGCAAATTGTTTTTCTTCTGATGGGAAGTCATTTGAATCCATATATAGGAATTCTGTTCTAAATAGACCTACACCTTCTGCTCCTTCTTCAATAGCATCTTTTAGGTCACTGATACCACCGATATTTGAAACAACTTCTAAAGCTTTTCCATCTTTTGTTTTTGCTTCTTGGAATTTATATTTTTCAGCTAATTCTTTGTCAGCCTTGATAGTTTCAAATTTTTCTTGGTATTCTTTAACTGTATCTTCGTCTGGATCAGTAATGATTACACCTTCTAAAGCATCTAAGATAATAAAGTCTCCACTTTTAACCTTACTTGTTATATCATTCATACCAACTACTGCAGGTATACCTAAAGTTTGGGCTATGATTGATGAATGTGATGTTTTACCACCTAAATTCATAGCCAATCCTAATACATGATCCTTATCCATTGTTGATGTATCTGTCGGTGTAAGTTCTTCAGCAACTATGATGTAATCATCATCTAATGTAGAAAGAGTTTTTGGTTGTACATTTTTTAACTTGTACATAATATTTTCACCGATATCTCTGTAGTCTGCAGCTCTTTCACTTAGGTATTCATCGTCCATCATTTCAAAAACAATAGCCATTTCATTGATAGCACTATCTAAGGCTAATTCAGCATTGTTTAAGTCATTAGAAATCTTTCCTGTAACCATTTCTAATAAGGCAGGGTCTGTAACTAGCTCAATATGAGCATCTCTAACGCCAGCTTCAGCATCACTTGTAACTACCCTATTTTCTAAGTCTAACTTATAAGCTTCTATGGCTTCAGTTACTGATTTGATTTCAGCATCTACTTGATTTGCTTGTATACTTTCTTGGTTAATAATAAGCTCGGTTTTCTCAAATAAATAAACCTTGCCCATTGCAACTCCATCTGAAGCAGCAATTCCTTTAAATCTCATAATACTCTCCTTTAAAAAAAGGGATACATAAGTATCCCTCTTTTGTTTTATTAGTCAGTTAAGTTTTGAATGAATTCAACTACTTTTTCTACATGTTCTTCTTCATTTTCACCAGTAACTTTAACTGTTACTTCTGTGTCTTTTGATATTCCAAGACTCATTACTGAGAAAATACTCTTTGCATTCGCTACTTTACCATCTTTGATTAATTCAACTTCACCAGGTATACCCTTTACGAATTGAACTAATGCTGCTGCTGGTCTTGCATGTAGACCTGTTTCGTTTAATACTGTAACTTTCTTTTCTGCCATATTATCCTCCAATTATTTATTTTTTATTTTTTTTACTGTATCCCTATCAACTATTTGATAGCCTAGGTTTACAGATTTATCAACATTTTCATCGCCGCCAATGATTTTTATTAGAAGTCTTACAGCGATAGCTCCTATATCATAATAAGGTAATCTTACTGTACTTAAGGCTGGCCTATATAAATGAGCTATTTCTGAATCTCCAAATCCTGTTATTGAGAATTTGTCAGGTACAGAAATATTGTTATCATAACAATATTGTAAAGCACCTATTGCTAACCTATCAGTTTCAAACATTATTGCTGAAACTCCATTGCTTTCAAGCTTATTTATATTTTTTTCCATAAATTTATAAGTTTGTTCAACTTCATTTTCATCAACAGTATAAACCCAATTATTGATTGACTTATCATCAACTCTTTCTAAGAATCCTGATTCCTTTTCTTGACTAGCATGGAAGGCTCCTTTAACTTTTACATATGCTAAATTTTTATGATTATTAGTAATTAAATAATCTGTCAATTCATACATAGCCTTTATATAGTCAACAGTAACTGTTTGGAAATCATTGTCACTATAGTAAGAGTCAAGTAAAATATATGGTATATTGTGGTCTCTTATCAGATATAATACTTCATTATTTATTTTTTCTGATATAACTACTATACCTTCAACTTGCTTAGAAGATAAAAATTCAACCGCATTTTTTTGAGTTTCAAAGTTACCGAAAGTTGAATAAAGTAAGATGTCATACTTATATAACTTACTTATTTCATCTATCCCCCTAAGATATTGGGCCATATAGTTATACCCCATATCATCCAAAATAATACCTAAGGTATTAGATTTTTTCATAACTAAGGATCTAGCCAATTCATTAGGTTTATATCCTAATTTTTCGATAGCTCTATTTACCGCTTCTGTTTTTTCAGGTGAAACTTTTCTGGTTCCATTTATAACTCTTGAAACTGTTGAAATAGATACTCCAGCAAGATTTTTTACGTCCTCCATAGTTGGTTTTCTAGACATAAAAACCTCCTTATTAACCTTTTAATTAATTTTAACATAAATAACCTTTTCATACAATAGACTTAATATTCAAATTGTATTACTTGTTAGTTTCGCATTCTGGATTATTACATAAAACAGCATCAGTATTTCTATTTTTTCTGTGCACCATTAGGTCCCCGCATTTTTCGCATATCTCGCCAGTTGGTTTATCCCATGAAGCCCAATCACATTTTGGATAATTTGAACACCCGTAAAATACCTTACCTCTTTTGGATACCTTTTCTATAATATCTCCCCCATCTTTTGGACATTTAATTCCTAATGACTTAACAATGCTTCGAGTATATTTACATTCAGGGAAGTTTGAACATCCAATAAATTTACCATTTCTTCCCGATTTTTCTAATAATTGATTACCACATAAAGGACATTTTTCATTAATAGCTTTATCTTTGATAGCGAATTCATCTTTATTAGCTTTTAAAGCATTATCTAAGTTAGGTTTGAACTTATCATAAAATTGGCTAATTAAAACCTTCCATTCAATCTCATCTTCTTCAATACTGTCAAGCTTATTTTCTAAATCAGCTGTAAACTTTTTATTAATAACTTCTTCAAAATATTCTTGTAAAAGATCATTAACTTTAAAACCAACCTCTGTTGGTAATAAGGATTTTTGTTCAAAGTTTACATAATTTCTAGATAGCAAGGACCTAATAATTGATGAATAGGTAGATGGTCTTCCTATACCATTTTTTTCTAACTCTTTTACTAAAGAAGCTTCTGTATATCTTGCTTTAGGCTTTGTAAAGTGTTGGTTCTTTTCTATCTTTTCATGGCTAAATTTATCACCTATTTCCATATCTGGTAGTTCTATTGTCTGATCATTGATAGACCATACTTTTGTAAATCCATCAAAAACTATTATAGAACCATTAGCCCTAAATATATGGTCGGCATTTTTTATATCATATCTTGTAGATAGGTATTCTGAAGCTTTCATTTGTGATTGAAGGGTTCTTTCCCAAATTAACCTATATAATTTGAATTGATCTTTGGTCAAATATTTTTCTATGCTTTGAGGAGTCCTATTTATAGAAGATACTCTTACAGCTTCGTGAGCATCTTGGCTATTTGATTTTTTCTTACTATAAGACCTTCCTGGTGAAGCATATTTAGCACCAAAGTTTTCCTTTATATAGGCAAGTGATTCACCTATTATTGAGCTTGATAAACGTGTTGAGTCTGTTCTCATATAGGTTATTAAACCTACAGATCCTCCACCAACATTTATACCTTCATATAATTGTTGGGCTACAGACATGGTTTTTGAAGTTGTAAAATATAATCTCTTAGCTGCTTCTTGTTGTAAGGTTGATGTTGTGAAAGGCTGATAAGGATTTCTCTTTCTTTTACTTACATTTTTGTCTATAACTTCATATTCTTTTTCTAATGATTTTATAATTGTATCAGCTTCTTTTTCATTGGATATTTTAACTTCTACTAGTTTATCTTTTGCATATTTTCCATAATAAGCAGCGGAAAAATCTTGTTTATCGACTTTAGCTTCCATGATTATAGACCAGTATTCTTCTGGAATGAAAGCTTTGATCTCATTTTCCCTATCTATAATTAACTTCAAAGCAACTGACTGTACCCTACCAGCAGAAAGACCACTTTTAACTTTTTTCCACAGAATAGGAGATAATTCATATCCTACTATCCTATCTAAAACTCTTCTCGCCTGTTGGGCATCTACTAAATTTAAATCAATTTTTCTAGGATGTTTCATGGCATCTAGGACTGCTTCTTTAGTAATTTCATTGAATACAACCCTATTTTTATCTTCTAAACTTAAATCTAAAAGATATGCCAAATGCCAAGCTATTGCTTCCCCTTCCCTATCCGGGTCAGATGCTAAGAAAACATTATCTGCCTTGCTGGCTTCTTTTTTTATTTCATTTATTATTTTTGCCTTACCTCTTACATTTATATATTGAGGTTCAAAATTGTCTTCTATATCAACACCAAACTTACTCTTAGGCAAATCTCTTAAATGCCCAATTGAAGCCATAACCTTGTAATTTCTACCTAGAAATTTACTTAAGGTTTTAGCCTTAGTTGGTGATTCAACTATTACTAAATTCTTTGCCATAATTACCCCTTTTCATCCATAACTTAAAATTCATAATATCATAAATCTGTTTATTTACAAATATTTAAAAGCTAGATACTAACTTTTATTATCTGGAATAATAATTAGCATCTAGCTTATTTATTAGCTTTTTATTTTCTAAATTAAATAATGATTGGTAAATTTCAGATATATTATAAGGTGTTAAATTTGATATATCATTTACACTCAAGATCTTGTATTCAAGTAAAGCATAAATTTCTTGGTCAATCTTTTTATCTAATTTAATTTGTTTCATTTCTTTTATCTTCCTTATTTCATTAATATAAGGAATTTCATTTACTATGTCTTCAGCATTTTGTATTAACTTCGCCCCATTTTTTATTAATTGGTTGGTTCCTTGTGAATTTAAGGCATTAATATTACCTGGTATGGCATAAACCATTCTATCTTGTTCTATGGCATACTTGGCTGTTATTAGGGACCCAGATTTTTCCTGGGCTTCTACAACTAAGGTTCCAAAGGCTAAAGCTGATATAATTCTATTTCTAAAAACAAAGTTTCTTTTAATAGGATTTGTATCCAAGGGGAATTCTGATATTAAGAGTTCATCATTCATTAGGTCATATAGGTCGTTATTTGACTTAGGATACCTTATTTCTAATGATGAAGCCAAAACCCCTATGGTAGGTATTTTATTGTCTATGGCAGCTAAATGAGCAAACCTATCAATACCCAAGGCCATACCAGAAACTATTTGCACATCATAATCAGAAAGTTCCTTAACTATTTTGTCAACTGCCCATTTACCATATTCTGAAGACTTTCTATTACCAACTATAGCCAAAATATTATCTAATCTTTTAGGAAACTTACCCTTATAATATATGATTGCTGGAGCATCATATATATTTAATAGATTTTGAGGATAGTTTTTATCTACTATAGTTAGGTAATTTATTGATAGACTATAAAGCCTGTCATTTATATAGTCCGCATTGAAAGATTCAAGCATATCCTCTAAGATTTTTCTTTCTCTATCATTAAAGAACAGCAAGGCTTTTATCATATGCTTTTTTATATTTATCAGCTTATAAATATTTCCATCTGATACTAGGTTAATAATCTTCAAATTAGTGATTCTACATATATTTAAAAATAGTATTGCTTCTCTTAAGTTTCTTATCATTTAGACCTCGAAAGCATTTTCTATATGTATAATTTGCCTAGTATCCCAATAACATTCGATTATATCAAACCTTATATTGTAATTATAAAGACGATATTCCGATACTATTTCCTTGGTTAATTTAATTATCTTGTTTTGCTTTTGTAGATTAACTGCTTCTCTTGCTGGTATATCAGGATCAAATCTTCTTGTTTTTACTTCAACAACAACTATTATATTATCAATAGCTGCGACAATATCTATTTCTGCATATGATTTATGATAATTACGTAGTAAAATCTCATATCCCAATGACATAAGATACCTACAAGCTATTTCTTCTCCTAATTTACCCCTTATTAAGTTCTGATTTTTTTTCATAATACTTTTTCATAAAGCTTCTCCTATGGATTTCTGAAATGCCATATTCATCTATGGCTAAATAGTGTTTTTTAGTTCCATAACCTTTATGATTTTCAAAGCCGTATCCAGGATAATCTTTGCTATATTGGATCATAATATCATCCCTATATATTTTAGCTAAAATAGATGCACAAGCTATAGAATAGACCTGGTCATCTCCTGAAATAATAGATATTTGATCAATATCTGTATCTATTGTCTCAGCGTCTATCATGGCTAGGTCAGCTTTTATAGGTCTTCCTTCTTTATCAGATAAATTTTCTAAAGCCTTTTTCATAGCTAAATGAGTTGCTTCTTTAATATTTATTTCATCAATAATAGTGTGATCTACAATACCAAATCCGATTGCTAAAGAGTTTTCCTGAATTAACTTTGCTAACTCCCTCCTTTTTTTATCGGTTAATTTTTTGGAATCTTTGATTCCTTCTATTTTCTCATCACCCATTATTACTGCACAAGCTACAACTGGACCTGCTATAGGCCCCCTACCAACTTCATCTATGCCGCAAACTCTCTCATATTCGCTAGCATATTTTTCTAAAATATCTACTTGGTCTCTTTTAAGTTTTAATATCATAGCAACTCCATTATATACTAATTACAAATTTAAAAACTGTCAGAATTATGACTATTTCTTAATACTTTTATCTATCATCATTTCAATATCGTCAGCACTTTCTAACGTAATCCTACCCAGCCTTAACTTTCTAAAGTCATCGAGGATTATATTAGAAACTTTGAAATAGTCAATTTCTTGTCCTCTAAGCACAGAACCTGTTTTTATAGCTATTTGATCCATTATCTCTAAAGTTTCTTGACTAACATCTACCTTATACCTATTTTCTAAAGCAGCTGGATCAAGATCTTTTAATTTCTTTATAAATTCAAAAGTCAAATCTTCTATTTCTAAAACTTCATCCTTAATAGAACCAGTAAAGGCTAAGTTTCTAGCATTGTCATACAAGTCTAACTTGGGCCATAAAACACCTGGTGTATCCAACAATAGAAGATCACTATCAGTCTTTATCCACTGGTTGCTTTTTGTAACACCTGGTCTATTTCCAACCTTGGCTCCTTTTCTATTGGATAAATTATTTATAAATGTTGATTTACCTACATTAGGAATACCTACAACCATCATTTTAATAGTCTTATTATCAATGTTTTTTTCAGACCTTCTATCAAACAGATCTTTCAATATATTTTTAGCTTCATTATATATTTTTTTTGTAGACCTGTCCTTTGTCGAGTTATATTCAACAACTTTAATACCTTTATCATTAAAATATTGAACCCATTTTTTAGTTTCTAGAGGATTTGCCATGTCGACTTTATTTAGTATAATCAGCCTGGCCTTATTATTTATTACATTATCTATCAAAGGATTTCTCGATGAAAAAGGAATCCTAGCATCGACTATTTCTGCTACAATATCAACTAATTTTAATGACTCTTTAATTTTATCAATAGATTTTTTCATATGGCCAGGATACCAATTTATACGCATATCTACCTCCTATTGAACAAAAAAAGGTCAGACTAAAGTCTGGCCTTTAATTTTAGTAATCTGTTTTTTCTCTTAATTTAGCAGCCTTACCTACTCTACCTCTTAAGTAGAATAATCTAGCTCTTCTTGCTTTACCCCTTCTTATTACTTTAACATCTTCAACTCTTGGAGAATGTAATAAGAATGTTCTTTCAACACCTACACCGTATGATAATCTTCTAACTGTGAATGTTTGTCTTACACCTTCACCTTGGATTTTAATAATTGTACCTTCAAATACTTGGATTCTTTCTCTTGAACCTTCTTTTATTCTGTAATCAACTTTTACTTGATCACCAACTGAAATTGCTGGTAATGAATCTTTCTTTTGTTCATTTTCAATTTGTCTTATGATTTCCATAATTATTCCTTTCTTATACTCTGAATATATTTTTCATATAAATCAGGTCTTTTCTTTTTAGTGTTTTCAATACTACTATTTATTTGCCATTCTTCTATTAATTTGTGGTTGCCAGAAAACAAAACTTCTGGTACCTTATAGCCTAAATATTCTCTAGGTCTTGTAAAATGGTCATGTTGTAAAAGTATGTTATAGTGTGAATCTGTCTTATAGGAATCTTCATTTCCCAAAACATCGTCAACCAATCTAGTCACGGTATCTACTAAAACCATAGCTGGAATTTCTCCTCCAGTAAGCACATAGTCACCGATAGATATTTCTAAGTCTACAAAGTGATTTACTACTCTAGAGTCTATTCCCTCATAGTGGCCACATAGCAAGATCAAATGTTTATTATTAGATAAATCTATAGCCACTTCTTGGTTTAATTGTTTCCCTTGTGGGCTTAAAAATATAACTAATGATTCATCAGTTTTACAGTGGTTTATTGCATCTACAAGAGGTTGCATGGTCATAAGCATGCCTGCAGATCCACCATAAACTTCATCATCAACTCTTTTATGTTTATCCTTTGAAAATTCTCTTATGTCTATAATATTTAATTCTAAAATATTTTTCTCTATAGCTTTTCCTATTACTCCATAAGAATATAAGAAGTCAAAAGACTTTGGAAAAAGAGTTAATATGTCTATTTTCATTACATACCTTCAATAAGTTTAACTTTTATAAACTTGTATTCTAAATTAACTTCTAAAATAAACTCATCAACAGCTGGTATTAGCATTTTGCTTCCATCATTTGCTCTAACTAAGTATACATCATTAGCTAGGTACTCATATATATCTTCTAAGACACCTATTTTTTCGTCTGAAGAATAAATATCTAGACCGATAAGATCTTTAATGTAATATTCATCTTCTTCCAAGTCAGCCAAATCATCTTCTTCTATATAGATATCCATGCCTTTAAATTTAAGAACATCATTTATATTGTTATAATCTTTGAATTTAACTATTGAGTAGCCCTTATGAGATCTTACATTTTCTACTTCAAATTTTTCATCAGATTTTCCGATGTAATAGGTAACTCCTCTATCAAAAGTTTCTTTAGAAAGTGTATCAATCTTAAGTTCACCTTTTATAGCATGGGTATTTATAATTTTACCAACCTTAATTTTGTTCATCTTTAGATTCAATAACTAAGTTTACTTTCTTTTCTTCTTTGATTGCAGCTGCTTTTAATATGGATCTGATTGAATTTGCTATTTTACCTTTTTTACCGATAATTTTACCCATATCATCAGGATGTACAAGTAATTTTAAATCAACTACTCCACCCTCGTTTTCCATCAAAACTTCAAGGTCTTGTGGATGATCCACTAAAGCTTTAGCAATATATTCAACGATTTGATTCATTATATTATTCCGCGTCTTCTGTAACTTCTTCTTCAGCTTCTACTACTTCTTCAGTTTCTTCTGCTTGTTCAGCTTCTGCTGCTGCCTTTGCTTCAGCTTCTGCTTTTGCAGCTTCTTCCTTAGCTTTTGCTTCTGCTTCTTCTCTAGCTTTTCTTCTTTCTTCAGCTTCTTTAGCTTTCTTTTCAGCTTCAGCTTGTTTCTTAGCTTCAACTTGTTTTGCTAAGTCTTCAAAGTCTGTCTTTAATAATCTAGCAACTGTTGTTGATGGTTGTGCACCAACTGATAACCAGTAGTCTACTCTTTCAGAATCAATCTTAAAAACTTTTGGTTCTGAAATTGGGTTGTAGTATCCGATTTCTTCTATAAATTTACCATCTCTTGGTGATCTTTCGTCTGCTACTACTATTCTGTAAAATGGTCTCTTTTTAGCACCAATTCTTTTCATTCTAATTTTAACTGCCATATTTTTCTCCTTTAAAATCCTGGGAATTTAAACATTCCTCTTTTTTTCTTCATATTTTTGTTTAAGCCACCCATTTTTTTCATCATCTTTTTCGTTTCATTAAATTGTTTCAACAATTTATTTACTTCACCTACTCCAGTACCAGATCCATTTGCAATTCTCTTTTTTCTAGAATTGTTTATAATGCCTGGTTTGGCTCTTTCTTCCATGGTCATGGATTTAATAATAGCTTCAATTCGATCAAATGTCTTAGGGTCGAAATTTAATCCGCCTAGCATCTTATTATTAACTCCAGGAATCATTTTTAATAAATCTTCCAAGGGTCCCATGTTTTTCATTTGTTCTAATTGTAATAAAAAATCATTGAAATCAAAGGTTTGCTTTCTTAATTTTTCTTCTAAATTTTTCGCTTGTTCAGCATCAAAAGCTTGCTCTGCTTTTTCGATTAATGATAAGACATCGCCCATACCTAGTATCCTTGATACCAATCTATCTGGATGGAACTCTTCAAGGTCGGTCATCTTTTCACCAACACCTATAAATTTAATAGGCTTGTCAGTAACTGCTTTAATAGATAAGGCAGCACCACCACGGGTATCACCATCTAGCTTAGTCATTAAAATACCAGTGATATCTAATTTTTCATTAAAAGTTTCTGCAACATTAACAGCATCTTGACCAGTCATAGCATCGACTACTAATAATACTTCATCTATAGGTAAAGCTTTTTTAATAGAGTTTAATTCTTCCATTAATTCTTCATCTATGTGAAGTCTACCAGCGGTGTCTATGATAAGGACATCATTGAAATTCCTTTCTGCTTCCTTATAGGCTTTTTTAGCAATTTCAACAGGATCAACCTTGCCCAATGAAAATACAGGTACATCTACTTGTTCACCAACTACCTTTAATTGGTCTATAGCTGCTGGCCTGTAAATATCCGCTGCTGCAAGCAAAGGTTTTTTACCTTTTTTCTTTAGATGTAGGGCTAATTTACCAGTTTGTGTTGTTTTACCAGCACCTTGAAGACCTACCATCATGATAACTGTTGGTGGCTTAGATGATGTCTTTAAGGATTGGTTATCATCACTCATCAGGTTAATAAGCTCTTCATTTACAATTTTTACAACCATTTGTCCAGGAGTAAGGCTGCTCATGACCTCTTGGCCAAGGGCTCTTTCCTTTACCTTTTTAACAAAGCTTTTTACAACCTTAAAGTTAACATCAGCTTCTAGCAAGGCTAGTCTGATTTCTCTCATGGCTTGGTCAATATCTTTTTCAGATAATTTCCCTTTACCTCTAAGGTTTGACATTAGGCTTTGTAATCTGTCCGATAAATTCTCAAACATAATGCACTCCTTATTTTAATTCTTGCTTGATTTGGAATATCAATTCCATATAGTCGCTATATTGGTCACTTCCCAAATCATTTATTAATTTTTCTTCTAACTTATATATATAGTCTTGAAGGCTATTTAGCTTAGCTACTAGGGCTAATTTGTTTTCGTAATCCAATAAAATCTTTTCAGATCTTTTAATTGTTTCAGAAACACTTTGCTTGCTAACACCTTGAAGGTCTGCAATTTCAGTCAAAGACAAGTCTTCGTTATAATATAAGTCGATTGCTTCTGCTTGTTTATCCGTCAGTAATTTTCCATAGTAACTATATAAGATACTAATAATTACATTTTTTTCCATTTCTTCTCCTGTCAAGGTTTTTCATTGACAAGTTATATAATAGCAAATTCACAGTTTTGAGTCAAATTTAAATTTAATCTATTTTCTTTTTTCAAATTCTAAATAGTGAGGACTTCTATGGGATAAAACTTCAGCCCCATCTTTAGTTACTAACACCATATCTTCTATGTTAAATCCACCAAATCCACTGATGTATAAGGGAACTTCAACACATAAAATCATATTTTCTTTTATAGTGTCATGGTTATCCTTATTTATAACTGGATATTCTGCAGTTTGTGGTCCCAAGCTTATACTGTGACCTAAGTGTCCTCTAGTATAATTTGGTATGGACTCTCTTACTTGGTTAAAGCCAAGATTAAATAAATCACTAAATTTCATACCTACTTTAATGCTTTTTATCATATTTTGTTGGGCTTGATATAAGATATCTTTGATTTCCACCAATAATGGGTCTGCATCAGACATTAACCATGATCTCGAAAAGTCAGTAGTGTAAAAGTCAAAATCAGCATTTACTCCACCATCAAATCTGATAGAATCTTTATTTTCTAATATTCTATCTGTAGGTCTACTTAGTCTTGAACTATTTTCTCCAAAACCAATCATGGTCCATCCACTAGGTAAAAATCTTCCATCTTCAAATATGCTTGATTTATAAACATCTAGTAGGTCTTTTTCTTTTACACCTGATTTTACATGCTTACTCATTTCTAACAAGGCCTTATCTTGTACTTCAACCATATTTCTAAACCTTTTTATTTCTTCATCTGTTTTTACTGACCTTGCCTTAATAAATAGATTACTAATATTTATCAAGTTAGCATGAGGAAATCTTTTCTTAATTTCTTCTAAGTAAGTTGCTGTTATAAAATCAAGTTCTATTCCTAAATTATATTTTCCCTTTTCCTCATATTCACTTAAGTGCTCTTGGATAATATCTAAACTAGATTTAAAATCATAAGATGGATCTAGTTTATTTTCTATTTCTTCTTTATTTTTAAGACCAACCCATGTTGTGTAAGAATCTAAGACTATCTCATCATTAAGATTTTCAAATGTAGCATTTTCATAATCCATTGTAGTCAAAATCATTTTATCGCTATGGTCTTTTATAATAAGGCCTGCAAAATTTGGATTTCTAGAAACGGTTAGTTGGTTTGGTGTTAATCCGCTTAAATAGTATATATTTTCAGGCGAATTAACTAAGGCTACATCAATATTATTTTCTTTTAATAATTTTCTTATTTTTACCACTTGTTGTCTCATAAAATTCCTCCTATTATCTTGGTTATGCTAGCTACATATTCTATTTGTGCTCCTGGTCCTAGTGGTAAATTAAAGATATACCACACTATTAATAATACAGTCCAAGATGCTAAAAATGCTAAAGAGTAAGGAAGCATAATAGATATAACTGAGCCTAACTTAACTTTCTTATCATATTTCTGCATAAAGGCAACTACCAGCACGAAGAAAGGCATCAATGGTGCAATAATATTTGTAGATGAATCACCTATCCTGTAGGCTAATTGAGTCATTTCTGGTGAAATACCAAGATTCATAAACATCGGTACAAATATAGGTGCCATCATAGCCCATTTTGCTGAGTCAACTGCTATAAATATATTAATTAAGGCAGTTAAAAGTATATAAGATATAAGTAATGGTAGTCCCACTAAACCAATATTTCTTAATAATTCAGACCCTTTAACTGACATAATTGTGCCTAGGTTTGATGCAGCAAATAAGTAAGTAAATTGAGCTGCAAAAAATATCAATACCATAAAGCTAGATAGACCTGCTATTGATTTATTCATAAGTTCTATCACATCATTATCATTCTTTATTTTACCTGCACCTATACCATAAGCTACACCTGGTATTAAAAATAGTAAGGACATAAATACTATTATAGAATTCATAAAGGTGGATTGTGAGAAGCTTTCACCTGCTTGAGGTCCAAATAAAGAATTTGCTGGAATAATACTTATTAAAATTAACGCTAAATAAATTAGACTAGCGATACCAGCAAATTTCAAGCCTCTTTTATCTTCCTTGCTGATATTTTTTATATCATTTTCATCTTTATCAAAGTTCTTATATTCACCTAGTCTAGGCTCTATAATTTTATCTGTAATATACCAACCTACTATAACAATTAAAAATGTACTTGCTATCATAAAATACCAGTTTGATGTTGCTTGTACTAGATAGTTTGGATTTAATTGTTGGGCAGCTTGAGTTGACATGCCTGCAAACATTGGATCGTTACTTCCTATTAGAAGATTGGCTGACCAACCTCCTGACACACCAGCAAAGGCTGCAGCTAGACCTGCTATTGGATGTCTACCAAAACCCATAAATAATATAGCTCCTAATGGTACAAGTACTACATATCCTGTTGATGAAGCTACATTAGACATTACTCCTAAAAATACAATAATTGGTGTGATCCATTTTTTCGAAGTATTCATTGCGATTTTTTTAATTAAAGTTTCTAATAGGCCAGTACCTTCTGCAACCCCTACACCTAAAATAATTACAAATACAGTTCTTAAAGCAAAAAAGTTTGTAAAGTTAGTAAGTATACTGGACATAAACTCTCTTAAACTATCCTTTGATAGTAAGTTTACAGCAATTACTGTTGTTTCAGTAATTTCATTTGTTTTTGAATCAATAGACTTGTAGGTGGCTGATACACCATATTTTGCTAATACAAAAGATATAATCATCACCCCTATTGATAAATATATAAATAAAGTAGCTGGATTAGGTAATTTATTTCCTATCCTTTCAACAAAGCCTAAAAATCCTTTGTTTTTATCATTATTATTTTTCATAATTCCCTCATTTCTATATATGCTTAATAATATTTGTATACCCAGATAGTTAAATAATAACAATAAAATGACCTGAGATTCAGGTCATTTTATTATTGTGTAATATATTTCTCAATGTATTGGTCATAAGTGATGCTTTCATCTCTATATGAACCATCATCAAATATTTCTATTATTCTATTAGCTAAGGAATTTACAAATTGGTGGTCTTGGGATGTAAATAGCATATTACCTTTGTAAGCAATTAAACCATTATTAACAGCCTCTATAGACTCTAAGTCTAAGTGGTTGGTAGGTTGGTCTAAGATAATGAAGTTTAATGGTTCAACCATCATTTTAGAAAACATCATTCTTACCTTTTCTCCACCAGATAAAACTGAAGAATTTTTATATACTTCATCTCCAGAGAATAACATTTTACCTAAAAATCCTCTTATAAAAGATTCGGATTTTTCTTTAGAATATTGTCTCAACCAGTCTATTAGGTTAAGGTCAACTCCTTCAAAATATTCTGAGTTATCTTTTGGGAAATATTGGTAAGTAATAGTTTGACCCCATGTGAATGATTCATCATTTATATTATTTTCATCAGTAATATAATCAAATAATTTTGATATAGCAATCTCATTACCTATGAAGGCAATCTTGTCACCTTTATTTACTCTTAAATCTAAGTTTTTAATTAGACACTTGTCTTCATCATATAAATTAAAGTTATTGAAGTTTAAAATTTCATTTCCAGCTTCTCTAGATAAGCTAAAGCCAACAAATGGATATCTTCTTGATGAAGGTTTGATATCATCAAGAGTAATCTTATCAAGCAATTTTTTTCTTGAGGTTGCTTGTTTAGATTTTGATTTATTTGCAGAGAATCTTTGAATAAATTCTTTTAATTCTTTAACCTTATCTTCTTTCTTTTTATTTTCATCCTTAGCCATCTTTAAAGCTAATTGGGATGATTCATACCAAAAATCATAGTTACCTGTAAACATTTGAATTTTTCCAAAATCTATATCCACCATCATTGTACATACTTCATTTAAGAAATATCTGTCGTGAGATACAACTATAACTATTCCTTCAAAGTTGATTAAAAATTCTTGTAACCAATATATAGCTTTTAGGTCAATACCATTTGTAGGTTCGTCTAATAGTAAAATATCAGGTTTACCAAATAAGGCTTGGGCTAACAAAACTTTAATCTTATCAGATTCTGTTAAGTCACTCATCAACATATATAATTTACTATTATCAATACCTAAACCTTGTAAGATAGTAGAGGCTTCAGATTCTGCTTCATATCCACCCATTTCAGCAAATTCAATTTCTAATTCTGCTGCCTTTATACCATCCTCATCTGTAAAGTCTTCTTTGGCATAAATAGCATCTTTTTCTTTCATGATTGAATATAGTTTTTCATCTCCAGATAAGACTGTATCTAAAACTGTGTATTCTTCGTAAGCATAGTGATCTTGGCTTAGCTTAGAAAGTCTAGCATTTTTAGTAAATGATACATTACCTTTATTAGCTTCTCTTTCGCCAGATAAAACTTTTAAGAATGTTGACTTTCCAGCACCATTGGCTCCAATTATTCCATAACAATTTCCTTCTGTAAAAATTAAATTTACATCTTCAAATAATTTTTTATCAGGAAATGATATTTCTAAATCTGTAACAGTTATCATATTAACTCCTATTTATTAACCGAATAAGGCATCCACAAACTTATCGGCATCGAATTTTTCTAAATTATCTTTTTGTTCACCTATTCCAATAAATTTAACTGGAACCTTGTGTTCGATTTGTAATGGGAATACTACCCCACCCTTTGCAGTACCATCTAATTTTGTTAAGATGATACCTGTAATATTAGTTACCTTACTAAATTCTTTAGCTTGGTGGACAGCATTTTGTCCTGTAGTAGCATCTAGTACTAGTAAAGCTTCTTTATTTGCATCTGGATATTCTCTGTCGATTATCCTATTAATTTTTTCTAGTTCAGCCATTAAGTTCTTTTTGTTGTGAAGTCTTCCTGCTGTATCGATCAATAATACTTTAGTATTTTTTGCTTTTTGAGCATGGATAGCATCATAAACTATAGATGCTGGATCGGAACCTTCAGCTCCCTTTATTATCTCTGTGTCTGTCCTATCTGCCCATTCTGATAATTGCTCAATAGCCGCAGCCCTAAAAGTATCAGCAGCAGCCATCATAACACTATGGCCTTCTTTTTTAATATTGTGAGCTAATTTACCTATAGTTGTTGTTTTACCAACTCCATTTACACCTATTACTAATACAACAGTTGGCTTATCTTTTTCAATAATTAAATCATTATCTTTATTTTGTACACTTAACTTATCTTTTAATAAGTCTTTCAATTCTTCTTTTATATATTTAGGATCTCTAATGTGTTTTTCTTCAATTATATCTCTTAATTGGTCAATGGTTGATATTGTAGTTTCAACACCTATATCAGCTGAAATAAGTAACTCTTCTAACTCTTCATATAGGTCATCATCAATCTTGGCCTTACCATTAATTAAATTATCAAAAGCAGAGTTAAAAGCATCTCTTGACTTGCTTAGACCTTTTTTTAACCTATCCATAAAAGAAAGTTTTTCTTTTTTTACTTCTTTTTCTTCTTTTATTTCATTAATTTCTTCTTTGACTTCTTCAATCTCGTCTTTAACTTCTTTTTTTATTTCTTTATTTACGTCAGTTATTTCTTCTTTGACTTCATTGAATTTTTCTTTTGCTTGGTCCATCTTTTCATTAAAGATTTCTTTATCTTCTTTCAAGGACTCTTTGCTTTCATTTACTTCATCTTTTGCTTTGTCTAAAAGTTCTTTTCCGTCTTCAACAACTTCATCTTTTATAGCTTTACTTTCTTCTATAACTTCTTCTTTAATATCATTAAATTCACTTTTTTTAGATTCTATTTTTTCTTCAACTTTTTTTTCTTTATCTTTTTTTCTAAACCAATTTTTAAACATTTTCTCTCCTTATAAGTAATTTAAATAATTATATCACAAGTCAGTGTACATGACTTGTGATATTGAATTGAAAGCATCATGAATAATCATCTAAGGCTAAAGTTATTACCTTAGAAATACCTTGTTCTTCCATTGTAACCCCATATAAAATTTCAGCCATTTCCATGGTTGTTTTTCTATGAGTAATAATTATAAATTGTGTCCTGTCAGTTAATGACTTTAGATAGTCAATATAACGTCTGATATTAGCCTCATCTAAGGCTGCATCTATTTCGTCTAACACACAAAATGGAGCAGGATTTATTTCAAAAATTGCAAATAATAAAGCAACAGCTGTCATTGATCTTTCCCCACCAGATAAAAGATCTATTGATTTAAGACTTTTTCCTTCGGGTCTAGCAATTATTTCAACCCCTGCAGTTAAGACATCTTCAGAGTCTAATTTCAAGTCAGCTTCACCACCATCAAATAAAATTTGGAAAATCTCATTGAACTTTTCTCTAATTAGTTTGAATGATTTTTTAAATTCTTCAACCATTTCTTTTTCTATACTTTTGATTAAAGAGCTTATGTCTTCTTTTGAAACTAGTAGGTCATCATATTGCTTAGTCATAAAATCTAAATCTTCAGAAATTAATTCAAATTGGCTAATACTTTCGTAATTGAAATATCCAATTCTTGAAAGTTGCATCTTAATATCGTTAACTTCTTTCTTACTTGTATTTACCTCTAAAAGATTTGCTAGCTTTTCATCCAGGTCATTGTCATCAATACCATAAGTTGATAAATAATCACCCCTTAAACTTTGAATCTTTTCCTTGTTGTTAGTAATCTTAAGTTCAATTTTATATTTTTCTTTTTCAGCTTCTGCTATATCATTTTTGATTTGATCTATCTTAATCCTATCTTCTTCAAAGTTAGACTTTAACAATTCTATGTCTTTCACTAAAGTATTTATAAGTTCATTATTATTTCCTTTAGCATTTAGACTTTCAAGCTTAGTTAAATTATTTTCCTTTTTATTTTCTAAGGATTTAATTTGTTCTTTAGTATAGGCTAGATTTTTTTCATCGGTAATATTTGATGATATGTCATTTTCCATATCAATTTCTAAGTTTTCTAATTCTATAGAATTATGGTTGATATCTCTTTCTATAACATCTAAATCAGCCTTTAGTCTAATCAGGTCTTTATCAAATGATGTAGCGTTGGTATTTAATTCACTTATCTTTTCAGCTAATAAATCTAATTCAGAGTCTTGGTTTTTAATTTCAGCTTCTAAGTCATCTAAACTACTATAGTCAACAGCCTTTAATTGCTCTTTAACTTCTTCTAGAGATAGCAATAGTTCATTTTTTCTTTCACTATTAAATTTTACTTCTATATTTGTTTCATTGATCATAGATTTGACTTCTTGAATCTTATCAAGCAAATCATTTCTCTTATCATTATTTGTAGATAAGTTATCCTTAGCACTTTTTATTTCTTGGTTTAGTTCGTGGTAAGAATCATTTAATTTTTCAAGTTCCTTACCAGTATTTTTAAGTTTTGCACTTAATTTATCTATTTCTTTCTTTCTATTTACTAATGTATTGTTAGATTTTTTAAAGTTTTTCCCACCTACCATTGAACCCCAAGAATTAATAACATCTCCTTCTAGGGTAATGATTCTAAATCCTTTTAAATCCTTGGAAACTTTAACAGCATCATTCATATCTTTAACAAGGATAGTGTTAGCCAAATAATAATCTATAATCTGCTCTATTTTTGAATCATGCTTTACTAAATTATTTAGGTTATCAATAACCAAGTCATGGTTAGCCGGTTTTTTATAGCCTCTAATTTTTGAAATAGGTAAAAAAGTTATCCTTCCTATTCCTTTTCTTTTTAGGAAGTCAATTAAATATTTACCATCATCTTCATTATCAATTACAATATTTTGAAGAGCAGATCCTAGGGCTACATCTAAAGCTTCCTTATATTTATCGTCAATAGATATTAAATCAGCTAAAACTCCGATAATCTTATTACTTATATCTTCATTTTTATCAGCTATTTTTAATAGGTCTTGGACTGATCTATAATACCCATCATAAGATTTATATTGCCTATCTAGAATATTTCTTTCTGATTCAATTTTTAAATATTCTTGTCTTTTGTCTAAGATTAGATTTTCTAAGTTATTTAATTTTACTAACTTATCATTAATACTTGCATCTAAACTTGTATTTAGCTCATCAATATTTTTAACTTGTTTTTCTAAATCATCCCTATCAAATTCTTTTTTAGATAAGGCATTAATTTTATCTTCAATAAGTAAATCTAATTTTGAAATTTCTGATTTATAGTTTTCTAATAATTTACTATTGGAATCATCAAGTTTGACCTTAGTATTTTTATCTACTAGCATCTTAGATAACTGGTCTTTTTTGTCTTTTAATATAGTTGAAGATAAATTAAAGTCTTTATTTTTTTCCTCTAATTCTAAATTAGTAAGCTTTATCTTATCTTCTAAATCACTGATTTCAGCTTGCTTTTTAGTACGATTTTCTAAAAATTCATTAGTATTTTTATTTAGATTTTCTTTTCGTTTTTTATTATTTTCTATTCTTTCTTTTCTTGTTTTTATATCATTTTCAAACCTTGCAAGGTCATTATTGAAAAAACTTATCTTTTCATCAAATAGGGTCAATTCAGAATTATACTTTTGTATATCCTTGTCTCTATTTATTGCTTCTTCTTTTAATAGGTTTAACTTTTCTTCCTGGTCTTTAATCTTTTCTTGAACAGGATCTAATAAGATACTAATTTTATTATATTCTTCTTGGTTTTCTAAAAGATTTGAATCTATATATTCTAGTTTTGATTTATCATTTTCAAGGTCAGTGTCAGATTTAGTGATAGCCTGCTTTAACAAACTCAACTCTAAAGTTTCAAGTTTATTAGTAAGTCTCATCCCTTCTTTAGCATTGGTTGCTTGTTTTTCTAAGATATCAAATTCTTGCTTTTTAATCTTAATTTCAGAATTTAATTTTTTAAGATTTTCTTCATTTCTTTCTAATCTTCTTTCAGCCTGAGATTTCTTATATTTGTTTTTAGCTATACCTGAAGCTTCTTCAAATACTTCTCTTCTTTTTTCAGGTCTGCCACTCAAGATTTCATCTATACGACCTTGTCCGATTAAAGAATATCCATCCTTACCTACACCAGTATCTAGGAATAATTCTCTAATATCCTTTAATTTTACTGGGGACTTGTTTAGTAGGTATTCTGATTCTCCAGTTCTAAAAACCCTTCTAGTAACATTAACTTCATCATAAGCAATAGGTAAACTCTTGTCGGAATTATCTAAAACTAAGGATACGTGAGCCATATTCATAGGTTTTTTAGACTGGCTACCAGCAAAAATAACATCTTGCATACTTGATCCTCTAAGAGATTTAGCTGATTGTTCACCTAAAACCCATTTGATAGCATCTGCAATATTCGATTTTCCTGAACCATTAGGACCTACAACTGCTGATATATCTTTGTCAAAAGTAAGTCTAGTCTTATCAGCAAAACTTTTAAATCCATATAATTCTACGTGTTTAAGCTTCATATTTCACATCCAATTATTATCTTAGATAATACCTAGCTTTCCAAGGGCATCTTTAGCAGCCATTTGTTCAGCTTCTTTTTTATTTTTTCCCATACCCGAACCAATTTTCTTGTTTTCTTGGTAGACTTCCATATAAAACATTTTATCGTGGGCAGGGCCTTCTTCCTTAATTAACTTATAGCTAGAGTTTATATTTTTATATTTGTGTAAATGTTCTTGTAGCATAGACTTATAATCATTTACAAGCTTGGTATAGTTTTTATCACTATTAAGCCTATCTTTTATCAATCCATATATAAAATTATAAACTTTAGAATAACCAGCATCTAAATAAAAAGCTCCACAAAAAGCTTCAAATAAGTCTGCCTTTAATGAATTCTTTTCCCTTCCTCCAGTTTTTTCTTCTCCCTTTCCTAGTAATAGAAACTTAGGCAAGGATAATTTATCTGCCAAGGAAGCGAAAGCTTCTTCACAAACCATATTTGACCTTAATTTGGTTAAATAACCTTCGTCTTTGTGTGGAAATCTCTTAAATAATATTTCACTATATATTATTTCTAAAACAGCATCTCCTAAAAATTCAAGTCTTTCATTACTTTTACCTTTATAAGCTGAATGTTCATTTGTATAGGAAGTATGAATAAAGGCTGAGTCCATAAGTTTTCTGTCTGAAAACTTATGGTTGATATCAGCCTCCAATACTTCCATTTTTTTATATCTATCTTCTATTATATTCATCTTACTTTACTTTTGATTCAACTAAATCTATTACGTCTTTTGTTGATCTTAATTCTTGTAATTCTTCATCTGCAATTTCAATGTTAAACTCATCTTCTAAGGACATAACAAATTCAATCAATCCAATAGAATCAATTTGGTAGTCATTAGTTAAGTCTGCATTGATATCAATTTCGTCTGTCAATAACTCTTCTTTTACCATTTCTATAATTTTATCTTTAATCATTTAATTTCTCCTTAATCTCTTCGATTATATTACTATTAATAAAGTTTTCCGCACTGTATATTGCATGTTCAATTGCCACTCTATCAGAATTCCCATGGGCTTTAAATAAAGCTTTATTAACTCCTAATAGACATGCTGAACCAGCCTTATTATAATCATATTTTTCAGCTAAGCTTTTTAATTGTCCCTTTAGCATAAGACCAGCTATCTTAGATTTTCCAGAAGACATAAGGGCATCTTTAATTTCAGAAAATAGCATTTTAGCTGTTCCTTCTGCAGTTTTTAGCATAACATTTCCTGCAAAACCGTCTGTTACAATTACATCTGCTTTACCAGATAAAAAGTCTCTAGCCTCTATATTTCCTTGGAAGTTAATATTTTTATTGTTTTTTAATAAATCATAAGCTTCTTTTGACCTAGTATCACCCTTAGCTGCTTCTACACCTATATTTAGCAAGTATACCTTAGGATTTTTTATTCCAAAAGTTTTTTCTACTGCTACTGAACCCATAGTTGCAAATTCATCTAACATACTAGCCTTTGTATCAATAACAGCCCCTGAATCAACCAAGGCAGTAAAACCTGACTTTTGATTTGGAATATAAGTCAATAAAGGTGCTCTTTGAACTTTGCCTATCCTTTTTGTTATAAATAATCCTCCAGCGACTAAGGCACCTGTAGAACCTGATGTTAAAAATCCATCACCATTATTGTTTAACTCATTTAAAGCCAAAACAATTGATGAATTTTTCTTTCTCCTAATTGATCCTGCCGGATCATCTTCATTGCTGATATATTCACTTGTATCAATAAACTCAAACCTTGACTTGTCTGCATTTCTTTCTTCTATAACTTTTTCGGCTATATCTTTCGGACCTACTATAACAAAGTTTGATCTACTATTTTCCATTGAATCAATAAGCCCATGAACAACTTCTTGAGGGCCATTGTCATTTCCTAAAATATCAATTATTAGCTTCATAATTTCTCCATTCTTACATATATAACATAATACCATAAATTGAACAATATCTAAATATTTTATGGCTAATTATCAAGCTTAGGTATAAAAAAAGTAGGATAAGCTCATGGCCTACCCTACATATATTTTTTTATTCTTCGTCTTCAACTTCAACTACTTGTCTACCGTTGTAGTAGCCTGATGGGCTAACTCTATGAGGCATTCTTGCTTCGCCTGTTTCTTTATCAACGACAAAATTTGCTTTATTTAATCTGTATGCTGAAGCTCTTCTTGAATTTTTCTTAGCTTTAGATGTTTTTCTCTTTGGTACTGCCATCCTAACACCTCCTAACTCTTAATCTTAATCATTTTTAAATAACAATCGTTATTATATATCTATTTTCGGTCTTTGTCAATTATTTTATAAGTTTTCTACTATATATTGGGTTTCTCTTGCTATCATTAGCTCTTCATTTGTTGGAGTAATAAATACTCTTACCTTACTATCTTTAGCAGAAATTTCTTTTTCTTCCCTAGCGCCATCGTTTAATGCAGGATCTATGCTTATACCTAAGTTTTCGAGTCCTTTTAATATTTCAGCTCTAGCAAAGTCTGAGTTTTCACCGATACCACCAGCAAAGGATATAGCGTCAACTCTTCCTAATAGGGCTGAGTAAGCACCTATATACTTTTTAACCCTATTTATAAACATGTCTAAGGCTATTTGAGCTCTTTCATTTCCTGCTTCTGCAGCTTCTGTAACATCTCTAAAGTCTGAAGAGATTCCTGAAACTCCTAATAATCCTGATTCCTTATTTAATAAGGTATCCATTTGGTCGTAGGATAAGTCGTGTTGTTTACCTATTGTAAACACAACAGCTGGATCTAAATCACCAGATCTTGTACCCATTACTAAACCTTCTAATGGTGTAAGTCCCATTGATGTATCATAGCAATGTCCATTTTTTACAGCACTTATAGATGCTCCATTACCTAAGTGAACAGTTATTACATTTAATTCTTCAGGGTCTTTTTCCATTAATTCTGCTGTTTTTAATGTTACGTACTTGTGGCTTATACCGTGAGCACCATATCTCTTAATCTTATCTTCTGTGTAATATTTGTATGGTATTGCATATAAGGCATTTTCTTGTGGAATATCAGAATGGAAACCTGTATCAACAACAATTACATTAGGTTTTCCTGGTGTCAAAGCTTCAACCCCTTGGATTCCTGCAATAGCTCCTGGATTGTGTAATGGTGCAAATCTCTTTGCGAACTCTAAAGTTTCTAAAACTTCATCATTTACTAATGTTGGTTCAGTAATTGAAGCTCCATGAACTACCCTATGTCCTATAGCTTGGATATCATCTAGGTTGTTAATTATCCCATGTTCCTTATCTAATAAAACTTCAAATAATAATTTTACCGCTTCTGTATGACTTGGTAGGTATCTTTCAATTACATATGGTTCTGAACCAGGTTTTTTATGCTCAATATTTGAACCTTCAATACCTATTCTCTCGATTAATCCCTTACCATAAACTTTTCCTGATACAGAATTAATATATTGATACTTCAATGATGAACTACCACTATTTAACACTAATATATCCATTCTTACTCCTATCTTCATAAATTATTTTTTTTATATTATAATATTATAATCAATATACTAGTTGATTATATCAAAAATGATAGATTTATTAAAGGCTTAGGAGTATAAATGAAAAATATAGGTATTATTGCTGAATACAACCCAATGCATTTGGGGCATATTCACCAAATCAAGGTTATTAAAGAAAAATATCCACAATCGAATATTATAGTATTGATGAGTGGTTCTTTTGTGCAAAGAGGTGAGCCTTCGATTTTGAACAAATTTGATAAGGCTGAAATTGCAATAAAAAACGGTGTAGACTTGGTTTTAGAAATGCCTAATATAGTTTCTTTACAAAGCGCTGACTACTTTGCCTATTATTCAACAATGATTCTTAATAAATTAAATATATTAGATTACTTATCTTTTGGGGTTGAAAGTAAAGATTTTACTAATTTAATAGCAAATTTTGAAGCTATATATTTAAATACTCATATGATAGAAGATAAATTAAAAACTTATCTTGACCAAGGTTTATCCTATAAGCAGTCTTATATAAGGTCTTTGGATGAACTAGCTATTGATAGTTCTTTTATGAAGGAGCCAAACAATACCCTGGCCTTTAATTACTATAAGTCTTTAAGGGAATTAAAAAGCAATATAAATGTACTCCCTATTTTTAGAAATGATAATGGATATAATAATGATGAAATATCAGCTAAAAACTTTCAATCTGCAACTACCATTAGAAAACTTGTGCACGAAAATAAATATATTTCAGCATATGTTCCCTTAGAAAGTAAAATAAAATTAGAAAAGTCCCCTAAGTATCATTTGGATGACTATAGTGATCTATTTTATTATAAGTCCTTCATAATTCAAAAAGACCCAAGTCCTATAGCTGGATACGAACCAGGAATATTAAATTTATTAAATAAAAATTTTGATAAAACTTTAAGTGAGGCTGTAGACCTAAGTCACAATAAGAGGCATTCAAAGGCTAGACTTAGAAGATTTATTTTTAATTACCTACTTGATATTACTAATGAAGATATAAACTCTCTAGATAAAATAAGCTACATTCGTCCTATTGCCTTTAATGACAAGGGGAGACAAGTATTAAAAGAAATAAAAGACAAGTCTGATATTGCAATGCTAAATAATTTTACTGATATTAAAGATAATTGTAATAAAAATTTAGTAGATATTGACATGAAATCATATAAACTACATAATATAAGGTCCAAGCAATTAAACAGCTTAGATTATACCCACATAGCTTATATTAAATAGTTTAAAATTGGAGTAAAGAATGAAATTTAAGAATTTTTTTGATAAGTATAAAAGTGTTATAAGGGCTATCTTTATAATCTTTATAATTTCTATAACAATTTATGTGACAAATAAAGAGATTAAAAATATTAATATGCATGACCTCAAAGTTTTGATGCGTGAAATGAGTCTACAAAGTAAAATATTTTTTGTAGTCTTTGGACTCATTTGTTTTTCTTTTGCAACCATATATGATTTTCTTTTAGTTAAATATTATAAGATGGACATACCTAGCAAAGAAGTCTTTAAGATAGGTTGGATTTCCCAATCTTTCAGTAACTTTATAGGTTTTGCTGGAATGGCTGGTCTTACCCTTAGGGAATTAATGTATGATAAATATAAAATAGACAAGAAGCTAACTAATAGAATATTATTTATAGTATTGTTTTCTGATATGGTAGGGCTCTTTTCTTTAGGCTTGCCTTCAAGTATATCTTTAATAATACAAAAATACTATAGTCTTGTTCCTATACTATTTATAATGTTTCTACTTGTAATAGTATTTATCTTTATAGATATACTACCAATTTCACATTTCATAAAAGATGATGGATCAGTTTTCAAAAGAGAGCAAAGACCTCTTAGATTATACATAACTTTACAATCTACATTTGAATGGTTTTTAGCAGCTTTATTTTTTGCTGTAACTATTAAATATTTCGAACCTAACATATATATTTTACAGGCAGTTACTGTTTATGTTTTAGCTACTATAATAGGATTACTATCAATGATACCTGGTGGTTTAGGAGCCTTTGAGGCATCTGCAATATTCCTATTTTCACTTATAGGATATTCAACCCCAAATATAGTTTTATCCCTATTGATATGCAGGGTCTGCTACACAATTATCCCTTGGATTGTAGGTTTGCTCTTATTAGTTACAAATACTAAAGGCCAAAATAGTGAAGATTCTATTAAAAAAGCTAATTCAATAAGTAAAATCTTGGCCTATGTTTTGCTAGTAGTTGGAGCTTTGATTGTTGCATCTATCCTACTTCCAAGAATATTCTTGAAATATAAGTTTATAAGAAGGTTGTTTCCAACATATTTAATGGTAATCAACAAACAAATTACCCTAATAGCTGGTTTCTCTCTAATGGCTATATCGAATGGTATTAAGAATAGAGTAAAATTGACTCACGCCTTATCAATACTTTTATTAACTACTTTAATAATCCTATATGCATTAAATGGTCAAAGCTACATGGAAATTGCAATATGTGCAATTTTAATCTATGCCCTATTTGTCAATAGACAATATTTTGATGGTTTGGCGGATAGGATCTCTATAAAGAAAATATTAATAGCTAGTGTTTTCTTTATTATATTTTACGCCATTTTAGCTGGAATATATAATTATAAACATAAGATTAATTTCTTAGATGGTGTTGAAAAATATAGCTTACACTACATGACTAGAAGGCCACTAAAGACTATGATGCCGGTACTTATAAGCATATCTATTTATTCCATATTTTTAGGTTTAGATAGACGCTATATGCCATTTAAAAGCATCACAGAGGAAGATATAGAAAAATTTGAAGATTTTCATGAAAAATACCCATATGCACTTACTAGTCATTCCTTCTATATGGGAGATAAAAATGTATTTTACAATAGTAAAAATACAGTATCTATGATATACAGGCCATATAAGGATAAAATCTTTGTTTTCGGTAATCCTACAGGTCAGATAGAAGATTTTGAAGAGGCAATGGATGAAGTGATTGAATTAGCAGCTGCCCATAAAATGGATGTAGCCTTTTACCAAATATCTGGTAAATATTTAGAATACTTTGTAAATGAAGGATTTAACTTACTTAAACTAGGTGAAACTGCTCTAGTTAATCTAAACACTTTCTCTATGGAAGGTAAGAAGTTTAAGATTATGAGAAGAACTTTAAATAGTATGGATGGACTAGGACTTAAATTCAAAGTAAATAACCCTCCATTTTCTGATGAATTTCTAAATAAGTTAAATGATATATCTATAGAATGGCTAGGTAAAAGAAAAGAAATGCAGTTTTCAGTAGGATCCTTTGATAGAAATTACCTACAAGAAGCACCAATATTTACTATAGAAGATGATTATAAAATCTATGCATTTGCAAATATGTTCCCTGTTAAAGGCACCAAAACTTTCTCAATCGACCTTATGCGACATGTAAATGACATGCCTTCTGGTCTTATGGATATGATGTTTTTATCAATTATTAATTGGGGAAAAGCAGAAGGATACGATACTTTCGACCTAGGTGTAGCTCCCCTATCTAATATTGGAAATAAAATGTATTCTTCCACAAAAGAAAAGGCTATTAATTTAGCTTACAAGTATGGAAACAAAATCTACGGTTTCAAGGGTTTAAGGAAATTTAAAAACAAATACAATCCTGAATGGAAATCAGTATTCCTTGCCTATAAGGATGAGTTTAATTTAATAGATACACTTATAAAGCAGATGAATCTAATCAACGGCTATGGCGACAAGCAAGCTAATATATATGATGGCATGGAAGACATGATTGAAGAAAGAATAAGAAACAGAAGTAAAAATTAATATTTAAAATATAAAACCGACCTTATGGTCGGTTTTTACATACTTAATATTTTAATTGTGATCTATTTTCATCAATAACCTTTAATGTGTTCTTTAGGTCATCTGAAGTTTTTGTAAGTAATTGGTCAACATAGGCTAAAGAATTTGTAGCTATTTGTTGAGCTGTAGCTTTTGCTTCTGATACAATTTTTTCTGCTTCAGCATTTGCTTCAACTGTAATGTTATGCTCACTCACTAATTGTTTAATCTTTCTATTAGCTTCATCATAACCCTTTTTGATGTCTTCTTTTGCTTTTTCTTTCATAGCATCTGCTTGTGAATTTGCTTCAGTTAAAATTCTTTCTCTCTCAGAGTTTACCCATTGGGCATCTTTGATTTCTTGTGGAATAGCTTCTTTCATATCACTAATTATGCCATAAACATCTTCAGGATTTACTGAAACTTTTTTTGAAAATGGAACTGAGTTAGCATCATCCATTAACTCTTCTAATTCTTCTAATAATGAAATAATATCCATATTTCCCCCTAATTAAATTTACTTTTAATTTTTTTTGCTACATTCTCTGGTACTAGCTTCGATACATCTCTATTAAATGAAGCTATTTCTTTTACTATACTTGATGATAAATAAGAATATTGTGGCTCTGCAACCATAAATAAGGTTTCTATATTCTTTTTAGAATAAAACTTATTCATTTGAGCTAACTGTAATTCTGTTTCATAATCAGAAACAGCCCTGATACCTCTAATAATCGCATCTACATTATTTTCTTCAACAAAATCAATAAGTAGCCCAGAATATTTAGCTATTTTAATGTTATCATAATCATACAATAACTCTTCTAACATTTCAATTCTTTCATCCATATCAAATAAATAATTTTTCCTTGGATTTATTAGTAAACAAACTATAACTTCTTCATAGATATTAGCAGCTCTTTTGATAATATCTAAGTGACCATTTGTTACTGGGTCAAAACTCCCCGGATATACTACCTTCATACTTCCATCCTATAAAATTTTAAACATTTTTTTCCGTATTTTTTCTCATATACTAAATTTAATTCTTTAATATCTTTTGAGTAATCATAGTCATTATTTGACTCTAATATAAATAAAGCATCTTTAAAATATTTTCTATCAAGCATCAGCTTAAGAGACTCTATGTAATAGTCTGATTCATAAGGTGGATCTATATATACATAATCAATATTTTCTTTGATAGTCAAAATATTTTTCTTATAATCAAAGTCTAATATTTCAGCCTTATCTGCTAATTTAGTATGGTCTAGATTCCATTTTAAGTCTTTTACATTGGAACTGTCCTTCTCTGAGAAGTATACTTTCTTAGCCCCTCTACTTAAAAATTCTATACCTATATTACCAGTAGCCGCAAATAAGTCTAAGCATACAGCATCTTCCTCTATAGGCTGGATAATATTAAATAAGGATTCTTTTATCCTATCTTCTGTAGGCCTAGCCCTAGAATCAATTGGTCCTCTTAATTTATGCCCTTTTCTTAATCCACTAATAACTCTTAAAGCCATATTACCTCAATTCATAATAATATCTTTATATTTATATAGTTCCTCATTTATAATTTTCTCTAAACTACTATTAATTTTCAAGTCTCTATTTATCAGTTTATTTACATCTGACAATAATTGTTCATTATATAAAAATGAATTATCTAGGTCTATAAATCCTGATTGGTTTTTACCATATAGATCACCCCTACCACGCATTTCTAAGTCTTTGTTAGCAATCTTAAATCCATCGTTGTTCTTAGATATAAAATCTAGCTTTTCATCGATTTTAATCTTCTCTGAACTAACAAAGAAACAATAAGATTGTATATCAGACCTACCAACCCTTCCTCTTAGCTGGTGGAGTTGTGATAGACCAAATTGGTTTGCATTGTAAATAATCATTGTATTTGCATTTGGTACATCTATACCTACTTCAACAATGGATGTTGCTATAAGCATATCTATTTTCCCATTAGCAAATCTATTTTGTATGTCTATTTTCTTTTCAGAATCTAGTTCACCATACAAGCATTCTATATTTATTTTTTTATTAAAATATTTGTCTAATTTCTTTTTCATTAGATGAACGGATTCTAAATCATCAGTATCTTCTACCCTTGATACAACAAGGTAAACTTGTCTACCTTCAAGAATTTGCTTATAGGCAAAATCAATAAACTTCTTTTCCTGGTATATAGTCATATAAGCTGATTTTATTTCTAGTCTATTTGATGGCATAGTATCCATATAACTTAAGGATAAGTCATCATATAAGGCTAATGCCAGGGTCCTTGGAATAGGTGTAGCAGAAAGCAAAAGTATTTCTGGACTTTCACCCTTATCTATAATAGCTTTTCTTTGGTTAACACCAAATCTTTGTTGCTCATCAACCACTACTAAGCCAAGATTTTTATAGATAATTTTATCTTGATAAAGCGCATGGGTGCCAAAGATTATATCAATTTCTCCATTTATTAATTTATCATAGATTATTATTTTTTCTTTAGAGCTTGTAGACCCAGTTAAAATAGCTGATTTAATACCTATTTTATTAAATAAGTCTTTATGTTTATCATAGTGCTGTTGAGCTAGTATTTCAGTTGGAGCCATAAATGCTACCTGGTAAGCATTTAAGATAGCTTGGTAGGCAGCAAATATAGCCACAAGGGTTTTACCAGAGCCTACATCACCAATTACTAGCCTATTCATCCTATTTTTACTTTCCATATCATCAAATATATCTTTTATGGCAAACTCTTGTGACTTGGTTAAATCGAAATCTAAGTAATTTTTTAATTTATTTACATTATAAATTTTATAGCTTAGAGACTTTTTATTGAGTTCGTCTCTATACATTTTAGATACTAATTTTTCAACCAATATATTTCTAAAATAATAACTATATATTGAATCATATAAGGATAAATTATCCTTTGGATCATGTAGATTTTTATACATAATATTTATTTCTTGTATCCTATATTTACTTAAAATATCATTATCTAAATATTCTTCTATATTAAAATCACTTGCAAATAAATTATCCTTAAATTTACTTAACTCTTTATTAGATATACCTTTTATAGTTTTATAGATAGGAACTATTGAACCTATATTATCATCATTAAGATCATCTACTAAGGGATTTATTAACGCATTTTTTTCTTGGTCATACTTACCAAAGAATTTGTAAGTTTTATTAACTACAATTTTTCTTAGTGTAAATCTATCATTGTACCAGATTAAATTAATAACTCCTGTCTCATCCTTAGCTTTTGCTCTACTAACAGACTTATTTTTCCCGTAAAAATAAGTTTTACTAATTTCAATTATATTTAATTCAAAGTATTGTTTAATTTCAGGGACAGCATTTATTACATCTACCTTTTTAGACCTATCTTCATAGTTCTTAGGTAAATATTTGTATAAGTCTAACAAAGAAAAAATCCCCATTTTATTGAGGATTTCTTCTTTCTTTTTTCCTATCCCTTTGATATTCAAAAGATTCATATTATTCAATAGATGCTATATAGTAATACAGTGGTTGTCCACCAAAGTTTAATTCTATATCTAAATCAGAGAATTTTTCTTCTAATTTTTCATATAGGTTTTCAGCATCTTCTTCATCTACATCTTCCCCATAATAAAGAGTTATAATTTCAGAATCTTCGTCTATAGACTTATCAATTAAATCTATTAGTGTTTCTTCTAATTTTTCACCTTTAACTATGATATCTCCATCTTTAAGACCTATATAGTCATCTTTCTTGATCTCTAGGTCTCCATTTTTTGTATCTCTTACTGCAAATGTTAATTGCAATGAAGTAAGATCTTCGATAGCATCATTCATAGTTTCAATATTATCTTCTAGTGAACTTTCATTGTTAAAGTTAATCAAGGCAGCAAAAGACTCAGGTATTGATTTTGTTTCTACTACAATTAAATTAGTATCAACTAGGTCAACTGCCTGTTTGGCTGCTAAAATAATATTTTTATTATTTGGGAAAATAAATACATTGTCTGCATTTACTTTATCTACAGCTTCAACTATATCTTCTGTAGAAGGATTCATTGTTTGTCCACCAACTATTATATTATCTACATTTAAACTATTAAAAATTTCATTAAATCCTTCACCAATGGATACTGCGACAAAGCCGTATTCTTTTCTTTCCAAACTTGCATGTTCTTCTTTTTCTTGAGCTTCTTTAAGCTTATTAACTTCAGCATTTTGGAATCTCATATTTTCAATCTTGATATCTGATAATTCTCCACGTTTTCTAGCTAGTGAAAGTATCAAACCTGGATCATCAGTATGGATATGTGTTTTAATTAACTCGTCATCACCCACAGATACGATAGAATCACCATATTTCATAATTTCATTTTTGAAATCTTCATATGATTGACTACCATCATGGTGAATTAGGAACTCTGTACAATAGCCATAAATAATATCTTCTGGTTTAACATCAGAATGGTGGCTTATTGTTTTTGCCAAGTTAATGTTTTCAATATCTTCAGTACTAATATCTGAAACTATTTCTTCACCAATTAAAGCCTTATAAGCACCTTCAAGTAATAATACCAATCCTTGACCACCAGCATCTACTACTCCCGCTTCTTTTAATACAGGCAGCATTTCTGGTGTTTGATCTAAGGCTCTTTGTCCAGCTCTTATAGAATCTGATAAGAATAGAATAATATCATCATATTTGATATATTCTGCCCTAGCAAATTCAGCTATTTTTCTAGACACTGTTAAAATTGTACCTTCTGTAGGCTTTAATACCGCCTTATAAGCTGTTTCTTTTGCAGATTCAAATGCTTCTACTAAATTTATTATCTCTATCTTGTCAACTTGTTGAAAAACTGTAGCCATACCACGACATAATTGAGATAAAATAACTCCTGAATTACCTCTGGCTCCCATCAAAGAACCATTTGATAGAGCCTTAGCAACTGACTCCATAGTATTTTCAGATTCTGCTAATTTATTTATTACTGATTTCATAGTCAAGGACATGTTTGTTCCAGTATCTCCATCTGGAACCGGAAAAACGTTTAAGCCATTAACATATTCCTTGTTTGATTCAAGATTTGTTTGAGCACCACGAATGGCTAATCTTAAATCTTCATAGTTTAAACTATTCATCATACCTCCATTAAATCCTAATTCTTTGAACAATAATGTTCACAGAATTCACCTTTAGCTTTGTATTTTTTTCAACAGTATATTTTACTTTTTCTATAATATTATCTGCTACTACAGATATTCTAACTCCAAATTCTAGCATAACACTAAGGTCAATATCTACTACATTGTTATTTATAGTAACATTTACCCCCTTAGTTTTATTTCCAACTTTTAATAATTCAAATAAACCATCTTTTGTATTTTGAGCTACTAAGCCTACTATACCATAAGATTCCTGTGCAGATTCAGCTGCTAAAGTTGCAATAACTTTTTCATCTAAAACAATTTCACCATATTTATTATTAATTATAGCTGACATCTTCTCCTCCTATTATTCGATTAATAACTAAATTATATCAGTGATAACAATAACTTGCAATAATTTATATAACTATGGTATAATAACTCGAGTAATAGTAAAATCAGTCGAACAGGAGGAAACAATGGCAAAAGAATGCTTTTACCTAGGTAAAAAGAAAAAATCAGGTAACTATGTGTCTTTCTCAAATAAGAAAAATAAAAGAGCTTTTAAGCCAAACTTAAAGAGAGTTAGAGCTGTTGTAGATGGTAAGGTTAAAAAAATCTGGGTATCTACTGAAGCTATCAAGTCAGGCTTAGTTGAAAGACCTATAACAGACACACAAGTTGATGGTGAATAATTTTAATTTGGATGACTATGTCATCCATTTTTATTTTAAATAGATTATAAAGTTAAGGCCCCAGAAATCAAAGTTCTGGGGCTTATTATTTACTAGTAATACTATCATTCAAATACTATATGATTATTTAATTGTGGAAGTTTAGAAAACTCATTATATAGATCATCTATATTTTTATCTTCTATCCATTCTTCCATGACTATTTCATAATTTTCAGTGTTATGAATAGTAAAGAGTGGATTACTACTAATATAATTATAGTAAATTGGGTATAGTTCCAAAGTATCTCTAGATTGTATTAATACAAAATCATTTTCTGGAGATATTGTTGCATCTATGGCGTTTGGTCTTCTTTCCAAAATATCTCTCCATGTAAGTTTTGTAGCTTGGGTCTTAGCAATATCGATGATAGGCTTTATATTTAAATCAAACTTTCTATATATTCTACTTCCACCATTACTACTTATTTCTTGGTCTATACCTGAAATAAATTTCCAACCATTTCTAATTCTTTGAAGGCCAACTCTTGATAAATCAGCTTTTAAATCTATAGCATTTAAATCTTGACTATTAAAAATAAGGTTGGCATTTTCTTTGAATGTTGTTTGATATATTTCAACTCCATTAGGACCAGCAATTTCACTTATTTCTAATGGTGTTTTTTTGGATAGGTCTTGGAAATCAAATATGTTATAACTTTCCGATATATTGCCTTTACTATGGTCAAAATTTGTTACGGCTATATAATCTTTATTAACGTAGTCTATCCTCCTATAAAAATTATCTTGAATAGAATTTGTTTTTTTCATTTCTTCAGTAAATGTTGGTTTAGCAGTTAATTTTTGATGATTAAAAGAACCATCTCTATTATCTAAAATTTCTTGCTCCACAGTCCATAGCTCAGTTGTTTTTGGTAAAACAATATCCCTCACTTTTAAAACACTTGGATATTTATCATCTTTAGTTTTTTTCATATAGTAAGTGTAATAATTATGCTTAGAAAAATTGCTCACTTCAGAATCTCTTTCCCTAAAGGATATAGCCAAAGCAAATTTCCTATCATTTACCCCTTGACCACCTGTTATCATCCCTTTAACATGTTCGTATTTTTCTTGGGCTACACTTTTACTTACTTCACTTTTTTTATCATAAATACTAATATTACCTAAATATATTGTAAGTAATCTAGAATCTGGTAAAAGTATAAATTCTTGAGATATGGCTACATTATTAGAAAACTCATATACCTTTATCATAACATCACTTTGGCCAATCTCTTTTGGTGGATTAGTGATTTTATTTTTCATATATAAGTCATAATTGACTAGTCTTGAATTAATTTTTGGATCTAGTATATATGAGTCCTTAAAATTAACTACCTCTTTAGAAATAAATAATTCTTCTGAATTAATATTTTCTATTGTTTTTTCATCAGCAATATTATATTCGTATACTTTTTCCCATACACCTTGTATGCCTAGGTCAACTTCTGGTCTATTAATAATGTTTAATTTATCATTATTTCTATCATTTTTATTTGAACATGAAACCAATAATAGTAATGAAAATAATAGCATCAATATTTTACTCTTCTTCAACATCTTCATCCTCCGCTAATGGTAGCTCAAAAGAAACTGTTGTTCCCTTGTCTAAAACACTTGATATTTCTAACTTCCCATTATGTTTCACTATTATTTCTTCACAAATAGATAATCCTAAACCTGTCCTAGATTGAGCTGATGATCCTTTATAAAATTTAGTTGTAACTTTTTTAATTTCTTCTTCACTGATACCAATTCCTGAGTCAATAACACTGCAATTAACAATATGTTTTTCCTTGTCAAGTTCAATTGATACTACAATACTTCCACCTGCATCAGTAAATTTTATCGCGTTGTCTATGATGTTAATAAAGACTTGCTTTAATCTGTTTTCATCAGCAATTAAAACGACTTCATTATCAGTGTAATCTAAAATTAAATCTACATCTTTTTGATTACTTCTCGGTCTCATTTGTTTTACTATATTTTTTACAATAGGAATTAAGTCTAATTTCGATTTACTTAAGGTGAATGATGGTGATGTAAACCTAGAAAAGTCTAATAAATCTTCTACCATATCAGATAATCTGTCTGATTCAGATTCTATAATTTTTAGCCCTTCATTTCTAGTTTCATCATCCAAGCTTGAATCTTGTAAAGTCAATGCCCAGCCTTTAATGGAAGTCAAAGGTGTCCTAAGCTCGTGAGAAACCGAGGATATAAAATCATTCTTCATTTCTTCTTTAAGTAAAATATTTTCACTCAATTGGTCCATTACTTCTGCCAATTCACCAATTTCCCCAGCATATGGCATATTTGACTTCTCTTCGTATTGCCCATCTGATAATTTTCTCGCTAAACCAGTTAACATATTTACAGGTTTTAGTAATTTACCACTGAAGTAATATAATAAAGCAAAACCGGACATTAGTGATATGAATCCAAATAATATAAATAGAAGCATCCTTTTTCCGATTTCAAAATTTACTTGATCTAGAGAAGTAATAGTCCTCAATATACCTATCTGACTATTATTTGTTGTAATAGGATAGTTTAGTGACATCTTATTATGAATATTATCTATCACAAATTTGTATGATTCATTATTTGTTAGTAAACTATTTGGATCAATAGCTTTTTCTCCTACCATAGATGAACCTAAGCTATCATAATAAACTAGTCCATTGTTATCTAATAATTGAACTTGACCATCTATGTTATTTAAAAACTCAAATCTTTCATTCAATACTACATCACTTAAAGTGTATGAAGAAATATATGAATCATATAACTCTGTTGAATAAATAGATTGAGAAAGCATATTATTTTTTAAAGTATTGTAGTAATAGTCTCTAACTGAAAAAAAAGAAAATACCACGAATACAGATACAAAAATAAAGAATATTAACATATAATAAAAAACTAAACTAAACTTTAAACTATCTTTTTTCTTATTTATGTAATCTACTAATTTCCCCATCTATAACCTACGCCCCATACTGTATGTAAATATTTTGGTTTGGCAGAATCATCCTCTATTTTAGCTCTAATCCTTCTAATGTTTACGTCAATAATCTTAGTATCGGCCCTACTATCATTTCCCCAGGCTTTTTCAAGTAAATCTTCTCTTGTGAAGGCCTTGCCTTCATTTTCCATAAATATTTTTATCAATAACAATTCTGTAGGTGTTAAGTCTATTACCTTACCATTTTTAGTAAATTGTTTAGAATATGAATCTAATTTGAAAGGTCCGTATTCTAAACTTGAATGATGAGTACTTTCAAAATTATGTGAAAAATCTAATCTTCTAACCAAAGAATTTATTCTTAAAATTAACTCTTGTGGATTAAAAGGTTTATTCATATAATCATCAGCACCTTTTTCTAATCCTAAAATCCTATCTACATCCTGAGATTTTGCTGTTAACATAATTATTCCAATTCCTGGCATCTCATTCCTTAAAATTTCGCATACTTCAAAACCATCTATACCTGGTAGCATGACATCTAAAATAGCTACTTCTGGTTTTTCCTTAAAAGCGATTTCCACTCCTTCTTCACCAGTACCAGCTTCTAAAACTTCATATCCAGCTTTTTCAATATTTATTTTTGTAAATTTTCTTATCGCTAATTCGTCCTCTACCAACAAAATTTTTTTAGCCATTTACTTCTCCTACTAAATTTTCATATAAATTATAAATATATTTTTCATATTTGCTTTTAATTACTTTACCTCTAAGACTAGATACAGATATATTCTTGCTAAATTGAAGCTTATAAGCGATCAATTGTTGGTCCTTATACCTTTTATCCCTATCTTCAATACCATATCTTCTATCGCCCAAGATTGGATGTCCAATATCTGATAAGCTAACTCTAATTTGATGAGTCCTCCCAGTAAGTAATTCAACTTCTACTAAAGAATATTCATCATTATATTTTAATGGTCTTATTATAGTCTTTGATTTCTTACCAGATTTTACAACATGAACTTGGTTGTTATCATCCTTTTCTAATTCATTTTGAATTTCTATCTTTCTATCAATCTTCCCATGTACTATAGCAAGATAAAATTTAGAAATTTTATCTTGTTCTTGATTTAAATTAAGCAGGGTTTCCCTATTTTTCGCTCCAATAACTAGACCTCTAGTGTTTCTATCTAATCTATTGACAATAGCTGGTCTAAAACTAGTTTCAAGTCTTGGAATGTATTCTTCATTTGAGATCATTAAATCTATCATAAAATCTACTAAATTTTTACCATAGTCTGATTTATCTGCAGCATGGACTAGGGTATTTTGATCTTTATCCATAATCATCACATCAGAATTTTCGAAGGCTATGTCTACATCTATTAGAGACTTAAACGGCTTATTATCCACTATCCACTTCTCCAATTCTTCATCATAAATATATAGGTAAAGGATATCCCCTTCTTTTAATTTATAATTAGACTCAACTCTTTTTTTATTTACTTTTATTTTTTTCTTTCTTATCCATTTATATAAAAGCGAATTTGGCGCCTTGTTTAAATATTTGTTAAGAAATTTTATTAATGTTTGTTGTGAATCATTTGATTCTATCGTAATTTTTCTCATTTCTTTTTAATCCTTTTTATGTTATTATTGTAGCATACTTAGGAAATATTGAGTAGATGAAAGGAGATAAGATGAAATATATAAAAGATTTTTTCTATAATTTTAGTGATATACTCTTATCTATTTTGGTCGCTATAGGAGCTGTATATCTAATATACTTTAGCATGAATCAATTAATAAACATTGAGCATAGCAATGAAGTTATAGCTAGCGAAGTTAGTACTAATCAAACTGAAACTATAGCTGAAAGTAAAATTAATGTAAGTATACCTGCTGGTGTCAACCTAGACCAAGCTAGTGAAATATTACTTTCTTATGGTGTTATAAAAGACAAAGAAAAATTTATAGAATCTTTTACTGATAAAGAAGCTGTATTTAATTCTGGAAATTTTGAACTTGAAAAAAATATGGATTTTGAAAAGATTAAAGAAATACTTGTAATACATTAATTTATCTATTATAAAATAATCAATAAAGGAGCATTACGAATTACTATTTCGTACTGCTCCTTTAATTATTTACATATGAAGCTATCAAGGAGTCTCTACATTTTTCGTCAAAGCATCCCATATCTTCTAAAGTGTTTTTTATTTTTGTATTTTTAGTATGTAAAATTACTCTATCTTTATTAGTAAAATAAATTTCGAAAATTTGATCGGATAAATTTTTTGAATGCATATTAATGTAATAAGCATCTATATATTGAGGATCTTCTAACAATATCATCGCCATAACAGAATCATCTTTTAGACAATAGTTGTTAGAACAGTTATTTAATGCTATCCTAGCCTTCCTATTATTTTTACTATTCCTATGTCTATTATAATTTTCCATATCAAGTTTAGCCTTAGAATTATAATAATTATAATTATATAAGGCTTTTTCAAAAGAATCTAAGACCACGAAGGGTCTTAGATTTATTAGTTGAAAAATTTCATTGTTTTTGTGGTTAAATTCTTGTTTATTTATAGATTTGTTTTCTAATAAATCTATATATAAATTTCTAAGTTCTATAAATCGATCTAATTTACCTTTTTCAGATTTGCACACTATAATACCTTAATTTCTACTTCTAGTCCTTCAGGTAATTCTTCTTCGTGTTTATCTAATCCCATTAAGATTTCTATATCGTTATCCTTTGTTAACACATTTAGTTTCTCTGCTAAAGTTCTTAAATCTTCATCTGTAAAATCAATAATTTCGTATATACCATCTAAGTATATTTTTTCAATATCATAGTCTCTTGAAACTATACCTGAAATAAAGCCATATAAAGCGTCTACATTGTCAATGTGGAAGTTTTTAGCATTTATAAGTCTCACAGCATAGTCTAATGTGAATATATGTGAATCATCAGTATCTATAAATACTATATTTCCGTTACCTCTTGCTTTTTCATTGTTAGCATTTTCAATAAGGTGTTTTGTTTTTCCACTTCCTGATTTTCCTAAAATTAAAGTAATCATATAACACATCCTTTTCTATTATATTTATTCATGATCATGGTCGTGATCGTGATCACAATCATCTCCACATTCATGATGGTGGTCATGAGAATCTACAACTTCGTAGTAGGCATCTACAGCGAGTTTAAATTCATCTTCATCTTCGATTAACTCTACTTCAAAAGGATTACTATCCTCAGTATAATTTGCTCTATACAATAATATTTCATCATCGTCATTTTCGACCGGTAGTAAGGCTACATAGTCTTGACCGTCTATTTCATACTCAGCAAGTATTACACATTCAAGCTCACGATCATCTTCCAAAGTCAAAATGATTGTTTGAAAATCTTCATAATCTTCTAAATCTTCAAATTCATCATAATCATCATCTTCGATATCGAATTCATCCATAACATCGTATATCTCTAATCCATCATATGGGTTAGAATAATCGTCATCATAATTTAAATCTTTATCCATAAAACCTCCTACATTCCTTTATTTAAATATACACTTTTTAGGAGACTTTTACAAATTTTTTAATAACGTTTTCAAATATTCAAAGATAAATTCTGTAGAAGATATTGACCATTGTTCATTAGGTGTGTGAGCGCCTGTTATTGTAGGTCCCATAGCTATCATATGAACATCAGGATATTTTTGACTTAATATGCCTGTTTCTAATCCTGCATGTATTACTAAAACTTCCATATCTTCATTTCTTATTGATTTATATGTGCTTACTGCCTTATCTAGTAATTCAGTTTCGAATTCAGGTTTCCACATTGGATATCCTTCAGAAAATCTTATCTTGTATCCATATAATTCTGCTTGTTTTTTAACAGCATCTTTCAAATCTTCTAAATCTTGATCATGTGAACTTCTTATTGAAGTTTCTATATAAAAACTACCTTCTGTTGTTCTTACTTTTGCTAAGTTATTTGAAGATCTAACGATATTTAATTCTTTGTCATAACTATTTACCCCATGTGGGAAAGTTGATAAAGATCTTAATATTAATTTAGCTTGTTCGTCATCAATGTATAAATCATCTTCTTTTTCTACTTCTTCTAAAGTAAACTCTAAATCTAATTCTCTTTTTAGATATAAATCTTTTAATTCTAGGCTAATAGCTTCAAAATGTTCTTTTAAACTCTCTACATCTTCAGCTTCTACCCCAATTATGGCATTGGCCATTGAAGGAATAGCATTATGTTTTGAACCACCTTCAATTTTACTTAACTTTAATGGAAGCTCATTTTGTAGCTTAATTAATAATGAATCTAATAGTTTTATAGCATTTAACCTAGCTTCACCAATTGTAGAACCAGAGTGACCACCTCTTAGGCCAGAAACTTTAATTTGGAAATTATTTAGATTTCTTGTTTCAACAAAGTTTAAATCTAAATCTAGGTATGCATTTATACCACCTGCACAACCTACTATGACAATCCAATCTTCTTCATTATCTAAGTTAATTAAGTTTTTACCTGTTAACCATTGGTCTGATAAAGCTAAAGCACCATCCATACCTGTCTCTTCTGTAGTTGTAAAAATACATTCTAACTTTGGATGTTCTAATTTATTATCTTCTAGTATAGCCATCATCAAGGCTACTCCAGCTCCATCATCGGCACCAAGTGTTGTATCTTTTGCTTTTATAAAATCACCATCTATAACTATATCGATAGGATCGCAAGTGAAATTGTGAAGTGAGTCTTCAGTTTTTTCACAAACCATATCCAAGTGTGCTTGTAAAATAACTGGATCATGACCTTCAAAGGAAGGACTTGCAGGTTTTACTATAAGTACGTTACCTGTATCATCTCTTTTTGTATCTAATCCTAATCTCTTTCCAAAATCATAAATAAACTCAGATATTTTTTCTTCATCATTTGAACATCTTGGTATTTGTGATATTTTTTCAAAATTTTTAAATACTGCATATGCAGTTGATTGCTTTAATTGTTCCATTAGTCAACTCTTTCTACTTTATATTTATCTTTTAATTCATTAGTTTTATTGAAATATTCTTCTTGTTGTTTTGACATTTGTAGGTTTCTTTGGATGTCATCCTTATAGTTTTCATAAGTATTTTCTCTTTCTAGAGATTTGTCTTCCAATTTTATAATATGATAACCAAATTGACTCTTAACAGGATTTGAAATTTCATCGATTGATAATTCTAATAAAGCATTTTCAAATTCTGGCACCATTTGTCCACTGTAGAATTCTCCTAAGGATCCACCTAAACTTCCTGATCCATCCTTTGAAAACTCTTTAGCAAGGTCTTCAAAACTTTCACCATTATCTAATTTTTCTTTAATTTCTTTAGCCTTATCTTCATCATCAACTAGTATATGTGATGCCTTGAACTTATAAACATCCTTTAATGAATCTTTGTTGCTTTCATACATTTCTTTAACTTCATCTTCAGATACAGAAACATTATCCAAAAATTTTCTGATTGCATATTGTTTTAAGAATTGATCTTTTAGTAAGTCTAACTCTTTTATAAAATCTGCATCTTTCTCTAATTCATTTTCTTTGGCATCTAAGTAAAAAAGTTCTTGGTTTAGTAATTCTTCTGCTACTTGTTTAAACCCTTCTTCGTTATGGAAAGTTTGACCTTGTGGTCCCATGCTGTGCACAAAATCATGTACCATATCTTGTGTTATTTCTTTCCCATTCACTCTGTAATAAACTTTATTTGACATATATCCTCCTATTTAAGTAATTTTATACCGTCTTTAGTAATATTAATCTTTCTTTGTTTGTACAATCTTCCTATAGATCTCTTAAATTGAGACTTCGACATATTGAAGACTGATTTTATGAGCTTCGGATCACTCTTATCATTAACCTTTAAGTATCCACCGTTATCTGCTAAAGTCTTATAAATCAAATTAGCATCTTTATTTAGCTCCACATGGGCCCTATTATTGTAAGTAAGGTCAAGTTTACCATCTTCTTTGACTTTTTTAACCCTTAACCTTATACTATCTCCAACTTTAGGTACACCTGCTATTTCATCTTGGTGGAGCATCCCGTTATACTTACCTTCAACTAATATAAAGGCACCATAGGCTGAATCATAGGCATAAATAATGCCGTCTACCCAATCATCTTCTTTTATTTTTCCATCGTTAGCAAAATAATCATCTACCTTCATAGTAGCAGTTAATCTTTCAGATTTATCTATATATACACCAACAAGATGATAATCATATTTTTTTATCTGACCTACTTGTTCTTCAAAAGGTAATAAAAGATCTTTGTCTAATCCCCAATCAAGAAAAGCACCTATTTTCGTTGTATCTACCACTTGTAAAATTGCTAAGTCTCCTACTTCAGCCTTAGGTTTTTTACTAGTAGCTATAGGTCTATTTTGATTGTCTTTATATATAAATACTTCTAGGCTATCGCCCACTTCTTTATTTTTTCTTAAGTACTTTTTAGGTATTAAAACATCATCTTTATCGTCTGAGTCAATGGTTTCTCCTAAAAAAGCACCGATACTAGTAATTCTTTTAATTATTAGCGTTTGCGTTTTCCCTAATTTGTACATTATTTGCCGCCTCTCTTGAGAAACCATATCCGATAACTTCATTTATATTTGTTATATATACGAATGCGTCGTCATCTATACTATTAATATAATTTCTTATTTTAATATACTGTTTTGTATCAACTATAGATACTAGTACATTTTGTTCTTTTTTAGTATATCCACCTCTAGCATCGTAAAAAGTTGTTCCTCTATTAATTTCCTTGTGGATAAAATTATTAATATTTTCAATTTCCTTAGATACAATAACCATTTGAATTTTTGAGTTAAATCCAGCAATGGTATTATCTAGGACCCATGTTGTTATATATAGGGACATAAATGCATAAATACCAGACTGTAAACCAAAAGTAAAACCAGCTAAGGCTATTACAAATGCATCTACTATCAACATCCCTTTGCTAACTGATATTCCCATTTTAGATTCTAATATTTTAGCTAAAACGTCAGTTCCACCTGTTGATGCATTTTGTCTAAATACTATGGCTAGCCCCAGTCCTATTAGAACGGCACCCAAGATTAGATTTGCTAAATTATCACCTAAGATAGGTTCTTTAATTTCAATTAAGGCATCAAATATGGTCATAAAACCTGAATATGACCCCGCCCCTATAATAGTATATAATCCAAATTCTTTACCTATAACCATATATCCGACCAAGAGCAAAATAACATTCAATACACCCATTACCAAACCAATATTTAAATTAGGTATGTAATAATTAATTACTTGGGCAAAACCAGTAACTCCGCCAGCTGCAATTTTTAATGGTATATTAAAAAATATTGTACCTGTCGTCATTATAAATGTACCTACTAAAATATAGAATATGGATTCTATTCTTTTTCTATTTATTATAGATTCTTTCATCTATACCTCCTTATATTTCAGAGATCATTATTAATATTATAGGGTCTCTATTTAATTCCTTTCTTGTATATGATTTTAACCTATCAATTACTTGGCGTTTCATTTCTGCTACATCAGTAATCTTTTTATTGTTAATTTCATTTTTAAGTTTACCTAAAATTTTATAAGCTCCATCCATTAAATCTTGCGAATCTTTAACATAGACAAATCCTCTTGATAAAATTTGTGGATTGCCAACTATTTTTTTAGCTTTACTATCCCAAACCATTGAAGCTGTGATAATACCATCATCTGATAATTTCTGTCTATCCTTAAGAACAATATTACCTACGTCACCTATTCCTAAACCATCAACTAAAACTTTTCCTGCTGGTACCTTACCAACAATCTTTGCAGAATTATTAGTTAATTCTAAGACATCACCTAATTCTAATATAAAACAATCTTTTTCTTTAGCACCCATAGATACACAGAGTTCTTTGTGCATAATTTGGTGTCTAAGTTCACCATGTACCGGTATAAAGTATTTAGGTCTAACTAGAGCAAGCATTAGCTTTAACTCTTCCCTAGATGCGTGTCCTGAAACGTGAACATCTGCTAGGGCTGAGTAAACTGTTTTAACACCTAATTTTGCTAGATTGTTTATAACAGTTGAAACTGACTCTTCATTACCAGGGATTGGAGATGCAGAAATAATTACCGTATCACCTTTTTCTAATTTTAATTGTCTATGGTCTCCCCTAGCCATTCTAGTAAGAGCAGCCATTTGTTCACCCTGACTACCAGTAGTCAACATAACAATTTCATTATCCTTGAACTTATTAATCTTGCTAATATCTTGAATAGTGTCTTTTTTAACTCTTAAATATCCTAGTTCAACAGCTATCCCAATATTTCTTACCATTGACCTACCTGATATAAATATCTTTTTCTTATGATATTCAGCAGCGTCAAATACCTGTTGTACACGGTGCAAGTTTGATGCAAAAGTAGCTACACAAATTCGTCCTTCAGCTTCTGAAAAAACTTTCTTAAAAGTTTCTCTAATCGAGACTTCACTCATTGTATAACCAGATCTCTCAACATTAGTTGAATCACTTAACATAGCTAGTACACCTTGTCTACCAAGTTCACCAAGTCTTTGTAAGTCCATATGAACACCATCTATAGGTGTATAGTCAACCTTAAAGTCACCTGTGAAAAGTATAGTTCCAACTTCTGTATGAAGGGCTATAGCACAAGCTGCAGGAATAGAGTGGTTTACAGAAATAAATTCAACATCAACATCACCTAGCCTAATTGTTTGACCAGGAGATACGTTTTTTAACATGTTTGTTGGTAAACCATGTTCCTCTAATTTTCCTTGGATTAATCCATTTGTAAGTCTTGTACTATAAACTCTAGTATTTATCTTTTTTAATAAGTATGGAACAGCACCTATATGGTCCTCGTGTCCATGAGTTATCAATAATGCTTTTATTCTATCTTTATTTTCCTCTAAATAGGTGAAGTCTTGTATTACTATATCTACACCAGGCATTGAATCATCAGGGAAAGTTGTACCTGCATCTATAATGAATATTTGATTGTTGTATTCAACTGCGGTCATATTTTTCCCAATTTCACCAACACCACCTAAAGGAATAATTTTTATTGTTTGATTTTTTTTCTTTTTATAATATCTTGCCATATTTAACCTTTCAATCTAATTTAATCTTCTAAAAGTTCAGCATATACAGCAAGGATTTCATCTAGCTCTTTATCATCTTCTATAGGATAAAATACAGCTTCATCTCCTTCAGTTTCAATCTCAAAAATATATAATTCTTCTACTTCTTCATCTAGTAAAGCTGCATAATCTTTGTCATCTACTCCAAATGTGTCTAAAAGGAGTAGATTCAATGTTGTATCTCCATCAGTAATTTCAATATATTGATCTAAATTATCCATAATCACCTTGCGTCTAAATAAGATTGTAGTATAAAACAAGCTGCAATCTTATCTATATGCTCCTTTCTATTTTCTCTTCTAACTTTTTGTTTAATTAACACTTCTTCCGCTTCAAGAGTTGTAAGCCTTTCATCTTCATATATTATTTCATTGTCAATCTCTTTTTTCAATAAATCTACAAAACTCATAACTCTTTGAGCCTGTGGACCTTTACTACCATCCATATTGTATGGCATACCCACAATTATCTTATCTATGTTCTCTTCTTCTATTATCTTTTTTAACTTATCTATATCTTCTCTTACACTCGTTCTTTTTATAGTCACTAAACCATTAGCAAAAATCTTCATTGGATCAGAAATTGCTACTCCAATAGTTTTTTTTCCTAAATCTAAACCTAAAAACCTATCCATATTACCCCATAAAAGGGTAGAAAGATTTCTACCCTTGTTTTGTATTATTTAATATTATTTTTAACAAAATAAAACTCTAAGATATCCTCAAGTATATCATTTCTATCAATTTGTTTAATTTTCTTTCTAGCATCCTTATGACTTGTGATATAAGTAGGATCACCTGAAATAATATATCCAATAATTTGGCTTGCAGGATCATAGCCCTTTTCTTCTAGGGCAGTATAAACATCTTGCATTATGTTTATAAGTTTTGCTTCTTCTAAATTTTCCATACTAAACTTCATTGTTTCATCAAAATCTTTTTGCATAATGGTCTCCTATTTTATGAATTTATCTTTTCTTGAATAAAGTCTTCCAATTTTAACAAGGCTTCATCAAGTTTATCAACTTCTTTACCACCTGCTTGGGCAAAGTCTGGTCTTCCACCACCATTTCCACCTGTATATTGAGCAACAAATTTAACTAAATCACCAGCTTTAATATTTTTCTTTACCAAGGCTTTAGATACTGAACATACATATATAATTTTATCATCTACTACAGATGCAAATAAAGAAATATAATCACCGTCCTTAGCTTGAATTTTATCAGCCATATTTTTTAGGGATTGTCCATCAAGATCATTTAACTTAGCAATTATTGTCTTTACACCATCAATATCTTTTGCTTTTTCCACTAATGAATCTATTAATCCATTTTCAACAGATGATTTAAATGATTCAATTGTTTTCTTCAAGTCTTTTTCTTCTTGTAATATAGATGAAATCTTATCTTCTAATGAATCCTTTGGTGTTTTCAACAAGTGACTTATTTTATCTTCTTTTTCAATCATATGATTCATATAATCATAAACTTTAAAAGCTGTTATAGCTTCAATTCTACGAACACCAGCGGCTATACCAGATTCAGATAAAATTTTGAACATCATAATCTCACTAGTGTTATTTACATGAGTACCACCACATAATTCTGTAGAGTATCCTCCCATATCAACAACTCTTACTATGTCTTTATATTTGTCTTCAAATAGTCCAACTGCTCCAATTTCTTGTGACTCTTTTAAGGACATTTCATTAATATTTACCGGTAAATTATCATAAATAGATTTATTTACTAGTCTTTCAATTTCAATTAATTGGTCTTTTGTGATAGCTTCGTAATGGGTAAAGTCAAATCTAAGTCTTTCATCTGTAACTAGGGAACCTGCTTGGTTAATATGATTTCCAAGAACTGTTTTTAGAGCCTTATTTAATAAGTGAGTAGCAGAGTGATTTCTCTTGATATCTTCTCTTCTATCAACATCTATTTTAGCTTCTACTATATCACCCTTATTAAATTCACCATTTTCCACTTCTACAAAATGATAGAAAATATCATCAGCAGTCTTTTTAGTATTATAAACTCTTATAAGTCCATTATCAGATTTTAGATAACCAGTATCACCAATTTGACCACCAGATTCTGCATAAAATGGCGTTTTATCTAAAATTATTACAGCCTTGTCTGATTCAGATAAACTGTTACCGTCAAAGGATTCAATACCTATAATATCTGCCTTTATATCATTTTGATCATAACCTAAGAACTCTGTTTTTGGATAGCCTGATATTTCAAGTTTATCATCTTCCCATCCACCCTTAAATGAGGTGTGTTGTCTAGAACTTTCTTTTTGCTTGTTCATTGCTTCTTCAAAGTCTTTTTTATTTACAGTTAATGATTTTTCTTCCAAAATCTCTAAGGTTAAATCAAGTGGGAATCCATAAGTATCATATAGTTTGAAAGCATCCTCACCGTTTAATTCTTTAACATCTTCATCAAGATCAGAAATCATCTTATTTAAAATATCTAAACCTTGGTCTAATGTTTCTTGGAATTTCTTTTCTTCCCTATTTATTATCTTGAAAATTCTATCTTTGTCGTCTAATAATTCTGGATATTCTGTCTTATAAATTTCCATAACTATTTTAGATAGTTTTTCTAAGAATTGACCTTCAATATTTAATAATTTACCATGTCTGATAGCTCTTCTCATTAGTCTTCTTAGGACATATCCCCTTCCCTCATTTGAAGGTATAACACCATCATATATTAAGAAGGTCATAGCCTTTGTATGGTCCATAACTACTCTGAATGATTCATCATATTTCTCATCTGTTCCATATTTATGGCCTGATAAATCTTCAATAGCTGTCAACAAAGGTCTAAATGAGTCTAGTTCAAAAATATTTGCAGCATCTTCTACAATTAAAGCCAATCTTTCTAAGCCCATACCGGTATCAATATTTTTATGTTCTAATGGTTCATATTCACCATTAGCCTTTTTATTAAATTGTGTAAATACCAAGTTCCAGATTTCCAAGTATCTGTCTTCAGGGTCTGTGTATTCTTCACCTCTATCATACATAATTTCAGAACATGGTCCACATGGACCTTCTTCTAATTCCCAGAAGTTTTCATCTTTACCTAATCTTGAAATTTTAGAAGGATCTAGTCCTATTTCCTTGGCCCAAATGTTGTAGGCTTCATCATCATTTTCATATACTGTAACAGAAAGTTTATCCTTATCTAATTCAATAATTTCTGTTAAAAATCTCCAGGCCCATGTTATAGCTTCTTTTTTAAAATAATCTCCGAATGAAAAATTACCTAGCATTTCAAAGAAGGTAGCATGTCTATGGGTTTTTCCTACATTTTCTATATCAGCTGTACGTATACACTTTTGTGATGATGTTGCCCTATTCTTAGGAAACTTTTTAACTCCTGTAAAATAATCCTTAAGTGGAGCCATACCCGCGTTTATTAATAAAAGACTCTTATCATTATTTGGAATTAATGAATATGATTTAAGTCTTATATGGTCATTTTCATTTTCATAAAAGTCAAGAAAAGCTGTTCTTAACTCATTAAAATTCATTTTTTTCATTTACACCTCAATAATTTATGGTCAAGGTTTTTCTACCTATGTAATATTATATGTTTTAAAATCTAAACAGATCTGTAAACTCCTATTTAGCACAATAACCTATAATTAAATATATCAAATATTGAGCAATATTTAAAGTAAGCTTGATATTTAGAATGAATTAAAGGAGCTACTATTTACTAGCAACTCCTTTAGTCTATTTTACAACTATATTTAGTATTTTGCCTGGTACATATATTAATTTTACAATTTCTTTTCCTTCAATGAAACTATTTACATTTTCATCTTGTTTTGCCAGGTCTATAATTTTATCCTTATCTTCATTTACAGATACTTTCAATTTACCCCTCATTTTTCCATTAACTTGTACAGGTAAATCTATTTCATCAGCAACTAGTTTATTTTCATCATATGAAGGCCATATATTTTGATTTGCTAATTGTTCTGTATTTCCAATCTTTTCCCACATTTCTTCTGTAATGTGAGGTGCAAACGGATTTAATAAGATCAAATAAGTTTCTAGTTCTTTTCTAGTAACTTGATTTTTCTTAACAAAAGCATTTTGTAAAATCATTAATTGTGAAATAGCTGTATTGAATTTCATATTTTCAATATCATCGCTTACTTTTTTAATTGTTTGATTTATTAGAACTTCTAAGTCTTCAGAATAATGGCCACCATCAACTAAAATATCTAAAAGTCTCCATACCCTATCTAAATATTTTCTTATACCATTTACCCCTTCATCTGACCAAGCCACAGACTTGTCAAATTCAGAGATAAACATTTCATAAGTTCTTAAGGTATCAGCACCATAATTTGCAACTATATCATCTGGGTTTACAACATTCCCCCTTGATTTAGACATTTTTTCGTTATTTTCACCCAAAATCATACCATGTGAAGTACGTTTCATATATGGTTCTTTTGTTGATACAACTCCTATATCATACAAGAATTTATGCCAAAATCTTGAATATAGTAAGTGCAAGGTTGTATGTTCATTACCACCATTGTACCAGTCTACTGGTCCAAAGAAGGCTTCTTCTTCCTTGCCTACTAATGCTTCATCATTTTTAGGATCCATGTATCTTAAGTAGTACCATGATGATCCACCCCATTGTGGCATGGTGTCTGTTTCTCTCTCTGCTGGTTTACCACATATTGGACAAGTTGTCTTAACAAATTCTTCTATGTCAGCTAGAGGACTTGACCCATCACCACTTGGTTCATAATTTTCAACTTCTGGTAATTTAACTGGTAGGTCTTTTTCATCAACTGGTGTCCAACCATGGTCTTCACAATAAACCATAGGTATTGGTTCACCCCAATATCTTTGTCTAGAAAACACCCAGTCTCTTAGCTTATAATTTGTTTTTTTAGAAGCTAATCCTTCTTTTTCTAAGATTTGAATAATCTTTTCTTTAGCTTCATCAACCTTTAAACCATTTATTAATTTAGAATTAATAATTTCACCATTTTCAGTGTCAGTATAAGCCTCTTTGCTTACATCTCCACCTTTTACAACTTCTCTAATAGCTAAGTTAAACTTTTTAGCAAATTCATAGTCCCTAGTATCATGAGCTGGAACAGCCATTATAGCACCTGTACCATAGGTTATCATTACGTAATCTGATACCCATATAGGCATTTCTTCTTTAGATACAGGGTTTATAGCCTTAAGCCCTTTCAACTCAATACCAGTTTTATCCTTATTCATTTCAGTTCTCTCGAATTCGGACTTTTTATTTGCTGCATCTTTGTATGCTTTAACTTCTTCTAAGTTTTCAATCGAGTCTGCCAATTCATTTATAATTTCATGTTCTGGAGCTATTACCATATATGTAGCACCATAGATAGTATCTGGTCTAGTTGTATAAACTTTTAATTTGTTTTCTTTATCTTTGATTTGAAAATCTATTTCTGCACCGTGTGATCTTCCAATCCAATTTATTTGCTGTTGCTTTATATGGTCTAAGTAGTTTACAGTATCTAAATCATCAATAAGTCTATCTGCATATTCTGTAATCTTTAGCATCCATTGATTTCTTATCTTATGCTCTACTTCACTACCACATCTTTCACACTTACCACCAACAACTTCTTCATTGGCTAGACCAACCTTACATGATGGGCACCAGTTAATTGGAAATTCTTTTTTGTAAGCTAGCCCTTTTTTGAACATTTGTACAAATATCCATTGGGTCCACTTGTAATAATCTGGATCAGTAGTGTCAATCATCCTGTCCCAGTCAAAAGAAAATCCAATAGATTTTAATTGTCTAGTAAAATTAGCTATATTTTCTTCTGTAACAATCTTTGGATGAATCTTATTTTTAATAGCATAATTTTCAGCTGGCAGACCGAAGGCGTCAAAACCCATTGGATATAAAACAACCTGGTCTTGCATTCTTCTTTTTCTTGAAATTACATCTAAGGCTGTATATGACCTTGGGTGACCCACGTGCAAGCCTGCTCCTGAAGGATATGGGAATTCTACTAAGCCGTAAAATTTATCCTTACTCTTATCCATAACAGTTTTAAATGTTTTTTCCTTATCCCATATTTTTTGCCATTTTTTTTCAATCGCATTAGGATTATATCTTTCTACCATTTCAGTCTCCATTCTTAATTATTATAATAAACATAATACCATAAAATCATCTTTCTTGACGAATATATTATATAAATTAAAGAAACTGCCAGCAGGTAAAACCTATTAGCAGTTTCTTTTATACTTGTAAATTAATTTTCGTCTTGATTTATACTATCTATTAAATCTTCTAAGACTTTGTCTATGTTAATATTGTTTTCATCATAAATATTTTCTATAGAAGTTTTTTCATTTACCTTGTCTTCTATATCGGACTTAGCTTCTTTTGCCTTTTCTTTGGTTGTATTAAATGTTTCTTTACCTTTAGATAGGTAATCATGTACAGTCTTATTTTCTTTCTTCATTTTCCTTCTAGCTAAGAATATCAATACAATAAGTGCCAATAAAAGAATAAATAAAATAATAATAGATGATATCTTATACACTTCAATATTCAAATGAGCATTTATCCAATTATTATTTGTCGTAAATATATTTTCAACTTGTCTTGTCTCTGTAGCAAGTATAGGATATTTATATGAATATTCTATAGTGTTAAAATTAATATTTATCAAGCTAGAATCTTCCGAATAATTTATTAGGTCTTTGAAAAAGCCTAAGCTCTGAGACTCAACATTTGGATTTGTAGTAAATAATTTACTATTTATCTCTAAAAATTCATCTCCAGAATATTCTATTGTCAAATATGATTCATTATTTTTATATTTTATTCCTTTCTCATCTAAAAATGATATTAAAAAATCGTTTACTAATTCTTTATTGTAGTCGTTATCTTTACTTACAGTTAAACTCCTAGAAAGAGAATTCTTACTAATTTTGGTAACAATACTTAACTTATCAAATACTATAGGAAATTCTTCTTCTAACTTTACATATTCCAAATTATCTGAAGAAAGATATTTCTCTTCAATATTTGACTTATTCATATCTTTAATGTGTTTTTCAACACTCAAAGGATCTGCATAGTAGATAAATTCATAATTGGATTTTGAATTATTGTCTCCGGCTATAGTTTGTTCTATTTTAAAAACTTTAACTAATCTTCTTTTATCTAATGTACTATCTATTGATAGACTTACCTTATTTCCGAAAAGTTTTTCTAATACTTTTTCAATTTCTGATAAGTCTTTATTTTCTACATCAAACACTTCTATAGTTATATCATCATTTTTTATAGGTTCAATATTAGTAACTAGATTTTTATCAAATAATTTTTCCTTCCAATCAGACTTTAATTGTTCTAAATTTTTATTTTTAAAGGCAAGTCTGATTCTCATATTGTAATTATCAGACAAATTACTTTTAGAGATAGAAATCATATGTTGATATGGTCCAGTATATTCAATATTATTATAAGCAGCTCTTGTGTATGAATCTTTAACAATTTCCTCATCATTCACTGTTACATTTTTTTCTACACTCTTCCAAATATTAGAAATATCAGCTTCTTTAATAAGTCCTTCATCAACCAATTTTTGTTCTAAATATCCTAGCATGACTTTAATATCACTAGAATCTTCAAATTCTATACCCTTAGAAAATATTGCTTGACCATCAGAATATAAAAAATTTATTTCATCTTCAAAACTTTTACCACTTTTCTCATATAAGTTTTTAACAATAGTTTTATATTCACCTATATCATTAAATTCAAAAGATAAGTCAAAATTTAAAAGGTTTTCTTCTTCTTTTTTTATCTCATAGGTAAAAGGACTTTCAATATAATCGTTTAAAAACTTCTTTATAGAATCATTTCCACCATTTACTCTGTCTAAAGTTTCTTTGTCTAAGCTTATATTAATTATACGTTTACCTTTGAAGTTCCCATCAATATTCAAGTCATCTTTAGCTTGGATTCCACATGCTGTGAGCATAAAGCACGCCATCAAAATAAATAATAACTTAATTTTTTTATTTTTTAACATATTAGCGTCCTAAAATTAAAATCCATTGAATAAATTGTTTCTAAAACTATTATTGTAACTATTAATTTGGCTTGTAACTATAGCTCTAGATATACTTGCCATCAATAATATAAATACGAAAAGCATAATCGTAATAGCAACAGGATAAATCCAAAATGGTGATTTTTCTGATTTTCCAAGATGAACTACTAGTCCCATATATAGCGAGATTATGTAAACAAAAAATTGCAATATATAAAAAATTGGCATTAATTGAGGTATAATAATTCCTAATAATAATCCAGCTATAGCTAATATTGTTACTGGTAATAATGATATAGACACTAAAGATAATGAATCTTTGTATGAGTTGTTAGGTGTTTTTATTAATTTTGAAATAATCATTATTGTTAAAGTTAGTAAACCATAATAAATAAGGTGTATTGAAAATATTGGTAAAATCATTCTTAATGATAATTCTGATCTATCAAATAAATTCAATCCATCCATAAGAGATGTCAAACTATTAAATGATAAGAAAAATATCAACATTGAAACTAGAAGATGACTAGCAAATAAAGTAAGGCTAGTCTTAGCATCCAATCTTTTAGAAAAAGCACTTAATGGTTGTTTAGAGAACCATTTTTTAGTAATCACTAGGATATCAGCAAAAATATTAGAAAATTCTTTCTTATCTTCCTTCCCATTTGATTCATTATTATGTCCATTATCCGCTTCGATATTTAGTTGTTTTCTTTCTTCCCTAATATCTTCTTCTACAGACTTATTATTATCTTCATAATTATTTAATTTATCGCCCATACTTCCTCCATTTTTTTATTTGTTTTATATTAAATACCATATAAAGATTGGCTGTTACTTTCTTACAAAAATATAATATCATAAATAAGTATACAAAACTATTAATTTAGTTAAATAATTATTTCTTTACCTAATATTAGAAATTATTATAGTTAAAACTATTAATATTATCATGTGTACGGGATAAAAAATATAAAAGAAACTCTTTAATCCTCTACCCTTTTTCCCATTATAAAATAATAAAGATACTCCTGCTAAAACTACAAAAATTACATTTGTAATACTGTAAGAATACATAAAGTATCCCCATAAAGCAATAATTCCACTTTGTACATATTGGTTATTTCTAAAAGCAAATAGTAACATTATTAATAAAAGAACTGAAAACCCATAATTTCCAACCCTGTCTATATAATAGCTTAGACCAATTATAACTATGACAGCAAAAATACTCCTTATAGGATTAACTTCATTTTTCTTATTAATCTCGTCTAACATGTATATAACTATTAATGATAATCCAAATTCATAAAAGATATTTAAATCTGTAGGATTAAATATATAAGTTCCCTTATATATTATATTTAAAGATGCAAGTATCCATGCAAAGCTTACTATAAATAAGTCTTTAGTAAATTTTCTTTTTGTTATAAACAGAAAATAACTTACAATAATTAATCCTGTAAATATTAGATTTTCATAGTGGTAGCTAAATATGTTTATAGGTTGATACTCATAAAAGCTTTGATTAAATAGTAAAGAAAATGGAATCTGGGAAATAATAGCTCCCAGATGTATTCTAGAAATATATTTGCTTATATTCCTTGTTTTACCATATGATACCACTAGAAAATATGCAAATATAGGCAAAGAAACTCTCCCCATAGAGCGCATTAAAGACAGGATTTCATTAGAGAGTATTCCATTATTACTAATTTGGAAGCTAGCTGCTAAATGGTCTATAAACATAAAAATAGTAGCTATTAATTTATATGTAAAAGTTGACATAATTCTCCTATATAAAAATAGTTGGGTCTCCCCAACTATTTAACTATAATTTATTATTTGTGATTTTTCATTGATCCTACAGTTCTTGGATAAGGTATAACATCCCTGATATTTTTCATACCAGTCATATACATAACCATTCTTTCAAAACCTAGTCCATAACCACCGTGGGCTACACCACCAAATCTTCTTAGGTTTGTATACCATTGATAATCTTCTTTGTTAATTCCTTTTTCTTCCATTAACATTTCTAAAGTTTCAGGATCATTCTCTCTTTCAGACCCACCAATTAATTCTCCAACTCCTGGAACTAATAAGTCCATAGCTGCAACGGTCTTTTTATCATCATTAAGCTTCATATAGAATGATTTTATATCTTTAGGATAATCAGTAACAAAAACAGGTCCCTTGAATACTTCTTCTGATAAGTATCTTTCATGTTCTGTTTGTAAGTCTACTCCCCATTCTACAGGATATTCAAACTTTTTATCTGACTTTTCTAAAATGTCGATAGCTTCAGTATAAGTAATTCTCTTAAATTCTGATTTTACTAAATTAGTTAATTTATCAATAATACCTTTTTCTACAAATTGGTTAAATAATTTCATTTCTTCTGGTAAAGTTTCTAGAACGTGATTAATTATATATTTAACCATATCTTCAGCTAAATCCATAACTTGTGGTAATTCTGCAAAAGCTATTTCAGGCTCAATCATCCAGAATTCAGCAGCATGTCTCGGAGTATTGGAGTTTTCAGCCCTAAAGGTTGGACCAAAGGTATAAACCTTTGAGTATGTCATAACGAAACTTTCAACTTCAAGTTGACCAGATACTGTCAAGTTAGATTCCGCCCCAAAGAAATCTTTAGTTAGATCTACTTTTCCTTGGTCATCTTTTGGTAAATCATTTAAATCTAAATTAGTTATTCTAAACATTTCACCTGCGCCTTCAGCATCTGAAGCAGTGATTATAGGAGTATGGATGTATACAAAACCTCTTTCATTGAAAAACTTATGTATGGCAAATGCTAACTCACTTCTTACTCTGAACACCGCATTAAATGCGTTTGTCCTTGATCTTAAAGAAGGCATAGTTCTTAAAAATTCAAATGTTTGCCTCTTATTTTGAAGAGGGTAATCACTTGCTGACTCATTTAAAATCTTTACTTCTTTTGCTTGAACTTCAAAATCTTGTTTAGCATTTTCAGGCTCTACTAAAATCCCACTTACCTCAATGGCAGAGTATAAACCTAAGTGAAATATTTCATTAAAATTTTCAATACTAGAATCAACAACTACTTGAACATTATTAAAGAATGTTCCATCATTTATTTCTAAAAATCCAATATTTTTAGATTGTCTAGACTTTTTAATCCATCCATGTATTATTATTTCTTGACCTACAAAATCCTTGTAGCTCTTAAATAAGTCTTTAATTTCCATCTCTTCTCCTTTTTTTTATATCATTTAATCTTGAATTTAACTCTTTTTCAACTCCTGTATCTTTTTTATTATACAAGATTAAGTCTTTTATGTCATCAGGTAAATAAGTTTGGTCAACATATGAATCTTCATAATTGTGAGGATATAGATAACCTATACCATTATCTAATTTATCTGCATCCTTATAATGACTATCCCTTAAATGATTTGGAATAGCATAATTTTTATTTTCGTTGACAAATGACATGGCTTTATTTATAGCCATGTAAGCTGAGTTAGATTTTGGAGCTAGAGCCATATATAAAACAGCATTAGCAAGTATAATCCTAGCTTCGGGCATACCGACTACATTAATTGATTGGAAAGCAGAATTAGCAATATTCATAGCATTTGGATCTGCTAGCCCAATATCTTCAGATGCAAATATTATTATTCTTCTAGCTATAAACTTAATATCCTCACCGGCTGTTAACATTTTTGCTAAATAGTAAATTGAAGCATCAGGATCAGAACCTCTCATAGATTTAATAAAGGCAGATATAGTATCATAGTGCAAGTCACCTGACTTATCATAGATAGCGGCTTTTTTAATAATACTATTTTTAATGTCATCTAAGTCAATGCTTATATTATCATTATCATCACTTGATAATACTGCTATCTCTAAACTATTTAGTAAATTTCTGCCATCTCCATTACTAGTTCTAATTAAATACTCTATTGCATCTTCACTTATACTTACATTTAAATTACCAAAGCCATTTTCTGTATTTTTTAGAGTTTTTTCTATCAAGCTTCTCAATTCCTTATCTGTAAAACTTTTTAATGTTAAAACTTGAGATCTTGAAATTAAAGCCTTATTGACTTCAAAATATGGGTTTTCAGTAGTAGCCCCTATCAAAATAATTAATCCACTTTCTACATGGGGCAATAAAGTATCCTGTTGTGCTTTATTGAACCTATGTATTTCATCTATAAATAATAAGGTTCTAATAGAATACATAGACAGGTTTTCTTCAGCCTTACTTATGACCTCTTTTATATCTTTAACTCCAGAAGAAGTGGCAGATAACTCTACAAAATTCATCTTGCTAGCTTTGGCTATTATATAAGCTAGGGTAGTCTTTCCAGTCCCAGGTGGTCCATAAAAAATCATAGAAGATATTCTATCAGCTTTTATCATCCTATATAAAGGTTTATCTTTCCCAACTAAGTGTTCTTGCCCAATATAATCATCTAAAGAATCAGGTCTAAGTCTAGCCGCTAGAGGTTTGAAGTGATTTAATTGTTTTTCCTTGTTCATTGAGAAAAAATCTAAATTATCCATATTTATCCTTTATAAAAAATAAATGCCTTCGAGAAGGCATTTATCTAGTCTTTTAAGTTTTCTACTTCATCTGCAAATGATTGTACATCTTCGAATTCACGATATACAGAAGCAAATCTAATATAGGCAACTTTGTCTATGCCTTTTAATCTATCCATAACTAATTCACCTATATAAGCTGATGTTACTTCCTTTTGATTTAAATGATTTATTTCTTTTTCAATTTCATCTACAGCATTTTCTAAAGTTTCTAATTTTACTGGTCTTTTTTCAGCTGCTCTTATCAAACTATTTAAGACTTTACTACGTTGAAAAGCTTCTCTAGTATCATCTTTTTTAATAACAACTAAAGTTTGTCCTTCAACCCTTTCATAAGTTGTAAAGCGCTTACCACAAGATAAGCAAGACCTTCTTCGTCTAATTGATTCATTGTTATCAGTTGGTCTAGTGTCTATGACTTTTGAGTCATGAAAATTACAGTAAGGACACTTCATTTTAATAATCCTATCTTAAAAAATCAGGTATTACAAACTCTTGATTGTCGTCTGATTTTGAAGAATTATTTTGAACTTGTTTATTGTTGTTTGATGAAGATACAATACGTCTGTTGTCAAAACCTGTACCAATAACTGTAACTTTAATCTCGTCTTTTAGGCTATCATCTGTACCAGCACCAAATATAATATTAGCATCTTGGTCAATTTGATTTCTAATTAATTCTGAAGCTTCATTTACTTCAAATAATCCTAAGTCTGTACCTGTGATATTAATCAATACAGCCTTAGCACCATCAATTGAAGTTTCTAATAATGGTGATTTAATTGCAGCCTTAGCAGCTTCAACAGCTCTATTTTCACCTGAAGCATATCCTATACCCATGTGAGCAACACCTTGGTCTTTCATAACTGATTCAACGTCAGCAAAGTCAAGGTTAATCATGTTTGGTACAGCAATCAAGTCTGAAATACCTTTAACACCATCTAAAATAACCTTGTCAGCCATTTTAAATGCATCAATCATGGTTGTTCTCTTTTCTGATATTTGTAATAGTCTATCATTAGGAACAACAATTAATGTATCAACGTTATTTTTTAACTTTTCGATACCGATTTCTGCTTGTTTTTGTCTAGTACGTCCTTCAAATAAGAATGGTTTTGTTACAACTGCAACTGTAAGTATTCCTAATTCTTTAGCTACTTGAGCTATGATAGGTGCAGCACCAGTACCTGTACCGCCTCCCATACCTGCTGTAACGAATACCATATCAGCACCTTCAAGCATATTTGATATTTCTGTTTTACTTTCTTCAGCGGCTTTTTCACCGACTTCTGGATTACCACCAGAACCTAATCCTCTTGTGATTTTAGTTCCAATTTGTAAAACTTCATCTGAGTTTATAGCATCTAAAATTTGTTTGTCTGTATTTACAGCTATAAATTCAACACCTGTTAACCCTTCTTCCTTCATTCTGCTGATGGCGTTGTTTCCACCACCACCAACTCCAATTACTTTGATTTTTGCAAGACCCATGTTGTCTACTTCCATATCAAAATTGCTCATATATCCCTCCGATTGTAAATTTAAAATATATCCTTAACTATTTTGTAACACTTTAATATATTATATCAAAGACTTATAATTTTTAAAACTTTTATGTAGTTTTTATTAATGGCGAGCATTAGAGGAATCGAACCCCTGTCTTAGCATTCGGACTGCCCTATTTTTCCATTAAACTAAATGCTCTATATTATTTCTTAACTTTTGTTCTTCTCTTATTTTCATTATTATATCTTGAAACATTTAAAACCACACCAAACATAAAACAAAAAGCTACTAAAGAAGTACCTCCATTTGATACCATAGGTAAGTTAATACCTGTGTTTGGTATAAGTGATAAAGAGACACCTATGTTAATAAAAGATTGGAACATATATATCATTCCAATACCAAATACTAAAAACTTAGCAAATAGATCTTTACTCTTAAGTGCTGTCTTTATTATTAAATAGGTTAGTGTACATACTAAGATAATAAATAATAATGATCCAATAAAACCAAATTCTTCTCCTATAACAGAAAAAATCATATCATTACTTACTTCATCAGATAAATAACCGTATTTGTATATTGATTTTCCATATCCTTGTCCTATTAGGCCTCCTCTACTTACTGCAAATAAGCCATTTAAGACTTGCCAAGTTTGATTTTTATAATCAGCCTCAGGATTTAAAAAACCAGTTATTCTTGCGATTTGATAATCCTTCAAGCCAAAAACCATTAAAATTAATAGAAGCAGTCCTCCTGCTATTAAAATTGGCATAAATTTAGAATCAAATCCTCCAATTAAATATAATAATGATAAGCTTGCAAAAACAACGATTGACGTTGATAAGTCAGTTTGTAAGGCAATAAGTAGGAAAGGTATCATTATTATCAAGACTGGATAGAAAAAGCCTTCCATAAAATTATGCATTTTCTTTCTATTATCAATTAAATACTTAGCTAAAAAAATTACAGATGTAAATTTTGCTAAATCAGAAGGCATAAATGTAATCCCTAAATTTATACTTCTTCTTGCACCTTTTTCAAAATTTCCTATCCCAGGCAAATATACCATCACCAATAGAATGATTCCTAAGATATATAGAATCTTCGCATGATCTTTGTAAAACCTGTAAGATAAATTAGAACTCACAAGCATTATTAGAAAACCTAAAATTAAAAATATAGCTTGTTTTCTTACATAATAAAATGTAGATGTATTATATTTAATAGTTAAATATGAAGATGCACTAAATAACACCAATAAACCTACAAATGATAAGGTTATAATAGATATAAATAGATATATATTAAATTGATTGTTTTTTTCCGGATATTTAAAATACTTATCGATATAAGTTCTAGATATACCTTTTTTTCTTTTATTTCTATTCATAACTTTTTACTAGATTTCTAAAATCGTCTCCCCTTATTTCATAACTCTTGTACATATCCCAAGATGCACATGCAGGCGATAATAGCACAATATCATCTTTTACAGCATTTTTATAGGCTAATTCTACAGCTTCAGTCATATCTTTAACTATATTTATATTTTCAATTCCATATTTAATTGCTGTATCTTGGATTTGCTTTGCTGTTTGACCCATTAAAATAAGTTCTTTTATTTTATCTGGATTATTAAATAAGTCATCAAAACTTACGCCCTTATCATAACCTCCTGCAATAAGAATAATATTCTTATCAAAGGAATCTAGGGCAACCTTAGTAGAATCTACATTTGTTCCTTTAGAGTCATTATAATACTTAACTCCATTTATATCAGATATAAATTCTAACCTGTGTTTGATTGGTTTAAATGTATCCAAAGCATTTCTTATATCTTCTTGACTTATAGCTAATTCTTCTGCTACTAATATAGCAGCCAAAACATTAGATATATTGTGTCTTCCTACAAGCTGCATATTATTTTTATTATATCTTAAAGTTGGACTCACAAGATATTCATTTTCTAAATAAGCATCAGCTTTCCCTTTTACAGAAAAATAATCAATTCGTTTTACTTTCAAGTCTTTTAAGTAATCATCATCCTTATTTACTATGAGAAGGTCTGTGTCTTTCATATTTTTCATAATATTTAACTTACTATTTAAATATTCAGTAAAGTTACCATGCCAATCTAAGTGGTCAGGACTTATATTGGTTATAACAGAAATTTTAGACCTAAAATCTCTAGTGCTAGCTAATTGAAAACTAGACAATTCTAAAACATATATGGTATCGGCATCAGACTTTTCCATCTCTGATAAAAGTCCTACACCTATATTTCCCACTATTTTCACTTTCTTCCCTGCACTTTTTAGTATGTGACCAATCAGTGATGTAACAGTAGTTTTACCGTTTGTTCCTGTAATAGATATGAAATTATCTCCTCCATATATACGGTAAGCGAGTTCTATTTCAGATATTACTTCTATATTATTCTCCAAAGCCAACTCTATAAATTGGTTGTCTAATCTTATACCTGGAGATTTTATAAGTAAGCTTATTTCATCCCAATTTATATCTACATCCTCATGTATTATTTCAAAATTATAATCAGATATTGAAAAAACATCGTTTTTTAGTTCTTCATATGGCCTATCATCATAAATATATACCTTAGCCCCTAAATTTGATAAGGCTTTTATTACAGATTTACCTGTAATTCCTAGGCCAAAAACTATAATTTTTTTATCTTTTACTTGCATAAAAACCTTACCCTATCTAATAATTAAAATTGTAAATAGTGTTAAAATCACACTTGCAGTTGTGAAGGCTGCTACAATTTTTGTTTCCTTGTAACCTCTTAATTCAAAATGGTGATGAATTGGAGCCATTAAGAATACTCTCTTTTGATATTTTTTATAGTATATAGTCTGTATAAGAACTGACACAGCTTCCAATAAATATATGCCTCCTATAAATATCAAATATATAGGTTTATTTATTGAAATTAACATAGCCACAATTGCACCTCCTATAGCCATAGAACCTGTATCGCCCATAAATATTGAAGCAGGATTTGAATTAAATACTAAAAATCCAATTAAAGCTCCAGCGAATATTATGGCACTTGTAGCTACGTCCGCCTTTGTATCTTTTGCTAAATAAGCTATACCTAAAAAAACAGGTATTGAAACTGATGATAATAAACCATCTAAACCATCTGTAAGATTGGTAGCATTTGTGGTTCCAACAACTATAAACATTAAAATAGGTATTATAAATATACCTACATTTAGATCTATATTTAATAAAGGTATATTCACCATTGATATATCAATATCTAATAAGAAATATTGTAAAATTAAAAGTATAAAAGCAACTCCAAATTGTAATACTAGTTTTTGTTTTTCGTTTAAACCTAGATTCTCTCCTTTAGCTATCTTTGCGTAATCGTCTATAAATCCTATTAATCCATATGCTAATGTATAGAGTACTATAAATAGAATATTTACATTAAACTTTATAAATAAAATACATGATAATAAGAAAACTAAGGTAAATGCTGCCCCACCCATTGTTGGTGTTCCCGATTTTTTATAATGGTCTTTGTTTCCTTCTTCCCTGATTGGTTGACCATATTTTTTCTTCTTTAAAAATGGAATTAAAGCTGCTGTTGCTAATATCGTCAATGTTATTGCTAAAATAAAAATTAGAACATTATTCATTTTTTCTCCTTTGCTGTAATTACTAGCTTACTTCCTTTATTAAGTACTTCACCTGAATTAACAGATTGACTTTCAATATACTTGTTTTTATTTTTAAGTTCATATTCTATATTATTATTCTCTAATAAATTTAGAGCTTCATCAATATCCATATTTATTAAATTAGGAACTTGTATATCTCCTTCTGACTTAAGTTCAATAACAGAGTCTTTTTCAATCATATTTCCTTTTGTAGGATATTGATCTGAAACAATATGATAATCACCAACATTGCTATCTGTAAATAAGTCTAATCCCATTTTATCCAATTCTTCTTTAACTTCCGCTATAGTTTTACCAATTAAATCTGGAATTTTTACTATGTCAGATTTGCTGATATCTTTGCTAGAATTAGATTTTATTGCTATGATTTTATCCATGATTTCTTTAGCCATATCTATAGTTAAACTATGGGTATCATTTGTTAAAGGTTCATCTACAATTAATAATAAACTTATTTCAGGATTTTCCGCTGGATAAGTGACATATAAAGAACCTATATTATTATAAAATTGATCGCTTTTATCAAATATAGACTCTTCTTGATATTTTACAGTAGTTCCTGTTTTTGCACCAAATTGTTTTGTATCAGTATTCATTCCAAAGCTATCTGCTGTATATTTTAAATATTCATTCATCTCTTTAGAAGTATTTTCAGAAATAGTTCTATTTTTGTACTCATCTTTATTTTCGTATAAAACTTTTCCTTCTTTATCCAATACAGCTTGCCCAATATGTGGTTGATAGTATTTACCACCATTTACTACTGAATTCAAAGCTGAAATTAATTGTATAGGATTTGTATTAACATAATGTCCATAAGATAAAGTACCAAAATCGACATCACTAATTTCGGCGTTTTTAGGAAAGTTACCTTCTACCTCATTTGGCAAATCTATTCCAGACTTTTCTCCAAATCTAAAACCTTTTGAATATTTTACAAAGTTTTCTTTACCTATATCTTTAGCAACTTGTACAAATACAGGATTTGAAGAGTTTTTAAATGCTTCTCTTAAGTTTTGTGGACCATGAGGATCCCAATATCTCCATGATCTTATCACAACCCCTGGCGCTAATTGATAAAATCCATTATCTTCATAAACCTTGTTAGCTATATCTGAATTAGTTTCTAATGCCAAAGCTGCTGTTATAGTTTTAAAAGTTGACCCTGGCTCATATTGATTTGATACAGCCCTATTGTTCCATTTACTTAATAGATAATCACCTTCACTAACCTTAATGTTTTTTAAAAACATGTTATCTATTTCAGAATCTAATTTTCTAGGATTATTTGCATCAAAACTTGGTAATGATTCTATAGCTAATATTTCTCCATTATTCGGATTAGAAAGTATTGCCGTAATATACATAGGCTTAAATTTGTACATAACTTTAGTAAGTTGGTCATGCACTATTTTTTGATATTCAATATCTATGCTTGTTCTTAAATCATTTGATTCTTCCGCTTCTACATCTTTATCCTTTGTATAAGGGATTTCTGTTCCCCTTAGGGCTTTAAAGAACTCTCTATACCCTTCTTTACCAGATAGTATTTCATCATAATATTTTTCTAAACCGTAATTAGCTTTTCCATCTTGGTCAATAAAACCAAGAGTGTTTGAGAGAACTTCATGATTAGGATAATATCTATCATCTTGTTTAAGATAAATTAAATATGGAAGATCTAATAATTGTAATTGTTCTTTTTGGAATTTATTAAGAGATTTATATATAAAATCTTCCTTATTGTTTTTTATAAAATCATAAATATAAGCCTCATCAACTTCAAGAATACTTGCTATTTTTGAAATTTCTTCATCTTTATAAACTGCTAATGAAGCAGTATTCAAAAGTTTATCCTTTTCTTCTTGACTCAACTTATCAAAGTAGGCCTTATTATTTATAGCATTAGTTGCTTTTTGACTTTCTTCTTCAGAAACCACATTAAGCATATATAAGCTTTCAACCTTTTGACTAAGTGCTAAGGGCTTACCATTTCTGTCAAATATATTTCCTCTATCAGGTTTAATTGCTCTACCTACTAAAGATACATTATTACCTTTTTCTTTATAATTATTTTTATCTAATATTTGTAAAGAAAATAATCTTATTGTATATGTTATAAGTAAAAAAGCTAAAAACAAAAGAACAAGAAATATCTTTTCATTTGTTTTTAGCTTTTTATTTTTTTGTTTATTTTTCATTATTCACCACTACCAAAAATCTTGCCAAGTGTTGACATTACAGATTTATTTTTATTGTTTTCTGCTGTCTTGATTTCATTATTCTTTTCTTTTGCTAATTTAATCTTATCCGAATTTTCTAAGGCTACATAGCTATCTTTATTTGGGTAGTCCATTCCTAATCTGGATTTAGCAACTTTTTCTATCCTTGATGGAGAGTTAGTTGTCATAGCTATACTTTCTACATTATTCAATTCAGTTTTCAAGCCTTCTATTTCTTCTTTCAATATTAAGTTATTTGAAGACATTTTAACCATATTTGAGTATGAGGACGCCAATAAAATAATAGCAAATATTGCACCTAAAATATTTATTTTAATTAAATTAGTTTTTAACTTGTAAGAATTAACTTTTATCTTATTTTTGCTTTTAGATTTTACTCTTCTTTTAGCAGTGGAAGATAAAGCACCTGTAAAGTTATTATTTAATTCAATTTGTCTTATATCTTCCATTTTAACCTCTTAATAAATTATATTTTAAACTCTTTCTGCTACTCTTAATTTTGCAGACCTTGACCTATTGTTCTTTTCTAATTCTTCTTTAGATGCAACAATTGGTTTTCTTGTAATCACTTTTATTTTCTCTGTTTTTTCATGTGCTTGTATAGGAATTTCTGGTGGATATTCGAACGTCTGAGCTAATTCTTTGAAATTAGTTTTAACTATTCGATCTTCTAGTGAATGGAAAGTAATAATTACCAGTCTTCCACCTACTTTTAACCTATCAACTGCTGAATGTATTCCTGTTTCTAATACATCCAACTCCTTATTTACTTCAATTCTAATAGCTTGGAAAGTTTTCTTAGCTGGATGCTTGCTATTCATCCTTACTTTTTTAGGAATAGCAGCCTTAATAATGTCAACAAGTTCAAAGGTTGTTTCAATTTCCTTTTCCTCTCTTGCCTTAACTATAAATTCAGCTATTCTCATTCCCCATTTTTCTTCACCATAGTTCCAAAGAATAGTTTCTAATTCTTCTTGACTATAGGTATTAACAACATCCTTAGCTGTTAATTCTTGGTCACTATCCATTCTCATATCTAGCGGAGCATCTTGATGGTATGAAAATCCTCTATTCCCCTCATCTAATTGGTGAGAAGAAACCCCTATATCCATTAAAACTCCATCTACTTTATCAATATTTAATTCATCTAATATCTTTCCTAAATAGGCATAGTTACATTTAATGAAATATACTTGATCTTTATAATCTTTAAGTCTTTCAGTAGCAGCCATTAATGCATTAGCATCTTGGTCTATAGCAACTAAACGACCATCTTTGCCCACTCTTTTTAAAATTTCTATTGAATGGCCTGCTCCACCTACGGTGCAATCAACATATATTCCATTTTCTTTAATATTTAACGCCTCAATTGTTTCTGCTAACAATACAGGTTCATGTTGAAATTTCATATCAGCCATCTACTTTCTATATTCCTAAATCTTCAAAATCTTCAAATATGTTGTCATAATCCATATCTTCAGACTTCATATATTCTTCATATCTATCTGTATCCCATATTTCAATTCTTGAAGAAACACCAATTATGGTAGCTTCCTTTGAAATATCTGCATATTCTCTTAAATTTTGTGGTATAACAAATCTTCCTTGTTTATCAAATTCCATTTCTCTTGCAGGTGCGTAGAAGATTCTTTCAAATTGTCTTGCTTTTTTAGAAGTCAGTCTTAATTGTTTAGTTTTTTCTTCTAAGCGGTGCCATTCATTTTCATCATAGACAAAAACGCAACCTTCCATTCCCTTGGTCACGTAAAACTTTTCACCAAGCTCTTCTCTAAATTTAGAAGGCATGATTACTCTTCCCTTATTGTCTATTGAATGATTGTATTCACCTATAAACATAATTCCACCACTTTCTTCCACTAACACACCACTGTGTTACCACTTGCTTTTATTCTATACTAATATTTTGAAATTTACAAGCTCAAACTTGAGAATTCTCAATATCTAAACAAAATTTTTATAGGATTTTAAAAACAAAAAAAAGTATTTACATTTTTTATGTAAATACTTTCATAATTTTTAGCTTATTTAGTGCTTTACGCAATATAAGCTGCTATATTTTGTATTATTAATTTTTTGTAATATTCCTCTAAGCTTTTTTCTTTTTTGAATTCATATAAACCAACAAAACTATTCCCAAAAGTATAAATACTATTGATATTAATTGAGCAACTCTTATAGGTCCCCAATATAGTGAATCCGTTCTCAGTCCCTCTACAAAGAATCTTATTATTCCATAGAATATTAGATATAAGGATGTTGTTGTCCCATCTTTAAGCTTTTTATTTCTATATAAATACCATAAGACCATTGATAATATAAAATTAGATAAGGATTCGTAAAAGAATGTTGGATGGTATGACTTACCATCTATGATTACAGCCCACGGTAAGTTTGTTTCATAACCATAAGCCTCATTATTTATAAAGTTTCCCCACCTACCTATCGCTTGAGCTAGTGGTAAAAATATAAAAATAAGATCTGCTAATTTAATAAAATTTAATTTCTTTCTTTTAGAAAATATGTATCCACTGATTACACCTGCTATAATACCACCTTGTATAGCAAGACCACCATCTCTCACATTTATCATTTCTAAAATAGAATCATACCTATCAAATTCAAATATTACATACCATAACCTAGCACCAATTATCGCTGCTGGTATCACCCATAGGGACAGGTCATAAATTAAATCAGGATCTTGTTCTTGTTTTTTTAATTCATTAGCTATCAAAGCAATTGCTAGCACCATACCTGATACTATAAGTAAACCATACCAATATACATCGATACCAAATAAAGAAAATGCAATTCTACTTCCGTTATATTCAAACATTTCGTCTCCTTTTAGCTAAATATGATAAGCCCATTAATATAATTATTATTATAGCAAGTTTTGAAATAAAGGAAAAAGCGATTCTACTTGCCATCTTCATAAAGTAATCTTCTGGTAACATTCTTATCATAATATCTGTTTCGGGATTTAATACCCATAAATCATTATCAAAAAACAATTCGTGAAATTTTATAAAATATTTACTAAAGTCACTAGCTATAAAAATTGCTAAAATTAGCATTGCTCCAATAAGAACAAGAATATAATTTTTGACTAATTTTGTTTTTTCACTAAATATATTTAAGTCTTTTTCAGTTAATGTCTTTGACTTTTCTTTATACAATATTATAATAAAATTCATTAAAATAAAAAGATAAAATACTAGCATACTTGCTTTATTTATTTGTTTATTTAAGTTAAACAATTGATGAACATCTTTCATATGTAAAACTTCTCTATTATTAAAATTATCTTTTATTAAAGTTTCATCACCAGTATCTATATAATCAATCAAAGAATCATAGAGATTAAATATTTGCTTATCATCTAGATTTACTTGCTTGCCTAATTCATTTTTTACTACATAATCTTTATAATATTTTTTATCATTAGAAATTTGTTGTATAGCAGATGTTAAGCAATAAAGAATCACTATAATAGACAAAGCTATACAAATAATATTCAGTTTTTTATTAGTCTTCATCATTTTCCCAATTGTGATATACATTTTGTACATCATCGTTGTCTTCTAAAGTTTCAATTAAATTATCTAAAAGTCTTTTCTTTTCTGGATCATTTACAAGATTTGTCATCTTAGGCAAGTACATGATTTGAGAGTTTTCTATTTCGTAACCTTTACTTTTAATAACTTGCTTGGCTTGATGGAAATCTTCTACACTAGTAAATATTTCAGAAATACCATCCTCTTCCACTACATCATTAGCATTGGCCTCTAAAGCTAACTCCATAAGTTCTTCTTGATTGTGGTTTTCTCCTCCTAGTTGGATTACACCCAGCCTATCAAACATAAAAACAACGGACCCATCGGTACCTAAATTTCCTTCATGCTTGTCAAAAGCATGTCTTATTTCTGGAGCAGTTCTATTTCTATTATCAGTCAATCCTTCAACTATAATAGCTATCCCTTCAGGGCCATAACCTTCATATAAAACATGTTCAAAATTAGCAGAATCAAGATTTTGACTAGCAGCCTTAATTGCTCTCTCTATATTTTTATTTGGCATATTTATCGCTTTTGCATCTTCTATTGCTGATTGTAAGGCAGCATTGTATTCTGGATTCTCCCCACCTTCTTTTACTGCTACAGTAATCTGTCTACCTACTTTAGTAAACATTTTTCCTTTCTTTACATCAGCAACACCTTTTTTATTTTTTATTTTACTCCATTTATTATGTCCAGCCATTACTCTATTATCTCTCCTTTTCTTACTTGTAATAAAATTGTATCTTCAATATCTATTTCCATATTCGCACTAGTCATATCTAGTAAATCGTTCTTAAATTTTTCATATTCCCTTACACTAATATACATAGTATTTTCTACTTTTTCTAGGTAGTCCCTATTTTTAAGGTAAAAATTATTTTCAGATATATAATTATCTATTTTTCCTAAAAAAGTATAGTCAAATATAAATTTTACTTTATAATAATTTTTTAGATCAACTATCTCAGCTAATTGTAATACTTCGGAAACAGCTCCACCATAAGCTCTAATAAGACCTGAAGCACCAAGTTTTTTCCCACCGAAATATCTAGTCACTACTACTGCTATATCAGTGAGGCCTTCTTTTTTTAAGACCTCTAGCATGGGTATACCTGCTGTACCTTGAGGTTCGCCATCATCATTGTATCTTTGAATCATTTGTCTTGGGCCATTTATATAGGCAGTGCAATTATGAGTAGCTTCCCTGTGCATCTTATTTATTTCTTCGATAAAAGCTAGAGATTCCTCTTCATTATTACATCTTTTAATATTAGCTATAAATCTAGATTTTTTAATTTCAATTTCATGAATACTATGACCTAAAATAGTAGTATACTCATCTTTAAGTTTTTCTTTCATCATTTATCCTTAATTATTTCTTTATATAGGCTTAAGTCCCTCTTATTAATATAGATATATGTTTCTATACCATCTTCAAGGTAGATTTGTTTCTCTCTAATTTTATCAGGTATTAGACTTATTAAATCATCATATCTGCTATAGGGAATCAATACTTTATAATAATCATAGTCAGCATATAAAATATTCTTTATTTTATCCAATAAAGATTCAATATCTTTTTCATCTAAGGCCGACATATAGATTTCATTTTCATAGTTATTATAATCAACAAAATCTTTTACTAGGTCCATCTTGTTAAAAACATAAAGTATATTTTTATCTTCTATTTTCATTTCTTTCAAAACATCTTTAGTTGCTTGGATTTGATTTTCATATTGGTCATTAGATGAATCAATAACTAAAATTAGTAAGTCTGAATCCTTTATTTCTTCTAAAGTAGACTTAAAAGATTCTACCAATTTTGTCGGCAAATCACTAATAAATCCAACAGTATCACTTACAATCATCTCTTTATCATTATCTAGTTTTATGGTCCTAGATGCTATATCTAGAGTAGCAAATAGTAAGTCATCAGAATAAACATTTTTTTCATTTTTTTCATTTTTAGCTAATAATTTATTAAGTATAGTAGACTTCCCTGAATTAGAATACCCTATCAAAGATACACTTGCTAGATTTGCATTAGACCTCTTTTTTCTTTTCGTATCTCTTTTTAACTTTTCATTTTTAAGTTTATGTTTGATAGAAGTTATTTCTGCTTGTATAGACCTTCTATCGATTTCAAGTTTTTGCTCTCCAGGTCCCCTAGTTCCTATACCAGCACCTTCTCTAGAAAGATAATTTCTAAATCCTACAAGCTTTGGTAACCTGTATTCTAATTGGGCTAATTTTACTTGCAACTTACCTTCTTTTGTTTTAGCTCTTCTAGCAAATATATCTAGGATTAAACCAGTCCTATCAACTATTTTTCTATCTATAGTATCTTCAAGATTTTTCATTTGACTACCTGATAAATCATGGTTGAAAATCACCGTATCAATATCATGGTTTTCACAAATTGTTTTAATCTCTTCAGCTTTTCCTTTACCAATGAAATATTTTGGATTTATATTATTCGCATTCTGAACTACTGTAAATTCAACTTGAGCATTTGAAGCCTTAATCAGTTCTTTAAGTTCATCTGTTTTATATTCGATTTGTGATTCGCTATATTTATTATCTACATTTAATAATACAATCAAAACTTTTTCTTTAATCATTTTTACCTCTATATTCATTATAACAAATGTCAACTTGCCTGTATAATCCTAAATCCCTAATATTTAATTTGCTATTTATCTATGGTATAATAGCATATATTATAAATATTATAATTGTAAATAAGGAGAAAAAATGACAAAACAATCAGATAATAGGATTTTTGGGTTATTCAAGTTAGTCTTGCAAATAATCTTAATATTCCTACTAGTAGCAAGTATTGTAGCCGTAGTAGTTGGCGCTATGCTTGGGATATCAATGATTAAAGTTGCTGAAAATGCTCCAAAAATAGAACCAAAAAAAATTATGTTGACCTTGGATGAGAATTCCAAAATTTATGATAAAGATGGTAACATGATTGAGTCTATTGCTTATGGTGCAGATGGGCAATATAGAGAACTTATTAAATATGAAGATATACCTCAACATTTAATCGATGCCTTTATATCTATTGAGGATGAAAGATTTTTAGAACACAATGGTATAGATATAAATAGTATAGGTAGATCACTTGTACAAAATATAAGTTCTGGAGGAATTGTTCAAGGTGGTTCAACCATCACCCAACAATTAGTTAAAAATGTTTATTTAACAAATGATGTTAAATGGGAAAGAAAAATAACTGAAATGTATCTAGCTCTTAAAGTAGAATCAGAGCTTACAAAAGAAGAAATCTTAGAAGCTTATATAAACAAAGTATTTTTAGGGCAACATTCATATGGTGTTGAAGCCGCTGCTGAAACTTACTTTTCTAAATCTGTAAAAGATTTAAATCTTGCCCAACAAGCTACTTTAGCTTCGCTTGTACAAGCTCCTGCTAAGTTTGCTTTGTTTTTAGCCTATCCACCTGCAACTGTTCCTGAAAATGCCAATGTTATTGGAGATTACAAGGTTTCAGGATACACATATAAGGCAGTGTCTAATGATAAGGTGCTTGCAAGAAAAGATACTACCCTAGCAAAGATGCTAGAATTAGGTAAAATCAGTCAAGAAGAATATGATGAAGCTAAAGCTTTTGATTTAATTGCAAGTATACAACCAGCAAGTAAACTTACAAAAGACTATTCTTCTCATATAGCAGGCTTGATAAAAAAACAAGCCATTCGCCAAATTATGAAGACACAAGATATGTCATATGAAGATGCAAATAATCTCTTCTATACTGGTGGTCTAAAAATTACTACAACTATAGATTGGAAAGTACAAGAACAACTTGAAGAAACATACAAAAACTTTGCCAATATATTCAAAAATAAAACATCTGGAGGTAGACCCCTACTTAGCAGACTTTCTTATGATTCAAGTGGTGACATAGTTGCTAATGGTCAAAAGATTTTAGTTAAAAAATCAAATATTTTAAATGAAGAAAACCAGGTTATCCTTCCAAAATCAGCATATAGTATAGCTGATAATGGAGACCTAACAATTAATTCACCAAGGGTTCAATTAAGAGGTAGATATATAAGCTTTATACCTTTCTTTGGCGTTAATGACCAAAGAGAATTAGTTAGCTACAGAATTGGGTCTATAGAAATGCCAGAAGATAATGTTGTAAAAAATAACAATGGTGGATTTACAATAAAGAAAGAATATTTCAACCAAGCAGATAATAAGTTCTACGAAGAATATGACAGCGGAATCATTTTAAATCCTGACTTATATACCGTAGAAACAGTGGGTACTGTTCAACCTCAATCATCTACAGTTATATTAGATTCAAAAACAGCTGAAGTTGTTGCTATGGTATCAAGAAGAGGTGATAGTCCTGATGACACTATCGATAGAGCAACTAATTATAATAGAAACCCAGCTTCTTCAATTAAGCCTATAGCTGTTTATGCACCTGCTTTAGAAGAAGGACGTACATTAGCAGATCCTGTCGACGATACCCCTCATTCTATGCTAGGTGGCAGACCATGGCCAAGAAACGTATACAACCATTACAAGGGTATTCAAACTACTAGAAAAGCTCTACTTGAATCTCAAAACGCAAGTACTGTAAAGATATTTGAACAAATGAACATGGATACAGTTAAATCTTATTTAACTAAGTTTGGTATTATTGACCCAGACAATCCAGAAAATGATAACTTCGTAACCAAAGAAGAAAACCCAAATTCAAATGATGAAAACTTAGCAACAGCCTTAGGTGGTTTGACAAAAGGATTGACCACAATGGATATGGCTTCAGCATTCCAAACATTTGCTAATAAAGGAGAAAGAATAGAATCTTCCATTATTTCTAAAATTAGTTCTGATTCTTTAGGTGATATTTATGTAAATGAGCATAAACCAATAAGAGTAATATCTGAAGAAAACAACTTTTTAATTAGTGATGTAATGCACCAAATAGCCAACCAAAATTGGGTTCTAAATGAAATGAATAAAAAAGGTATGTGGACAGCTGGTAAAACTGGTACAAGTGATGATCAAGCAGACTTATGGTTTGTAGGATATAATAACTACTATACAGCTGCAAGTTGGATGGGATTTGACAATCAAAATCTAACACTTAATTCAGATTCATCCGCTGCTGCAAGACTATACTATTCTTACATGGATAAAATAGTAAACGACTTGGAAAATGTTCCATACAAAAAACCTGATACTATAGAAGAAGCTAAGGTATCAGCAGTTGATGGGTTATTACCTAGTGATTTAACAAGTAAAGACCCAAGAGGAAGTCAAGTTATCACAGAATACTTTGCTCCCGGTACTGTTCCTACAGAAAAATCTAAGGCCCATATACTTGTTTCTGTAGACATAAGGAATAATCTATTGGCTCCTGAAGGATTACCAAGTAACTTAGTAGCTCAAAGGGTATTCGTAAAAAGACCTATACCTTATAATCCAGCCAAATTTAATGGTGTTGTTCCTACAGATTGGAAGTATCAAGCTCCAACTAAGGTTTCCGATTTACGTGCAACTTCAACATCTGAAACTGAAACACAAGAAGATGGTACTATAATTAAAACTACAACTAGACCTGATGGTACAGTTATAGAAGAAATAATTAGCCCAGATGGTACAATTACAAGAACTATAACTGATCCTGATGGAAACACAAGTACAAGTATTGAAAGGCCAAATCCAGAAACACCAGAGGATGATGACCAAAGAGAAGATAATCCTGAAATAGATGACGATTCTGATGAGGATGATGATGAACAAAACGCTGCCTAAGGCAGTAGAATATTACAAGAAAAGCCCTTGAAAAAGGGCTTTTCTTATAGGAGGAAATATGAGTAAGCACATTTTAATCGTTGAAGATGAACATGGCATAGCTAATATGGAAAAAATCTACCTAGAAAAAGCTGGATTTAAAACAAGTCTTGCTAATGATGGAAATGAAGCCATAAATTTATTTTATAATAATAATTTCGACCTAGTAGTCCTTGACTTAATGATACCAAAATTATCAGGAGAACAAGTACTTTCTATAATTAGAGAAAACTCAAATATTCCCATAATTATTGTTACCGCTAAGGTAAATGAAAATGACATAATCGAAGGATTTAAATCAGGAGCTGATGACTATCTAAAAAAACCATTCTCGGGAAATGAATTAGTAGAAAGAGTAAAAGCTATATTAAGAAGAGTAAATCCAAATGAAGATTTTATTAAATCCAGAGATGGCAGACTAATTGTAGACCTTTCCAATAGTAGAGTATTAAAAGATGATAAAGAAATATCTTTGACTAAGAATGAACTCTCTATAATTGAAACCTTATATGCTAACCCCCATAAAACATTTACTAGAAATGAGATAATAGAAATATCTTTTGGATTTGATTATGAAGCCTTTGACAGAGCAGTTGATACTCATATTAAAAACATAAGACAAAAGATTGAGGATAATCCAAAAACTCCTAAGTATATAAGAACTACCTATGGTCTTGGATATAAAGCAGGTGAAATAGATGAAACTCAGTTCTAAACTAAATAGAGGTATAATTGTTTTATTAGTACTTCTAATACTTGCATCTCTATTCACTTCCCTATATGTATTAAAAAATTCATTTGGAACTTTTATAAAGATTGAACGTGACAAATCATTTGAGCAAATAAGTTCTGATTTGAAACGTATGGCGCAAAGTGAACCAGGATTAAATCCATTAATTTTAGAAAATTATGCTCAAAACGAAAAATTACTAATTGAATTATATACCAATAACAACCAACTAGTAAGTAGATATGATGGTATAGGAAATTTAGAAAAATATAGTAAAAAAGATTTACTTGAAATTAAAATAGATTTATTAGACCAATTTGGTTCAGCTATTGGATATCTAAAAATTAATTATATAGCTGATATATTCTCTTACGATGAAAGTATATCGAACTTCCAAAAAGAAATTGTAAGAAATCATACCCTGATATTTATTATTTCCTTATTATTAGGATCTATATTTGTTTTATTGTATAGCAAAACAATTACAGATCCAATTACTGATATTAAAAGAAAAACAAGAGAATTAAGAAAGGGAAACTTTAATTTAAAAGAAACAAATTATAATGTATTTGAACTAGATGAACTATCTGCAGATATTAATTTTTTAGCTAAAACATTAAATCAGCAAGAAAAGAGAAGGATAGATTATGCTCATGATATAGCTCATGAATTAAGGACTCCTATCACAAATTTACTTTTACATCTAGAAGGAATAAAAGACCAGGTTATAGAGGCAGATGAACAAACTATCAATACCCTACTTACAGAAACTCAAAGATTAAGTATGATGATTGACAAATTAGAAGACTCTTTCAATCAAAACAATGACTCAGAAGAAATTAAGCTAGAGAATATCGAGTTAGAATCACTTATTGAAGATATAACTAATAGCTTTATACCACTTCTGAAAGAAAAAAATATTAATTTCACTCAAGTACTAACTTCTAAATCTTATATAGAAACTGACCCTACAAAATTAAAGCAAATATTAAGTAATTTAATCTCTAATGCAATTAAGGCAGTTGAATATGGTGGTGATATAACCATCAGTCACGATAAACTTATAAATAGAGATATTATAATGATAAGAGACAATGGTGTAGGAATGGACCAAGAATCACTTAGTCATATATTTGATAGGTTTTATAGGGTTGATAGTGCTAGAAATAGAGAGGTTGGAGGCCATGGCCTTGGACTTGCAATAACAAAATCCTACGCAGATTTATTAGGATATAATATAGGAGTAAATTCTGAACCAGCTAAGGGTAGTGAATTTATTCTAACTATTCCCAATAAAAAGTAAAATCAATTAATACTATTTTAGGAGGGTAATTATGAGCTTATTAATACACATTAGATATATAGGTGAGAAAGATAATGCAAGTAATTTTGCTAAAGAAATGTTAGATAATAATATAGTCAATAAAATTAGAAATCAAAAAGGAAATATACAATATGATTATTATATTCCTTTTGAAGATGATGGATCTATATTATTAATTGATAGGTGGGAAAATCAAGAAGCTTTGGATATCCATCATAAATCATCAATGATGGAAGAAATAATTGGGCTTCGCGAAAAATATGATTTACGAATGGTCGTTGAGAGATTTGAAAGCACAGAGGATAACCCTGATGATATTAAATATATAAGAGAATAAAATAAGATAAAGGTCATATAAACAATTTTACTTTGCTTATATGACCTTTTTTTAATGTCTAATTTCTTTATATGTTTTGCTTAAATAGATTCCCGAGAAAAGACCTTTGAGTATAGATGATATGGTCATAGCCATCCATATCCCCTGGTAAGCAAATATAGGCATCAAAGCTAAGGCCATTGGAATTCTTAAAACATTAAATATCATTGAGATAAAGGCTGGTATCTTTGTTTGTCCCAAGCCATTAAAAACACCACCAGCACCAATTTCTATGGCTGAAAATAATTGTGACATACCTAATATATATAAGTATTTTGCACCATATTCTAATGTTTCCGGATCATCAGGTATAAACACTTTGAATAAAGGATACCTAAAAATTATAAGAACTAAACTACCAAAAGCTCCTATGGCTAAAATAGCTGCCATTGACTTTCTTATAATTTCCTTCAATCTATCATAAAGTTTTGCTCCATAGTTTTGGCCTACAAATGATGTAATTCCACCTTGGAAACCTTCAGCTGTCATCCATGTGATAGATTCCAGCATAGACCCTACTGTAAAAGCAGCAACAGGTCCCGTACCATATGTTGTCATATATCTTGTAAGTTGTAGAGAAATTGCTGCATGTGTAGCACTCATAAGTCCAGCAGGCAAGCCTTTTTTGAATTTTTTAACCATATCTGAAAGACTTGCTATTCCTTTAATAAAGGCATAATACATTTCATTTTTTGCTCTAATTATTGAAAATATAAATAATAATAAAACTATAAATTGCGATAATATTGAAGCCCAGGCTGCTCCTGCAGCACCCATAGCTGGAATAGGTCCAAAGCCAAATATCATTATCGGATCCAATACTATATTAAAAACTAGACCTGTAACATTAGCAAAAAGTGGATATACACTATTTCCCAAAGCATAATAAATATTTGATATCAATGTATTCAATCCGCTTATTATAAATCCATATGAAAATATCTTAAGATATATTACAGCTAATTCCTTAACATGATTTTCTAGTGAATATAAGTTCATAAAGTTTTCAGCAAAAACATTAACGAAACATGTGTATAAACCTAATATTAGCGCCATTAATATAGCTCCATTTTTAATAGAATTATTCATTCTATTAACTTTTTTGGATCCATATTCTTGGGCTACATATACACTTGTTCCTACTCTAGCGATATTCATAAGAGCTGCGGAAAACCAAATAAAAAAATGAGCAGCCCCAGTAGCTGCGACTGCATCAGTACCTAGTCTTCCCAACCAAGCTGTATCCGTCATATTATATGCCATATTTATGAAAGAAGTAAGCATCAGTGGAGCGCTAAGTAAGAGTAAATTTTTTAAGATATTTCCTTCTAGTAAATTTAAACCTGTTAATCTTTTTTTCATTTTTTATTACTTTCTATTGTTCTTTTATATATTAAATTCATACCTTGTAAAGTTATGTCTTCATCAGTACTTGTAATGTATTTAGACTCATCTGCAATTATCTTTGAATAACCACCAGTTGATATAATCGTTGTTTCATTCGCCTTATAATCCAATTCCTTTAGGATACTATCTATTATATTATCTACAAGACCAACATAACCTGTAAACATTCCGGATTTTATTGCATCTACTGTATTTTTACCAACTACATTTTTAGGTTTTTCAAATTCAACTTTTGGTAATTTTGAAGCTTTTTCAAACAATGAATTTGATGCTATTACAACACCTGGTGCTATTACACCACCTAGGTATTCACCTTTTTCACTTACAACATCAAAGGTGATAGCTGTACCCATGTCTATCAAAATTGCTGGTAATTTATATCCATGAGCCATAGCAACGGAATTTGCTATCCTATCAGCTCCTACTTCCTTAGGATTTTCATACTTAATAGGCATACCTGTCTTAGTATTTTCCCCTATTACAATAGCTTCCTTGTTGAAATACTTTTTACACATGTTCTTAAATGTGTTTTCTAAATTTGGTACAACAGAACCTATTACTATATCCTCTATTTGTTCCATATCAATATTTTCATGATCCAGTAGAGATTTTAACTGCAAGCCATACTCATCTAAGGTTTTTGTTTGTCTAGTTTCTAATCTCCATGAATTTATTTTTTTATCATTTTCATAAATACCAAGAACTACATTTGTATTTCCTATGTCTATTAATAAAATCATTTTATCCTCTTTTATCTAATTTAATTAATGCCTTTGAAATAGGACTAGCGATTACAATTGACACTAACATTTCAACAAGCCCATTTGTTAACGCAGTATATCCTATCACTAGAGCTGCTGATTGACCAAGTTTTCCTATAGCTTCTAAATATGCTTGACCATATAATATATATATTAAAGATAATACTCCTATAGTGTTAGTCAAGGATCCTACAGCTGCAGGAATAGCCATTTTTATATAATCATTCATATTTTTTCTTCTTAAATATAAGGCTAAATATCCTGTAACCACACCTATTAAAATCCTAGGTAGGACAGATATTATTGGATTTATAAAAATAAAGCTAGTTATAGTAGGTCTTAAAATTTTATCCAATATCGATGCTACTCCAAATATAGCTCCTAGTATTCCTCCCAATTTAGGCCCTTTTACTATAGCCAATATTATTACAGGTATGTGAACTATGGTTGCCTTTATCAATCCTATAGGTATAAATCCTAATCCCGGAACTACTAGCATTATAATTATTACAGCAGTCATTATTCCTAACAAAGTGATATCTTTAGTATTTTTCATTTATTCCTCCGATCTAGTCCTCTTTGAGGTACCAGTCATATTATTTTTATTTGTTTAATTTATATTTTCTAAATAATCCTTGTACTTCTTCTTTTTGACTAGGATCCAATTTTAGGTATCCTGTCTTTTCTTCAAAACCAGACTTGTAATTTACAACGAGTTCACCGCTTTCTTCAAAAGTCCATTTTTTAACATTTTTCCAATTGATCCATTCTGAATTTGCAACGAAACCATTTTCCGCAAATACATATGGACTTGTACTTTCAATAAATACAGCTGCTAATAAGGATAGCATAACTATACCATTTATTATCAGCCCTTGAGACATAGATACTACAGCAAAACCAAAAACTAAACCTATTAAAATCTTCATAGGCATAGACATAGTTTTTCTCAATTTAATAGCATTTCCTTCAGCATTTTTTGCTGCTTTCTTACTTTTAAAAGTCTTATATAAAAAGTAAAACACCAAGCCTGCATACATAATTATAACCATTATATTTGTGCCGTTATTAGTGGTTTGAGTTTTATTTAAATACATATTAGATCTCCTCTATTTCTGAACTTATATTTTCCTTTACTGAATATTTCTTTGCGATTTCATCATACTCAGCTTTTCTAATAGTTTCTTGCTTTAATAGTAATTGAGCCAACTCTTCTAAGAAATCTTTGTGATTGCTTAAAATTTCCTTAGCCCTATCATATGAATCTTTGATAATTGAAGTTACTTCACTATCTATAAGAACTGCAGTTTGTTCTGAGTAATGATCGCCACTTGAGTACTCATTACCTCCTAAAAACATATTTCCAGATCCATCGTTATATAATATTGGTCCTAATTTATCTGAAAAACCATATGTTTTTACCATAGATCTAGCTATTTGAGTAGCTCTTTCTATATCATTTGATGCACCAGTAGATATATCATCCAAAATAAGCTCTTCTGCAGCCCTACCACCTAATAAAGAAACTATTCTATTTTTCATTTCATTTCTAGTTCTAAAGCTCTTATCTTCTTCAGGTATATAAGCTGTAAAACCACCAGCATTACCTCTAGGTACTATAGTTATAATATGAACTGGATCTAGTTCTGGTAAAAACTCCGCAGTTACAGCATGACCCGCTTCATGGTAGGCTGTTAACTTTCTTTCTCTTTCTATCACTGCTGCAGATTTCTTTTCAGGACCAGCCATTACCTTTATAGCAGCTTCTTCAATTAAATCTGAAGTAATATTTTCTTTTCTATATCTAGCTGCTAATAAAGCAGCTTCATTAGTTAAGTTTTCTAATTCAGCAGGTGAAAATCCAGATGTAGCCTTAGCTATATTAGCTAAATTAACATCACTTGCTAGCTTTTTATTCCTTGTATGAACTTGTAATATTTCTTCTCTTTCTCTAACATCAGGCATACCTATTTGTATAGTTCTATCAAATCTACCCGGCCTCAATAAGGCAGGGTCTAAAATATCAGGTCTATTTGTAGCCGCTATGATGATTATCCCCTCATTTTTTGAAAATCCATCCATTTCAACTAAAAGTTGGTTTAAGGTTTGTTCCCTTTCATCATGTCCACCACCTAGACCAGATCCTCTTTTTCTACCTACAGCATCTATTTCGTCTATAAAAATTATACAAGGTGCATTTTTCTTTGCTTCTGTAAACATATCCCTTACCCTTGAAGCACCTACACCAACATACATTTCTACAAAATCAGATCCTGAAATACTGTAAAATGGAACTTCTGCTTCACCAGCAACAGCCTTTGATAGATAAGTTTTACCTGTACCTGGTTGACCCATTAACAAGACACCTTTAGGAATTCTTGCTCCTTGATCAATATATTTTTTAGGATTTCTGAGGAAATCTACTAACTCGTACATTTCTTCTTTTTCTTCTTTTAAACCTGCTACATCCTTAAATTTAACATGGTTATTTTTATCTAAGTTCAATTTAGCTCTATTTTTAGCAAATTGTGAAGCTTGGTTACCAGCATTAGCAGATTTGGAAATTAGTATATAAAATAAAAATCCAACACCCACTAAAGTGATTAAAGATGGAATTATAGTACTTAAAGCCATACCATTTGATTCGGTTAAACCTGTATATTTTATTTGGCCCTTTTCAACCCTATCTTTTAGATAATTATCATAGAATGTGTCTTGAAACTCTCTTGGAAGATTAGACTTCACAAGGGTATCATTAGATAATTTCAATTTAACTTCTCTTCCCTTACTTGTAATCTCTTTTACTTCACCTTTTTCAATTTTACTTACAAGCTGGTCAACACTTATTTCTGTATAAGGAGAAAAATAATCTCCAAAAAATGAAAAAAGCATAAGCACTATTAATATGGGAAATAGGTATGATCCCATTCTAGGTGTGTTTTTATTCATTGTCTCTCCTTACATTTATATTTATATGATTGTTTTTTCTTTTGTAGATATCTCCTACTTGAACTATTTTATTATTTAATTCAATAACAGGTATAAAATCTCTTTCAAAAGCATCTACTTTTTTATCTATTAAAAAATCTTTTAATTTTCTTTCTTTAGCATTAATATAAAGTTTATCCCCATTTTTTCTTTTTCGTATTTTAACATTGATAAATTCATGATCATTTGATATTTTTTCTATATCAATTAAGTACGAATTAACGAGCAATTGATAATGGTCAAGTAATTCAATATTTATTTCATTAGCTAATTCATTAGCTTTGTCTATTCTTATGACTAGATTCTTAAAGCTTTTATAAAAAACTAGCCCATTAATAACTTTTATAGAGCTTGAATTGGAATCTATAATTTTTAAGATTTCATTATAATGATTTTTAGTAAAATTATAATTGCTTGATAAATCACTAATTTCACTTCTTATAATCTCTATTTTTTCATAATCGCTTATATTTTTTAATTCATTTATACTTAATTCAACCTTTAGCTCATCTTTAGAAACTAGGATTTTATTCTTTAATAAATCTAAGTATCTAGTTAAACTCTGATTTTGACTTTTGGCAAGGTCTGATAAGGATAAAATACTATCATAGATATTGTGATTGTATTCTTCTTTTATTAAAGGTATCAATTGATTACGTATTTTATTTCTTAGATAGATGTTTTCAAAATTAGTTAAATCTTGAACATAGTCAACACTATTTTTCTTAGCATATGATATGATTTCATCCTTACTCGTATTCAACAAAGGTCTAAATAAATTAGATTCAAAAATATCCATAGCTTCTAAACCATCAATACCAGTTCCCCTTATAATGCGCATTAGTATGGTTTCAACTTGGTCATCCAAATTATGGGCCAAGGCTAAGTAAAATTGCTCATCTTTACTATTCAATATTTCATTAAAAAAATTATGCCTTAAGATTCTACCAGCTTCTTCACTAGAAATTTTATTCTCCTTGGCATATCTATCCATATCACCTTCACTATAATGACATAAAATTCCTAATTCTTTAGCCTTATTTATAACAAATATGCTATCTTTGTCAGATTGTCCATTACGAGTTTTATGGTTAAAATGTGCTATCTCTATATTGATTTTATATTCTTGAGAAAGTTTATAAAAACAATCTAACATAACCATGGAATCAACTCCACCTGATACAGCTAATAATACATTTTTTATATTAAATTTTTCTAATAGATTTTTTATTTTTTGTATCATATCTAAATTTAAACTTAATTTTGATTATTTTCTTCTTGATTATTGTCTTCTTCGTGATTGTTGTTTGAATTTTCCGGATTTACATAGATTTTTTCATCTTTTTTTATCATTCCAAGTTCTTCTCTAGCTCTTTCTTCTATATACTCAAGTGAATTAGATTTTTTTATCTCTTCTTTTAATTGTTCAGTTTCAGCTTTAATCTTATTTTGTTCATCAATTAAAACAGCTTGCTCTTTCCTTAAACTACTTATAGTAAATCTTTGTTTAAGCAAAGAAAATACTAAAAACAAGAAGATAACTGTTGTCACAGTTAAAATCATATTTAATCTTTTTTGAGCCCTTTTTTTTCTTCTTATATTGTTTTTGGACCTCTGTACATTTCTTGTATTTCTATTGTTTCTATATTCTGGCATCTTATTCCTCTATAAGTTTAAACATGTTTTCTGCATTAGCCTTGTTTGTATTTTCTATTAACTCTAGTACTTTAACTTTTATTACTTTATCGCCAAAGCTAACTTCTACAATATCTCCAATATTAACTTCAGTCCCAGCTTTTGCTATTTGAGAGTTCACCTTAACCCTTCCTGATTCACAAGCAATTTTAGCGACTGTTCTTCTTTTTATAATCCTTGAATTTTTCAAATATTTATCTATTCTCATCCTTCCTCCATCTAAACATTATACCATAAGATTTTATTTTAAATTTATGAATCTTATTTTGTTTTACCTTGAAATATGTTAGAATAATACTAGAATATAGTTAAAAAATGGAGGCTTTATGAGTTTATTTAGTAAAAAAATAAAAATAGTTTCACCAATGACAGGAGAAGTTAAGGATATTACAGAATTAGAAGATATGACTTTTTCTCAAAAATTATTGGGAGATGGTGTAGGAATAGAACCTACTGATGGTTTAGTTGTTGCCCCTGCAGATGCAAGAGTTGAACAAATTTTCGAAACAAAACATGCTATCACACTTGATATTAAAGGATTAAAATTAATGATTCATATAGGTATGGATACAGTTAACCTAAAAGGTGAAGGTTTTGAATTATTTGCAAGAGAAGGTGACCATCTAAAACAAGGTGATAAAATTGTGAAGGCAGATTTAGACCTTATCAAAGAAAAAGGATATCCAACAGAAACAGCTATTGTTATCTTAGATTCTGATAATCTAAAAGATATAGCTAAAGATTTAGGACAAAAAGAAGCTGGAAAAGATTTAATATTAGAAATCAAAAAATAATAAGATAAAAACAAGTGTTAGAATTTTCTAACACTTGTTTCATTTTAAATTAGTTATTTACAAGTTCAAAAGTATTACCATGTTCCAAATCTCCATACTTATAGCCTCTCATAAACCATTCACTTCTTTGTTTAGACGTCCCATGTTGGAAAGTATCTGGATTGGCTCTCCTGCCTGACATTTCTTGTATCCTATCGTCACCTACTCCTGATGCTGCTGCTAAACCTTCTTCAACATCACCCGGATCTAAGTAACCTTTTGATCCTACATAATGGGCAAATACTCCTGCATAATAGTCAGCCTGTAATTCTAGATTTACCATTTGTCTATTAAACTCTTTGTCGCTCACCCTACCTCTTAAACTATGGACTTTATTTAAAGCTCCAGTTTGCAATTGGACATGGTGGCCAACTTCATGAGCTAAAACATAGGCAAAAGGAAAATCACCTTTAGCACCGAAGGTAGTTCTTAATTGTTTAGCAAATTCAACATCTATATAAATCGATTGGTCTGCACTACAGTAAAAAGGTCCCATTCTATTGGAAGCAAGTCCACATCCTGAATTAACTTGGTTTTGGTATAAAACTAAAGTAGGTTCTACATATTTAGAGCCATGTTCAGCAAAAATTTCACCCCATACATCCTCAGTATCTGCTAAAACTACAGATAAAAACTTTTCTATTTCAGCCTCTTCTTCTGACCTTGGCACATATTCTTCCACATTTTGTGAGCTTCTACCCTGGTCAACTCCAATTCCACTTCCTATAAGTTGGAATGGATTAATATTAAATAATAAAGAAACAGCTAATAAAATTACAATACCTGTCCCTCCTAAACCACCTACAAGACCACCAAGTCCTCCCGGTACTCCTTGGCCACCTGATGATTTTCTTACATTATCGGATTCTCTCCTACCCTTCCATTTCATAAATTTTTCTCCTCATATTTTTTACTTATACTTTTATAATACCCTAAAATTTGTTTTAAGGATTCTTTTTTTTCAATTCCTGCTAACCTATGTTTTAAAGATAGGTCTAACAAGTCATTGAAAATTTCACCTTCTTCAATACCCAAGTCTATTAAATCCTTACCTTTCACATAGTCCTTTTCCATATATGTTTTAAAGATTTCATATCTTTCATAAAGAAATTTTGATGGATCTTCTTTTTCATAAATAGAAAAACTTGCTTTGTTATCAGCTATTGCTAATAGTATCAAATCATTTGGACTTATGGATTCATAAAACATTTTATTTGTACTTTTTATTTTTGATTTATCCTTAGCCATTATGTTAGGTTTCATATGTAATTCTGTCATATTGAGTACATATTTCAAAATCTTTTTATTTGTTGTAAGTCTTTTTATAAAAATTTCCGCAAGCGGCAAACCTGTGATTTCATGCTTATAGGCATGTACTTTTCCTTCTATTATTTCAGTTGAAACTATCTTTCCAAAATCATGACAAAGACTAGCCAATAAAAAAGATAATCCCAGCTCACTCTTTTCTAACATATTTGCAGCTTCATCTAAAACCATCATGGTATGCCTATAAACATCTCCTTCTAAATGATGTTCTCTGCTTTGCTGTACACCTTTAAGTTTTTCAATCTCAGGAAACCAATAATTTAACTGTTCCATCTCTTCTAATCCTTCAAAAAAGATTGATGGTCTTTCTGACATAAGTAACGCTTTTTTTAACTCACTAAAAACTCTCTCTTTGGATAAATTTGATAGGTCTATTTTCTTTGACAAATCAATAGTTTCAATATCTATACCAAAAGAAAACCTAGCAGCAAACATTGCAGCCCTCAAAACCCTTAATGGATCCTCGTCATATTTATTATCATTGACATGTCTTATTATTTTATTTTCAATATCAGAAATTCCATTAAAAGGATCTATAAATTCTCCAGTTAAAATATCTTGCATTATAGCATTTATAGTGAAATCTCTTCTTTCACATGCCTCATATATCCCCATATTAGGATCTATATTTACAGAAAAATCTTGGTGCTTATCTCCAATTTTTTTCTCACTTCTAGGTAGGGCTATATCTATATTGTATCCTAATAATTTATATACCGGAAAAAACCTACCTATCTTGCTATATGGTCCTATTTCTTCCAATATATTTATGAGATCTCTTTCTGTAATATTATGAACTTCAATATCTATATCAAGTTCTTTATCATTTTCATTTTTATACAAAAACTTATCTCTTACAAATCCACCCACAAAGTAAGCTCTTCCAGATTTATTATTAACTTTTTTTGCTAATAGACTCGCCATCTCTAAATCATTCTTTTTCATAAACTTATTATATCAAATTAACAGATATAAGTGTTTTATATTATATAAATATGGTATAATTATTACAAATAAAGAGGTGGATTATGGTTTTATATCACGAATTATTAAATCTATTGAAAAAAGAAGTTACAAAAATGGATGTAGGGGCAAAATTGCCTTCTGAAAGGCAGCTATGTTTAGACCATGACGTTTCAAGAACTACAGTCAGGTCTGCTATAGCAGAGTTAGAAAGATCCGGATATGTTGAAAGATTGCAAGGTAAAGGAACTTTTGTTTCTAGACCTCCTAAGAGACAAAACTTGTCTAATTATTATTCTTTTACAGACCAGACTAGATCTTTAGGCAAAACTCCAAGAACTATCATCTTGGACTTTAATGTGACTAACAAACCAGCTTATATTAATAAGAATCTAGGAATAGCAGATGAGGATAATTTTATCTCCTTTACTAGATTAAGACTAGCTGACGATGAAAAGATGCTTTTAGAAACAACCTATGTACCTTATGAAGGTTTTGAAGAGCTTACAAGAGACCTACTAAACACTTATCCTTTATATAATATTTTTGAAAATTATTATAATCTTAAAGTTTATAAGGTAAGGGAAGATTTTTCTGTAGACAAGGTTAATAAAGACCAAGCTGAAAAGTTAGGTATTAAGCTTGATACCCCAGTTTTGAAAATTAAAAGAACTTCTTACGATAAAAAGTCTAGAATAATTGAATTTACTGTTAGTTATGCAAGAGCTGATATCTTCAATTATGAAACTATATATTATCCAAATTAAGGAAAAGACTCAAAGTAAAACTTTGAGTCTTTTTTATCTATAAAAATATAATTTTTAAGCTTTATAAACAGATTTACCATCTAAATAAGTTTCAACTAAGGATAAATCTTCATTTAATACTATAAAGTCTGCATCTCTTCCATCTTTCAAGATACCGCATCTATCATCTATTCCAACTGAAGCAGCAGCATTTTTACTTGCCATATCTATAGCTTGTTTTTTATCTGCTATATTCCAATCATAGACATTTTTTACACCATCAATTAAATCTAAAATAGAACCAGCTAAAGAGCCATTTTTTAATCTTGCTTGGCCATCTTTTACAATTACATCAAATTCTCCTAGTTTTGACTTGCCTTCACCCATACCTCCTGCCATCATGCAGTCTGTTATAAGTAAAATATTATCATGACCTTTGGTTTTCATAGCTATTCCAGCTGCAGCAGGATGAACATGGTGACCATCACAAATTAATTCAGCATAAGCATCTGAGTACAACGCAGCACCAACCATTCCAGGTTCTCTATGATGTAAACCTCTCATACCATTATATAGGTGTATGAATATATTTGCTCCTGCATTAACTGCATCCATAGCAGTATCAAAGCCTGCATCAGAATGAGCTAGGGCTACATAAACACCCATTTTTTTAGCTTCTTTAATAAATTCTACTGTTCCTTTTCTCTCTGGCGCTATGGCTATTTTTTTTATTAAACCACCTGATAGTTCTTGCCAATGTCTTAATTTTTCAATGCTTGGATCTGACATATAAGCAGGATTTTGAGCCCCTTTATGTTCTTCAGTAAAGAAAGGACCTTCCATAAATATTCCTTGAACCTTTGCCCCTTCAACTTGCTTGTACTCTTCACCTATTACCTTAACAGCATTATTTAGAGTTTCGTATGATGATGTAAGGGTAGTAGGTAAAAATGATGTAACACCCATTTGTAAAACACCCTTAGACATTATATTTAGAGTACCCGGTTCTCCATCAGTAATGTCTACATTGTGATAACCATGCACATGAGTATCTACCAATCCTGGTGCTATATACTTATCTGAATAATCTATATATTCACCATCATATTTTTTTTCTATAGATACAATCTTCCCATCTTCTACAATTAAAAAAGCATTGTTGAATACTTCATTTTCCGCAAATATTTTTTTTGCCTTATAAGCAGTTTTCATATTTAAGCCCCTTTCTTATTACTGTATATAATTATACACCTAATATTAGTAATGTTAAAAATTATTTTTCTAAAAACTTTTTATAGGTCTTATCTATTAATAAAGCACCAAGTGGAGCTGTATATAGAATTGATACAACCGCAACAGATAGGATTAAATCTCCTACATCTAAACCATAGGATAAAGCTACCCCACCTATGGCAGCTTGCACAGTAGCCTTAGGTAAATATGCTAGCATAGAAAAAGTTTTTTCTTTTTTATTTAAATCTGAAGATATCATAGATATTAGTACTCCAATCATTCTAAAAATTAGTCCTATAGTAATAATAACTATAGCCAAGAGCCACATATTCTTAGCATAAGTAATATTTATACTTGCTCCAACAAGTGTAAATAAAGAGATTTCAAATATAGACCAAAAATTATTATATTTTTCACTTATATCGTTTTTTAGACCTATATCCTTCATATTTATAGTCATCCCCATAGCCATAATAGCAATTAATGATGAATATTTGATAGGACTTAAAATTTGCATTTCTAAATAATAAAGAAGCATTGAAATAGCCAAAATAAAAATACTTTTTTCTAAATTCTTTAATTTTATTATCTTTAATATTTTTGATATTGCTATGCCTGTTAAATAACCTATAAAAATACCTAAAATAATTGATACGGGTATATTTACAAAGGATAAATAAGCATTATTAGAAGTGCCTGTAAACAAAGATAAGATTGAAGTAAAAATTACTATAACATATATATCATCAACAGATGAAGCAGCAAGTATCATTTGACCAATAGCTTTATTATTACCATATCCTTTTTCAATAATCTTTATCATCCTAGGTACCACAACTGCTGGTGATACTGCAGCCAAGACTGACCCAAGTAATGCAGCTTCTAATAGGCTTATTTTAAATATCAAATGGGCAAATATTGTTATCCCTAGTATTTCGATGCTAGCAGGTATAAAGGCCAATAAAATAGACCTGATACCAGCCTTCCTTAAGTCATCTAAGTTTAAGGTTAGGCCAGCTCTGGTTAAAACGATTATAAGGGCAATGGTCCTTAATTCTGCTGACATATTTAATACTTTTTCATCAATTAAATTCAAAACATATGGCCCTATTATAATACCTGATAAAATCATGCCTATTAAACTTGGTAACTTAATTTTCTTAAATATAAAATTAGATATTATACCCAAAATAAATATCAAGGCTAAAGATAAATACATAATTTCCTCCATAAAAAAAGCTGAAGATTCTACGGCAACGTAGAAGTCATCAGCACAAGTGCGGTTTAGTATAAACTAGGGAGACATTCATTCCCTTATATAAGTAAATATAACAAAATAATATATTAATATCAATCATTTGTTATATCATGGATTATCATATTTACAATTTCCTCTTTACTTAGTTCTTTTGTAATAATTTTTTCAGAAATAAAGCCTAAAAAATCTCTATCTTGCCACCATCTTTTCATCTCTTCTTTGCCGAATTCTTTGACCTTCCACCTAGTCTCGTGTCTTTTCAAGGTCTCTTCAAAAGGAAGATCAAAATAGTAAGCATATATTTCATCTCCATAAAGATCTCTGGCATATTTTAATAACTTCTCATATTGGTGTTTTTTAAATATTCCATCCATAATTGTAATTGGGTTGTTTTCATGGCCGTAGCTAAGTATATGCATAGCTAAGGCTTGGGTATATTCATCCCCACCTTCTAAAGCGTAAACCATATCTCTTGATACATTATCTTGTGATATCATCAGAGTATTTATTCCAAAATGTCTTTGTAAGGCCCTGGCAACTGTAGACTTGCCAGATCCAGAATTCCCTCTTAATATAATTAATTTATTCATATTACCACCTTACTATACAAAAAAAACCTTAATCTTAAGAATTAAAGTTTTTATTGTTTATACATACTTGTACATAAATACCTACTTATAGCTTTTCTAAAAGATTTACTAAAGCATCTACTGCTTCTTCTGCATCTTCTCCTTCAGCCTTTATAGTTATAAGATCATCTTTTCTACCACTCATAGATAAAATTGACATAATAGATTTACCATTATATTGTTTATCATCTTTCCATACCTCTATATGGGAAGAATACTTAATTGCTTCTTGGATAAAAAGAGAAGCTGGTCTAGCATGCAAACCTATTTCGTTATTTATTCTAACTTGTTTTTCTACCATTGCTCCCTCCTACTAGATACCATATATGTATATGATTATAGCACATTTTTTTTGTATTTACTATAAAATGATAAAGTTTTCATTATTTACTAAATACAAAAAAATACCAGGGACTTATTTTAAAAGTCCTTGGTATTCTTCATGTTTTTCAAAATATTTTACAGTGTAAGGGCACACTGGAACTATTTTAAGATTTTCTTTTTCAGCATAGGCTATAACTTCTTTTGTAAGTTTACCTGCTATCCCCTGTCCTCTTAAGCTACCATCAACAAAAGTAGACACAACTCTTAAGTCACCATCTTCATCTCTTTCGATTTTTATATAAGCTGTTGGATTATCTACATCTCCCATGTAAAATAAATCATCTTTTAACTTAATATCTTCCATTCTTACCTCCTAATTTAAAATTAGTAATAAAACTATACCAGGAACTCCTAGTAAACCTGCAACGATAGCATTTAAAGCATTTATTTCTATATTTAATCCCAAGATTGAACCTAAGGCATTAAAAATAACTAAAAGTACTAAACCAATTGCGCCATTCCATAATAATTTTATTATAACTGACATTGACACTCTTAGTATTTTTAATACTATATATAAAAATAATATGGCTATTATACCTAATACTATTGACATATATCCTCCATTTCATAATTTATGAATAATACCTCTATTAATATAATTTTACCATGATATAATAAAATTGTTAATATTGATAAAAATATTAACAGAAAGGAATTTATATGTGGAATTTTAACTTCGATTGGAATAATGATGAAAACAATGAAGGAAAAGAGGATAATACTTTTAATATAAAAGATATTTTTAATAAGACTGATAAAAATATGAAAAGTAAGTTTAGGCAAAAACAAAGAAAAACAGCCTTAACCATAGCTTTTCTATATGCACTTATAAGCTATTATATTCTATTACCTTCACTTAATATACATTCAAGGGACGCTTGGATTTATGTAGGAACTATACTAGCAATTCTAGTTTTTGTAGGAGGAAAGTCTTTAAGACCTTATAAAGCTATCAGGTATACTTTTGCTTTTATGCTTGTAGCCTTTGGTATCTTAAACTTATTTGGTTCAAAGATAATACAATCTAAAAACTATGCTAAACTTATAAATCCTATTTCTTCTAATTTTAAGGAAGACATAGAAGAACTTCCTATAGATAAAATACCAACCCTAGATAGAGACTCCTCTATTAAGTTAGGAGCTAGAAAAATGGGTGAGCTTTTAGATTTAGTATCTCAATTTGATATAGATGACACAACCTATACTCAAATTAACTATAAGGATGCTCCTTACAGGGTTACTCCTTTGAAATATAATAGTTTTATTAAATACATTACAAATATGAGAGAGGGTCTACCAGGCTACCTAAAAATAGACATAGTTGATGGTGATGCTGATCTTGTTAAATTAGAAAATAAAATAAAATATTCAAAAGAAGACTACTTCTTTAGGGATATCTATAGGTATACTAGATTGAGATATCCATTTGAAATACTTGGACAAGCTTCATTTGAAATTGATGAAGAAGGAACACCATATTGGATAATATCTACTTATAAAACTAAAGTAGGATTTTTCGATGGTTTAGATGTAAATGGAGCAATTTTAGTTAATGCAGTAAATGGTGACCACCAAAAATATAGTTTAGAAGAAATCCCTACTTGGGTTGATAGGGTTCATTCGGCAGAAAATATTATAGACCAATTAGATTGGAACGGTAAATACCAAGGCGGATATTTAAACTCCATCTTCACTCAAAAAAATGTGCTAAGAACAACTGAAGGTTATAACTATTTAGCCTTAGACGATGATGTTTACCTATACACAGGCTACACATCTGTTGCAGCAGACGAATCAAACGTTGGATTTGTTTTAGTAAATATGAGAACTAAGGATGCCAAATTCTATCCTGTATCCTCCGCAAAAGAATATTCTGCAATGGAATCAGCAGAAGGTGCAGTTCAAGAGAAAGAATATAAAGCAACCTTCCCACTATTATTAAATATAGATGGAAAACCAACATATTTCTTATCACTTAAGGATAATGCTGGACTTATTAAACAATATGCCTTTATAGATGCTCAAAACTATCAAAATGTTTCAACTGGCGCATCTGTTACCCAGGCACTTACAAACCATAGACAAGCAAATCCTATGCGTACAGGTGATAATCCAACAGAAAATATTGAATATTTAGACGGTGAAGGCACAATCATAGATATTAGAGAAGCTGTTGTAGACGGCAATACTTATTATTACATTTTAATGGATAATACAAATAAAGTATTAAATGAAGAAAATCCAAATGAGATTTATGTAGCGTCTATTAAAGTTTCAAATAAGCTACCATTCTTGAAAAACGAAAAGATTAAATTTAAATATTATAAGAATGGAAATATAAATGAAATTGTAAGTCTTGAAGATAATGAATAAAACTAATGGTGCAGACAATTGTCTGCACCATTTTTATACTTATTTTTTTGGAACATATACTTTAATTTTATCTGATACAACCTCTACTTCAATTGGTAAATCTGGTCCTTGGTCACCATCAATATCAATATGAACTTGGTCATCATTTAGATTTTTAATAGTCAGTTTTTTTCCTCTCATAAATTCAACTATATCAGAATTTTTAACATCTCCAAAAAAGGCTTCAATTCCAACCCTAGCCTTAGTCCATAAGGACTTATCTTTTAATATAAAAAGATTCATCATGCCATCATCACATGAGGCATCCAAGTTAGAAACTTTTATCGGTCCTAGTTTTTCTGACATAGTTACAACTAAATGATCAACATTACCTTCATATTTTTTCCCGTCTAATTCAACGCTAAGATTATATTGCTTATCATTTCCTATATTTTTAAATATATTACTTACATAGGCAAAAAAGCCAAATTTTTCTTTATCTTCATTACTTACTTCATGTACTGATTCAGAAATATTTCCTATACTTAATAAAAAGGAAAAAGCTTTTCCATTTACCAGACCAATGTCTATCTTTTTAGGATTTTCATAATCTAATTGGTCAATTACCTTATTTTGATTTTGGCTATATCCTAGAGCTTGAGATAAGATATTTCCTGTTCCAGCAGGATATATCAATAAAGCTGGCGGGTTATCAAATTCAATTAAGCCTTGTAATATCTCAGCAATAGTGCCATCACCTCCCACTGAGCAAATAGAAGTAAATCCTTCTTCTACCGCATATTTAACCAAGTCAGTGGCATGCCCTTTTCTTTCAGTATATTTTACATCTACATATTTAAAATATTCAGATAATTTAGTCCTTAAATAATCTTCCTTTTCCTTACTTTCAGATCTACCTGATTCAGGATTAGCAATCACTAAAATACTATCTAATTTATCCATACATACTCCTAGTAATTTTTAAATAAGCCCTTTGTCCTGAATTTTGGAGACTGGGTAAAACTTATTCCTAAATTTCTTAATATTTCTTTATCATTTGCTTCCTGCATAACTGTGGAATGCCCTTCTAATCCCTTTAATTTATCTAGTTGAGTTAAGGCTTGGTGGGATAAAGGATTTGTTGTAGCTGACATAGCAAGAGCTATCATCACCTCATCCAAGTGTAAGATAGACTTATCTTCAGATTGTAGGCTATCTTTCAACTCAAGTATAGGTTCCAAAATATTTGGTGATATAAGTGGTATATCATCATTAATATTGGCATAGATTTTTAGGGCATTTAGTATACATGCAGATGGAGCATTAAGAAGTTTTGTCTGTCTACCTGTAACTATTTGTCCATCTTCTAGTTGCAAAGCAAAGGCTGGTGATTGACTATCTTTAGCCTTTTTTCTTGACCTGCTTACTACCTTACGAATAGAGCTAGAAATTTTTAATTGCTTCATTAAAAGCTCTATTTTATCTAACTCACTCCTACTTGCTTTTCCAGTTTTTATATCGCATAAGCTATCAAAATACCTTCTAATGATTTCTTGTTTTGAAGCCTCTTCTACAGCCTTATTATCTTCAATACAAAATCCTACCATATTTACACCCATGTCTGTAGGTGATTTATATGGTGAATAGCCCATGATTTCTGTTAAAATAGTTTCTAAAATTGGATAAGCTTCAACATCACGATTATAATTTGTTGCCATTTGTCCATAGGCCTCTAAATGATATGGATCAATCATATTTACATCATTTAGATTTGCTGTCGCTGCCTCATAAGCTAGGTTTACCGGGTGTCTAAGATTTAAATTCCAAACTGGGAAGGTTTCAAATTTAGCATAACCTGCCTTTATTCCCCTTTTATTTTCATGGTACATTTGAGATAAGCAAACTAAAAGCTTACCTGATCCTGGTCCAGGACCTGTAACTACAACTAAGGGTTTTTTTGTTTTTACATACTCATTTTTTCCAAAGCCTTCGTCACTAACTATTTTCTCAACATTGTGAGGGTAACCAAAGATTGTATAAGATAAGTAGGTCTTGATTCCCATAGAATTTAGATAATCTTTAAATTTTATGGCATCAGGCTGGTTTTCAAATTGATTTATCATAACTCCAGCTATATCGAATCCTACATGCATAAACGAATCTATAAGTCTAAGAGTCTCCCCATCATAGCCTATACCTAAATCCCCTCTTATTTGATTATTTTCAATATCGTGGGCATTTACAACAATGATGACCTCTGCCTTATCTTTAAGCTTTAGAAGCATCTTTAATTTTGCATCTTCTTCAAAACCAGGCAATACTCTTGCAGCATGACCATCATCAAATAATTTACCACCAAATTCTAGGTACAGTTTATTATCAAACTTATTTATTCTTTCTAAAATATGTTCTGATTGTAATTTTATGTATTTATCATTGTTAAAAGCTTTTGTTTTCATATATTCCCTCTTTTTATATATACCAAATTATACCATATTTACCTGTATTATACAGTCAAAATAATATATAATAATATAAAAGAATAGGAGGAAATATGCACACACCATATGTAAAAGTATTAGTTCCTAAAAAGAAAAGAATAGCGCTTGTAGCTCATGATGACACCAAGACTGAATTATTTGCTTGGATGTATGATAAAATTGATATCTTAAAAAAACATAGCTTATGTGGAACAGGTACTACTTCTACTATTATTAGAGAAAATTTTGACTTGGAAATTAAATCTTATTTCAGTGGTCCCTTAGGCGGAGACCAACAAATTGGAGCTGCTATAGCCAATGGAGAAATTGACATTTTAATATTCTTTTGGGATCCCATGTCGGCCCAACCACATGATCCTGATGTTAAAGCTTTGTTAAGGACAGCAGTCCTTTACGATGTACCAACAGCCCAATCTCCAACCGGTGCTGATTTCATCTTCAACTCTGAACTTTTTGACCAAGAATATTATAAGTATATTCCAAACACAGCAGTAAATGTAGAAGAAAGAGTAGACCAATTATCTTAAAATAGAAGAAAAGATCTTTGCTAATAGATTAATATTAACAAAGATCTTTTTTATTAAAATTCTATTTTTACTATAAATAAGTCACCAATTATATCTATAGTAAATCTACCATTTTGTAGGTCTGTTAGTGATGATGCTATAGATAAACCTAAGCCTGATCCTTCAGTGTTTCTTGACTCGTCTCCTCTTTTAAATCTTTCCATTAGTTCAGATGGAGATATATTTAAGGCATATTTTGATATATTTTTAATAGTTATTGTCTTATCCTTCATATCCATATAAACTCTGGTACCTTCTAAAGCATATTTATATATATTTGAAAAGACATTTTCAAATATTCTATAAGTTTGCTGACCATCTAGAGATACTATTTCTTCTTCATCTGGAATATTCACTATTAATTCTAATTCCTTATCTTCAAATTTATCTATCCACTCTCCCAAGGCTTGATTAAAGATTTCTCTCAAATCTATGTCTGTAAAATGTAAATCTACATTGTTAGAATTTAACTTTGATACTTCAAAAAGCGACTCTATCAAAGCCTTAAGCCTCAATGATTTTTGATGAATAGTTTCAGCATATTTTTTTACATCTTCAATATCTGTATTTTCATCATTTATCAATTGTGAATAGTTAATGATAGATGTCAAAGGAGTCTTTAAATCGTGGCTGACATTTGTTACCAATTCAGTCTTCATTCTTTGTGACTCTATTTGTTTTTCTACAGCTGTTTCTAGAGATTCTCCCGCCTTATTTATATTAGCTGATAATTTTTTTAGAGAATTTTCTTCTGAAACTCTTGATTCATAATTTCCTACTGAATATTCCTCACTTATGCTTTGTATTTCTCTAATATCACCATATATCTTTTTAGCTATCTTGAAAAAAATTAGTAGGGGTATAAGCCCTATTACAAAAACTCTTGGCGAATTAAATAACAAGACGGAAAATATAAACCAAAATCCAAGTATTAAAGCAAAGATTCCAACAAATACTTTTCTATCACTTATATCTACTAGTCTTAAAAAGGACAGTACCATAGTCTTTATCTTTCTAACAATCCAAGATCCTATTTTGTATATAATAGAATTTTGTATTAAAAATGTTTTGTAACCTTTGTAATATATAGATTTAAGTCCTAGTGAGAAATAAGTAATAAGCATTGTCAAAACTGTAAAAGCTACAGTTAAAGTTAAAGTGAAAACTAACTTATTTTCAAATATCCTATATATTATATCCGTGATTTGACTACTATCTACAATATTTTTTAATAGACTAATAGCTACTACTAAAATAATTGGTAATGAAATTATAACTACTTCAATAGGAATTCTTTTCAAACCTTCAAAAACATCATTTTCCTTAAGTTTATGATAGTTCAAGGCCATAATATATATGAAAATAATTAAAGTAAAAGCTAAGGTCCCCCCTAAAATCTTAATTAATATATTCCCAGTATTTATATATTGCTCTTGAGACCTAAATAAAAAACTATTTTCATTAAGATCATAAAAACTTATAAGTTCTAAATTTTTACTTTCATCATTGTCCTTAAAAATATAATTAAAGTCTTTAATTATATTTTCTGCGTATGATTTTATCTTATCATCTTTAAAATCATCTTTGTTAGTTAAAACTGTAGGCTCTTCATCTCCCGATTTTTTTAGTCCTATTATTAAAATCGATTTCTCAGCATAAGCACTAGAGATATCTTCTATACTAGAAAAATCACTTGTTGAATCATATTTTTTTATTGTATTTCTTTCTACATTTACTAATTCTTCATCTTCAGCTTTGTCATAAGTTACCAATTTATTTACACTAGCATTTCTGAATGCTAAATATTCTTTATATTCATCTTCACTCTCAAAACCTAAAATTTCATCCATATTTGTTTTCACAACCAATTCAAAGTTGTGTTTGTCCATATAATCTTTGGTAAATGGTCTATTAGAAATTATTTCATTTTTCCCTTGATACTCAATATCATTCAGTCCAAAAATATCATTTCCATTACGTTCTAATTGGCTTCTCAAATTAGCTAATTGGTTCATAACTTCTGGAGAAGCTCCTATATCAGCTTTGGTATACTGACTTATGTCTACATTCACAATTCCTAGAGAAAATATTAAGATTATTAGCCCTAGGATTGAAAATATAATAGGTCTGCTATAGGCCTTATTTTTATTATTCATCTTACCTCCTACTTGGATCTACAAATTTGTAGCCAATCCCCCATACAACTTGTAAATATTCTGGTTTATTAGGGTCTATTTCAATTTTTTCTCTGATTCTTCTTATATGAACAGTGACAGTCTTAGTATCTAAGGCATACTCTCCCCATACATGTTCATAGATTTCATCACTTGTAAATACCCTATTAGGAGAAGACATCAAAAGTTCCAAAATACCATATTCAATTTGAGTTAAGGCAACAATATCTCCATTTACTTCTATATTCTTTTCATATTCATTTAAAATCAGATTTCCAATTTGAATATTTGAACCATTGCTTACTTGTTTACTTTTATCCTTGTATGAATAAAATCTTCTTAGGTTCGACTTAACTCTAGCAACTAATTCTAAGGGGTTAAATGGCTTGGTTATATAATCATCAGCCCCAATATCAAGTCCCAAAACCTTATCATAATCTTCTCCCTTAGCTGATAAGATTATGATTGGAACATAAGAGATTTCTCTTAGTTTTACTATAGCCTCTTCACCAGTCATATTAGGCATCATTAAGTCCATAATTATCAAGTCAATTTCTTCTTTTTTAAATTTTTCTACAGCCTGCAAGCCATCTTCCGCATACAATACTTGATAATTTGCATTTTTAAGATATATTCCTATTGAATCTCTTATAGCCTTATCATCCTCTGCAACTAGTATTTTATATTCTGACATATCAACCTCCACTATCATATTAACAAGTAACTTTTACTTTTTAACTAACAATTTATTACAAAATTATAAATATTATTATTTCTTATTTAATTATAGGATATATTAATCATTGGTGCTTTAAAATTCAAACAAAAAAACTCTTTCAATCCATAATAGATTAAAAGAGTTTTATACACAATATTTAATTTATTAATTAACGGCTTCCGCCACCAAATCCACCACCGAAGGATCCGCCTCCTCCACCAGTGAAAGTACCTCCTCCACTACCTGAGAAGGATGCCTGTCTGGCAGATGAATATGATCTGTTGGCTGCTCGTGAAAATGCGTTTACCATTCTAAATGTATAGTAAATATCCCAGTTATTGTGGACATATTCAGGATTTACTACTTCAAATTCCTTGTAAACTTTTTCGGCGATTCCTAAATAAGAAGCCCATACTAAATAATCATTCCACAGACGAACTTCCGAAGTTGATCTTTCACTTACTAGTGAGTACTCTTCTAAGTACTTCTTAAATCCATAGATATTATCAGTAAGTCTTTTACCTTCTTCATTTAGTTCATATTTTTCTTTTTTCATCCAAAGAACTTTTTCAGTCTTTAAATCATAATAGTTATTATCAATCAAAAAGTCTTGTGATTTTTGTTCTACCTTATTTAACCACGAAGTAACCTTACTACTATTATTTTTAACATAGTTTGAAAATTCTTTTTCTGTTAGTAAATGATCCTTGCCTGATGCACTTAAAATCATGAAAAATAGTTCATTTTCTATTTCATTTGCAATAGGGCTTAAATCTACAATTTGAAGATTTACTTTTTCTTTTTTGAAAATAAATCCACTTTCATCTTTTTGCTCTTGAATCCTTCCTTCAAAGATCCACTTTAATACAAAGGCAGATAAAAGATCTTGTAATCTACTTTCAGTTAAAAGATAAGTATCTTCAAATGGTTTGTGTGGTATTTCCCTATAATAATTTACATCTTTGCTAGGTTTATATGCTAATTTCTTTATGCCATTACTATTCAATAAAGGACGTAGCATAGCAAAAAAAGTTGCAAATCCTATAAAAGGAATCAAGAAAAAGAAATCTCTTGATGAATCATTTCTTCGATAATAATTGTTATCTTCTATAGTTGAAGATCCATCACCTGATTCTTCATTATATGAAGCCCCATCTAAAGCCTTATCTATAAGTTCTCTACTAGTTATATCTTGCTTGTTTGAAATTTCATACAAGGGACTATCAAAAATTGATAAGACCACCATATAGTTACTGCTGAACATTGACTCAGTAGTCCAACTTTTTAATTCTTGACCTTCAATTTTGGTTTGACCTACATAGCCAAACCCCCATATTTTAACTTGGGGATACTCAAATGTAGTATTCATTTCATCATGGATTGTTAAAGTAGCTTGGTCAATTGGATCCATTCCTTTATTTAGAAATGACCAGTAAAAAGCTTGCTTGCCATCTTCTAAATTAAAAATAAAGTTGGACAAGGTGTATTCTATAGTAAAAGTATGTTGGCCATATTCACCAAAGCCAAAACAAATTTCAAAACCATCACTAGTATAATTTACACCATATTTTCCTGCTTTTTCTTCTCTAGAGGCATCTATATCCCATTCTCCAATATCTTCTAGTTTATTACCAGACTCATCATATACAACATATGAAAGCAGCTCTGATTCACCAAGATTTGCAAAATTAAGATAATGTTCTGTCCCTTCATCTACAGAGAAGGTTCTTGTATCTTTTATAGTTACAGATCCATCCTTATGAATAGTTGCGTCTAAATCAATAGACTGAATAGTCCCAGCCTTTGTAGTATCAACTCCCATCAAAGAAAAGATTAGCACAAAGGCTAGGAATATTTGAGTGAGTCTTTTTTTCATATTATGACCAACTTGGCATATTTGCTTTTTCACTTGATGATTTGAAATATTCTTCCTTAGTAAATCCAAACATGGATGCTATTATATTTGTTGGGAACATTTGTATTTTACTATTTAACTTTGTAACTGTGTCATTGTATACCATTCTTGACATACGTACATTTTCTTCATACTTGTTTACTGAATTCATAGTATTTGTGTAAACTTCAGATGCCTTTAAGTCAGGATAAGCTTCAGCAACTACATTGATTTGTCTCATTACACTATCAAATTTTGCATCATCTTGCTCTACTTCCCTTGCACTTGAGTCTTTATTAATTCCACTTCTACTTGCTGTAATATCTCTTAAGACTTCAGCTTCATGGCTAGAATATTGCTTTGTAGCTTCAATCAGGTTAGATACTGCATCCCATCTTGATTCAATTTGGGCTGATATTTGCCCCATCGCATTTCTTACCATTTCTCTTAATCTTACTAGTCCATTGTAGTTTGATACTACAAATATTGCTAACAATACTACTATTCCTAAAACAATTGCTAAACCCATTATTCCTCCTAAATATTTTTTACCATTGACGCCATTAAAATAGAGCCTGAAACTCCTGCATTTAATGATTCTATCTGTCCTTGCATTGGAATCTTTATTGTTTTATCGGCAAGGTTTTCTATTTCTTTAGAGATCCCCCTACCTTCATTACCTATTACCAGACATAATTTATCAGGATAGGACTCTTTTCTAAAGTCTTTACCATCCATGTCTGCTATATATATTTGGTATTGGTCTAATCCTTTTAAAAAATCATAAGATTTTTCATGTAAATTTAACCTAAATATTGATCCCATACTTGATCTTAAAACTTTTTCATTGTAAAAGTCTACGGAGGAAATAGAAATTATCTTGTTGAAGGCAAAAGCTTCTGCGGACCTGATCAGAGTCCCCATATTACCTGGATCTTGTATCTTATCTAAGACTAGGATTCTATCTGAAATTAAAGTAGTTTCTTTCATCTTCACTATAGCCATGTATCCATCAGGAGTAACCAAAGAAGATATTTTATTGAACAAGTCTTCTTCAATAAAAGTATAGTTAGTAGGATAATTTAAGAAGTCTTTGTCGGACCTTATTAAAACTTCCTCTACTTCTAAGCCAGATAAAAATGCTTCCTCGATAAGTTTTTTACTTTCAATAACAAATGAAGAGTATTCTTTTCTGTACTTTTTTCTTCTAAGTTTATTCACCTTTTTAATTAAATCGTTTGATGGACTTGTTACTATATTTTTCATATTACCTCACAATGAAATTATACCCTATTTAAATACTTTGTAACAAGATTAAATTTCATCAAAAATATATTTTTCTTATAAATTTTCAAGCAGTTTTTTCTTTAATTCAGCTAAAGCTTTTATTTTTTCTAAATCTACACCATAGTAATCAAAATCACCTAAAGAATAATCCACATTTATTGCAGATGACATATCCAAGGATTTTACTCTTGCTGAAGCATGATAGTAAACAACTTCAGTTGAATCTAATAAGTCTATTATATTATCTGGACCTACGCCTGCCCCAACAACTATTTCTATTTTGTCTCCATATAAGGCTTGCATTCTAGCAAGCATATCTTTTGCTTCTATAGCCTTTTCTTTTTGACCAGATGTTAAAATCCTATCTACATGCAGGTCAATCAATTGTTTTATAGTTTCTTCATAATCAAGGCAATTATCTATAGCCCTGTGAAATATTGCTTTTTTACCAGCTTCATGTATTAGGTCTACAAATTCTTTGGTCCTTTCCATGTCTATAGTTAAATCTTCATTTAAAAAACCAAAAACTATCCCATCAATATCTAAATCATTCATTTCCTTAAGATCACTTAGCATAAGCTTGTATTCATCTTCAGAATATATAAAACCACCAGACCTAGGTCTTATCATTACATTTTTCTCTATGTCTTTTAATTTACTTAACTCTTTTATAAGGCCCATAGAAGGTGTCAGACCTCCAAGATGTAAGGCAGAATTAATCTCTATTGAATCAAACTTGTTCTTTTGAGCCTCTACTGCTCCTTGTATATTTTCTACACATAATTCTAATTTCATATCTTCTCCTTATATTATTTAAATTCTTCCTTAATTAGTTTTTGATCTTTATACGTCAATACCACTTCAAAATATTTACCTTTATAGATATCTAAGATATATTCCATACTATCACTTTTTCCCGCCATTGTTTCAAAATTTTTATAGTCTTCAAAAAATAGTTTCCCTTCCCTATTATTTTCTACAAGGTCTCCAGAAAATTTGTTAGCGGTGTAAAGCAGCCCCAGGTCCCTACTATCATTATCCAAATCAATCCAATGGATTATACCATTAAATTCTAAATCACTTACGTCTAAATTAGTTTCTTCTTTAGCTTCTCTTATACAAGAATCATAGACGGATTCACCAGGCTCCACCTTACCACCTGGAAAAGTCAGGCCCTCCCAGCCATATTTCTTTTTCTTGTCTAACACTAAGACTTCATTTTCTTTAATTATTCTTACCATATTCATCAAAATAGTTTTCATTCTTCACACCTTCTATACAATTATATTCTAATATTATTATAGCACTAAAATATATTAATTATTTTCGAGGAGGATTTAATGGAATTAGAAATTTTAGATTACAAATATTATGATGGAAGTATAAGACCCTTGTATATTTTGAGACCAAGTAATTTTGATCCGAATATTAAATATAAAACTATATATTTCTTTGATGGACAGTCGACCTTTGATAAAAGTGAATATACTCTAGAAAATTGGGGTGTTGAAGAAAGTTTTGATAAATTAAATATAGATGACTATATAGCGGTAGGTATATCCCATGCGGGAGAAAATAGGATTTCTGAATACCTGCCTTATGATGCGACTCACAAGGATAAAGTTATAAAATCTAGGCACATAGAATTTGATGATTTTTTTATTAACAATATAATCCCATATATTGAAGATAATTATCCTGTTAAAAAAGATAAATCAGCAAGGTCCCTGATAGGTTCATCTATGGGAGGATTTATGACTGCTTCGTATGCAGCTAAATATAAAGATATTTTTTCTAATTACGGCATATTTTCATTAGCTTCATTTATGGCAAATCCTATAGACTTTATTGAATTCATTGACCAATATGAACTAAATAGAAATTCAAAGTATTTTATTTATGTAGGGGACAAAGAAGGTTACAATGATAAGACTAAAGAGGAAGATAAGGACTTAAGCCAAGCCTACATAAATGAAACAAATAAATTTATGAGCTATTTATTAGCTAAGGGAATAAGTAATTATAAATTAGTTGTCGGAAAAGATGAAAATCATAGTGAAAAAGCATGGAAGAAATATCTAGAAAATTGTTTAGAATTTTTTATAGAAGGATAGCATAAAAACTAGCAGATAGATTAGTCTATCTGCTAGCTTTCTTTTAATTTATATTTCAAATTGGAATTTCATTCCATCATTTGTACTTGTAAACTTATAGTCTTTATTATATTTTTCAAGTATATTTTTAACTATAAATAAACCTAGTCCATTTCCCTTATCATTATCATTTGAATAGAATAAATTAAAGGAATCTTTTATCTCTTCCTTAGTCATTGTTGGGCCAGTATTTTCAACCACTAAATAGTCTCTGTCCCCAATATTTTCACTATAGATTTTAATTAGTCCCTTTTCGAAAGTATATTTAATAGCATTACCATATAAATTAGTTAATACTTTTTTCAATGAGAATGGAGACATGGTGCTTATTTGATCATTTATATTTACTTGTAAATTTATAGCTTTATCTTTCTGTAGAATTTCATATTCTGAAATCACTTCTTCTACACTCGTTTTTATAGGACAATGACTGTCTATTTCTTCAAGCTCATGTAGGCTTGATAAAGAAATAATTTCAATAATCATTTTTGATAGATTGTCCACTATTTGTAAGGACTCATCTAAATATTTATCCCTATCCTTATATTTACCAATATTGTAACGCATATTTTCTAGGATTACATTCAGACTAGACAAAGGTGTTTTTAATTCATGAGATGTAGCCCTTAAAAAATCAACCTTTTTCTTTTCTAAATCTAGCATGGCCTTATTTTTCTCATCTAAGTCATCTATGACACCAAGTAGCCTTTGGTAGAGAACATTTATTTGATTTTTTAAATCTCCAATTTCATCATTGGAATTCACTTTTAATTTAGCTTCCCTATCTATTTTCATCATCCTATTGGTAACATCTTTTATATCTAAGATTGGTGATACAATCATTTTACTATAAATATAAGCAGTAACTATAGAAAAGAAAAAGGAGAAAAATATTGAATATGGTAAAAATTGTAAACTTAAATCTCTAGCATCTTTTTTAATATCTGTTGCGGAAATAAATTGTATATCATATTCTTTCCCATCTTTAGCTACAATTGATCTTTTTTCTATAACTACAGAATGACTATTACTTTCAGGATCTACAACAATATCACCAGGAACAGAAAAATCAAAGGTTTCGACATCTTGTATATAAGCCTTGACCTTGCTATTTTGAGAATATATTTCTAAAGTATCCTTGATTAAATCAATATCTTTATTATTTAAGCTCTTAGATAAATCATCAGCCTTAATAGCTACATTATCCTTTATATCCTTTATATATATTTTAGGAAATACAGTATAAACTATTACGTGTATAAACAAGGTCAGTATACTTAATATTGAAAATGTAAGTATGAATATCTTAGGAAATAATTTTATTTTTTTCATTTCAGCTCCAATTTGTAACCTACATTCCTTATAGTGACTATACAATCTAACTTAAGCTTTTTTCTCAATTCTTTTATATAGACATCTATTACCCTATCATATGGAATATCATCCGAATCTTTCCATACATTATCTAAAATTTGGTCTCTGGTTAAAACTCTATCCTTGTTTTCAAGTAGGAAATGAAGGATTTCAAATTCTTTTGCATTCATATCTACTTCTTTTCCATCTAAAAAGGCCTTGTAACTTTCAAAGTCAACTTCGACGTTTTTATATTGGAATAAGTCTTTATTTTTATAATGTTTCTTTATAAGGGCTTCTATTCTAACCTTAACTAGCCTCAACGAAAAAGGCTTTTCTATATAACCATCTACTAAAGCAGAAAATGCTTGAAGCTTATAATCTTCATCATTATAAGCTGTTAGAAAGAGGACAGGTATGTCACTAGTTTTTCTAATTTCTTTCAACAATTCTATACCTGTCATATGAGGCATTTTAATATCTAGTAAGGCTAAGTCTATTTTTTCTTTTTTAAATATTTCTAGACCTTGCTGTCCATCCTCTGCCTGGTAAATCTGATAACCACAATCGATTAAAAATTCTGCCAGTCCTTCTCTTATATTTTTTTCATCTTCTGCTATTAGTATTCTCATTTATCTCTCCATTATCTTTATAAAACAATTATATAGCTTTATATAGAAGATTAAAACTATTTTATCTCAGTAAGTAATTCTTTTGGACTCTTTTTCATTGTTTTTATTGATGCAAGTATCAAAGATATTGATAAAATAACTAATCCTATTGCAAATACATAAAGCAAGTGTTTACTTAAAACTTCAACATCCAAACTAGTTAGTGTCCTATTGAAACCATCTGCTTCAGCACCACTAGCTAAATTAGTTCCACCACTTTGTCTAGCTATCTCTTTACTTACACTATTTGTAACTTGTGCCAATAGTTTTGCCCCAATATTTTTTGATATATATCCTGCTACAAAATATGATGATATAAAGGCTGGAATAGATATAAACAATAACTCATAGACAAATTGACTAAAGACTTCCATCTTTGTTTTGCCAAGTGATAAGTATATAGCGATTTCTTTCTTTCTAGCATTTATCCATAATAATAGTATTAGGCCTATAATCAATCCAGAAAATACCATTGTTGCTATAAACATCTTGTTGGTTAAACCATATACTCCAGAAATTGTCTTTTGAAGTACAGGATAATTTGATGAAGATTTCACTAGCATATATGAATTCCAATCAATATCAAGTTTTTGTATTTGCTTCATGACTTCATCTATATCCTTATCCCCTTTTATGTAAAAGGTAGAATCAAGATATGTAGCAGTATCTTCTGTATTTCCATATAAGTTAGCCGCAGTTTTTATATCTGAAATTATATTATTTTGATATAATTCTTGACTAACAGTTACCGGTCCAGCATTTTGACCTTCAAATAGGCCCTTTATCTCTACTTCAACAGTTTCATTTGCTTGTTTAACATTGTCAGCATCATAAATATTAGATTTTAATTTAATCTTATCTCCAATTTTTAGGCCGTTTTTTTGCGCTAGATCCTTATGCATTAATATTTTATTTGTATCAGAATCTTTTATATGGTCACCCTCTACTAATTTATATGATTCTGAAACAAAGGTATTTTCTTTACTAGAATCATTTATACCTGTTACCATAACAGCTCTTCCGAAGTTTTTCTTTCTTTCAGGATTCTGATTTCGTGCTGTTTCGGCAGATTCTACCAGGTCATATCCTTGCAAGTCGGCAACACTGCTTATTCTTTTTACATAGCCATCTATAAGGCCAGTTTCTGATATTTTCTTAAGGTCTTCACCCTTTACATTACCAGCTCCTCTTGGAGTACCAGGGTTTGTTCTTCTATTAATTTCCATAATAAAGCTATTTGAAATATTTTTAAATGTTTCATTTTTAGCCTTGTCAGTTGAAGACTTGATAGCTAAACTTACAATACTTAAAGTTGACATTGCAAGTATTATTGTGAATAAAATCAAAGTCTTTAGGGGTTTTCTTACCACATAAGCTAAGGAATTTTTTATCATAATATACCTTTCTATTTATTTACTATACTTTTATTTTTGATTTCTATTACTTGGTCTGCTTGGTCTGCTAAAGTTTTACTGTGGGTAACAACTATTACGCATTTATTTTTTTCTCTAGCAGCTTCTTTAAGTATATGAATAATATCTAAACCAGTATTTTCATCAAGGTTACCTGTTGGCTCATCAGCTAATATAATAGGCGCATCAGAAGCCAAGGCTCGAGCTATGGCTACCCTTTGTTGCTGTCCACCAGATAATTTCATTACATTTCTATTTATTTGTTCTTTAGCTAAACCAACTCTCATTAGGATATCTTCACCAGCATTTTTATCTACTAGTCTGACATTTTCAATTGGTGTTAAATAATCAATTAAATTATAATTTTGAAAGACTAGAGATATATTATGCTTTCTATGGTTACTATAACCTGTATTTTTTATGTTTTGATTTTTAAATAATATTTCTCCCTTTGTCGGACTATCTAGTCCAGCTAGTAGGGATAGTAAGGTTGTTTTACCTGCTCCTGACTGACCAGTTATAGCATAAAATTTCCCCTCTTCAAAAGCATAATTCACTCTATTTAGTACTTTTTCCTTGCTATCAACATAACTATATGATAGATTGTTCATTTTTAATATTTCCATTTTATCTCCTAATCTATTTGTATTAATATTTCTCTCGGTTTTCTTCTCATTAATTTGAATAAGGCTAAAAATACCGCTAAATCTATTACTAGTATCAATATTAGATAAGCGTATATTAGGTTTTCAATATTATAAAAACTGCTTGATTTTGTAAGTAAGCTTGATATATCACCTATATCTTCATTTATATGACTTATCCCTTTTACAAAAGAATTTACCATCAGATTTCCCGATATCCATGAAACAAGTAAACTCGGTAGAGAAATCATAAATCCTTCTAAGGTTACTTGTCCAAGTATTTCTTTTTTACTAATACCAAGAGAAAGATATATTCCTATTTCATTTATTCTTTCTCTTACATAAAACATATATAATAATAGTAAAACTGCTAAGCCTGCAACAACTAAAATTATCATCATAAATTTAATTATCTGACTTGTTGATTCAATAGAATCAGATAGACTTGCAAAGTTTTTATCATCTTGTTCTATGACAAATTCATCTTTTCCTATTAATTTTTCAACTTCTGCCATAGTATCCTTTATTTTCTCTGGATTTTTTACAAAATAATATGCCTTACTTAACATATAGTTATTTTCATTTGAACTTTCCTGACTAGATTTGTAATCAGTATATACTGTATTTTCACTAAAATCAGAAGATAAGCCAGTATTTTCTTCTTGTTTTATACCTTCAAAAATTCCAACAATTGTATATTTTTTACTTATTTTTTGATTGTTAGATTCATTATTGCTTAAATAATCTACATCAATTTGGTCATTAACTTTTAACTTGTTAAGATCGGCTAATTCCTTATGAATTAGAATTTTGCTCTCATCTTTTTCGTTTAAGTGTCGACCATCTACCAACTTAAAATTTTCACTTTCAAATAAAGGATCCTTGCTTGAATCACTTGCAGAGTTTACTGCAATTAAGTTTTTGAATTCTTCAGGTATTTCATCTCTTTGGATAGCCTGTTCTTTTTCAATAACTTTTAGATTTTTTAATTGTCCATTTAGTTGATTGTAAAAACTAAAATCTTTGACATTTTCAATTTCTTTTATCTTATCTAATTGATTTGCCTTAAATTGACTTCTATCTTTTTTACTAATTACAAAATAAGAATTTGAAGACTTGTAAATCTCTTCCTTTATATTCTCATTTGATTTAAATATGCTTATACAGGCATAAAAACTTGATAGTATTAAAGTCATAGCTATAAACAATATAAGAGTTTTATAACTATTCCTACTTATATACCTGTATGATCTTTTTATAATATTCATCATACCTCCCATGCATTTATCAATATATAATATGAATATGAAATGTATATGAAGCAAAATTCACAAAAAAAAATGACCTCCTATAAGTCGAGTTTGAACTTTAGAGGTCGTTTTTTATTTGATTAATATTATTGTTACATTAAAGGAGCTAAAATTCTAAGCATCTTTCCTGCCAGCCTATAAAATATAGATAGGTCTTTATATGATGATAAGGTGATTTCTTGGCATAGTCTCTGTGTATCTATGAAGTCATTTTTAAGCGTCCAAGCAAAGTCTTCATCATATACCAAGATTCCATTTTCATAGTGAAGGTGTAGAGACCTAAAATCTAAATTAACAGTTCCTACAACAGAAGTCTTGTCATCAGAAACAAAAGACTTAGAATGTAAAAATCCTGGGGTGTACTCATATATCTTTACTCCTGACTCTATAAGCCCCTGGTAGTAAGATCTTGACATACAAAATGGAATTTTTTTATCTGGTCTACCAGGCATCATAAGTCTAACATCAACACCTCTTTTACCTGCAAATTTTATTGCATTTATTACCCTATCTGATGGTATCAAATATGGAGTCATTATATAACAATAGTCTTTGGCTTGATTTAATATATCAACATATACATTCTCACCTACTGTTTCGGAATCATTTGGAGAATCATCATAAGGTTGAACGAATGCATTTGAAATAGTATCATGGTTTTCATTTAGATATCTTTCTAAAGTATATTCTTTACCATTGGAAAGCTCCCATAAGTTTAAAAACATTACAGTAAAACTTCTAACAGCATCTCCTTCCACTCTTAAACCATTATCTTTCCAATGTCCAAACCTATCTATTTCATTTATATATTCATCAGCTAAGTTTAAGCCACCTGTATAGGCAATTTTATTGTCTATAGAAATAATCTTCCTATGATCTCTGTTATTATGATATGTTGACAATATTGGAAGCACTGGAGCAAACACCACTACTTCTAGTCCTCTTGATTCTAAATAAGCCTTATAGTCAGAGGGAATATGATAATCATTTGTACCATCATACATAAACCTAACATCTACACCTTCCAAGACTTTTTCTTCTAATAAATCCAAAATTGAATCAAGCATTTTCCCTGGCTTGATAATGAAAAATTCTATGAAGATAAAGTCTTTAGCTTGCTTAATATCTTCCATAAGTGACTTGTAATAGTCCTCACCTTGAGTAAAATAATCTAATTTAGAATTTTTATAAATTGGGTATCCAGCTATATTATTTAAATATCTATCAAGACCATAATCAATATTTTTATGGCTTATTATTTCTTCATGAATCTCTGGGTCTTGCTCTAAATGTTGCATATTTACTGATTTGATTCTTTTTAGTCTTCTGCTTAATTGCTTAGGCCCAGGAATAATTTCAAGTAATAGGTATAGGGCTATACCAAAGAATGGTAGAGCAGCTATAGGTATTATCCAAGCCATCCTATAGTCCATAGGCTTATCTAAATTTAATATATAAATTATCAAGATAAACCTAATTATAGTCCAAAAAGAGTTAACAATATTTATTCTTGCAGTAAATTTATTGTAAACCCAGACAAATAAAAACACTTGTAGAATTATTAATATAGTTACCACAAATATGGGCTTTATCCAATGTTTTTTTCTTTTAAATTTTTCCTTATCTTCAGCAAACTTAGTTTTTAACTTTTCTTTATCCATGATTTACTCCAATATATAAGTTTACTTATTTAGTACTAATAATTATTGTTCTTTAAGAAATTGAGAATTATATAAGTCGTAGTAGTAACCCTTCTTTTCTAATAATTCTTGGTGGTTGCCCTGTTCTACAATTTCTCCCGCTTCTAAAACTAAGATAGTATCAGCATTTTTTATTGTTGAAAGTCTATGAGCTATTACAAATGAGGTTTTTCCTTGCATTAACTTATTCATAGCATCTTGAGTTTGTATTTCAGTCCTAGAGTCAACATTTGATGTAGCCTCATCTAAAATAAGCATTGGCTTATTTAGTAACATGGCTCTAGCAATAGTTATCAACTGTTTTTGACCCTGGGATAGGTTTTCTGCATCTTCTTCTAAAAGTGTATCATAACCATCTTCTTGTAAGTCAATAAAGCTTGAAATATTTGCCATTTCTGCAGCTTTTCTTATTTCTTCATCGCTAGCATCTGGTTTTCCATAGGCAATATTTTCCCTTATGGTACCTGCAAACAGCCAGGTTTCTTGTAGGACCATGGCAAAGGCAGATCTTTGACTTTTTCTTGTTATATCTTTATATGAATGACCATCGATTTTGATGTCACCTTCTTGTGGATCATAAAATCTCATTAGAAGATTTATAAGGGTTGTCTTCCCTGCACCAGTATGTCCTACTATAGCAGTCAATGATCCTGGCTTAGCATGGTAGTTAAAGTCTTTAATTATCATTTTGTCATCATCATAACCAAATGATACATTTTCAAATTTAACATCACCTTCTACATTGCTAAGGTCTACAGCATGGTCAGCATCTTTCTTTTCGTTGTCTTGGTCAAGTAAAACAAATATCCTATTAGCAGCTGAAAATGATGATTGCAATTCAGCAAAGGTCCCAGCTATATTGTTAATTGGGAATGAAAATTGTCTTGCATACAAGATAAAGGATGATAGAAAGGCTAGTGTAAATAAACCATTTAAATATAGCATGGAAGCTATTATTGAAACTATGGCAACTGATGCATTTGTAATAAAAATCATAGTTGGAAAGTTAATGGAAGCTTCATAGTCAGCCTTGTAATAAGCATCTATAGATCCAGAATTTTTCTTGTAAAATTCTTGTGAAAAATAGTCTTCCTTTTCATATGCTTGAATAGTTTTTTGTCCAGATAAAATTTCTTCAACAAAACCATTCATTTCCCCTAATTTTCTAGATCTTGTAGAAAATAGTGGCCTAGTCTTTTTAATCCTATAATTTGTAAATAAAATTGTTATAGGTAATACAAAAATAAATATCAAGGATAAATATGGTGATATGGTCATCATCATTATGAAAGAACCTACTACAGAAATTATAGATGTAATTATAGTGATTACACTATTGGCCAAAGTATTTGAAACCAGGTCCATATCATAGGAAATCCTAGAAACTAAGTCACCTGCCTGGTGGGTGTCTATATAGGCTATTGGCACGTCTACAATCTTGTCAAAAGTTTGCTGGGTCATATTCAATACTACCCTCTCAGAAACTCTTACCATAACTCTTGCTGAAATATAATTAAAAAGAGAAGATAGTAAGTAAGCAGCCAACATTAATATTGCATATTTAGAAGTTACGTGTAAGTCTATAGCTTGTAAATCACTAGATTCTAAACTAGCAATAGCTGCACCAGAAAGTTTAGGTCCAAATAAAACTAAAACACTTGATAAAATAACTAAAGTTAATCCTACAATAAATAATTTCCATTCAGTAAATAGGTATTTAAGTAACCTTAAAGCAATTTTTTTATAGTCTCTTTTATCAACTTTTTGTTTTTCATCTGTTTTATCATGCATAGACTTCCTCCTCTCTTTCACCGATTTGCATATCAGCAATTTCCTTGTAAGGTTCACAATGTTCCATCATGTATTTATGGTCACCCATTTCGAGTATTTTACCATTTTCTAAAAACATGATTTGTTTTGCATCAAGAACTGAGGATATTCTTTGTGCAATGATAATTGATGTTGAATGATCAAATTTTTCATCTATAGCACTTCTTAATCTTGATTCAGTCTTAAAGTCTAGAGCTGAGGATGAATCATCTAATATTAATATTTCTGGATCTCCAGCAAAGGCTCTTGATAAGAGTACTCTTTGTTTTTGTCCACCAGATAGGTTTACACCCTTTGAAGCCAATTCATGTAAAATCTTATCATCTTTATCTTGGATAAATTCATGAGCTTGTGCAGCCAAAGTTGCATTGTATAGGTCTACATCAGGTATTTGTCTACCAAATTCAATATTTTCTTTGATAGTTCCCTTGAAAAGAAAGTCTTTTTGGAATACTGATCCAAATAAAGAGTTTAATTCATCATGCTTTAGATTTTTAATATTGACTCCTCTGATTAAAATTTCTCCTTGATCAACATCATATTGCCTCATTAAAAGTCTAATAACTGTGGATTTACCTGCTCCTGTTGCTCCCATTATCGCAAAAGTTTGACCTGGATATATTTTAAAGGAAACATCTTTTAAGGAATACTCTTCTTGGTCATATGAGAAGCTAACATTCTTAAATTCTATTTCAGGAACATTTATATCTTTGTCTGGTAAAGCAATCGGATTTTCAATTATTTGATTTTCATCAAGTGGCATAAATATGATTTCTTCTATTCTTTTTACCGAAATCATTGACCTTGAATAGATATTAAACATCCAGTTCATCATAAATAGCGAGTCTACAATCTGCATTAAATATGATATGAAGGCAATTATTATACCCACCTTTATTTCTCCAGATTTTACCATGGAGCCACCATAGATAATTACTCCAGCCAAACCAGAATATAGAAACACATTAACTATTGGTGAAGTTAAGGCACTAGTATCAACGGCTTTGATTGTTTGGTCCCTAACTGCCTTGTTTGTTCTAAAAAACTTAGCTTTTTCATCATCAACTTTATTCAGGGCTTTAGATACCTTAATCCCCTTTATTGATTCCCTTATAACCTGAACCATTTCATCATGACGCTTATGTAGTTTTCTCCACATAGGCATGGTTTTATTAAATATAAATCTAATTGTTAAAAATATTGGGAAAATTAAAAATACAATGATTAATGATAGTTTAAGATTTAATAAGACACATAAGATAACACCACCAATAAAAAGCATAATTGATCTAGATCCCATTCTCATGGCTGTTCCCAAGAAATTATGTACTGTATAAGTATCTGATGTAAGTCTTGATTCAATTGATGATATTCCCAATTTATCAATTTGCCTTGATGATAATGATATAGACCTTGAAAATAAGTCTTGTCTTATATCTTGTATAATTTCAGATGATGTCTTTGCAGCCATCCTATTCGCCTTAATAGAATATCGCCATTCTAAGAAAGATACAAATATCATAAGTAGACCTAAGCCTATTATCATGTTTTTTTGGCCAGATGGTACAGCATCATCTATAATATATTTCAATATTGTAGGTATTAAAATTCCCATCAAAGTGGAAAATGCCTTTACAAATAAAGTAAGACCTACTTCTTTCTTTTTGGGGTATACATACTTTTCAAACATGTAAACTCCTTTCTTCTTATAATTAGTTTTCCTTTTTATTATAGCTTTTATGATTATTAAGTATATTTATCAACTTATCATAAGTTTCTTTTTCAACTTTATAGTATTCAAGTTTTATTTTTGTATTCTTATCAGATAAAGAATATTCCATCAATCCATTTGCAAAAGAAATATCTGCAAAATACATCTTATCCTTATCTTTTACTACTCCTTCTAAATAGTATGAATACTTGTCAATAAAACTTCTATCCCTAGTATTTTTATACTTACCCTCTTTTAAGACTTTAACTAGCTCATCTGATTGAGCCTGGGTAAAGAGTTTATTAAATTTATCAGAACTATCTTCCATATTTAAAATTGTAAGCACATTCACGGTATCTAAGTCTTCAAATATTTTTTGACCACTTACAGGTTTTAATAAATAAAAAGTCATAGCCCCTAATAAGGCGATTACAAGCAGTCCAATTATTATCTTCTTTTTCATATTTTCTCCACCTATTTATTTTAATAAAGGAAGCTAAATCTAGCTTCCTATATACCAATTAATAAAATTTTATCATCTTCTTGGATATCAACTCCATGCAATTTTCCAAAAACTTCTTCAAATCCTTCTTTTTCTAATAAAAAATAGTCCTTAACCTCTACAAAAGCTAAAGCATCATCTAAATCATCCTGGTAAACTTCTTCAAATTTCGGAGCATTGCTATGGATATCATTAGTAATGAGTAGGGATTTACTGTATTTGCTTTTATTAGTTGTTAAAATTTCTACTACAGTCATTATTTCTCCAAAATAGATTCTTTTAATATCATTAATTGGTTAAACATTTCATCTGATAAATCATCATATTCCAATATAAAGTCAATATCTTCTATTGCTTTATCATCTTGTCCCATACTTGATAAGATGATAGCTCTATTATATCTTAACTTAATTTCAGAAGGATAGTTTTCTAAAGCTTCATTTGCTATATTTAAGGCTTCAAATTCCTTCTTTAGCATATATTTTACATATACTAAGTCTGTATATAGTGAAGCAAAATCTGCTCCTTTATCTATTGCCTCTTCAAAAAACTTTTCTGCCATATCCATTTGGTTTTGGTTCATATAGGCAATGGCGATATAGTATGGAATATCATACCTAGATGAGTTTTTTCTAGCAGTCATTAATTCAGATAAAGCTCTAGGATAATTCATCTTATTTATATAATAAATTGAATTTTCTACAGCCACATCAGGTGCTATTTTTTGCATCAAGTCTCTTGCTTCATTTTTCAATTCTTCATTATCAGTAAAATTCAAAACTCTTTTTAAGTAAGAATCAGCCTTGATATAGTCACCAGTTGATCTAAATATGTTCGCTAATTCAAAATTAGCTAAAGGATTTTCTTCATTGTAAGCAAGAATTCTCTCTAAAATCCTTACAGCTTCTTCGACAAATACATGTCTTTCTTCATCTTTAATATCTTGTAAGGTCCATAAAACCCTAGCATAGTTATAAGCTGCAAGTTCATTTTTTTCATCTAGTAAAAAAGCCGCCCTTGAAAAAATATTAGCCTTCTCATTTTCTCTTTCACCAATCTTTATAGCCTTTGATAAGGCATATTCTGATGGATTAGCAAATAAATTATTTAGTATAGTCTTATAATCACCAATATATAAAAATTTTGGGTCAACCCCAATATTATATAGTATTCCATTTACTATATATATAAGGTCTATTTCATTATTAAAGCTTTCATTATTTATCCCATCTACCATTTCATCAAGTATTATTGGTAGAGGTATACCTGTTATACCAAGATCTTGGTATTCAGGCTTTTCATTTTTAAGGTCTATATATGAAAGCTTATCTACTTTTCGTCTAAAATATTTATTGATTACATCCATTAATCAAACATCCCTTCAAATTCTCTTTTTCTTCTAGAAGAACTGTACAAAATATTAAACAAATGTCCCTTATACAAATATATAAAGGCGAGCATTAACCCTTGGACCAAGGCTCTTATAACTATATCTATAGATGATAAGGATAATATGCTAAATACTTCAAATGTTCTATTTATAAGTACAAAGACTAGCATTGGTAAAATCCAATATAAAATATTATTTATAATAAATTTTAAAGAATCTACAATAGCATTTATTCCTGATTGTCTTGCTATATAGGTTTGCTCATATATTGTCGATTGAATCACCAGGTTAGCATAAGCAAAAATCACAATTATAATCGGCATCTTAAGTGTAAATGCTAGGTTTGATACTATTATATTTGCAATTGCTAGATAAAAATAAGTATTCATTAGAGGACTTAGGTATTTACTAAATCCTTCCTTTAGATTGTCTGTGGAAAACCTATTATAAAATACTATGTCTTCTAAAATTGTAACCATCAATGATGCAAAGGCTACGCTAACTATATATCTTATAAAGCCTAAGATAAAATCAGATGCTTGATTAGTTGAACTTAACAAGGACATGATAAAGGTCATGGCTATATTAGATAAAAACAATACTAAAGCTAATATTGGGACAAATTTAATATTTTCTAAAGTTTTATTAAAAGCTCTTTTATTTACATTTATAAAATCTTCTAACATAGTTCCTCCTACATCTTATCTGGAGCATGTATACCTAATAGATCTAATAGGTTTTTGATATTTGTCTTAACTGCGTATACTAACAAGGCCCTAGCTTTTTTAACATCTTCTTGTGAATTTAATATGTGTATATTGTTGTAGAAGGAGTTAAAAGCTTGAGCTAGGTCTGTAACATGTCTTGTAATTACTGAAGGTTCCAACTTATCTTTAGCAGATAAAATAACTTCTGGTGTATTATATATTAACTTGATTAAGTCTATCTCTTGCTTTTCTTTTAATAGAGAAAAATCAACCTGGTCATCTATTTCAAGTCCTAGTCTTTCTAATATTTGATTTGCTCTAGCATGAGCATATTGTACATATGGCCCTGTTTCACCTTCAAAGTTTAATACTTGGTCCCAGTCAAATACATAGTCTTTTATTCTAGTATTAAATAACTCTTGGAACTTAACAGCACCAATACCTATTTGCTTAGCTATTTGATCTTTATTTTCAAGGTCAGGATTTCTTTCTTCAATTATATCCTTGGTCTTATCTATAGCCTTATTTAATACATCTTCTAAGAATACAACCTTACCCTTTCTTGTTGACATGGTACCATCTTTAAGTGAAACCATACCAAACTGAACATGGTCTATATCTTTTTCCCATTTATAACCCATTTTTCCTAAGATTTCTTTTAAGGTTCTAAAGTGTAGGTTTTGTTGGGTGGCTACCACATATATATTTTTATAAAAATCGTAATGTTTTTTTCTATATAGGGCTGTAGCGATATCTCTAGTAATATAGGTTGAAGATCCGTCTTTCTTCAAAATAATTGCTGGTGGTTCTTCTTCACCCATTTCAATTACTGTTGCACCTTCTGATTCTACTAGAAGTTTTTTTTCTTCTAATTCTTTAACCACTTCATCCACAAATTGTGAATGGTAGTATTCTCCATAATATGAATCAAAGTCAATTTCTAATAAATCATACACCCTATTAAATTCTTTTAAGCTTATTTCCTTAAACCAGGACCATACTTTTAGTGCCTCTTCATCCTTGTCTTCTAACTTCTTAAACCAAGCTCTAGCTTCGTCCATTAGTTCAGGATTTTTTTCAGCCTCTTCAGTATATTTTACATATAGTTTAAGCAGTTCTTTAATAGGATCTGCATTTATTTCTTCTTCATTTCCCCATTTTTTGTAGGCTGATAAAAGAACTCCAAATTGGGTACCATAGTCTCCTAAATAGTTTATTGCTACAACATCATAAGATAAAAATCTTAATATTCTTTTAAGGGAATCACCAATTACAGTAGACCTTATATGGCCTATATGAAATGGTTTTGCTATATTGGTTGAAGAATAGTCGATTGTAATAGTCTTTCCTTGTCCAAAATCAGAAGACCCATACTTATCTTTTTCTTTAAATACTTCTGTCAAAACTACTTCATTAAATTTATCTTGGTCCAAATAGAAATTAATATAAGGTCCAACTGCCTTTATTTCAGTAAATAAGTCAGATTTTATCTGAATCGCTAAGTCTTGGGCAATCATATTTGGTGCTTTTCTTAATGTTTTAGCTAACTTAAAAGTAGGAAATGCGAAGTCCCCCATTTCTTTATTTGGTGGAGTTTCAATTGTGTTATAAATGTCTTCACTTTCCAAGCCGATATTTAAGTCTACTAGTATATCTTTAATCACATTTTTATAATTCATACTATTTCAGGCTTACTATTGTAACACCTGCTCCTCCTTCATCTGCTTTACCTATTCTAAATTGGTCAACATATCTTGATTTTCTTAAATAATTTGTAAGTCCTTCCCTAAGAGCACCCGTTCCCTTACCATGTATAAGGGCTACATTTTTAAGACCCATCAAGATTGCATCATCAAAATACGATTCAACTTCTATTATGGCTTCATCTACATTTAATCCTCTAAGATCAAGCTCTTGTTTCACCTCTTTAGATGAAGCATTTTTCATAACCTGTCTATAGGATGACTGAGACTTCTCTTTTTGTAAGTCTTGGTTTGTCTTTCTTAGGTCTTTTATATTCACGTTAAATTTTAATATACCCATTTGTACAATTAAATCACCTTTATTGTCTGGTAGGGTCATTACTGTTGCATCATCTCCCATGGAAATCACCCTGACTATTTGTCCAAGTTTAAGGTCTGTGGCTTCTGTTAAATCAGATTCTTCTCGTCTAATTTCCTTTTTTTGTTCATATTTTCTAGATGCAGACTTATACCTATCAGTGATTTCTGCATGGGCCCTATCTAATTCTTTACTTTGCCCTGAAGACACTTGTTTTTTTGCAAGTCTTATCATTTCTTTAGACTCATCCTTAGCATCTTCTAATATTTTATTAGCCTTCTCTTGAGCATCTTCAATTTCTTTTAGTGCTGCTTGTTTCTTAGTTTCATATTCTCTATTGAAGTCATCTTGTAATTTTTCAAACTTAAGTTTTTCACTTCTTGCTTCTCTTAGAGCTAAATCTAGTTCTAATTTATCATCTTCTATTTCAGAAATTATATCTTCAAAGTTCCTATTTTCTTCACTTACGTAAGAGCTTGCATTTGATAAGATTTCATTAGATAATCCTAGTCTTTTGGATATTTCAAAGGCATTTGACTTACCTGGTAAACCTATAATTAACCTATAGGTTGGAGATAGACTTTCTAAATCAAATTCTACATTGGCATTTTGAACACCTTCTGTTGACATGGCATATAATTTTAATTCTGAATAATGTGTAGTAGATACTAACAAGGTATTTCTTTTAACAAGATTATCGATTATTGACATGGCTAAGGCTGCCCCTTCTATAGGGTCAGTACCATTTCCAAGCTCATCAAATAAGACTAAGGAATTTTCATCAGCCTTAGATAAAATATTTACTATATTAGTCATTGATGCTGAAAAAGTAGATAAGTTTTGCTCGATGGATTGGTTATCACCAATATCTGTAAATACCTGATCAAAGACTGGAACTTTTGTAAATGAATCACATGCAACAAATAAACCTGCTTGTGCCATTAAAATAGTTAAACCTAAGGTCTTCAAAGATACTGTTTTACCACCAGTATTTGGTCCAGTAATTACAAGGGCTTTGAAATCCTCACCTAATTTTATATCAATAGGTACTACTTTTCCTTTCAATAAAGGATGTTTTGCTTGCTTTATATCAATTATTTTTTCATCACTAATGATTGGTTGGTTATAAGATTTGTCTAATGCATATTTAGCCTTGGCAAAGGTGAAATCAATATCTACTAGAAGATATTGGTTATTGGCAATATCTTCCCTGTAGAGATTTATAATTTCTGATAATTCTTTTAGAATCCTTCTAATTTCTTCTTGTTCTTCAATCTCTAAGTCTCTAATCTTATTATTGATTTCAACTACAACCATTGGTTCTATATACAAGGTTTGGCCTGATGCTGATGTATCATGGATGATACCGGGAACCTTAGCTTTAGCTCCGGCCTTGACAGGTACCACATACCTACCATCCCTCATAGTCACAAAGCCATCTTGAATATTCATTGTGTCACTTTTAATCAATTGTTGCAGCTTGCTTTTAACTTCATCTTCTTTCTGACTTATAGATTTTCTAATGTTAAGCAATTGTTTAGAGGCGTCATCTGCAATAGTCTCTTCATCAATAATGATTCTTTCAATTTCCTTTTGAATCCTCTTATTAGAATAAAGTTTATCTATTTGATCAACTACTAAGTTGTCACCTTCAAATTCATGCTTATAATCTTTCAAGGATTGAGACACTCTTAAAGAATCAGCTACTTGTAATAATTCATAAATTTCCAAAATAGCCTGTCTTTTTAACCTATTTGCAATACTCTTTAAATCATGAATCCCATACAAGGGTGGAAATGAATATTTTCTAATAAGTTCTACAGCATCTGCGGTTTTTTCTTGCATAAATTTAACTTTATTTATATCGGTCAAAGGAACTATCTTAGTCGCCTTTTCTTTGGCTAAAGTAGATGCACAATATTCTATTAAATTTTCTTGAATTTTATCCCATTCTAAGGTTAAAAGAGTATTTTTTTCCATTAGTTTCCTGTTCTATTTTTTAATAATTCTTCTAGCTTTTTGTTAGCCATTAAAGTTTTCTTTTCTTCTTCTAATAATTTATTTCTTAAATCTGTTGTTTCTTCAATAGACTTGTCAGCTAAGTTTTTTTGCCTATCCAATTCTAATTTATAATTATCTCTTTCAAGGCTTATACGTTCTAAATCTTTTTCTAGATCGAATAATTTTTCTTTCAAGTCCATGATTAGAATATCAGCTTCCTTATGGTCTTCCTTATAGGCGTGGTATTCAGCCTTTAGAGGTTCATAATTTTCCATAGCTTCTGCTGTATCTTCTTTTAATTGTTCTAATTCTTTATCTAGGTCATATAAGTCATCAGCAATATTTAAACAGGCCAAGGCTGAATATACAGCCTTATTTTTATATTTTATAGTATTTTTAGCCTTATCAATCTGCTGGTCAACATAATCGACTATTTTTTTAGCCTCTTCCTTAGACCTAGCTGTTTTCAACACATATGAGTTACCATCTATTTTAAACTCATAGCTGTTTCTATCCATGTTTAGCTCCTCAAATCAATATCATAATAGTCTTTTAACTTCTCAACTATCCTATTGAATGCATCTTTTATTTCTTCATCTTTTAGAGTTTTTCTATTTGATTGGAAACCTATTTTAAATGCTAAAGAAACTTTTCCATCTTCAATTTGGCTTCCTGCATACCTATCAAATAGTTTTACGAATTTTATATTTTCTCCACCGTTTTTCTTAATAGTTTCAATAATATCTTGGGATTCGACCCTGTCATTTATGATAAAAGCAATATCCCTATCTACTAATGGATATTTAGAAATTTCTTTATATTGAATATTATCATTAGCATATTTAAATAAACTATCAACATTTGCTTCTAATAGGTAAACTCTCTTACTGATATCAAAATTATCTAATACCAAAGGGTGTACTTCACCAATTACAGCTAGCTTTTCATCATTCATTAAAACATTAGCTGTTCTTCCAGGGTGGAAGCTTGGATTATTTTCTTCAGTTTGGAATTTATAATCTTCTATACCCAACTTAGCCAATAGTTTTTCAAAGCTATCTTTTAGGTAATAGTAATCGTATTCATCACCTACCAAGGCCATTACTAGTAACTTTTCTTCCTTGCTTTGTGAAGGATTATCTCCTACTTTTACAAAACTATTTCCTAATTCTGATAATCTTAAATCAAACTGCTTGTTATTTAGGTTTCTCCTAATGATATCTAGCATATTTCCAATCAAGGTTGTTCTCATAACTGAGAAGTCTTCCCCTAATGGATTTAATATTTTTAAGCTGTCTCTTAATTTACTATCTTGACTTAGATTCAACTTGTCATATTGCTTTGGAGATATGAAAGAGTAAGACACAACTTCAGAAAATCCTAGTCCATAAACTTCATCTCTTATCTTGTCCATAAAGTTTCTTAAGTCTGATTTTTTACCTTGAGTTAGTGGACCTTCTAGCCCTTTTGGTTTAATATTGTGGAAACCATAAAGCCTACCCACCTCTTCAATAAGGTCTGCTTCTATAGAAATATCTGACCTAAAGTATGGCACCTTAGCTGTAATAACATCTCCATCAACTTGGCATTCAAACTCTAATTCTTCCAAGTATTTTTTACTTTCTTCTACACTTAGGTCTAAGCCTAATAAAGAATTTAACCTAGAATTTCTAACTTTAACAAATTGATCTTTAGCTTCATAAGATCCGTCATCATGGATGCCTTCTACTAGTGAACCTGAGTTTGTTTCTTCAATTAATTTCAAGAATCTTCTTATACCATATTCAGCTAATTTAGAAGAAATTCCTTTTTCATATCTTGATGAAGCTTCTGAACGAAGACCCAGTCTTTTTGACGTTTTTCTTATTGCTTCTGAATCAAAGTTTGCTGACTCAATCAATATATTTTTAGTATTTTCTGTAACCTCAGTTTCAAAACCACCCATAACACCTGCTAGCCCTATAGCCTTGGAATTTCCATCGGCTATAACTATATCTTCAGCTTTTATGGTTCTTTCTTTTTCGTCCAAGGTCTTCAAACTTTCACCTTCATTCCCTTGCCTTACTATTAATTTCTTACCTTCAATAAGGTCAAGGTCATAGGCATGAAGTGGTTGTCCATATTCAAGCATGATAAAGTTTGTAAAGTCTACTATGTTATTTATTGGTCTCATGCCAGCATTTCTTAAGTAGTTTTGGATATATAAAGGTGATTCTTTAATGACTACATCCTTAACTACAGCTGTCATAAATCTCATAGACTTGTCTGTTTTTACTTCAACACCTTCAAAGTATTCTTCATAAGATCCTGTAAGATTTTCTAATTCAAGTTTTGGTTCTTGAGTTTTTGTATCAAATACAGCTGCTACTTCTCTGGCCATACCGATTATAGACAAGCAATCTGGTCTATTTGGTGTAATTTCAAATTCTATAATTTGATCATCAAGGCCTAAGGCTTTTATAGCATCATCTCCTGCCTTCACACTGTTTGGAAGGATGATAATGCCTTCTTCAGATTTCTTTGGAACTGTGTTTTCAGCTACGCCCAATTCCTCATAAGAGCATAGCATCCCCCTAGATACGAAACCTTGGAACTCTGCTTCTTTAATTTCCATTCCACCTGGTAATTTTGCTCCCAATTGTGCTAGGACTACAAAATCACTAACTTTCATATTTTTGGCACCGGTAATCACTGTTTCTTTTCCTTGCCCATTGTCTAAGTCAACTAATTGTAAATTTTTAGAATCTTCGTGTTTTCTAATATCTAATATTTTTGCTACAACTAAGCCTGACATTTGTTCATAGCTTGTAATTGATTCCACATGGGAACCAGAATCTGTAACTTTTTCGGCTATTTCTCTTGTATCATTATCAATATTTACATAGTCTTTTAGCCATTTAACTGGTACTAACATGCTTCCTCCTAAAATTGTTGTAAGAATCTCTTGTCATTATCATAAATTAGTCTTATGTCATCTAGACCATATTTAACCATGGTGATACGGTCTACACCCATACCAAAGGCAAATCCAGTATATTTTTCTGAATCGATGCCACAATTTTCTAAAACTTGAGGATGAACCATGCCACCACCTAGAAGTTCCATAGACCAACCTGTATGGTTGCAAATATCACATCCCTTACCCTTACATGCAAAACATGAAACGTCAACTTCTATTGAAGGTTCTGTAAATGGGAAATAATGAGGTCTATACCTTGTTGAAAATTCTTCACCAAATAGGTTTTTGATAAAGGCATTGATAGTATCAATTAAATTTGCCATAGAAACATTTTCTCCAATTACTAGTCCCTCTATTTGATGGAACATTGGAGAATGAGTTGCATCTACCTCATCAAATCTAAAAGTACGACCAGCTGACACCATCCTTATTGGTGGTTTTTGGTTTTCCATCACCCTTACTTGGACTGGTGAAGTGTGAGTTCTTAAAAGTGTACTTTCATCAAAATAAAAAGTATCGGACATATCTCTTGATGGGTGGTTTTTAGGTGAATTTAACTTATCAAAATTATTTAAAACAGTTTCAATTTCTGGTCCATCAACTATTGAAAAGCCCATGTGTCTAAATAAATCTTCCAATTCATTCATAGTTTGATTTAATGGGTGCCTATGTCCAATATGAACTAAGTCTTTAGAAGCTGTAACATCTAATCTTTCTTCTATTAGTCTATTTTTCAATTCTTCCCATTTGAAATCTTCTTTCTTCTTATCAATGGAAGTTTGAATAATCTCTCTAATTTCATTGGCAATCATACCTACTACAGGTCTCTCCTCTTTTGAAAGGTCTTTCATGCCCTTCAGAATAGCAGTTAGTTCTCCTTTTTTACCTAAAATCTTAACCCTTAATTCTTCTAAATATTTATCATTGTCTGCTTCTTGAATAGCTTCAAGAGCTTTTACTTTTATTTCTTCAAGTCTTTCTTTCATAGTCTCCTCCATATCTATAAATTATATCATAAATGGCTTGATATAACAGTTATCTTTTGTGATTTTTTGATATTGTTGATGATTTTAAATTTATAGTTTATATAAATAAAAAACTCCAAAATAGCTTTCACTAGTTTGGAATTTTATTTATTAATTATATATTTTTCTAAAATCTATAACTTTTGATAGTCTCTCATTTAATATTGTGAGCAAAACTGCATATATAGGAATCGAGACTATTTGTTTAATAAAGGCCTTGCCCATCAAAAATGGCAGTGTATTTGCCCCATAAAGCCAAAACGAAAATATTGGAACCAATATCACTGAAGTAAGCATTTGCCCAATAAATACACCGATTAACACCTTAATGAGTGAGAAGTCTGGATATTTTTCCCCCAATGCCTTAGTTACAATTATTGGTATGGCACCTGTCAAAGCTGATGTCAAGGTAAATAGCGGGTTAAATGGGAAGGAAGAAGGTCTTATTAAAAATCCTAACAAGTCTGCTACTCCACCAACTATAAATCCTGGTAATGGTCCTAGAAGGTATCCAGATAATATTATTGGAAATCCTCCAAAGGATACTGATCCTATCCTCAAAGTATTTATCATCACAGATAAGGCCACAAATATTGACATGTGAGCTATTGACACAGTTGTGAATATTTTCTTATCATCTTTTTTGATATATTTTGCCAAAAGTCCGGCTAAAAATCCTATTACAATTCCTACTAAAATAAATATATATATTCTATCCATTAGAAATTGCGTAAAGGTTTCTAATTCTTCTAAAAAGGCATGCAATTGCGCTTTTTTTAATTTAGGAATAACAGGAATATACTTCTTAGCCATGAGGCCTGCAAAGCTTATAAGCCCACCTGCTATTGCACCTATTGTCTTATTTGAAATAAGCCCTATTAGGATTATTCCTAAATAAGCAATTACTAGGCCTATATAAAAACCCGGAAAAACTTTTGGATTTCCACTTAGCCTTACAGCATTTATAGATATAAGGGCTATTACTAAAATTAATAGCCAACGTCTTAAAGATATTTTTTTCATGTTTCCTCCATCTCGCAGGGAAACGCCTGCGAACGCGGTTATTAATTGCAGATAAAAATCTTTTCGTATAGCCCCGACGTTCCATGGACTATCCCTATAAGCTTTCGCTAACACTAATAACCTACTCAGTTTATATTTTTATATTATACCCATATGGATAAATTAATCAATCTTCAAATTTAAAATCGCAAGATAAGAGGTGGTCATTTAAAACACCTATGGCCTGTAAGAATGAATATATGGTGGTTGATCCAATAAATTTAAAACCTAAGTCTTTCATGTCTTCACATATTTTGTTTGATAAATAATTTTTAGATGGGATTTCTTCCATATGAGACCAAGGACTTAAAACTGGTGTATCTATAACATAGGCCCAGATAAAGTCACTAAAAGGCTGATCCATAGATAAAATAACCCTAGCATTGTTTATAACAGCCTCAATCTTCTTTTGATTCCTAACTATTCCCTCATTTTCCATTAATGAATTTACTTTTTCTTCATCAAAATTAGCTACCTTTTCAATGTCAAACTTATCAAAGGCCTTGTCAAATTCTTCCTCTTTATTTAAAATGGTTGACCAAGATAATCCTGATTGAAATATTTCTAAAGAAAGGGCTCTAAACATTTTTTGATTGTCTTTTTCTACCTTTCCCCAAACATGGTCGTGGTAGGCTTGCATTTTTTCTGAAGAGTCCGCCCAAGGACACCTATTTACTTGACTCATCATATCTCCTTAACTATTATATTCTCTTATAGTATATATAAAGTCTTCTAGGAAATCAAAAAGGTTGACTTCCTAGCCAACCTTTAATTTAATCAATATCGAGTGTCACCACTTGTTTTTTTTCTAATGTTTTTTTAACATCAATGACTCTTTGATTAGATGATCCCCTAAATTTAAGTTTTAAATTTAATAAGTCCTGAATAAAGGGTCCATCTATCAAAACATCACATTCTTTAAGCATATCTAGTCTATCAGGGTCTTTTATCAATTCTTCATATACATAGCCAGAATAAGCCCAAATTTCTTTGTCTGTTTCTTTTTTTACTGCTCTAATAACCTCTGCTAACCAGGTGTTTTGGAAGGGTTCCCCACCTAAAATAGTAAGGCCTTTTACCACAGGATCTTTCATATAGTCAATTACTAATTGAGTTTCTTTTTCAGTCCACTTTTCTCCATAGTTAAAGTCTTGGTATAATTCATTGAAGCAACCCGGACACTTATGGGTACATCCTGTACAAAAGATACTTACCCTAATCCCAAAACCATTGGCTACGTCATACTTCCTTATTTGAGCATAATTACCATAGTCTGTCATATGTGTAAAACTCTTGAAGCTATTTCTTTTGTTCGACCCTCATTCCAAAAGTTTTCACCTAAATAGCCACAAGTTCTCCTAATAACTGTTAACTTAGCCTTGTTTTTATTTCCACAATTTGGGCATTCCCACTCATTATCCTCATTGACTATAATTTCACCGTCAAAGCCACATTCATGGCAATAATCTGACTTGGTATTAAATTCCCCATACATGATGTGGTCATAAATATATCTAATTAATGTTTCTACAGCTTCAATGTTATTGGTCATATTTGGGATTTCAGCGTATGAAATCATTCCGCCTGTAGATAATTCTTGGAATTGTGATTCAAAGTCAAACTTATCAAATACGCTTATATCTTCCCTTACATCTACATGGTAAGAATTTGTATAATATCCCTTATCAGTTACATCTTTAATATCTCCAAATCTTGCCCTATCAATAGAAGCAAAGCGGTGGGTTAAGGATTCTGCAGGTGTACCATATAAGGCGAAACCTAGACCTGTTTCTTTTTTCCAATCATCACAGGCTTGTCTCAATCTTTTTATTAGTTTCAAAGCAAAATCTTTTCCACCTTGAGTATGAGATTGACCAGTTATTAAAACGGATGCTTCATAAAGACCAATATAGCCTAAAGATATGGTTGCATATCCATTTTCTAAGTATGGTCTTATTTTTATTCCTTTATCCAACCTAGTTATGGCCCCATGCTGCCAATGGATAGGTGAAACATCTGAACTGGCATCTTTGAGTAAATCATACCTTAAAAGCAAGGCTTTTTTAGATAAGTCTAGTCTTTTTTCTAGAATCTTGAAAAATTCTTCTTCATCATGATTAGCTAATATGGCAATTTGAGGTAGATTTATACTTACTACTCCCATATTGAATCTTCCATCAAATTTATAGTTACCAAACTTATCCTTCCATGGAGATAAAAATGACCTGCAACCCATTGGTCCAAAGACATTTCCTTCATATAATTCTCTCATTTTTTTAGCTGAAACATAGTCAGGATACATCCTTTTAGCAGTACATTCTGCAGCTAATTTTGTAATGTAATAATATTTAGAATCCGGATGAACATTGTGGTCATCTAAAACATATACTAGCTTTGGAAAGGCCGGTGTTACATATACATCAGCTTCATTTTTTATCCCTTGAATCCTCTGCCTCAATATTTCCTCTTGTATAAGAGCTGCTTCTTTGGCATATTCATATTCTGGTTTGAAATACATAAATAAAGTTACAAAGGGTGCTTGTCCATTTGTAGTCATCAATGTATTTATTTGGTATTGAATGGTTTGTATACCATCTTTGATTTCTTTTCTAGTTCTCTTCCAGGCTACTTGTTCAGCCTTTGCTTGGTCAGGCTCCATTACATATATTTCTACTTGTTCCCTTAGGGCTTGGTCAAGATATTTCTTATAGGACCTCCTTACAAATGGAGCAAGTATCCTATCCACGCCATTTATAGTTTGACCACCATACTGGCCTGATGCCACTTGAGCTATTATCTGGGTAGTTACAGTACAAGCAACTTGAAATGATTTAGGTGAATCTATTTTTTTGCCATTTACAATAGTTCCATTGGTTAACATATCTTCGAGATCAATGAGGCAGCAATTAAACATTGGCTGCATTATGTAGTCCATATCATGGAAATGTATAGCTCCTGTATCGTGAGCTAAGAGTATGTCTGCTGGTATAAGTTTTCTTCTGGCAATATCTTTAGAAACTTCCCCAGCTATAAGATCTCTTTGGGTTGAAACTATTTTGGCATCCTTGTTAGAATTTTCATCCATTACATCTACATTTGTCTTATTAAGTATGCCAAGTATGTCATCGTCTATAGTATTCATTTTTCTTTTGAACTCTTGTACTGACCTATAGGATTCATAAGCCTTAGCTGTTGCTAAATTTCCTTCTTCAATCAAAGAATAATATACATCTTCTTCAATTTGGTGAATAGTTATATCTTTATCAAGTGCTTTGGCCTTATCTTCAATTTTATTGGCTATCCTTAAAGCCTGTCCTTCTTCATAAATACCCGTATAGGAATTCATTGCTTTTTCTATGGCAATTATTATTTTTTCTTTATCAAATGGAAGCTTTCTCCCATCTCTTTTTATAACTAACACTTTATCCTCCTTTCATGGAGATATTATACTATATATTGTGTTTATTTTAAAGCAAAATACTATTAACAGTGTGTACTCATAATTTCTTTTACTTGTTGAAAATACCCTTATTACAAGATAATTCATTTAAACAAAAAAGCTAGCTTCAAAATGAAACTAGCAATTAAATAGATATTTAATTTATTTACTTTTTTGAACTTTTTCTATTATTCGTCCTAAAACAAAAGCTCCTGCAGATATTAATAGTATAGGTAGAATGCTTAGGCTAAATAATTTTTGTTTTAAAAATATGTGAGCTAAAATTATTATAGACATGATACCTGCAACACTCATAAACTTATTAAATCCACTTGCTAAAACTGCATCCTTATAATTAACCAAAATCTTATCAGACATAAACACTACGGTTACAAGGCCGATAATAGCAAAGGTTATAAATAAGGCTGGAGTAAATACCATCCTATAATCTTTGATATGCCCTCCAAACAATAGTAAGTCTAAAAGTAAAAATTCTATAAAGACCAAACCAAAAGAATAAAGGAATACTGATATAGAGTTTAATTCACTTTCCAACTCTTTTGGATCTTTTTTTTCTAGTTTAACGTTTTCTTTTCTCATAAAAACTCCTATAAATAAAAAAAGGTGGATGACCACCTCTTTTCATTCTTATACTAAACCAGCAAAACCATAAAAGGCTAAAGCAATTAAGCCTAAGGCCATCACATGTATTGCTCTTCCTTTGAAGTGGTCTGGCATATTTACAAATCTATACTTATACTTTATAGCTTCCATCATTATTGATAATAAAATCACTCCCAATGAGGTTCCTATAGAATATATAATTGTATCTATTAAGCTTAAGTTATTTTGACTAACTAATAAAGCCACCCCTAAAAATAAGGTATTTACCAGTGTTAATTTACTATAAGCTGGTGAATCGCCATATGTTGAATTAAATAAAACACTGAAAACCTTAACTACTAAGCCAATGATTACTATATAGGCTAGTAATTCAAAATATTGTAAATTAAATTTTTCTAAAAGTGTTTGGCTTAATAATCTTGTTAAAAATGTTGATATTGTAAGCATTAAGCAAGATATAAGTCCTATTTTAAGCATTTTTCCCTTATTATCTGATAAGGCTAAAACATCATCCATTCCAATATATCCAGAAAGAACAACATTAGATACAAATACACCTGCTACTATAATTTGTAATATATTCATTATTGGTCCTCCTTCTTAGCATTGGCAAAATATGATCCTAAGGCTATTAATAAACCTAGCAAAATAAATCCAAATACTGGAGATGAAAAAGTTGGTATTGTGTACTTTTCAGGAATTATTCTAAATCCATAAACTGTACCAATAGCAAATAATTCTCTAATTGTCCCCATCAAAATAGCTACTAAACCATAAGCAAGTCCTGCAAGGATGCTAGTTTTTATACTTTGTCCTAAGGATGCATGTAAGGCAGTATCTTTTAATTTATAAAATATAACTGAATTTACAATTATCAAAGAAGCTGCTAGTTTCATAGTAGATTCTGATATAGGATAGTAAAATTTAATCAACATAGTTGCTGCACTTGCAAAGGCACCTATAATAATTAAAAGGGTTAAATCTTCTAGTTTTCTAGGTATAAAGTTTTTCAAAATGGATGTTAATAGACTTGATAAAATCAAGACAACTAAAACTGCTGCAGACATTATCAAAGCTGATTTTAATGTAGTTGTTGCTGCTAGTATTGAAACAAATCCAAGACCACCTACTAAGACTGGATTGTTTTTGATAATATTGTTATTTTTATTATTCATATTGACCTCCTCTTAGTATTATTGAGCCTTAAACGCTTCTTTTACAGCAGTTAATCCTGCGTGCATTCCATTTGTTGTTATGGTTGATCCTGCTATAGCATCTACTTCATTAGCAACATCTCCAATTTCATTCAAGTTTTTGCCAACAATTTGATTCTTGTATGAATCTTCTTCAATAGCTGCACCAAAACCTGATGTTTCACTATGTTTGTATATTACAAAATCTTTTATCACTCCATCATTGTCTACTAGGATACCGAATTCTATCATTCCACCAAAACCTTCAGAATTTACATCGTAAACTTTACCTAGGTCTCCAGCATCAGAAATTGCAAGTACCTTGTCATTTACATTTTCAGCAATAACTTCTGTAGATTCTACACCTTCAAATAAACTATGGTCATATTGTTTTTTATCAGATTCTAGATCATCAAAGTTTATTGGCTTAAACATATCTTCATTGTTTTTAAGCTTATTAAATCTTGTTAAATCTTCTATAACGTTGTCTAAAGAATCCTTCATAGCTTTTGAAGTAACTGTTGCTCCAGAAATTAGAAGAATATCTTTTTCATGTTTTGGTTCTTTTCTTAATTTTGTAGCCTTTGTGATAAAGTTTTTATCTAAGTTTAATCCTTTGATTAAGTCCTTATAAACTGGATCTTCAATCTTACCACCCTTATCAGGAGCTTCACTATGTTTACCAATTTCTATACCAAAAACTCTATAGTTTTCATCAAGTCTTAGAATATAATCAATATCACCTGCTATACCTGAAGCGGTAGCTTGTACTAAGTAAGAAATTTCATTAGTCTTTTTATTTTTAGCTTCAATGATTCTTCTTATACCATTTTCCCTATAAAAGTCTTTATCTTCAAATTCTTTAAACTCATATTCACTAATAAGGTTAGCAAATAGCTCTTGCCACTTATCAGGATAATATGGTAGTTCTTTTACAACTGCTTGCACATCTTCTGATAAGGTTGATAGGGCATTCGCCACTGTTATCAATGAGTCTGTTACAGCATTTGTAGTAATAGTAGCACCTGCTATTAACTCAATTTGTCCTTCATCTTTGTTAGCTTCACCAAATGTTAACTTTCCTGTTCCAATTTTTGTACCAGTTAAGCTTGACGCATATTCTGGTGTATTAAAGGCAGCACCAAATCCTTCAGTTTCACTATGTGATAAAACTTTGAATCCTTGAATTGTACCATCTGCAGATACACCCACTTGGTAAACAAATTCACCACCATAACCATTACCTAGAGCTTCAAATATATAACCATCAGCTCCTGATTCATCTTTTATTTTATATACTTTATTAAATTTATCTTCATATCCTTCTACTTCTATTTCCTCTACTTGGTCAGTAGCTGTAGGATATACTCCTGCAAAAGGATTTACTTTCTCTTCTTTAGCTTCTTCAGCCATTAAAAATTGATTCACACCAAAAATCAAAGCTGCTGCTAAAGCTAAAACTAAAATTGTGGTAATAAATGATCCTTGTTTTCTCATTTTTTACCTCCTGTCCCAAATACTGTAGCTCTTACATACCTATCAATAGTAGGAACAAATGCGTTCATTATAAGTATGGCAAAGGATACACCTTCTGGGTATGCTCCCCATAGTCTAATAACAACTGTCAATAAAGCTGCTCCTAAAGCATATATCACCTTACCTTGTTTTGACATTGGTGAGGATGAATAGTCTGTAACCATAAATACAGCTGCAAAAATAATACCACCTGATAATAATTGGTATAGGGTATCAGCTAAGTCGTATTTGAAAATATATAGGAATACAGCACATCCAAGAGTGTAAACTAGAGGCATTCTTAATTTAATAACTCCTCTAACCACCAAATAAGCACATCCTATAAGAATAGCTAGTTTGGATACTTCACCTATGGTTCCTGGTATATTACCAATAAATAGGTCTACTAAACTTGCAGGTCTTCCACCTAGAGGTGTTGCCCCTGCAACCCCATCATATGTAAATGTCCCAATTTCAGCTGGCCAAGTAACCATCAAGAAAATTCTTGCAGCTAAGGCTGGGTTTAGGAAGTTTTGTCCTATACCACCGAATAATTCTTTAACTATAACTATAGCAAATACACCACCTACGATAGCCATCCAGAAAGGATATTCTACTGGTAGGTTAAATGCTAAAAGCATACCTGTAACTACAGCTGATAAGTCTTTCACTCTAACTTTTTTGACTAGTGCCTTTTGCACCAAAGCTTCTGATATAACACAAGCTGCCACTGTAACTAGGGTCAACCATAAGGATCTTATACCAAAGAAATATATGGCTGCTGCCATAGCTGGAAGCATAGCGATTATAACGTCTAACATTACTGTTGTTGTTGATTTTTTAACCCTGATATGAGGGGCATTATTTTTTATTAACTTAATATTTTCCATAATCCCCCCTAGTTAATATTCATTTGTCTAATCATTTGCTTACCTTCTTTGAATGTTTCAGCTAATGGAATATGTGATGGACAAATGTATGAACATAATCCACATTCAATACATGCCATGATGTCATTAGTTTGAGCACCTTCCAGGTCTCCATTTCTTACAAGCTCTTCTAAATTGAATGGTTGTAAGTAAACAGGACAAACTTCAACACAAGCTGAACATTTTATACAAGGTTCTTGGTCTGGATATTCTGCTTCTTCTACAGATAAGGCTAATAATCCATTAGTTGGCTTATCTAAAGGAATTCCTAAGTCATCTTGGGCAAATCCCATCATAGGTCCACCAATGATTAACTTAGCAACATCATCTTTTAAGCCACCTAGTTCTTTCAATGCATCACCTAAAGTTGTACCAAATCTAACTAGGGCATTTGTTTTTGTATTCATTGCCTCACCAGTAAAAGTAACTATTCTTTCATATAAAGGCTTGTTATGAACTACAGCATCTGTTATAGCAGCTGCTGTTGTAGCATTAGAAACTACACATCCAACCACTGCTGGTAGTTCACCTAAAGGTAATTCTTTACCTGTAGCTACTTGGATAATTCTTTTTTCGTCACCTTGTGGATATTTTGCTTTAGCTACAACTAATTTAATATTTTCTGAACCATTAATAGCTTCTTCTAATTTTGCTATAGCTTCTGGTTTATCATCCTCAATAACAATGTATCCATTTTCTGCATTTAAAACTTGCATTTCAATTTTTAAACCAGTAATTATCTTGTCAGCAAAGTTTCTCATCATTGTATCGTCTGATGTTAGATAAGGTTCACACTCTGCCGCGTTTATAATTACATCTTCAATTTTTTCTTGTGGACTTAACTTTACAGATGTTGGGAAAGAAGCTCCCCCTAGTCCTGTAATACCGGCTTCATCAATGATTGCTATGATTTCTTCAGAAGTCATAGATTTATAGTCCATATCCATTAATTCATAAGCAAGCTCATCCTTGAAATCATTTTTGATAAAAATACATGTAGTATTTCCTCTTGTTGAATTTGACTTCTCTATTTTTACAACTTCACCTGATACACTTGAATGTATATTAGCTGAAATAAAACCTACTTTTTCACCAATTTTTTGCCCTACTTTTACGTAATCTCCTACTTCAACTATAGGATTAGCTGGGGCGCCTATGTGTTGTAACATTGAAAGTTTTACAACTTCTGGTGCTGGCATTATTATGTACTCATTGCCTCTACTCAATTCCTTTTTAGCAGGAATGTGATGGCCTTGTTTGAAAGTATTTTTCTTAAATACCATATGTTCCCTCTTTCTATTAGTTTTAATTATTATATTATTAACAATAACTAGCTTCTTTATTATACCATGATATAAAGATTTTATCAGCCTAAATCGTAGATTTTATAAATATAATTCAGAGAAAAATAAAAAACGCTTAATTAAATAAGCGTTTTTCTAACTTTATTTCTTTGTAAAATAATCTACTATTATTTTTTTCATAACATTAAAAGCTTTTTGACTCTTTGAACTCTCATTATCTAAATAATATACATCAAAAATACTCTTATTTATTTCATAACGATCATTTACTTTTTTAATATAGTTTCTTGTTTCAGCAAAAGGTACTTGATCGTAGTCTTTAGAATTTTCTTTTAATATCCCTTGTCCTATCCATTTATCTACATTACCATGACCAGCATTATATGCCATGATAGCAAAATCTATATTATTATTATAGTAATCTATTAAATATTTAAAATAATAAGTACCAAATTTGATATTAGTTTCTGGGTCCAATAAAAATGTTGGACTATATTCTTTTTCCTTTAATTTTTGAGAAACCCATTCTCCAGTATCTGGCATAATTTGCATAAGACCTTTTGCCCCAACTCCAGATTCAGCTTTTTCAATAAAATCACTTTCTGTTTCAATTATAGCCGTGATTAATTTCTCATCCACATCATTTTCTTTAGAATATTTTAGAATTAAATCCATATAGGGTTCATGTCTATCATTAACTGTATAATATATATATCCATATGCTAGTCCTAGTCCAAGAATAGCAAGAACTAATATAAAGGCTAATATTCTTCCTAGTATTTTCATAAAGTCCTCAATTTTTCTTTAACTTGTTTTATAGTCTCTTCTCTACTTTTTCTATTATCGATTATAAAATCTGCAAATTTAACTTTTTCTTCAATTGACATTTGAGATTTTATCCTACTTATAGCTTCTTCTTGGCTTAAATCATTTCTTTTCATCAATCTTTGTAATTGAGTTTTTTCATCTGTATAAACCAACCAAATCTCATCTACAGGAAGATTATTATTAGCAATATTCTCAATATATAAGGGAATATCAACAAAAATAATCTTATCAGTCGAAATTGATATATCGTTCATAATTTTATTAAATATATTATCATGAGTCAAATTATTTAGTATATCTAATTTATCTTTATCATTAAAAACTATATTAGCAAGTTTTTTATTATTTATATTTTTCTTATCGTCAAGAATATCTTTACCAAAATATTCTACAATATTATTATAATTTACTTGTCCAACTTGCATTAAAGAATGTGCAATTTCATCTGCATCTAATAGCTTATAACCTTTATCTTTTAGATAAGAAGAAACTAAACTTTTCCCAGTTGCTATAGATCCTGTAATTACTATTACTTTAGACTTCATACCAAGAGTCCCCAACTTCTACATCAACTAGCAACTTAACTCCAATATCAACAGCATTTTCCATTTCTTCTTTTATAATCTTTTTGACTTTCTCTAGTTCATTGTCCGGACTTTCTATGATCAATTCGTCATGGATTTGTAAAATCAATTTTGCTTGGAGTTTATCTTTCTTTAACCTATTATAAACATTTATCATAGCAATTTTGATGATATCGGCAGCAGTCCCTTGGATAGGTGAATTTAGCGCTATTCTTTCTCCAAAACTTCTCAAATTAAAGTTTGATGAAGATAATTCTGGTATATACCTTCTTCTAGCAAACATGGTTTTCACATACCCTTGTTCCTTAGCAATTTCAACTATATCTTCCATATATTTATGGATTTGAGGATATGAATCTAAATAAGAGTCTATATAATTTCTAGCTTGTTTTCTTGTAATGTTCAAATCTTCTGAAATACCATAATCCGATATACCATAAACAATACCGAAGTTAACAGCCTTTGCTTCCGACCTTTGTAACTTTGTCACTTCATCTAAATCAACTTTAAATACTTCAGATGCTGTTTTTGTATGGATATCTATTCCTTGTTCAAAGGCTGATAACATATTTTCATCATTAGTTAAAGCTGCAAGTACTCTTAGTTCAATTTGGGAATAGTCTGCAGATACCAACTTTTTATCTTTACCTGCAAAAAATCCTTTCCTAATCAACCTACCCTCTTCCGTTTTTATAGGTATATTTTGCAGGTTTGGTTCTGTAGAAGATAGTCTACCAGTAGCTGCTACAGTTTGGTTGAATTTTGAATGGATCCTATTGTCTTCTCCTATCATTGGGATTAATCCGTCAATATAGGTAGATTTAAGCTTAGCTAACTGTCTATATTCTTCTATCATAGGAATAATAGGATGCTTGTCTTCTAACTTTTTCAAAACATCAATATTTGTTGAATATCCAGTCTTAGTCTTTTTAATAACTGGTAATTCTAACTTCTCAAATAAAACCACTCCTAATTGTTTTGGGGAGTTTATATTAAATTTTTCACCTGCTTGGTCGTAGATTTCATTTTCCAAATTCTCAATTTTAGCTGATATTTCCTCATCCAGTTTTTCAAACTCTTTAGCATGGGACTCTACCCCATAAATCTCCATGTCAGCAAGCACCTTCACAAGTGGCAAATCAACCTTGTAAAGTAGGTCTTTCATTTCCATTTCTTCAATTTTATCTAACAATAATTTTTTAGCCTTACTTATAACAAATAGATTGTTAGCTTGATATTCTAATAATTGATCTTGGTCTAAATCGCTTAAATTAATTCTTTTTTTACCTTTTCCTAAGTATTCATCTAATGCTTTAATCTCTACATTTAAAAATGATAGACCAAGATCTTGTAATGAATAGGAACCACTAGGATTTATTAAGTATGATAAAATCATTAAATCTTGATAATTGTCAGAAAATTGAACATTTAATTTATCAAACATAACTATAGATTTTTTTATATCAAAAGAAACTTTTTCGATTTTGTCACTTTCAAATAAAGACTTAAAATGTTTTTCAAACAATTCAAAATCATTTTCCAAATCTAATGTGTAAACCTTGTTATCTTTAGACTTTATCGCTAAATACCTAGGTTTTTCTTTTATATAGTCATCTTCATTTATAAGGTCAAAAACAAGCTCTTTTTCTTTTTCTATAAAATTTATAAGGTCTTTATAATCTTTTTTAGCAAGAAGACTAGCATCAAAGTCATGAGCCTCTTCTACTTCAGGAGAATATTCTTTCATCAATCCTGTAAATTCTAAAGCCTTATATTTTTCATATAATTCTTGCCTATTTTCTTCTTGAACTTTTAAATCTTCAATTTCTATACCTAGGTCTAAATCACATATTATCTTACCTAATTTTCTTGATAAGTAAGCCAAGTTTTCATTTTCCAAAAGATTTTTTGGAAGAGCTTTCCCCTTAATCTTATCAATGTTTTCATAGATATTTTCAATGGTTGAATATTCTTTTATTAATTTTATAGCAGTCTTTTCTCCAACTCCAGGGACGCCTGGTATATTGTCAGAACTATCTCCCATCAATCCTTTTATTTCAATAAGATCTTTAGGACTTAACCCATCATATTTTTCTTTGATCTTTTCCTTATCGTAAATTTCTAATTGTGAAATTCCTTTTACTGTATACAATACATAGGCATGGTCATCGATTAATTGAAAATAGTCCCTATCTCCTGTTAGCATATATGATTCAATATTTTCTTCGTTTGCTTTTCTAGATAAGCTAGCAAGTATATCATCTGCTTCATAATCATCTAGAGAAAAGTGTTTAATCCCATATGAATCCAACAAGTCCCTAACTATACCAAATTGGCTATTCAATTCATCCGGTGTCTTATCTCTTGTGCCCTTGTATTCTGCGTATTCTCTAGTTCTAAAAGTCGGACCAGCCTTGTCAAAGGCTACTGCTAAGTAATTTGGTTCTATCTGTTTAATAGCAGAATTTAACATATTAACGAATCCATAAACAGCTCCCGTTGGCAAACCATCTTTTGTAGAAAGATTTCTTATAGCGTAAAAAGCTCTAAATATTAAGGATGATCCGTCTATAAGTAGTATTTTTTCCATATTTCCTCTTCTCTTTTTTGTTTAAATATTCTTAATTATTAATCATAATTTTTCTAAGTCTTTTTATTTCTAACATTTAAAATATTATCTTTAATTATTATATCAAATTTGTAAGCAATTATAAATTTAGGCATAAAAAAAACGTGTAAAATACACGTTTTAAATAATATATGGTGCCCGGGAAGGGGATCGAACCCTTACACCCTAGTGGGTACGAGATTTTGAGTCTCGCGCGTCTGCCAGTTCCGCCACCCGGGCTGACAAAGTTTATTTTAACACTATATTTATATTTTTTCAATATTTAAATAAGAGCTGGTTTATATCCAGCTCTTGCTTTATAGGTCAATTTCTAAAATAATTGGTGTATGGTCTTGTCTAGTTCCTGAGTCAATCATTTCTGATCTTGTTACCTTATCTTTAATACGATCACTTACTAAAAAGTAGTCAATCCTCCAGCCTGAGTTGTTTATCTTTGAAGTTTTTACCCTTTGAGCCCACCAGGTATATACTCCTTCTACATCTCCATGGATGTGTCTAAAGGTATCAGTAAAACCTCTATCTAATAAGTTTGTAAATCCCTGTCTTTCTTCATCAGTAAAGCCAGCTGACCTTCTATTACTTTCAGGATGAGCCAAGTCTATTTCTTCATGGGCTACATTAAAGTCTCCGCAAGCTATAACAGGCTTTTCTTCATCAAGCTTTGATAAATAATCAGCATATTTTTCATCCCATAACTGTCTATCATCTAATCTTCCAAGACTACTTCCAGCATTAGGTGTATACACATTTGTTACATAAAAATTATCAAATTCTAAACTAATTATTCTTCCTTCTGAATCCATAGTACATGGGCTATCTATAAAAGGACGAGTCACTTCAGGTTCTAATTCGTTTTTATATAAAAACATTGTCCCTGCATAACTTTTTCTTGCAGGTTCTTGTGAGGAAACCCAAACAGATGTATAATCTGGAAATTGTTCTTCCAATATTTCTAAGTGTTTTTTACTTGGCCCCTTTGCAGGTAGTTTAGTCTCTTGGATTGCTATTATATCCGCATTTTCATATTTAATAGTTTCTAATACTTGTCTTGATAGTTGAGCCCTATTAGAATCACTTGTCAAGGCCGCATTTAAAGAATCAATATTCCATGATATTAACTTCATATTTACTCCTTTATTTTTCATAATGCTTTTATTATAACATGATATGAGATTTTAATTTAAATAAAGAAAAAAATGGTGGGATATCCCACCATTCTTAACTAATAAAAAATTAGTATTTCAATATTTTCTCTGTGTCAGGTATAACTTCAATAGTATAATGTACCATTTTATAAGGAGCAATTATATCTCTAATTTCACGTCTTATATTTTCCATTTCTTCACCATCTTGGGTATCTACAAATGCAGTTACTGTAAATGCGTTGTTTTCCCCATCAATAGACCAAATATGCAAGTGGCTAATAGCATGAACCTTGTCTATTAGTCTAATCTCCTTTTCTATTTTACTTATTGGTATATTATGCGGAGTTGAATTTAAGAATGTTTTTACTGATTTTATAAATTCTGGTACTGCGTTATAAAGAATAAATCCTGCAATCGCTAGCGATAGCATTGGATCTAAAAAGTACCAATCTGTATATTTTAAAACAATACTTACAAGTAAGACTGCAATCCAACCAAACATATCTTCTAAAACATGAACATTTAATAACTTTTGGTTTGAATTTTCACCACCTCTTAAGAACCATACCGAGAAACCATTGATTATAATAGCTGCAATAGCCATCCAAAACATACCTTGTTCATTTGGTGCATGAGGGCTTATAAAGCTTGGTATAGCCTTTAATATTATTGAAATAGACCCAAATATAAGTACTGTAGATGTTATAAGGGCTCCAAGTAGAGAAAACCTACTATAGCCAAATGAATATTTGGTATCCGCCTCTTTTGTTGACACCTTTTCAAAAACAAAGGCTAGACCAATAGATAAGGCATCGCCCAAGTCGTGAACAGCATCAGAGAGTATCGCTGATGACCTAAATATATTTCCTAAGATAAATTCTGCAATCGAAAAGAATAAATTCAATAGAAATACAATTAGCATTTTACCTGGTGCTGAAATGTCAACATCATGGCTATGACTATGACTGTGACTGTGACTATGGCCATGATGGTGGTCATGGTCTCTATCATTTACCTCTTCTATAAATAGTTTTTTATATTCTAAAATCTGATTAAATTGATCTAAGTTTAAATCTTCTGGCAAATAAATCAATTTATCTTTGTAATCAATTTTTACTTTTTCTCCATTTTCAATCCTTAATAATGATTCCTTCAAATCATCTGCACATTCCTGGCAATGGAGACCGAATATTTTGTATTTATCCATAATTACCTCCAAAGTATTTTATGGATAAATTATAGCACTAATAAATTTGTCAACCATGCTAATGAGAGCCATTATTATAATTTTCGTTAAGTTTTTAATCTTTTGTTTAATTTATTTAATATATATGATATTGATATTAGATTAAATACTTTTTACCTCACCCTTATTCTCTAACACTAAAAATATCATGGTGGCTAAAGTTAACATACTTGCATAAACTCTTATACCAAAATCTCCAGTCTTAGGATTTTCTACAGGTTTCTTATTTACCTTAACTGTTTGGTTTTTGTCGTTTATATCTTTATGGTCGATTAATAGATTCCCTTCCATATCATACAATTCTTCAAAGACTACAAGTTCACTTCCACCTAGTTTACTTGTATCAATTTCAAATTCAACATCAATTGATCCATTCTTACTTTCTGGTGTGAATGTTACTTCTTTTCTTTCAGTAATAGCTTTGCCATTAGCTTTTCTTACTACATAAGCTACTAACTTGTATTCTCTTCCTGGAATTAAATCTTCATATTTGAAGGTATCTATTAATTTATGAACCTTACCTTCATAAACTCCTTTTGAATCATCTTCCCATTTAGCATAGGTTTTACCCTTAGGATCTGTAATTTTTACTGTTTGCCCTTCATCTTCTATATCATGGTGAATTGCAATCTGTCTACCTTCCCTATAAAGTGTTTCAAAGACTACTATTTCTTTTCCTCTTAAAAGACTTGCATCTACTTCAAATACTAAACCTACTTCACCATCTCTTTCTTCTGGAGTGAATCTCAAGCTTGATTTTATCATCTTTCCATCTTTATCTAAGACTTCTTTATTTGTTTCCTTATCCATTAAATGACCTACTAGTTCATATTCTTTACCTATGATAAGTCCTTTGTATTTAACAATGTCTACTATTTCAATCTTTTTACTTGGATTAATTTCTTTTTCACCAGTCTTATTGTCTTTTGCAGTTGTTTCAATTTCTGGTATTCTTTCATTTTCTGTTGTAGCTTTAACTACTTCTTCATGGTCTTTATCAGTCAAATCAAATTCATGTTTTTTACCATCTAGTAAATATCCTTTTGGTGATTCAATTTCAACTAAGTAATATTTACCTCTCGCAAGATCTTTAACTTCAAATCTACCATCTTTATCAGTTACATATTCACCAACGGTTGTTTCACCTTTAGCTTCATCTACTGCAACTAACCTATATTTTGCTCCAGCTACAGGAATTTGATCTTCACCAATTGTTCCCATTTCAACCTTTAAGATTGATAAGCCGACTTTCTTAAGTTTGTTTTCAATCTTTGTACTTACCTTGTTATTGTCTTTACTTTGTGTACTTGAAAAATCAAATGATACATCATTATTTCTTTCATCTAAAATATAGTTATCATCTACATTTAATTCTCTTACATAGAATTTTCCATCTATTGTAATATTCTTAAATGAACCCTTAACTACTCTTGATACACTTTCTTCATTTTCTTTAATATCATTTACATTTACAGTCATCTTTTGAATTAATGTGTCTTTCTTAATTGTTACACCATTTTCTGTGTAATCTTCTTTTAAGAATAAACCAAATTTAGCTTTTGGATTAAATGTAAAATGTTTACTACCTTCAAATTCTTTTACAACTTCAAATTCAACTTCGTTTCTTTCGTTGAACTTTCTTTCTGTTTTTGAATCTACTTTAACCTGTGATTCTTGTGGTGTAAATTCTATTTCATATTCTTTTTGATCTAATACATATTTTGAATTTAATTCTACTTCTTTAAGTATATATTTACCTAAAGCAATATCACCGGTCACAACTTTGTCTTTTCCATTTGTAATAATTTCTTTAACCACATCACCCTTTGAATGAAGTTTTGTTTGCCCATCAAATGATATAATATCTTCATTTGCAATTAAGTGCCATTTTGTATTTGCTAAGTAATCTTCTTCAAATACTAAGTTTGTTAGACCATTTTCTGCTGTAGTTCCTTTTAAGATATTTGCTTTCTTTTCAAGTACTAGTTCACCTTTTTGAGGTGTATTATTTACTTGTTGAATTGAAATTTTTGTATTGTCATCTTTGATTTCAATCTTTAGATCTTCGCCATTTGGATCTAAGAAATATCCTTTTGGTGCTTTTATTTCTCTAATATAGTATGTGCCATTTTTTACCCTATTTGGTAATTGAACCATACCTTTTTCATTTGTTACAAACTCTGTTAAAGTTTGTGTTTCTGGATAATGAATATCTTGGTGAATTTCTTCTTTATTTTCATCTAGTAATTTGAATGTTACACCCTTTTGTAAGATTTCTTTTCCAGTTTCTTCGTCAATTTTAACGATTTGTAAGTATTTTAGATTTTGGTAATTTTCAAGATTATATTGATATTCCTTAAAATCTCCTTCAATATCTACATAAAAATCTTCTACATTAATTAATCCCGGTGCCTTTGTTACTTGGCTTACTCTATATCTACCTTGTTCTAAATATTTACTTGTTGCCCTACCAAATGAATCTGTTGTAAATGAATCAACTTTTTCATTTTTTGAATTAAATACATCAAATGTAATATTAGCTTCTGGTCTTCTCTTTCCTGATTGAGTAGCTTCTTCTTCACCTTTTTCTCCATCAGCATGTTTTGTTAATGAGATTCTTCCATATTCTGCTAATTCATTTGTATAAACACTTGGATTATCTTTCTTTTCTAAGTTAACTTCTCTTTCAACTACCTTATCAAATGTCCTATATTTTTCTCCATTTGCATTTATTCTATTTAAGGTATTTAGATCTTCAATTTTTTCATTTAATAAATCTAATAAGGCTTTAGCATTTGTTTTAGTTTGAACTACATTTTCTGTATATTCATTTCCTGAATTGTCTTCCCTGCCTTCTACTCTTACAGCTACTGGATTTAAGCTATATCCTTTTGAAGGTGTTTTTTCTACAATGTCATAAATACCTAATTCTAATTCATCTACTAAAACTTTACCATCTTTATCAGTTTCAACTGTTTTTACTACATCACCTGCTTTTAGATCTTTATCTACACTTTCAACCACGATTACATCATAAATAGCTTTTTCTAAAGAACCTTCCAGGTGAGCTACCTTATTTACAAGATCTTCTTTTTGTAAAGTAAATCTCATCTTTTGACTTTCATTAGTTTGAGTTGGTGCATTAAATGTTAATACAGATGCTCCACCTTCTTCTTTTAATTGTCTAATGTGTAGGGTATCATCTAGGACATATCCATTAGGTGACTTGGTTTCTTGGATAGTATATGTTCCTATATATCCTGCTGTTCTACCATTTTCATCTTTTGGTATTTCATCTCCACCAATTTTATATAAATCATTTAATGCTAAAACTCCTGCAACTCCGTTTGGTGCTGTGGCTGTTTTTAATGTCCATGTGTACTTAGGTGTTAATCCTGTTACATCACTTACTAATTCTTCATAATATTTTACTTCAAATTCAGCGTCATTAAGACCTTCACCCTTTGTATCTGTCTTTTTAAGCATTAATGATAGAGGGTCTGTTTTTGGTTTATCCTTTACTGTAAATGTTTGACCTTCTCCACTTAATTCTACCTTGTATATACCATCTTTATTTGCTCCACCAAAATCATCTAGTAAATATCCTTTTGGTGCTTTTTGTTCTCTTACATAGTAGGTTCCTTCTTCTAATTCTAAGGTATTTGTATCTCCATTTGAATCACTTGTAAATGTTCCTACTCTATTTGAATCTTTTGTTGCATCTAATTCACTAGTATATATTCCGTATTCTGCTCCAGCTAATGAATAGTTTGGGTTATCTTTCACATAATCCGGATTTGTTGATTCTTTTTTAAGTGATAACTTACTTTCTGTTTCTTTTTCAAAGTCCCAACCTATCATTCTTTGAAGTATGCTATTTTTAGCTGGGTGATACTCGTAAACCTTAGCCCCTTTAAACACGGATGCATTAGGGTTTTTATTATAGGCTGATAAAAACGATTCATATCTTTCTTGGTAATTTGAATGTAAATTAATTTGACCAAGTAGTGTCCAAACTATAGCTTGGATTGCATCGTTACTATAGTTGTTGTTTTCTGCATAAGCTATAAAAGGTGCTATTTTTGAGTTTTTAGTAAATTCTCCAACTATTTTGTACTCTCTAGAAACTCCAACACTAGCTTCTATACAAATGTATTTCTTACCATCGTTTCCTTCATGTATAGTATAAAATCTTCTACTTCCTACAGCTGTCCCCTCTTTAGAATTAGGGTCTGGGTAAGCATTTGGTCTTATCTGATTCACAGGTATTTTTAACGTTCCAAGAACTTCCCCTCTATCCTTATTTGTTATCCTTACAAGATTACTTGCTGCATGTGCATCAGAAGGAATCCCTAAACTAATTCCACCCAAGACCATTATAAATGCCAAAAACGCACTTATAAGTCTTCTAAATTTAATTTTTTTCTCCATTTATTTCTCCTCTTTAATTTATATTTTTTCCTTTCTATTCTATTTTTAAATATCAAGTTAGCCATACTCGATATTTTTTAGTTTTCTAAGTTTTTTAATCATTTTCGCTCCTTTTTTTGCAATAAAAAAAGAGATAGATTTATCTATCTATCTCTTGCTTATGTTCATGGTAAACTTTAGTTTATTGCCATGCCCATTTTTCTTCTTGAACTACTACATTTTCTGTTTTTGTTTCGTATCCTAATATCTCATTTGTTTTTATTTTTTCTGATTCTGCTGTACCCCAATTACCTAAAATACCATTATTTATAAAGTAATCTTCTGCTTCACCTGCTGAATAAAAATATTTCTTTTCACCAGTTAAGTCATTATGAACAAACCATCTTTCTTTACCAATTATTCTATATACTGGTTTTGATTTATCTTCAACTTCCCTTATTTTAACCTTTTTATCTTGAATCTTTACATAAGTTTCTATTATTTCATCTTGTGATTTTATGGTCTTTGTATCACTTATATTTCTACTTACTTCTTTTCCGTCTTCAAGAGTTATTTTATATGTGTTTATTGTTTTACCATTTACACCCTTTTGTTTTACCCTTGTTTTAGCATTTGGTATATTGTGTTTTCTTATTGTTTTATATGGGATTGTTGTTTCTTTATCCTCATACTTATAACTTACTTCCTTATTTTGTTTTGCTTTGTTGTTATTATTTGTATCTGATTTCTTTTCTTCTTTAGTTTCAGTTTTTTTATTTGAGCTAGTATCTTTATGCTTATCAGTACTTGATTCTTTCTTTTCTATTTCTTTTATTTCTTCTTTTGCTTTTGTTTTCACATTTTTATCAAGCTTTGATGAGCTTTCAACTCTTTTTGATACTTTTTTATTTACTATGTTTTTTAAACTATTTTTATCAAGTTTTTCCTTTTTACTTACACTTAATAAAATATTTTCTTTAGCCTTTTCTATTTCTTTTTCTTGGTCTTCTTTACTTAAGCCTTGATTTTCTATTTTTTTGATTTCTTCTTCGATTTCTTTATTTATTTCTTTTTCAAGTTCTTTCGATACTTCTAAATTCGTTTCTTTTACAGTTTCTTTTTTAGTTTCTTTTGCACTTTCAATCGTAACTTTTCCTCTATCTTTATTATCATTTTTTAATGCTAAGCTAATTGCTCCAGCTGATAAAGATATAGCTAAAAGTCCTATCAATGAATATTTAACTATCTTTTTGTTGTCTGTAGAAAAAGCCTTTGCTTTATTTTCTTTTCTTTCTTCGTTAACTTTATTTTGATCTATTTTTTTTCTTGCCATTTTATTACTCCTATATTTTATTTATGGATTGAAAATATAAAATTATAGAAGATCATGGTCTAGATTTTTTCTACACTATTCCCAAACTTCTTTGCCTTTTTCCACTATTTCTTCTTTAATAATTGTCTCATAACCTACTATAACTTTATCCTCAGTCTTTATAATATTAACTTCAAGTCCATCATTCTCATACTCTGCCTGTTTAGCTTTAGCTTGATCAAGACTTGTAAACTCACCTAAACCTTCTCCATCTTCTGATGCTAATTTATAGACTGTCTTAGTTTCATATATAGGTCTATCCTTATCTTCAACTTCAATTTTTTCTACAACAGGTTCTTTGTAATCAATTAGAGTCTCTATTATCTTATCTTGTCCTTTTTGAGTCTTTTCATCGACAAGTTTTCTTGATACTTCTACTCCATCTTCGTAGGTTATTTCATATGTCTTTTTAATTATAGTATTTATTCCTTCTTGTCTAATCCTAGTCTTCGCATCATTTATATTGTGCTTTCTTATTATTTTAAAAGGAACTTCTTGACTTTCAGTTATTCTCTTTGTACTTATATTTTTTTCTTTTTTAGTTTCAGTTTCCCTTTGCTTTGTTTCTTTCACAGTTTCTTCTTGAGTTTCTTCTTTAACCAAACTAATTTCATCTTGAGTTTCTTCATCTATGACAATACGTTTATTTTTGTCTTGTCTTTCAGCATTAATATAAGAAAAAACATTAACTAAAACACTTGATATAATCAAGAGAAAAATACTAATTTTAATCAAAATATTTCTTTTCATGATACACCTCTATTCTTATCCATATTTTACATGAATTTTATAGATAATGTAAACTTTCTTGATATTTATTTATAGTAGTTTTATATTTATCCTCTACGCTCACTAAATAAAAATGTTTAAATTCTGATATGACATATATATTAATAGTTTTATTATTCAAAGATAATCTATAATTTGATCCAACTTTTAAATGAATACCATTTCCATCAGAATGAAAGTATTTAGGGATTCTATTATCAAATTTATTCTTTCTCAATTAACCACCACGCATTCTTATGCCTGAGACTATACCCTTGATATAGCCAAATTATTTATTATTTTGTTGTTCTTATTTATATTCAGTATAGCAAAAAATAAAAATATAAAACTGTCAACATTATTAAGATATATTAATATTTGCAAATTAATACAAGTATTTATAGTATTTATATAAGGAGTTAAAATGAAATTTTCAAAAGAACAAGAGAAAGCGATAAATCATAAAGATGGCCCCTGTCTAGTTTTAGCTGTACCTGGATCAGGTAAAACTACAGTCCTTTTAGCTAGAATTAACAAGTTAGTAAAATCAGGTGTTAATCCATCTAAGATACTTGCTATGACTTTTTCCAAGTCGCAAGCTCTAGATATGCAGGCAAGATACGAAAAAATTTATAAGGATAAATCAGTTAAGTTTTCTACAATCCATTCATTTTCCTATGGTCTAGTAAGGTCTTTTTCTAATAACGCAAGTAAAATTGAACTAATTGAAGCTTCAAAGACATACAATAAATATCATATTGTAGGTCAAATATTTTATAAAATAAAAAAAAGAAAAATTAGTGATGAAGAATTAGATGAATTTTTCAGGGTTTCTGGCTATATCAAAAACACCCTTATGGATTATGAGTCCTATAAAAAGAAATATGGGCAAGTTTTTTTCAACTTTGAAAAAGTATATATGACTTATGAAAGTTTTAAAAAGAAAAACCACCTTATTGACTTTGATGATATGTTACTTGAAGCCTTATCTATTCTTCAAAATAATAAGTCCGCTCTTAATTTTATACAAAACAAGTTTGACTACATACAAATAGATGAAGGCCAAGATACCTCATTCGTACAACTAAAAATCATTTCTTTAATAGCTGGAAAGAAAAATAATCTTTTTATAGTAGCTGATGATGACCAATCCATATATGGTTTTAGAGGTGCATCCTCCGAGCTTTTATTAGACTTTCCTAAGGTATATCCAGATGCCAAAATTTACTATATGGAAGATAATTTTAGGTCTAAAGAAAATATTACAAGTGTTGCAAACAAATTAATTAATAACAATAAAAAAAGGTATAAAAAATCTATAAGAACTACAAAAGATGAAGGTCCCAAAGTTGATATAAAAAAACATAAAAACACAAGCAATCAAATTGATCATGTTATAAAACACGTCCTAGAAGATATAAAAAATGGTGAAAGTGTAGCAATATTATATAGAAATAATATATCATCTATAAATTTAATAAATAAATTAAATCAAAATATAGACTTCTATATCAAAGATAGTAAATACGCCTTTTACATGCATACAATAATCAAAGATTTAATAAATATAATCAATTTTTCTAAAGATACCTATGATATAGATACTTTTGAAAAAATATATTATAAGCTCAACTTATATATTAAAAGAGACTTCGTAAATCAAGTTAAAATGATGCCTGCAAAGCAAGATGTAATAGAAAACTTAAAAGAAGTAGATGGTATGAATAACTTTTTCTTAAATAATGTCTACGACTTAGGATATTATATGGACAAATTATCAGACTTAAACTTTGATAAAGCTATTAAATATATTCTTTTTAATATGGATTACTATGAGTATTTAAAAGAATTTTCTAAGGCAAAGGCTGCTTCAATGGTAAGTTACGATAGAATAATTGATACCCTTTTAAATATTAGTGAAGGGGTAAAAAGTATTGTTGAATTTGAAAATAAGGTTAATAAGCTAATAAAAAAACAAAAGTCAAAATCTATAACAAATAGTCCACTAACCCTATCGACTATCCATGGTTCAAAGGGATTAGAATTTGATAATGTTTATCTAATTGACCTTGTAGAAAATGAGTTTCCTTCTTCATACGCAAAAGCAAACGATGAGGATGATAAACAACTAGAGGAAGAAAGAAGATTATTTTACGTTGGACTTACTAGAGCAAAAAATAAACTAAGTCTTCATTACCCTGAAAGCCTATATTTAAATAAAGTTGATAAGTCTTCATTTATAAATGAGATATGATTAAAACAAAAGAGTTGTTTGGAATTTTGAGGTGACCCCAAAAAGTTGGACTTTATACCAGAGACATTTAGAAGTATTTGTCTCTGGTTTTTTGTCCTTAATATTTCCCTTAAGAGAAATCGCAGCTAAGCTGCATTTAATTTTCTATATTCAACTGGACTTAAATATCCAAGTTTTTCCTTTATTCTATTTTCATTGTAATATTTTATATACTCTTCAATTGTTTTTTTAAGCTCATTAAATGACTTAAATGTTCTACCATAGTAAATTTCTTGTTTTAATATCCCAAAGAAATTCTCCATAGGAGAATTGTCTAAACAATTTCCTTTTCTTGACATACTCTGTAAAATTCCATTATTTTCTAATTTCTTAGTATATTTTTTTAATTGGTATGCCCATCCTTGATCTGAATGGAATATTCTTCTAAACTTGCAATCTGAAGTTTTTAAAATTGCTTCTTCAAGAGGTATTGTTATTGCATCTAATGTAGGTGAACTTGTTATTGAATAGCTAATTATTTCTCCATTAAACATATCTAAGAAAGGATTTAAGTAAAGCTTTTTAACTTGCATATTTCCTGATTTATCAGCTTCATAGTATTTGAATTCACTGGTATCTGTAGTAATTTTCTGATGGACTATAGAAGTATTAAATCTTCTTTTTAGCCTGTTTGGTGCTACTTTACCTACTCTTCCTTTGTATGAGTAGTATTTTCTAGATTTACGTGCAAAATTTGTTACCTGAAGTTTAAGTTTTTGTACCAGTCTTTGAACTTTTTTCTTGTTTATTAAAATTCCGAGTCTCTTAAGCATTGCATGTATTCTTCTGTATCCATAGTTTGGATGATTTTTTCTTATTTCTTTGATTTTATTTTCAAAGTCTAAATCTTTATCTTTCCTATCAAATCTTTTTTGCCAATACATGTATGTTGATTTTGGAAAAGCAAATTATTTAAGTAAATCTTTTAGTGGATACTTTTCTCTTAATGAGTGAATTATTCGAGCCATTCTCTCATTTTCTGATCTTCCTCGTCCTCTAATTCCATCTTTTTTTAGGAAATCTATCTGCATTTGTGCCCAGTAAAGCTTATCTTTAAGTTCAGCAATTTCGTCTATCTCTTCCTTGGAATATTCTTTCTTTATTTGTTCTTTTTCTTTATTTTTATCTTTAGCC
>NZ_OGVE01000003.1 GCF_900258485.1 Helcococcus massiliensis
AGGCATAGTTGTTGAGGAGCCTAAGGTAAAAATATTCCAAAGGCTCCAATTCTTGAATTTATGAGCTCAAAATCAAGAAATAATTTATCATATTTTAAACTCTACTTTTTGGGGGACACCTCACTTTAATTTTAAAACTTATAGTTTTGGAGTTTTAGTAAGTATAAAATTCAAAAAGTGATTTTAAAACTTATTCTCTAGTTCCTAGATAAGTTTTAAATTCGGAAATCAATTTTTAAACTTATGGTTTTCTGATTTTCGTAAGTATAAAATTCAAAAAGTGATTTTAAAACTTATATTCTTACTATGGACGACTTACAGAAATTTTTGTCTTTTCAAATCCTAAAACCCACGAAAAAGGGATTTTGGATAAGTTTTTAACCACAAAAAAACGAGAACTTTTAAAAGCCCTCGTCTCTCTTGATAAAATGTAATTATCAAATTAAAAAAAAAGATGGTGCACAGATTGTATTTTCCAAATCCGCAACACCATCTAAATATTTTCTATCTTATAAAGCTTCCTTAGCTGTTTCAACTAATTGTGTGAATGCTTGAGAATCATTGATAGCAATTTCAGAAAGCATCTTTCTGTTGATATCGATATTAGCTTTTTTCAATCCATTCATAAATCTTGAATAGTTTAAGCCGTTTGCTCTTGCAGCAGCGTTGATTCTAGCAATCCATAATTGTCTGAAATCTCTTTTTCTTTGTTTTCTACCAATATATGAATATTGTAATGATTTCATTACAGCTTGTTTTGCTGTTCTGAATAATCTTGACTTACCGCCTCTATATCCTTTAGCTAATTTTAGATATTTTTTATGATTTTTCTTTGCATTAACTGCACCTTTTACTCTAGCCATCAATTACCTCCTAAGGAATCATCTTGTCGATTCTTTTCATGTCTCCCTTGCTTACTAGGGTTGATTTTCTTAAATTTCTAATTCTCTTTGGTGATTTTTTACCTGTGATATGTGATTTATAAGCTTTAAATCTCTTTAATTTACCTGTACCGGTTCTTTTAAATCTCTTTGCTGAACCTCTATGTGTCTTCATTTTTGGCATAATTTCCTCCTATTCGCTCTTAGGTTCGATCATCATGTGCATGTTTCGACCGTCCATTTTTGGTTTTGAACTGATTTGAGCCACATCGCTTAACTCTTCAAAGAATTTATCTAGCACTTCTCTACCTAGATCTTTGTGAGCCATTTCTCTTCCTCTAAATCTAACGCTTACCTTTACTTTATCTTCTTTGTTAATAATTCTTCTTGCGTTTCGAGCCTTAATTTCAATATCATGTTGTTGAATGTTTGGAGATAATCTAATCTCTTGCACACTCACTGTTTTAGCATTTTTTCTTGCTTCTTTTTGTTTTTTCATTTGATCATATCTATATTTGCTATAGTCCATGATCCTTGCAACTGGTGGTTTAGCATTTGGTGACATAAGTGCTAAGTCTAAATTTGCTTGAGCAGCTCTGTCCATAGCTTCATCCAGTGATACAATACCAACTTGTTCGCCGTCTTCAGCAATAAGTCTTACTTCTGGTACACGAATTTGCTCGTTTATTTGAAGTTCTTTAATAACATACCTCCTAAAGTATAGTAAAAATATTTTATACCAGCTTACCTATCTAAATAGTTACAAATAAAAATAGTAGCGCAGGCAAAAACCTACACTACTATCCTAATAAAATCAATATTAAGTGTAACCCAATGCGGTCAACCGATTAGGTGAGAGTAGGTAGCTCTTCTTCGTACTTGTATACTATACAACAATAAATAACTTATGTCAAATATTATTGTCTTTCTCTTACAGTTTTTACCATTTCTTGTAAAAACTCATCTAAATCATAGCTTTCAGTTTTCTTTTCACCATATTTTCTTACTGAAACGGTGTTTTCTTCAAGCTCCTTGTCACCGAATACAAATTGGTAAGGAATCTTGGAAGTTTGTGAATCTCTGATCTTCTTACCCATTGATTCATTTCTTCCATCAAATTCTACCCTTAATCCGGCATCTTTAAATTTCTTGTAAATTTCTTCTACTTTTTCTCCATGAACATCCACGCTTACAGGTATGAAGCTTGCTTGGACTGGTGCCAACCATAATGGGAAGTTACCAGCATAGTGCTCAATCAAGATACCAATAAATCTTTCTAATGAACCATAGATAGCTCTGTGGATCATAACTGGTCTTGATTTTTCATTGTGTTCATCGGTGTATTCAATATCAAATCTTTGTGGCATTTGGAAGTCTAATTGTACTGTACCACATTGCCATGGCCTATTTAGTGAGTCAAATAATTGAATATCAATCTTTGGTCCGTAGAAGGCTCCATCTGCTTCATTTATTTCATAGTCTAGATTTAATTCTTCTACAGTTTCAATAAGAGCTTTTTCAGCCTTGTCCCATTGTTCTACTGTACCCATGTAGTCTTCAGGTCTTGTTGAAATATATACCTTGTATTTGAATCCAAATTTAGAATATATTTCACCTGCAAGGCTCATGATTGACTTGATTTCATCTTTTACTTGTGATGGTAGACAGAATATATGCGCATCATCTTGGGTGAAGGCTCTTACTCTAAATAATCCATGTAGAGCACCTGATAACTCATGTCTGTGAACTAATCCTAATTCACCAAGTCTTATAGGAAGGTCCCTATATGAATGTGGTCTTGATTTGTAAACTAGGATTGAACCTGGACAGTTCATTGGTTTAATAGCATATGGTTCTTCATCGATTTCTGTGAAGTACATATTTTCAGCATAGTGGTCCCAGTGACCTGATGTATGCCATAGTTCTTCATTTAAGATCATTGGTGTAGAAATTTGACCATAGCCAGTCTTATCTAGTAATTCTAATAAGTAATCTTGTAATTGATTTTTTAGAATCATACCCTTTGGTAGGTAGAATGGGAATCCTGGACCCTGTTCAGCAAACATGAATAAGTCCATTTGCTTACCTAAAAGTCTGTGGTCTCTCTTCTTAGCTTCTTCAAGCATATTTAGGTATTCATCAAGCTCAGCCTGTTTGTTAAACGAAATACCATAGATTCTTTGCAACATCTTGTTGTTGTTATCTCCCTTCCAATAAGCGCCTGCTATTGAAAGTAATTTAACTGCCTTTATATCTTTTGTATTTAATAAATGAGGTCCCTTGCAAAGGTCTGTAAAGTCACCTAATTCATAAATAGAAATATTTGCATCTTCTGGCAAATCATTTATCAATTCTACTTTGTACTTGTCACCTCTTTTTTGGAAGTAGTCTAAGGCTTCTTGTCTAGAAATATCTTTTCTAACTAGGTCATGTTTTTCTCTAGCTATGTTTAACATTTCTTTTTCTATTTTTTCTAAATCTTCAGGAACAAATTGGTGGTCACTATCTATATCATAGTAAAAACCATTTTCAATTGCTGGTCCTATTGCAAAAAGTACATCTGGGAAAAGTTTCTGTATGGCTGCTGCCATCAAGTGTGATGTGGTATGCCAAAATAGTTGTTTGGCTTGATCACTATCATATTTGAAGAAATTTACTTGTCCATCTTCATATACTTTTTCTTGTAAGCCCATCAACTGGCCATTGTATTCGGCCCCTACTATAGATCTTGCAAATCCTTCTGATATAGATTTAGCAACATCTAATAATTGTATGCCTTCTTCAAATTCCTTAACATTTCCATCTGGAAAACTAATCTTCATTTACTACTCCTAAAAACTCTATTAACTCTTCTTTATTAATTGTTTTTTGATCACCATTTATATAATTTCTAACGGTTACTTCATTTGCTTCCATTTCATTTGTACCTACTATAAGGACTTTTTCAACATCAAGTCTATCAGCATAGGTAAATTTCTTTTTGGCCTTGCCATTTTCTAGATAAACTTGGGAAGCAAAATTATTTTCTCTCAAAATATTTACCAATTCTATAGCATATCTTTTAGACTCTTCATCCATTGGTATTACCAAAATAGGTTTATCAATTGTCTCTTCTTGCTTGGTCAAAAGCCCCGCTTCATTTAATTGGTAGAATAACCTAGTCAAACCTAAAGAAAGTCCAACACCTGGGAACTTCTTCTTGGTAAAGTTATTTGCAAGGTCATCATACCTACCACCAGAGCAAACAGCTCCAATTTCTTCATAGTCTTTTAGGTAGGTTTCATAAACTGTACCTGTGTAATAATCCAAGCCCCTAGTAATTGTAAAATCTATCTTTACATTTTCACTAGGTAAGTTGAAGTCTTGCATGTATCGGTAAACTTCTTTTAATTCTTTTACACCTTCTTTGAATTTTTCATTTTCAATTTGGTAGTTATCCAGTTTTTCTAAGGACTTTTCACTGCTATCTTCAGACTCAATAAAGTCGAAGATTTTTTCAATGTTTTCATCTGAAATTTCAAATTCTCTTAAAAGGTCTTTAGTTTTCTCTTCACCAATTTTAGCTAGTTTATCAATAGTCCTTAAAACTTCTTCGAACTTATTTATGGATAGTGATTCTAAAAATCCTTGTAATAGCTTACGGTTGTTTATCTTAAAGACTAATTCAGAAAAACCTAAGTCCTTAAATATATTAAATATTAGGCTAGGTAGTTCTGCATCATTGGCTAGGTCTAAGTTTTCATTACCAATGATATCTATATCACATTGGTAAAATTCCCTATACCTACCCTTTTGATTTCTTTCTCCCCTGTAAACCTTACCTATTTGGTATCTTCTAAAAGGAAAATGGAGATTTTCTTGATGCATAGCCACATATCTAGCAAGGGAAACAGTCAAATCAAACCTCAAGGCTTGGGCTGTTGACTCCTTGTCTATCCTATAAATTTGCTTGGAAGTTTCTCCTCCACCCTTAGAAAGTAGAATCTCTTCTTTTTCTATCAAGGGCGTATCAATATTTACAAATCCATATTTGATAAAATTTTCTTCGATAGTATTTTTCATATTATCGAAAAGTTTCTGTTCTTCAGGCAATAGTTCCATAAAACCTGGAAGAATAGAAGGTTTAACTATACTCATAAATCTCCACCTTATAATTTAATCCTAATATCCAAGTTGTTTTAATTTGTTATTTACTAGGCTTGATACATATTCTGGGTTTAGACCTGCCTTTTGTAATAGGTCAACTCTCTCCCAACCGTAGCCAAGCTTACCTTGGATTATCATGTCTATTACTTGATCAATATTAGCATTTTGTATTTGTGAAACAGTAACTTTAGCTGTACTCTTGTATGAACCAACCTTAACTGGTGTAAAGTTTTTCAATTTGTTTTGGTCAACTTGATTTGATTGGTTATTTTGGTTTCCACTATCGCTTGGTCTTTCAGTTTCTTTTTCTGTTTCTTTAACAGTTTCTTTTTCTGTTTCCTTAACTGTTTCTTTTTCTGTTTCTTTAACAGTTTCTTTTTCTGTTTCCTTAACTGTTTCTTTTTCTGTTTCTTTTCTTGTTTCTTCCTTAGTTTCTTTACTGCTTTCATCTTTAGTTTCTAAAGTAGTTTCTTTTTGACTATCAACTACAGTTGAGTTTGGCTTTTCTGTAAATAGCAATTTAATTGCGTAAACACTTATTGTTCCAACAAGTAGAAGAGCTAAAACAATCATGATAATTTTAATTAATTTATTATCTGATTCATCATTTCTTGGTCTTCTATTATAGCCACCTTCCCTATCTGGTCTAGGTCTTCTTTGTCTTCTTGTTTCTTGATCTTCATATCTAGATCTGTTTTCATTTGGTCTATTAGTATCTGGTCTATTTTCATTTGACCTGTTGTCTTCTGGTATATTATCCATATAATTCTCCTTTAGATTAATATTATTCTTCTATTATATATGTTTTTTAGAAAATAATAAACTAAAAGGCTAGTAAAATTACTAACCTTTTTGATTTCTGTAAACTTACTAATATAGAATATCGCTACTCTTGTATGATACTATATTTTGTGTTTAATGTTAAATTATATTTTATTTTTTTGTTCAGGAAAAACTTCTAAATACTTTTCTTCTATTTCTAGTAATTGGTATTTGTTTTCCATTTTAATTTCTTCTTCTATCAATTTACCATCTTTTAGGAACATAATATTGTCTGTCAAAAGGCTTATATCGGTTAAACCATGTGAAGAGATTATTATTGTAGCCCCTTCTTTAGCTATATCTACTAGCAAAGATCTAATCTGTATAAGCGATGTAGGATCAAGGCCATTGAAGGGCTCATCTAAAATTATTAATTTGGGATTATTCATAAGTGTCATTGCTATTAATAGTTTTTGTTTCATTCCTAAAGAATGTCGGGAAACCTTTTTATGAATAAATGATGATAAATGAAGCTTATCTATAATAATGTTTTTTCTTTCTTTATCTAGTTTTTGAGCCGATTCAATAAAAAGTAAGTGGTCAAATCCTGATAAGTAGCCATATAATATGTTGGTATCTATTAAAAAAGATGCTTTAGAAAATATAGGAGATGCATCATTTTTTTCATCTAATAAATAAACTTCACCTGAATCAGCCTTGATCAAATTTGCTAGTATATTAAATAAAGTCGTCTTTCCAGATCCATTGGGCCCAATTAAGGCATATATACCAGGCTTAGAAATTTCTAAATTCAAGTCTTTTAGTACAAACTTATCACCATAGCTTTTGGATAGATTTTCAATTTTTACTATGCTCATCTCCCACCTCATTTTATTTCTTTACTTTTAGATAATTTTACACTAATATAGGTCAAAATAAAGGACCATATCAATAAGACAAATATGCTGATAAATATATTATAAAATTCAAAAGATGCTTTAAAGATAATTGACCCATCAGCAATATTTCTCGCAATTAAATGTGAAAAAGGATTGATATAATTTAGCTGATATGGCAAATATTTACTTAAGTAGATCCCTAGGGTTAAAATACTAGTCAATATAACGAATACATCTATTTTTCTTCTAACAAAGATTGATATAAAAATTGCTAGTGAAATTAAAAATATTATTTGAAAAATTATAGCCACAAATAGTCTAATTAGATATAGGTAGATTGGAATCAAAGTAAAGTAATTCAATTTATCTTCATTTATCAATTCAATATTTTTCACCGTGTTCTTATAGTAAACTACAGGATAATTTATATTTCCAAAGCCCTCTGTTATAAAGCCAAGTAAAATTATCAAAACTACTATCACGCCTAGTATAGATAAGGATGTCACTAAAGAAGCTATTAGCTTGTTTTTTATAATCTCTTTCCTTTTGATAGGCTGGGTAAATAATAGCTTAATTTGATTTCCACTTTCTTTATCATTGGTAAATCCACCTGCACATACAAGGACCAAGAAAATAATCATAATTATATCTAGCTTGTAGATGTTAAACATCCTATAAAGTGAATATATGGAAGAATGGCTGCTTTCATAATGTAAGTCATCATAAGTCAATGCCTTAATATTAAGAGGACCTTCTTCTAGTTTGGATTGGTATATTATCCAATTTTTTAAAAGTGGTTTATGGTTAATTTCTGCTAATTTTTCTAATCTTGCTAAACCTTCAAAATACGATGCCTTTGAATAGGCTAAATCGGCCCTACCAATAGGCGAATGTATTCCAAAGTCATTTTGGTAAATCTTTTCTTTTAACTTATAATATTCTCTTCCATTTTGACTAGTATAATATTCTTTTAGTTTTATAGAGTCTTCTTTTTCGTCTTTTAATTTTTTTATTTCATCCTTATATGCCTCAAGTCTTATTTCGTAATACTCTTCAAATGATAATTCCATAGGCTTATCTATTAGGTTGACACCACCACTTATGATAAGATCCTTATTTTTTATAAAGTCTTGCATGGCTTTTTCTTCTTTTTCTATAAAATCTTCTATAGAAGAATTATTTGCCTCAGACAAGTATTCGTCCCTAAGCTTATCATCTTCAAATTTAAGTCTGAAAAATAAAGCTGCTAGTACTACAAAAGCTAAGCAAATATATAGGTAAAAATCAGGCGACTTATATATTTTTAGATTTTCAAAATCTAATAGGCTTAATTTTTTAGGATGTTTTTGAATCTTTGTTTTTTCCTTACCAAATATATCAACTTTAACTAAGGCCAAGATGAAAAATAATACAGAAATAGCGAAACAAATAATATAAGGCAATATTCCTTTAGCTAGACTTATTTTTTGTATAAGTGTATTTCCATCCTCTGCTAACACCTCTACAATGCCGCCTGTTAAGGTCATTTTATAATCAAATAAATTTATAGGATTATAAGATGAAAATGAATAGGTGTTGTACATATTCACAAATACTAGAAGGCAAAATATGCTAAGTAAAATCCCAAAGGCCTTTCTAGAATTATTAACTTTTGAGCTTATAAATAAGACAAAAGAAGATATAAGTGTAAATAATGCTAGGTAGGATAAAAATAGACTTATTAGTAATCGGTAGCCTTTGATGTAAGATAGGTCCTTGCTATCAAATACTTTATAAATATCTGAAAAACCTAGTCCTCCCCCTTGACCTACAATTATAGATCCAATTAACATAAAAACTGAAACTAGGGAGAAGTATATTATCAAAGTTAATATAAATAAGAAAAATTTATTCTTAAATATTGCAAAATCATTTAATCCATTAGTTTTCAGTAGATTATAAGTACCTTTTTCTCGCTCTTCAGAAATAATGTTGTGAAATAAAATAATAACAAATAATATTAGAGGAAAAGCAAATAATATTTTTTGGTTATGGACTAAATTTTTTGTCAGGTTTGGAAAGTATTTGCCACCTTCTTCGTAGGACATGGGACTTGCACTGGTAGTTTTCATATTGTTGCTTGCAAATTTTACCCATTCCCACTGAGATTTTTTATAGTTTTTAACCTTTATATTGTACTCATTTAATAGCTTATCAAAACTCTCAACTTGTCTAATATATGCAGCCTTGTATTTTGCCTTATCAACCTTATCTTCATTTCTAGGTCCATCTAATATATAGGCCGACCAAATATAAGTATCTATTTCATCAATTCTACCAGCTATTTTAGCTTTGTCATCTTCACTTAAGTGGTCATTATCCTTTGAATGTAAGTCTATATAATTGCTAAAAGTGCTGATTTCATATACACCATTTTCATTTATTTCAATAGCTGAAGGAAAAGTTGGGTTTCCATTACTTTGATTGTTTATCAAGGCAAAGGCAGATGTCAACAAGGCGAATATTGTAATGAATATAAAGTAGTTTTTCTTAAATATTTTTTTTAACTCAAATTTTAACATAAGTCTTTAATCAAATACTGAATATACAGATCTTGATCATCCTCCTATTTTAAATTGTAGATTTGTAAGTCTAATAACTTACAAGTTTATACATTATAGCGAGCGGTTAGAGTATTATTATTCATTTTCACTATCTACTATCGCCATGTCTATTATTTGTTTTTTTTATAATTAAATAAATATTTCTATAATAATATAATAATATCTTGCTTATGTCAAAATTTTACTTAGATATAAAAATAAACGGAATCTACTAATATTTTAAGTAGCATTCCGTTTATTTTACATTAAATTATTCTATATTTTATTAAGTGTAGTTTATTTCACCTTACTTTGTGCCTTGACAGCTTCCATTTTTGCTTTTACAGCTTCTTGGTCACCAAGGTACCTACGACTTATTACATTCATATTTTCATCTAATTCATATACAAAAGGTATTCCTGTTGGTATATTCAAATCTGCAATGTCATCATCTGAAATATGGTCTAGGTATTTTACTAGCGCTCTTAATGAGTTACCATGGGCAGCTATTAAAACTTGCTTGTTAGCTAATATTTCTGGTTTGATGCATTCTTCAAAATATGGTATAACTCTGGCAACTGTATCTTCTAAGCATTCAGTCAAAGGTAAATCTTTTTTGTCGACATTCCTATATTGGTCTTGCAAGGCAGGATTTCTCTTGTCATCTTCTTCCAAGGCTGGTGGTTGTACTGAATAAGATCTTCTCCATAGGTGAACTTGCTCGTCACCATATTTTTTAACGGTTTCTTTCTTATTCAAACCTTGTAAGGCTCCATAATGTCTTTCATTTAGTTTCCAGTTTTTAATTACTGGTATCCATTCTTGGTCTAATTCATTTAATACATAGTTTGCAGTATGGATAGCTCTTTTTAGGTATGAAGTAAAGCAAATATCAAATTTGAATCCTTCTTCTTTCAATAGCTTTCCACCATTGATTGCTTCATTAATCCCTGTTTCTGATAATTCTACATCGGTCCATCCGGTAAATAGGTTTTCCTTGTTCCATTCACTTTCGCCATGACGAACCATAACTAATTTATATGTCATATAAGCCTCCTTAGGTTAACCTAATTTTATAGTTCTTTCTATCTAACTAGATTATAGTCCTAAAGAATTCACTTGTCCATAAAAACTTATAAAAAAAGTCCCTATTTAAAATTAAATAGAAACTTTGCTTATGGTGCCTAAGAAGAGACTCGAACTCTCACGGGCTTTCGCCCACTACCCCCTCAAGATAGCGTGTCTGCCAGTTCCACCACTTAGACTAATATTAAGTTGTTGGCTTTTAAGCCATATAAGGGTCGTTTTGCTAGTGCAGATTATTGTCAAACAAACCACATATATAAGTATAACATGAAAATACGAAAATTTTTCAAAAATTTAGTGAAAATTATTAGGAAGTTTAGGAAAAATGTTTAGCGGGTTTTAAAATGATGTGAGGATCAGTAATATTTAGAATAATCATGACATTATTAGGATGAATGTCATGTGGATTCCTCAACTGTCTCTCCCTGTCATGATTTCAAATCCCATCTTTTCATGACTATTTGAGCCTTTTCTGCTCCTATCATGAATTCCATCCCCAACTTTTCATGACTATTTGAGCCTTTCTTGCTCCTGTGATGAATCCTATAACAAACACTTCATGTAGATGCTGAACAGTCTCGCTCTGTCATGAATTCTGTAGCAAACTTTTCATGTCTATTCACCAAAATCTCAAAATACACATGAATCATCTAAGACCTATGTCATATAAACTCACAAAAAAACTAACTATCTCTATTTAGTTTTTTCTCGAACTTAATCCATCTTTATTATTTTTGATCGAGTCACACACAAGTCATAAAGCTGTTCTATTTCTAAAAATTTTATATATTATTATATCTCACACCTCATTCTAAAAATGCTCCCTACTCGGTCACATTTTTCTTCATTCGATGTTGAAGGGCCAGACATCGACTCGCACTGCACTTCGTTTGTGCTTGTCGTGTCATGACGTAAAATTGTGACCCGTCACAATTTTACTCCAATTCAATGATAGTATTGATTATTTTCAAATTTAAATATATAATAAAAAAAAAGAATATTAATTTATTGCTATGGTAAATGAAGGAGAAATCTTATGAAAAAGAAGCTATATATTGGTATAGGAATATTTTTAATAATACTTATAGTTGCAGGAATTATAACAAACTATATAGATAGTGGTAGAGTTACTACAGGACATGAGCCAAAGTATTGTATCAAGGTAGTTAATGATAATGGTCGTAAAGTGACATATTGGGGATTAGGTTACAAAGTTATTAGATATGTTGGGGTATCTCCAAAAGAGCCTTATGAAAATAATATAGGTGTAAAAATGGGTAATTGGTTTATGAAATATGAATTACCAAAAGATAATGAGCTTAATAAAGAAAACACCAGTAGTATAAGTAAGCTAAATGATTTTTACAATGCCAAATTTACAAAAATAGATATGTAAAAATTTATAAAAGATATGTATATCATATTCAATCATGAAAAAAGTTCTCTTTTATAGAAGAGAACTTTTTTTTAATTTTATATAAAACAAAAACTTACGAACAGATAAGTCCGTAAGTTTTTTAGTGGAGCGGATGAGGAGATTCGAACTCCCGACCCTCGCCTTGGCAAGGCGATGCTCTACCACTGAGCCACATCCGCATGTGGTGGCGAAAATAAAATTTTCGCCATTTAATTTATTTTTTGGTGCTCGATAAGGGATTCGAACCCTTGGCCCACGGATTAAGAGTCCGCTGCTCTACCAGCTGAGCTAATCAAGCTGACTAGATAATTATATAACCTATAAAAAATCTTGTCAAGCTTTTTTTCTGGTAAATTTGTTCTTCATTCATTATAAGTTAAGTAGGATTATATAGCAAGTTTTTTATAACTACTTCTCTATAGCTACTTAATTTAATGAAAATTGAGAATTGTACAAGTCGGCATAAAAACCTTTTTGAGCTAATAGTTCCTTATGAGTTCCCTGCTCAATTATATTTCCATCCTTCATAACTAGGATGAGGTCTGCATTTACTATGGTAGATAGTCTATGAGCTATAATAAATGATGTCTTACCATACATTAATTTGTCCATAGCTTCTTGGATTACCTCTTCTGTCCTTGTATCAACATTTGATGTAGCCTCGTCAAGTATCAAGAATGGTGCATCTTTTAGCATACCTCTAGCAATAGTTAAAAGCTGTCTTTGTCCTGCTGATACTGAATCGTTGGATTTGATTATTGTATCTAAGCCTTCTGGAAGAGTTTTTACAAAGTGTGTTAAACCTATAAAATCAAGTAGAGTCATTAACTCATCATCACTTACATCTTTCATATTGTAAACTATATTTTCCCTAACACTTCCGTGGAATAGCCAGGTATCTTGTAAAATCATAGTAAATAGGTCGTGAATATTTTCTCTGCTTATAGTATGAATTGAATTTCCATCAATTAATATATCACCTTGGGAAATTTCGTAAAACTTCATAAGAAGGTTTACCATGGTTGACTTACCAGCTCCGGTAGGTCCAACTATTGCAATCTTTTGCCCTGGTAAGGCCTTAGCTGAGAATCCCTTTATAGTAGGTTGGTCATTTGAAGGATATTGGAATACTACATCTTTGAATTCTATCTCCCCTTCTACATCATGAGGATCCAGGTAATTAGTTAGGTGAGATTCATCTGATAATTCAACTTCATCCATAAATTCAAATACCCTATCTGAAGCTGCAGCTGAAGCTTGTAAGGCACTTAGGGCTTGAGCAATTCTAGATAATGGATTTGTAAATAGTCTTACATAAGTCATAAAGGCTACTATAACACCAAAACTAATATATCCCTTAGATACAAATATAGCACCTGCTATAGAAACAGCTAGGTAGCCAAAATTACCTATAAAGTTCATCAATGGTTGCAACATGTTTGATAAGAACTTGGATTTTACAGAAGAAGAAAATAGATTATTATTTAATTCATCAAACTTTTCTTCTGTTTCTTCCTTGGCATTGTAAATTTTAACAACTTCTATTCCTGAAATAATTTCTTCAGTATGACCGTTTATTTCTCCTAATACTTTTTGTCTTGTTCTAAAATATTTTTGAGACTTTCCAATGATTATTCCTGTAAATAGGAAACCAAATAAGGAAGACAATATTGCGATAAGGGCTAACATCCAATTAGTTGAAAACATCATAACTACTGAACCCATTAGAAGAGCAGTTGAACTTACTATAGTCCCCAGCGAATCTCCCAAGTTGAAGGATACTTGGTCAACGTCGTTTATCATACGTGATAAAATATCACCGATTTGATTGGTATCAAAATAATTTAATGGTAATTTATTTATCTTATCTGATACATCAGATCTAAGCTGTTTGGCATAGTCATTTGTGACTTCTGCCATTATCAATCCGTGTATATAGGAAAAGGCAAATGATCCTATATAAATAACTATAAGCAGCTTCACTATTGACCATACAGCATCCATATCTAAACTGGGTTCAACAATATTTATAATTGATTGTGGAAACTTTTTGTAAGAATCAAGCAACATAGCTTGTTGGTCTTCACTTAATTCATCCCTTTCAACAAGACTTATATTATTTTCTTTTAATTCACTTAAAATATTCATATAAGATTTTTGATCGTCAAGGCTTATTACTTTACCATCGTATTGGAGATCTTGCGGATTTTCACTTTGTAAATTTAGACCAATTTCTTGGCTTAGTTTACCCATTTCTTCAAAGTCTACAGTTAAGGATTTGGATATTTCATCTGCAAGATCTGATAATTTAGATGGAGCAACTGAAGATAAAATAGCTGCTATTACTGTAAATAGAAAAGCTAGGTATAAGCTCTTTCTAAAAGCTTTCATCTCTCGTAAATTTCTTCCTAGTGATTTTATAAAACTAGTCTTTGGAGTCTTATTTGATTGATTCATATATTTCCTCCTCTGATAGTTGTGATAATGCTATTTCCCTATATAGGTCATTGGATTCCCATAGTTCCTTGTGGCTACCTTGGCCAACCATTTTACCATTTTCTAAGAGTATTATCTTGTCTGCACTCATTACAGACCCTACTCTTGATGAAACCAATAAACTTATAGCATTTTTTGTAAAGTCAGATAATTCTTTCCTTAAAGTTGCCTCTGTTTTGAAGTCCAAGGCTGAGAATGTATCGTCAAATATATAAATTGATGGTTTTCTAGCAATAGCTCTGGCTATAGACAATCTTTGCTTTTGTCCACCAGATAAGTTGGTACCACCCCTTGCTACCATGTAATCATACTGGTCATCAAGTTTTTCTACAAAGTCTTTACCTTGGGCCACTTCTATAGCCTCTTTAATATCATCTATTTCAATATTTTTAGCAGACCTACCAAATCTTGTATTGTCCGCCACTGACATGCTAAACATAACAGCTTCTTGTGGTACATAACCAATTTTGTTATTTAAGCTTTCCATTGTCATGTCATTGATATTTACACCATCAATTAAAATTTCACCTTGAGTCGCTTCATACATCCTAGGTATAAGGTTAACCACTGTTGACTTACCAGATCCTGTTTGACCTATAAAGGCTACAGTTTCACCTTTTTTGGCAGTAAAACAAATATTATTCAAAATGTTTTCTTGGGCATCTGGATATTTAAATGATACATTTCTAAATTCTAATACTTGTGAATCTGATGGAACATCGATATTACCATCCTTAATAGTTATTTCAGCATCAAAAACTTCATTTATACGTTTTGAAGAAATTTGCGATCTAGAGTACATAACAACTAAGAAACCAAGCATTAAGAATGATATGATAACTTGCATAGCATATGATGAGAAAACTATCATATTACCAAAGGTTTCTATCTTTACTGGAAGGGATGAAGATGTAATCATACCAGCACCAATTACATAAATAGCTAGGGTTAATAGGTGCATGTTGAAAAATATCATAGGCATGATAATTGCATAGATCTTTTGCGTTTGCTTAGATACTTGTGTAAGTTTTTCGTTACCTTTAGAAATTTTCTCTTCTTGATATTCTTCAGCATTGAAGGCTCTTACAACCCTTATACCTGTTAAGTTTTCTCTTGAAACCATATTTAATTCATCTATTGATTCTTGAATAATGGTGAATTTTGGTACAACTTTTTTAATCAAAATAATCATTATAACAATCATAACTGCTATTGATACAGCCATAGCCATAGTCCATTCAAAGCCTTTTCCTATAATTTTACTTATAGCCCAAATAGCCATAACTGGTGATTTTATAATAATCATGGTACCAAAACCAACAAACATTTCTACTTGACTCACGTCATTTGTAGTTCTAGTAATTAAACTTGAAGGGGTAAATTCATCTATGTCCCCTTGTGATAAATTTAGTATTTTTTTAAATAAATCCGATCTTATATTGTAGGCTATTATAGAAGAATAATTTGCTATAAAATATCCTGTTATAACTGCCAGTACCAGTGATGCTAGAGCTGCTAGCAACATATATCCACCATTTATAAGTATATTATTAATATTGGTTCCTGGTGTTTGTACCAAGGCAGTAACTTCTGCCATATAATCAGGAATCAATAGGTCAAAATATGTTTGTCCCGCAATTAAAGCAATTATAAGACAAAGATATAGGAAACCTTTTTTCCCCATTCTTTTTAATAATGTTAACATTTTTCCTCCTATCATAATCTAACATTCTAATTATACACTAACAGTCTAAGCTTGAAAAAATATTCTTATCTGTTATAATAATTAAGTAATTGTTTTGGCGGCGTAGCCAAGTGGTAAGGCATCGGTCTGCAACACCGCGATCACCGGTTCAAATCCGGTCGTCGCCTCCAAACAATATTTAAAGACGTGTATTTTACACGTCTTTTTATTTTGCCCGGGCTTAATTTGGACTCATTTTTTTTTATTTTTATATCTAATACATATACCTCTCTACCATAAAAAGAAACTCAAAATTTTGAGTTTCTTTTCTAATAGTACTTATTAAAACTTGTGTTTCTTTTGTAGTAGGGCTCCATATATCAAGACAGCTGCTGATATAGAAGCATTTAAGGATTCTGTCTGGCCTATCATAGGTATTTTAATAAGCTCATCGCATTTTTCTTTAGTTTTTTTAGATATGCCTCTGCCTTCATTTCCTATAACTAGGCAGGTCTTACCTGAATAATCTATCTGGTCATAGGACTTGTCAGTGTGTCCATCTGCCCCATATACCCAATAACCAGCTTCTTTTAATTTTTCAATAGTTTGATTAATATTGGTAACTCTCGCAACTTTCATAAAGCTTGTTGCTCCTGCTGAAGTCTTGTGGACTGTAGCATTTACCTCTGCCGACCTATGTTTAGGTATGATTACCGCATCTAAACCACCAGCTTCAGCAGTCCTGATGATGGCTCCTAAATTGTGAGGATCAGTAATTTCATCCAAAATTATAAGCATAGAATCATCTTTTTGACTAGCTAGTTCTAAAATCTCTTCTAAATCAGCGTATTGGTAGTCTTCTATTTCAAGAACTATACCTTGGTGGTTACCAAAATCTGTTAGCTTATCCAAGTCTTTCTTGTCTAGGTTTTCTACATTTATATTTTTTTTCTTTGCCAAGGATAGGATGTCTTTAAACTTATCTTTCTTATGATTGTTTTGTAAAATAATCTTTTTTCCAGCGTCTTGGCTTTTTAAATACTCATATACGGAATTTTTTCCATAAATTATTTCAGACATATTCTACTCCCTGGACCATACTACTCCGCTAGGAGTATCTTTTAATTTAATACCTTTTTCTTGTAAAAAATCTCTAATTTCATCAGCCCTGACAAAGTCCTTATTTTGTCTTGCCAGCGTTCTTTCTTCAATTAGGTCTTCTATTTCCTTATCTAATATTTCAGTTTTAAATCTTATACCTAAAACATTTAATAAGTCATCATATTTTTCTTTGGCATATTCTAAGTCAACTTTTTGAGAACTTTCATCAAAGTTGCTATTTATATATTTATTTAATTCAAATAAGGATGCTATAGCATTGGCTGTATTGAAGTCATCGTCCATTGATTTTTCAAAGTCAGCCACAATCTTGTCTACACCTTCTTTAATATTTTCTGATAAGATATCATTCTTATCATCTACAAGGTCCATAAGTCTATCTATGTTTTGTCTTGTATTTTGCAACCTTTTGTAGGCATTAGTGATAGCATCTAAGGATTCTCTTGAGAAATCTAAAGGTGTCCTATAGTGGCTTGATATCAACCAAAGCCTTATAATTTCAAGGTCATATTCTTTTTCGATATCATGCAAGGTAAAGAAATTACCAAGTGACTTAGACATTTTTTCCTTGTCTACTGTTATCATACTATTGTGCATCCAGTAGTTTGCAAAGGCATGACCATGCAAGCTTTCTGATTGGGCTATTTCATTTTCATGGTGAGGAAATTGTAAGTCTTCTCCTCCGCCATGGATATCTATATTTTCACCTAAAAGTTCCTTGGCCATGGTTGAACATTCAATATGCCAACCTGGTCTTCCCTTACCCCATGGGCTATCCCATGCTGGTTCTTTTGGGTCTTTTTGTTTTTTCCATAAGGCAAAATCCATAGGATTTCTTTTTTCCTCAGAAACATCCACTCTAGAACCATGATTTAGGTCTTCAAGGTGTTTTTTAGATAGCTTACCATAATCTTTAGCCTTATCAATATTGAAATAAACTGTACTTTCAGTATCATAAGCAGCATCCATCTTTTCTAGACCACTTATAAAGTCCACCATGTTTTCAATATAATCGGTAGCATGTGGAAATGTCATCTTGTCTGTTTCTACATTTAGATCTCTAGCATTTTTTAGAAATTCACCTATATATTTTTCTGTGATTACTCTAAAATCTATATCTTCTTCGAAGGCCCTATCAATTATTTTGTCGTCTATATCTGTAAGATTCATAACAAATTCAACTTGATAGCTTTTGTAATCTAGGTATCTTCTAACTGTGTCAAAAAACACCAAGGGTCTGGCATTTCCTATGTGGATATAGTTATAAACTGTAGGTCCACATACATACATTTTTACCTTGTTTTTTTCTATTGTTTTAAAATCTTCTTTTTTTCTAGTTAATGTATTATAAATTTTCATATTAAAAATTCTCTAAAACATAGTTTAGTCTATTTATCATTTCCTCATTTCCTAGGATCACGAATATATGAAGCATTTCTGGTCCATGTTCTGCACCTGTCAAAGCTGCTCTTACTGGCATAAATAAGGATTTACCTTTAACGCCAGTATCTTCTTTAACTCTCTTCATGATAGACTTAGCCAAGTCTTCATTCATTTCTTCGTCTTTTAATATTTCTACAACTCTATTAAGAACCTTTTTAGCATCTTCAGATTCAAATAATTCTTTTACTTCTGAATAGAAATCTCCATCTTTGTAATCAGCAAAAATAAAGTCTGTTTGTCCAGCTATGTCAGATAGCTTGTTAATACCTGTCTTAAAGGTAGCAGCAATTTCTAACAATTCATCTTGGTCAAAGGAATCATCGATATAACCCACTTCTTCAAGGTAAGGTTTAATTGCATCTGCTAGCTCTTGGTCTGATAAGTTTTTAATATATTGGCTACTTACCCAGTCTAATTTGTCAACATCAAAGACACCACCTGATTTTGATACCCTATCAAAGGAGAATTGGTCAATCAATTCATCATGTGAAAGTATTTCTTGGTTGGTTTCTGGTGACCATCCAACTAGGGCTATATAGTTGATTAGAGCATCTCTCAAGTAACCCTTGTGTTTGAAGTCTTCTACAGAAACGTCAGCATTTCTTTTTGATAGTTTTTTCTTATCTTGACCTAAAACAGTTGGTAAGTGGATGAAGGTTGGTGCTTCCCATCCAAAGGCTTCATATAGGTATACGTGTTTTGGTGTTGATGAAACCCATTCATCCCCTCTTATAACATGTGTGATTTCCATATCATGGTCATCTACAACTACAGCAAAATGATAGGTTGGGAATCCGTCTGATTTTATAAGTACTTGGTCATCCATATCATTTGTGTTTATAGAAATATGGCCCTTGATAGCATCGTTGAAATGAATATCTTTATTGGCAGGTAATTTTATTCTAATTACGTGTTTTTCACCATTAGCTACTCTTTCTTCAGCTTCTTCTCTTGATATACCACGGCATAGACCATCATATCTTGGCATCATGCCATCAGCTTTTTGTTGTTCTCTTAAATTATCAAGTCTTTCTTGAGTACAGAAGCAATAGTAAGCCTTGTCTTCATCTAAAAGTTTTTTGATGTATTTGTCATAAATACCTTGTTTTACTCTTTCTGATTGGATATATGGTCCATGAGGTCCTTTTTCAATAATTTGTCCGTCTTCTCCAACATAAACACCTTCATCATAATCAAGGCCTGCCCATTGTAATACTTCAATCATGTTTTCAATGGCACCCTCAACATATCTAGTCCTGTCGGTGTCTTCAATTCTCAAAATAAACTTCCCACCCTTGTTTCTAGCATATAAATAATTATATAAGGCTGTTCTTAAACCACCTATATGCACATATCCTGTTGGACTTGGCGCAAATCTTACTCTTACATCACTCATTTTATCCTCCATTATTTAATCACAATTTTTATATCAGAAACCTCTTTCAATAGGTTACCTTCAGCTACAATTCCATCTATTAAAACTACAGGCTTAATCACATGTTCACCTGAATTCAATTCGCTTATATCAATTCTTAATTCTATTTGTCCTTCCTCAATTTGCTCTAATTCGTCTGAAAAATCTTTTAATACTACATTTATAGCTTTCTCTTCAATTTCAAATTCTTTAGATGTAGGGTTTTCTATCTTCAGTTTTGATACTGGAATGTCAAATCTTTTATCTGCTTTTTCTTGCAATACTAAATCTATAGTATATTTAAAATCAGGGTTTACCAGCCTTACATTAGGTAGAAGGTCTAGTTTTACTGGAAGGGTCTGACTTGTAGTTAGGGATGAAATATTAATCTCATGCGTCTGTATCTTGGTTAATCCTTTAATTACATCGGCTGGACCTTGTACGAATACAGTATTTCTATTTAGATTTGCATCAGATAACCTATAGTCATTATCTACCTGTCCTATAATTTTAGGCTCTATTTCAACTTCCTTTTGCATCTCAACTTGAACACTTAAGTTAACAAATTCTTGTCCAAAGGTAAGTCCTGGCAGATCTTGTCCTTTAGAATCTACCGCCCTTATCTTTCTATTGACTGATATACTATTAGTTAAGCTATTTAGGTCAAGATCAACTAACAATTTGTCTACTTGATCAATTAAAGATCTTGAACCTTTAACAGAAACTTTTTCTGGATTAATCGAAGTGGATTGGATTACAATGCCCTCTTCAAGTTCACCTATACTATAAACTTCTACCTGCATTTCCTTATTTATAACCTTATCAATAGTTACAGTCATATCTTTTTCAAAATCTTCTAAAACAACGCCCTCTGGTAAGGAATATTTTAAGTTTACTGTGTGGATTCCCTCATCTAAAGACTGAAAATCTGCAGTTACCCTTACGTGTTGAGGTGTTACATTCACAATTCTTGATCTTTGTCCGCTAACAGTTATATCAACTGTTTTTTTAGTTTTTGGAGATACCATTAGGTCGTTGTCTGCTAAATACTCTGTATTTTCATAAATAATAGGTATGTTTGTGAGTCTTACATTTACCGTGGGATTAGTTGTGGACATAATATAAGACCATAAAAAGATAGCTATAGCTAAAGATAGGAGTTTTATCTTCCAATTTTTTTTAAGCACGTCCATCTTTCACCTCGCCATCCGCTTTTTTAAATATTGAATCATCTTGCTTTACAAATAAATTATTTAAACTTTGCTTTAGGGTTTCAATGTCTATATTTCTAGATAATTCTCCCTTATAAACTGTTGTAATAACACCTGTTTCTTCAGATACAACAATTATAAAAGCATCAGACTTTTCACTCATGCCTAACGCAGCCCTATGCCTGGTACCTAGCTCTTTAGAAATGTTGAAATTGTCTGATAAAGGTAAAATAGCTCCTGCTGCAACTATTTTTTCTTCTTTTATGATAACAGCACCATCATGAAGAGGTGAATTTGGAAAGAAGATATTTATCAATAGTTCACTAGAAATCTCTGAATTTAGATAAGTTCCTGTTTCTGATATATCTTTTAATGATGATTCATTTTCAAGAACTATCAAAGCACCTATTTTTTGTCTTGCCATTGAAGAAACGGCATTAGCAATCTCGTCTGTTTTCATCTCATAATCTTTATTTCTAATCTTAGCAAAGTTAAAGAAACTATTACCTCTACCAATTTTTTCAAAAGCCTTACGTAATTCTGGTTGAAATACAACGATTACAATCATCAAACCTACAGTAAAAATATTTGATATCAACCAATTTACAGTATAAAGGTTTAGTGCTTGCGCAATCCTTGAAAACACTAAAATAACAACCAAACCTTTTAACAATTGTTCAGCTCTGGTCTCTTTTACCGACATGATCAACTTATATATGATATAAGTCATCACTAGTATATCTATGATATCTGTAATTTTTAAGGCTAAGAAAGCCATTCTTATTTCATTTAAAAAATCCACAAACTACCACCTTTCAATATAATAGTTTATCATATTTTAGACTTATATAAAAAAAAATGATAATATCATTTTAAAGATTATAATAGGAGTAATTATGAAAGATAAATATATTAAAAGACTATCTATTATTTTATTTGTTTTAACTGCTATTTTAACAGGTTTAATAATATATGTTAAAAAAATAAATAAAGAAGATTCTATAGTTAAGCAAACAATAGAAGAAAGCAAGCAAGAAGAGACCAAAGAAAAAGTTTACCCTATTAAAGAAGTTAGAATAAAGGCTCTTGGAGATATTTTATACCACGGATCTCTAAACCAATATGGCAAATACAAAGGCAAAGATGGTTCCTACGATTTTACTGACCATTATGCTCTTATAAAAGACTTTCTTCAGGATGCCGACCTTACTATAGCTAATTTGGAAAGTCCTATAAATCCCAACAGGCCAGTATCGTCTTATCCAAACTTTAATCCTCCTGTTGATTTGTTGAAATATTTAAAAGATGCAGGTATTGACGTCTTAGCTACAGCAAACAATCATGCCTTAGATACAGGGATAGAAGGTGTTTATACTACCATGGAAGAGATAGATAAATCCGGAATCCAACATTTTGGAACTCAAAAAGATATTAAAGATAAATATCTAATTACAAAGGTAAATGATATAAGTATAGGTATTTTAGGATATACAGATAACTTAAATGGTTATGAAGCTTTACTTAATACGCCAGAAAAAAAGAATTTGATAAATAAGCTAGATCCTGAAACTATAAAAAAAGATATAGAACATTTAAGAAAAGAAAATGTAGATATAATACTTATTTATCCACATTGGGGTAATGAATATGTTCAAAAAAATTCAGAGGAATATATAAAACTTGCTAGAGATATGATTGACTGGGGTGCTGATGCAGTTTTGGGTAACCATCCCCATGTTGTCTTACAGGCCGAAACTCACAAAAGTCCTGATGGTAGAGAAGGATTTATAATACATGCCATGGGTAACTTCATATCAAACCAAACCCTTGAGACGCTTAACAATATAAGAACTGAACATGGTGCTATTGTAGAATTGAAATTCAGTAAAAACTTCAAAGATAATAAGGTTAGTTTAGAAGAACATAAGGTATATCCTACATGGATGAAGAGAACTGCCTTGAAAAACAATTTATATTTACATCAAGTTGTTTTAGCTGAAGATTACCAAGACCATGAAAGAGGTAAAAAAGCTTACCAAATGACTATGGATAAAATAAATGAAAAGTTAGATTAATTTCTAATTTTATAAAGCAAAAAATCAGACTATCAATAGTCTGATTTTTTATTTACTATTGTTTAGAAATTTCAAACATATTTACAGTCTGTGCTGAAACTCTTTCAAAATCCCATTTTTTATTTGTATTTATATATGAATTTGGATCTAATATTGTTATCTTGCCATCTTCATCATAATCTGTAACTAACATATAGTGACCACCAGTAGTGAAATCCCCTATTCCATTATGTTTTACATGAAGCATTACCAGTGATCCTCTGTCAATTGCTGCCTTCAACGATTCAAAGGTTGGACTTATATATATACCTTTTAAACCTATTTTATTTGTAAATTCAGTAAATAAGGTGTGATAAGATCCAAGATTATGCTTATAATGTCCACCTTCATTTGCTAATTGTCCCATAGCATAAGGATTCAATTTATCATCTCCAGTCAAGCCTACATAAGCCATTGATAAGGCTGTAGGTCCGCATCCAGAAAGAGCAAAATTACCATTTTCAATTTTCTTAAAAGCCCATCTTACATCCCATTGATTGAAATAAGGAATTTTATTTCTACCCCTGTCCTGTTTCTCCATATCTTTTATCTCTTTACTAATGTCAATCTTACTTGTATCATCTTTATATTTTTCATATTGTAAAATAGTAGTCTTTGATTCTGGATACTTGTCTATTTGTTTTTTTAGCTCTTCTGGAAGATTAGCAAAAAGTCTCTCTTCCTCTTCTTTTGTAAATTTAGCATTAGCAAAAGGATTTTTAAAGTTTACAATAGGTCCTTGTTCTTCCATGGTTTCTTGGTTAGCTTCTTCTATAGTCTCCTCTATTGCATTTGCTATATTTGAATTTTCTATTTCACTTTCTTTATTTTTTTCAGATTTATTGAACCAAACTGAAAAAATTAAAGCAAGACCAGTTGCTAAACTAATCAGTGAAAATAATATTTTCTTCATGATTTCCATAAATTAACTCCAATTTTTATATAATCTCAATTTGTTAATTATCTCTCTATATAGTAATATTAACATATAATATTATAACAATTGTGGAGGAATTATGGAAATTATTGTTAGCAAAAACTATGATGAATTAAGTAAAAAAGCTGCAAGCTTTGTCATTGATTTAATCAAAGAAAAACCAGATTCAGTTTTAGGCTTAGCTACCGGTGGTACTCCTGAAGGAATGTATGCTGAACTTGTTAAAGCTTATGAAGCTGGTAAAATCTCATTCAAAGATGTAAGAACTTATAATCTTGATGAATATATCGGCCTAGATGGAAACCATGAACAAAGCTATAGACACTTTATGAATAAGCAACTATTTGACCATGTAGATATAGACAAAAACAATACCTATGTTCCTAATGGTAAAGCTGAAGACCTTGAAGCTGAATGTGAAAATTATGAGAAAATCTTAAAAGATTTATCATATGCTGATATCCAAATTTTAGGTATTGGTACAAATGGTCATATAGGATTTAACGAACCTGCAGAAGAATTAATTCTTCCTACACATGTGGAACCTTTGGTAGAAGCAACTATTGAAGCTAATTCTAGATACTTCGATTCAAAAGATGAAGTTCCTAAAGAAGCTATCTCAATGGGTATTGGATCAATATTAAAGGCTAAACATATAATTTTATTAGCTTCTGGTCCAAGCAAGAATGAAATCATGAAATATTTTAATAACGATAAAATCAGCACAAATATTCCTGCTTCTCTTATTAAATTACATCCTAATGTAACTATAATAATGGATGAAGAGGCAGCAAAATAATATGCTAGATATTAATTTTATAGATATACCTGAGGGTACTTTTTTGATGGGAGCATCGACAAATGACGGTCATCCTCTAGATAAAGAGACTCCTCAGGTTGATCTTTTTGTAGAAAAATTTAAGATTAGTGAAACCACTATAACAAACACTCAATTCAAAGAATTTATAGATGCTACTGATTACCTTACAACTGCAGAGAAAAATAAGGGGTCTTATGTTTTTCATCTTTTACTGGACCAAGAAACTAAGGATAAATCAAAACAAGTCAACAATATGTATTGGTGGTATTATGTTGACGGAGCTTGCTGGAAACATCCTTTTGGACCTAATTCAACTATTGAAGAAATAATGGACCACCCAGTTGTCCATGTATCCTGGTTTGATGCCATGGCCTTTTGTGAATGGAGTCAAACTAGACTTCCCTCTGAAGCAGAATGGGAATATGCTGCAAGGGCTGGGTCTCAATATAAGTGGCCATGGGGTCCAGACTTTATAAAAGATGGTAAATATTTAGCCAATATTTGGCAGGGTGACTTCCCTAATACAAATACTATGAAAGATGGCTATCTAGGAACAGCTCCTGCTAAGTCATATGAAGCAAATGACTTTGGTCTTTATAATGTGATTGGTAATGTATGGGAATGGTGCTCAAACCCTAGATATATGGATTTAGATAGTTTTAAAAAATTTACTTACAAGCTTATTCCACCAGTAAATTTAGATAATATTGATAATAATACTGAATTTGCTATGAAAGGTGGATCATTTTTATGCCATGATTCTTACTGCAACAGGTATAGACTGGGCGCTAGAAATGGAAACACGGCTTCATCTACAACAAGTAATTGTGGTTTTAGAGTATGTAAGTGAGGATTTATGAATAAAGAAAAAAAAGATACTATTAGTTTAGGACAAATGTTTTTAATATTTTTAAAAATATCGTCTTTCACCTTTGGAGGTGGATATACAATTGTCCCTGTAATGAAGGATGAATTTTCCATAAAAAGAAATTTAATTTCAGAAGATGAAATGATTGATTTGGTTGCCATAGCAAATTCCGGGCCTGGATCTATGGCTATAAATTGTGCCATTTTAGCAGGATATAGGATGCATGGAATAATTGGATCTATATTAGCAACTTTATCTTCAGCCATCCCTTCCCTTGTCATAATCACTATAATCTCATATTTTTATAGGGCTTTTTCAGAAAATTACTACGTCCAAGCGGCCTTGACAGGTATGAGTGGGATCATAGCTGCTATTTTAGTCTGGACTTCTATAGATATGATAAGGCAAGCCTTAAAAAATAATGTATATATATCAGCTATAATCATGGTTTCCGCCTTTGTAGCATCTTACATAATAAATATAAATACTGGAATAATAATGCTAGTAACAGGTATCTTTGGATTTGTTACTTATAGCCTTATAGAAAAATATGAAGGAGGTAAAAAATGATTTATTTAAAACTTTTTATTAGCTTTCTTCAGATTGGTTTTTTAGCCTTTGGTGGTGGTTATGCTATTTTACCTTTTATACAAGAGATTGTGGTTAACCAACATGCTTGGTTAAGTATGAGAGAAATGACTGATGTTGTTACCTTGTCACAAATGACTCCAGGACCTATAGCCTTAAATGCAGCGACTTTTGTTGGTACTAAATTAGCCGGTATCCTAGGATCTATAGTTGCTAGTTTGGCAGTAGTTATTCCTCAATTAATAGTAATGGTGCTTCTAGCAAAATTATACTTTTCTGATAAAGAAATATCTTTTATGGATAAAATCATAAGAGCCCTAAGACCTGCAGTTGCTGGTCTTATCACCATTGCAACCTTAGATATGATTAAGGGATCAGTTTTCAATGGTGGAACCTTTAGCTTAGATTCTATATCTTATGTAGCCCTTGTCACTTTTTTAATTGGATTAGTTCTAAAGAAAACTAAATTAGGCATCATTAAATTAATAGTTATAGGAGCTATACTAGGTTTAATCTTAACCCCAATTTTATAAAAAACTTTTAGGAGTCTACTATGAAGAAAAATATTTTATTATATTTTACCGACCAACAAAGATGGGATACTATTGGAGCATATGGCTACCCAATAAATGTGACACCTACCCTAGATAAACTGTCTAAAGAAGGTGTTTTATTCGAAAACGCCTATTCTCCCCAACCAGTTTGTGGTCCTCTAAGGTCAATATTTCAATCCGGCCAATACCCTACAACAATAGGTACTTATAGAAATAATATTATGCTTCCTCATGATATAAAAACCTTGGCTAATTATATGGAAGACCAGGGCTATGAAAACGCCTATGTAGGCAAATGGCACCTAGCATCGACTGGCGACCTTGAAGGTAATCAAGAATACGACCATGAAATTACAGCTGTACCTTTAGAGTTTAGAGGTGGCTATAAGGGCTTTTGGAGGGTTGCAGATGTCTTGGAAGCAACATCTCATGGTTACGATGGTTATGTATTTGATGAAAATAATCAAAAAAGAGAATTCAAAGGATATAGGGTTGATAAGATAACTGATTTTGCCCTAGAATTTTTTGACCAATATGATAAAGAAAAACCATTTTTCTTAACTATATCTCATATTGAACCCCACCATCAAAATGATAGGAAAACTTATGAGGGGCCTATAGGATCCAAGGAAAGATTTAAGGACTATGTCCTACCAAAGGACTTGGAAGTATTATCAGAAATATATCCTCAAGCAGATGCCCACAAAGAATATCCTGATTATCTTGGACAAATCAGAAGTATTGATGATAATTTAGCAAGAATAATTGAGAGATTGAAAGAAGAGGATCTTTTTGATTCTACTGTTATTATCTTTATTTCAGACCACGGATCTCATTTTAAAACAAGAAACAATGATAAAAACTTAAATGGATTAGATGACTATAAGAGAACAGCCCATTCTTCAGCATCACATGTCCCATTAGTTATATATGGACCAGGTTTTAACAAGGCTAAAAGGATAGATGATGTAGTTTCCACTGGATCCTTAGCTAAAACCATACTTTCTATAGCCGGTAAAGATATAGGTGATAAGATGATTGGTGAAGACCTTACAAAACTTATATCTGATACAAAAATAGATAGAAGAAATCTAGCCTTTATACAAATAAGTGAAAGCAGGGTTGGAAGGGCTATTCGCACAAAAGACTTTTTATATGCAGTACACGCACCAGGTAAGAATGGTTTTGAACATGCCTCTAGTGACTATTATGAGGATGACTATATGTACGATTTAAGGAAGGATCCTTTTGAGCTAAATAATATTGTAAGTGATGAAGACTATATAGAAATAAGAGATGAACTTTGTCAAATTTTAAAAGAAGAAATGGTAAAAGCTGGCGAAAAAGAGCCTATCATAGAAAGAGCTAAATAAAATATTAAATAAATATCCCGGTAAGAGACTATGGATAGCCTTTTACCGGGATATTTTTATTTGAATTCTAATTGATTAGTGTCTTTGTTATAGCTAAGTTCTAATTCATTTAACCTCTCTTCCAAGTCTGAGATTTCAATATTTTCACTCAAACAAAAGTCCTCCAAGTCCCTATAAAAATCTCTTAACTTCATATTCACCATACTATAAAGCATAGCTTGGTCCAATTCTAAATAATTCATATTAATCCTCTTTATCAAGGGCATTTGGATTCTGTAAATACTTATAAAATTGTCTCATGGCCTTTGCATAGTAGTATCCATCACAGATTCTTTCATCTATAACAAAGCCTATATTCATAATCTTTTCTTCTACTACTTCCCCATCTTTCATAACTAGTTTTTTCCCTTTTTTACCTATTGATAAAAATGCACCAACTGTACCAAAATTATAAATATGATGAAGGGCTGCATCTAAACCTATAGAACCCAAATTAGTTATAAAGGCAGAGGCATGGAATGGACTAGCATCTATGACACTCTTAGGCATTATATTTATCTTGTCCATGGTTTTCAAAACCCCAACTATAAACTTAAGTAAAAATGTTGGTATATTTTCTAGGGTTTTAACAAATAAGTCAGTTAAATTTTTCTTATTTGAATCTTGATTTTTTTCTAAGTTAATTTGCTCATCAAGCATTTGTTTGATTTCTAAAGGTGATTCATTCCCTTCAAATTTAAACTTTAGTGATGTTTCTTCAGCATCTACACTCAAACTTTTTTTAACAGCCATTGATATCTCAATATTATTTCTCATATAGTGCTTACCAGACATAATAAACCTATTTATATGAGGCATATCTTTATAGGTCCTAACAATAGCACTATAAATAATATGCATGTATGACACTCTAATGCCTGTCTCTTCATATATCCTTTTTACGTATTCATCTAAACTAGTTAAACTAATCTCTTGGTTTAAGTAAACAAGCGCATCATTTCTTTCCTTCATTATTAAAGGTATAAATCTAGAAAATGCATCCACTTTTATCCTATAACCGTCTTTTCTTTTTAGTACCATCATTACTCCTACTATTTAAGTTCAATTACTATAATACAATATAAACGCTAATTTACCAAGCATAAAAAACTCGATAGAAAGCTTATAGGACAATTGTTAATTTTATTTAATACTTCGAAAGGCTTGCTTGAATTAAAATTCTTAGTATATTTTTTAACGAATTGTGACCAGTGTTTTCCTGAAATATCAATACAATAGGCTATTTTAAAAATATATGAAATATAATTTGAGCAAAAATTGTATCTATAAGGTTATAGAAACAAAGAATTTTATAATATAAGTTATTGACAGAAAACAAGAACCGGGATATACTATATTCAAACGCAACCGTTTTCATGGGTTGCAAAAATAATAGGAGGAATCATGAAAAAAAATAGAATTTTATCATTATTACTAGCTTTAGTTTTAGTATTATCACTAGTAGCTTGTTCAAATGGTAAGGACAATGGCGGAAAAGCCAAAGAAACAAATGGAGAAACCGCTTCCATAGCTGAAGGTACAGAAATTACTGTACAAGCTGAAGAAGGATGGAAAGATTACTACCAAGCAGCAGCTGAAAGAGTAGAAAAAGCTCACCCAGGTACAAAAGTAAACCTATCAATCAAAGGTGCTTTTGACCACTTAGAAGTAATCCAAAACACAGATACAACAAACAAAGACGTTGCTGATTTATACGCATTACCAGCAGACAGATTTGAAGATTACAAAACAAATGAATACCTAGCTGCCCTACCAGCAAAAGAAATTGCTGAAAAATTAGGTGGATACTCAGACTTTGATAAGAGTTTAGGTGGATTTTTCAAAGATGGAGATGACTACTTAGCATTCCCATATAATATTGAAACTCTAGTTACATTTGTAAACAAGGCTAACGCTCAAACAGCTGGCGTAGATGTAGAAAAACCTTTAGAAGTAGCAAATGCTAAACATGAAGCAGAAATTTTATTACCATTATTTGATGCCTGGTATGGTGTAGCACCTAACCTAGCTGGTGGTTTAGAATTATTAGCTAAAAAAGATTCAGCTTTTGAATCAACATATACAGGCGCATATGCTGACTTAAATGATACACAAAAAGCAGTATTTGGTGAAATTTACAACTACTGGAAGAAACATAGAGAAGCTAACTCAGCATTATTTGACGATGAAGCAGCTTGGGGTTATGTAGATAAAGAGTTTACAACTGGTGGAAACGGTGTTGCATTAATTGCTGGACCATGGGATGCTGGCAAATTCCAAGGATTAGCTGGTGCAGAAAACATGGAAGTTAAACCAATCAATCACATCACTGTAGCTGGACAACCATTAAAACACTGGCAAGGTGGTTGGGCACTAGTAGCTAACTCAAGAATAGAAGAAGATACTAACAAATTAGCTTTAGCTGTAGCTATGATTGAAGAAATTCTAAATCCAAATCACGCTGTAGACCTATACAAGGCAACAGGTAAGATCTTAGAAAACATTGACGTAAAAGTTTATACAGATTCAGATTTATCACAATTTGATAAAGATGTAATATCAAACGTATTTGAATCATACAAGGTATCAGAACCAAGACCACTATTCAAAGAATTTGGTAAGGTATGGGATACATGGAAAAATGGTGTACTATCATGGAACACTGTAAATCCAGCTGATGCAGAAGCCGCATACAAAGAATTAAATGCTTCATTTACAAGTATGATGCAATCAATCAAATAATAGTATAAGTAAATATATTTATGAATAGCCAAAACTTATGTTTTGGCTTTTCATTTATTAGTAAAGGTAAATTATGACTCAAGAAATTAAAAAATTACAAGAAAAATATTTATTAAGAATACTAATTATCACATTTCTAATTGTTTTAGTATCATCGATGGAATCTCTAATGCTTGCTAAAAGTACTGAGTTTCTTAATGCTTTTTTAAAAAATAATCCAGGTTCAAGCCAAGGTGATTATTTAAATACTATTATAATGTCATTTTTAGCATCTATCTTTGAACCAGTTGTTATTAGCATATATACATTTGCTACTTATAAAAAGTTAGGAATTAAAAAAATCTACAAATTTATTTTTACTGCAATCTTAGGATTAAGATTGTTCAATACAATAATAAGTTTTAGGTTAAATTCTGTATTTTATTATATTTTAATCATCTTGTATATCCTATTAATTATATGTGTCATAAAAGCACCAGTAAACAAAAGGAAGGTTTAATATGGGTTACTCTAAATTAGTATATGATAGCGTTGGAAGATCATATCCTAGAAAAAATCAATATATTGTAGATTTATTAAAAGCCTCCCCTTCTGAAAAGAAAAATATTGATAAAAAATCTCATCCATACATAAAAAAATTGGAAGATTTCAAAAATAAAGAAAAAGATTTTTTAGAAAGAATAGAAAAAGAGGCAAAAGAAAAATTTTCTAATATAGAAAATAAAAAAATTAGAGATCTTGAAGAAACATATTACAAGGCTGTACAGAAAGAAAGTTTCTATAAAGATTATATTGATTTAACTTACGATGCAGAATTAGAACATCTTATAGCCGAAAGAGAAGTTATGCATATCCCAGGCATTATTTCTCACGATAAAGATTTACATGAGCAACTAAAAGAAAGATCTGCTCAATTAGCTAACATTAGCCAAAGTGAAATTGACCAAGCTAATAAAGAAATTGCAGCAAAAACAAATATTAGAAAAGAACAACTTGATGCAGAATTGAAAGAATTAGATAGTAAATTTAGGAAAAAAATTATATCTAAAACTGCATTAAAAACTGAGAAAAAGGCTAAAAAGAGAGCTGCTGATGATGATATAAAATCATATTCATACCTCAATAAAAAGACAGCTTATGAAGAAGATATTAAAAATATCAAACATAGAATTAAGATGGATTTTAAATCAGGAATAAATGTTTTAGAATCTGACAAATCTGATATAAGAAGAAAAACTCCTATTGAAGTAGATAAAACTAAGCCACTTATCTCATATGCAACTGCATTGATTCCAGGTTTAGGACAATTATTAAATAAGCAATATATGAAAGCTATTTTCTTCTTTATAGGAACTTTATTTATATATTTAGTATCCATTCCTTATGCACTAGGATATGGAAACTACCAAGGTGAAGGTATACAAGGACTTATAAGTCTAGCCCAAGGTGGCGGTAGATTAGATAGGTCAGTTATCTTCTTAATTGAAGGTATCATAGCTATTATGTTACTTGTAATCGCTCTTGTTATATTTTATATTTCCTTTAAAGATGTAAATACAGTTGAAAAAGGGCTTATTAAAGGTATAAGAAGAAAAGAATGGTTTGAAACCAAACAAAGTATATCAACAGATGGTTTCCCATACTTAGTAATCTCACCAGCTGCTATCGTAACTATGTTTATAGTTTTAGTACCAATTATTACAACTGTATTCTTGTCATTTACAAACTATGATCCTAACCACCAATCTAAATTCCAATGGATAGGATTAGGCAACTACGCTACCCTATTTAGAGGTGAAGGTGTTGCCGGTATGGCTTTCTGGCCAATAGTTTTATGGACACTAATATGGACATTTGGCGCAACAACTTTAGCTATAGCAATAGGATTTATCTTATCCTTGATTGCTAACCAAGAAAGAATTAGATTCAAAGGATTCTTTAGAACTATCTACCTACTACCATGGGCAGTACCTGCCTTTATTACAATAATGTTTTTCTCACAAATGTTCGCAAGTAATGGACCTTTAACAGGCCTTATAAAATCAGTATTTGGAGATACAATATTTGGTATGCCAGTAGATATTAAAAATAATACTATACAAACAAGAGCAATCTTGATGCTATTACAAGGTTGGTTAGGATCAGCTTATATATTCTTACTAACTACAGGTATCTTACAATCTATACCTAAAGACCTATATGAAGCTGCAGAAATTGATGGAGCAACAGGCTTCCAACAAACACTAAAGATTACTATACCTCTTGTATTGTATCAAACAGGTCCCCTATTAATTGGACAGTATACATTTAACTTTAACAACTTCTCAATTATTCACCTATTCAACGGTGGTGGACCATTCTTACCAAGTACTTACGGTAACGTTGCAGGATCTACAGATATTTTAATTTCCTATATTTACAAGTTAACCATAGGAAATAACTACCAAGCTTTAGGTGCTGCTGTAACTATGATTGTATCCTTAACATTAATGTTTGTTACCTTCTTAGGTATGAGAGACATGAAAGCATTTAAGGAGGATTAAGATGTTTAAGAAGAAAAATAAAAATAAAGACTTATATTTATCTGATAAGCAACCTCTAAACACAGCCGGAAAAATTATGTTGGCTATATCCTATATAATACTTTTAGTTTGGGCTGTAGTTATCATATTCCCACTAGGAATAATGGTTTTATCAAGTTTTAATGGTAACCAAAGTGCATATATATCACTTTCAAGTGAATTTGCCTTTTCCTTAAAACACTTTGAATATTTGTTTAAAGAAACAAACTTCCTATTATGGACAAAAAATACCATTATAATAGCTATAATTTCTACCCTATTGACTCTTACAATAGTTTCCTTTACAGGATATGCTTATTCTAGATATAGATTCAAGGGTAAAAAGATGAGTTTAATGGGAATAATGCTTATTCAAATCATACCTACTTTTGCAGGTATTACAGCCTACTACGCCCTACACACAATCATCTCTGGTATAGTTCCAAGTTTTTCAAGGACTGCCATGTTGATAATGATTTATGCTGGTGGTGGTATTGCTGGTAATACATTTATTCTAAAGGGATATATTGACTCAATCTCAAAAGAACTAGATGAAGCTGCAAAGATAGATGGATGTTCAAACTTCCAAGTTTATAAATTGATAATTATGCCTATAGCAAGACCTATGCTAGCAATTATAGCCTTATGGTCCTTCATCGGCCCATTCATGGACTATATGCTACCAGCAATCTTGCTAACAAGTAATGAAGATTATACTTTAGCCACTGGATTACAAACATTGATAAGTGATGTTAGAAATATGCACCAACCAGTATTTGCTGCTGGTGGTTTATTGACAGCTTTACCAATTGTAATACTATTTACAAGCTTACAAAAAGAATTAGTATCTGGTTTAAGTTCTGGTTCAGTTAAGGGTTAGGAGGAAAGATGAAAGTTACAATGGAAAACCTCGGTAAAAAATACGAGGGAAGAGAAAATTTCACACTTAGAAATATTAATTTAGAAATAGAAGACCAAGAATTTTTAGTTATATTAGGACCATCAGGTTGTGGTAAGTCCACCCTATTACGTATGATAGCTGGTCTTAACTCAATCACAGAAGGTGAACTATACTTTGGTGGTAAGCTAATGAACAAGGTACAGCCAAAAGATAGAGATATAGCTATGGTATTCCAATCATATGCTTTATATCCTCACTTAACTGTATATGATAACATGGCCTTTTCACTAAAAATGCAAAAGGAAAGAAAGGAAGTTATTCACCAAAAGGTTATGGAAGCAGCTGAAGTACTTCAATTAGAAGACTACCTATATTCTAAACCTTCAGATATATCTGGTGGTCAAAGACAAAGAGTTGCCCTTGGACGTGCTATGGTTAGAAAACCTGGAGTTTTCTTGATGGACGAACCTCTATCAAACCTTGATGCTAAACTTAGAGAACACATGAGAGTTGAGCTAGTTAGACTTCACAAACAATTAGGTACAACTTCAATATATGTTACTCACGACCAAACTGAAGCTATGACCATGGCTGATAAAATTTTACTTTTAGATGGTGGTGAAATCCAACAATTTGGTACACCTAATGAATTTTATAATACTCCTGCAAACCTATTTGTTGCTAGATTTATTGGTTCACCTACAATGAATATATTTGATGGTGTTTACCAAAATGGAAGATTCGTTTCAGACAATGGAGCAATTGATATCGAACCAAAGGATGCTGATAAAGAGTTATTAAATGCCCATGAAGGTAAAAAAGTTTATCTAGGTATTAGACCAGAAAGATTATTAGCAGGAAGTAAAGAAAATAGTTTCAAAGGTAGAATTGACGTTATAGAAATGCTTGGTAAAGAACAAGTACTTTATGTTAAACTTGATGATGATAAGGAAGTTATCATTTCTCAACCAGGTCACTATAAATATGAAATTGATGAAATCCATGATTTTGAATTCGATTTAGATGCCCTACATTTCTTTGATGGTGAAACAACAAAGAGAATAAATTAGGTGTCTCATGAATAGCAAAGTTACAATCAAGGATATAGCTTACTTATCAGGTGTTAGTATATCAACTGTATCTAGAGTTGTTTCTGGCAAGAAAAATGTAAATGAGATCACGAGAAAAAAAGTCCAGGATGTTATTAAAAAGACTGGATATGAACCTAACTACACAGCAAGGGCCTTGGCTACTAAAAACACCAATACCATTGCTGTGGTACTAGATAGGACTCCTAAACAGTCCTTTACAAACTCTTTCTATATCGAAGCCTTAGAAGCCATTAGTTATGAATTAAACCTACATGGTAAAGATATGCTCTTGGTATTCTCTTCAAATAATATAAAAAAAGAAGACAATAAGGTGAAACAACTGATACAAACTAATAAAATAGATGGAGTAATAAAACTTTCTGTACACCAGGAAGATCAGACTCTCCAATATCTAGTCGAAACTTCAACACCTACTGTAATCATCGGTAGACATGATAATAAAAACATTTTAAGTGTCAACAACAACAATGTTGAAGCCATGGAAATGGCTGTGGATGAGCTAATAAATAAGGGCAATAAAAAAATAGCTTTAGTTACAGGAAATAAAGATTTGACTGTAACCATCGACAGAATGGAAGGATATAAAAAATCACTGTTAAGGAATAACTTAACTTTTTCTAAAGACGACATCTATTCAGTAAACTTTGATATAGATGACGCTTATAATATAGCTGATGAAATATTCAAAAAGGACTATGATGCTATTGCAACTACCGATGACCTCATAGCCTTTGGTATTTCAAAAAGAGCTAAGGAAGTTAATAAGATTTATGATATACTTACATTTAACAACACACTTTTGGCAGAACTAAGTGAGCTACCATTAATAATTGTAGATATCAACCCTGCCGAAATCGGAAAAAAATCCGTAGAATTATTATTGGATACTGCACCAATTGAAAAACAAGTAATTGTAAATACTAAAATTATATAGGAGTAAATATGACAGAAGAATATAATTACCAGAAAATTAATGAGAATAGGTATTCTGGTGTTCTAATGCACATATCTTCCCTACCTGGTCCTTATGGAATCGGTAGTTTAGGCGAAAACGCTAGAAGATTTGTAGATTTTCTTGTTGATTCTGGACAAAGCTATTGGCAACTTTTACCTGTTGGTCCAACCAGCTATGGTGACAGTCCATATCAATCTTTTTCAACCTTTGCTGGAAACCCATATTTCATAGATTTAGATTACCTAATCAATGATGGTCTATTGACATATGAAGATGTAAAACATATGAATGAAAATGTAGACATCTCTTCAGTTGATTACGGTAGAATCTACCATGAAAGATACCCAGTTCTAAGAAAGGCTTTTGAAAAATTTGATTTAGAATCAAAAGATTATGGACATTTCAAAACTCAAGAAGCTTTTTGGTTAGATGACTATACCCAATTTATGGCGTTGAAAGACTACCATGATGGTATATCTTGGATCCAATGGGATGATAAATACAAACTTAGAGATCCTAAGGCTATGAAAAAGTTCGTTAAAGACCATAAGGAAGAAATAGAATTCCACGCATTCTTACAATACCTATTTTTCAGACAATGGGAAGCACTTAAAGACTACACTCATGGTAAAAATATTGAAATGATTGGAGATATACCTATCTATGTAGCTGAAGATTCAGCAGATGTTTGGGCAAATCCAGACCTATTTGTACTAAACCCTGACCTATCACCAAAAGAAGTTGGTGGAGTTCCACCAGACGATTTTTCAGATGATGGACAATTATGGGGTAATCCAGTTTATGATTGGAAAGCAAATAAAAAAGAAAATTATAAATGGTGGGTAGAAAGAATTAGAGCATCATTCAAGTTATTTGACATGATTAGAATAGACCACTTTAGAGGTTTTGATTCATATTGGTCAATACCTGCAGGTAGCGAAAATGCAGCTCCTGGTAGGTGGGTTGAAGGTCCTAAGTATGACTTATTTAGAGTTGTAAAAGAAGAGTTAGGTGATATGCCAATCATCGCAGAAGACCTTGGATTCATGACTAAGGGAGTTTATGATCTTAGAGAAAAAACCGGATTCCCAGGCATGAAGATTTTAGAGTTTGCTTTCAATGAAGAAATGAATAGTGAACACATACCTCACAACCATGATACAAATTATGTTGTTTATCCAGGTACTCATGATAACGAAACAATTACCGGTTGGTTTAAGTCAGTAGACCCTGCTACCCTACAAAGAGCAGTTGAATACTGTGGCTTACAAGGTTACGAAGGTTATAACTGGGGTATAATTAGAACTTGTATGAACTCAGTAGCAAACTGGGCTATATTCCAATTACAAGATATCCTAGACCTTGACAACCATGCAAGGATGAATGTGCCAAACACTCTAGGCACAAACTGGAAGTGGAGAGCTACAGAAATACCTTCAGACTATATAAAAGATAAATTATATAGGTATACCAAAAACGGTGCTAGATTAAATAAACACAATAAATAAAAGCAAAAAGACCTTAGATTTAATTTAATCTAAGGTCTTTCTTATTCTACATTTCATTAGCGATTCCACAAAAAATGCTCCCTATTCGGTCACATCTTTTTTGTTCCACTGCAGAAGGGCAGCAACCCATCTATCTTCGCACTTCGTGCTTGATATATGGGGGCTAACGTAAAAACATCGCCTACGATGTTTTTACTCCCATTCACAATCTTATTCTTTCAACCTCTATATTATCTTTTGAGATATCCATGATAACATAGGATTCATATTCTCCACCACGGTCATAGCCGGCGGATCCAGGATTTAAGATTTTTATACCTTCCTCTTCCCTATAGTCATAAACATGGGTATGTCCATAGAAAACCATATCAGCCTCTGCTTCTTTGGCGGCATAAATCAAGCTAGTATTTGACCATCCAACTCTTTCAAGATGACCATGAGTCAATAGTATTTTATGACTTTCAAGTCTTATGAGCATTTTCCATGGGGTATTTTCATCATAATAATCATTATTCCCCCTAACTACATGCATAGGAAGGCCAGTTTTTTCATGAATTAATTTAGCATCACTGACCATATCACCTAGATGAATAAGTAATTCTATATCATCCCTTAGCAATAAATCGCTTATTACTTGGTCGCATCTTCCATGGGTATCAGAAACAATAGCTATTTTCATTTGATTTCCTCCAATAAAACTTTTAGTTTATCTAAGGCTCTTCTCCTATGGTTTACAGATAACCTTTCTTGGTCACTAGCTTGGGCTAGGGTCTTATCTAATGACTTTATTATGAATATAGGATTATATCCAAACTTATTTTCATGACCAAGTCTCTCAAAACTTATATAGCCTTCAAGTTCACCTTCAAGATAATGGTCTTTTCCATTCTCATCAATAAAGCATAGGACTGTAATAAATCTTGCTGTCCTTTTATCTAAGTCCTTTATATCACTTAAGTCTTTTAATAATTTATCATTATTATCTTCGTAGCTTGCATTTTCACCTGCATATCTTGCAGAATAAATGCCTGGTTTGCCATTTAAGGCATCTACAAATAACCCTGTATCATCTGCTAGGACAGGCTTTTTAAATCGATCATATAAGCTTTTAGCCTTGATATAGGCGTTTTCTTTTAGGCTGCTACCTGTCTCCTCTACATCAAAATCTTCAATGTCCAGGTCTTTTTTACTTAATAAGCAATATTGGTCACCAAGGATATTTTGTATTTCATATATTTTATCTTTATTGGAGGTTGAAAGTATTATTTCCATTATTATCTCTTTTCTAGTTCCTCTGCTATAAGTTTATTAGCCTCTTGTGGTTTGGCCTTACCCTGTGATTTTTTCATTACCTGTCCTACTAAAAATCCTAAGGCTCTACCCTTACCATCCTTGAAGTCAGCTATTGATTGTGGGTTTTCATCAAGTACTTCATTTACAAGTTTTATCAAGAAATCAGGGTCATTTATTTGTTCTAAGCCCTTGTCTTTCATCACTTGTTCTGGATCTTCATTTGTTTCAAATATTTGTCTAAAAATCTTTTTAGCAGAGTTATTTGATGTTCTTTCATCTTTAACAAGTTTCAATAATTTAATAAAGTTCTCATTTGATAGCTTAATTTCACTAACACTTATTTCGTGTTCCTTAGTTCTTCTTAAGGTTTCAGTTAAAATCCAGTTTGCTATTAATTCTGGTTCATTGAAGAGGCTTAATAAGTCTTCATAATAATGTGACACTTCCTTATCTTTAGATAAGACATTTGCATCATAATCATTTAGACCATATTCTTTCATGTATCTCTTCTTCTTGTCTCCAGGTAATTCTGGAATAGAATCTTTTATTTCAGCTATAAATTCGTCAGATAAATTCAACCTTGGTAGGTCTGCATCTACTGTAAACCTATAGTCATTTTCTTCGTCTTTCTTTCTCATTAAAATTGTTGATTCTGAAGTTTCATCCCATCTTCTTGTTTCTTTGCTTGAAGTCTCGCCATTTTCTAAGGCTTTCTTTTGTCTTTCTTCTTCATACAAGATTGCTCTTTCAACAGCCCTAAATGAGTTTAAGTTTTTAACTTCAACTATAGCATGTTTGTTGCCTTGGTTGTCTACCACGTTGACGTTAACGTCACATCTTAAAGAACCCTCTTCCATCTTAACATCTGAAGAACCAATATATTTTAATCTTTCTCTTAGGCCTTCTAAGAAAGTTTTTGCTTCTTCAGCTGATGATAGGTCAGGTTCTGTAACAATTTCAATAAGTGGCACACCAGCCCTATTATAGTCAAGTAAGCTATTTCCACCTTCTGTATGGGTAGATTTACCGGTATCTTCTTCCACATGGATTCTTTGGATTCTTACCTTTTTAGGTTCACCATTTGCTTCTATTTCTAGGTATCCATGTTCTGCAAAAGGTTCATCTTGTTGGGTAATTTGATAGCCCTTAGTTAGGTCAGGATAAAAATATTTTTTTCTATCAAATTTCATTGTTTGTCTAATTTCACAATCAAAGGCTAGACCAGCTTTTACAGCTAATTTAATAGCATTTTCATTGATTCTTGGAAGCGTACCAGGATGTCCCAAGCATGTTGGACAAACTAGTGTGTTTGGTGCAGCACCGAATTCATTTTTACATGAGCAGAACATTTTGCTAGCTGTAGCTAGTTCCGCATGAATTTCTAATCCTATTATTGTTTTCATTATAATAATCCTTCTATTTCTTCAGCTATATCTAGTAATCTTAAATCGTCATTTCTTTTTCCAATTATTTGTAAGGATCCTATTTGATCATCTTTCATTGGAATAGAAATTGCAGGCAAGTTTGATAAGTTTGTAATTGTATTGAACAAGCCTGAATCAAAGGATGCATTTGCATCTTGACTAGTTTCCCCTACCTTTTTAGCTTTTAAAGTAGTAGTTGGGGATAGAATTAAATCATATTCATTTAATAATTCATCTATTTGTTTCTTAACTAAATTTCTAACTTGCATAGCTTTTTTATAATATATTTGGTCATTATCTTTTGAAGCAAAGAAGTTACCTAGTGCTAATCTTCTCTTTACTTCTTCACCAAAGTTTTCAGTCCTATTTTGGATATAGAAATCATCGGTATTTTCATATTCAGAAACAGATTCTCCATATCTTAGACCATCTATCCTAGCCATATTAGCTTCAACTTCTATAGACATTATGACTGTATAAGCAGAGTTGATATATTCTAAATAGTCAACATCTACTGTTTCCATTTGACCAAATTCTGCTTCAAGTTTTTCAATACTTTCATTAAAAGACTTCAATATGTCCGGATCTACCTTATATTCATCTCTTAAATTGAACTTAGCTAGTCTTATTTTTTTATTATCTTTATTTTCGCTTGTGTTTTCTAGGTCTAGACTTGTAAAATCATTTTCTGATTTACCTCTTATTTGGTCGAATAGAATTTTAACATCGGAAACTTTTTTGGCCATTATTCCTACCCTATCTAAGGAATTTGACATAGATATAACTCCATATCTTGAAATTGCACCATAGGAAGGGGCAAAGCCAACTATATGACAAAAATCAGCTGGGTTTCTTGATGATCCACCTGTATCTGTACCTAAAGAGACTATAGCTTCATCAGCTGCTACGGCTGCTGCAGATCCACCAGAAGAACCTCCTGGTGTTAAACTTGGATCATATGGGTTTATGGTTGTTTCGTAATAAGAAGTCTCAGAAGATGATCCCATTGCAAACTCATCCATATTTGTCTTACCTATCAAAATATAATCGCTAAGATTTAATTTTTCAATTAAATCAGCATTATATATTGGCACATAATTCGATAAAGACTTAGATCCTGCTGTTGTCTTTAGTCCTTTGGTTAATATGTTGTCTTTGATTGCTACAGGCACACCAAATAAAGGACTTAGTTCTTTGACATCCTTAAGTTTTTCATCTAGTTTCTTCGCTTTATCTAAAGCTGCTTCTTCATTTAAGCTTATATAAGCATGGTAATTATTTGTCTTTATATTTTCAAAGACAGACTTTATATAAGCTTCTACAGTCAATTCTTTATTTAAATATTTTTTGTGTAATTCTTTAATATTCATAAGTCACCTAGTCTTCCATTATATTATCTAGTTTGAAATAGCCATATTCTCTATGATCTGTATTTGAAAATATTTCTTCCCTGTCTGTTGATTCTTTAACTTCATCAGGACGTAGTGGAGATGATACTTCTGAAGTTATTTCAAAATAATCTTCACCTTCTACTTGCAGGTCTAATAAGTTATTCACTGAATTTACAACACTTTCAAACTTTTTAATTTGAATTTGTTTTTCATTTTCATCTTGGGGCAAATTTAAAAACGCCCTTTCATAATATCTTTTTGCATCCATTATTCTAATCCTTCTAAAAATTTCATTAGTTCTTGGTCTTGGTAAATTTTTATATCTAGCTCTTGGGCCTTGGTTAATTTAGAACCTGCCTTTTCACCGGCTAATAATATATCTGTGTTTTTTGATACAGCAGATGTAACCTTGGCTCCCATATTTTTGAGCTTGGCTTCTATCTCTTTTCTATTATAACCCTCTATGGAACCTGTAACAACAATTGTTAGTCCATCTAATTCATCAGACTTGTCTACATTAGAATCTTCAAATACTATACCATTGGATAATAGTTTTTCTAAGGCATCTTCTATATGAGACTCATTAAAGAAATCAATGATGCCCCTAGCAGTAATATGCCCAACATCTTCAACTTCTAACAAGTCTTCAGCCTTGGCATTTCTTATTTTATCCAGACTTCCAAAATGCTCAACCAAGTCTTGGGAAGTTTTTATACCTACATTTGGTATCCCCAAAGCATATATAAAAGATTCAAGTTTTACATGTTTAGAATTTTCAATAGCTCTTAGAAGGTTGCTGATTTTTTTATCTTTGAAACCTTCCAATTTTGCTAGGTCTTCTTCCTTTAATTCATATAGGTCATCTAATTCTTTTATATCTAAAACATTTATTAGCTGGTCAACAGTTTTATCAGATAGACCTTCTATATCCATGGCTTCTCTCGAAGCAAAATGTGTAAGTCTTGCATTTAATTGAGGCTTACAATTTAGCGAGTTTGGGCAATATATGTGGACAGTATCATAAAATAATTCACTATGGCAATATGGACATACTTTTGGTTTTTCAATCTCTTTTGTTTGTATGGACTCATCTTCTACAGCTGTAAGTATTTCTGGTATTACATCATTAGATCTTCTTATGAGTACCATAGAACCTAGCCTTACCTTTTTTCTTTCTATGTCATCATAGTTATTTAAGGTAGCTCTAGAAACCGTTACCCCGTCTATATCTACTGGTTCTAGGATAGCAACCGGAGTCACCTTGCCTGTCCTTCCAACATTCCATTCAACATCAAGTAATTGAGTCAAATACTGGTCTGCTTCATACTTGTAAGCTATAGCCCATCTTGGAAACTTGTTTGTATAACCTAGGGCTTCCCTAGTTGCGAAATCATTGATTTTTATAACTACCCCATCAGTTAAAACATCTATATGCTTTCTTAGGTCAGCTATCTCTTCTATGACACCTATTAAATCCTTATAATTGTCTACCTTTTTTGCAAAGGGATAGGTGTTGAACTTATTTTCTTTTAGAAATTCTATAACCCCTTCTTGGCTGTCTACAATATCTTCTTCCATATAAGCAATATTGTAGATATAGGCATCGAGATTTCTCTTTTTAGTGATGGCCGGGTCTAAGTTTCTTAAGGCTCCTGCTGCAGCATTTCTAGCATTTTTAAGCTGGTCTATATTTTCCTTGTTATATTTTTCCAAGGCTGAAAGCGGCATAATTCCCTCGCCAGATACTTCTATCAGTCCCTGGTAAGCAATTTTTCTAGGAATGGTTTTTATAGTTTTTACTTGCTCTAAAATTTCTTCGCCAATAGTACCTGTACCCCTGGTTGCAGCATTTATCAACTCTCCATTGTTGTAAGTTAAATTGATAGTTAATCCATCAAATTTTAGTTCAACAATATATTCAAGTTTAGGTAAATTTTCATCATGACTTTGGTTGTAGGCTAGTCTTAGTCTTTCTGCCCTATCCATCCATTCTGATAAGGCTTCATATGATTGGGCCTTGTCTAAAGAATATAATCTTCCTAGGTGTTCGTGTTTGGTGAACTTTTCGAGTATCTGACCACCTACTTCCTGGGTTGGAGAACCATCTAAGATAATATTAGTTTCTTTTTCCAAGTCTCTAAGCTCTTGGTATAAGGCGTCATATTCTTTATCACTAACTAAAGGCTTATCAAGAGTGTAGTAATGATAGTTTAATTCTTTAATTTTATTGATTAATTCTGTCATTCTCTCCATAATTTCCACCTATAACTTTTTTAATTTGGCTAATTTGGCATTTAATCTTTTCAATCCAGACTTATCAAAGTTAACTAAAAGTTCATCCCCATTATCTTTTCTTTCAACGGAAATAACCATACCTTGGCCAAATTTCTTGTGGTCAACCTTGTCACCAATATTGAAATCCATTTGTAAGTTGTCTTCAAATCTTTTCTTTTTCTCTTGAATTTCTTGTCTGATTCTTTCTCTTTTTGCTTCAAAACTATCAAATTGATCAAAGTAAGAATTAGCTGATGAAAAACTATCATTTAATTGGGCTTTTTCTTCATCAAGATGACCATATATTTCATCTATAAACCTTGATCTTTTTGTATAAGCTCTTTTACCAAATACTGTCCTACTTGCAGCAGATGATACAAAAAGTCTTTCCTTAGCCCTAGTAACAGCTACATAGGCCAATCTTCTTTCCTCTTCTAACCCACCTTCTTCCATGGTTCTTAGAGATGGGAAAAGACCTTCTTCCATACCTGTTAAAAAGACTACATCATACTCAAGTCCTTTGGCTGAATGGATAGTCATAAGACTAATTGCCCTATCATTTTCTTCTGTTTTATCAACATCAGATAATAAGTTTACATTTTGAAGATAATCAAATAGTGTTGCTTCTTCATTTCTTCTTTCAAATTCTTGAACAGCATCAGTTAAGGCTGATAAGTTTTCTATTTTTGACTTATCCTCTATTCTTTTTGAATCTTCTAGCATTTTTTTATAGCCAGATTTTTCATAAACATCTAAAAGCAAGTCTGTAATCAAGTAATTATCAACGTTTTGAATGAATTCCATTATAGTATCAGCAAAACTTCTAAGTTTACCAATAGTGGCTTTAGATAGGCTATCTACTAACCCATCACTATATATGGAATCAAACATTGATTCTCCATTGTTGTTGGCGTAAAATTCCAATTTAGATAAGGTGGTATCACCTATGCCTCTTTTAGGAGTATTTATAACTCTTTTTAAGGCTACATTATCGTCTGGATTAGCTATTAAGGCTAGGTAGGCAATTATATCTTTAACTTCCTTCCTATCATAGAATTTTAAGCCGCCAATAATCTTATGGTTTATATGGTTTTGCATAAGTTTTTCTTCTAAAACTCTAGACTGGGCATTGGTCCTATAAAGTATAGCCATGTCATTTAAATCATAACCGGCATTAGCCATTTGCTGAATTTTTAATACTAAATCCTCTGCCTCATCATATTCAGTTGCAGAATTTCTATATACTATTGGAAATTCTTTTTTATTGGCAGTCCATAAGTTTTTATCTTTTCTTTCTAGGTTGTTGGCTATTAAGTCATTAGCTGCATCTAGAATCTTATTTGTAGACCTATAATTTTGCTCTAAAAGAATTACTCTCGCATCCTTATAGTCTTCTTCAAAGTTTAAGATATTGCTGATATCTGCACCCCTCCAAGAATAAATGGATTGGTCACTATCCCCAACAACACAAATATTTTTATATTGTTTTGTAAATAATCTAATCAACCTATATTGGGCTTGGTTGGTATCTTGGTATTCATCCACAAAAATATATTTAAATTTTCTGGCATAGAAATCCCTAATTTCCTGATATTTTTCCAATAATTCTATGGTCTTCAATATCAAATCATCAAAGTCCAGGGCATTATTTATCTTTTTTCTTTTTTCATAAATCTTATAAATTTCTGCTATATTTCTTTGTCTTTTATAAAATGCATTTTCAGCACTTTCTTCAGGAGAAATAAATTTATTTTTATTATCAGAAATAACTGCTATAACTTCTCGAATTGGTGTATATTTTTCATCAATTCTCAAATCTTTCATGATATCTTTCACTAAAGACCTACTATCCGTAGTATCGTAAATCGAGAAAGTATTTTTATAGCCTAGTTTTTCTATATTTCTCCTTAAAATCCTAGAACATATGGAATGAAAGGTCCCTATCCACATATGGTCTACTTCTTTATTTAAAAGGTCAGCAACTCTTTCTTTCATTTCATTTGCTGCCTTGTTTGTAAAGGTAAAGGCTAGTATATCAAATTCATCAGCTTTTCCCTTTTCTAAAAGATAGGCTATTTTTCTTGTTAAGACAGATGTTTTACCTGATCCTGCTCCTGCTAAAATAAGCAGAGGACCGTCTGTATGTAAAACAGCTTCCTTTTGTTCTTTATTTAATCCTTTTAATAAGTCTGACATATTATCCTTTCCTTAGACCTAGATTCGGATATACATTTATATCTAAATCACCAGGTCCAAATTCTTTATAGTTGTAGTAACCTGCACAAGCAATCATGGCTGCATTGTCAGTAGACAAGGATAAAGGTGGAAAATAGGTCTTTACACCGAGTTCTGACATTTCTTTTTCCAGTCTTTCCCTTAGTGGTTTATTAGCCGCAACCCCACCTGATAAGACAAATTTATCTCTACCCAATTCTTTTACTAGTCTTACTGATTTTTCTACTAACACATCTAAAACGGCTTCCTGGAATGAAGCTGCAGTGTCATAAATATCGATTTCCACATCTTTTTGTTTTTGATTGTGGAGGTAATTGGTAACTGCTGTTTTTAAGCCGGAAAAGGAAAAATCATAGGAATCTTTTTCCAACATAACTCTAGGAAAATCTATGGCTTGTGGGTTTCCTTTTTCTGCAGCCTTTTGAATGGCAGGACCTCCTGGGTATCCTAATCCTAATACTCTAGAAACCTTGTCAAAGGCTTCTCCAGCAGCATCGTCTCTAGTTTGTCCTATAACCTTGTAATCTGTATAAGAAGTTACATCAACTAAGTAGGTATGTCCACCAGATACTATTAAAGATGCAAAAGGTGGTTCTAAATCTGGATGAGCTAAATAATTAGCTGCAACATGGCCTTCCATGTGGTTCACTCCTATTAATGGCTTATCTAAGGCTAAAGCCAAACCTTTTGCATAGGACATACCAACTAATAGGGCTCCTACTAGGCCTGGCCCCATTGTTACCGCTATAAGGTCTATGTCATCAAAATCAATGTTAGCCTCTGCCAGAGATTCTCTTACAACATAATTTATGGCTTGTAAGTGCTCTCTTGATGCAATCTCAGGTACAACACCACCATACTTAGCATGGGTCTTTATCTGGCTGAATACTGTATTTGATAATATTTTTCTTCCATCTTCAATTACTGAAACAGCTGTTTCATCGCATGAAGACTCGATCCCTAGAGTAATCATAAGGCCTCTCTCCTATCTTTTTTCATAATAAAGGCATCTATTCCTTGCCCATAATAATTTTTTCTTGTAGATATAATTTCTAATCCGAATTTTTTATATAAATTTATTGCTGGAGTATTTTCTGTATTAACTTCAAGATATACTAATTGTTTTTTTAATAATTTACTAAATAGATATTCCAATATATCACTTGCATAACCCATCCTCCTATATTGAGGATCTACAACGAAATGATTGATATTTATTTCGTCAGGATAAGAGCTATAAAAAATATAGCCTACTAAAACATCATCAACTTCTAGGCCTATACTTTTATTAAATTCTCCTTCTAGTTCTATAAAAAAGGCCCTTTCTGGCCATGGATTAGGAAAGTTTTTTTCTAACTCTAAAAGTCTTTCTATATCTTTTTCTTCAATTTCCCTATAAATTTTTCTTTTCAAAATCTATCTCCGCCTGTGATCTTCTTAAATATTCAGGCTCTAAATCAAAGCTATTGTCAACATGACCAAGATCAAATTGTCTTTTTGCTAAAACTGCCACATTTTTCCCTATAGCATTATTTAGAGCAGGATGGGCTAATTTGACCTTTGGTAGATTTAATATATCTTCACCTAATTTTTTTGTCCCATCACCAACTATTACTAAATTTTCTATATTTTTTATTTTTTCATATAGGTCAACTTCTTCAATTATTTCTTGAATATCTTCTACTAAATCCCCATCTTCCCAATGAAATAAGCCTGCAAAATATCTAGTTCCTCTTGCATCTATCAAGGCTAGTACATGACCATTATTTAAAATAGAAAAAGCCATCGCTTCTAGGGTTGATATTCCCACTATAGGTTTATCAAGAGCTTGGGCTATAGCCTTTACACTGGTCATCCCAATCCTTAATCCTGTAAAAGATCCTGGACCCTTAGAAACAGCTAGCAAATCTATGTCTTTAATATCTAATTTTAAATCATCCAAAAGTCTTTTTATAAGCAATACTAGTTTTTCAGAATGACTTTCTTTTAAATTTATAGATGAAGCTCCAATAATTGTATCTCCATCTAATATTGCTATGGATGACATCATAGTTGATGTATCAATCGCTAAAACTTTCACTTAAGCCCTCTCCTATTTCTTTAGATCTATCATTGTTTTCGATTAATTCAAATACTCTTGAATCTCCTGCCTTCTCTATATTTATTTCCACTATATTTTCTGGAAGATATCCTTGGCCCATTTCGGCCCATTCTATAAAAGTGATACCATCTGGGTAAAAATATGATTCGTAATCTAATTGTAAAAGTTCATCAGGATGTTCAAGTCTATAAAGGTCCATATGGTTTATAGTGAAATCTCCAAAATAAATATTTACCAAGGCAAAGGTTGGAGAAGTAACATAATCATCTACTCCCAATTCTTTAGTTAAATACTGGACTAAAGTTGTTTTACCAGCTCCAAGATCTCCACTTAAGGATATAACATCTCCTTCTTTTAAGAGTGGTGCTAATTTCTTTGCTAATCGTTCAACATCTTCTAAATCTATAAGTTCTTTTTTCATTTCAATTCCTTCTAATTTCTTCATTAAGTATATAACATCTTCATAATCACATATATACTAATTATAGCAAAAATCTAGCCATAATAAAAAAAGACTTAAGAGATTTTATAGAATAATTTTAGCTAAAATATGATAGTATATAAATAAATATATGGAGGTGGATATGAAATTATATTTAGCAGGATCATTATTTAACGAGGCAGAAGTTGCTCAAAGAAAACTAGAAGGAAAATTACTAAGAGAAAATTTCCCAAATCTTGAAATTTTCAACCCTATAGACCAGCCATTCAACGAAAACAAATCATCTCTTCCTACACCGGAAGATATTTTTGTAGGTGACATGAATGCAGTTAAAGAATGTGATATCTTCTTTGCAGATGTTTCTAATCCTTTGGATGGTGGAGTTTTTATGGAATTAGGACTTGCAGTAGAGCTAAACAAAAAGATTGTAGCTATCCATTCTGATATAAGGCTAGCTACAGCTAACAAGTACGATATACCTACTGTTGGTATGAACCACTATGTTTTAGGTGGTATCTATTATGCTGGCGGTGTGGTTGTTAGAAATACTGAAGAAGCTATAAAAGAGATAGCAAAAATTATTGAAAATGCTTAATTTCTAATAAGTATAACGTTGTATAATAATATTGTTAAAATATAGACCATATATGCTATAATATAGTTTATATGGAGGTAAAAATGACAGAATTTTTGGAAGTAATTATACATGAGTTTTCCCATACAGCTGCTTTAGCATTAGAAATTATAGGTCTTGTAGTTATATTACTAGGATCATTAAGAGGTTTAATAAACTTCTTTAGGACAAGACTTAACTTTGCCAACCAAAAGACAGCAATCATGTTAGGTCATGCATTTTCTCTAGGATTGAACTTTTTATTAGGTGGTGAGATCCTTAAAACTCTTACAATAACTAATATGAATGAATTATTAACCTTAGCAATAATAATGATTTTAAGAGTTGGTATCACCTTTGTCCTACATTGGGAAATTGAACAAGCTGAAAAGCACAATTAAAATATTTTTACATATAAAAATCTGCCAAAAAGGCAGATTTTTTATTTATTATTGTACTTATCTATTTCGTCTAAGGCAACTTCATAGTCAGACTTAATTTTTTCATAGCCACCATTTTTCAATTGATAATGCTCTGATCCTTTACCAGCTATAAATAGTATTGTATAATCAACTGCATCTATAAAAGCCTTTTTAATTCCATCTTCCCTTTTCTCAAATATTTCATAGTCTAATTTTTTTTCAAAATAACTAGCTATATCTTCGGAAATATCAATTGGATTTTCATAATTCGGATCATCCGGAACTAAATATATTTTTTCAGAATATCTAGAAGCAACTTCTCCTAAGTCTTTTCTTCTATTTAAGCCCTTTCCTCCACTTGCTCCAAATATAGAAAAAATCTTATAGTCTGGATAATTTTTCTTAAAAAATTTGAAGTTTTCTTCAAAACTTATCCTATTATGAGCATAGTCTAAAGTTACTACCAATTTCTTATCTTCAGTTACAAATAAAGTTGATCTAGATTCTATTTTTAGTTTTTCTAGGGTCTCTTTGATAACTTCATCATTCAATCCAAAATTCTTAGCAATTATATAGGCGCAAGTTGCATTTGCTACATTAAAATCACCAAATAAATTTATAGAAAATTCTTTTCCATTTATTTTGAAATGATTAATTAAATTTTCATAGTTTATATCAGTAATGTTAAAATCAGCATTTGGATTGTTTATATCATAAGAAATTTTCTCTATATCATCCGTTTTCGCTTCAATTTTTTCAACATTATTTCCTGATTTAAAGTAAACTAATTTTTCGCTTATATCAATCATTTTAAGTTTTGAATTTACATAATCTTCTAAAGTAGGATGTTCTAATTCACCGATATGGTCATTATCTATATTTAATATAGCTCCAATATCAAATTTTATATAACCTAGTCTGTCATATTTTAAGGCTTGAGAAGACACTTCTACAACCATATATTCAATACCAGAATTTATCGCATTAGACAAGTGCCTATAAAGCTCAATGGATTCTGGCGTTGTTATTGTAGATTCTTTTTCTACTACACCATCATAAGTAAGTATTGTTGAAATGATACCTGCCTTTTTCTGATTATTTTCAATCAAATACTTATCTAATATAGCCTTCACCATAGTTACAGTAGTTGACTTCCCCTTAGTACCAGTAACCCCAATCATTTTTAACTTCTTATCAGGGGAATCAAAGAAATAATCTGCAACAATATACATAGCCTTTCTTATATCTTTTACTATGATATAAGGTAAATCTATTTTATATTTTTTTTCTGATATATAGGCACAGGCACCTAAATCTTTTGCAGACTGTAAATATTCTTCTTTAAAGTGTAAGCCCTTGGCAAAAAATAGAGTATTTTGCTCTACTTGTCTTGAATCATAAGTAATATCTTTTATTTCTAAATCTTGATCAGTATATTCTACCAATACATCTTTTGACTTCAATAAATCAACTATTTCTAAAAAACTTTTCATACTTCCTCTATCTTTATATTTAATCGTATCTTATAAGATTATATCACAGCTTTAATCATATATTAATAGTAAAACAAATATTATTGTAGCTACATTTAGTATATAATTTACAAGCATAAAATCTTACCCACAATATATTGTAGATATCTATTGACTTTTTTCTATATGCTTGTATAATTTAAAACAGTGAATAAAATTATGAATTGAGGTTATGATGGAAGGAGAAAACAAGGTGATCGTATTAGCAGGAATGATTGGTGCAGGAAAAACAACATATACAAGATATATTTCAGAATTTTATGGTAGTGAAGCATTTTTTGAAAGTGTTGATGATAATCCTGTTTTAGAAAGATTCTATGAAGATAAAGAAAAATGGGGTTTTGCCCTACAAATTCATTTCTTAAATACTAGATTTAGATCTATTAAAGATGCCTTTAGACACCAAAATAATGTACTTGACAGGTCTATATATGAAGATGCCTTGTTTACCAAAATCAACAATGAACAAGGTAATATCAAAGATGAAGAAATGAATATTTACCTTAGCCTATTAGATAATATGATGGAAGAATTAGAAGGTTTACCAAAGAAGGCACCAGATCTTTTAGTTTACTTACAAGGTAGCTTTGAAAAAATCATGGAACACATACAAAAAAGAGGCCGTGATTATGAACAAACACCTGAACAAGTGGATTACTTTAGACTCCTTCACAGCAGATATGATGACTGGTTTGAAGAATATAACTATGGACCAAAAATTGCCATATCAATAGATGAATGGTCAATTGAAGATCCAGAACAAAGACCAATTATTCTAAATATGATTGATGAAGAATTGAAAAGACTTAGAGAAGAAGAAAATAAATAAAATAAACATAAATAAAGGATACTCCACATTATTAAATTTGGAGTATCCTTTTGTGTTAATATCACAAAATAAATAAAATAGTATTAAATTAATTTAGATAGAATTCAACAAAGTTATTTGCAAAACATAAACTGCATAGATTCCAATTATAAATCTAATTATGCTAATAATGATATTAAGTTTTTTATAATTTCGTAAATCTTCTTTCACATAAATATCTCTACTTTTCTCTAAATTAAAGTGTAAATAACATATAAGTACTATCCCTAATAAATTTATAACATTATTTTGGTAACCTAATATATTAATAAATAATTCAGGGAATAATATATAAAATGCTAATAATATGGATTCAATAACCACAGACATAATATATTTATATTTAATTTTCATTATTTTACCTTCTAAATAAACTTTAGTGATTTAGGAATACAGTCTGCTTTTCTTAATCTTGGAAAATTGATTCTTTAATAAATAATCTCTTTTCGTCAAAGTCTACTTCCGCCAAACATCCATAAGGTATAATGGTCCTTGGATATGAGTGTCCAAAGTTTACATTATATAAAATAGGTGTATCTAAATCTTCAAAGACTTCATTATAAACTTCTTTATATTCATCGTAGTATGTTTCATCAACTGGTTTGCCAACAATCACAGCCTTAGCTGCCTCTAACCAGCCACGATTTTTCATTTCACTTAATATTTCTTTTAACCTTGCTGGTTGCATTTTTTCGCCAGAAGTTTCGATAAATAATATTTTTTCTTTCCATTCTTCTAAACTTGGAAATAGATCATATTTATCTGCTATAGCATCAACTCCTCTACCTACATAGTCTAGTAAGGCATCACCAATCGTGTCTAAGCATCCACCATATAGTTTACCTTGGACTTTCCCCTTACCATTATTAAGGACTTCAAATCCATGTTTTTCTTCCATGCGAGGTCTTTTTACACCTACTTGGTCTGCACCAAAGGAATCCCTATCCAGATACCAAGCATCAGCAGATTTTATTTCAAAACCATCATTTTTTTCAAAATATAGGTCAAAATATTCTTTAGTATATGGAAGCATTTCATCTTCTAACTCCGCAATATCAACTAAAAATGCAGGTCCATAAACTGTATTTAATCCTAGTTTTTGAAACATCAAATGGTTCATGGAAGTATCGGAAAATCCTGTGAATAGCTTTGGATTTTCTTTTACTAGTTGTTTAAATTCTTCATCTTCAAAAAGGTACTGGTAGGTTTTATAGGTATCATTTCCACCTATTGCTGTCATGATTGCATCTATTGAATCATCTTTAAAAGCTGCTTTTAGATCTTCTGCCCTTGCTTCTGGATGATCACCTAAATATTGGATGCCCTTTTTAGAATTTGGCATATAAACTACTTCTAAGCCGTAGTCTTCCTTTAATCTTTTTTCTGCAATTTCAACTTGGTGTTTTGTAAAGTCTTCACCTAATATTCCTAATGATAAAGAAACTATTGCTATCTTATCGCCTTTTTTTAAAACTTTAGGTTTTTTCATTTTTCCTCCTTGTTTTAATCTACACTATATATATTATATGATACTTCTATAATAATTTGAATCCTGCTCTAAATCCCCTATTCGAATAATAAGAATCCGCACTATTATGGTAAATAAATACCCTTCCATAATGGGAGTTTCCAAATATGGCTCCACCTTGTTCTCTTACAGAATCTTCTGTTAATATCCATGAACTCGTTTTTTCATCAATTAGACTTAATGATTGCAAATATAGATACTGGTCTTCAGTTAATAAATCTAAGCCATGCTTTTCAGCCTCTTCTAAAGCACTAGACTGTGGAGCATTCTTTTTTCTATTTATGCGAGCTTCCTTATCGTAGCATAAACTCCTTCTTTGTGGACTAGCAAGTGAACAATCCCAAATATATATATTGGATTTGTAGCTAACTACATCAGGTTCACCACCAGTTTCTTCCATATATTTTATTTTCTTAATAGCACTCTCATCTAATAACTTTAATACTTCTTCCCATTTCAACTCTTTATGACGGTCCATGTTTTCATGAAACCTATCTTCAAGAATACCTATTATATCTTCCAATATATACTCCTATTTTTATATTTTTTTTAATTATATAACAAAAACTGATTAAATAGTCAAAGCTATCTAACCAGTTTTATAAAATGTTCTATTTAACTAATTCATTGTATCTTTCTTCAGCTTTTTCCCAATTTAAAACTTCGAAAAATGCATCTACATAGTCAGCTCTTTTATTTTGATATTTTAGATAATAAGCATGTTCCCAAACATCAACTCCGAATACTGGTTCTTTACCTAATTCTAAAGGTGTGTCTTGGTTTGCTGTTGAAATAATTTCTAACTTATCTCCATCTACTACCAACCATGCCCAACCAGAACCAAATCTTCCAGTTGCAGCTGCTTTAAATTCTTTCTTGAAATCTTCTACTGATCCAAATTCTTTTTCTATAGCTTCTTTCAGATTACCTTGGGCTTGACATCCATCATTGCATAAGAGTTCCCAAAATAGAGAGTGGTTGTAGTGTCCACCACCATTGTTTCTTACTGCTTTTTGGATATCTTCTGGTAACTTATCTAAGTTTGTTAGTAGGTATTCTAAGCTTTCATCTTGTAAGTCTTCATGTTTACTTAAAGCTTCATTTAAGCCATTTACATATGCTGCGTGGTGTCTATCATGGTGAATTTCCATGGTTTTTGCATCAAAATGTGGCTCTAAAGCATCGTTACTATATGGTAATTTTGGTAATTCAAATGTCATAAATGTCTTCCTCCCTTTGAATACATTTTAATATATTTACAAAGTATTTCTACCCAATTAATAAAAAAGATAACATTTTTAATATATTATTTTGCCATATCAAATCTTGTTAGATTGTACATTTCAATTAATTCATTTAAGCTTGCACCATAGCGAGGATTTGTTGCATATCTACCTGTTAAATGAGCAGTTGCATCTTTATATGAATTTGTTGTTGAGAATCTTGCTCCTAGATAGAATTTGTATCTCCAACTTGATTTATTATTATTTGCTGTGAGTACATCCACATAATCACACAATGACTCATAATAGCTAGGATACTTTCTAAATTTAGCTGTAGTCATATAATTTGACCCATCTGATCTATACTCTCTAGTATATATCAGAGAAGATTGTCCATTATATGATCCTTTAACCCCAAATAAGTTGAAATTAGGAGCTGAACCAAGTCTTGAAGTTCCATATCCTGATTCTAATATAGCTTGGGCTATCATTACTGAAGCATATAAATCATTTTCTGCTGCCAATTTTTGTGCATGGCCAGCAATATCATTTATGAATGCTTGTTGTTTTGAAAGAGGTTTACTTGGTTTTTCATTATTTGTTTCAACGCTTTCTACTTTTGCTAACCAAGCCCCTGGTACACCCTTGGCTCTTGATATATTATAGAATCCATCGTATTCCTTGTATACATAATAAGTTCCTGGTAAGTATTCTCCCCTAGAATTCATTTTTTTACTTGCATCACTAGTATTTATATATACTTTTTGACTTTCATTTAGACTTATAATATTTTCGCTTGCTAATTTTGATAGGTCTACAGCTACTTTAGTATTTGTTCCTTCTTTGACTTCAACATTTACTTTTTTGTCTTCTTCTTTGTTTTTAGGTTTTTCTACAGTTTTTTCTATTATAATTGCTTTATTATCTTCTGGATTTATCCAAGCACCTGCTTTACCTTTTGTTTTTGTTATATTTAGCATTTGGCCATATTTTTTATAAACATAATATTGGCCTTGTTTATAGCTTGCTACAGATGATTTATCATTTTTAGCATCATTAGCATTTCTATAAACTTTAACCTGGTTATTTAAAGTGTATGAATCACCTTCATTAAGCTTGTTATAATCTATTGGGTTTACAACAACTTGTTCTGTTATCTTATCAACAGGAGTGTTGTTTTCTTTTGGATTTATCCAAGCACCGGCTTTATTTGGTGTCTTAGATATATTTATCATCCCATTATAAGTTTTATAAATATAATATTGCCCACTAGTATAACTAGTTTTTGAATTTTTTTGATTTTTAGCATCATTAGCATTTACATACGCTTTTACATTGTTATTTAATTTATAAGTTGATGCTGCATTTGCGTCTTCAGCTATTACAAAGGTTAAACTTGTAGCCAAGGCTATAGCACTTGCCAGTTTAACTTTCTTATTAAAATCCATGTCTTCTCCTTAAAAATCTGTGTATTGTTTAAATCTTACATCCTAGACCTTTAAAAAGCAATTAAAAAATTACAAAAAGGTTAAAATGGACATACATTTTAACCTTTTTGTAATATGTTTAAAAATATTATTTATAATTGTAAAAAACCAACTTTCCTATAAACTTTGTCAAGTAAGTTTCTAGTTTTTCTTTGAGATTTTTCAGCACCATCTTTCAATATCTGATCTAACCTTTCTTTATCAGATATTATCTCATTATATTTATTTTGGAAGTTCTCTAAATCATTAGCTACTATATCGGCAAGATCTGCTTTAAATTCTCCATAACCTTTGCCCTTATATTTAGCTAAAACTTGGTCTAGGTCTTCACCAGTGAAAGCCAAATATATGTCGATTAAGTTTTTCAAGGCAATTTGTTCATCGTTATAATCAAAATTATTTAACGAATCGGTAACCGCAGACTTTATCTTCTTTCTAATTACATTTAGTGGATCAAGTAAAAAGATAGAAGCATTTTTATCTTCATCTGACTTAGACATTTTCTTTTCAGGATTCCTCAAGGACATTATTTTCCTTGTGGATTCATTAATTATCGATTCAGGTACTGTGAATGTTTCTGAATACCTACTATTAAACCTTATAGCCAGATCTCTAGCTAGTTCCATATGCTGTTGTTGGTCAATACCTACAGGCACCACATCCGCATTGTAGGCTAAAATATCTGCTGCCATCAGAGTAGGATAGGTAAATAAGGCTGCATTGTTATTTTCATCCGCCCTACTTTGCTTGTCCTTAAATTGAGTCATCCTAGATAGTTGTCCCATATATGAAATAGAATTTAAAACCCAGTATAATTTTAGATGGTCTGGATTGTGGGACTGGATAAATATAGTTACCTTATCTGGATCTAAACCTAGGGCTAAATATATAGCAACAATCTCTCTAGATCTCTTCCTTAACTCAGCTGCCACTTGAGGCACAGTTATAGAATGTAGGTCTGCCACTCCTATATAACAATCATATTCGTCCTGTAATTTTATAAAGTTTTTAATAGCCCCCAAATAATTACCAATTGTTAGGTCACCTGAAGGTTGAACCAAACTTAATAAAGTTTTCTTTTTATCTGTCATTTTTTACTCCATTCATATAGGTGTTTCTTAAAATAAAACAAGCATTTAATCTTCCTATACCTCCTATAGCAGGTAGATAGTTTACGGAAGAATCAATAAATTCATCTTTATTGAAATCACCATAATATTTTCCATTTTTCTCCGATATACCAAGGTCTACAAGTAAGGCATCATTTTTAAGTTCAACATTTTGGAAATATTTAGCCTTTCCTATTGCTGATATGATTATATCAAAATCTTTCATCATGTTTTTTACATCTAAAGTCTTGGAATGAGCTATAGTCACAGTTGCGTCTTCATTTAACAACATCATAGCTAGAGGTTTCCCAATTATTAAAGACCTATTTATAAGCAAAATATTTTTAGATGATAAATTAAAATTATCTCTTAAAAAATTTAAGGTAGCTGTAGCCGTGGTTGGAAGATTTATATAATCATCTTCAAAAAATATATTTTTGAAATTATTAAAAGAAAGACCATCCACATCCTTATCTGGATTTATCTTGCTAAAAATATGCTTTTGATCAAAATCAACTAGCATAGGAGAAAATATCAGAATTCCATTGGTATCAGATTTGTTTTCTTGAACAAGGTATTTTTCAATTTCTTCCTCAGCAGTATTTTTTTCAAAGACCTTAATTTTTACATCTATATTAAGCTTTTCAGCTTCTCTTAAAATAGACTTTTCATAAGATATAGCTCCTGGATCTTCCCCAACTCTAATAGTTGATAACTTAGGTTTAAATTCTAAATTTGATATATCCTTATTTAATTTTTTTATTAAATTATCATAATAATTTTTTATATCTATAATCATTTTACCTCTTTGTCATATTATAGCATATATATTTATTACTCTAGATAAAAAAAATTGCTGCGAAATATCTCTTTCGCAACAACTTAGTTTTTACCATACTGGGTGTGAAGCTCCTTTTGAATCTTCTTCTATTATAGCCTTGGTTTCAGGAGTGAAATAAGCATCTAAAATAATCTTTAACCATTCCTTATCCTTGTCTTCTGTCCTTGCAGCTATAAGATTTATATATGGGTTTTCTCCCTTTACTGCTTCTTCTAAAAATACTGTATCTTCTCCTGGTTGGTAGCCTGCATCAACGGCTATACCTGAATTTATAACAGCTATTTGATTTTCAGCTAAGGTAGCAGGAATATTTGAAGCACTAATTTCTAGTAGTTTTAAGTTTTTAGGATTTTCTTTTACGTCAGCTACAGTAGGTAAAACACCAGCATCTTCATCTACTTTAATAAGACCTGCTGCTTCTAATAGTTTTAAAGCCCTACCACCATTGGTAACATCATCTGGGATAGCTACTGTTTGTCCATCTTCTAATTCATCTAAGCTTTTGATTGTTTCTGAATATATTCCTAAAGGTGCAAATGAAGTATCTCCTACAGCTTCTATTTTATATCCAAATTGTTCAACTTCCTTATCTAAATATATGTGGTGTTGGAAGGCGTTTAGGTCTATATCACCAGAATCTAGAGCCTTATTTGGTAATGGATAAGAATCAAAATATACTATTTCAAGGTCTACTCCCTTATCTTTTACAACATCTGCTACATGTTTCCATACTACAGAGTCAGAACCTATTAAGCCTATCTTCACCTTGTGTCTTTCATTTCCTGTAGTAGTTTCTTCCTTTGTTTTTGTATCTTGGTTACTTGAACATGCTACTAAAGATAGCACCAATATTAATGTTAATAATAAACTTGTAATTTTTTTCATCATATTCTCCTTTTTTAATGTGTTTTTTTCTTAGCAAGGTAGTTTCCTACAGTTTGGATTATTGTTACGAACAATATTATTAATATTACACAGACATAGGTTATGTCATAGTATCTTCTATTGTGACCATATCTTATAACAAAGGCACCTATTCCTCCTGCCCCTACTGCTCCTCCTAAGGAAGTAAGTCCTAGTAAGGAGATAGTTGTAATGGTTATGGCTCTGATTAATTGGCCTGTACTTTCTTTTAGATAAACTCTAAAAATTATTTCTAATGGTGATAAACCCATAGATTCTGCTGCTTCTATAACCCCTTTATCAACATCCGCCAAGGCTTGTTCAACCTGCCTTACAAAAAATGGAATTGCACCAATTACTAAAGGAAATATAGCTCCCTTTACACCAATCATGGTACCCATTATAGCCCTTGTTGCTGGCAACAAGGCTGTTAGCAGAATAATAAATGGAATAGATCTAAATATATTTATTAGTATATCTAAGGGTCTATTAATATATTTATTTTCTAAAATATTATCTTTCTTTGTTACAGTGATTAGTACTCCTAAAAATAGACCAATTATTAGTACAAAAAATCCGGATATGACAAGCATCAATAGAGTATCAATCAAACTTTGTACAAACTCATCACTATGTTTTATTAAATTTGGTAAATAGCTTTTTATTGTTTCCATATTTCAATTAACTCCCATTTTACATTTACTTGATCCAGATATTCTTTAGCCTTTCTTATGTCTTCTTTATCTCCCTTTACACTAATAATTAATTGTCCCAAACTTTTATCTTTTATAATATCAACATCTCCAAATATAATTGAGCAATCAAGGTCAAAATCTCTAGAAACTTTAGATATAACAGATTCACTGGCATTGGAATCTATAAAATCTAAGTCTAAAACCTGGTCATTTTCTGCTAGACCAAATAAGTCTGGTTTGTTTTTAAGTAGGTTTATTATTTTTCCTTTATTACTTGTTGAGTTCACAAACTCTTTTGCTATCTTAGTTTTTGGATTTGAGAATAAAGAATATACATCATTTATCTCAACTATAGATCCATTTTCCATAACTGCTACCCTATCACATATTTTTTTGATTACATCTAGTTCGTGGGTTATAACAACTATGGTTAATTTTAGCTTTTCATTCAGTTCTTTCAAAAGTTCTAAAATTTGACCTGTAGTTTGAGGGTCAAGGGCTGAAGTAGCCTCATCACATAAAAGTATTTTTGGATCATTCGCCAAGGCTCTTGCTATAGCTACCCTTTGTTTTTGTCCCCCAGACAATTGTGAAGGATAAGCATTTTCTTTATCCGAAATCCCAACTAAAGATAATAAATTTCTTACCTTGATTGTTATTTCTTCTTTGCTTAATCCACTGCCTTTTAGATTAAAGGCAACATTGTCAAAAACTGTTAAAGACCTTAATAGATTAAAGTGTTGAAAAATCATACCAATATTTTTTCTTTCTTTTCTTAAGTCTTTATTATTTAATTCAGTTAGATTTACATTATCAACCAGAACTTGACCTGTAGTTGGTTTTTCTAGTAAGTTTATACATCTTACCAGGGTTGATTTACCAGCTCCAGAGTATCCAATAAAACCAAATATCTCCCCTTCTTTTATAGTTATATTTGTATCTTTAACAGCTTCAATCAAACCATCCTTGCTCTCAAAGCTTTTTGAAAGATTCTTTAGTTCTATCATTTATTTTGCTCCTTAATTAGTTTTCTATGGTCATCTTTTATTTTTTCTAACCTTTCTGAATCCAAGATTAATTCCAATGCTGTCAAGGCTAGTAGCTTTGCTCCTAATCCTATAGATTCTAATCCTTTTTCTGCCTTAGCAGCTTCTCTAAATTCTACTGTATGACCTGTTATTGGAGTATCAGAAATAGAAATTGTAGGTTGGATAACTGGAACAACTTGACTTATATTCCCAACATCAGATGATGCACTTGCTAAAAATAAATCTTTAGCCGAGAGCTCTTGTCCATATTCTTTTAATTTTTCTACATATACTTCATCAAAAGATGGTGTTGGTACAGTATTATCTATCCTATTTTGGAATAAGCCAAACTTATATTCACATCCAGTTGCAAGAGCTGCTGCCTTTACTATATTTTCAAATTTTTTATACAAATCTTCTAATGTGGGTCTTTTGTCAGCCCTTAAGAAAAATCTTGCTTTAGCATAGTCTGGCACAACATTAGGTGCCTTACCACCATCTGTGATTATTCCATGGATTCTTGTATCAGTTGTTAAATGCTCTCTTAAAGCATTTATACTATTGAATACTTGGATTACTGCATCTAGAGCATTTATACCTTCCCAAGGAGCCGCTGAAGCATGGGCAGACCTACCAAAAAATTCTACATCTACTGGTGCAACAGCCTTGGTAGTACTTGTAAGTGTATGCTCATATCCTGGGTGAACTCCAAGAGCTATATCTACATCATCTAAAAATCCCCTATCAACAAAGGATCCCTTAGCTGATCCATTTTCTCCACCTTCTTCACCAGGTGTACCATATACTCTTATCTCTCCACCTACTTCGTCTACAACACTTTTTAATCCTACTGCAGCTAAGGAAGAAGTTGTACCAAATAGGTTGTGACCGCAAGCGTGGCCTATACCTTCTAAGGCATCATATTCAGCATAAAATACAATTGCTGGTCCTGGTTTATTTGACTTATATCTTGCATCAAAGCCAGTCCTATGCCCTGCTACATCTACTTTTACATCAAATCCTTCTTTCTTTAATTTGTCTGATAAGGTTTCACAAGCAAAAAATTCATAATTACTTACTTCTGGTTTGTCATGTATGCTTAGGGCTATTTTTTTGTAGTCTTCCAATCTTTCATCTACTGTTCTCTCTATTGTTTCCTTATAGTTTGTCATATTTCTTCTCCTTTTTATTTTTTATTTAGCAAGCATTGAATTTTTTCTTTAAATTAAAAAAGCCTCGCCCTATACAAAGGACGAGGTTTATACCCGTGTTACCACCTTAATTCTAATTAACTTCACAATTAATTACTCTTCGAGTACTATCATACTCTAACGCTTTAACGGGCGTACCCGGAATACTCTACATATCGAATATTCAACTCAAAGACCATTTTCATTTAACTTCCGTTCTCCTGTTCTCAGCATCTTACAGTCTCTCTGTGCAACTTTCATTAAACTACTTTTCTTATCAATGTTTTTGCTATTGATTTATATAATAAATCCATTTTTTTATTTTGTCAAATTTTTTTTATAAAAAATTTAATGAATCTTTACCTCTTCCCAGGCTTCTTCGAAAATTTCTGTAAATTCACCTAAGTCAACATAAACTTCTTTTTCATCAAAATTTGATAAATCAGGATACATTACATCAAAATTTTCTATGGATTTTACAGGTTCAAGATCCCAGGCAGCTGTAACTGGTGTACCTTGTTCAAGACCAATTTTAGCAGCTATGTCTGGCCTACTTAAAAAATCAATTAATTTAAGGGCATTTTCATAATTTTTAGCATCTTTAGGAATAGCAAAATTATCTATCCATAAATTTGATTTTGGAGGTAAATAATAATCTAGGTCAGGATTTTCTGACATAGCAGCCCAAGCTTCTCCAGAGTAAATAACGGCTACCGCTCCCACTCCATTAATCATATGCTGCTTAATCTCATCTTGTAAATAAGCTGTGACTAGATTTTTTTGCTCTTTCATCAAGTCCCTTATTTCATTTAATTCTTTTTCATTTTTGCTATTTGCTGAGTAACCTAGATGCCAAGCACCTGGCCCTAATGTATCCCTTGAAGAATCAAGCATCCAAATTTGTTTCTTATATTTTTCATTAAAAATTATATCCCAATTATGAAGATCTTTAGGATCAACCTTTGTTTTGTTATATAAGATTCCTAGGGTTCCATAAATCATAGGTATAGAATATTTGTTATTTGGATCAAACTCCCTGTCCATAAATTCTTTACCTATATTTGAAATATTAGATAGTTTAGAATGGTCTATTTCTCTGAGCATACCTTCATCTATCATTTTTTCTACCATATATTCAGATGGTGCAATAAGATCATAGTCAGACGGAGAATTTTTAACCACTGTATACATATTTTCATTTTCATCAAATTCTGAATAAATGATATCTATACCTGTTTCATCCTCGAATTGTTTTAAGATATCGTCAGTTAAAACTCCACCCCAGTTATAAAAAGAAACCACCTCTTTATTAGAAGTCTTGTTTTCTTTATTTTCTTCTTTAGAACAAGCTACTAAAAATACTAAAGAAGATATGATAAATAATAAAATAAATTTTCTTTTCATTATAATTTTTCTCCCCTATTAGCATTTTTCTTGTTAAATTGTCTTATTTGCTTGAAATTAGCCAAGATAAGTAAGACTAGTACCACTACAAACATTATGGTTGATAGGGCATTGATTGTAGGTTCAATACCTTTTTTAGTCATAGAGTAAACTATGGTTGATATGGTATTTTGTCCAGGTGCTACTGTGAAAAATGAAATTATAAAGTCATCTATTGATAAGGTAAATGCCATCATGGCACCAGCAATAATACCACTTTTAATTTCTGGAACTACAACCATTGTTAATGCTTGTAAAGGCTTAGCACCAAGATCTAAAGCCGCATCTATCAAGTTTCTATCCATCATTCTCACCTTAGGTAAAACGGCCAAAACAACATATGGGATTGTAAAGGCTACATGGGCTAAAACTAAAGTAAAAGTACCCTTAGGTAATTGTAAAAATCCAAATAATACCATTAAAGATATGGCTATAACTATATCTGGATTTAAAACTGGTATATCATTTAAACCTAGAAGAATTCTTCTTTGTTTCTTTGAAAATTCTCCAAGAACAATTGCTGCTAAGGTACCTATAATGGTTGAAATAACCGTAGCAATTATAGCTACTATTAGGGTTGTTTTTACAGCTCCCATTATAAATCTATCTTCAAATAAGGCCCTATACCAATCTAAAGAAAAACCTGTCCAAACACCAAATATTCTTGATTGGTTAAAAGAATAAACTATCAAAACAAATATAGGGGCAAATAAAAATAAAAATACTAAACTTAAATATAATTTCTCAAAAATATTTGATTTATTATTAGTCATTCATCCCTCCTGTTTCAATTGATTCTTTATCAAAGACCATTGATATAAGTATTATTACCATTAAAAATGTAGCTAGGGCTGATCCGTAACCCCAGTTACCGGTTTTTGTAAAGGCTCTTTCAATCACGTTACCTACCATGTTTACCATGCCACCACCTAGTAGGTCTGCTACTTCGAATGTAGATATAACTGGTACAAATACCATTGTTATACCAGATATAACTCCCGGTAGTGACATTGGAAATATAATCTTCCAAAATGTTTGAAATTCATTTGCTCCTAGGTCATAAGAGGCTTCTATTAATGAATAATCAATTTTTTCTAAGGCTGTGTAAATTGGTAATATCATAAAAGGTAAAAAGTTGTAAACCATACCTAAAATAACTGATGCTTCAGTATATAAAAAGGACTTGTATTGGATACCAAAAATCTTTAAGAAATTATCTAATACTCCATTTGGTGAAAGTATGGTAACCCAGGCATATGATCTTAATAAAAAGTTCATCCACATAGGTACCATTATGAGCATCATAGCCATTGTCCTATATTTGATATTTAATTTTGTCATAAATAAGGCAAAAGGATAGGCTATCAATAAAGATACTAAACTTGTAATCCCAGCTATTCTAAAGGATGCCCATATGGTCTTTAATGTAGGGCCTTGAAATATTTTCTGGAAATTTGCTAGGGTGAATTCCCCATCCTTAGTAAGGGCATAATAAAATATCATAAAGGTTGGCACTATTATAAAAATAAGTATCCAAAATATATAAGGATAGGCTAAAGTTTTTAATTTCTTCAATTTTAGTCCTCCTTATTCATTACGTGGATTGCATCTGGAATTATCTTCAAACCTACTTGACTATTAATTTTTGCATCATTGATTGAATGAATTTTATAATCAAATCCCTCTGCATTAACAATCATTTCCCAATGAACACCCTTGAAGGTAATTTCTTTAACCACACCACTTATCATCCCTTGGTCTACAGGAACTATTTCAATATCTTCAGGTCTAATAACAACATCTACAGGTTGATTTTTATCAAAGCCCTTGTCCAAGGAATCAAATACGTGGTTAGAAAACATAACTTTTTTATCCTCAACAGCTATAGCATCTAGTATATTAGATTCACCAATAAATTGAGCTACAAAGCTATTTTTAGGTTCATTGTATATGTCTATAGGGCTTCCTATTTGTTGAATTTCCCCCTCATTCATAACAACTATTGTATCCGACATAGTCAAGGCTTCTTCTTGGTCATGGGTAACATAAATAAATGTTATGCCAACTCTTTTTTGAATGTTCTTTAATTCAATTTGCATGGACTTTCTTAGTTTTAAATCTAAAGCTCCAAGCGGTTCATCTAAAAGTAATAATTTAGGTTTATTTACCAAGGCTCTAGCTATAGCAACCCTTTGTTGCTGTCCTCCAGATAGAGAGTCTATTGATCTTTCTTCAAATCCTTGTAGGTTTACTAGTCTCAACATTTCTTTTACATCTTGGTCAATAGTTTCCTTATCTACCTTTTTTAACTTTAAGCCAAAGGCTATATTTTCATAAACATTTAGGTGTCTAAATAGAGAATACTTTTGAAAAACTGTATTTATATTTCTTTTATATGGTGGAACATCTGCAATATCTTTACCTGCAAATAAAACCTGTCCAGAACTTGCTTTTTCAAAACCACCTATTATCCTTAAGGTTGTAGTTTTACCACATCCCGAAGGTCCAAGTAAGGTTAAAAATTCATCTTCTTGAACATATAGATTTATATCATTTAAAATTACATTGTCACCATAATCTTTTCTTAAATTTTTTAATTCTATTAAATGCATACTTAACTCCTATTAAAAATTAGGCGGATTTGAGATCCATAAAACTTTACTTTCGTCATCATTTATATTCTTTATATATCTTTCTAAATCAGAAAAAATATAAAAGGTTTCACCTTGTTTTAATATATATTCTTCATCTCCATAGTGAAGCTGAACCATTCCTTCTAAAACATAGGCAAACTCTTCCCCTTCATTTGGGGCATACCTTCTACTTTCTCCATCTTTATCCAGGATTAAAATTATAGGTTCCATCTCGTTTTTTACAGAGTTCGGAACAATCCACTTCATTTGGTGTCCTAGTTTTTCATTTGTCCCAACAAAAAAATCCTCTTCCTTAAATACTTTTTGCTCTTCCTTCTCTTCAGAGAAAAAATCTCCCAAATTGGTTCCTAGAGCTTCTAAAACATTTGAAAGTGTATCAACTGATGGAGAATTCAAATCTCTTTCAAGCTGAGATATGAAGCCCTTTGTGAGCTCAGACCTATCAGCCAATTCTTCTTGGGTAAGGTCCATTTTCCTTCTCAGTGATTTAATTTTATCACCTATATCCATTTTTCACTCCTAGCTTTTATACTTTATTTTTAATTAAATTCTTAATATATTAAACTAAGATTTATTATACCACTATAAACTTAAAATACAATATTTAAAAGTTTAATTTATTACGTTTTTTATTAAACAGAGCAAACGTTAATTCACGTGAAAATTAATGTTTGATTACGTTTTCTTAATAAATTATATAATTTGTATTTAATTTGTTGATAAATGATTAATATATTTGTAAAAAAACATTGTATATAATATATTATTTTTATATATGATAATATAAATAAATTTAAGGAGAGTTAAATGACAAGAAAATATTGGGAATGGAAAGCTCCATTCGAAATCAAACCAGAAGAAACCGCATTAATCATTGTTGATATGCAAAAGGGATTTGCTGATGAAACTGGTGCACTATTCACACCTCAAGCTAAAGAACAAATTCCAGTAATGGTTAAGTTGAAGAAATACTGCAATGATCATAACATTCCAGTGTTTTTATCAGCTTTTGCACAAAGTGAAGATTTCCACCATGAATTCTATTGGTTTAGAAATGAGGAAAGAGGATTACTAAACGAAGATGGAAGCGAAAAATTAAATACAAAATCTGATGATGCTGAAATAACAGAAGCATTAGCTCCTAGAGATGATGTTGATGATGTATATTTCCAAAAATATACTTATTCATGTTTTGCAAAAACAGATTTAGAAGAACAATTAAAAAAACGTGGAATAAAAACTCTTATAATAACAGGAACCGTATCTAGTTGGTGTGTAGATAGTACAATTAGAGACGCTTACCATAAAGATTATAATGTTGTAGCTGTTCCTGACGCAATTAGTGCTTACCCACATGCAGGAGCTAGTGAAGATCAGTGGAACAATATGTTGTTTAATTTATGGGCAGAAGGATTCGGTAGAGTAGTTCCTTCCGATGAAGTTATAGAGGAACTTGAAAAAAATAAAAAATAGTAGATTGATACCCTTCATATCTATGAAGGGTATTTTCTTACATAATAATAGAGGTGATTATGAATAACAAAAAAATTAGTAGAAAAAATATATTACCCGGTTTTATATTTATGATAGCTTTATCATTACTTGTATATAAAATTACAAATATATTAAAGCCTTCAGGTGAAATTAACCAGTATTTAAAACCGAGTGGAGACATATTAAAAGGAGTTGTTGAAGGAAATATATTAGATAGGTTAAGATGGTCTATAATGGATTGGACGCAAGGTTCATTCATGGGATTATTGCCTGCATCTTTAGGAATGCTTATTTTTTCTTATCTAGGTGCATATTTAGAAAGAAAAAACTCAAAATTTATGGGAACAGGAATTGATGGAATTGGATTTATTTTTACTAAAATTTCTATAGCAGCATTTTTAGCTTCATTCTTGAATTTATTTGTTTGGTCCAATTTCTTAGCAAATGGATGGTCAGTTTCTTTTGCTCCATTTTTAACAACCATTTCTTATATAATGTTTTATGGTACTGATTGGAAAAAAATAATTACTATTATTATATTTTCAGTATTATTAGCTTTTCCGCTTAGCCACTATGCTATGATATATATAACTATCCCGTTAAATATTCCTGCATATGTTGCTGTTGCAATCGGACTAATTTGCATGGTTTTAATTACAACTTTACTATTTAAATTTATGCCATGGATGAAAAGAAGCTCTAAATCTAATAATTCAAATTCAATTGAAAAATATACTATGAAAAATGAAAATTTGTTTTTTATACATAGAGTTTTTGGTGATTTTGGAGAATTAAATTTCTGGGGATCCTCATACGCTGGTATGGCTATGATTTTAGGTTCAATGCTATCTTTGTTTTTAAATATTGATCACGGCTCAAGTAGTCTAGATTTACTATTAGCTAGTCAGCTTATAACTGCAACTCTTTCAGTATTTATTTATTATCACGAATGGAAGACTATTGGATGGTCATATACTTTTGGTAGTATATTATTTACTTCAGCAATTGTTGCTTTATACCCTATTAATATGTTGACATTAGCTATCACTATAGTTATTGGCGCAATTGCATGTCCATATACAATCAAAAAAGTGGTACAAATTACTAAACTTGGTGATACCGTTCCTGCAATTTTCTTTACTCTTGTTGGGGTTGGTAGTTTAGTAACATTATGGTCATTCTTTTTAACAGCATTCATCCTTAAATAAATTATACCTAAAAAGCAGATAGAACTAAGTTCTATCTGCTTTTTAATACTATATAATTTTTTCTTTTATTACTTCTGCTTTTGATTTCAATGTAATTGTTGAGAATATAGCTTGTATTACGAATGATACTACTAAAACGTTAATTGCTGGTATACCAAATTTTGGTAAAATATAATTTGATGCAACTCCTGCTGCATAAGCAATCAAGCTTAGATAATTCCATTTCGGTAATAAATTATTTGCTTTCTCTAGTACTGGAGTATTTCTCCTCCATGTAAATAGATAATCAGCTATTACTACACCCGCCATTGGAGGGAATGCTGTAGCTAGGAAGCTTAACCAAGCTCCAAAATACTTATAAAGTCCTAATAATCCTACTAAAGTACCTATAGTACCGAATATTACTAATAATTTCTCTCTTTTAATTTTAGGAAATATAGAAGCTAAGTTCAATGAACTTGAATAAGCGTTTCCTTGAGCTGTTGACCAAATATTAGCAAATAATCCTATAAAAGCTAATGATAAGAATCCTTGTCTTTGTAATATATATGCTATATCTGATTCTCCATATACTAACATACCTACTATACCAATCATTAGCATAAACGGCCCACATATATATAAACCTATTGCCATAACTGATGTAGTTGTCTTAGTATCTTTTGAAAATCTCATAAGATCAGGAGCCCATGAACAAACACCATTTACCGCTGAACCTACTGCTATAGTTATCAACTGAGTCATTGATAGAGTAGCTTCTTTATTTATAGCGAAAATTCCTCCTTGATAAATGCTATTTGCATCTTTAAATCCAACGAATATCGCTATTAATCCTACAATTGTAACTGCTATTGTAGCGAAAATCCCTACTTTGTTCATAAGCTTTTGGCCTCTTAAAGCAGAATATACCATTAAGAAGCCAAATAATAATATTACCGGCCATCTTGGAATAGCTGGAAACAGAGTATGTGTAATATCGCCCATTAAATAACAGTTGATAGAAAACCAACCCATCAGTGTAAGTGTTGTAAACAGTGAAATAATCTTTGCACCATTTAGCCCAAAGCTAAATCTGCTTAATAATCCAAATGATAATCCTGTTTTCATGGATATTAATGATGTTGCCATAGCAATTACAAATAATATACTGTAACCTATGAAAACAGCTAATAAAGCATCTCTTAAACTGGAAGCCCCATTGGCTATTTGACCACCAGCACTCATTATTGTAACTGTAAATACATAACCTATCCAAGTAAATACTAATGAACCTACACCTCTTCTCTGTGAAGCAGGAACTGTACCTGTACTAAACTCATTATCTGTTTTATTAACAGGAACTTCTTTTGCCATAAACACCTCCTATTTATTTTGTTTTTTGATTAACTAATCTAATTAAGCATATCTCATTTTAATACCATTTGTCAAGGTTAACTACCTTTAATCGGCTAAATTAAGCTTATTATAACTAATTATTTATATTAATTAAGATCTTGTTATTTACTTAAATTAATCTAAATTATCAATATCAATCTTCACATGTTCTAAAGTTGCTAAAGCATCTTCAACTAAGCTATCTATATCCAATTTTTCTTCCTCTTTTAATATGTCTGAAAGTCTTGGCTTGGTAGCAGGACTATCAGGTGCAAAAAATGAACAGCAATCATCAAAAGGCTCGATAGATATATCATAGGTATCAATCATTTTTCCCTTTTCAATAATATCTTTCTTATCCATATTTATCAGTGGTCTAAATATTGGTAATTTGCTTGCATCATTTACCACAGAAATTGATTGGATAGTTTGGCTGGCAACCTGGCCTAAAGCCTCCCCTGTTACAAACCCGTCTATCCTATATCTATCTGCCAATATATCGGCTATTCTCATCATAAATCTTCTAGCGATTATAGTGGTATATCTTGGTCTGCAATTTTTATTTATAGCTGTATAGATATTTAATAGGTTGATTTGGTAATAATCTATTTGACCAAGGTATAGGGATAATTTTTGTGCTAGTCTTTTAGCCTTGTATTGGGCTCTTTCTGATGTGAATGGATATGAATGGAAGTGTACACAAGCAATTTCAACCCCTCTAGATGCCATTTCAAATCCTGCAACTGGAGAATCTATACCTCCTGATAGTAATAAAAGTGCCTTTCCACCTGTACCTAGTGGCAAACCACCAATTGTTGGTATCTTGTCTAAATACAGGTAAGCATTCTTTCTAATATCTACATGAACTTCTACTTGAGGGTTTTTAATATCCACCTTGAAGTTTTCAAAGTTTTTAAGGACAAAACCACCAACTTTTGCTGCTAATTCCATAGAATTCAATGGATATTTTTTATCAGACCTATTGGCAAAGGCTTTAAAAGTTTTTTCTTCTTTGATATTACTTTCTTCAATAAGATACTTTATTCCATTTTCTATAGAATCCAAATCTTTTTCTACCTGCAAAGTTTTATATACATAAGATAAACCAAAAACCATTCTAGCTTTTTTTATAATTTCTGGAAAATCGTCCTTATTGACTTCTACAAAAAACTTTCCTGAATCAACAAAATTATCACCTAATTGAAAGTCTTCTAAGGCTTTTAATATTTGTCTTCTAGTTTGATTGATAAAGGTATTTCTATTTTTACCCTTTAACATAAGCTCACCAAAGCTTACTCCTAATAACCATCTCATCCTATAATTCTCCTAATAATTTCAACTTTTTCTCTTATCTTATCAACTACAATTTTTGCTTCTTCCATAGTGCTATCTTTTTGTAAGGATAGTCTAATACATCCACCCTTATAGCTATCTTCTACACCTATAGCATCTAAAACTCTTGAATCATGGCCTTTGCTACATGCAGATCCTGTAGAAACATATATTTCATCCATTTCTAAGTAATGAAGTAAAATTTCCGCACCAATATTCTTAAAGCATATATTTAATATGTAAGGTGAGGAATCTTCTTCTGCTGATAATATTTTTACATCTTCAATCTTAGAGATTTCTTGCCTTAAATATCTATTTATCTTACTAATATTATCATAATTATTATCTAACTCTGTAGCTTTGGCAAAGGCTACAATAGCGGGTAAGTTCTCCGTTCCTGAAAATAACTTTAGTTCTTGGCCACCACCAAAATATAAGCTATTAAAAGATGATGGATCTTTTATATATAGGGCTGCTATCCCCTTTGGCCCATTTATCTTATGGGATGATATAGTATAGAAATCTATATTCCTTAAATCTGTACATATCTTTTTGAAGGCTTGAACACCATCAGAATGAAAATACAGCTTAGGATTTTTTTCCTTAGCTAATTCAGCTAATCTATTTATATCATTTATTGATCCTAATTCATTGTTAACATGCATTATAGATACTAGACTTGTATTTTCGTCAATCTTACTTAGCATATCATCCTTATCTACATAGCCATATTGGTCAACTTTTACAAGTCTTAATTCTGCTTCAATATTTTTTCCAGCTTCAAAAATGCTTGGATGCTCTGTTTTACTTATTAAAATATTTGAACCCTTTTTATCAAAAGAATGTAAGACTGCATTATTTGCAATAGTCCCACTTGGAACAAAGAATAGATTTTTATCAGAAATTGATAAGCTATTTGCTATCTGTTTTCTTGCACCAGTTATTTGCTTTTCAGCCTCAAAGCCTAGTCTATGTAGCGAAGAAGGATTAGCCCAATATTTATCATAAGCATTATCCATAACTATTTTTACTTCATTATCAATTTTTGTGGTTGATGCATTATCAAAATATATCATTAAATCCTCCTTTATGATATGATAAAACATAATTATTATAACAAATTAAAGGGCTTTATACTATGAAAATCTTGAAAGATTCACTAAAAGATCTACAATTCAATGATAAAAACTCAATAGTTTTAGATATTGAAACTAGTGGTGTTTCAAGAATTAATTCTAGGATTATTGTCGCAAGTTTATTAGATGAAAACGGACAATTTACCCAGCTAATAGCCAATGATCCAGAAGAAGAAATTGATTTACTTGACTACTTATACCCATATATAAATAATAAAAAAATAATTACCTATAATGGCGAAAATTTTGATATTCCCTTCTTAAAATCTAGGTATATCTATCATAAGCTTGAGCCCTTTGAAGAAAAAGAACAATTTGATTTATATAGGTATTTTATAAAAAATAGATTAATACTTGATAATAACCTATTTTCATTAAAAGATATTGAAAATCATTATTCTATAGATAGGTTTGAAAATTTTGAACAAGACTATGATATAGAATTTTATAGTGATTTCATTAAAAATCATATAGGAAACGAGTCTAACTTCTATCTTCTAGAAGATCTTTTATTAGTACTTTTACATAATAAGTACGATGTTATCAATACCAGAAAATTATTAAATGTCGTTGATGATATTGAAAAAGAAAAAATAATTGACCTAGAAAACTTTAATAATAAGAATAGATTATCCTTTGAGTCCTCGAAAATTGAAGACCTCTATATCGATAAAGATTTTCTAAAAATAAGATTGAAATTAAAAGATAATATAAATGATTTCTTTTATTTAAATAATCTCTATAAATTAGAAATAACTGGTGAATATGTTCATTTAGATATTAGTATAAGGCAAGGCTATTTATCCCCTAATCAAATTGGTTATGTTCATATAGCTGAACAAATAAATGAAGATTTTTCAAATAAAAAATATAATCTTCCAGCAAATATTATCTATATATTTGATGGAAGATTTAATCTCGATAATATTAAATTGATAATTAAAATGGCTTTTAATAGCTTTTTTAATTAATAGTTACATAAAATAATTCAGCAGCCACTAAAATTTCTGGGATAGATATATAGTCACTAGTAATTTCTACTATGTAGGATGTATCTCCCTTGTCATATAGGCCTACAAACTTACTTGCATAAGAATTATTATTTATATTAGATACTAAGACTTGTCCAAAAGTATCTTTCATAGTTACAAGACTTGAGGAATCAGTCTTGTATTTTTTTGTGAATGAATCAAGATCAATTTTATCCTGAGCTAGTATATTAATTTCATAATCATATTCAGAATTATGAATTATATACTTAGCATCATTATTAAAAGAGGTAGACATTGCTTTATTATTAATCTTATATCTTAAATCTTTTGTTCTTTTATCCTGAAGATTTTCATCATCAAACTGATCAAGTAGATACTTAGTCACTTCTTTTCTAACAGTTCTAACTTCCTCTTTTTGATTTTCTTTTCCATTTGCTTGCCTTAATTTATTAAATTGTTTGTCTGCTTCACTTAATTTATCGGAATCGGAATTCCACTCAGAAGTAGCGGAACTTGTACTATCTACATCTTCTTTATTACTGCATGAAGTTAATAAGATAGCGATTAGTAAAAATACTATTGCTTTTTCCATAATTTTTTTTAGATTTGTAAGTTTTTTTATCATTATTCTCTCTTTCAATTTTTCAGTTTACAAATATAAAAAAAACGTCTATAAATAGACGTTTTCCTGGTGGGCCATCGGGGACTTGAACCCAGGACCTACCGGTTATGAGCCGGGCGCTCTAACCAACTGAGCTAATGGCCCAAATATTAAAAAATATTTGGTGGACCTGGGTGGACTCGAACCACCGACCTCACGCTTATCAGGCGTGCGCTCTAACCACCTGAGCTACAGGTCCATATTGGCAGGGGTAGAAGGACTTGAACCCTCAACATTTGGTTTTGGAGACCAACGCTCTACCAATTGAACTATACCCCTACATTTCAATAGGTTAATAATTGGTGCCCAGAGCCGGAATTGAACCAGCGACACACGGAGCTTCAATCCGTTGCTCTACCTACTGAGCTATCTGGGCTAAAATTGATCTCTATTTTATATAAAAAATGAGAAATACCTTTTTGGCGGAGAAAGAGGGATTTGAACCCTCGCGCCCCGTTACAGGGCCTAACGCGTTAGCAGTGCGTCCTCTTCAGCCTCTTGAGTATTTCTCCAAAGTCAATTGGCGGAGAGGGTGGGATTCGAACCCACGTGCGCTTTCACGCTAACGGTTTTCAAGACCGCCCCGTTATGGCCACTTCGGTACCTCTCCTAATTTGGTGATCCATCGGAGGCTCGAACTCCGGACACCTTGGTTAAAAGCCAAGTGCTCTACCTACTGAGCTAATGGATCATATTGGCTGGGGTAATAGGACTCGAACCTATGAATGCAAGAGTCAAAGTCTTGTGCCTTACCGACTTGGCTATACCCCAACATGGCGAACCTAAGAGGATTCGAACCTCTGACACACGGCTTAGAAGGCCGTTGCTCTATCCAGCTGAGCTATAGGTCCATGGAGCGGGTGAAGGGAGTCGAACCCTCGCAACCAGCTTGGAAGGCTGGGGCTCTACCACTGAGCTACACCCGCATATCTCTTATTTTATTGTCGCCATTAAATAAATTTTGGTGGAGGAGAGAGGATTTGAACCTCTGAAAGCGAAGCTAACGGATTTACAGTCCGTCCCCTTTGGCCAACTCGGGAACTCCTCCGTAAAATTGGAGCTGGTGAGAGGACTTGAACCACCAACCTATTGATTACAAATCAATTGCTCTACCTATTGAGCTACACCAGCTTAAATACAAATTATTTAATTGGCGACCCGGAAGGGACTCGAACCCTCGACCTCCAGCGTGACAGGCTGGCATTCTAACCAACTGAACTACCGGGCCATTTAAAACAAGAATATATGGTGGGCGCTATAGGACTTGAACCTATGACCCCCTGCTTGTAAGGCAGATGCTCTCCCAACTGAGCTAAGCGCCCATATATATGGTGACCCTGCCGGGACTCGAACCCGGGATACCACCGTGAAAGGGTGGTGTCTTAACCGCTTGACCACAGGGCCACAACCTGCGACTTTATAAGTATATAATACTAAAAATATTTTGTCAAATCTTTTTTGTAATTATTTTATAAAATCTTTTAAGCTCTAGTAGCTTTTATCAAGTACTCATATATAATACCTAATATATTATTCTTTGTCAAATCTTTTTTTTATTATCCTTAAAGCTGCTTATTATCTTGCTTATATAAGAGTATTTTTCTTTTTCTTCTGTCTTTTTTTCTATTTTTTCTTCAGATAAGACTTTTATTAACTCTTTTTTTTCTGCTTTCTCATTTGTTTTATTTATTAATGTAAATATATTATTTAACTTAGGATCTTCTTTATATTTAGTTTCTACCAATATATTTTTAATTAAACTTTCAAAACTCTCTGAACTTTCTTCTTCTTGAATACTATAATATAATTTATTAACATCTATATAAATTTCTTTTATGTTCATGTTTATATCTTTGTCATATATCATGTAATTATTGAAATCTAAAAAGTCTTTAATTATATTCTCTATAAGAAATTTTATCCCTACATAATCCAATCCCCTACTTATATATGTTGATAAATCTTCAAAATCACTCTTTTCATCTTTTAATTGATCTATTTTATTGTTTTTAATTACCTTTTCTATAAATATATTTCTATTCATTTATAAACCTCTTTAGTCGTATCATATAATACTTATCTTCTTTCTTTGTAAAGCTAATTCCTTCCTCATTAAATGGATATATCTCATCTTCAACTTCTTTTATTACTTTTAGATTTTTATTTATTATCTTATACCTGTCATTTTCCTTTATAAGACCTATGTCATTTGAAAATGAATATGCTTGATTGAACCCCTTATCACTTACACTGTTAAAGTCTTGATCTATGTAGGTCCACTTATTTTTGTTTTTTACAGCTATATGCTGACCATATGAAAAATCTATATCATCATATTCATCTGAGTACTTGTCTTTACTAATGTCATATATTTTATATTTGTTGAATTTCACAATGACTTTATTATCATAAATTGCATTATTTCTACTATCTATTTTAAAATCTTGACCTTCAAGATTACTTATTAACTCAAAATTTGTATCAATTATTTTTATTCCATCATCAATAATAATGGCCTTTTTATCTATAAAATTTGAAGCCTTCTTATAGGCCTTTGACTTAATAACAGAAGACCTATCAATATAGATTTGCCCACTACTAGTATTTTTTACTATATAAGGATGCTGGAAACTAAAGTATTCTACCCCATCAAAATTAGCTCTTATATCATTCTTCTCATCAATAACCAGAGTGTTAGCTTGATTTATTACTGTTAAATAAGGATACTTCCATCCTAATATATCTTCATTTTTACTAGAATGTTTAATTTTTCCTTTATTAGTGATTAAATACCAAAAGTCATCTTTTTTACCTATATATTCCTCATAATCATTTAATGTATATTTTATTTGATCAAAAGATTCCCCATATATCACGTAATCAGATAGATACTTATCCATATATTTGTTCTTAAGTTCTTCATCTAATTTAAGAAAAAATTTATTGTATTCTTTATACATTTCCTTATCATCTAAAATTTTTAATATATTTTCTTGTATCTTATGTTTTTTCTCTTTAGGAATTTTATGCAAGTCAAAATCTTCAATACTCATATTAATAGCTGTATTAAATTCTTCCAAAGCTAAATAACTCTCAGCTATCATTAAGACATCTTCTTTTAATAAGTCTTCTTTATTCAATTTTTCAAACTCTTTTATAGCATCTTTATATAATTTTTTATTATAAAAAGCTTGGGCATAGTTTCTTTGCTTAACTACGTAATTAGACTTGTTTCTATAAGTTAAAACTAAAAATGCAGATATTATTAAAAGAATGCTTAGAATTGCAAGATTTATAATTTTCCTCATAATTACCTCAAATTAATAAGTATGATAATAAAATAAATGGACCTAGGGGGAATTTATAAGATTTCTCTTTTTTCATTATTAAAAAATATATCCCTACTAAAAATATTATTATTGATAATACTAATAATAATTGTATTAAAAAGACTCCTCCCTTAACTATAAAAATAGCTGATAGAAGCTTTACATCCCCCATTCCAAGACCTAGGTCCATCATTGATAAGACAAATAGAAAAGATAAAAAGATCATTGGTATGAAGTCGAGTTTTAGATCACTTTGATTAATATATAATATTTTAATTGGTATTAATAATAAAACTAAAAAGTTAGGTATAATATATTCTTTGATATCAATTATTGATATTATAAGCAAAATGCTTAATATAAAATAATCTTTAGCTGGATATAAAATATAGAATAAAGATGATATTAATAATTGAAAGTAAAATATCTTATTTGATATATAAAAATTTTCATCCAAGTATTTTTTAAATATTATTGTTAGAAACATCCAAAGCCCTTTCCATATAAATAAATTCTATATTTCCTATTTTCTTTATTTCATTCATATAAGATGATAAGTCTGTTTTATCTAGGGCCTCTTCTGGTAATACTATAAGGAGTTTAGAATTTTTCCCTTTATACTCCCCCTTATATTTAGAAATATTTTCCAACATTTTATTATGATAAATAGATAGCTGCTTTATAAATTCTTCTTTTAATAAATACTTTCCAGAAGTCTCCTGAGAATAAGTAGATTTAAATATGTTTAAGGAGTAGACTTCAACTAAGCTATCACTTTCTTCATCATAGAAATCCAAACCATTACCAATTTCAATAGGATTGTTTGAATTATCTCTTAATAATTTGGCAAAATATCTTCCTCTTTCAAAATTAGTTTTTTGCCATATACTATTATTCAACGTATTACTATGGTAAAGATTTTCTACAGGACTTGCTAATAAATAATTTTGCTCCACCTTATTTTCGAAAGAAAACATAGAAAATTTATCCAGTTTATAAGTATAAGTTAAGGCTATTTCTATATTATTTCCATCTTCAAAAATTTTAAGTTTGCTTATTTCAAAGTCTTTTTCTTTAAGCAAATTAGATTTGTACAAATTATGATTTATCTTATCCAGCTTAGCTAAAAACATTCTTTTTACAAAATCTTTAGTAATATTCTTTTTAATTGAGTTGTAAGAGTCCTCTTTTGCCTGGCTAGATATCTTATTGAATACATTAGATAAATTTATTTGTACATCACTTAATTCTTCACTTATTAAGTCTTTATAAATACTTGAATCAAAAGATTCAGTAGCCAGATCTTTAGAATAATTTGCTGAATCTACAATTTGCATAAGTAAATTTAATTCTTGCCCTGTTTCATAAAGACTTTTTCTTGTATAAGACTCAAACATAATGCTATAAGCAACACTATTTATAATAAAATAAGAAATAACAAAAACTATAAAGACTAAACTAGCCTCAATACTTATTGCCCCACTTTTTCGTGACTTCGTCATATAATTCTCCTGCATCATTATCCTTGCTAGTTACTAATAAAATAAGCACTTTTCCATTCTTGTTTATTAGTTTAATTTTTGAAGAGTTAAAATCTCCAGCATCACTATATAATTTGTATTCATCATTCGATATTTTTTCTAAATTGTACTTTCCATCCAAGGGAAAATCTTTAACATTATAAAAATTTAAGCCATTAATAAGCTCTTTCTGTAGGTCTTCATTCTCGTTTATTTCTCTTACAAATATTATATTTTTATAATCCGTAAAGTAAATTCCATAACTCCCATTTTTTTCTGCATAATGTTTTGACACTTGTAAATCCATAATTTCCTTAGAAAAATCTGTATAAGCATATTGGCTCATATCCTTGTAATTATCTTTTTTGTCACTAATATCATTAGCACAGCCGCTTAACATAAAGGCTAAAAGCAAAAGCAAAATTTTCATTAATAAGCACCTCTTTTCTTCTCTTCGATTTGACCTATTTTTATATATTCTTTTAAAAAATTAGTATTTATTTTAATGGACGAACTTAATTCAAAACTGACTATAATATTTGAGATATTAAAATTAGGACTAGCTTTCTTTATCTCATGGTCTATAACTAGTAAAGCTCTTTTAAGTATAGAATCCTGGTCGGAACTAGATAATCTAAATAATGTTAAAGCAAATAAGTAGTCTTTGTAATTAAAAGTTAAGCCACTTTTATTTCCTGATGAATTATTGTAATCTCCACCTAAGTCACCTATATACTGACTTATTGCCTTGTCTATAGATTCCTTCATTTTAATCTTATTATTGGATATAGCCTCATTAATATTAGTTTTAAGTTTTTCATTAACAGACCTAGTCTTTGATTTAACTTTATTTTCTATATCCTTTACTAGAGAATTAAAATAAGCCAATATAGTGTTTTCTTCAATATTTTGAAATTCTTTTAATACTTTATTTTTGATATAAACAAAGACTTCTTTTTTTATATTGATAATTAATTCAGATTCCCCATTTATATTTTTTTCTATATTATCTAAAACATTTATTAATTCTTTCTTAATGTCAGTAGTTTCCATGCCTAAAGTATTTACCAATAAATTTTGTATAGGATTTAGAAATTCAGCTATGATTTGTTGACTTATACCATCAATAGTTTGCTTAGTAAATTCATTTACCCTATCTTCTATGGAATCTAAAGAATCTGCTGAATAATCCTCTATAGTTTCATAAATATTATCCAGGGCTGAAGAAGTTATTTTAGATAAATTGTTGGCTATAATATTATCTAAGTTACTCAAAGAAACCTGCCAAGAAGCTTTATTTTTAAAGGCAACTAGATTTTCAGCCTTGTTTAAGGTCGATATATCTATAAAACTTTCACCAACACTCATTCCCGCTAATAGTAAAGACCTCAATATGGGCACTCCAAAACTAGTCCATCCACCTATTGCTGTTGCAACCATAGTCGCTTCTCTAGTCAGGTCAGCATTGGTGTATGCATACAAAGAATTCAACAAAAATCTAATAGAAAAAATTGAAGCTTGTATTATATTTTCATTTTTAGATAAGGAATTATGACCAAATAAAATATATTCTAATTGACTATTAAACTCATTTCCACTTAACTTATCAGAAAATTTATCTACTAAATACATAGAAATTAAAATATTATCTTTTGAAGTATTCACCTTTTCTGGGATTATGGTATCTGTTTTTTTTAGAATATTTTTGTAAGAATTATAATTCTCTATATTATCTAAGTTGCTATCAATATCTAGTGAGAAATTATCTAAAAGCTTTTTTTGATTTTGGTTTATATAATCTTCAGCATATTTTTTTGAATCATTTTTTACTTCTTTAGACTTTTTAGCCAAGCTTGTTATCTTTTTTCTATTCTCCTTAGCTTCTTTTTTCTCTTCTTTGTCTTCTTTAGTTTTTTCTGCTTGATTAACAAGCTTATTATAAATCTTATATTTTCCTAGTAAAGGAAGTTTTTTTAGGTCCATATCTGATGTATTTATTTGCTGGTAACTGTTAATTAGACCATCTGATTTCAAATGCTCACTATTATTTTCTATAAAAGAAATAACCTTATTTATATTGTTTTCATTTTCTTCTAATTTTCCCAATAATTTATCAATATTCTCTTTATTGAAATCTAAGTTTGCACTATTAAGCTCTGCTTTAATATTGTTCTGAATTTCTTTATTTTTAACTTTTGACAGTTCCTTATTCAAATCTTCCAAACGCAAATTAGATTTATAAATAGCTTCATCAAGTTTTTTAAGGTCTTTAATAATTGATGTGTATACCTTATTCATGTCACTTAGTTCTTTTAACTCTTTATTTTTATCATCCTTAAATTTCGAAATTATATTTAATATTTCTTCATTTTTTTCTTCCTCTTCACCATCTACACTATCAATTTCTTCCAATAAATTTGTATAGTCCTTAGCTTGCTTTGTTATTATTTTATTGATTTCTTCAACCTTATCCTTGTAAGAGACGAAGTTTTCCCCTATTTTTTCAAGATTTAAATTGATTTTAGAATACTCTTTTTCATAATCATATTTTTTATCTAAAAGCTTACTGTAGCTTTTTGATTCAGACATCATATTAACTAAATTATATACACCATTTCCAAAATCATAAGTAGCTTTTAGACTCATATAATCAATTATCTGCTTTTTAAAATTATCTGTATTTATTAGTAGGTCTTTGTCTCCTACATCTAAATTTAAATTTTCTAAATGAGACTTATAAAAATTACTATAGTTGTCTTCAATATTAGATTTGGCAATAACATTAGCATATTCTTCTAGGTAAGATTGATCTTTATCTATTCCTAAAATATTGTAACTTTCATAAAGATCCTTGTTATAATTTGATAAGATAGAATCCACTACGATATCATTACTTATCCTAAGATGGTTCTTAGCAGCACTGATTTTGCTGGTATCTATAGTCAATAAAGCAAAAGTATAAACTGGTAATATAATTAAAGCTAAAAATATAGATACAAAACCCTGTATAGTTTTTTTCATTTTAATTACCTACCATCTTCTCTATGAGAGGATTTTTAGATGTAAATATATCACCCAACTTTATCCCCTCAATTTCTTTTTCTTTAAATTCCTCATATAAAAAATTTACAAAATCTATTTTTCTTTTTGAATCAATAAGGTATACCTTTGAAAAATTATACTTGTTAGCTACCGAGTCCTGACTTACACTAATAGTATTTTTAAACATATTTTCACTGCTTTTTAGATCTATTGGATTTTGTGAAAGACGACTTAATTTTGTATTTAGATCTATTTCAGCATTAGTCAGTAACTTTTGGTCTATTTTTTTCCATATTTCAAAATCTTCTGAAACCTGGTCCATTATTATGCTTGTTTTATAATATATATTTTCACTTGCTATAGATTTGTTTATTGTTTTAAGAGAAATTATAAATAATAGGCTAAGCAAAAGAAATAAAAAAGGCATTAATAAAGAACTTTCAATAAATTCAACTGATCCCCTATTTTCTTTTATTTTTTTAGAAATTATTGATATCATTTTCTAATCTCGTAAATATTGTTTTTAATAAATTTTGCATACTATCCTTGAAAATAACAGCTAATATTATAACCACAATTAAAATCAAAACTATGGCTATCATATTTATTTCACCTTTTTGACTTTTTAATTTGTAAAATATATTACTTAACATGACCCCTCCTTATAGTGTATTTAAAAGCACTGGCAACATTACTGTGAGCATTATACCTACAAATATGACTATATTAGGTATTAATAGCTTCCTATTTACTTCTTGACTTTCCAATATGACTTGAGTCTTTCTATATTCATTAGTTTCTTTTTTTATAAGCGTCAGTGATTGATTTATATCATCTGAACCTGTTTTAAAATTTTGTACTATACTGCTAATAAACTTCCTAATTAAAATATCTTCATTTTTTATAGAAATACTATTGAAAGCCTCTTCTTCAGACATACCATTTCTTACCATAGTCAAAACTTCTGCTATATTCTGACTTATCCCATCATTCGATTTTTCGACTATATAATTTAAAGAATCCCTTAAATTTATACCAGATTCAAGCATCAAGGAAAGTCTAGACACAAAATTTGGTAGGTCAGATTTCATTTTGTTTTGGATTTTTAAATATTTTTTAATTTCTATATGGTCTAAATAATAAAGAAAAATTCCGACAAATATTGGATAAATTAGAATAAATATTTTTTCTGTAGATAAGGAAAATGCGATAATAAAGAAAATATTAGAATAATAAAGAAACATTAACTTTTTAGCTTGGTGTATGAGTAAAAAATCTTCGTAGATATTTTCTCCATAATGATTTTTTATAGCTATTTTAAGCTTACTTGAAGTTATTAAGTTAAATAATTCATTCTTGTTTTTTATTAATAACATGAAGGGTAAAAAATACCCAAGATACTTTGACTCAATCCTTATATTTTTACCTATATAATCTATTTCTTCCCTATGAATATAAGAATATATAAGAAATATAAAATGGATTAAAACGCTTATCACAAGCAAAATTATACTTAGCATTAAATCTCCTTACTTACAATTTTATTTCCAAAATAAAATGATACAAGTATTAAAATAAATATTGGAAATCTAATTAAATAATCAATATAGGTTAATTGCCCAGGATTATTCATCCTTAACATAACCATTACAAACATTGGCAATATACACATTATTAAGAATTCCTTTTTACCATTATCCGTAATAGTTGATAATTCAAGCTCTAATGATATATTTTCATTTAATATTTCTTTAGCATTATAGGTAACTTCGGATACATTAATCCCAGATTTCAAAGAAATAAGTAAACTATCTATAAAAATGTTAGCTTCTTCTAAGTTAATATTTTTCTTAAAATCTAATAGTGCATCTTCCATACTAAAGCCATTATTTATATCTTCTATAACTTTCTCAGTTAACATAACTATCTCACTATCTATAGTAAAAAGATTTTTAAGTTCCAAACGTGTGTTATCTAAAGCTTGATATAGGTTTTGACCAGAAATTAAATTAGAATTTAATATATCCAAGAATTCTCTAAACATGATTCGTTTGTTTTTAAAATTCAGTCTATTTAAATACTCATAAACTATAATATATAATTTGAAAGATGCAAAGAAAGCAATGAATAAGGCTAATATTAATTTCTCAAAGAAAATATAAGCATATAAAAATATAATAATATAAGTTATTATAAGACTTTTCACCTTTACTCTATCCATTAGCTATCCACCTTTCTAATTTATCCTTATTAGTAAGATTATCGCTAAACTCAATCTTGTCTGTTTTATAATTATATTTATAAAGACTTTTTATCATTAAATCACCAGAATCATCTTTAAGCATTTCAGCAACCTCGATAACTCTTCTTCTTTTTGAATCTACCCTGTCTAGGTGAATTAAAATTTCTATCGAAGAATTTATCATACGTCTAACAGCTTCAATAGGAATTTTTTCTCCTGATCTTAGGACCATGGTTTCTAATCTAGATATCATATCCTTAGCCGAATTAGCATGAGCGGTTGATAAGGATCCATCATGACCAGTAGACATAGCTTGAAGCATATCAACTGTTTCATCTGACCTAACCTCTCCTACTATAATCCTATCGGGTCTCATCCTAAGCGAATTTTTAATAAGATCTTTTATAGTGACCTTACCCTTGTTAGAACTGTTAGAATTTCTAGTTTGCAGACTAATTAGATTTTTCTTGTTTTGAATTTGCAGCTCTCTAGAATCTTCTATGGTTATAATCCTTTCATTATCATCAATAAAATTTGATAAAGCATTCAAAAATGTTGTCTTCCCTGATGATGTACCTCCTCCAATAATAATGTTATATTTAGCTTTAACAAGTTTTTCTAAAAAAACTGCAAGTTCTTCAGTTAGACTTCCACTATGGATTAAATCTTTCATACTTAATTTGTGCTTGGAAAATTTTCTAATAGTAATTATTGGATTATGGTTACTAATTGGTGGTAAAACAATATTGACTCTTGAACCATCATATAAGTTTGCATCCACAATTGGATTGGAAATATTAACTTCTCTACCAGAATCGCTAACTATTTTTTGGATTATCCTATCCAGTTCTTTTTCTGACCTAAAGCTGATATGAGATTTAAAAATATTTCCTTCTTTTTCAATATAGATTTGATTATATGAATTTATCATTATTTCATTAATTAAATCATCCTCTAAGAAATATTCTAAAATTCCCAAACCTCTAAGGTCATAGAACAATTCCTTGCTATACTTATTTACTTGGTCTATTTCAAGTTCAATTTTATTTTTTGAAGCATAAGATAAAATATAGTTATTTAGATAAATAATCAATTCTTCATCATTTAATTTTAAAATATCAGAATTATCGATTTGTTTTCTTAATTGGTCAATATCTAACATAATTCACCTATAAATTGGTTAAAAGTTAAATTTTCATTGTTTTGATTAGTAATTTTTGTAATCTTTTTATTTTGATAAACTTCTATTCTTGGAATGTCCGAATTTATTAAAGTATCTAAAATATTAGCATATTTATCTTTTGAATAATGATTTTCTAATTTTTGATTAAAGAATATTATAGAATCAGATTTATTTAACAAATATTTGTTTTTTTGGTTAATATAGGAGCTAAGATTAATTATAATATACTCATAGTCCGATTTTTTCACACATTCTAAGACCTTTGAATAATTAATCTCTTTGTCCATTTCTAAAGGAATTCTAGTATTTGATAGGTAATAATAGTTTTGAATTTTATTTGTTAAAAAGCTATTTTCTTTATTTTTATTTAGAAGAAGATTATCTACTGATATTTGAGAATTATCTTTGCTGAACAAGTAAAAATTAGTCATGTCAACTAGTAAAAGTTTCGCTTTAGCACCAATATTTAGTAAAGTTTTATTTAGAAAGTCATTTTGAAGCTCGTTAGAAGAAAGGTTAACAAATGATATTATTTTAGCTCCTTCGTACTTCCTTTTATTTTTGTCATATTCATTTTTAATCAAAGTAGATAGCTTATCAATAGCTTGATATTTCTCTTTATCAGTTGATAACTTTAATGACCAATATTCTTTCTTTATATCATAATCTGTGATAGTTAAAGTAGATAATTCAAGATCATCAATATTGTTTTTACATACTATATCAAAAGACTTTAATTCTTTTGATAAAAAATCTTTTAATCTTTCTCCATAGTAAGTATCCTTAAAAAATATATTTATTTTTTTCATATTTCACCACCTGAAAATATCATAACAAATTTAAAATAAAAAAAACTGTCAACATTATGACAGTTTTGTAATATTTTATGTATTAAAATGATAATTGGCTTCCGCCTAATCTTTCCTTTTCTTCTTCCATTCTCTTGAAATAGCAGTTAGCACACATGGCTTCATAATCAACTTTATCATTATTATCTATAGAAATTTGGTCTCCTTCAAAAACGAATATTCCATTAATTTTTCTCCCGTTGAATATCGCTTTCTTACCACATCTACAAATAGTTTTTAATTCTTCAAGTGAATGAGCTACTAATAATAATCTTTGAGATCCACTAAAACCCTGAGTCTTAAAGTCTGTCCTTAAACCATAACATATAACAGGTACGTCTTTAATCACTGCTATATTTAATAATTGGTCTATTTGATCAGCAGATAAAAATTGAGATTCATCAACTAGTATACATGATATTCTTTCCCCATTTTCAATCTTAGAAAAAGAATCAAAAAGATTATCTTCTTCATCAATTAGATAATCTACCTTTCTAGTAACCCCTAATCTTGAAACAAGTTTATCATCCCCTTTGGAATCTATCTTAGGCTTAAGAATTCTAACCTTCATCCCTCTTTCTTCATAGTTGTAAGCAACTTGCATAAGAGCTGTTGATTTACCTGAATTCATTGCCCCATATCTAAAATATAATTTTGCCATTTCATCCTCCACATTCAATATATATTATATATGAATTAGGAGGATAAATAAAATATTAATTATTTTAAACTTTTAATAAATCTTTTCTGTGTTTTTTCGTATTCATAGTCATTTTTTTCATAAAACTTATGGGCCGCTTCTTTTTCAACTCCTGAATTTAGAATAATAAAATCAAGGTTTTGTTTATTTGCTATTTCCTCAACTTCTTTAACCAACTTTCCACCTATACCCTTACCTTGATAATCTGGATGAGCAGCCAAAGTAGATATTCTAAATCCTGTTCCCATATATAAACTTCTATATAAATAAAAATCTAAAAATCCTACAACTCTTTGGTTTTCTTCATCTTCATAAACTAAAACTTCCTGTTGAGAATTGTGGTTTATATCATCTATTTGTTCTACAACCCTCTTTAAGTCAACCTTATAACCTAATGATTTATCCAATATTTCTTGGATAAACATAGCATCTTTTACTGTTGCATATCTAATCATAAAAAAACTCCTTAAATCAAAATTCTTATTTATTATACCCAATAATTTTGTTTTTAGTAAAGTATATTTTTAATATAAAATAAGAATATGATATTATATATAGTGTATTTGGAGAAGTACCGAAGCGGTCATAACGGGGCGGCCTCGAAAACCGTTAGGGTATAAAAGCCCACGCAGGTTCAAATCCTGTCTTCTCCGCCAGGCTGGAATGGCTCAATTGGTAGAGCAACTGAATCGTAATCAGTTGGTTGCGGGTTCAAGTCCTGTTTCCAGCACCATAAAACATAAAAAAACGTTGTGAATAAATCACAACGTTTCTTTTTTATTTATTAAATACCATCTAATTCATCATCTTCTTCTTTTGCTAGGATAGCAAAGTAGTCTATTGATTCCTTTCCAGTTTCTATTACTTCATTTAGGTATTTATCAATATCTTCTTCTTCTGAAACCAAGGCTTGATAAGTTAAGGCAAAGTTTAATCCAGATAATACTCTGACATTGTCTTTATCATTAAACAAGCTTACAGACCTGTTGAAAGGTGTTCCACCCTTCAAATCAGTTATTATTAAAATATTTTTTGAATCTTTTAGGTCATCATAAGCTTCATTTAAGGCCTTATCTATAGTATCATATGTGTCTCCTTCTATAAAGTTTACTACTCTTAGATTTGACATTTGACCAACTACTAAATCAAGTCCTGACTTTAATCCCTTAGCAAATTCTCCATGGGCAGCTATTATTACACCATTTTTCATACTAGAATACTCCTAGGTATCCACCTACAATACCTATTACTAATAATAGACCAATACCATATATTGGTGTCCATTTTTTCTTAGTAAATAAATAATATAATAGCATTGTAAGTCCTAATGGAATTGCATTTGGAACTATTCCATCTAGAATTTCTTGAACATTAATTGTTACATCTTGTTCTTCGTTTCTTGTGAAGTTAATTTGAGATTTTCCATTTTCAAGATCAACTATACTTGCTGATGGTTGTAATTTTTCTGTTACATTACCATTTTCATCTTTTTCATATAAGTATTCAGCATAATCTGGTAAATCTGCATTGTCAACAACGGCCACTACTGGTACTGCAACGTTTGTTTTACCATTAGGAATTTCTAATTTAGTTTCTGTTGCACCATATAGACATGTTAAAGCACCAACAACGAATACACCTAAGATTGATGCTGCTCTTGTAAATTCTTTTGCATTAGCTGTAAATACATCAATAGCATTTGTACCCATCTTATATGACCAATGCATTAACCAATAACGTAATCCAAATTGGAATAAGTTAAATACAAATAGGAATATAAATGGTGCTATTATTTGACCCTGTAAGGCCATATTTGATGTTATACCTGCTAATATTGGAACAAGTGTGAACCAGAATAAAGCATCACCTATACCACCTAAAGGTCCCATAGCTGAAACTCTAACGGCACGAATTGTTTGTACATCAGCCTTGTTTTGTTCTAATGACAATACTATCCCCATAACGAATGTTACTAGGAATGGGTGCGTATTAAAGAACTCTAAGTTGTGACCCATTGATGTGGCTAGGTCTTCTTTATCTGTATGAATTTTTTCTAATCCTGGTAAAATACCATATAACCAACCTGCTGCCTGCATTCTTTCATAGTTAAATGATGCTTGTAAGAATAAAGATCTCCACACCATTTTATTAAGAGTCTTTTTATCTAATTGTGGAGCAGGATTTAAATCATTGTATTCATTTGGTAAATTATATTCCATCTTGATCTCCTCCTGATATTTCAACATCCTTTAATTTTGTATGGATTTGGTAATCCCAGAATGCTATTGCAAAACCTATTAAAGCTAATAGTAGTAATGCTGATCCACCTAATTTTCCTGTTGCTGCAACTATAACTGCTAATGCGAAGCCTGCAAAGTAGAATCCCCATAAGTCTTTGGAAATCATAACCTTTAATAAGATTGCGAAACCAACGTATCTCATCATACCACCTGCTGCTCCTAAACCATTCATTAACCATTCTGGTATAGCGTCAGCTATAATCTTACCGTATCTTGCGCCTGCTAGGAAGAATATTAAAACGATAATTCCAAAAATTGTTCCTAATAAAGCCATTGCAAAGTAGTTTAATTTAACGATACCTTTTGGATTAGCTTCTCTAGCGTAAGAATCTGCCTTAGCCATTAAAGGTGACATTAATGTAAATAGGAATGTAACACCATATTGACCTAATAAAGCAAATGGTATTGCTGCTGCAGCTGCTGCTCCAGGTTCAAATCCTGATGTAACTGCGAAAACAGTAGCCATGATACCACCAATAACTGCGTTAGGTGGTTGCGCTCCACCAACTGGCATATTACCAATTGTTAGTAATTGATAAGTTGCCCCTACTACAAGTCCTGAGTTAACATCTCCTAAAATAGCACCAATTAATGGACCTATCACTATAGGTTGATAGAATGATTCTAAGAAACTGAATTGATCTATCGCTGCTATAAATGTTACAACAAAGACTAGTAAGACTTGTATAATACTATAATCCATACTTTTCCTCCTTAGTATATTTATAGTTTTAGCAAATTTTATCTACTTGTTAGATAAAAAGTTTTTCCGCGTTTTCTTTAGCTTCTGACGGTACTTTTTGTACCTCTATTTTTACACCTTTGTCTCTTAAAGCTCTGAATGCTGCAACATCGTCATCGTCTACCGCTACAACTCCAACAGCAACTCTTTTTCCTTCTGCCATATGCATATTTCCAACATTTACTTTATCTATTGGGACTCCACCTTCAACTAATCTTAGAACATCTTGAGGTGTTTCACATATAATAAAAATCTTTTGCCTATCAGCAGCTTTTCCTATTACATCAATAGTTTTTTGGATAGTGAAATATCTAGTAGCAACCCCTGTTGGTGCCGCCATATCCATCAAACCTTGCCTCATCTTGTCATTTGCAACCTTATCATTAGCAACTAATAATAAATTTGCTCCCACATAGCTTGTCCATTGTGTAGCTACTTGACCGTGGATTAACCTATTGTCAATCCTTGTTAACATTATATTTGGCATATTTCCTCCTATTAAATTATTTGACTTATACTATATCTACTAGCTTTAACTTCTACATTTTTAGCTATTTCTAAAATTACATATTCTTCTTGGATTTTTTTAACCCTTCCAAAAATGCCACTAGCAAGCAATACTTCATCTCCTTGCTTTAAGTTTAGATGAATGTTTCTAAATTTTTCCTTTTGCTTGTTTAATTTTATGGCATTGATAATTTGAATGATAATTAAAAAAATAGCTATTATTATGAATAAAGCTATAGCCGAAGATAAAATTTCCCTAAATGTTGGCATTTAATCCCCCAAAATATTATGATTTTTCATTCATTAGCCTAAGTATATCAGCATATTTTTATTTTGACAACCTATTCATAATTTGTTAGTTCAAATAATATTATTAAAAGTTAAATTTTTAAATACTCAAAACAGCAATATTTATATGTTTTATTAATATATTAATTTTTTTTAATATATTAAATATTTTGATTTTCATTTTTTTTGATTTAAATACTTGATTAAATTTTAAATTTGTAATACACTTTAAATGGTAGTAACCAATATAATTTAGGAGGAAATATGTTTAAAATTAAAAATACTAATGTGGATCCTAAGCATTATGCAAATACATTATCAGAAATTAGCCACCAACCAGAAAAATGGCAAGTAGCTTATGATAATTACATTAATGAAGAAGAAAAGATAAGAGAATTTTTAGATAAATTAATTAAGGCAAATGATGAAAAAGTAAAAGTAATTTTCACAGGTGCCGGTACTTCAGAATTTGTTGGAAATACTATTGTTGATTATTTAAAAAATAATGATAACTTTGAATTTGAATCAATTGCAACTACAAATATTGTAGCTTCACCAAAACTTTATTTAAGAAATAGGCCTACCCTACTAGTTTCATTTGCTAGAAGTGGTAATTCACCAGAAAGTTTAGCTGCTGTAGAATTAGCTAATAAGCTAATAGATAATATTTACCATCTAGCTATTACCTGTGCTGATGAAGGTAAATTAGCTGTTAATTTAAGAGAAAAAGATAATGCTCATGTTTTAATAATGCCTGAAGGTACAAATGACAAAGGTTTTGCTATGACCTCATCATTTACATCCATGGTTTTAAGTGCTTTATTAGTATTTGATACTCTTTCAAGTGAAGATAAAGAAAAACGTGTAAAATCAATTATTAAAGCATCTAATGATATATTATCAGACGAAGAAAAAATAAATAATTTAGTAGATTTTGATTTTAACCGTATAATTTACTTAGGATCTGGTCCTTTATTTGCTCTTACCAATGAAGCTAGACTAAAAATATTAGAACTAACTGCTGGTAAAGTATCTGCAATGTTTGAATCAAGCTTAGGATTTAGACATGGTCCAAAATCTTATGTAGATGAAAAAACATTTGTAGTAGGATTTATTTCCAATGATCCATACACAAGAAAATATGATATAGATATCTTAAATGAAGTTTACCATGACAAAATAGCTGATAGAACATTAGCTATTAGTAATTCTAAGATAGATGCTGACTTCGACCAATACCTAGTAAATATAGATTCTGATGTAGAAGATGCTTACCTAGCCTTAGTCTACGTAGTTATAGCACAACTATTCTCAGTAATAGCCTCTGTACATGTTGGTAACCTAACAGATACACCTTCTGAATCCGGTACTGTTAACAGGGTTGTTCAAGGTGTTATAATTCATGACTTAGAAGATTAATATAATACTTCCTTAAACCATCCTATATAGGGTGGTTTTTTCTTTTTGACATTTGTTATATATTTGATAAACTTAAAATGGAGTTAATAAGGAGGAATTATGAATAAAAAAACTAATACAATTACACAGATTGGTTTATTGGCTGCTTTGTGTTTTGTGAGCTTTAGGTTTCTAAAAATAGATATACCTATTCCTGGTACAGATAGTAACACTGCTATTCACTTTGGAAATATATTTCTAGTATTGGCTGCTTTGCTTTTAGGTGGCCTTAATGGAGGACTAGCAGGTGCTATTGGTATGACTATAGGAGACTTATTAGATCCCAAATATGTCCTATCGGCACCAAAAACCTTTGTTTTGAAGTTATCTATAGGTTTAATAGTTGGACTAATAGCACATAAGATGAAGAGAATTAATAAATCAAATGATAAAAAATATATAGCAAAGTGGGCACTTGTCGCATCAATAGTCGGGATGGGATTCAATGTAATCGCAGATCCACTTGTAGGATATTTCTATAAAATGTATATACTTGGACACCCACAAGAAATAGCCTCTGTTATAGCTAAAATAGCAGGTGGAGTTACAGCATTCAACGCTGTAGTAACTGTAATAATTGCAAACATTATTTATATGGCTGTAAGACCTGTGCTTGAAAAATCAGGCTACTTAATTAAAGAATAATAACAATATAAATTTAACTGGGACCTCAGGTCCCAGTTTTTTACATAAAAAAAGACTTTTGAAAAAAATCAAAAGTCTTTTTACTTTAATTATTCAATAATTTTTGTTACAACACCTGAAGCAACTGTTCTACCACCTTCTCTAACAGCAAATCTTAATCCTTCTTCGATAGCTATTGGTGAGATAAGTGTAATTGTGAATGTTGCGTTATCACCAGGCATAACCATTTCTACGCCTTCTGGTAATTCGATATCACCTGTAACGTCTGTTGTTCTTAGGTAAAATTGTGGTCTATAACCTGAGAAGAATGGAGTATGTCTACCACCTTCTTCTTTTGTTAATACGTAAACTTCACCTTCAAACTTTGTGTGTGGTTTAATTGTTCCTGGAGCTGCTAAAACTTGTCCTCTTTCGATGTCATCTCTTGTAACACCTCTTAATAGAGCACCAATGTTGTCACCAGCTTCAGCTAAGTCTAATTGTTTTCTAAACATTTCAACACCTGTTACAACAACTTCTTCTGGTTTGTCTTTTAATCCAACGATTTCAACTTTATCGTTAACCTTTACAACACCTCTGTCTACTCTACCTGTAGCAACAGTACCTCTACCTGTGATTGAGAATACGTCTTCTACTGGCATTAAGAATGGTTTATCAGTATCTCTTTCTGGAGTAGGAATCCATTCGTCAACTGTTTCCATTAATGAAACAATCTTGTCTCCCCATTCTCCATCTGGATCTTCTAAAGCTTTTAATGCTGAACCAACTGTAATTGGTGTTTCATCTCCATCGTAACCGTATTCTGAAAGTAATTCTCTAACTTCCATTTCTACTAATTCGATTAATTCTGCGTCGTCAACTTGGTCTTCTTTGTTTAAGAATACAACCATTTTTGGAACACCAACTTGTCTTGCAAGTAAGATATGTTCTCTTGTTTGTGGCATTGGACCGTCAGCTGCTGATACTACTAAGATAGCACCGTCCATTTGTGCAGCACCTGTGATCATGTTCTTTACGTAGTCCGCGTGGCCTGGTGTGTCAACGTGAGCATAGTGTCTATTTTCTGTTTCGTATTCTACGTGTGAAGCGTTGATGGTAATACCTCTAGCTCTTTCTTCTGGAGCCTTATCAATACTTTCGTAGTCCATAACTTCACCTGAGCCAAATCTCTTGTTTAATACAAGTGTTATAGCTGCAGTTGTAGTTGTTTTACCGTGGTCAACGTGACCAATGGTACCAATATTTACGTGTGGTTTTGCTTTAACAAATTTTTCTTTAGCCATATTTTCCTCCTATAATTTGTTTTATGACTTTTTGCCTTCTAATATTTCTTCTTTTATACTATTAGGAACTTGTTCATAGTGGTCAAATTGCATTGAGTATGTTGCACGACCTTGTGTGTTTGAACGTAATGATGTTGCATATCCAAACATTTCTGATAGTGGGATGAAAGCATCAACGATTTGAACACCTTCTCTTGTTCCCATACCGTCAACTCTACCTCTTCTAGATGAAACGTCACCCATAACATCACCGAGATATTCTTCAGGTGTAACTACTTCAACTTTTTCGATAGGTTCTAATAGTGCTGGACCAGCTTTTTCAGCTGCAGCTCTTAGAGCCATAGCACCAGCTATTTGGAAAGCTGTTTCTGATGAGTCAACTTCGTGGTATGAACCATCATATAGTTCAACTACTATATCCAATAATGGATATCCAGCTAATACACCAGCATCACAAGCTTCTCTAATACCTTTTTCAACTGAACCGATGTATTCTCTTGGAACTACACCACCAACAATTGAGTCGATAAATTCAACACCCTTACCTGGTTCATTAGGTTTAACTTTGATTTTAACATGTCCGTATTGACCTTTACCACCAGATTGACGTATAAATTTACCTTCTGCTTCAGCTTCTTTAGTAATAGATTCTCTATATGATACTTGTGGGTTACCAACATTAGCTTCAACTTTAAATTCTCTTAATAATCTATCAACTATAACTTCTAAGTGTAACTCACCCATACCAGCAATAATTGTTTGACCGGTTTCTTGGTTTGAATATGTTTGGAATGTTGGATCTTCTTCAGCTAATTTAGATAAAGCAACACCCATCTTTTCTTGAGAAGCTTTAGTTTTTGGTTCAATAGCAACAGAGATAACTGGTTCTGGGAATTCCATGTTTTCTAAGATAATTTGATTATCTTGATCACATAGAGTATCACCTGTACCTGTATCCTTAAGACCAATTGCTGCACCAATGTTACCAGCAGAAATTGAATCTAATTCATTTCTTTGGTTTGAGTGCATTTCTAAAATACGTCCGATTCTTTCTCTCTTACCTTTTGTTGAGTTGTATACATAAGAACCTGATTCAATAGATCCTGAGTAAACTCTGAAGTATGTTAACTTACCTACATATGGGTCAGTAACAACCTTAAAGGCTAAAGCTGAGAATGGTTCTTCTAAATTTGCATGTCTTTCTGCTTCTACTGTTTCTTCTTCTTCAGTTTTCTTTGGTAAAGTACCTACAATAGCAGGTATATCAATAGGTGATGGTAAGTAGTATACCATTGCATCTATAAGTGATTGTACCCCTCTCTTCTTGTATGCTGAACCACATAATACTGGATATATAGATCTAGCAATTGTAGCTTTTCTAATTGCTGTTCTTAATTCTTCAGATGAAATTTCTTCACCTTCTAGGTATTTCATCATGATATCTTCGTCTGTGTCAGCTACAGCTTCAATTAATTGATCTCTATATAATTTAGCATCTTCTAATTGGTCTGCAGGTATTTCACCGTGGTGAGCTGATTCACCGGTTTCATCATCTAAGTCATATGTTACAGCATCCATGTCAACTAAATCAATAATACCTCTAAAGTCATGAGCATTACCGATTGGTAATTGTATTGGTACTGCGTTAGCTTTTAATTTGTCTTTAATTGTGTCAACTGCCATTAAGAAGTCAGCACCTGTTGCGTCCATCTTATTGATAAAAGCAATTCTAGGTACGTTATACTTATCAGCTTGTCTCCAAACTGTTTCTGATTGTGGTTCTACACCACTTTTAGCGTCGAATAATGCAACTGCACCGTCAAGCACTCTTAAAGATCTTTCTACTTCTACTGTAAAGTCTACGTGACCTGGAGTATCGATAATATTTATCTTATGATTTTTCCAGTAAGCTGTAGTAGCAGCAGAAGCAATTGTGATACCTCTTTCTTTTTCTTGGTCCATACTATCCATGATAGCTGTACCATCGTGTGTATCACCCATTTTATGGATTTTACCTGTATAGAATAATATTCTCTCAGTAACTGTTGTTTTACCAGCGTCAATGTGAGCCATTATCCCAACATTTCTAATATCCTTTAAACTGATATCTGGCACTCTCTACTCCTTTTTAAATTAGTATCTGAAATGTGCGAAAGCTCTATTAGCTTCTGCCATTCTGTGCATTTCTTCTTTCTTCTTCACGCTTGATCCAGTGTTGTTTGATGCATCTAAGATTTCTTTAGTTAATCTTTCGATCATTGTTTTTTCTCCTCTATTTCTAGAGTATAAAACTAACCATCTTAAGGCTAAAGTTTGTCTTCTTGCAGGTCTAACTTCCATTGGAACTTGGTATGTTGCACCACCGATTCTTCTAGCTTTAACTTCTAATAGTGGCATAACATTATTTAGAGCCTTTTGGAAAACTTCTAATGCTTCTTCTCCAGTTTGTTCAGCGATAGCTTCAAATGCACCGTAAACAATCTTTTGAGCAACACCTTTTTTACCGTCAAGCATAACAGCGTTTATTAATTTTGTTACTACAACATCACCATATATTGGATCAGGTAGAACATCCCTTTTAGGAACACTATTTTTTCTTGGCACTTCTCTTCCCTCCTTACCATTAAAAATAATTCATTGGTACTCGATATTTCTATCGATAAGTGCGCTTGTTGTTGATATATAAATCTAAACAAAAGCACCTTTAATTTTTATTTGTGCAATCGAATTAAGCCTTCTTAGCACCGTATTTAGATCTAGCTTGTTTTCTGTTTGAAACACCTGCTGTATCTAAAGCCCCTCTAACAATGTGGTATCTAACACCAGGTAAGTCTTTTACTCTACCACCTCTTATAAGTACAACTGAGTGTTCTTGTAAGTTGTGTCCTATACCAGGAATATATGATAGAACTTCTGCTCCGTTTGTAAGTCTTACCCTAGCTACTTTACGTAAAGCTGAGTTAGGTTTCTTAGGTGTTACAGTTCTAACTGATGTACATACACCTCTCTTTTGAGGAGAATTTGATTTAGTATTTCTCTTCTTTAGAGTGTTGTAGTTATAACCTAAAGCTGGTGTATTTGACTTTTTACTTTCGCTTTTTCTATTTTTCCTAATTAGTTGGTTAATTGTAGGCATTCTGCACCTCCTTTTCTTTAAATTTATATATCAACAAAATAGTTGATTATTGTCGGGCATACCGCGCAAAATTGCATAGTATGCCCTAGACTGTATTATTTTACCATCACAAGTTTTGAATGTCAAGGAATAAGCCTTATTCTACAAGATGTTCTTCACTGTGATCTTTTTCTTCTATTGTATCTACTTGAATATGACTATATCTATCAATACCTGTACCAGCTGGTATCAATTTACCAATTATAATATTCTCTTTCAATCCAATTAGATTATCTTTCTTACCTTTTATAGCAGCATCTGTTAAAACTCTTGTAGTTTCTTGGAATGATGCAGCTGATAAGAATGAATCAGAGGCTATAGAAGCCTTAGTAATACCTAATAGAACATATTCAAATTCTGCAGGTTTTTTACCTTCTTCAACAAGCTTTTCATTTGCTGCTTCTACATCTCTCTTGTTTTGTTGTGATCCAACTAAGAATTCACTATCTCCACTTTCTGTGATATTAACCTTTTGAAGCATTTGTTTGATAATAATTTCAATATGCTTATCATCTATATCTACACCTTGTAACCTATAAACTTTTTGGATTTCTTTTATAATATAATCTTGTACTGATTTAGGTCCTAATAATTCTAAGTAATCGTGAGGATTAATAGAACCTTCTGTTATTTTTTCACCCTTTTCAATATGGGATCCATCAACAACATTTCTAGCAGGATTTACATGATATGGTAACAAGTATTTACTTGTTTCACCATCTTCATCTTTGATGAATACTTTAATCCTATCTTCACTATCATCAATAATCACTTGACCAGATTCTTTAGCTATTATAGCTTGGCCCTTAGGTTTTCTAGCTTCAAATAACTCTTCAACCCTTGGTAAACCTTGTGTAATTGCTCCACCTCCAGCAACCCCACCAGAGTGGAAGGTACGCATGGTTAGCTGTGTACCAGGTTCACCGATAGATTGAGCAGCAATTATACCTACAGCTTCACCTACATTGGTATTTTTACCTGTAGCCAAGTTTCTACCATAACATAGTGAACATACACCTTGTTTAGCTTTACATTCTAAGGCTGATCTTATCTTTACCTTGTCAATCTTGATAATTTCTTTTTCACCGTTAAATTGTTCTAGAATATGGTCTTTTGTTATTTCATCTGCCATATCTTCGCTGATAATTTCATTTTTGTGAACAATGATTTTACCAGAAACCGGATTTATAATATCCTCAAATGAAGTTCTACCAACTATTCTATCTCTTAATTTTTCAATTAATTCCTTGCCTTCGTAAATATCAGAAACTTCTATATAAGAATTTGTTCCACAATCATCTTCACGAACAATTACATCTTGTGCAACGTCAACAAGTCTTCTTGTTAAGTATCCTGAGTCAGCAGTTCTTAAGGCTGTATCTGTTAAACCTTTTCTAGAACCGTGAGTTGAAATAAAGAATTCTTGTACTGATAAACCTTCACGGAAGTTAGCTTTAACTGGAATTTCTATAGTCCTACCTGTTGTAGATGCCATAAGTCCACGCATACCACCAAGCTGTCTAATTTGTCTAATAGAACCTCTAGCACCTGAGTTAGCCATTATAGCTATGGTATTTGTCTTGTCTAAGTCTTGCATTAGCGCATCTGTAACTTCATCAGTAGCATCTTCCCAAGTTTTGATTACTTGATTGTATCTTTCTTCTTCAGTATATAGACCTAATTCAGTGTACTCTTCAATTTCTAAAATCTTTTCATCAGCCCTATCAACAATTCCTTGTTTTTCAGCTGGTATAGTAACGTCAGCCATACCTATTGATATAGCAGCCTTTGTTGAGTAATTAAAACCTGTCTTCTTTATATAGTCAAGCAATCTAGCTGTTCTCATATTTCCATATTTATGGAATGACTTATCTATAATTTTAGATAACATTTTTGAGTCAACTAATTGATCGATTTCTAATGAATATTGGTCTTTCTTTCTATCAACAAAGCCTAAATCTTGTGGTATTTCATTGTTAAATATGAATCTACCTACAGTAGATTTAACTATTTTACCCTTATCTTCATCGTCTTTTTTAATTCTTAAACCTACGATTGAGTGTAGATTTATCAATTTGTTTTCATAAGCTTTAATAAGTTCATCATAGTCAGAAAATACATATTCTGTCTCTTTAGATGTAAAATCTGATGTTAGATAATAAATACCTAAAACCATATCTTGAGTAGGTGTAGTAATTGGCTTACCATCCTTTGGTGCAAGTATATTATTTGTTGACATCATCAACAACCTTGCTTCAGCTTGAGCTTCTGCTGATAATGGTAAGTGAACAGCCATTTGGTCACCGTCAAAGTCAGCGTTATAGGCAGTACATACTAATGGATGTAACTTAATAGCCTTACCTTCCACTAGAATTGGTTCAAAAGCTTGAATCCCCAATCTATGTAAGGTAGGAGCACGGTTTAGTAAAACTGGATGATCTTTAATAACTTCTTCTAAAGCTCCCCATACTTCAGGATTTTTCCTTTCAACCATTTTCTTAGCAGATCTAATGTTATTTGCAGTAGATGTTGCTACTAATCTTTCCATAATAAATGGTTTAAATAATTCCAAAGCCATGTCTTTAGGTAGACCACATTGGTAAATTTCCAATTCTGGACCTACAACAATTACTGAACGTCCTGAATAGTCAACACGCTTACCTAGTAAGTTTTGTCTAAATCTACCTGTTTTCCCCTTAAGCATATCAGAAAGAGATTTTAATGGTCTATTTGAAGCTCCTGTTACAGGTCTTCCTCTTCTACCATTATCAATCAAAGCGTCAACAGATTCTTGTAACATTCTCTTTTCATTACGTACAATTATATCTGGAGCTCCAATTTCTAATAATCTCTTTAGTCTATTATTTCTGTTAATAACTCTTCTATATAGGTCATTTAGATCTGATGTTGCAAATCTGCCACCTTCTAATTGAACCATTGGTCTTATATCTGGTGGAATAACAGGTAGGTTATGGAGAATCATCCATTCAGGTTTATTACCTGAAGCTAAGAAAGCCTCTGTTACCTCTAACCTTCTTAAAATTCTAATTCTTTTTTGACCACTTGCATCCTCTGCTTCTTCAACAAGTTCATCATGCAACTTGTTCATATCTATTTCAGATAAGAGTCTGCCTATAGCTTCTGCACCTATTCCAGCTTCAAATTCATCGCCATGGTCTCTATATAAGTTCATGTATTCATTTTCGCTTAAAATTTGTTTGTAAGCTAATCCTTCAACTGTACCTGGATCAAGTACAATATAGTTCGCATAATAAAGAACTTTTTCTAGGGATTTAGGACTTAAATCTAGTAAAAGTCCCATCCTAGATGGTATTCCTTTGAAGTACCAAATGTGTGAAACTGGAGCCGCAAGTTCAATATGCCCCATTCTTTCACGTCTTAATTTTGATTTGGTAACTTCTACACCACATTTTTCACATATAACGCCTTTGTATCTTATTCTTTTATATTTACCACAAGCACATTCATAGTCCTTAACTGGTCCGAATATTTTTTGACAGAATAGACCTTCTTTTTCAGGTTTTAATGTTCTATAATTTATAGTTTCTGGTTTTTTGACTTCGCCCCTTGACCAATCTCTGATCATATCAGGTGATGCTAAGCCAATTTGTATTGATGTAAAACTTGTCATTAAGAAGTGCTCCTTTCTCGAACTTACTTAATAAATGATTGGTCTTCTTCTTGCTCTACTTGGTCTTTTTTCTCTTCATCAGCCATACGTTCAACTTGACGGAAATCATCAATTTCTTCAGTGTTTTCAGCTAATTTAACTTCTTGGTTATTTTCATCCAACAAGGTAACATTTAAGGCTAATGATTGAAGTTCTTTGGTTAGAACCTTAAATGATTCAGGCGTACCTGGTTCAGGTATGTTTTCCCCCTTAACAACAGCTTCATAAGTCTTAACTCTACCATTTATATCGTCTGATTTAACAGTCATCATTTCTTGTAAAGTATGTGCAGCACCGTAAGCTTCAAGAGCCCAAACTTCCATTTCACCAAATCTTTGTCCACCAAATTGAGCCTTACCACCCAATGGTTGTTGGGTAACTAATGAGTAAGGACCTGTAGACCTTGCGTGGATTTTTTCATCAACTAAGTGGTGTAATTTCAGCATGTACATGTAACCTACAGTAACAGGATTTTCAAATTCATCACCTGTTCTACCATCACGTAATCTAATCTTACCTGTCTTGTCATAACCAGCTTTTTCTAATGTTTCTTCTATATCTTTATCTGAAGCACCATCAAATACTGGTGTAGCAACTCTCCAACCTAATTTTTTAGCAGCTAAACCTAGGTGAACTTCTAAAACTTGTCCAATGTTCATACGTGAAGGAACCCCTAGTGGGTTTAAAACTATTTGAACTGGATCACCATTTGGTAAGAATGGCATGTCTTCCACAGGCATTATTCTAGAAACAACACCCTTGTTACCGTGACGACCACACATCTTATCACCAACTGAGATTTTTCTCTTAGTTGCTATATAAACTCTTATTACTTCATTAATACCAGGAGCTAATTCATCTCCCTTAGATTTTGAGTAATGTTTAATATCAACAACTACCCCAGCTTCACCATGAGGAACCCTTAATGAAGTATCTCTAACTTCTCTAGCTTTTTCGCCAAAGATTGCTCTTAACAATCTTTCTTCAGGTGATAATTCTGTTTCACCCTTAGGTGTAACCTTACCAACTAAAATATCTCCTGCTTGAACTTCAGCACCTATTCTTATGATTCCATCTTCATCAAGGTTCTTTCTCATATCTTCACCTATTGAAGGTATATCTCTAGTAATATCTTCTGGTCCAAGTTTAGTTTCTCTAGCTTCTGCTGTATGTTCTTCAATATGAACAGATGTTAAAACATCGTCAATCACTAATTTTTCACTTAATAACATGGCGTCTTCGTAGTTGTAACCTTCCCATGTCATAAATGCTATAAGTATATTTTTACCTAAGGCTAATTCACCCATGTCTGTTGAAGGGCCATCAGCTATGATGTCTCCAGCTTCTACATGTTCACCAGCTTTTACTATAGGTCTTTGGTTTATTGTTGTACCTTGGTTGGCTCTCTTGAATTTAAGAATGCTATACTCATCAGTCTTAACTCCAAATTCATCCGCCTTATCTCTCTTAATTACTATTCTTTCATCACCAACATAAGTAACTGTACCAGAATTTTTTGCAACTATAACTACTCCAGAGTCTTTGGCTGTCCTATGTTCAATACCTGTACCTATAATTGGAGATTCAGCTTTTAATAGTGGCACAGCTTGTCTCTGCATGTTCGCCCCCATCAAAGCACGGGTAGCATCGTCGTTTTCTAAGAATGGTATCAAGGCCGCACCAACTGATACTATTTGTTGAGGTGAAACGTCCATGTAATCAATGTCTTCTTTAAGGAATAAGTCGTTAACCCCGTTGATACCTCTTGATGAAACTCTTTCATTTATAAAGTATCCATTTTCATCTAAAGGTTCGTTAGCTTGAGCTTTGATATAAATATCTTCCTCATCTGCAGTTAGGTAATGAATGTCATCTGTTACCCTACCTGTACCCTTGTCTACTCTTCTATATGGTGTTTCAATAAATCCATATTCATTAATTCTTCCGTAAGTAGTTAAAGAAGTTATAAGTCCTATGTTTGGACCTTCAGGTGTTTCAATCGGACATACTCTACCATAGTGTGAAGTATGAACGTCTCTAACTTCATAACCAGCCCTATCTCTAGATAAACCACCTGGTCCTAAAGCAGATAATCTTCTCTTATGGGTCAATTCTGAAATAGGATTTGTTTGGTCCATAAATTGTGACAATTGTGATGAACCAAAGAATTCTTTAATAGCAGCTGAAACTGGTCTATTATTTATCAGATTGTGTGGAGTTAGCATGTCTACATCAGAAGTAGTCATTCTCTCTCTGATTACTCTTTCCATTCTTGATAAACCAATTCTGAATTGGTTTTGTAATAATTCTCCTACTGATCTAACTCTTCTATTTCCTAAGTGATCAATATCATCAATTTTACCAACACCTTGGTAAAGGTTTAGTTGGTATGAAAATGATGCTATTAAATCATCTAAAATAACTGTATTTGGAGAAATTAATTCTCTATTATCAACTAATAATTTTATCTTGTCTTTATCAGACATTTCATCTGTGAACTTATCAAGTAAATCTACCATTGAAGGATAGTGTACTTTTTCGGAAATTCTTAAAGTAGATAAGTCTAAATCTAAATCTTTTAGTTCATCAAATACTTCTATAGATACAAAATTATTTCCAACTACTCTTATTATTTCTTCTGATTCTGGACTTAACTTAACATCTACAGAGTTTATACCTGCATTTTCAATTTCAATAGCCTTGTCTAAGCTAATAAATTCATCTTTATTTAATAAGATTTCACCATATTTATCTATGATGTCAGTTGCTGCATATTTTTCTCTTATCCTATTTCTAATAGCAAGTTTTTTATTAAATGTATATCTTCCTGCCTTTGAAAGATCATATCTCTTAGGATCAAAGAATAAATTATTTAATAAGCTTGTTGCAGCTTCTACTGAAGCAGGATCACCAGGTTTTAATTTTTTATAAATTTCAATAAGGGCTTCATCTTTATTTCTTGAAACTTCTTTTTCTAGGGTATCTGATAAAACTTCAGACTCACCAAACACCTCAATTATTTCATCTGTAGTATCAAATGCTAAAGCCCTCATAAAGGTTGTAGCTGGAAGTTTTCTGGTCCTATCTACCCTTATAGTCAAGGCGCCATATGCATCTGTATCGTATTCTATCCAGGCACCCCTATTAGGTATAACTGTTGAAGAAATAGTCTTTTTACCATTTTTATCATAATCTTCACTATAATAAACACCTGGAGACCTTACTAATTGTGAAACAACAACTCTTTCAGCTCCGTTTATAATAAATGTCCCATTTTCCGTCATAAGTGGAAAATCATCCATAATAAGAACTTCTTGTTCTTTTATTTCTTTTGGTTTTCCATCTTCTAATATAATAAGACGCACGTTTACCCTCATTTTTTTAGAGTATGTAACATCCCTATCTTTAGATTCTTGTTCAGAATATTTTGGTTCATCATCAAATTTGTAGTCTAAAAATTGTAAAAGAATATTCCCTGAATGGTCTAAAATCGGTGAAATGTCTTCAAACACTTCTTTTATACCATCTTTCAAGAACCATTCATATGAACCCTTTTGAATGTGCAGTAAATTAGGCAATTCTAAGGCTTCAGCAATTCTTGAAAAACTTTCTCTATCTCTTTTACCATACATAATTGTATGATTATTCATATATGCCACCTCTCATTTGGTATATTCAGCGGATTTTGGCCGTTAAGTAACAGAACTTTCCAACACAAAAACAAAAATTGGCCCACTTACCCATTTTTGTTTTATATTTAGTATTCAATAAATATATCACTATAAAAGACAAATGTCAATATTTTTTTCACTTAAAAGTTAAAAAATATTAACATTTGAAATAGTTTCATTGATTTGTGCTTCTTCTTTTATTTTTTCTTAATCTAATAAGAATTAAACAAGATAAATAAAATATGTTTATAGGTATTTTTCTAGATATTTACCTGTATATGATTCTTGTACTTTTACCACTTCCTCAGGTGTACCCTCAGCGACTATATAACCGCCTCCGTCACCACCTTCTGGCCCCAGGTCTATTATGTGGTCTGCAATTTTTATAACATCTAGATTGTGTTCAATAACTATTACTGTATTTCCTTGGTCAACTAATCTATCGAGAACCTTAACTAGTTTATGAATATCTGCTGTATGCAAACCAGTCGTTGGCTCATCTAATACATAAATTGTATTTCCTGTAGATTGTTTTGATAATTCTGTAGATAGTTTAATTCTTTGAGCTTCCCCACCAGATAATTCTGTGGATGGTTGTCCTAATTTAATGTAAGACAGACCTACATCATATAAAGTTTGAAGCTTCCTTTTTATAGGTGGATGGTTTTTGAAAAATTCTAATCCTTCTTCAACAGTCATTTCAAGGACATCAGATATATCTTTATCCTTATATTTAACTTGCAAGGTTTCCCTATTATATCTCTTGCCGCCACAAACTTCACATGGTACATAGACATCAGGTAAAAAGTGCATTTCTACTTTAATAACTCCATCACCCTTACAGTGCTCACACCTACCACCTTTAACATTAAAGGAAAATCTTCCCTTGTCATAACCTCTCATTTTCGCTTCATTGGTCATAGCGAACACATCCCTTATAGCATCAAAAGCCTTTGTATAGGTAACAGGGTTAGATCTCGGTGTCCTTCCTATAGGACTTTGGTCTATTTGTATAACCTTATCAATAGTATCAATTCCTTCAATTCCATCATTTTCCCCTACAGGATATCTAGAATGATGTAAATATTTCATCAAACCATTGTAAAGAGTCTGATTTATTAATGATGATTTTCCCGATCCTGAAACACCTGTTACAACAGTAAGCACCCCTAAAGGAATATTTACATCAATATTTTTTAAGTTGTTATGTTTAGCACCTTTGACTTTAATCTCACCAGTTTTTTCTCTTCTTTTTTCAGGTACTGGAATGAATTTTCTTTTTGATAAATAGTCAGCAGTTATAGAATTTTTAGCCTTTAATATTTCATCATAAGTTCCTTGAAATACTATCTCTCCACCATGCAAGCCGGCGCCCGGACCAATATCTACAATCATATCAGCTTCTTTCATTGTATCTTCATCATGTTCTACCACTATCAAAGTGTTTCCTAGGTCTGTTAGGTTTCTTAAAGAAGCTAAAAGCTTATCATTATCTCTTTGGTGAAGACCTATACTTGGCTCATCCAAAACATATACAACCCCAACTAAACCTGCACCAATTTGGGTTGCAAGCCTAATTCTTTGTGATTCACCACCAGACAAACTTCCTGCATACCTCGACATAGTTAAATAATCAAGCCCTACTTCAATTAAAAACTCTAGTCTAGCTAATACTTCTTTCAATATAGGCTCAGCAATTTTTTGGTCAGCCTTTGAAAATTTTAATTTCTTAACCCACTCATATGAATCTCTAATAGGCATATCAGTTAAGTCTATAATATTTTTCCCATTTATAGTGATAGCAAGAATTTCTGGTTTTAACTTTTTACCATTACATGACTTACATACTATTTCAGAAGTGAATTCTTCAATTTTATCTTTCATAGCCTTGGACATAGTTTGTCTAGACCTTCTAGTTAAGTTTTCAACAACACCTTCCCATTGAATACGCTTTTTATCTCTGCCAGATGATTTAAAATGAGAATCAAAAGAAACCTCAATAGAGTTTTTTGCCCCATATAAAATTTCATCTACTAAAGTCTTTGGCAAGTCTTTAAATGGAGTTTCAGAATTGAATCCATTTTTCTTAAGTAGATTGTTGAAAATTTCATAATAATATGAACCTGGTTTTGCAGTGTTATATGGCACTATAACTCCCTCATCCAAGGATAAAGAGTAATCAGGTATAACTAATTCAGGATCTATTGATTTGTGGAAACCAAGACCATCACATTCTTCACATGCACCATAAGGCGCGTTGAAAGAAAACATCCTTGGTGATATTTCTCCTAGGGACATGTGACCGTTTGGACACGACAAGCTTGATGACATTGTAAAGTCTTCACCATCTACCAGGTGAACTAATACTAATCCATCCGACATTTCTAAACTAGTTTCTAAGGAAGAGCTTAGCCTTGACTCCAAGCCTTCTTTGACAACTAATCTGTCAACCACTATTTCTATATCGTGTTTTTTATTTTTTTCTAATTCAATTTCGTCCATTGATAGGTCATAAATTTCCCCATCAATCCTAACTCTCATAAATCCTTGTTTTTTAATGTTTTCAAGCAATTTCTTATGCTCACCTTTTTTACCAGTTACTACTGGAGACATGAGCATCAGTCTAGTCCTTTCCTCTAAAGTCATTATCCTATCAACCATTTGGTCAACAGTCATAGCTTGGATTATTTCACCACAAACTGGACAATGAGGAACTCCCACTTTTGCATATAAAAGTCTTAGGTAGTCATATATTTCTGTAACTGTTCCAACTGTAGATCTAGGGTTTCTATTGGTAGTTTTTTGGTCAATAGATATGGAAGGCGATAGCCCCTCAATCGATTCAACATCCGGCTTATCCATCTGACCTAAAAATTGTCTAGCATAGGAAGATAATGATTCTACATATCTTCTTTGCCCTTCAGCATAAATAGTGTCAAAGGCTAATGATGATTTTCCCGATCCTGATAAACCGGTGAATACAACCATCTTATCTCTAGGAATAGTTAAATCAATACCTTTAAGATTATTAGCTTTGGCATCTTTGATTATAATTTTATCTAAAGTCATTTTTCTCCTTTATATTCCATATTCATCTTTTAATTTTCGAATTTGATCTCTAAGGTCTGCTGCTCTTTCAAAATCTAAACTTTCAGCTGACTTCATCATCTCTTCTTCTAGGTTAACAATTATCTCATGGAATTGTTCAGATGATACAGAGCTTGTACTTGTATCAAATTCAACTTCATCTTCAGCTGCCATTGATACAGTTGTAATATCTGTAATATCTTTCAATATTGACTTAGGTTCAATACCATGGTCTTCATTATATTTTTCTTGAATTTGTCTTCTTCTAGCAGTTTCATCCATAGCTTGTTTCATAGACTTGGTAATAGTATCTGCATACATCAATACTTTACCCTCTGCGTTTCTAGCAGCCCTACCTATGGTCTGTATTAGCGAAGTTTCAGATCTTAAAAAACCTTCCTTATCAGCATCCATAATTGCGATCAAGGAAACTTCTGGTAGATCAAGTCCCTCTCTTAATAAGTTGATTCCTACTAAAACATCATATTTACCTAATCTTAAGTCTCTCAAAATTTCAACTCTCTCGATAGTATCTATGTCAGAATGCAAGTAGGTTACCTTAACTCCTAAGTCTTTCATAAAATCAGTTAAGTCCTCTGCCATCCTTTTAGTTAAAGTCGTCACCAGAGTTCTGTAACCTTTTTGGGTATTAGCTTGTATTTCATTCATAAGATCATCAACTTGGTTTTCTGTAGGTCTAACTTCTACCAAAGGATCTAAAAGACCAGTAGGTCTAATTATTTGCTCAACTTGTCTAGTTTGATGTTCTTCTTCATAGTTTCCTGGCGTAGCTGATACAAATATGACTTGGTTTATTAAAGATTCAAACTCATTAAATTTTAATGGCCTATTATCTAAGGCAGATGGCAACCTGAATCCATAATCTACAAGATTTTGTTTTCTGGACCTATCTCCTTCATACATTCCACCTACTTGTGGTATGGTTACGTGAGACTCATCTACTAATAAAAGCCAGTCATCATCAAAATAATCTAGCAAGGTATAGGGTCTAGAACCTGGTGCTCTTTGTGATAAATGTCTAGAATAGTTTTCTATGCCCGAGGTAAAACCAACTTCAGTTAACATTTCTATATCATACAAGGTTCTTTGCTCTAATCTTTGAGCTTCTAATAGTTTATTTTGAGATTTGAGCTCTTTTAATCTTTCTTCTAATTCTTCTGATATTGACTTTACAGCAGCATTGATTTTATCCCTAGAAGTTGCATAGTGAGATGCTGGGAATATCATAATATGATTTAATTGGCTTAGGACTTCTCCGGTAAGAGAATTTACTTCTAGTATTCTATCAATTTCATCACCAAAAAATTCTACCCTGTACATGTTCTCAGTAGCATTAGCTGGGAAGATATCCAAAACATCTCCCCTTAATCTAAAAGTACCACGAGAAAAATCAATATCATTCCTTGTAAATTGGATATTGATTAGCTTCTTCATGACCTCTTCTCTTGAAATTTCTGTATTTGGTCTCAACGAAACCATCATGTGCTCGTAATCTATAGGGTCTCCCAAACCATATATGCAAGAAACAGATGATACTATTATTACATTTCTTCCTTCAAACAAGGAAGCTGTAGCAGAATGTCGCATCTTATCAATTTCATCATTAACAGAAGAATCTTTTGCTATATAAGTATCAGTCGCAAAAACATAGGCTTCTGGTTGATAATAGTCATAGTAAGATACAAAGTATTCCACCCTATCTTCTGGAAAAAACTCTTTAAACTCCTGGTACAATTGATAGGCTAAGGTCTTATTATGCGCCAGTACCAAGGTTGGTTTTTCATAATTTTGAATTATATTAGCCATGGTAAAAGTTTTACCAGACCCGGTAACACCTTTTAAAGTCTGAAATTTATCCCCATTTTTCAAACCTTTTACTAATTGATTTATGGCGTTTGGTTGGTCTCCCATAGGCTGGAATTTTGATTGTAAGTTAAATAAAGTCATTTATTATCCTTTTATTTTAATAATTCTATAGCTTTTTGTAATTGTTTATCTTCATCAATATTTTCAGGTCCTATAAGTCTAACATCTTTATCTAGCTCAACTGGATAATCCGGGCTTATTCCTTCACCATGTATTTTATGCCCGCTAGGAGTGAAAAATTCAGCAACAGTTAGTTTCATACCTTCTTTTTTCCCGTTATTAAATACAGGGTAAATTTGTTGAATAACACCTTTGCCAAAGCTTGTTTCCCCAACTATTTTAGCCCTATTATTATCTTGCAAGGCACCAGATAAAACTTCTGAAGCAGAAGCTGACCCCTTATTTATAAGGACAGTCATAGGTAAGTCCATCTTCCCATCTTTGCTACGTATTTCTTCATTTTTTTTGTTATCCTTATACTTTACTGATATTACTACCCCTTCATCAAGTAAATAATCGGCTATTTCTTGAGCAACATTTAGTAAGCCACCTGGATTATTTCTTAGGTCAAATATTAAACTTTTAGCACCTTGATTTTTTAATTCTTCGACAGATGCTATAAAGTCTTTAGCAGATTTTTCTTGGAATCCTGTCAATAAAACATATCCGATATTTCCTTCTAGCATTTTTGAGTGAACGGTTTGTACACTTATAATTTCTCTTTTTATTTCCAAATCTAAAACTTCTTGGTCACTTCCTGTACCTCTAAGTATTGTTATAGTTACTTTACTTCCTGCTTCCCCTCTCATTTCTTTTACAGCCTTATCCAATGAATCCGCTGCAAATTTTTCTCCATTTATGTGAGTTATAAAGTCACCAGGTTGAATACCAGCTTTGTCTCCAGGTGTTCCCTTTATAGGTGAAACAACTTCTATAAAACCATTAGATCCAGCAGTAACTTGGATACCTATTCCTCCAAATTCTCCTTGGGTTTCTTCCATCAAAGATTTAAACTCATCTTCATTAAAATATACAGAATAAGGATCATCTAAAGATGATAAAATTCCCTTATAAATCCCTGTCTCCATTTTTTCTTTATCAATATCACCTATAAAATTTTGATTTATATTTTCAACTAGAGAATCGATGTTGGATAAAATCTTCTCATTATTTATACCGGTTTCTTCTTTTATTGGTTCATTAACATTTCTTGAATATCTTCCAAGTCCAAAGCTAAATACACTTACCAGTCCAAGTACTAGACTTACAGTGATAATTTTTATTTTTTTGCTCATATTATATTTCCTTTCAACATTCTATCTATTTATTATACCACTTATCAAGAATATCACCCTTTAAATTAAAGTAAGCAAAAAGGATATTGAATAATATCAATATCCTTTTTATTGTTTTATCTAATATATGGTAATGGATCTACTCGTCTTCCATTAATTCTTACTTCAAAGTGAAGGTGTGGACCAGATGAGAATCCAGTTGATCCTATAGTTCCAATAGTTTGTCCTCTAGATACGCTTTGTCCAACTGAAACATTTATAGATTTCATGTGTAGGTAAGCTGTTGAAATTCCATTGGAATGCCTTATAACTACATAGTTATTATTTCCTGTTGAGCTTCCTCCATATGTTTGGTTAGGATATGGATAATGAACATTCACAACAACTCCACTTTCTGCAGCATATATCGGTGTCCCCGCTGGTCCAGCTATATCAAGACCTCTATGGAAGGTTGATGCACCTGGAACTGGTGCTCTTCTTGGACCGAATACTGAAGTTATTCTAGTTGCAGCTGTTGGCCAAGCAAGTCTACCTGAGAAATTATAATTATTATTTACATTTCCATAATTGTTACTTGCTTCTTCTAACTTAGATTCAGCCGCTTCTTTTCTTCTTCTAGCTGCCTCTGCTTCATTTCTTCTTTTCTGTTCCTCAGCTGCTTTTATTCTAGCTTCTTCTTTTCTAATTTCATTTTCTAATCTTCTTATCTCAGTACTTAATTGTCCTCTTTGATTTGCTAGATTAGTTTTTTCTTTTAATCTTTGATTTAATTCACTTTGATAATTAGAAATTTCTTGATTTATACCTTCTAGCTCTGTATACTTTTCAGCTTCTTCTGCTTTTACCTTTTCCAATAAGATATCTTGTGCAGCTTTTTGATTTTCTAAATAAACTTTTTCTTTTTCACTATTTTCCTTTGACACTTCTAAGGATGTTCTATCACCTTTCAATTCAATTACTAAGGTGTCTATTCTTTCCTTATCTCTTTTTAAACTTTCAATAAGTTTTTTATCAAAGTCAGCAATTGTTGTTATCATTTTGCTTCTACTTAAGAAGTCTGTAATACCATCTGATGTCAGTAAGATTTCAACCTTGTCTGCATCTCCTATTTTATAAGATACTCTTAGTCTTTCTCTTAGAAGTTTAGTATTTTCTTCAATCCTAACTTTAAGATCTTCAATTTCTTCTTCTTTTGATTTAATATCATTTGTTATTTCAATGATTTGTGTATCTAATTGGTATATAGCATTCATTGTAACTTGAATATTAGCATTAAGATCTTTTATTTGGTCTTCTATAGCATTTCTATTTTCTTGTATTTCAGATAAAATAGAATTTACATCGGATTTTTTACTTTGAATAGATTTTATTTGATTTTGATAAGAATTTATATTTTGTTCTTCATTTTTTATCCTATTTTCTATCTGGTTTAAGTTTCTCTGTCTTTCTTGTAAACTTCTTCTTGTACTATTAGAAGCATAAACTTGTTGTCCAGATAATAAAATAGATCCAGTTAAAATCAGAGCACAAATTCTGCTCTTTTTATTTTTAATCGACATAATTTACCTCTCTATCTAATAAGTATCTCCTTATAGAAAATACAGAACCAATTATACCTATACCAAATCCTAAAGCCAAGAATATATATAATAATGGTAACTTATATAGGTTTGGCCTTATTAAATTCAATATTGATAAGTTTTCAGACAATCTATTCGCAAAGTTTTCATATAAAAATTTATATAAATAATATACAGCCAAATAACTTATAACAGAAGCAAACACACTAAAGAATACCCCTTCTATCATAAATGGTATCCTTATATATGAATTTGTTGCTCCGACATTTTTCATGATTGCTATTTCATTTTTTCTTGAAAATACAGTCAATTTTATAGTGTTAGAAATAATAAATATAGAAACAACTATAAGAACTAAAACTAAAATAGTACCAAATATCTTTGTATAGTTTGATATTTTAGCTATCCTTGTAACTAGATCTTTATAGTAATTTACATCTTCTACAATATTTTCATTTTTTATAGCATTTACAAAATCATCTGCTTCATCAATATGCTCTAGGCTAACAATGAAAGATGCTGGTAAAAGACCCTCATAGTCCATACCTTCTAGTAAATGTGCATCCTTACCCCAAGATTTTTTCATCAATTCTAAGGCTTCTTCTGATGATCTATAAACAACTGTTTTCTCAACATTTATAGAGTCAATTTTACTTCTTAGATTTTCAATGTCTACTTGTGAGGCATCATTAATCAGATAAATTTCAACATCATTAACTTTTCTTTCTACTTGTAAAGACATATTGTTAACTGTAGCTGTTATTATTGTTATAATTCCAATGATAAATAAAGTAAAGAAAGTAGAAGTAACAGAAACAAGGCCTAGATTTTTGTTTTTCCAGATTCCTTTAATCCCTTCTCTCAAACTACTTAAAAATTTCCTAATAGCTTTCATCTAGATAACCTCCTATAGAGTCTCTGACTATTTTACCATTAGAAACAGTAATAACTCTTTTTTTCATTTGGTCTACAATCTCTTTAGAGTGTGTATTTATAATAACAGTGGTTCCTTTTTGGTTTATATCTTCTAAGTAACTCATAATTTCCCAAGCTGTATCTGGATCAAGGTTTCCTGTTGGTTCATCCGCTAATAAAACTTTTGGATTTATTGATAATGCTCTAGCTATAGAAATTCTCTGCATTTCTCCACCTGATAACTCATTAGGATATGCCTTTGACCTGTCTTTTAGCGAAACAAGATCTAAAACTTCATTAATTCTTTTTTTCTTATTTTTACCTGACATACCTTGTGCATCTAACACAAACTCTATATTTTCATAAACTGTTCTATTGGGTAGTAATCTAAAATCCTGAAAAACTACACCTACTTGTTTTCTAATCTTTGGAATAATTCTTCTTGAAACTTTAGTAATCTCTTTACCATCCAAATAAATATGTCCTTCATCAGGATCGATTTCTTTCAAAATCAACTTAGTGATAGTTGATTTTCCAGCTCCAGAAGCTCCTGTTATAAAAACAAACTCTCCCACATGAATATGGAAGGTGACATCATCTAAAGCTGTTATATTTTCATCATATTTCTTTTTTACATTTTCAAATTTAATCATAACTACCTGCCTTTTAACAGTATAACATAAAAGTTACAAAAAGGTTAAGAAAAAGATAATATTTCTTTACTTTAATTTTCGAAATATTAATTAAAAGATATTTATTATATTATCATCTTGGTCTAAATCGATTTCTAAAGCATTTGGATTCTTATTTAAGCCAGGCATAGTCAAAACTTTATTTAAGTATACAACTATGAAACCTGCTCCACTTCTAATTTTTAAATCTTGAACTAGTATATTGAATCCCTCAGGTTTTCCTTTTAGATTTGGATTATCTGATAAAGATTTTTCTGTTTTAGCTACACAAATAGGTAGTTTGTTAAATTTACTATCTTTTATCTCTTGAAGTTTACTCCTTGCATGGTCAGAATAGTCTACACCATCAGCACCATATATAGCTTTAGCTAGTTTTTCTATTTTAAGATCTAAGTCATCTTCATTTTCATAAGTATACTTAATATCATTGTTATTATTTTTTATTAAATCTATAGATTTTTCAGCTAAATCAATAGCTCCTTGACCACCCTTTGACCAAACTTCAGTTAATGAAAATTCAACATTTTTACCTTTAGCCCAAGACTTCATAAAATCTATTTCTTTATCACTATCACTTTCATATAGGTTCAAAGCTACAATTACTGGTAAATTGAAACTTTGCATATTTTCAATATGCTTTTCAAGGTTTTTTATTCCTTTTTCTAAGGCAGCTAAATTTTCTTCATTTAAAGATTCTTCATCTTGGCCACCATGCAATTTAATAGCCTTTATTGTTGCTACAACAATAGCAAGTTTAGGTTTGAGACCGGATATCCTAGATTTAATATTCATAAATTTTTCACCACCCAGGTCTGCTCCAAATCCAGCTTCAGTTACTACATAATCTCCGAGCGCTAAAGCAGTTTTACTAGCAATTACAGAATTGCATCCATGGGCTATATTAGCAAATGGACCTCCATGGACAATAGCAGGATTATTTTCTAGTGTCTGTACAAGATTAGGTTTAAAAGCATCTTTTAACAAGGCTGTAACCACACCTTCTACTCCTAAATCTTTAACAAATATAGGCGTTTTATCCTTCTTGTATCCTATCAATATATTGGATACTCTGTTTTTCAAATCTTTATAATCTGTGGCTAAGCATATTATAGCCATTAATTCAGATGCAACGCTTATATCAAAGGAACTAGTTCTTTCATTATCTTTTCCACCATAGATTTTAATAGACCTCAAGGCCCTTTCATTCATATCCATTACATAGTTAAATTCTATTTGATCAAAGCCTAACTCATTACCGAAAAATATATGGTTATTAATCAAAGCCATTATAGCATTGTGAGCACTAGTTATCGCATGGAAGTCTCCTGTAAAGTGGAGGTTTATATCTTCCATAGGAACTATTTGAGCATAGCCACCTCCAGTAGCTCCACCTTTTCTTCCAAGAACTGGACCTAAAGATGGTTCTCTAAGGGCAACAATAGATTTTTTCCCTAATTTATTTAATGCATCTGATAAGCCTATAGTAATTGTGGACTTACCTTCTCCTGCCTTTGTTGGATTTATAGAAGTAACTAAAATTAAATTTCCATCATCAGCTTTAAAGCTAGATTTATTAATCTTTGCCTTGTAATCACCATAAAGAATTAAGTCTTCTTCTTTTAAATTAATTTTACTAGCTATATCTTTTATTTTTAACTTTTTTGCTAATCTTGAAATTTCATAATCTGATTTCATTTCCACCTCATTGTATAAATAAATTATCAAAAATGAAAAATCCTAGATTTAATAACCTAGGATCTCATTTATTAATTTATATTTTTTAGATTACGCTAGCTGAACCTTCATATACTATTCCAGCAAAAGCGTCTAAGGTTACCAATTCACCATTGCTAATTGTACTTGTAGCCTTGTCTGCGCCAATTATAGCTGGTAACTTATAATGAAGAGCTGTAATTGCAGCATGTGATGTTAAACCACCTTGTTCTACAATGATACCTGATGATTTTTCAATATATTTCACCATATCCGCATCAGTGTAAGGAGCTACAATTATATCTCCTTCTTGGAATTTACCTTCTAAGTCTTCAGCTTTAGAAACAACACAAGCTCTTGATACAACTGATCCTCTACCAATTGCTTGACCTTGGGATAAGATATTAGCAACTGTGTGAACCTTAATCATATTAGTTGATCCTGGTGTAGCTGCTGGTATACCTGCTGTAAGAACAACCAAGTCACCTTCTTTAATGTATCCATTTTTCAATGCTTCTGAAACAGAGTTATCAATTAATTGGTCTGTTTCATCAACTTTTTTAGTTAAAATAGGATTTACACCCCATGCTAAGGCTAGTTTTCTAGCAACTCTTTCATTGTGGGTTGTAACTACTAATGGATTTTCTGGTCTAAACTTAGATATAGCTCTAGCTGTTGTACCAGATGTTGTGGCAGCAACTATCGCTGCTGCATGTAATTGAGATGCTATTCTTGTAACTGAATTTGAAATAGCATTTGTTGGATCTGCTTGAATCCATTCTGTTCTCTTACTATTAGCATTTTTAAAGTCTATTGAAGCTTCTGTATCCTTAGCAATTTTAACCATTTGTTTTACAGTTTCAACTGGATACTTACCAGCTGCTGTTTCTCCAGATAACATAACTGCATCTGAACCGTCTAAAATAGCATTTGCTACGTCGTTAACTTCCGCTCTTGTAGGTCTTGGGTTTATTGTCATAGAATCTAACATTTGTGTAGCTGTTATAACCGGTTTACCAGCTAAGTTACATTTTCTAATGATATCTTTTTGAACTAGAGGCACTTTTGAGTTTTCTATTTCTACACCAAGGTCCCCTCTAGCAACCATAATACCATCTGAAACTTCTATAATTTCATCTAAGTTTTCAACACCTTCTTCAGATTCAATCTTAGAAATAATGTGTACATCTTCTCCACCACAATCTTCTAAAACTTCTCTGATAGCCATAACGTCTTCAGCTTTTCTGATAAATGATGCAGCTATAAAGTCAATACCATTTTCCACACCAAATTTAATATCGTTCATATCTTTTTCAGTTAAGGCTGGTAGGTTGATTTTTATACTTGGAGCATTTAATCCTTTTCTATCTTTGATAGCTCCGTAGTTAACTACTTCTGTATGAATTTCTGTACCATCAATTTCTTCAACTAAGAATTCAACTAGACCGTCATCAACTAAAATTCTTGATCCAACAGATAGGTCACTTGGTAAGTCTTTATATGACACTGAAACTATTGATTCATCACCTTCAATATCTCTTGTAGTAAATGTAAATTTATCACCTTGTGATAAGCTTACAACCATACCATCTTTGAAAGTACCAATTCTAATTTCTGGTCCTTTTGTATCTAGCATTATACCAACGTGTTTTCCTAATTGTCTTCTAACTTTTTTAATGTTTTCAATTCTTTCTAAATGTTCATCATGGTCACCGTGTGAGAAGTTTAGACGGGTAACATTCATACCAGCTTCCATTAAAGCTCTTAATTTTTCTGGTGACTCACTAGCTGGTCCAATAGTACATACAATTTTTGTTTTCTTCATTTTAGTCTCCTAACTTAGATTAATAAGATAATACATCTGATAATTCATACAATTCTTTGTTAAATTCTTCTTTTGTTTTTACAGCTTCTGTTATAGGCATATTAAAGATTTTGCCACCCTTATAACCTATAGCTTGTGAACTTTGGCCTTCAAGCAATAAATCAACTGCTTTTACACCCATTTCACTTGCCATTACAACATCTTTATATATAGGGCTTCCACCTCTTTGTATATGACCTAGTACTGTGTGCTTTGTATCATTTTGTGTCTTTTCTTTTATTTCATTAACTATTTCAGGAATATTATCAACACCTTCAGCTACTACAATAATGTGGTGTTTCTTTCCTCTTGCTCTAGTTTTTATTATTTTGTCACAAATAGCATCAATTGAGAAATCAACTTCAGGAACTATTATTGATTCGGCTCCACCTGCTATACCAGCATATAAAGCAATATCACCGCAATGTCTTCCCATTACTTCTACTACATTTACCCTTCCATGAGATCCAGAAGTATCTCTTAATCTTCTTATAGAATCAACTACAGTCTCTGTAGCTGTCGGGAAACCAATAGTCAATTCAGTAAAGCCCATATCGTTATCAATAGTACCTGGTATACCAATAGTTTTTATACCTCTTTTATGTAAAGCATAAGCTCCTAGGAAAGATCCATCTCCCCCTATAACTACTAAACCTTCTATACCATGCTTTTTAATTACTTCAACAGCTTTTTCTTGACCTTCATCAGATTCCATTTCTGGTGATCTAGCTGTACCTAAGATAGTACCACCCAATGATATGATATTGTCAACTGACTGTAGGCTCATATCTTCTACTTGATCAGACATTAAACCAGCATATCCATTTAAGATAGCCTTAACTTTCAAACCCTTAGCTAGGGCTGATCGAGTGACAGCTCTAACAGCAGCATTCATTCCTGGTGCATCACCACCAGAAGTCAAAATACCGATTGTTTTCATCATTCCTCCTATTTAATAACAATGTTATCTTTTCCTAATAAATTTTCTAATTCACTTAATAGACTTTTATCTTTTAAGTTTACTTGTATACTCTTTAGTGAATACATGTTTTTTAAGTCTTCAAAGTACACAAAGACGTCATTTTCACCCTTGTGTGCTAGCAGAATATTTTTAACTTTTTTATACTTTTCTTTATCATTAGATAATAATTTTAGGTAAAGACTTGTATCATTTTTCATTATACCATTAGTTTGAGAAGATTTCGAGAAATTTTCCTTATTTATTTCACTAACTTCATTTAATATTATACTTGGATTTTTATCATCTGAAATTTGTAGCCTACCTTTTATTAAAAGAGCCTTATCCTCTATCATTAGAGACTTGTACTTTTCATAATAATTAGGAAAAACTACAACTTCAATAGTCCCATAATCATCTTCCATTTCTAAGAAGGCCATAGCTTGATTTTTTCTAGTAATTATCTTCTTTACAGAAGTGACAAGACCTCCAAATACAACATATTTATTGTCAAGATTCTTATTTTCATCCATCAAATCCAAACTTGTAAAGTTGACCAAAGATTTTACTAATTCGCCATATTCACTATAGGGATGGTCAGTAATATAGACTCCTAAATATTCTTTTTCATAATTTAAGAATTCTCTCTTAGGAAACTCATCTATATCAGGAATATCAAAGTTTTTTGAGGATTCATCAAGCATGGAAAATATATCTTCTTGTCCAAGTAGGTTGTTTTTACCCCTATCTAGGTAAGATTCATATACATTTGGATAAATTCTCATCATTTGAGACCTTTTCAAGCCAAAGCTATCTAAGGCTCCAGATAAAATCAAGGCTTCAAGATAAGATTTTGTTAAGCTCGCCTTATCATCTTGTACCATTCTTTCTACGAAATTTTCAAAGGAAGTGAATAGTCCATTTTCTTTTCTTTCATCAACAATGGATTTAATGATATTGTGGCCAACTGTTTTTATTGCATCAAGTCCTATTCTAATCTTTCCCTTGTCGACTGAAAATTTACCATATGAAGAATTAACGCATGGGAGTAAAATGTCTATGCCCATACTTTTAGCTTCTTTTATGTATAGGTATACCTTAGAAGCATTGCCCATAACTGATGATAAGAGGGCAGCCATAAACTCTTCAGGATAGTAAACTTTTAAGTAAGCTGTTTGCATGGCAACTAAAGAATAGGCTGCTGAATGTGATTTGTTGAAGGCATATTTAGCAAAGTCTATCATCAAGTCGTAAATTTTGTTTGCTATTTTAGGATCTATACCCTTACGGCTAGTTCCTTCAATTTCAACAACACCATTGTTCACCCTACCATTAACAAAATATTCTCTATTTTCTTCCATGATTTCCATTTTCTTTTTACCCATGGCCCTTCTTAGGTTGTCAGCCTCTCCAAGTGAGAATCCTGCTAACTTTTGAACTATTTGCATTACCTGTTCCTGGAAAACTATGGTTCCATAGCTTGCCTTCAAAATTGATTCAAGCATTGGATGTAAATAGGTTATTTCTTCTGGATTGTGCCTGTTTTTAATATAGTTCGGAATTTCATTCATAGGACCTGGTCTAAATAAAGAGTTTGCAGCTATCAAATCATCAAACCTGCTCGGCTTTAACTTTGATAAGAAGTTTCTCATTCCAGAAGATTCAAACTGAAATATACCAATCGTCTCAGCCTTATTAAATAGATCTAAAACCTTTTTATCTTCAAGGTCAATATTGTCAATATCAACATCAATACCCCTATTGTATTTCACCTGCTTTATAGCGTCACTTATTACAGTGAGGGTTCTTAAGCCAAGGAAGTCCATCTTCAATAGGCCTAACTCTTCTAACTCAATCATATTATATTGGGTAGAAATTTGGTCACCATTTCTAAGTAGTGGAACAAATTCATCTACAGCCTTTGATGCTATTACAACACCTGCAGCATGGGTTGAAGTATGTCTTGGCATACCTTCAACTTCTCTTGCCATATCTATTAATTCCCTACTTGTTTGGTCTTCTTGATAGGCTTGCCTAAATTCCTCTGACTGAACCAAGGCCTTTTCAATAGTTATATCTAGTTCTTGGGGAATCAATTTTGCTATTTTATCCACCTTAGCATAGTCTATATCTAAAACTCTGCCAACATCTCTTATAGCATTCCTAGCAGCCATTGTACCAAAGGTTACGATTTGAGCTACTTTTTCTTCTCCATATTTAGCCTTTACATAGTCTATAACTTCATCTCTTCTTTCATAGCAAAAATCTATATCTATATCAGGCATAGATACTCTTTCCGGATTTAAAAATCTTTCAAAAAGCAGGTCATACTTAAGAGGGTCTAGACCTGTTATTCCCAAAGCATAGGCTACTAAAGATCCAGCTGCTGATCCTCTTCCTGGTCCTACTGGTATGTCATGTTTTTTAGCATAGTCTATAAAGTCCCAAACTATCAAGAAATAATCAGTAAAACCCATTTGCTGAATCATATTCAATTCATAATCAGCTCTTTCTTTAATTTCATCATCTAAAACTTCATACCTGTCTTCAAGGCCCCTATAAACCAGTTCTCTTAAGTATTGGTCATGGTCTTTATCTACTGTAAAATTAGGTAAGTGCATGGTATCAAAGTCCAATGTCACATTGCATCTATCTGCAATCAAATTAGTATTTTCTAGAGCTTGTGGATATTCAGAAAAGAGTTCATACATTTCTTCTGACTTTTTGAAATAAAATTGACTATTTGGAAAACTCATTCTATTAGCTTGATTGATGGTTGCCGCTGTACCAATTGCTAGTAGAACATCTTGAGCTTTTGAGTCATCTTGGTCTGTGTAGTGGACATCATTAGTGGCAACCATAGGTATATTTAATTCTTCGGATAGTCTTTTTTGTAAAATATTAACTTTTTTCTGTTCAGGTAAGCCATGGTCTTGAATTTCTAGATAAAAATTATTTTGCCCAAAAATTTGATTGTACTCTTTGGCGGCTTTTTTAGCTCCTTCATAATCATCATATTTTAAATATTCCTGTACTTCTCCAGATAGGCAAGCCGATAGACATATAAGACCCTTGGAATGTTTCTTTAAAAATTCCTTGTCCACCCTAGGTTTATAGTAAAAACCATGAACATAGGCTTCAGAAACTATCTTAACTAGGTTATGATATCCCTCGTTATTTTCAGCTAATAGAACAAGGTGGTATCTTTTATTCTCTCTAGTTTTTATTAAATGAGATTGTTCGCTCACATAAATCTCACAACCTATGATAGGCTTTATTCCTTTAGCCTTTGCTTTTTTGTAAAATTCAACCACGCCAAACATTACACCATGGTCTGTAATAGCTACAGAATCCATGCCATATTCTTGGGCCCTATCTAAAACTTTGTCTATTTTACTAAAGCCATCTAAAAGGCTGTATTGGGTATGAAGGTGTAAATGTGTAAATTTTCTCATTTTATCTCTCTTAATTTTCTAAAAAAATCTTGAATTAACTTTTTCGCTTCATTTTCTCTAATAACAGGGATAATATTTACCCTATGGTTCAAGCTTGGTACTTGCATGATATTAAATACTGAGTCCGCAAATCCCCTATTTTCATCCTTGCAGCCATAAACCAGGGTATCTATCCTAGCATTCACAATAGCACCTGCACACATGGCACAAGGTTCAACACTTGTAAATAAATATGCTCCATTTAATCGCCAATCTCCAAGATGACTTTGGGCTTCTTTTATAGCATTTATTTCCGCATGAGCCAAAGAAGATTTGTCTGTTTCTATCGTATTGTGGCCTCTTCCTATGATCTCACCGTTTAAAACAACAACAGCACCTATAGGAACTTCATCTTTTTCTAGAGACTTTTTTGCTTCTTCAATTGCTTGATTCATGTAATATTCTAAGTCCATATTTTCTCCTATTAAAATTATAGCATATAGCTTTAACTTTAATATATAAATAAGAAAGTCAGGAAGCATTCCTACACTTCCTGACTCCTATTTAATTAAAAAATATTTTAATTTTTATAAGTATTTTTTCAACTGGTCAACCTTATCAAGTTTTTCCCATGTAAAACTTTCTTCACTTCTTCCAAAATGTCCATAAGCTGCAGTTTTTTTATAAATTGGATTTAGTAAATCAAGCTTGTCTATTATGGCCTTTGGTCTTAAATCAAAGTTTTCTTTAACTATTTCTGTTAGTTTGTCATCATCCAACTTACCTGTACCATAAGAATCAACATAAATGGATACTGGTTTAGCCACACCTATAGCATAGGCTACTCCAACCTCCAACTTATCAGCTAGTCCAGCTGCAACCATGTTTTTAGCTACATATCTTGCCATATAGGTTGCTGACCTATCTACCTTTGATGGATCTTTACCTGAAAAGGCTCCACCGCCATGTCTAGAAAAACCACCATAGGTATCTACTATTATTTTTCTACCAGTTAAGCCTACATCAGATTGAGGTCCACCTATTACAAACCTACCTGTTGGATTTACTAAGTATTTGGTATCTTCATCTACTAAAGCTGCAGGGATTACTTCTTTTATCACTTTTTCTATAACATCTTTTTTGATAGTATCCAAGCTTATATGGTCATCGTGTTGGGTGGATACTAAAACTGTATCTATTCTTTTAGCTAGGCCATCCACATATTCCACTGTTACTTGTGATTTTCCATCTGGTCTTAAGTAATCTATGGTATTGTCTTCTCTTAAATCTGCTAGTTTTTTAGCTAACTTGTGGGATAATACTAAAGGCATTGGCATGTATTCTTCAGTTTCATTGCAAGCATAACCAAATACAATACCTTGGTCTCCTGCCCCAATTTGATCATATGGGTCACTACTTTCTTCTTTAATTTCTAGAGAATTATCAACACCTAAAGCAATATCTGCTGACTGTTCATTTATATCCACAAGTATTTTTATTCCATCTGCTGTAAATCCGTATTCTTCCTTATTATAACCAATTTCATCTATAGTTTTTCTAGCAATTTCTTCAACATCAACATTTGCTGTAGAAGATATTTCCCCAGTGATGAATACTAAATTTGGAGACGCCATTACTTCACATGCTACTCTAGCATTTTTATCTTGGGCTAAATATGCATCTAAAATAGAATCTGAGATTTGATCACATACCTTATCTGGGTGACCTTGAGTAACTGACTCAGATGTAAGTAGTTTTTTCATTTTTCCTTCCTTTCTTTATATCTTTATCAATTCTTTTTTAAATAAAAAATAGCTTACCTGATTGGTAAGCTTAAAATCTTATCTTTCAGGTTGTCCTGCGGAATTTAGCACCTAATTTAATAGGTTGCCGGGCTTCAACGGGTCCGTCCCTCTGCCACTCTTGATAAAATATATATTTAATTTGCTATATGAGTATATATCTTTGTTAGGCTAAAGTCAACTAATTGTTGTTAGTATGTATACCTTTAAGGTCTTCTTTCAGTTCTTTATCTAATTGGTCTTCACTTTTTAATTCCATATTTTTCATTCTTTCTTGGGATTCTTTTAGAGAAAATACACACCCACAATAGTTTTGCCTATAGACATCATATTGGTTACATAATTCTATAGATCTTTTAAAACCATTTTTCTTTTTGAAATCCGCATAAAGATAAGAAACATCATATTTATTTTCTAATAATTCTCCTAGATGATTTATCAAGTCAGCGTTCTTGTGCGGAGATATGGAAAGAGTAGTAGTGAAATAATCATAGCCATGTTCTTTGGCGTACTTAGCTGCTTCATTTAGTCTCAAGTCAAAGCATAGACCACACCTTAAGCCGCCCTCTTTATCATTTTCAAAACCTTTTACAGCATCAAAATATTCTTGAGGGTTGTACTTAGCCTGGATCAATTCAATCTTATTCACCTTATTAACTAGATCTATAAATCTCTTTTGTTCAGCTTCCCTTTTATAATATTCTTCAGAAGGGTGGATATTTGGGTTGTAATATAAAACTCCTATATCAAAATGTGGTGAAAGGTACTCTAATACATAGGTTGAACAAGGAGCACAACAAGAATGAAGAAGCAATTTAGGAATCCTTCCTTTTTCTGATTCCTTGGCTAATATATCTTCCATTTTTTTCTGATAATTAATTTTTGATCTTGTCTTTTCCATATATACTCCCTTAAAAATTATATATATAATATTATCACTTTTATTAATATATGACAAAAAGGCTTATAACTTAACAAGTTACAAGCCTTTTATAAAGTCTAAATCAATATATTATTATTTAATTCCTAATACTTTCTCTTTAGTATGAATCAAATCAGTAATTAATTCACAATATGGTGTGTCAATTCCGAATTCTTTACCTTTTCTAGCAACCGCACCATTTAAGTAGTCAATTTCTGTAGGTCTGTGGTTTTGAACTAAGTCTTGGTGCATTGATGGATAATGTGCTGCAGCTACTTCACTTGTGTGCATTACATAGTCTGTAATTTCTTGTTCATCTAATTTAACACCTGAAGCTTCACCAACTAATACAAATTCATGGATAATTTCTTTTACAACTCTTAGACCTTCTTCTGTTGCAAATAATTCTCCAATTGTACAGTCTAATAAAGCACAGTTAGAATTCATTGTACCGTTAACACATGCTTTTCTCCAAATTGAAGGAAGCACATCTTCATCATAGGTTACATTCAATTTAGCATCATTCATCATGTCAACTAATTTTTCTGCACCTTCTTTACCGCTTTCATCTATAGCTTGTAAGTTAACTGTACCTGTAGCTGATAAGTGAACTTTACCAGGTCCTTTTAAGCCTGCTGTCCATACAGTAACACCCATGATTATATCCTTTTCTGGTATGTATTGTTTAATAACATCTTCATGGCCTAAACCGTTTAATAGGCATAATACTTTTGTATTTTCACCAATAATTTGTTGGATGCTTTCTAACATAGTAGGTAATTGCATAGCTTTTGTAAATAAAATAATGTAATCTGCTTCTTCTGTTGCTTCAGTAGGTTTCATTATTTCCATTTTTACATTGTCATTAATGTCACCTTCTACTTGTAATCCATTTTCTTTAATGGCTTTGATGTGGTCTTCCCACATATCTAATAAAACTACATCATACCCTGCTTTTTGTAGTTGGTAACCAAATCTACAACCCATAGCGCCAGCGCCTGCAATATATGTTAACATAATTATCTCCTTTATATTTTTCTTAAATATATTGTTTCCTATTTTATTATAACATCTTAAACTTTGTTATATTATAAACTCTACTATTTATTTTACTTATTAACCTTTGAATTTAAATATTTCAGGTTCATAAATGTGTAATACATCACACATCACTTTATTTACTATAAATCCTACAGCAAATGGTACTACTATCCAAGTTAATACCATAACTAAGACACCTATATTTCCAGCATTTAATGCTGCTAGAGGTGATACTAAACCTACTAAACCGAATCCAGCTGTTCCTGGTGTACCAACCATGTTTAATATTGGAACACTTAATGAGCTGATAGCTGCTGTTATCGCAACTGGTAATCCTATTATTGGATTTGTTAAGAAGTTTGGCATCATCATCTTCATAGCACCTAAACCAATAGCAACAGGAACACCTGCTTTATTGGATTTCATAGTTGCCCATACTAAAAATGCTGCTGCTGAAGCAACACCCATACCAGCTGCTGCTGAAGATATACCATTTAATCCAATTGCTAAACCTATAGCTACTGTTGATATAGGGCTTATGATTATAATTGAGAATGATACTGCAATTAAAATACTCATTATCATTGGTTGTAATGTAGTAAATGAGTTAATACCTTGTCCTATTACAGATGTAATCATTGAAACATATGGTAATGTTAATGTTCCTATAAATCCTACACCTGCTCCTACTATAATTGGCATTAAAACTAAGTTTAGAGAACCTAATTTATCCCCAATCCATTTAACTACTAAAACAGCTAAGGCTGCTGTAAGCATTGTATTGATAACATCACCTATTCCAGATAATTGGAAAATAAATGCTGGATCAGCGTTTCCTACTGTAGCATTAATGTATTTCCATGCTCCAGACCCTATAAATGCTGCACCACCAACACATGATGATTGAATAGGATTTAATTTAAATTGCATAGCAATTAAATAACCCGCCATTACTGATGTCAAGAATTGAAATACTTGTACAACATGTAAGAAATCAGCAGCAATTTGGTTGGATGCTAATGGTCTTAAAAATGTAGCTAAGATTGCATTTGGTATTAAAGCTACAACTATAGCTATGGTTGCTCCATTTAATACTTTTAATATAAATGAGCCAACAGTTTCTCTGTTTTTTACTTCTGTCATAATTTACTCCTTGTTAATGCTAATATTTCATCACCAATAAGAGATTGGACGAATCAAATATAGCTAAATATAATTAATAATAAAAATAATAATTTATGTATTTAAAATAAAAAATGGCTTAAATATATTATAGTTAAGCCATTAATTTATTTTTTTAACTTGTAAAATTAACTATTTTAATTCTACTGAAGCACCAGCTTCTTCTAATTTTTCTTTGATTTGGTTAGCTTCGTCTGCTGGAACACCTTCTTTAACTGCTTTTGGTGCACCGTCAACTAATTCTTTAGCTTCTTTTAATCCTAATCCTGTAATTTCTCTTACAACTTTAATTACGTTGATTTTACCTGAACCAGCACTTGTTAATACTACATCAAAGTCTGATTTTTCTTCTGCTGCAGCTGCTTCTCCACCTGCTGCTGGTGCTGCTGCTACTGCTGCTACTGGAGCTGCTGCTGAAACACCAAATTCTTCTTCTAAAGCTTTTACTAATTCTGATAATTCTAATACTGTTAATGATTTTACATCTTCAATTAATTGTGTTAATTTTTCTGACATTTTGTCCTCCTATATAATTATGCTTCTTGTTCTTTTTTTTCTTTTACTGCATTTAATGCATATACTAGACTGCTTAATGTTGCGTTTAACACGCTAGCAAATCCTTGAATAGGTGCGTTCAATCCACCTAATACTTGTGCTAATAAAACTTCCTTTGTTGGTAGTTTTGCTAAAGCTTTTACACTATCAGCGTCAACAACCTTTCCATCAATAATACCAGCTTTTACCTTTAAAGCTTCGTGATCTTTTGCAAAATCTACTGATATTTTTGGTCCTTGAACCATGTCCTCGTTACTAAATACAAAACCATTTGGTCCTGATAAGTACTCTTCATAGCCTTCATAACCTAGTTCAGAAAGAGCTATGTTTACTAAAGTATTTTTGTATACTTTGTAGTTTACACCAGCTTCTCTATATTGCTTTCTAAGTTCTGAAATATCTGCTACATTAAGTCCACGATATTCAACGATTGAGATGGATTTTGAGTTTTCAATAGCTTCTTTGATTTCTTGAACCACAGCTTGTTTGTGTGTCAAAGTTGACTTACTCATTTTTCACCTCCATAGTTATTTTGGCTACTTTCGCATCAATTTATAAAAAAACTCCTCACGAAAAGACGCAAGGAGATAATAATCATTATCATGCTCCTATATAGGATGATTTTTAAGGTTGCCCTCCTATAGTCTTTGGTAGCCTATTTAATATACCTATGAATAATATCACTTTATATAAATAAAGTCAAATTATTTTGTAGCTATTTCTACTATTCTAGTTGGATTTAATTTTACTCCAGGTCCCATAGTAGATGTAACTGTAACTGATCTTAAGTATTTACCCTTAGCTGAAGCTGGTTTATCTTTTATAACAGCTGCTAGAAGTGTTTTTACGTTATCAAATAATTGTTCTTCTGTAAATGAAGCTTTACCTACTGGTACGTGAACGATATTTTGCTTATCTGTTCTATATTCTACCTTACCTGATTTAGCTTCTTTAACCGCTTTTGCAACATCCATTGTAACTGTTCCAGTTTTTGGGTTTGGCATTAATCCTCTTGGTCCTAATGCTCTACCAATTTTACCAACTTGACCCATCATATCTGGTGTAGCAATTGCAACATCAAATTCCATCCAACCTTCGTTTTGAACTCTGTCTACTAGGTCTTCACCTGCAAAGTCTGCTCCAGCATCTAAAGCTTCTTGAACTTTTTCACCCTTTGCAAATACTGCTACTCTAACATCTCTACCTGTACCGTGTGGTAGTACTACAGTATTTCTAACTTGTTGGTCTGCGTGTCTTGAGTCAACACCTAATTTAATGTGTAATTCTACTGTTTCATCAAATTTTGCTGTAGCAGCTTTTTTAACTATTGCAACAGCTTCGTCAATTTCATATTGTGTATTTTTATCGTATAATTCCGCTAACGCTTCGTATCTCTTTCCTCTTTTTGGCATTCTTTCCTCCTTGTGGTTTAACGAAAAATTTCTCCCACTAATCTTCTACTGTAATTCCCATTGATCTTGCTGTACCTGCAACCATGCTCATTGCAGATTCTAATGTAGCTGCGTTTAAGTCTGGTTTTTTGATTTCAGCAATTTCTTTAACTTGCTCTTTTGTTAATTTACCAACTTTATTTTTGTTTGGTTCACCTGAAGCTTTATCCAATCCTAATGCTTTTTTGATTAGTACTGGTGCTGGTGGTGTCTTTGTGATAAATGAAAATGTTCTATCAGCATAAATTGTCAATACTACTGGTATAATCATTCCATTTTGGTCAGCTGTTTGAGCATTAAATGCCTTTGTAAATTCCATAATATTGATACCTGTAGGTCCTAATACTGTACCTACTGGTGGTGCTGGTGTTGCTTTTCCAGCTGGTATTTGTAATTTAACTATTGATTGTACTTTTTTAGCCATTATTTCCTCCTAAATCGCTAATGTGGTTTGCGGAGAGTATCCTCCCACTAAATAAGATGCTATTTAAAATAATCGAAAGGTACTTCTGCTGCAGTTTCCCTTCCAAGAAAGTCTATAGTTGCATTAATTGTTTGTTTTTCATAGTTTATTTCTACTACTGTAGCCATATAACCTTTGAAATTACCTTCAGTTAACTCTACAGAATCTCCTATATTGATTCCTAAATCTTCTGCGTTTAATTTTACTGATATTGGATCTTCAGATTCTATACCAAAGTCTTTTATCTCTTTTGGACTCAAAGGAACTGGGTCCCCATCTGGTCCAATAAAACCAGTAACTCCTCTAGTATTTCTTACCAAATACCAGTTTCTAGAATCAACTATCATCTTAATTAGTACATATCCAGGGAAAACTTTTCTTTCTTTAATCTTCTTTTCCCCTCTAACTATATCTTCGTACTCTTCCATAGGAACTCTAACATCGAAAATGTTATGTGAACTCCCATTTTCTATCATGTTTTCTATTTTACTTTTAACTTTGTTTTCATGTCCTGAATAAGTATGAACAACATACCAATTCGCTTGTTCAATATTTTCGTTGTCCATTAGATTCTCCTTCTACTTATACAGTGAATGATAAAATAAATTGGAATATTGTATCTAGTAATTTAACTAAGATTGACATACCTATTAAAGCTGCAATTACAACTAAAGTTGATTTGAAAACTTCATTTTTTGTAGGCCATGTAATCTTTTTAAATTCGTTTCTTATTCCTCTGAAAAAACCTGTTTTCTTTTTTTCTGTCATTTCAAACTCCTATTTAGTTTCTCTATGAAGAGTATGTTTTCCACAGAACTTACAGAATTTGTTTAACTCGATTCTATCTGTAGTATTTGATTTGTTCTTCATTGTGTCGTAGTTTCTTTGCTTACATTCTGTGCAAGCTAGTTTAACTTTATCTCTCATACTTATACCTCCTACTTGAATTTATTAGACGGTAACTCTAATACATCTACATATTCTATAGGAAAAAGAGATAAAAGTCAATGTTTCTTTGACTCTTACCTCCTATTTCCTTAATCATGAATTTTAAATCTTTTTGGAGCAAATTTATATACTAAAAAACCACCTAAAATTAAATATATTACTACAAATATCAATATATATTTGAAGATTAAATCTTTAGAATCAGATGTTCCAGAAAAATACATTATCATATAAATAACATAGGTTAAACCGGAATATAGTGGATTTTTTACCTTTGCGCTCTCTGTAAATGGTTGAAGTAAATAGTATATATATAGGTAATGCATACTAAAAAATAGCAAACCAGCGAATGATATCAATAAGAGCGAAATTGTATAAGTATATCCAAATGATAATGAAGCACATACTACCAATATCATCCCTAGCATAAATAAATAAGGTGATAAATAATACTTGATTAATTCCACAACCCTTATCTTTATTGATTTTAACACATTTTCAGACGTCCTATAGTAGGCATGTCTCATTAGGTCTTTATCCATATTATAAAAACAATATTTTACAAAAAATTCACCTGTATACATAAAATAAGAAGCAGCAAATATTACATATGGTAGGTAAGATTTTATTTCCTCTATATCTTTAGCATTCTCTGCTAGAGGCAAATCATTATTTTGGCTAATATAGACTGCTCCTATACTTATTCCTGTAAATATAGCAATTTTAATTATATTGCCTATCCTTACCTTCTTCTTCAAAATACTTTTATGCCTATGGAAGAATATTTTATTTATATATTCAATGCCCTTGTAGGAAGAGAAATCTTTTCCATCTACCTTTATTTGTCCATCTTCAACCTGTAGACCCATTGCATCTATTTCAGCTTCTTCAATACTTTTTAAATCTTTGATAACTAAAAAGTTATTAGATATATATCTAATATTGTCGGTTGCCATAAATCTAAATATCAGCATTGCGAAAACCACAATAGCTAAGAAAAGCATTAATGGGTTAAAAAGTACTTGTACATCGATAATTTTTCCCATGCCAATTAAAACTATTAAAGCTATAAGCAAGATAACCATTAGTGGATATACTATATAGTTGTAGACTTTAAATTTGTCCTTTGTTAAGTTTCTCTTCAAAAATATATAGGCGACTATAAACCTCAAGGAATAAGCTATCATAGTAAAGGAAAACACATTTAAATAACTAATATTCACTTGGCCAAAAAATCCACCTGCTATTTTTAATATAATATAGTAAATTAAGCTAAATGAAATTACATTTAATATAGTTTGATAAAAGTATGATGACAAATAATATTTTTTTGGATCTAATTTCATTTGCTTTATAAAAATATAGCTAGTCGTATTGTTAGTATAGAAAAAATCATAATCTCTAAAGGTCCCAATAAGGGTTAAGCCAGCTATATAAAATAAAATCATCTCAGTATTTTTAGGAATGCTTACTTCAAAAAAATCTAAAGTCATAGATAAAACAACAAAATACATTACAAGATAATATATTACTTTATTAAATATGGACCTTAAAAATCCAAATAAAATAGACAAGGGTAAAATTAAGAAGTCTATTTTATGGATCCATTTATTTGAGTTTTTAAATATTTTCCCAATTAAAGGAATCTTTTTCAAAAAATAAAAGAAACCATTGTAGGCTATTAAAAAATTATATTTAACATTTAAGGATACAGCATCAAACATTTTGGTCCCTCAAAGCATTTACTATTCTTTCTTCATAGTTTTCATCCTTTTCTAAGTCTTTCAAGGATGTTAGTAAACCATCATTTAGCAATACAATCTCATCACAAATGTCCTTTGCAAGGTCTAGCATATGGGTTGATAAAATTATTATATGGTCATTTTTTAATGACTTGAAAAACTTTTTAATTTCAGCACCAGCTAAAACGTCCACGGCTGTAAGTGGTTCGTCTAGTAGAATTATTGGTGGTTGTTGGACATATAAGGCTAATAATGAAGTTTTCGACTTCATACCTGATGAGTAATCCTTAATCAACTTGTGTCTATCAATTTCATCAAAATCCATCATATCAAAATATTGGTCAATATATGAAATTTCGTGTGGTTTGGATATATCTATTATAAATTTAATATATTCAAAGCCTGTTAAAAACTCTGGTAGGTATGGTTCAGCAAATATCATACCAATATCTTCTATTTCTGGTATCCTAGTATTTCCTTCGTCTTCATAGGATACTTCACCCTTGTCAGCATTCAACTCCTTATAAATTATATTAAAGAGAGTTGTTTTACCGGCACCATTTCTACCCAATAAACCATATATTTTACCTTTTTCAAAGGTAAAATTAATACCTTTGAGGATTTTTTTGTCATCAAAGGATTTTTCTATATCTCTTAAATGAAGCTTCATTTTTTTTCTCCTGTTAGTATATTCCTTTAATATCAAACATATGGTCTATAGGACCCTTACCACCACCTATTTGCAAGTTGGACTCCAAGGCCTTACTTACAAATCTTTTAGCCATGATGGCTGATTCTTTTAGACTATAACCTTTAGCTAAATTAGATGCTAAGGCAGAGGATAAGGTATCTCCAGTCCCCTTCACATTTTCTGTATCAACTTTTTCACCCTTTAACCAAAGACCCCCTTCTTCTGTATAAAGAAGATCATCTGCATCCCCATCTGATAAGTCAGACTTGGTTAAGACATTTACCTTATATTTTTTGTAAATAATTTCTGCCGCCTTAAGCATGTCTTCCTTATTATTTATTTTCATTCCTGCTAAAATTTCAGTTTCTCCCGCATTTGGAGTTATTACATAGGCAAGAGGGATTAATTCTTCCATCAAGGTTTCAATGGCCTGGTCGTCAATCAATTTTACTGTCTTGTAAGACATCATTACAGGGTCTACTACAAAGTTTTTAAACTTATGTTTTTTTGCTAAATCAGCCACTTTTTTTATGATATCACTAGTCAATAGCATGCCAGTTTTTACAGCATCTGCTTTCACATCTTCATAAATTTTATCTACTTGATTCTCTAAAAAGTCTACTTCTACAGCTTGTCCACCTAAAAACTCTTTAGTATTTTGTACAGTTAACAAGGTTACAGCTGATAAAGCATAAACTTTATGGGCAGTTATAGTCTTTATATCAGCCTGCATACCTGATCCGCCAAATGGATCAACACCAGCAATGGTCAATACAGTTTTCATCATTACTCCTTTAAAATAACTCTTCAAAAATATTAACTATTTCATAAGCTACCCCATTGAAATCACCCTTGTTTTCTACAGTGAAATCAGTAAAGTATTCATAATTATTTTTCCTATTATCCCTCATTTTTACTAGGGTATCCATTCCCCCTTGAGAAAGTGGACGGTTTCTCGTGGACAAGTAGGACAAGTCCCTTTCAACCATAAATATTATAGAATTTCTTTTCAGTGGATAATAATTTTCAATTTTCGATACAGCTCCTCCACTTGTTGATATAACAACACCTTTTAGGTCTCCTAGTTTTTCAACTACTAATTTTTCCTTTTGCCTAAATGACTCTTCATCTTTGTTATTTAAATAATCTTGGGGACTTATTCCATATTCCAAATAAAATTGCCTATCAAGGTCAAAATGCTTCCTATTTAAAAGTTTGCCTAACTTCCTACCAATTGTAGTTTTACCAGCTCCAGGCATACCTACTAATACAATATTTAAATTGTTTCTTATATATTGACTAAGAATATCTTCAAGTTCATAGTCTGAAATTTTCTTTTTAGTCAATATTTCTATACTTTTTTTATCTTGATACAAGTTTTTATATAGGGAATTAAAGGATTTAATATTTTTATCTTTTGCATCAATTGATAATCTAGTATAAAAATTATTGCTAGAAAAATCTAAAACTAATTCTAACTTGTCAAAATTTTTAAGGCTAAAATCCTTATATTTTTGTTTTTCTTCTAGGTCTACAGTATTTATTAGAACTTGATTGTAATAAACTTGGTAGTCTTTAAAATCATCTATGTCTATATGGTCTATCTTTTCTACCCCACACTTATTCAAGGCATAGTCTATTGATTTATTTACATCCTTTTTATACAAAACTGCTACCGTCTTATCTTTAAGGTCTATAGCTTCCTTTTGTAAAAACTTTAATAAGCCAACATACTCAGTATTAAAGCCATAGTTTTTCTTGTTAAATTTTTGAACTAGATTTATTTGACCAATTTCTTTAGTTTGGTCGGTTGAATCTGTAAGATGATCAATAAGCTTATATCCGCAAGAATCCTTTAATATATAACCTTTGAAATTGTCTCTGTTAAGAATGCTAAATAATTCATTGAAATTTTCCACATCAAAATGCTCTATTTTTTGACCAAGTATTTGGTAAAAAATAAATTCTAGAAAATCATCTCTTTTGTCGGATATATAGGCATAGTCAGCCCTATACTTTTTAGACAAGTTCCTATAACTTTTGTTGGACATATTGTCTAAAAGCTTAAAAATCTCTTTGAGTTCATAATCTTCATGGTTTAAGTTGACTTCAGAAAAAGAATTTATTAACTTTTTTTTGTTTTCTAAATTGTTCTTAAAAATATAACTATTATATTCCTTAGATAGGGCTATCCTTTCCTTTATCAATGATAATAGATCACTATCCAAGTCCTTTAGTAAATATTTATAATAATCAATCTTATCTATATTGTTTTTATCTTTCATTTTTAACTACTTTCAAGTATAAAAAAAGTGGTTCATAGTAAGTACAAACCACATTCTTTATATTAATAATCATATTTAACAAGTGAAAAGTTTTTGTAATCCTTGAATAATTCCATACCATGTAACTCTTCAAGCTCTATTAAGAATCCAACAGCTGCTATCTCAGCTCCTGCTTCTTCTAAAAGATCTAGGGCTGCTTTTGCTGTACCACCTGTAGCTAATAAGTCATCAACTAATAGTACCCTATCACCTTTTTTTATAGCATCAGCACTTAATTCAACAGCATTTGTGCCATATTCTAAAGAATATTCTTTTCTTAAAATTTCACCTGGTAACTTTCCTGGTTTTCTTACTGGTATGAAACCTTTACCTAATTTCATAGCCATAGGTGCCGCTAAGATAAAACCTCTAGCTTCTACACCTGCTATATAGTCAAATTCTATATCTTTAACTTCATCTATAATCATATTTATAGCTTCTTGGAAGGCTTCACCATCCCTAGTTAAAGTAGTGATATCTTTAAAACTTATTCCTTTTTTAGGAAAATCTTCTATAACTCTTATTTTTGATTTTAAATCCATACCATCCTCTATTTCTGTTACTACATATTACCTATATATTTTACAATAAATTTTAATATTACTCAAATATCTATGTACAAATTAATCTTACAAATTTCTGGGCTATTGAAAATCCTCTTTGCTATAGGTAAATTATTTCCAAGTCCCCTTGAATTTACCATATAAGTATTATTTTTCTTATATAAGCCCCCGTCAAATTTAGGAAATAATCCATCACCAGGTGCTATCAACCCTCTATTAAAAATTCTAAATTGTCCACCATGGGTGTGGCCGGAAAAAACTAAGTCAGCTCCACACTTACTATATGATTCTAAATAGCTGGGTCTATGAGCTAAAAGTAGGTTTGCCTTATTTGGCACAAGCAGCTTATCCAGTCTAGATTCCACTGTTCCAGTCCCTGCAATATATTTCACTTTTTTATTGTCATAATATTCACTGGGATCTGGCAAGCCTAGTAAGTTAAAATCTTCTAAATCTATATTTTTATCATCTAAGACTATAATCTTGTTTTTCTCCATATAGGAAAGCATATCCTTATAAAAAGGAGAAGCTTTTTCATGGTTGCCGCTTACAAAATATACTTTACCTGGATATTTTTCACTTAAAGTTTCTAGTAAAACCATAGCTCCGTCTATATTTTTTTGTAACCTATCAAGCATATCTCCAGTTAAAAATATGAAATCCGGATTTTCATCAAAAAGCTTTGTTATTCTTTTCTGGTTTTTTCCGAAAAGATGATTATGTAAGTCAGAAATCTGATAAATAGTATATTTTTTAGCTAATTTGCATTTATCATCTATTTTTTTTATTTTTCCATCCTTGATTACAAAATTATAGCTTGTTAACCTTGGAATTTCATTGTCTAGAACAACATAAATTATAAATACTAATAATGCTGCTATTATGTATATCATTTTAACACTCAATTCAAAATATATTTTTAATCAACTTCTAAAGCCATGGACAAGAGTAGAGCCTGGTCTACCTTTCTCATTACTTTAGCATTTAGCCTTCCTACCTTGTCTCTCAATCTTCTTTTATCAATAGTCCTTACTTGTTCAAGCAAGACAACTGAGTTTTTTGGAAGCTTAATGTCTCCGTCTATAGTCACATGGGTAGGCAAATTTGTTTTTCCAGTTTGTGAAGTAATTGCAGCGATAATCACTGTTGGACTATATTTATTTCCAGTATCATTTTGTATGATCACTACAGGTCGTACTCCACCCTGTTCAGAACCTACAACTGGACTCAAGTCCGCATAGATCACATCTCCTCTTTTTATCTTCAAAACTTACTCCTCATTTATATAAAGTCTTTTAACTCTGGCAGATATAGAAGTCATGATTTCGTAAGAAATAGTTTGAGCCCATTGAGCTACTTGGTCAACTCCTATTTCCAAATCTCCAGACTTTCCTATCAAAACTACCTTGTCATGTATTTTTACATCAAGACCTGTCACATCCACCATCATTTGGTCCATAGTAATTCTACCCAATATCTTAGCTTTTTGTCCATTTATCAAAACATATCCTTGCTTAGATATCAACCTATGGTAACCATCGGCATAACCAATAGAAACTGTGGCTACTCTTATATGCTTATCTGCTACAAAGTCTCTGCCATAAGATACTCCCTCGCCTTTTTCAATGTATTTAATATTTGAAACTCTTGATTCAAGCTGGAAGGATTCTTCTATATTCATTTTATATGAATCTTTTATATAGGTAGATGGGTAAACTCCATACATGGAAATACCAGACCTAATTGCATCATATTTACCAGTAAAATCATAGGCTATGGCTGCCGCATCATTTGATATATGTTTTATGACATGGTCAGATATAGGCTTTAACTTTCTCAAAACATCCGCAAATATGGCTTCTTGTTGAATGGTATAGGTCTTATCCTCTTCATCAGCTGTAGATAAGTGGGTAAATATTCCTACTATATCAAGGTTTTCCATCTTAGCAATTTTAATAATTTCTTCTATATGGTCATCGGTATTTTGGAAACCTAACCTATTATGACCCGTTTCTATCTTAATATGCACCTTGATAGGATGCCCCAGCTTATTCAATTCTTCAGCTATTTGGTAATTATATATAGTAAGACTAAGGTCATACTTATATATGTCCGGATAATTTCCCGGACATATATAACCTAATATTAATATTTCTTTGCTTAGACCAGCCTGCCTTAATTCTATAGCCTCATTTATATTGGCCACACAAAATCCATCTACTAAACTTTCAATGTTTCTAGCAATTTCTTTTGCCCCTAAACCATAAGCATCAGCCTTTACTACTGCATAGAATTTTTTATTTGTATATTCTTTTAGTGTTTTTATATTATTTCTTATTTTTTCTAAGTCTACTATTAAAATATTAGCATCAGTCTTCATTTATTTCTCCAAAGGCTTGCGGTAAAAATTCAATTATATCTTTGGCCCTCAAACTAGTTTGACCATACTTATCCGCAGCCATATCTCCCGCTAGTCCATGTATAAATACAGCTAGTTTGAACATGTCAAAATTATCGTGTCTAGCCAATAAGGCAGCAATTATACCAGTTAAAACATCTCCTGAACCAGCTGTTGCCATACCTGGATTTCCTGTTGGGTTCACATAATAATTATCGTCATTAGCAACTATGGAATTATACCCTTTTAAAACAATATTAACATGGTATTTGTCTAAAAAGTATTTTACACTTTCTTCCCTATTATATTCAATCTCATTTAAAGTGAATGATGACAATCTTGAAAACTCCATATTGTGCGGGGTTATGTAGATGTTATCTTTTATAAGATCAGGATTTTTAGCAAGTTGATTGATAGCATCTGCATCAACTAAAATAGGTCCATCAAAATTATTCATAACAATTTCAAGGATTTTCTTAGCATGATCACCGGTCCCTAATCCAGGTCCAATTGCTATCACACTTTTATCTTGGATAAGTTCTAAAAGATCATCTCTTTTGAAATTACCGAAATGCTTGTCCCCATCATCATTCATACTCAAAACTATTTCTTCACAAGTTTTACTTTCTACTAATGGTGAAATAACTTGAGGAACTAAGAGGTAAACCATACCAGCACCTGACCTCAAGGCTGCTTCTCCAGCTAAGATCATAGAACCTGTCATCCCCTTACTTCCACCTATTATCATCACTCTTCCGTAGTCATATTTATTAGAATCATTAGGTCTTTTTAATAATTTACTAGAAAATTCCTTATATTCTTTATGCTCTTTCTTATCAAACACAAGCTTTGCTACAGCTACGGCATAGTTGCCATCATGGCTAATATTTATTTCTATAGCCTTGGCATTTTTGTCTTTAAGCAAGCTTTGTATATCATGGTTAAGCTCATTTACATAAGGCGAACCATCGGCACTATGTAAGATTTCTATACTCTTAAATACGAGTTCTTTTGATATTCCAGTTTTAAATGCCTTAGCCACAGCCTCTTTAGCCGCAAGCATGCCAGCAATTGAATGGGCACTGAATGATTTACTTTCTAAGTATTCAATTTCTACATCTGTAAATATTCTGGTTAAAAACCTATCTCTTTCAGATAATCTTTCTATCCTGGATACTTCAACTATATCAACACCTAGCATAATACCCTCCTTATGTTATATAATTAATTTTATCATAAATATTGCTTTTTTATGAAAATATAGTTAACTTTAATAATATAGAAAACTTTAAGGAGGAATCTATGTCATATTATGGATTTTTTGATGAAATCAACCATATTAAAAAGAATCCTATTGCTTTCAAGTCAATACTGGTAGACCCTAGCAAGTTAAATATAACGTCAAACTTTCCACAAGCAAAAAGACATTGCGCATCTGTGACCTCTGCCAATATTGAAGAGATACTTGATGGGAATGCTTGCTATCCAGACCATTATAAGAAAATTGGTAATGGACCAGTTATTTCCTTTAACAAAAAAACCAAGCAAATAATGAAAAATCTAAATTATGAAAGTAAATTTATAAATAAATTAGATTTTATAAAAAATTCTATAGACCAAGATAAACTTGTAAGTTTGTTACTTATGAGAACCCCACTTGACTGGCATTGGATCTTGTGTATTGGTTATATAGAATATGAAGATAAAAGTATAGTTTTAAGAATCTTTGATAATTGGTCAAATAAAATTAGGTATTACATTCCAAATAAAGGATCTAAAATTATATCAGCCACAGCCTATCACAAATAAAAAGTTAGCCTAGTAATCAATACTAAAGCTAACTTTTTCACTTTTAAACTTTTAATTTTTTATCCCCATTGTAGACTTCATCTATGATAGCTGAACCTATACAAACTTCCCCATCATAAAAGACTGCAGCTTGTCCAGGAGTAACTGATTTAATATGGTCATAGCTGACTTCTACATTTCCATCATCTAAAAACTTCACCTTCACAGGTATATCTTTTTGCCTATATCTAAACTTAGCTAGGGCCTCAAATTCTTTTTTATCAAAGTCTTTTAATGAGCTAGCAAAGTTTGAGGCTATCAACCTATTTGAATATAAAAGCTCATTTGTTGAACCTTGACAAACTAAAAGTTGATTTTTTTCTAAATCCTTACCACATACAAACCAAGCTTCTCCATCACCACCTATACCTAGACCCTTTCTTTGACCAATAGTATGGTACATAAGTCCATGGTGTTTTCCCATTACCTTACCTGTTTCTACATCCACCATTTCTCCTGGTTGTGCAGGTAGGTAATTTGATAGGAATTCATTAAAGTTTCTTTCACCTATAAAGCATATACCTGTAGAATCCTTCTTTTTAGCTGTTGCCAAATTATTTTCTTCTGCAATTTTTCTTACTTCAGATTTTTGTAATTCTCCTACAGGAAACATTACATCCTTTATTTGATCTTGGCTCAATTGGGATAAGAAGTAGGTTTGGTCCTTATTGTTATCAAGACCTCTTAGCATTTCAACAGACCCGTCTTCATTTCTTCTAATCCTTGCATAGTGCCCAGTAGCTAAATAGTCAGCTCCTAAGTCTTTTGCAAAGTCTAAAAAGGCCTTGAACTTGATTTCCTTGTTACACATGATATCAGGATTTGGTGTTCTTCCTTTTTTATATTCATCTAAAAAATATGAGAATACTCTGTCATAATATTCTTCTTCAAAATTTATTGAATAGATTGGTATACCAATTTGTTCTGCAACAGCAGCTGCATCCTTGTAGTCTTCCTCTGCTGTACAAAATCCTTGGTCATCGGTGTCGTCCCAGTTTTTCATAAAAACTCCCACAACATCATAACCTTGGTCTTTTAACAGAAGGGCTGCAACTGATGAATCTACCCCACCTGATAAACCAACTATAACTTTTATATCCTTATTATCTTTTTTCATCATATCCTAATCTTTCTTTTTCTTTTTATACATTTCATTCAGCCAATATATTAATTTGTCAATTTCTTCCTTGGTATTTGTAAAGCCAAAGGAAAATCTTACTGAATGTTTTGCACGTTCTTTGTCGTAAATATTCTCAATTACATACGATGGTTCCAAAGCATTTGCATTGCATGCTGAACCTGCTGAAATATATATACCCTTTAAATCTAAATAAGTTAAAAGCAAATCACTTTTCACAAAGGGGAAGTAAATATTAACTATGTGGTTAACGCTATTTTCAACATCTCCATTGATTTCATGGTCTACATCTTTTAAATTTTCCAAGAAATATTCTTTCAATTCTAAGATTTTTTCTCTTTCTCCCCTTAAAGCATCTAGGCTGTAAGCCATCGATAAGGCTGCAAGAGTATTTGAAGATCCTGCTCTTACACCACTTTCTTGGCCTCCACCATTTATAAGTGGTTTTAATCTTTCTCTAGCATACAAGACTCCAAAACCATTTAGGCCGCCAATCTTGTGACCAGATAAGGCCAAAGAATCTATGCACATATCTTCTACATCTATATCTAAATGCCCCAAGGCTTGGACACCATCTACATGAAACCAAATATCTTTATCTTTTAAATATTGACCTATTTCTTTTACAGGTTGAATAATCCCAGTTTCATTATTTACAAGCATAAGTATGACTAGCTTTGTCTTGTCTGTAATAGCAGCTTTCACTTGGTCTAAACTAACTATTCCTTTTTTATCCGCCTTGACATATTTAACTTCTGATTTAACTGTATTTAAACTTTCCAAAATTGACTTGTGCTCAATATTACTTGATAAAATTTCTATACCCTCATCATCAAAATTCTTTACTATCCAGTTATTTGCTTCTGTAGCTCCTGATGTAAAGTATATCTTGGAAGCATCAGTATTTATTTCCTTTGCCAGCTTAGTCCTAGCCTCATTTAAATAAGATTTAGTTTTCTTACCTGGCGAATGAATAGAAGATGGATTAGCATTATATTCATCTACATTGTCTATTAACTTTTGTAAAATATCTTTTCTTTTTATTGAAGTTGATGCATAATCGAAATACATAAACCCTCTCTTTCAACTAAGTATTATAACAAGTCTGCTGTCTATTTCAACTACCATTATATATTAGAATTAATATAAGTTGAATTATTATTTAAAATAAGATAGAATAAAATATGTTGTGGAATTAATTTTTACAGTTAGCTTCATAACATTTTTATTCCCTCTAGCTAGACTAGTAGGGTTCAAGCTCCCTTGGCACAGTAGGTAGCGCGCATCCATGGTAAGGATGAGGCCGCTGGTTCGATTCCGGCAGGGAGCACCAAACAATGGCTTTAAGCCATTTTTTTTTGCTTATTTTTCCATCTTTAAGGTATATATATTATATAAGAAATGTAGGGGTTACTATGAAAATAAGAAAAATAATTTTTAATACAAAAAAAGCTAAAAGGATATATGAAAACTTCAAACGAGATAGTAAAAAAGTGATAGATGACAAAGACAAAGCTGATGAAAATATTTCTAATGCTTATGATAAGGCAAATCAACTAGTATCAGATAAGTCTACTTTTTCTACTATCTATGAAGATTTTAAGTTACTCCTTGAACTTATCCAGGCTTATATTAAAAGAGAATACACTGTAGTACCAAAGGGATTTATAATATCTGCTATGGCAGCAGTTATATATTTCCTATCTCCTATAGATTTAATTTTTGACTTTATACCTTTTATAGGATACTCGGATGATGTATATATAATTTCTAATGTCATAAAAAAATTACATGAAGAACTACAAAATTTTAAAGCCTGGAAAAATATAATAAATTAATAAACTTAATTTATAAAGCAGCCATATTAGTTAATATGTATGGCTGCTTTATTATAAAAACTTTAAAATCATATATTTATAATATTAACATTTTCAATTATGACTTTATTTGAAAACATCAATACTTGGTTTAATTCTCCCATTGACTTTATAAGAATATTTTTTGTATGATTTTCCCTATTACTATCAAATCTCATAAATATATCATCTAAAAATAAAATCCTATTTTCTTTTTCTTCTATGATTAGACTTATCAAGGCAAGTCTAATAGCCAAATAAAATTGGTCAATAGTTCCTGAGCTTAGATATTGCCAAGATTTTAATTCATTAGTTTCCTTATCTAAAAGTCTAATATTGTAATTTTCATCCACTAGGAGTTTTTCATATTTCCCATCAGTAATTTCTTCTATTTTCTTCGATGCAAGCTGATTAAGATCTTTGGAAAAATCATTTTCTATCTCTTTGAAAGATTTTACCAACATATCCTTTGTCATTATTAAAAGGTTCTTTTCTTTTTCTAATTTTTTTACAAGGTCTTTTTGGTCTTCAATATCTTTTTCTAAACTTGATACGTTTTCCTTTCCCCTATATCTTTCCTTGGCAGTTGATTCTATAGAAATTATATTTTCTTCCATGGTCTTAGATTTAAGAGCAAGACTTGATATCTCCTGGTCTATCTCATTATAAGTTAGGACATTCTTCCTTGATATTTCATAGTCCAATTCAGAAACAGCTTGATTCATATAGTTTAATTCATTTTTTAATAGGTCTATTCTAGCAAATATAGCTTCAGCCCTGTCCTTATCAGCTTCATACCTACCATTTAGTTTTTCAAGGTCTGCTTTTTTATTCTTGTTTTTCAAATTTTGATTATAGATATATAAGATTAAGAAAATAAGAGAAATTCCTATATAAATGAAATTTGAAAACTTACTTAATATAAGGAATATAAGAGCAATTATAAGAGATCCATCCAGCAAGTTAAAATCTGTGATGACATTCTTACTATTCTTCTTTACTATTTCTTCTTCCAAATCTTTATACTTATTACTTTCAAGTCTCTCCTCTTCCAAGGCTAGCTGGTATTCTAGCTTATCAATCTGATTTACAATATAATCTCTATCTCTTTTCTTTTCCTTATGTGACCTTAATTTTTCTAGTTGCTTTTCAATGTTTTCTTTGTCTTGTTTGATTTCATCTATTTGGTCTACTAGGGCGAGCTTGTCCCTTTCATCCTTCTTGGCTTCTTCTAGAAGAAAGTATAGGTCTTCAAGTCTATTTTTAGCCTCTTCAAGGATACCCTTGTCACCTCTTAAGCTAGTATAAGTTTGAATTTTTTTATTTAAGCTATCAATAGCATTTTTATAGGACACATCCTCATCACCACTTGTAACAAGGTTTATTAACTTTTCAGTTATTTCATCCCTTTTACCAGAATTGCTGATAGCAACCTCTTCTGATGATATATGCAAGGTCTTTTGGAAGGCCTCTCTTGATAAAGAAAAGAAATGCACTCCTGGATATTTTGGATCCTCAAGGTAAATTTCTTCACCAGTAGTATTGTTATAGACTTTAACTATATCTGTAGTATCTGTAGATTTAAAAATTCTCTCCACTCTGTAGTCTATATTATCTTTAGTAATCACTATATAGCCTTGCATTTGCTGGCCATTCCAGGGATCATATTTTTTTCTTAAGTTTTCTAAAATATTTTTCTTCCTGCCAGATCCTGATCCATAAAATACCATCAATATAAAGTCCATGATGGTTGTCTTTCCAGACTCATTATCTCCAACTATATTATTTATTCCACTATTAAAATTAAGTTTAAAATCCTGGAACTTACCAAAATTTTTAATATATATTTCTTTAATCATAGCAAGCCCTCAAAAGTTTTCATTCCCAGGTCTAAAATGTCATTTTTGTCTTCATTGGAAATATCAAGATTTAACACATTATCAACAAAAATACCTTTTAAGTTTTTTTCATGTCTTAGACTCTCATAATCAATTTTAATTTTAGTTTCATCATAAAACTCTAGGTAATTTATATGGCCAAGATTTTCTTTTACTAAATCTAAATTTATATGAAAGTCACTTTTAATTGCTCCCTGCAGGAAAATCCTATATGAATTTTTAGAATAAGAATCAGAAAATTTTTCTTTCAAGCTCTTATCAATAAATTCTACTAATTCACTATTGTCTTCTATTTTGCTAATGTCCAGAGTAAAATCATAAAAAGAACCATTGTTTACACTATAAAAATGCAGGTTGTTTTTATGCTTGGAAATATCACCCAAATAAATACCCTTTTCCCCAGTTTCATTAAAAGACCTGCCAACGGGATTTCCTGAATAGGAATAATAAGTATCCCCCAACTTTTCGATAGGACTTCTCTTATGAATATGTCCTAGGGCGATATAGTCTAGCCCAGAATTCTCAATATCTTCTTTGAAAATAGGGTGGAAACTATTCATAGTTTGGTCCATTTGACCATGGAAGACTCCCAGGTTAATAAAGGATTGGTCAACTTGTGAACTATCAAAATTACCAAGTATTCTTTCATGTATGTGAGAATGATTAAAGGCAAAGCCATAAACTCTGGTATTTAAGCCAGTAAATTCAATAAATTCTATTTCCTCTTTTAAAAATATATGTACATTAGAAGGCCATTGTCCATGGTAGGCAGATTCTATACTTACATAGTCATGGTTTCCGGGACTGATAACAATCTGACCTGGAAATTTAGCAAAAACTTCCTTGATATTTGATAAAAGGCCAAAATCTGTAGAGGATGATTCATAAAAATCCCCAGCAATCAAAACCAAGTCGACTTTAGAAAGTTCTAACATTTTAAAAATCTCAACTAAAGATAAAAAAATCTTTTTATTAATTTCTTTATTAATTTCATTATTTCCACTTAGCTTAGAATCCAAGTGAAAATCAGCCATGTGGCATACTCTTACTTTATCCATATTTACCTCAGTAAAATTATAGCATATATAGAACGTTTGTTCTATGGTGGGAATAGAATTTGTGTGGGAAAAATTTGTAGGATTTAGAGAAGGTGGATTTTGGTGGAAAGGAATTTGATTGTTTGGGAGTGTAGGAATTTAGGATTGGTTAGATGTTTGGAAGATAATGTGTTTTGATAAAAATTTTCTGGGTTCGATATACCTTTTGGAAATTTTTGACGATAAGTCTATGGATTTAATAGACCTTTCGGTATTTTTTGATGATAGGTAGATACGGATACACTATTAATCAGCCTATATATTATTCCAAAAAAATAACCCCTAAAAATAGGAGTAAAAAAAACTTTTAGTATCAAATTAGTATCAATAAAAAAATAAACGGCTATTTTAAGCCGTTTACAATATATACTGGTCGGAGTGAGAGGATTCGAACCTCCGACCCCTCGGTCCCAAACCGAGTGCTCTACCAAGCTGAGCCACACTCCGACGACAAATATTATTATAGGACATTAAAAAATAAATGTCAAGGGAAATTAAAAGTATTTTAGTCAGAGGATAATTTATATCCTCTGACTGCTTCTATCTTCTTCTTAATTTCTCTTTGTTTTCCATTATTCTTCTGGAAAGTTCAAGCTTGCTATCTTCTGCAACTGCAAGTTTGTTAATCCAATTTAAGGACTTACCTGTTCCCTTTACAACTGATGAAATAGGATCATAGGCAATATTAACAGGGATTTTAATTAGGCCTTGGATTTTTTCTTTCATTCCTCTGATTAAGGCTCCCCCGCCTGTCAATGTTACCCCACTTTCATATAGGTCTGAAACTAATTCTGGTGGTGTAGTTGATAAAACTTGTTTAGCCCCATTTGCTATTTCTGTAAGCATATTATCTAAAGCTTTATCGATATCATCTAAGTTTAGGCTAACTTCCTCAGGTAGACCTGTAGAAATATTCCTACCCTTAACTATAAATTCAGTCAGGTCTGATTCTATAGATCCCAGATTTTTCTTAACTTTTTCAGCTGTTTTTTCACCAATAATTACATTTCTAGTAGATCTTATGTAATCAATTATGTCTTTATCAGCCTGGTCACCAGCAGTTCTCAATGAAGCAGAAGTAACTATTCCTCCCTTTGCTATTACTGCAATATCGGATGTACCACCACCGATATCTATTATCATGGACCCTCTGGCATCTCCAATTTCAATTCCACAACCAATAGCTGCAGCTAAAGGCTCTTCTATCAAGTGGACTTCATTGGCACCAGCCTTGATACCAGCTTGCTTTACAGCTCTCATTTGCACCTGGTTGGCACCTGAAGGTACACAAATGATTAAGTCTGGTCTGAAAAGTGTTGTCCCTATTGACTCTTTAATAAAATATTTTAACATTTTTTCTGTTGCTTCATAATTTGTAATAACCCCATCTTCTAATGGTCTTACTGCAACTATATGGCCAGGAGTCCTACCAAGCATTTCCTTAGCTTTTTCCCCTACAGCAACTACTTCATCGGTAAATGTATTAACCGCAACTACAGATGGTTCGTTTAAAATAACTCCATGAACTCTAGAATAAACCAAAACTGAAGTTGTTCCTAAATCTATGGCAATTCTTTTTCTTATATTCATAATATCCTCAAAAATTAACTAATTTACTCTTTTATGTATAAAAATTATACCATAAAAGACCATAGAAGAAATATTTATTTTGGTGTATAATTTATGGACTGGAGTTAATTAAAAGAAAGGAAGTTTTATGAAAAAGACATTAATATTTGATATGGATGGTACACTTTTAGACTCAATGGGAATGTGGAAAAGGATTTACGAAGACCTAAAAGCAAACTTAGACCAGGTTGAAAATTTAGATGAATTCATGGCTGAAGAAGATTCTATGATTCATTATATATATGAAAATATAGAGGAAGAATTCGGTCATATGGGTAAGGGCAAAATTTTAAGATATCTTCACGACCACCTTATAAAAGAATATTCCAGCTCTGACGCTTGCAAGCCATCAGTATATGACAAATTAAAAGAATGGCATGATATGGGATATGACATGTACCTTGCTACAGCAACTGATCATAGGTATGCAAAGATAGGAATCAAATCAAATAAATTGGATGGATTTTTGAAAGAATTATTTACACCTGATACTCTTGGCTACAGTAAGAGCGATATTAGATACTACCAAGCTATTGTAGAAAAAACTGGTGTAGATCCTGAAAATATTGTATTTTTCGACGATGCTAGATACGCTACAGAACTAGCCAATGAAGCTGGTTTTACAACCATCGCTGTCTATGATGAAAATATGACAGAAAGAGAAGAAAACAAAAGAATAGCAGACTACTTTATTGAAAACTTTAGCCAAGTAGAAGATAAGATGATTAAATAGCTTATAGCCTCTATATTTTAGAGGCTATTTTTTATTTTAAAAATAAAAAAGCAGCCAAGCTGCTTTTTTTGGAGTTAATTATGATGAAAAAGAATAAACAATTTTGTGCCAGTCTTAAAATATCTATCTTTTACGATTAAATAATATAATAATATGAAAACATTGTCAAGGATATTTTCCTGTTTTTATAAAATATTTTTCAAGCTTTAAACTAGACTTTATTTATAAGTTAGAGATTGCTTATATTTATCAGTATTTACCAAGCAATTGTTTTCATGATTTCCGTCTAATAAATGTTAAATATTTTTAATAGTTTCTATTAGGTCCTTATTTTCGTCCGTATTCTTAAATAGTTTCAATATTTGCTGTAGACTTTGATCAACCCTGGTGTCTTTAAACATTCTTCTTACTTTTACAAAGGCATCTCTTTCTTCTTTGGTTAACAATAGCTCATCACGTCTTGTTCCAGATTGGACAATGTCTATAGCTGGGTAGATTGATAATTGGGCTAGACTTCTATCTAGATGTAATTCCATATTACCAGTACCCTTAAATTCTTCATAAATCATGTCATCCATTCTTGAACCAGTGTCTACTAAACAAGTTGCAATTATAGTTAGAGAGCCACCCTCTTCTATATTTCTTGCAGCACCAAAAAATCTCTTAGGATTATGAAGAGCCAATGGATCTAAACCACCAGACAAGGTTTTTCCTGATGACGGAGTCAATACATTGTAGGCTCTTGCCATTCTTGTTATAGAGTCAAGCAATATAACAACATCCTTACCCTCTTCTACCAGTCTCTTAGCTCTTTCTAGGGTCATTTCTGTCACCCTGGCATGGTGTTCCAATTGTTCATCAAAGGTTGAAGCAACAACCTCTGTTTTCATTGATTCAGGCCTATCTTGGGTATATTGGTTTACCGATCTTTCTATATCAGTAACCTCTTCAGGTCTTTCATCAATTAGCAAAATAAATATTTTTACTTCAGGATGGTTCTTTTCTATAGCATTTGCTAAAGACTTTATAATATTGGTCTTACCTGTTTTAGGCGGAGCAACTATAAGACCTCTTTGCCCCTTACCTATAGGTGATGCTAGAGAAATAAGCCTATTTGTAATGTTATTTTTACTATCAATTAAATCCAATTTATTTTTTGGATATATAGGTTTTAAATCTTCAAAGTTTCTTCTCTTATAGGCATTTTCAGGACCATGGTTGTTTATAGCATTTACATATATAAGTGGAGGATGTTTTTCATTTTCATTTAAACTTGGTCTAATCAACCCCCTAATATGGTCACCTGTCTTCAACTTAAATCTTCTAATTTGAACTGGTGATACAAAAACATCGTCATCGCCAGAATTAAAATTTTCGGTACGAATAAATCCATAGCCATCTGGTAAAACTTCTAACAAACCTTCAATTTCTTTGGTGTCATTATTTGATTTTTCTTTATTATCTTTGTTGTGGTCATGTTTAGAATTAGAATTATTAGATGTTGAGCTGTTGGAATCGTCTGATTTTTTAAAATTATTATTTTTATTAGAAGATGAATTTTCTTGGGCCTTTATTACACTTATTAGTTCTGCTTTATTATATTTTGATATAGATTTAATTCCCATATCCTTTGCTAGGTCTTTAAGCTCAGAAAGCTTAATATCATTATAGTTTTCCACACTATCTCCTTTATTTTTAAATATCTTATATATACTTTATCACAAATAAAGAAAGAATAAAAAAAGATGTGTAAAACATGAGTCTTACACATCTAATCTTTAATCAAATTAAGCTTTGTTTGCTGAACCGAAGATTTCTACTTTTTCTCTTACCATTCTTCTGATTGCAGCTGCAGGTTCTGCTAAGATTTTTCTAGGATCAAATCCTTTTCCTTCTTTGTCTTTTCCTGCTTCAATATATTTTCTAACTTCTTCAGCAAATGCCCATTGTAATTCAGTATTTACGTTAACTTTTGAAATACCATATGAAATAGCTTCTTGTACCATTGCTGCTGGGATACCTGTACCACCGTGTAACACCATTGGTACTCCACCTACTGTTCTTTGTAGTTCTTGTAGCACTTCCATATCTAGGCCCTTCCAGTTTTCTGGATATGCACCATGGATATTACCGATACCTGCTGCTAAGAAATCAATACCTGTGTCTACTAAAGCTTTAGCTTCTGCTGGGTCTGCAACTTCACCAGATCCGATAACACCGTCTTCTTCACCACCGATTGATCCTACTTCAGCTTCAACTGAAATACCTTTTGAATGAGCTAATTCAACAATTTCTCTAGTTTTTGCTAAGTTTTCATCTATTGGATAGTGCGAACCATCAAACATAACTGATGAGAAACCTGCTTCCATTGCAGCTTTTGCACCTTCGTATGAACCGTGGTCTAAGTGTAAGATAACTGGAATTGTGATATTTAAGTCTTTCATCATTCCCTTTACCATACCAACAACTGTGTTGTATCCACCCATGTATTTTCCTGCACCTTCAGATACACCTAAAATAACTGGTGATTTTAATTCTTCACATTCTAATAAAATAGACTTTGTCCATTCTAAGTTGTTGATGTTGAATTGTCCAACTGCGTATTTTCCTTCTAGAGCTTTTCTTAAAACTGCTCCACCTTCTACTAATGGCATATTGCCTCCTTTTATTTATCATAATTTCTACAATTACATTATACAACTTATAGAAATATTTAACAATAGTTTGTCAATAAGAAAATACCAAGCTTTTAACCTTGGTATTTTCAATTTATATTATTTATTTGTAATTAGATATTCCAAATGTCTTCAGCATATTGTCTGATTGTTCTATCTGATGAGAAGAATCCTGACTTAGCCATGTTGATTAGGCCCTTCTTAGCCCAAGCTCTTCTATCTCTATAGTCTTTATCAATCTTTTCTTGTGCCTTAACATATGAATCAAAGTCTTCTAATACAAAGTATACGTCAGCTCTATTTCCATCCTTTGGATCTACTAGTGAGTTGTAAATATCGATGAAGTGGTTTGTTCCATTGTCGGTAATACCTTCTTCATTTAATAATGCATCTACTACTCTCTTTAATTCTGGATTAGATTCGTAAACTTTTCTTGCATCGTAGCTATCTTCCATTTCAACAAGCTCTTCTTCTTGTCTTCCGAATAAGTAGTTGTTTTCTAATCCTGCTATTCCAAAGATTTCAACGTTGGCACCATCCATTGTACCCAATGTTGTGGTTGCGTTCATCATGAACTTCATGTTACCTGTACCTGAAGCTTCTTTACCAGCTGTTGAAATTTGTTCTGATACATCAGCTGCTGGGAATAATTTTTCAGCATAAGTTACCCTGTAGTTGTGTACGAAAACTACCTTTAGTTTTTCGTTAACTTCTGGGTCATTGTTAATTAAGTTAGCAATTTCATTTATGAATTTAATTATACCCTTAGCTCTGAAGTAACCAGGTGCAGCCTTTGCTCCAAAGATGAATGTTCTTGGGTGCATGTCAAGACCTGGGTTGTCTTTCAACTTATAGTATAGGTGTAGGATGTGTAGGGCATTTAATAATTGTCTCTTGTATTCGTGTAATCTCTTGATTTGAATATCAAAGATTGAATCAGGATCAATTTCAATACCTTCTTGGTCTTTAATGAATTTTGCAAGTTGAACTTTCTTTTCTCTCTTGATTTCATTAAATTTATCTAAAACTTTATTGTCATCTGCAAAATCTAGAAGACTTTCAAGTTTTGTCATATCCTTCTTCCAGTCTTCACCTATTAATGAATCAACATAAGCTGTTAATTCTGGTGAAGCATATTGTAACCATCTTCTTGGTGTTACACCGTTTGTCTTGTTATTGAATTTTTCTGGATATAATTTGAACCATTGGTTTAAAGTATCCTTCTTCAATATGTTTGAGTGGATTTCAGCAACCCCATTTATTGATGTTGATAGGTATGTTGCTAAGAATGCCATCTCAACGATCTCGCCTCTTACTATTCTGTAAGGAGCAATTTCTTCTTCTGAGTATCCCTTGTTTCTTAAATCTTCAATTAATCTTCTATCAATTTCTTTTATTATATCAACCACTCTTGGTGAAACTTCATGTAATAGGTCTAGGTCCCATTTTTCTAAAGCTTCTTGTAAAACAGTGTGGTTTGTAAAGGCAAATACATTACTTGCTACTGAGAATGCTTGATCCCATGATAGGTTTTCATCATCTAATAAGATTCTAATGATTTCTGGAATTGCAATAACTGGGTGTGTATCGTTTAATTGCAATACAAAATATTTGTGGAAATCACTAAAGTCTTTATCTTCTGGATATTCTTCCTTGTATCTTTCTACTATTTCTAATAATGAAGCAGATACAAAGAAATATTGTTGCATAAGTCTCAGTAACTTACCTGCTCTAATATTATCATTCGGATAAAGAACTCTTGTTATGTCCTCTGCCCTATTTTTTTGACTTACTGACTCATCATATCTAAAGTCGTTAAAGTCGTGGAAATCAAATCCGTCATGGTCTAAAGCTTCTGCTTGCCATAATCTTAATGTATTAACTTTTCCATTCTTGTATCCGACGATAGGCATGTCGTATGGGACCGCTTTCACTTTAAAATTTCTAAATGAAACTATTTGAGTTTCACTGTCCTTACGTAATGACCAAAAGTCACCATTTTCTGTCCAAGTATCACCTTCTTCAACTTGGAAGCCATTGTCAAATCTTTGCTTGAAGATACCTTGTGAATATCTTACTCCGTAGCCGTGTAAGTTTAATCCTTCTGTTGCACCAGATTCTACAAAACATGCTGCTAGTCTACCTAGACCACCGTTACCTAATGCTGCATCTTCTTCCATGTCTTCTAATTCTTCAAAGTCCAAACCTTCTTTTTTAAGAATTTCTTTTACATCATCTAAGATTCCTAAGTTTAGTAGGTTGTTACCTAAAGATCTACCAATTAAGAATTCTGCTGATAAGTAATAAGCATTTCTCTTAGCTTTTTGTTCTTCCTTTGTTTCTAACCAGTCTGCATTAATCATGTCCATGATTGTTTTTGAAAGCACACGGTACTTTTCATGTTGTGATGCTGACTCAAAAGTCTTTGCATACTCATTTACCGCATTAGATTTCAAGTTTTCCAAAAATGTCTTACTATTAAATTGTTTCATTTGTATTATCCTCCCGAAAAATATATTCCGAAATTTTACCCTCGCACGTACATTATAGCATATAAACAAGAAATAATATAAAACTGTCAATACTTAATCAATTTATGTTATTATTAAGTTACAAAAATATAACAATTGGGAGGATTTATGAAATCTAGACTATCTTGGGAAGAATATTTTATGAATATAGCAGAAATGGTATCTGAAAGAGGTACATGTGATAGAGCCTATGTTGGATGCCTTTTGGTAAATAAAGACCATAGAATTGTTTCAACAGGATATAATGGAGCAATCACTGGAAATCCTCAATGTGATGAAGTCGGACATAAGATTCGTGACGGCCATTGCATAGCTACGATTCATGCTGAAATGAATGCCTTACTTTATTGTGCTAAAGAAGGGATTACTGTTAGAGGTTCACACTGTTACGTAACCCACTTCCCTTGCCTAAACTGTACCAAGGCACTTATCATGGCTGGTATTAGTAAGATTTATTATAAGGAAGCTTATAGGGTAGATCCATATGCTTTGGAATTGTTAGAAAGAAATAATATTGAATTAAAACAAGTTGCTATTTAATATAGTTTTAGTATCAGGATTTGTGATGTTTGGTCCTGGTCTGGGCTTCTTAAGATTTGATGATCACCGGGCCAGTTGATAAGTATTAAGTCCAATTTTTGAATTCTATACTTACACTTTTGCGAAATTTGTAAGTTTTAAATTTACTTTTCGTATTTAAAACTTATCTCTAACTGAATAAATAAGTTTTAAAGACAATTTTTAAGTTTTATACTTACAATTTTCAAAAATTCATAAGTTTTAAATTTACTTTTAGTCTTTAAAACTTATTCGACTCCACAAATAGTCTTGACTAAAAACACTCAACCAACAATACAGAAAAAACGAGACTCTCATAATGAGAGTCTCTATTTATATATTATTCTATTTTCCTAAAGCTTCTTCTATATTAGTCTTTAGGTTAGATTCATCATATATATCTACAGCTTTTTCGGCTCCTTGTACATATAGGGTTGGGGTTGTTAACTTTCCATCCTTTGTTTTTGAAGCTAATTCTTTATCTGTTTTAATGTATTCAGTAGAATTTTTTGAAACTTGCATGAATTTTTCCAAATCTCCAAAAATTTTATCCCAATTCTTACCTGATAAGGTAATTGCATAAGCTTCATGGATTGTTTGATTTTGATTTGGTGATTCTTGTAATTTATTCAACCATTCTTCACTGGATGTTAACTCATAATATTTACCAACTAATTCAGGATCATGTTCAGCCATTGATAACCAAATTCCTGTTATCACGTCTGAGTAAGTCACTTCATCTTTTGCACCAGTTTTACCCAAAAATGTTAATGGAACATATTTAATCAATGTATTATCATCTTGAACATCTTTTAGATATGGCTTTGTTTCGCCATTTAATTTAACACAGAATGGGCAGATTGGTTCTGTATACCATTCTACTATTTTTTTATTTTTAGCTTCTTCTACTGGAACAGCTACATTTTTATTGTTTAAGTAGAAACCACCTTGGTGTACATATTTAAAGGTCTCCCCACCATCTATTTCATCCTTAGATATTTTTTTACCACAAGCCACTATCAATAAAGATAAGGCTAATACTAGCACTAATAATTTTTTATTCTTCATCATAATTTTTATCTCTTTCTATTACCGAAAATTCCTCTGGAAATTTCTCTTCCTACACTTCTTCCGATAGATCCAATTATATTATTTGCAAATCTTTCAAAAGGAGTCATTCTATTGCTACGTTTTTTTGCTTCTTTTCGAGCCTCTTTTGCTTGAGCTACTTCTTCTTTCTTAATAGCTTCTTCCTGAGCAAGCCTTGCCGCCTCTTCTTGTCTTATTACTTTTTCTTTTTCTAAGATTTCATATGCTGATTCATTGTCCACATATTCTGCATATTTATCATAAAGAGCAGAATGGTTAATCGCCCTATTTACCAAGTCCTCAGTGACATTATCCATCTTAGACTTAGGAGGATTTATCATTGCATTTTTAGCGAATGTTGGTTTCGAATCCTCGTCTAAGACTGAAACTAAGGCTTCACCGGTCTTTAGATTCATAATGACTTCTTCTAAGTCTTCACCTTCTTTTTGCCTAAAGGATTCAGCTATAGCCTTTACCTCTTTTTGCTCTTTTGGTGTATAAGCTCTTAGGGAATGTTGGATCCTATTTGATAATTGAGCCAACACATCATCAGGTATATCAGTAGCCTTTTGACTTACAAAGAAAACTCCTACCCCCTTAGACCTAATCAACCTTACAACCAATTCAATCTTTTCTAAAAGATCTTTTGAAGCATTGTTAAATAGCACATGGGCCTCATCAAAGAAAAAGACGAGTTTGGGTTTTTCTTGGTCTCCTACTTCATCTAAGCTTTCATACAATTCTGATAGCAACCACATTAAAAATGTCGCGTATAGGTTTGGAAACTTGTACAAGTCTTGACTTGATAGGATATTTATCATTCCCTCACCAGCACTATTGGTCCTCATTAAGTCTTTTATATCAAAGGCTGGTTCTCCAAAGAATAAGTACCCACCTTGGTTTTCTAAGACTAGTAAAGATCTCAATATAGCTCCAATGGAGGCTGAAGATATATTTCCATAATGGCTTGCCAAGTCTTTTTTATTTTCATCAACAAAATTTAGAACTGCCCTTAAATCTTTTATATCAATTAAGAGTAGCCCCTTCTCATCTGCCAATTTGAAAGCAATATTTAAAATACCCTCTTGAGTATCATTCAAACCAAGTATTTGAGCAAGCATTACCGGTCCCATTTGAGATATAGTTGTTCTTAGAGGTATACCTCTTTTCCCAAATACATCTAAAAATTCAGCATCATATTTTCTATTGCTATAGTCTTCAAGACCAATTTCTTCAACTCTTTTGCTAATAGCTTCATTTGTTTCACCTTCTTCAATTAAAGAAGATAAATCTCCTTTAATATCTGATAGAAATACTGGTATGCCATTTTCTGCTAACAATTCAGTAATCACTTTTAAAGTCACAGTTTTACCTGAACCTGTTGACCCAGCAATAAAACCATGTCTATTTAATTTTGATAAATTAATATAGGCATCCTTACCTATTTGTATCTTGTTTGCCATGATTTCTCCTTATCATTTTCTTTATAGTATTATACAACAAATTTTTTATTTTAACTATTTTTGATTGACCTAAATATTAGTGATAAAATGATTAATAGATTATAGGAGGCAATTATGACTACACATAAACATCATATAGTTTGGAAAAGATTTTTCTTTTTCTTTTTAACACTTACTATTTGTGCTTTTATCTTAACCTTTATTTGGCATGAGAAATCAGTATCTTCACTAAAAACTGAAAATGCTGACCTTCAAGAAAACTTAAATAAGGTCCAAGAAGAATTAGACAAAACAAAGAGTACTATAGAAGAATTAGAAAAGAAGTTAGAAGCTAAAAAATCTGGAAATCCTGTAAGCCATGTATTGGCTAGTGTAAAAGATAAAAATCCAGAAAAAAGCTATGCTTATGATACAAAAACTATAAGAGAATTTACCGAAAAAAAAGATTATAAAGGCGAAAAAATCGCCTTTTTAACTTTTGATGATGGTCCTAATAAGGACACTACAGGGAAACTATTAGATATCCTAAAAGAAAAAGATGTACCAGCAACTTTTTATATGCCTGGTAAAAATATTGGTGATGATACAGCTGACCTACTTAAAAGAATTTATGAAGAAGGACACGTTATAGGAAGTCACTCATTCGACCATAATTATGACCACTTGTATCCAAATAGGATTGCAAATAAAGATGAAATTATTAAGCAAGAAAATCAAACTTTAGAAGCCTTTAGAAAATATTTAGGAGCTGATTTTAAACATAAAACTTCCAGATATCCTGGTGGACACATGTCATGGAATAAACAATCTTTAGCTAAATCTGACAAGGCTTTGGAAGATATGGGAGTTATATGGATTGATTGGAACACTATGAATGGTGATGCCCAACCAATTAAACCTAGAGACCCAAATGATATTCCTAGACCAAATAATACCCAACAGGTGATTGATAACTTTGAACATTCTAAAAGATTTACTCTAAACCCAAATATAGCTGTCGTTTTAATGCATGATGGTAAAGATGTAACTCTAAATGCTTTAGGAGCTCTAATAGACCATATGAAGGCTCAAGGTTATAGTTTTGGAGTGTTAGATTAATGAAGAATAAGATTATCATAGCTTTAGTATTTGTTATTGTTTTACTTTCTATATTTTTAATTAGAGACAATGTGAAAAGCACTCAGATGACTCCATTAACAGATGTGGAAGCAAGGGGCAAAATTGAAGAAATTTTCGGAAATAAGATAGAAAAAATTAATGACAAGGACTTGATTTTAACCAGCAACAGCCAGTACACAATTATGGTTGTAGAAGACAGGTATCTTTTGATAGATTATGCAAGTAATCCACCAAAGGTCCACCATTACAAGTCTATAAAAGAAGATATCCCTGTTAAAATAGTAGAAATATATGAAGATGGGTCTTGGCTCGCCCTACATGACGACCATACTCACATAGTCACTGAAAAATTAGAAGAGGGCGCAAAAGTTGGAGATACAGTATATATAAAAGATCCTCACACCTTCTTAGATGACTATAAGCATAAAAAACATTAATTATAAAGATTAAAAAATCTGCCTGGAATTTTATTTCCAAGCAGATTTTGTTTTATTTATTCATGTGTTTCCAAATATATATTATTGAACTTATAATTAATATTATTAATAAAACTCTAATTCCGGTATCCAAGTATTTATCAATTATAGATAAGTATGCCATTTGATTAAAAATTTGACCGTTATTCATAAGATCCTCCCAAATTATTCGAACCTACTATCTTGTATAAATAATAACATTAATCGTTTTTTTTTCAATGTTTTCCAACTTTATTTTCCATATACTTAAAGGCATAAGTAACAAATATGGAAGCTACATATCCCACTATAAATGATAGTGGCATGCCTTTAATATACATATTGAAAAATCCTGGTATAAATTCACCAAAGGATAGGTATAATCCTGTAAAGTTTAATATAATTGCATAATAAAGTGAAGGAACCAAAGCTGCTACTAGAGCCCAAACAAATGATTGGTCATTTTTTATATACCTGCTAGCAAATTTACCACCAACTCCTGGTGCATCCCAAGCTAAGTCTGCACAGATACATATACATGATTGAATACATGCATCCATAAATAATTTTGATGGAATATTATTCTCTACAGTGATTAGCCTTATAACTGTGATGATTATAAATGATAAGATAATAGAATATGTGTATATTTTATTCTTTACTAAAAATTTCATGTCACTCTCCATTTAGAATATAATAACTGGGCTTGTACCCAGTTATCAGCCTTATATATTCTATTTTGTATCTAAGATTTTGTCAAGCGTTCTCCAGGCTAAGACAGCACATTTTACCCTCATTGGTAATTTTGATATGGATTCAAATACAGCTGCATCACCTATTTTTATTAAATCATCTTCAGAAAGGTCTTCACCTTGAATCATCCCTAAAAATATTTGTACATCTTTCTTAGCCTCTTCTAGACTCTTTCCCTTGATTACATCAATCATCATGGAAGCGGAAGCTTGGGATATTGCACAACCTATACCTTCATAGGAAGCATCCTTGATTATTCCATCTTCTATAAGAACATTTAACTTGAGTTCATCTCCACACGAAGGGTTAACTCCCATTTGTGAATCAGTTTTATTTTCTAAAGGATGCTTGTTAGAAGAATTCATAGAATGTTCCCTAACTAACTCTGTATATATTTGATTAAGCTCCATAAATTACTTCCTTTACTTTTTTTAATCCCCATATTAATCTGTTTATCTCTTCTTTTGTATTATAAAAAGCGATAGATACCCTGGAAGATGAATTTAAGCCCAAATACCTATGTAAGGGCTGGGCACAATGGTGGCCCGTCCTTATACATATACCATAATAGTCTAAAATCTGGCTTATATCATGGGGATGAATATTTTCTATAGTGAATATAAGATTGGTATGGCTATGGCTAGGATCATAGTAGATTTTTACAAAGTCTAACTTTTCTATTTCTTCTAACAAATAGGAAAATAGATTTCTTTCAATCTTTTCTATGCTTTCATAACCTATATGATTTATATAATCCACAGCCTTATTTAGTGAATAAATAGCCCCAATATCCAGAGTACCAGCTTCAAACTTGCTTGGAATTTCTGCATATGACACGCTTTCTTCAGTCACATATTCAATCATATCTCCACCAAGTAAAAATGGATCCATCTTATTTAGTAAATCTTTTTTACCTATAAGACATCCCACTCCCTGGCTAGCCAAGGCCTTATGTCCAGAGAAAGCTAGAAAATCACACTTATATGCATCCACATCAATTTGCCTGTGGCTAATTAACTGGGTTGCATCTACTACAGTTACAGCACCATATTCCTTAGCCATTTCAACCATTTTAGCAATTTCTACTTCAAAGGATAAGACATTGGAAGCACCTGTAAAGGCTACTATCTTGGTCTTAGAATTTAATTTTCTCCTGTAGTCTTCCAAATCCAAATTTAAATTTTCATCTAGGTAGAAATATTTTAATTCTGATCCAGTTTTTTCGCAGATATATTGCCAGTTAACCAGATTGGCGTGGTGGTCAGCAATAGAGATTAAGACCTGGTCACCCTTTTTAAGATTATTTAATCCATAAGAATATGAAACTAAATTCAAAGCTTCTGTAGCAGACTTGGTAAATATAAGTTCGTAGTCATGTCCTGCCTTGGTAAAGTCTTTAAGCTTTTCTCTAGTATTTTCTAAAATCTCTTTTGACTTTGCAGATAGGCCATAAGACCCTCTGCCAGCATTAGCATTGAAGGTTTCGTAATATTCTTTAAGAGAATCGATTACAATACTAGGTTTTTGACTGGTTGCAGCCGAATCTAAATAAGTGATATTTTTATTTTTTTCGAAAAAAGGAAAGTCCTTCCTTATTTCTTCTGGTCTCATTCTCTTATTCCTTGTCTAATATCTTCTAATAATTCATTTCTTAAATCTATGTCTTCTATCAAATCAAGTATTGGTTTAATTTTTGATTCAATAATTATCCTCTTAGCTTCTAGTTGGTCAAAACCTCTTGATTGGATATAAAAGAGCATTTCTTTATCTACACGTCCTGCAGAAGCAGCGTGGTTACCTACAATGTCATCTTCACGAGCTAATAATATAGGAATAGCCCTTGATTTTACAGTTGGGTCTAAGAGGGTAACAAATTCCTCTTCATTACCTGTAGAAAGTCTACATCCTTTTAAGAAATCTAGGGTACCCGCAAATCTTTTTTCAGCATGGTCCTTCAATACCCCTTGTAAAACCATGTCGGAATCAGACTCTTGCCCATAGTGAGTCATGACATAGGCTAAGTCTAAATACCTATTTCCATCAACAAAATAAGCTGTTTTAATATCTGATTCTGACCTGTCACCAACCAATTCTACTTCATAGTTTGCATAAGCCTTTTTAGAACCCAATTCAATATGAACAAGGTGAACTCTTGCATCTTCTGCAATTTCAGAAATTAAAGAGACATAGGATTGAGACTTGTGTGAAAGTCTTTGTACAATCACAATCTTTACTTCTGAATTTTTTTCAGCATTTATCTTGAAAATAGAGTTTCTAAAGGCTTCTATGTCAGCTTCAGTCCTATAGTCAAATAAGATTTTGGCATTGGCCCCTTCCCTTACATGGATTTCATGTAGGTCATTTATATTACTAATTTCTTCTGTCAGTTTAAATTCTCTTCTTAAGTCTTCTTGGCCTGTAAATTCGTAATATTCAGAATAGTTTCTATATTTTTCATTTAATTCTTTTACTGAATCTGAAACTCCATACTTTTTGTTTTCAAATACATGGTTAAAATCTTCAGATCCTTTTGTATCAGGATTTGATGAAAAATCAATATACTTTATTTCTGGTAATTCTATATCAACATGGTTGGCTTTTGTGTGACCCCAGGTTATATGAGGTAAAATATTTGCTTTTGTCATTTTATCCTCCTATCCTATTGATCCAATTAGTTCTAAACTAATTAAGTTGTTCATTTCTACTGCATATTCTAATGGCAATTCTTTAGCTATAGGTTCAGCAAAACCTCTTACCAGCATGGCCTTAGCATCTTCTTCAGACAAGCCTCTAGACATCAAGTAGAAAATTTTAGAGTCATCTATCCTACCTATCTTCGCTTCGTGACCTAGGTCTACATCATCATTTTCGATGATCATTACAGGAATGGTATCTGATACTGAACCTTGGTTATCAAGCATCAAGGATTCACAGTTAACATTGGATTTTGAACCGGCGGCATTTTCTTTAAAATGCACCAATCCCCTATAAATAGCTTCACCACCAGATTTTGAAATTGATCTAGAGTTAACTGTAGAATAGGTATTTGGAGCAGCATGTACAACCTTGGTACCTGTATCCAATATTTGCCCATCATTAGCAAAAGTGATACCTGTATAATCAGATTTCGCATTTTCTCCAATTAAAATAGATGATGGATAAAGCATGGAAACTGCAGAACCAAAGGATCCTGAAACCCATTCTATATGGCCCTCTTCCCAAACTATAGCTGATTTGGTGTTTAGGTTGTACATATTTTTTGACCAATTTTCTATGGTTGAATATCTTAGTTTAGCTTTTTCTTTTACGAATAACTCTACTGCACCAGCATGAACATTGACTACATTGTACTTAGGAGCTGAACATCCTTCAATATAATGGACATAAGCACCTTCATCTACATAAATAAAGGTATGCTCAAATTGACCTGCACCAGGTGCATTAAATCTAAAGTAGGATTGAATTGGAATATCTACATGGACACCCTTTGGTACATATACAAAAGATCCACCCGACCAAACAGCGTAGTGTAAGGCTGCATACTTGTGCATAGATGGATTTATAGCCTTGCCAAACCATTCTTTTAATAGGTCTTCATGGCTTTCATAGGCTTCTTCCATGGTTATATAAACTACACCCAATTCTTTCAAATATTTTTTAACATTTGAATACACAACCTCTGAGTCATACTGGGCAGCAACACCTGCTAAGGCGTCAATTTCTGCCTGTGGTATACCTAGGTCGTAAAATGTTTGCTTTATATTGTCTGGTAAATTATCCCATTGGTTTACTTCTCTTGCTTTTGGCTTTACATATAGGGTTAATTCATCAACATCCACAGCTGACAAGTCTGGTCCCCATGATGGATTATCCAATTCATAGAAGATTCTCATAGCTTCTAATCTTTTTTTTAGCATCCATTCTGGTTCATTTTTTTCAGCTGAGATTTGTCTGACAACTTCTTCTATTAAACCCTTAGAGGAAATTTTGTCATATTCAAAATCATTTTTTCTGTCGTAAATTCCCCTATCTATATCTTCAACATAGGTTTTTTTAGACATTTTTTACCTCTTCTCTTATTTTAGAGTAACCATCTTTTTCGATTTCGCTTATCAAGCTGCTATCTGAAGTCCTTACGATCTTTCCTTCAATCATTACATGGACAAAATCTGGCTTAATTGATTCTAATATTGAAGAATGGTGGGTAATGATTAGTGCAGCCTTATCTTCATTTAAGAATGAAGACACTTCTTTAGAAACAATCTTTGTTGCATCTACGTCCAAGCCTGAATCAGTTTCGTCAAGCATAATAAATTTTGGATCTAAAACTTTCATTTGTAGGATTTCATTCTTTTTCTTTTCCCCACCTGAGAAGCCTACATTCAAGTATCTTTGCGCATAGTCTCCATTAAAGTCTAATTCTTCTAATTTTTTCTTTAAATCTCTTCTAAATTCTAATAATTGCGGTTTTTCATCTTTAACATTTGTGAAGGCTGTACGTAAAAAGTTTTCTACAGAGATACCCTCAACTTCTTCTGGGTTTTGGAAGGATAAAAACATACCTCTCTTAGCTCTTTTATCAGTTGATTCTTCTGATATATCTTCACCTTCAAAGAAGATTTCACCTTCAGTTACTTCATAGTCTGGATGGTCCATTATCACTTTTAATAAGGTAGACTTACCCGAACCATTTGGCCCCATGATAACATGAGTTTCACCAGATTTAATTTCTAAATCTATCCCCTTCAATATTTCCTTGCCCTCTACCTGAGCATGTAAATTTTCTATTTTTAACATTGCATCCCCCTTCTTGCATGTTTTTATACCATATTAATAATTAGTTAAGTAGACCTGAATCATCCTTGCTATATAGATAAAATTGCGACATCTTTTTTAATGATTTTCTAGCCTTTTTAATCTCTTCTTTGTAGTCTTCTTCTTGTTTCATTTTATATTCATTAGAATTTAGCTTGTCTGCTATATTTATAGGAAAAGTATTATCCAATTCTTCCAAGTCTTTTTTGCAAGTTTCAATCGCTGCTTCATAGACTTCTTTAGGATTTTTCTTGGTCTTCCCCTGAACTACCTCAGCAAAATCAAGCAGTTCCTTTAAGTATGGAAGATAAGCTGATTTTCCTTGAAGAATAAAGCTCTCATATAGGTTTTTCGACCTCTCCCCATTAACTAGAAGAGGATCTGTATATTTCAATAGTTTTCTAATTTTTACTTTAGTCTTATCATTGAGATTTTCATTTGCCCTTGCTATAAATAAGTCATTTTTTGTAAGCAAGTTTTTTAATTCATTTATATGATTTATTAAATCCCTATATTCAATCTGAGCTATTCCATCTGAATACTGGTCTATTAAATTAACATTTGAGTAAGTCTTTAGGTCTGTACTCATGCTAAATAAAAGCTTAGATTGGATTCTTTGGTCATATATAAACATCTTATACAAGAGCTCTTTCTTTTCCAACTCATATTTTCCAAATTTTTGAATGTATAAGTTATTATAAAGATTTTTCTCATAAATACTTTTATATAGATATTCTGTTTTTATGTCTAAATATTTTTCTCTTAAACTTGTCATAATCACTCCGTAATAAAAATTATAGCATATTGACATTAATAAAGAAATAAAGTGTGTAGGCTCTTTTCAGCTTCCCCACACACTTTATCTCTATTTTTTAAGTTCTTGTGCTATTAAATTTATCATGACATTTATACCATCATTATTTAAATGAGTTTTGTCTTTAGCGAAGTATTCTGGATGATCTTTTGAGTTTGAATACCAATCTACCAAGCTTATTTCAGGATGTTTTTCAACATAGGATGCTAGATCTTGGTTTACCTTATCTCTCCATGAGTCTGGCATATTTACATTCACAAAGACCTTTTTGCTCTTTGGAAAATGTGCCATTAACTTATCTAAGTGACCTTCGTTAAATAAACCATTGGTACCAAGCATCATTACCAAGGCTGTATTTTCAGAATCATGTTCAGCATATTTTGCGAAAACTGGTTCTGATTGGTATAGTTGCCTTGAAACCTTAGCATCAACTATTACATTGTTTAATTTTTCTTTTAAACTTAAGCCGACATTTACTCCAAGAGAATCCCCTATTAGAACTATCTTGTCATATTTAATTCCATCAAAATTAACCTCTTCTTGGGTATTTGAACCAGGCTCTTTTGGACTCTCTTCCTTTTCTGCTGGCTTTATAATTTCCATGCCATTTTCTTTAGCCTTTTGACCTAGTTCTTCACCATCTGTTACAAGTTCATCAGGTAAGTCTATATTTCTAGTTGTATCAACAAAGGCTGTTGAAATAAATGGTATACCTATACCGAAGGCACCCAAGATAAAGATTATAGCAAGTCCCAATCCAACTCTTTGTACCAGGACATTTGACTTTCTTTCTCTTGTTTTTTCTCTTTCTCTTCTAGATCTAGGTCTCGCCTTTCTTTCTTTTGCCAGAGGTTTTTCCATAAAGTAATAGGTAAAGGCTGATAAAATTAAGAATGCTAGCACCCTAATTACTACATATATGGTCTTTGGTCCATTTATTTCAGCTTGAGTTTCTGACAAGATAATTATTGGGAAGTGCCATAAATAGATAGAATATGACATTTCACCAGGTCTTGTAATAAATGGTATATATCTAAATTTATTAAAAATAGGGTTGTTATCATTAGCCATGGTATAAACCATTACTACAGATAGTAAAGCAAATAATAAAAATCCTCCCCTATAAACCCAAGTGTATTCTTCAGATACATATATGCCTAGGACTACAAAGGCCGCCAAGCTAAGTACACTGATTAAGGCCAATATAGACTTAGATAGCTTTATTTCAAACTTATCTTTTTCATAGCTTTCTAAGCTATTTCTAGAATCCTCTTTTCTTAATTTCCTTATTGGATAATGGAAATAGGCCAAAACCCCTATAATTATTTCAAAAATTCTAGTATCGGTCCCGTAGTAAACTCTAGAAATATTTTCAGGATCATACAAGATTTGCATAGCTACAAAAGATATTATAGCTAGGATTGAAATTGTGATTCTAAATGTTTTGTAATTATTTTTTACAGATAACTTACTTGTTAAATAAAATAGAATATTTAATATTATATAGGCCTGCATTAAAACAGAAATATACCAGAGGTGTTTAAATGGACTTTGGAAATATGAGTCAAAATATCCCACCTTATTGATGATAAACCACCAGTTATTGGTAAAGGTTAAAGATGGAAATATATCTCTGTGAGCTATGTCTAAAATAGGTTTATTAAACATTGTTATAAAAATAGTCACAAAAAATACTACTATAAATAGTGGTGGCCAGAGATTTTTTATCCTCCTAAAGATGTTTTTAAATAGGGAAAATCTATTTTCTTCATCTTGTCTTAAAAAAGAAGATGCTAGTAGGTAACCTGATATTACAAAAAATAGGTCAACTCCTATAAAACCACCTGGAAACCATGCCGCATTTAAATGGTATATAACTATTGCAACAATCGCTATTGTTTTAAGTAAATCTAATCCAAAAATTTTGTTTCTTTTCATTTGTACTTCCTTCTTTGATCGTATAAATAATTATAACACAATTTCAATAGTTGTTGATAGCATAAAAAGTAATTTGCATAAAGGCTATCTTTTGCATATAATAATCTTATATATAAGCATATTTGCTTTTTATAAAAAGGAGGTAATCATGTCTGATTTTAAGAATGGTTCAGTTAAGATTTCAAATGATATAATAGACCAATTAGTTGCAGAAAGCGCATTAAAAGTTGAAGGTGTACACAGCGTTATCGGATATAGAAATGGTAAATTTGATGGAAGAAAAAAAGAAGCTTTGATTGCAAACGTTGAAGATAATAGCATGCAAATTAAAGTTACTATAGTTGTAAAAGCCGGTGAAAATGTTTATGAAGTAGCCGAAAATGTTCAAAAAAATGTAAAAGAACAAATACATACAATATTAGCTTTTGAAATTGATCATGTTGATGTTTTTGTAAAAGATATAGCATAATAAAAAACTGTTGCAGGGATGAACTTATCTCAAGTTGGATATAAAAACCAACTTTAATTAGGTCATTCAACCTAGCAACAGTTTTATTTTATAATAATCTTAGTATTGAAAATATTATTATTAATAGTGAAATAAGACCAAAAAAACCTGCCATAAAGGCATAGGATTTTGCCTTATTATTTTTATAATAAATAACTTGGTTTACTGCCATCAAGGCAAAAATTAAACCTAGCATTATATAGGAGTATTTGATTCCTCCTATTTTTTTTAATTCATAAATTATAAGTCCAATTGTTGCAAAGATAAACAAATTGGTAAATATCATAAACTTCAATTGTCCCTTGGTTACTATTTTATTCTTCATATTTTTCAAAACCTTCAATTCTTTCAACTGCTTCATCTAAAAAGGATGTATCTATGCTCTCAACTTTTCCTTGGTCGATTAGGTCTGCAAATTCAGGATTTATAGGTACTCGAGCTAGTATATCTAAATCATACTTTTCTGATAATTCTCCAACCTTTGATTTTCCAAAAATTTCATATTTTTTTCCTGTATCAGGAGCTTGGAAATATGAAAAGTTTTCTATAAGTCCTAATACTGGTATATCTAGTTTATTTGCCATTCCTAAGGCCTTTTCTACTATCATGTTTACAAGGTCTTGAGGAGAGCTTACCATTATAATTCCCATCAAGGTTATTGATTGAAATATGGTAAGTTGGGCATCAGATGTTCCCGGTGGAAGGTCTACAAACATATAGTCTATATCTCCCCAATTTACATCTATCCAAAATTGCCTTATAGCTCCAGTAAGCATTGGAGCCCTCCAAACTACAGCTGACTTTTCATCATCAATTATAAGGTTGGCAGAAACTATCTTGATCCCTTCCTTGGTCACCATTGGGTTTAATCCCTTGTCAGCTACTTCTAGCTTTCCTTTAAGATTGAAAGCTCTTGCTATTGACGGTCCGGTTATATCAGCATCTAAAATAGCTACCTTGTATCCTTTTTTCGCCATGGCTACAGCTAGACTTGAAGTAACCATAGACTTACCTACTCCACCCTTACCTGAAACTACAGCTATAACATTTTTCACTTGAGAATTTTCATTTGTTTCTAAGTTGAAAAGGGCTTGTTTTCTTTTTACATTAAAATCTGTCATTCTGAAATTTCCTTTAATTTACCTGTCAATTTATAGGGAACTCTTTTTAACTCTTCTAAGTTTCTTGCTCCCAATAAAAACATAAGTATCTTTGTCTTTTTAATAAGTCCTTCTAGGTATGCCTTAGCATGGTCATAGCCTCCATGGACTAGGTATCTTAAAAGTTCACCTGCTACTGCTACATAGTCAGCACCTAAGATCAAGGCCTTGATGATGTCCATAGAGGTCTTTATTCCACCTGATGCTATGATTTTAACATCTTGACTGACTACTCTAGCATTTAATATAGACTTGGCTGTTGGTATGCCCCAACCGTACATGTCGGAAAAATCATTCCTATAGTTACGCAAGTTTTCTATCTCTATAAAGTTTGTCCCACCATAGCCAGATAAGTCTATATAGTTAACTCCTGCTGAAACTAGTTTTTTTACAGTTTCTTGAGACATTCCCATAGCCTTTTCTTTAACTAAGACCTTGTCACCATAAACGGAAACAAGTTTTTCTATATTAGCTAAGACCCCTTCAAAATCAGCTTCATGGTCAAAACTAACAGCTTCTTGAGCTGCATTTATATATAAGGATAAAGCATTGGCCTTTACTTGGTCCATAGCTATCTTCACATCTTCTTCACTGGCCTTAGCTGATAAGTTAGATAAGATAAAAACATTTTTTTCTAGGTCATCATCAATTTCTGACAAGTAAAGTTTTGATTGTTCATCACTTGCTATATTTTCTTGTTGAGATCCTAATTCTATAGGTATATTTAAATCTTGGGCGATATTTACAAGGATTTCATTTATTTCTAATCCTCTTTCTGTACCACCTATCATAGATGAAATAATTAATGGAAAAGAAAAATTACTTCCCATAAATTCAGTAGTAGTATCAATATCAGCTAAATTAATTTCTGGAAGTGAATTGTGTTCAATATATACATCATCAAATAAGGTATGGCCTTGGTGGCTACCTATTAAGGAATTGTCTATATATAAGTCTTTAATATTATTCATCTTTTTCCTCTAATTATTTTTCTTGAGATAATTCAAGCTTCTTAGTTTGGTCTTCTAATATCAAAGCATCTATCATCTCTTCAATATCCCCATCTAAAAAGTCTTGTAATTGGTGGATTGTTTTATTTATCCTGTGGTCTGTTACTCTTGATTGAGGGAAGTTATAGGTCCTAATTTTCTCTGACCTGTCCCCTGTACCAACTTGTGATTTTCTATCTTCTGATAAGGCCTTTTGTTGTTCTTCAAGTTCAGCTTCATAAACTCTAGCCCTTAAAATTTTCATAGCCTTGTCTTTATTTTTATGCTGTGATTTTTCATCTTGCACAGCAACAACTATACCTGTAGGTAAGTGGGTAATACGTACAGCAGAGTCAGTTGTGTTAACGTGTTGTCCACCTGCTCCTGAAGCCCTATAGTAGTCTATTCTAATGTCTGTAGATTCATTTATTTGAACGTCAACATCCTCTGCTTCTGGTAAAACTGCAACAGTTGCTGTAGATGTATGGATACGGCCAGAAGTTTCAGTTTGTGGGACCCTTTGTACCCTATGAACACCAGATTCATATTTTAATTTTGAATAAGCACCCTCACCCTTTACCATGAAGATTACTTCTTTTACACCACCTATACCTTGATCAGAAAATTCAATTTCTTCAATTTTGAAGCCTGATTTTGAAGCATACATTTGGTACATTCTATAAAGTTCACCAGCAAAAAGTCCGGCCTCATCACCACCTGCACCTGCTCTAATTTCAACAAATACGTTTTTATGGTCGTTTGGATCTTTTGGTATAAGTAAGAATGTTATTTTTTCTTCTAATTCTTCTAATCTTTTTTCTGACTCATGTATCTCTTCATGAAGAAGGTCTAAAAACTCTTGATCTTCAGTAGCTTCTAGCATTTCTTTATTTTCGCTTATCCTGTCTTCATTCTCTCTATATTCTTCATAGGCTTTAACCAAATCTTTAAGCCCCACATATTCTCTATTTACTTGTTGCCATTTATCCATGTCAGCAAGCAAGTCAGGAGAAGCCAACTGTTTTTCTAAGTCGTAATAATGTTCCTTAGTTGATTCTAATTTTTCAAACATAAAAATCCTTTCAATAATCAATAAATATCATAATAATTATAGCATAAGATTAGCTTGTAATGCTATCTTTTAGCCATTTGCCTGTAACTATCCTATCTTTTTCACCATAGTCTTGTAAAATTTTTACATCATGGTAACCATTTTCTCTAAGCAAGTCGGAAATTACCTTTCCTTGGTCATAGCCTATTTCAAAATATATACTAGCTTGGTCTTTTAAATAGGACTTAGCCTGATCTATTATTTTCTCGTAAATTTCATAACCCTTTATACCACCATACAAGGCAGTTTTTGGTTCATGGTATAAAAGTTCGTCTAGTTTATCATAGTCCTCTTCGCTTATATATGGAGGATTGGAAACTATGATATCAAATCTTCCTTCTATATTTTCAAAAAGGTCAGAATGGATAAAGTCTAAATGGGCCCCAAGTTTTTCTGCATTCACCCTAGCAACTTCTAAGGCTTCTTTTGAAATATCGCAGGCACTTACTTGAAGATTATCCTTGTTTTCCAAGTCCAAACTTACGGCAATAGCACCTGATCCTGTCCCTATATCAAGTAGTTTTTTATCCTTGAGTTCTTCCTTCAATATCTCTTCCACCAGCAATTCAGTCTCTGGTCTTGGTATCAAAACATTCTCATTTACAATAAAGTCATATCCATAAAAATTCCACTTACCAATGGCATATTGAAGAGGTCTACCATCCTTTAGATCTCTTTGTATGTCTAAAAATCTATTCCATACATCATCTGAAAGTTCTAAATTTTGATTCAAAAAAATTTGTGACCTTGTCATATCTAATAGATACTGAAGAATGATTTCCGTATATTGGTAGTCTGCCTCCAGCAAGTCTTTTATAGTCTTAGAGTTCGTCTGCATGGCTATCCTCTGGTATTACAAGTTCCATAGCTGCAATAGCTACTTCTATCATGTCATCACTTGGTTCTTTAACAGTTCCAATATATTGGACAAACATTCCTGGTAGGGCCAATATTTTAGCAAACCTTGAATCTGACTTGCCCATCCACCTATTTAACTCATAGGTGATTCCTACTAAAACTGGGAGGATCAAAATCCTTGTTGCAAATCTTAAGATAGGGTTTGGCCAGCCAAAAAGTGATAAAACTAGGGCTGATATCAAGACCATATTAAACATGAAAGATGTCCCACACCTAGGGTGCAATTTAGAATGTTTTCTAACATTTTCTACAGTCAATTCTTCTCCATGCTCATAGCAGGCAATAGTTTTGTGTTCTGCCCCATGGTATCTAAATACTCTTTTTATGTCCTTTATTTGAGATATGGACATTATATATATCAAAAAGAAAATAACTCTTATAAAGCCTTCTATCAGGTTCAATACAAATATCGAATTAATTTTATCTGCAAATAAATTAGAAATCCATGTTGGTACAAAGAAAAATAGGGCTATGAAAAGTCCTGTAACCAATATGGATAAAATTGAAAAGAAAAAGTCTGCTAATTTACTGGTCTTCTTTTCCTCTTCTGGATAATAAGATAAAGAATAATCTATAGCCTTTGTACCATTTCTAAGAGCATCCCATAAAATCCCCATTCCTCTTAAAAATGGTAGCTTAAAAATAGGATATTTTTCTGCTATAGTTGTTCTTTCTACTATTTTTGCTTCAATTTCTCCATCGGGTTTTCTCACAGCTATTGAACTAACAAAAGGTCCCTTCATAAGTATGCCTTCAAAAAGAGCCTGACCCCCTATGGAAGTTTTTTTAATGTCTCTACTCATCATAAACTCCTTAATTATCAATAATTAATTTTATCACTTTAATAAGCTAATATCAAAGAAAAGACTTGTTATGTTATAATTAGATATAAAGTAAAAGGAGTGATTATGAAAATAGCTATTATCGGTGGTGGAGTGACCGGATCCAATATTTTAAGACATATTTTAGACCATAAAAATTTTAGGTCTGAAGATAAAATTTACATATTTGAAAAAAGAGATATTTTAGGACCCGGTATCCCATATGAAAAAGATACCCCAGTTAAGATGCTGAATGTAGGTCCTAGACTCATGTCAATGGACAGAGAAACTGATGATGATTTGCAAGAATGGCTTGATAAAAATGTTGAAGAGCCTATAAATTTTGAAGGCTTAATCTCCAGAGAAGACTACGGACTTTATTTAAGAGACTATTTTAAGAAATATTATGAATCAGAAAATGTAGAAATCATAAAAGAAGCAGTTACTGATTTAGACCTTGTCGGTGAAAAGTTTAAGCTTAAAACTAAAGAATATTTAGATATAGAATTTGATACAGTTTTTCTAGCCCTAGGCCATCCAGACTACAATGATTTTTATGATTTAAAAGGAATAGATAATTATATCCATAATCCATACTTAATGGAAGAAAAATTATCAGATTTAGACAAGGATGCAAAAATTGGAATCATAGGCGCCGGTGCCTCTTCAGTAGATGTTTTTAGGTATCTTTCTCTAGTACTTAAACCAGAAAAGGCCTTTGAATTTTTTGTGATAAATAGTGAAATAACCAAGTTTCCATCCATTCCTCTTAAAGATAAGAGCAAATTCAAATTTTCTATATCCTATGATTGGATAAGAGAAAGTATAAATACAGATACTGGATTTATAGCACTAGAAGACGCATTAAATAAAGTTGATGGTGATTTGAAAGCTGCGGGAGTTGATATCCTAAAATCTTATGAAAAATATAAGGATATTGATACATATGAAGGCTATCAAAAATTGATTTATGAAAAACCTTATGACTTACAAGTCTTGCATTATTACTTCGGTCTCATTTCTAAGTACCATGCACAAATATTTGGACTCTTATCAAAACTTGACCAAGAAAAATATCTGAATGAATACCATAAGGTATTTGATATATTCTTCACCCTGGTACCTATGAAAACTAGCCAGTGGATTATAGATAGCATAAATGAAGGAAAAGTTATCTTTAACAAGGGATTGAAAGAAATTGAACATAAAGATGGTAAATTTGTAGTTACTGGTGAAGAGGTGAAGGAAGTTGATTACCTGATTAATACTACAGGATTTAACCTAGACCTAATGGAAAATGCTAAAGAGAATATTTTAATTAAAAATCTACTTAATAAAAAGATTATTTCAAGCCAAGATTCCGCTAAAGGAATAAATGTAAAATGGCCAGATTCAAGTATCTTATCTAACAAGTATGGAGAAATTAGAAACCTTATTTCTATAGGCTTCTACCAAAGCGGCTTACACTATATGCCAAATGGCGCCTTGACCATGAGAGAGATAAGCAAGATTGCTATAGATAAGTATATGGAAGAAGTGTATTTAGGATTGTAAATTAAAAACTGACTTCAAGTTATTCAACACAACTTAAAGTCAGTTTATTTTTTTTTATTTATACTCTACCCTGTCTTAGTAAGTAGTTATAAGCACCTAAAGATGCTGTAGCACCAGATCCTGCTGCTATTATGATTTGTTTGTAAACTACATCTGTACAGTCACCAGCGGCGTAAACTCCTTCTACTGAAGTCAAGCCTTGGTTATCAATGATTATTTCTCCACGCTTGTTTAATTCTAAGCTGGATCCTAACCATTCTGTATGTGGAACTAAACCTACTTGGATAAAGCATCCTGCTATATCTATGCTAGTTTCTTCTCCACTTTGCCTATCTTTAAATACTACTTGTTCTACCTTACCATCACCTAATAAAGCTTGGGTATTTGCATTTAAATATACTTTTACATTATCTAATTCTTTCAACCTATCCTGCAATACTTGGTCAGCTGTTAATCTATCATCAAATTGAATCAAGTGAACTTCCTTAGCAATACCTGCTAGGTCTAGGGCAGATTCAACTCCAGAGTTTCCTCCACCTATAACAGCTACAGGTTTATCCTTAAATAAAGGACCATCACAGTGAACACAATAAGCTACACCCTTGTTTTTGAATTCTATTTCTCCAGGTATACCTATTAGTCTCCATCCAGCACCTGTAGCTATAACAATTGTTTTAGCCTTTAGCACATCTCCATTGTCAAGACTTACTTCGATCAAGTCGTCTTTCTTATATATGCCTGTAGCCTTATATCCTTCTAAAACTTCTACTGGATAAGATTCAACATGAGCCTTAGCTTCAGTCATAAATTTAGGACCTTCTGTTTCTTGGATTCCTAAAATATTGTTTATTTCAAGTGTATCATTCACCTGTCCACCAAATTTATCAGCTAAAAGTCCGGTACGTATACCCTTTCTAACTGAATAGATAGCTGCTGACATAGCTGCAGGTCCACCACCTATAACTAGGGTATCATAAACACCTTTGTCTGCTAGGGATTCTCTAGAATCTTCTCCTAAAATCATATCTAGGATTTCTTCTATACTACGTTTACCACCAAATATCTCTTGGCCATTTAGGTAAACTGTTGGAACAGCCATGATTGATTTTTCTTCAACTAGAATTTGGAAGGTTCCACCCTCAATCATAGTATTGGAAATTTTTGGATTTAACACAGCCATTATATTTAAGGCTTGTACGACTTCAGGACAGTTGTGACAGGTCAAGCTCACAAATGTTTCAAAATGTAGGTCTTGGTCAATCTTTTTAATCTTGTCAATTAGTTTTTGGTCAATCTTTGGTTGTCTTCCTCCAACTTGTAAAAGAGCAAGTACGAATGATTCAAACTCGTGTCCCATTGGTACACCAGCAAAAACTACTCCTGAAGGTCCATCTTCCCTATCTAATGAAAATGATGGACTAAGTTCTAAGCTTCCTTCTTCTAAAGTTAGTTTGTCTGATAAAGAAACAACCTCTTCAAGAAATTCTTTCATTTCTTTTGAATTGTCACTATCATCCAAGGAAACTCTCAAAGTTAACTTATTTTCTAATAGCTCTAAGTATTGGGCTAGTTGATTTTTTAAATCACTAGATAACATTATATTTTACCTACTAAGTCTAAACCTGGTGTCAATGCCTTACCTGTTTCTTTCCATTTTGCAGGGCAAGCTTCACCTGGGTTTTTTCTAACGAATTGAGCAGCTTTTACCTTGTCTACTAAAACAGAAGCATCTCTACCAATACCGTCAGCATTGATTTCTGCTGTTTGTACAACTCCATCTGGATCGATTAAGAATGTACCTCTTTGTGATAAACCTAATTCTTCATCTAAAACATCAAATGCTAATGATAATTTTTGACTTGGGTCAGCAAGCATTGTGTACTCAATTGAGCTTATAGCATCTGAATGGTCATGCCATGCCTTGTGAGTAAAGTGTGTATCTGTTGATGCAGAATATACCTCTACTCCTAAATCTTGTAAGGTCTTGTATTGACCTTGTAAATCTTCTAATTCTGTTGGACATACAAATGAGAAGTCTGCTGGATAAAAGCATAAGATTGTCCATTTACCCATGAAATCTTCATTTGTTACCTTAACAAATTCTTCTTTTTTTGGATCATATCCATCTACACTAAATTCTTGTATTTTTTTTCCTATTAATGACATAATTTTTCCCCCTTTAAAATCATTGATACCCATATTTTAAAAAAGATATCTTATTTAAATTATATAGGATAGGCATTTTATATTCAATAAAAAAGAGACCAGATAAAATCTGGTCTCCGGATTTCTATAATTAGTCCATCTTGTATTTTTTCTTGAATTTTTCAACTCTACCACCACGCTCAGCTGTTCTTTGCTTTCCTGTATAGAATGGATGGCAATTTGAACATACTTCTACTTTGATATCTTCCATTGTAGATGTAGTAGTAAAAGATGTACCACATGTTTGGCAAGTAACTTGCGCTTCATATGTCTTTGGATGTAAATCTTGTTTCATCTTTTCACCTCTTTCACTTAATTTCTCATTTAACTACTGAATTATAGCACATATATTTCATCTTTTCAAGGATAACATTAATATCCATCTGGATTTATACTTTGCCAATTCCAAGCATCTACTGCTGCTTGGTCTATGTCAAATTTTGCTTCCCAGCCAAGTTCTTCTTTCGCCTTAGACGCATCACAATATGCTTCGGCTAAGTCACCAGGTCTTCTTTCCTTGATTTCATAAGGAATTTTATTGCCTACAGCTTTTTCATAGGCATCTTTTACTTCTAAAACTGAAGATCCCTTACCTGTACCTAGGTTATAAACATTTATTCCTTCCTCTTCTAATTTAGAAAGTCCAGCTATATGACCCTTGGCTAGGTCCACTATATGAATATAGTCTCTGACCCCTGTACCATCCTTGGTATCATAATCATCTCCAAATATGCCAAGTTTTTCAAGTTTTCCAATAGCAACTTGGGTTATATAAGGAGTTAGGTTGTTTGGTATCCCCTTTGGATCTTCTCCTATAAGGCCTGAAGGATGAGCTCCCACAGGATTGAAATATCTAAATATAACTATATGCCAGCTTGGATCTGATACATATAAGTCTTGTAAAATTTGCTCGATAAACCACTTAGACCATCCATAAGGATTGCTTGGTTTACCCACTTCATAAGACTCTTTTAGAGGAACATTTGTATTGTCTCCATAGACTGTAGCAGATGATGAGAAAATAATCTTCTTAACGCCATTATCTCTCATAACTTCTAAAAGAATTGTTGTCCCACCTATGTTGTTATCATAATATTCTATAGGCTTCCTTACAGATTCACCAACAGCTTTTAGTCCAGCTAGATGAATAACTGATTCAATATTTTCATTTTTAAATACATGGTCTAGGTCTTCCCTATCTCTTAAGTCACCCTTATAAAACTTAGGACTTTTACCTGTAATTTCTTTGATCCTATCAAGTACTTTTTCCGATGAATTAGATAGGTTGTCAAATATTACAACTTCTTTTCCTAGGGTTAAAAGTTCAACTGCTATATGTGAACCTATATAGCCTGCTCCACCTGTTAATAGTATAGACATGATTGTGCTCCTTTTCTCTTATTCTAGCTAATTATAACATATTTTTAAAATTGAAAACAAGGATGCATTGTGATAATATTGTTTTGTTATAAAGGAGTGTTTAATGGAAAACGAAAAATATACCGCCAAGGTAATGTGGACTGGTGGACTTGACTCAACTTTAAGAGTTTTACAATTATCTTATTATGATATCGACATACAGCCATATTATATTTATATAAGAAAAAGAAAGACAAGAGATAAAGAAATAAAAACTGTAAATAAACTTGCAGAAATGATTAAGGATAGACCTAGCACAAAGGCTAATATACTACCACTAATTATCTTAGATGAAGATGATTTTAGACCTATAGACCAAGATATAATTGATGCTTATAAAAGATTAATAAAAACACAGCATATATCTTTTCAAAATATATTATTGTCGCAAGTAACAAGGACTATTCCTGGACTAGAGATTAGTTTTGAAAGAACTAAAGATGCTGATGAAAGTCTCATTGTTGACAGCGTAATCACTCAAAAGGGCTTAAGGGAGCAAGTTGATGAAACGGGCGAAATATATTATTTCATTACTGAAGAAACAGGCATAGACGCCGCCACAGTTTTTGGAAATTATAAGTTTCCAAAAAGGATTATAGAAAAAACTAAAGAAGAAGAAATTGAAGAATTTAAGGAATTAGATGCTATGGATATGGCCAAAAGTACCTGGTTTTGTCAAAACCCTGTAGGAGATGAAGCTTGTGGATACTGCCTAGTATGTAGAAATACAGTTGAAGAACTTGGCACTTGGAGACTGACTGAGGCTGGTAAAAAGAGGCATAAACACTGGAGATATCACCTATTAAAGCACAAAATCAAAAAAGGATTTAGTTTGCTTTCAAAAGGAAGTCTAATTAAATACTTCAAAAACAAATATAAATAGAAAAAAACTAATCTCACATAAAAAATGTGAGATTAGTTTTTTATTTCATTATTTTGTTTAAATCATCATAATAACCACTAATAATTGAAACTATAACTATATCTGGCTTATATTCTTCTACATAATCTGCTATAGTCCTATCTTTAATTTTTCTAAAATCAAGGGATATAAATTTATTAGCATTCATCCAAAAAATACTTTCTAACATATTTGAAGTGGAGTCACCTATAACCATAATATTTGGCAGGTCTTCTCTATCTGTATCAATAAGGGTAAATTCTGAGTCACCTCCCATATAAGAAGCATAATACTGAGTATTTTTAAATATTTCTTTACCAAAATCTTCTTTATCTTGTCTGGTATATGAAATAGGAGTCTTAGCTTGTAGATAAGGCATTTTAAAATCTTCTTTTATATAATTAAAAACTTTTCTAGTATGGGCACCTACAAAGTTGTAATCACCATATAAAAGATCTGACTTATTTATTACATCATCTAGTTTTAATCCATCATTGGATAATTTATCCAATACAAGCTTATAAGCCTCCATTGCTGCATAAAAATTAGGATGGTGGTCGGTTTTAGTATAGAATTGTTCCCTATCTTTTCTAAGATAAGCATCCATATCTATATTTTCTATACCAATTTTGTCTAAACCATTAAAGAATAACTTTTTTGATTCTTGATATTTTTCCTCATTATTAAAGGCGAAATAAGGATATTGGTCAGTAAATATATGCGATTGATCTGGAAATCCCACAACTATAAGCTTAACATCTGATTTTTTAAAATTATTATTAATCTTTTCCCAGTTTTCTAAATCTTCATTAAGTTGTTCTTCATCTACCTGACCTTTATCTTCTCTAAATCTAAAGAGTTTTGTCTTATCCTGGCTAAAAATCACATCCGATACCTTATATTTATTTAATACATTAATATCTAAATAATTTTGTGCAGATAAAATCTTACTTCTTAAAATTAAATTATCATTGATAGATTCTTCTAAATTTGTAATGAATTCACCATTTAGTAAATTTTCTTTATCAGGTTTAATAAGTTTGGTTTTATACCTATTTTCATTTTCTAAAAAAGATGCCTCACCGGTCATCTTATAGATAGTTAAGGCTGAAATAAGGATCAAGAAAAATACAAATCCATATACTTTTAAGTAATTAATTCTCTTCATTTCCCCTCCTAAAACCTAAAATAGATAAATGGGTTGTATGAATTTTGAGCTAAAGACATTACTACTAATCCAAATAAAATCGCTAATATTAATATGTGTAAAAATTCTGTAGCTGTATTATTTTTAACTCTTTTGAAAACTGGAAATATAAAGATTAAACCTAAAACTATATTAAACTTATATTGGTAGAAATAATAAATTAATTGATTATCTATTCCTCCATTAAAAGAAAACATAACTTTAATATAGTTAAATATTTGATCCAAGCTTTCAGACCTAAATATTACCCATCCAATTATTATCAATATTAGAGCATAAATATGTCCTAAAATTTTAGTCCTATTTAGATAGTCTAATAAAAATATTTTTTCAAATATAAGTATTACTGCAAAATAAAGGCCCCACATGATAAAATTCCATGCGGCTCCATGCCAAAATCCTGTTAGAAGCCAGACTATGAATATATTTAAAATTTGTCTTCCATATCCTTTTCTATTCCCCCCCAAAGGTATGTAAACATAATCTCTAAACCAAGTAGATAAGGATATGTGCCATCTTCTCCAAAATTCTGTAATAGATTTTGAAATATATGGATAATTGAAGTTTTCTAAAAAGTCAAAACCAAAAAATTTACCCAAGCCTATAGCCATATCAGAATATCCTGAAAAGTCATAATATATTTGTAGGGTATAAGCTATAGCTCCAAACCAAAGTAAAGATGAGTTAGTAGAGCCAGCAGATTTTGCAAATATTTCGTCGGCCATTAGGGCAAATACATTTGCTAAAAGAACTTTTTTAGCAAGCCCTTGGATAAATCTATTTATTCCATATGAAAACTTTTCAATACTATGGTCTCTGCTTACAATTTGATTAGCAACATCCTCATATCTTACTATAGGGCCTGCAATTAATTGGGGGAACATGATTACATATAGAAATACAAACATTGGATTTTTTTGAATCAATTTTGGATTTCTATAACAATCAATTACATAACTTAAAGCCTGGAAGGTATAAAAAGAAATACCTATTGGCATGATTGTTTTCTTATAGTTTATAGATGCATTAAATAATACATTTATATTATCTATAAAGAAATTCATATATTTAAAATAAAGTAAATTAGCTATATTTAAAAATATAGCTAAAACTAAAAATATTTTTTTATATTTATTATCCATCAGTAAACCTAATAAATAATTTATCCCTAATGAAATTAGTAATAAAACTATTAATTTAGGTTCTCCATAAAAATAGAAAATCAAACTAAAAATTAGTAAAATATAATTTCTTATATTAGTTTTTTTCTCTCCTACTGAATAATATGCTATTAAAACAGCCGGTAAAAATATAAATAAAAATACTAAACTACTAAATACCATTTTTTCTCCATGGCAAATTTATAATTTGCTAATTAAGATTTTTTATTCCTATAATTAAAAAATTCAGTTAAGAATTCATCTGTGATATCCCCAAATATAGGGCCGTCTTCTGACTGGTTTTCTCCAGCTAGTCCATTTAATTCAATAAAAACCGGTTCTAGATTTTTATCAATAGCAATGTCCCAGCCTACCCATCTTAAATGTGGTACTCTTGGGTGTATTTTTTTTACAGTCTCAATAACCTTGTCAAATCCTAAGATTTTAGGTTCACCAATTTCTTTCCCCTGAGAATCTTGATTGAAAAATCTGTCACCTTTCATCATGTAGCCCTTTAACTTATTAGTCTTTATGTCAATAGGTCTACAATCACCACCTTGAGAATAATTATCTACTTCTGAACCTTTACTACCTACTCTGACTATTGCTGATAAGATTTCAACCCTATCCTTCATCAATAAAGATAAAACCCTTATTGTATTTACACTAGATTCGTTAAAACTATTTAGCTGCGGACTTTGGTCAATAATTTCTTGTATGATAAACTCTTCATTCTTCATACGTTCTTTTATTTCTTTAATTACTGACAAATAATCCTTATCTAAGTATAACTTCTTTATACCATGACCTTTTTCACCATCAATAGGTTTAATAATCAACTGCTTATAATTTTTAAGAATGGACTCTAAATCAGAAAAGCTAATAAGTTTATTATTAGCATCTAATAATAAACCATTTATATGCTTAACTACTTCCTTTGCTTTATTTATATCACCCATAATACAATTAAAATAACACTTATTTTCTATAGCATCTTGTAATAAAAAATTATTTAAATAAGGCATAATTTCATTTTGAAATAGATCCATGGGTATAATTTTGGGATCAAACTTTTGTAGTCTGTTCCCATAATATTGATACCAGTATTTTTGAGGTCTATAGGTATTGTTAGATACTTTGTCCCAATAAGGTAAAACCTTATCTTTAAACTCTTCTTCTGATCCTTGGTAACAATTACCTTTTTTTATTTCATTTTTTACAAATTTTTTATATTTATAGGCATTAGCCATGCATCTAACCTTAGTTATATAGTTAATCGATGATAATCGTAGATTCCTTAAATTCATAACACTTCTCCTTAAAAGTTATTAACAAATTATATAATATAATAATTATATGAAATTTATATGAATTAAGTTTTATTCTTTATTATCATTTTGAATAGAGACTTTATTTTATCTCTTTGAACAATATAGACCAATACAAAAAATATAAAAGCTGATATTAACATTACAAAAATAAAGTTAAATAATTTAGCTAATAAACTAATATTATAAAAATCTATAAATTTATTAAATATGAATTTAGATATTAAGAGAACTATAGCTGAGACTGTAAAAATCTGCAAATGTGACCCTATTTTTTTCATATACTCAGGAAGTTTTATCTTAACTTTTTTATTAATTAAAATAGATAACCTGAAAAAGGTAACCCAGTTGGTAATAGTTGTTGCTAAAGCTAAGCCCTTGTAATGGTAGTTTTTAACAAAAATTATATTTAATATAAGATTCATTATTAAAGTAATTAAACCATCAATCATGCTGGTCTTTGTATCATTAGTCGAATAAAAAATTTTACTATATACTAACTTTCCAGCCATTGGTAATAAACCTATAGAATACAGCTTAAGTGCATTTGAAGTTCTATTTATTGAATCCATATCAAAAGCTCCTCTTCCATAAAATATAGTTACTATTTCATGACTATAGAAAACTAGCACAAAGGAGATAGGTATTACTACTAAACACATTAGCTCGAAAGTTTTTTCATAGGTATCTATAAATTTTTCATATTGTTTTTTGTTGTAAGAAGCAGCTAATAAAGGAAGTAATATTAATCCTATAGGACTGATCAATCCATCTAAAAATATGGCATTCAACCTATAGGCATAATCTAACACTGTTATACTTCCATAATCTAAAAATGAAGCTACTGATTTATCTACTATAGAATTTAGATCATTTATTATAACTCCTACCAATATTGGTACTAGCAAAACAGCCACTGATCTTAAATATTTTGCTTTTTTATCTAAGAACCAATAATACTTGTAACCCGTCTTTCTTAAAAAAGGCAGCTGAATTATCATCTGCATAGATATCCCGATGACTTGTGATATCATTAACCCAGTAATACCAAATTTTGTAGAAAAGAAAAACAAATAAATGATTACTGGTATATTTTGAGCAAAAGGTAAAAGTCCAAAGTCTACAAATACCCCCTCATGATTTAAGTATCCTCTAAAAATTCCTTGTGCAGAGTAAAACATAAGGGCTGGAATCCCCATCCTAAACATAGTATTAGTTAACTCAAATTGTTCACCTTCAAAACCAGATGATAAAATACTAATAAATACAGGACTTAGAAAGTACATACTTACTATTAATAAGAATGATACTAATAATGTAATATTTAATATGTTATTTACAATTTCAATTCTTTTATTCTTGTCATCTTCCTTAGATATCGTCATGACTACTATGTTGTTCATAGATGATGTAAGTAGTGAAGATAATATAAGCACACCAGTTAAAGCTATGATGAAAGCATCAGTTTCCTTACTACTACCGAATTGCTTGGCTAATAGGATTGACCTATAAAGGCCAATACCTTTCCCTAAGAATCCTAATAAGGTAACTAGAACAAAAGATTTCATTGTCTTTTTCATATCTATTCCTTGCTTGGGATATCTTCTCTTATCATATAATATCCAATTTTTTCCATATAACCTGTAACTGATTTCACTTCATCGCCATCTTTATAATACCAATGTAGGGCCAAGTAATCCGATGGTAATTCATATTTACTCCTATCTACTATTATATGTGGTTTGTCAGATATGAATTTAGTTATAAATACTCCATCTTTTATGATATTTTCTTTTATTTCAGGTTTATTACCTAGTAAAAAGTCTAAGGACATTTGTACAAAATTTATATCTGTAGCATAGTTAATCAATTTCCACATATGACATCCATCATACCTAGGTGTAAATTCAATTAAATTCACTTTATCTCCATCGATTTTCATTTGGAAATAAATGTGACCATTTTCAAATCCCATTTTTTTGTTAACTGCTAAAACTAATTTTCTGATTTTTTCATCAAGTTCATCACTTACAATATGAGGTTTTATGATATGTTCCTTGATTATACCTCCAGGGTATTCTGTATAAGAAATTCTATCTGAAATTATGTAATTAACTAATTCATTATCTACCATAAATGAATTTACAGAAATTTCATATCCACCAGCATATTCTTCTATTATTAAAGTGCCTGATTTAGAAAACTTAATACTTTTATCAAATACTTTCTTTACATCATCAAAATTTTCAACCCTATATACACCCCTTTGACCTGATCCGTCAACAGGTTTTAAAAATGCTGGGTAAATATCCCATGTCTCAAGGTCTTCCAATTTCTTAGCAGATTGGGATTTCAAATTTCCTTCTATATCACCTAATTCTCTTCTCCATTTATATTTATCATTAAACTTTTCTAATGACTGGCTGGAAAAGAAGTTTGGTAAGTTTAGCTCTTCTGAAATTTCAGTTATAATTGGTAAAGCAGTTTCAAGGCCCATAGTGAAAATAAAATCAATATTATTATTGATCACATAGCTTTTTACCTTATCTTTATCTCTGATATCAATTTTTTCAAAATGATCAGTATGTTGTTTTATATCATCAACTAAGTTTCCACCTATTACATAAACTTCTAAATCTTTTTTCTTGGCTTCTATGGCTAAATCTACTTGTGATTGTCCACCACCTAGTATCAGTATTTTACGCTTCATAGCTTCTCCATATCTTTTCAATACTAGTATCCAAATTTATTTTTGGACACCATCCTAATTCTTCCTTTATTTTTTCTATATTTACCTTGTTAGTGCTGTCATCAATATTTGTTGCTTTTTCTATAGTTATTTTACTCTTAGATTTGTAATCTATAACTTTTCTAATTGAATTTATAATATCCTCGATAGTATATTCATCTTCAGCGCCTATATTATACACTTGATTAGCCTTTAAATCATCTGCTTTTATTATTTCTGCAAAGGCTTCACCTGCATCATCTACATGTAAAAATGAAAATCTTTTACCACTATCTGTTAAGTCCATATTTTCATCATTTAAATACTTGTAAATAAATTTATTTATAAATCTTTGGTCGAAATTTTCACCTATTATGCTTGCAATTCTTAAGTTCAAATAATCTATATTATATTTTTTTGCAAAATCTTCAAAGTATTTTTCCATGTAGATTTTTGCTACACCATATAAGCTAAAAGGTTTTAATAAATCAGTTTCCTGAGCTTCTTTTATCCTATCTTTATCATATACCGATTGGCTAGATATATTTATAATAGTTTTTACGCCGCACTCGTATGATTTGTCCAATAAAGCATAGGTAAAATCATATGAATCTAAAATTAAATCTATATCTGATTTTCTAGGGAAGGCTAGATTCAATAGATAATCAGCTTTGATATCTTGATTCTTTAAAAACTCATCAAAAGTTAATATTTTTATTTTACTTTCAAATTCTATTAACTTGTCTTTGTTTCTGACTATAGCAATGATATTAAAGTCTTTATTATAAAGTCTAATAAAGTTTTGTCCTATATATCCACTTGCTCCAGAAATAATTACTGTTTTTTTCATCTAACTTTCTCAAAATTCCTTTCAGCATCAAAATCTTTTAAGTTTTTAGGTCTAGTAGTTACACTTGTATCTGCTCCAGATACTATTTTTCTTATAGTTTTAAATAAAATCTTTAAATCTAATAGAAAACTAAGATTATCAACATAGTATACATCATATCTAAACCTATCTTCCCAGTTTAAATTAGACCTACCATTAACTTGAGCAAGACCCGTGATACCAGGTCTTACATCATGTCTTCTTAGTTCCTCATCAGTATAATAGTGGTAATATCTAAGCACAAGAGGTCTTGGTCCGATAAAACTCATCTCGCCCTTGATTATATTAAGCAATTGAGGAAGCTCATCTATACTTAATTTTCTTATGATTTTACCCGCTTTGGTTATCCTGTCCTTATCTTTTCTTCTATTTCCCTCACTATCAAAGGGTACCAGGTCCATAGTTCTTAATTTATATATTTTAAATTTTTTATTTTTGTAGCCTATCCTCTCTTGGGTAAATACTACAGGGCCTGGGGAATCTATTTTTATAAATATAGCTCCTATTATAATAAATGGTAGGCCTAAAACTAATAGCACTACGGACATAATAAAATCTAATAGTCTTTTAAAAAATATTTTATACATAGTTATCCTTAATACTGTCTAAATAAATTTATAAATGCAGAATTTTCTAAATAGTTCTTAAGTGTTTTTTCTTCATTTGATTTAATTTTAGTATTCTCATCTACATCCTTAAAGCTAATAAAATCAAAGTTAGATTTTTCTAAATCATTAACAACCTTATAAAATCTGTTTATTAAATCTTCATTATCTAGATTAAATTCTAAAAGAATCAAAGATTTGTTTTCTAAAGATTTATTTATTAATTCATCAGTATTATTTAATACTTCCTTATTTATCTTAATTAAATCTTCTTTACTAATACTTGATTTTTTATTTTTGTCGATTTCTTTTTCTTTATTTAATTCATTATCTTCTTGATTTATCAGCTCTCTATTATCATAAATTTTTGTAAATTTAAGATCATATAGGTCTTGTTTATTGATTGATTTATAGAAATTTACACCATCTTCTTCTAATATAAATTTTCTATATTCCATTAAGCTGTAAGTTATATGTGCATCATATGCAGAGAAAGGTGCTATAAAGGCAGGAATAGGATTTTTTATTGAATATTTTTCCCTAAATAAATCCTGCTTATTTATATCCTGAACTATTCCCTCATATCTTGTTCTTCTGTAGCTAGTAGAAGATTTAGGATTATCATTAACTTCTATGTCCTTGTTATCTATATAAATATTATTATCTATCTTATTTGCATCAACAAAAACATTGGAAACTATCCCTTTTTCTTCTAAATATCTATATGCTTTTATTTTTGCTTCTTCATTTTCACCATTTAACATAATTAAAACTGTTGCTTTATCTAACTTATAAGTTTTGGTATCTTGATTTTTATAGCTGGTTGAAAAATAATATAAGCTAGTTCCAACAAATAAAAATCCTGAAAGTATTAAAGCTACTATTTTGTTTTTACTTATTTTTTTATAATCAAAGGTATAGATTATAATTAATCCTAATAAGGACCAAAAATATGATAAAAACCAGAAAGAATCTGATATAAGCAACTTTGTACTCATAGTTAAGAATATTATTAAATTCAATGAATCTTTTAATTCTATTTTAATTAGCAGCTTTATAAGCAGGTATAATAGATATGCAAATCCAATAAATCCAACAAGACCGAAACTTGCCAAAGCTTCGATAATAATATTATGACTATATCCCCATTCATAATATTTACCTACATAGTTTCTATCACCAAAAATTCCTTGTCCTAAAATTGGACTATCTTTGAATGCTTCAAGCCCTAATTGCCATATGGTAAACCTACCATTTGATTCAAGAAATTGACCGTCTTTAATCAAATCTTTATTTCTTGAACCTTCTTCACCTAAAATTTCTGAAAGATCCTTTTCTTTTTCTTCCTCAGGTAATTCGTTCCTATGTTTTTCATACTCTAATTTATAATTTTCATTACTAATCTTTGTTATATAAGTTGGTATACCACTAAATAAAACTCCTATTGATAAGGAGAAACTGATTAAGAAAGTTAGCAAAAGTTTCTTGTAATCTTTTCTTTCTAACTTATTAAATAAAAATATTGATATTATAAAGAAATATGCTATAAATAAAACTATAACTCCTCTTGATCCCATCATCATGGTCAGAGACATTAATAAGGTTGATATTACAAGATACAACTTTTTCTTTTCATATATAAATAATGAGAAGAATATAACTGCAACAAATGCAAGTTCAAATCCTAAGTCCATATTATAAAGCCTTACCAAGGCTTGCTCTGATGGAATTGATCCGATAAAGTAATTAATCCAACTTCCCACATAAATGAATAGGAATATTTGTATTAAGTAATAGACTAAATTTATGTAAGCTACTATTTTTAAGTTTCTAAGAATCTTATCCTTATTTGATATAAGTAATATTATCAAGAATCCTGATATTGATGTCCTAACATCAAATACATTTATAAAAAATCCAAAGGCCCTATCATTAAACCAAAAAGCTAATTCTGGTTTTAATATATGGCTTATATTGACCATAGTTAACATCAATAAAAAGAAAATAAAGAATAGAATATAACCATGATTTTTCTTTTTAATATTGTATGCAATTGCTCCTACATATAATACGCAATAGAAAGCTAAGGCAACTAATTGCCCCTTTCCTCCTAATGCTAAAGTGAAAAGTTTACTCACTAATCTATTAGCAAAAAATAGCACGAAGACCAGGTCGATTATATTAAATTTTCTAGTTTCTTCTCTTAAATGTAATTCTCTCATAAATTTTCTCTTTATCCCCTATATTGAGGGAAAAATTCTTCCTTTTCTGTATTTGTTTTCTCTACTAAATAGTCATATACTTCTTCATTATATATTTTTTTACCAATATAAAAATCAAAAAATCCTTCTTTGGTAAATTTAGATTTAAATTTTAATAAACTGTCATTTTCATCATTTGTAGTGCCACCACCATAATGAATATATTTTATATCATTTTCTTCACCCCACTTTAGGGTTAGATATTTTAGTATATAAGCTGGTGATAGGTGTAAATAATTGTGGTCTGTTCCAGATAAGTGTGCATGTAACATATCCTTATACCTGAAGTATAGGCCACTTGCAATGCACTTTTCATCCATATAAATATTTATATTTATTAGATGGTTTTTCATGTTTTTTATTAAAAACTCAAAGTATTCCCTATCAAAATAGTAATAATCTGTTGCGTCATTCCTATCCATGGTGTCATAGTAAATTTCCATGAATTTATCTAAATCTGATGGGTTTTCTATAATCTCATACTTAATATCTTCTTTAAGAATTTTCCTAATCAGTTTTCTAGTACTTTTACTAAATTCTTGAGTAAAAGCATCTTCCTTATCTTTTAAGACAGTCGATACTGTCTTTCTCATATAAACATTGTCATATAATTTAGAAAAATCCTTTTGATTATCTAATAAGGGATGGTACCTAACAAATTCTGAAACTATATTATTGTCTTCACAATATTTAGTGAAGCTATCCATATAAGATTTTAATAATTGGTCCTTATCCTTTTCTAAACTTAGGATTATAGGTCCACCATAACCATAGGGTGTCTGTATATCATAGTAATCTTTATCTAAATCTATACCTTCTAAGTCTATTTTTCTTTTCAAAAATACATTTAATACTTTTCCATTTTCGTCTTCATATAAAAAAGAATCTGATTTGCCTTCTAATAGGTATTCTGTAGATTTAGCGTATTCATCAGTATAATATATATCTGGTAACAATTCATTCATATTATCCTACAAACTCCTTAATAGCTTTTATAACAAGCTTTTGTTCATCTTCTGTCATCTTTATATCACTTGGAAGGCATAGGCCTCTTGCAAAAATATCTTCTGTTACGCTTGATTCCTCTGCAATTACATAGTCGTATTCTTGGAATACTGGTTGCAAGTGCATAGGCTTCCATATTCTTCTTGCTTCAATATTGCATGCATCTAAAAATCGTCTTAATTCTTCTGGATCTAAACCATTCTTGTAGGCTTCTTCATTTATAATCATTGCAGATAACCAGAATGAAGGAACTGAATCTTCTAAGTATGGATTCATACTGATTGGTAATCCATCAAAGTCTTTTTCATATGTTTTATAAATCTTAGTTTTCAAGTCTTTATGTTCTTCTAAATGCAATAATTGTCCCCTACCAATACCTGCTAATACATTGGATAGTCTATAGTTATATCCTATTTCTGTATGTTGGTACCATGGTGCTGGGTCTTTAGCTTGGGTAGCCCAAAACTTAGCCTTATCTGTTGCTTTTTTATCACTTGATAAGACCATTCCACCACTTGATGTTGTAATCAATTTATTTCCATTAAATGAAATTCCAGCATATTTACCAAAGGTACCAGTTTGTTTTCCTTTGTAAGTTGCAGATAGAGATTCTGCAGCATCTTCAATTAATTGAACATTATATTCTTCACACAATTCAAGTATTTCATCAAGTTTTGAAGGGATACCATATAAGTGTACAACCACTACAGCCTTCACCCTATCCTTATATTTATCTAATGCTATGCGTAGTGCTTCAGGGTCCATATTCCATGTTTCCCTATCTGAATCAATAAATACCGGTATAGCATTTTGATAAATGATTGGATTTACTGTTGCTGAGAAGGTAAGGTCTTGAACTAAAACAATGTCATCCTTTCCTATATCAGCTAATTTATAAGCTAAGTGCAAGGCTGCTGTACCTGATGAAACAGCTGATGTGCCTTCTATATCCAAATATTCTGCCATTTCTTTTTCAAAAGCATCTACATTAGGACCTACTGGTGCTATCCAGTTTGTATCAAATGCTTCTTCCACAAATTTTCTTTCTTCACCATGCATTGTAGGTATTGAAAGTGGTATTCTCTTTTCTAATCTTTGAAATTTCATTATTATAACCTCTCTATAATTGAGCTCCTATAACTATTTTGATTCTTTATATAATTCTTCAAACTTGTCTTTATTCATTTCCAAGTCTGAATCAGGACTATGGTAGGTAACTACTACTTTTGCTAATATATCTAAAGATTCTTTATATACATTATCCTCTACTAAATCACCTAAAATTGACATATTCTTAAAGAATTCACTAAAATCTATATCCATAGGTTTTGCTATATGGATGATTTGATTGTCAGTCTTTTGTAGTCCTTCCTCAGCCATTAGCTTTTCTTCGTATAGTTTTTCACCAGGTCTCAAGCCTGTATAAACTATGTCTATATCAACATCCGGTTTTAGACCTGATAGTTTAATTAAGTTTCTAGCTAGTGTATCTATCTTAACCGGTTCACCCATGTCTAAAACAAATATTTCTCCACCCTTAGCATTGAATCCTGCTTCAATAACAAGCCCTACAGCTTCTGGAATAGTCATGAAATATCTGATAATATCTTTGTGGGTTACTGTAACCGGTCCACCTTCAGCTATTTGTTTTTTAAATAGTGGAATTACCGATCCATTTGATCCTAGAACATTACCAAATCTTACAGCAACAAAATTACTTGTAAAATCCTTATCGTAAGGTCTAATTATGCTGTATTTTTCCGATTTGAATTTTGGTAGTATTGAATCATCCTTAGTTTTTGAAATATGGTCCATAGATTGTATGATCATTTCACACATTCTTTTTGTAGCACCCATGATATTGGTTGGGTTTACCGCCTTGTCTGTTGATATTAGTATAAACTTTTCTACCTTATATCTTAAGGCTGCAAAGGCTGTATTGTAAGTACCAAATACGTTGTTCTTTATAGCTTCTATTGGGCTTACTTCCATAAGTGGTACATGCTTGTGAGCCGCAGCATGGTAGACTATTTGTGGCCTGTATTCAAAGAATAAATCATCTAACTTTTTAGGGTCCCTTACAGATCCTATCAAGGCTACAAGATCTAATTCTGGATAAGTCCTTCTAAGTTCTTGCTCAATAGCATATAAGCTATTTTCATATATATCAAATAGGATAAGTCTCTTTGGCTTATTTCTAGCAATTTGTCTAGAAAGCTCACTACCAATTGATCCACCACCACCAGTTACCAGTATAGTTTTACCCTTGATATTATCTAGTGTGTGTTGACTATTTACTTTAATTTGCTTTCTTTCAAGTAAGTCTTCTATTTGTACATCTCTAATATTATTAACATTTACATTTTTATTGTCTAGCAAACCTTCGATAGAAGGTAATGTTTTAAGTTTAGCACCTGATTCTTTACATACATCTATAATATCTTTTATGTGATTCCTGCTTGCAGATGGCAAAGCTAAAATTATAGAATCCACATCTAAGTCTTCTACAGTCTGAGCTACTATTTCCCTTCCTCCCAATATAGGAGTAGAAGAAATATATCTACCATGTTTATTTGCATTGTCATCAATAAATCCAACAACATCATATTTTATATTTTTATAGTTCTTTATATCATTGTAGATAAGTCTACCAGCTTCACCTGCCCCATATATAAGGACTCTTTCCATATTAGGTCTGGCCTTTAGATTGTCTGTAATCATATTAAATAGCCTATAGGTAAATCTTACACCTGTTACTAATAAGAATTGTATGATTCCACCCATTATATAATATGAAATTGGCATTCTTACAAAAACAAAAGCTGAAAATATAATATAAAAAATACTTGTTATTATACTTGCTATTAAGCCTCTTAGTAACTCCGTTACTCCTGCAAACCTCCATAAAGATTGATACATTTTCATCATGTTAAATACAATTAGTGAAACTATTGTATAAATAGGTATCATTTTTATAAAAGTTTGAAAATATAGTTGAGGTATATAACTATAAGTAAAATCAAATCTTAAAAACAAGGCAAATAGATAGGCTAAATTGATCCCTATAATATCAAAAATAACAAGGGCAATATTAACTTTATGCCAATGTTCTAATCTCTTTTTCATCTCTTCTCCTTCTTATTCTGACAAAGAGCTGGAGTAAACTCCAGCTTCATCAATCATTCTTTATTATTTTCTAATTACCACGCAAAGTAGCTTTAATTAATTCCTTGGATTCTTCTACATAATCAAAAGAAAGTTGAACCATAGATAAATTAAATCCAGGCATAGCATATGAAGGAAGACCTATTACAGGTTCTCCTTGCAATTGGTATTGTTTTATATCCCAAGTAGGCATCTTATCTATTTGGGTGTTAATCATTTCTGTAATTTTATTTGTAGGTAAATTTGTATTAACATTTGATAAAACTACATCTAAAAGAGAATTGTAATTCAATAGTATTGATGGTGACATTGCCTTTTTCATCATAGCTTCTAAAACTAGCATTTGGTGTCTACCTCTTGCAAAGTCTCCATCAGCAAAGGCTTTTCGTTCTCTTACAAAATTTAAGGCTCTCCTACCTGTCAATTCTATTTCACCCTTTTGGTAAAAATCTCCATCTATTGATCTAAAGGCGTGTTCATTGTTTACTGATACTCCACCAAGTATATCTATAATTTCTTCAAATGATGAAAAGTTCACTTTAGCATAATAGTTGATATCTGTTTCCAATAAATTTTCAACTGTAGAAACTAACGTTTTTATACCATAGGTACCTGCATGGGTTAACTTATCTTTTCCAAGTCCAGTCATTTGCACATAGGAATCTCTTGGTAAAGAAGTAATCAATATCTTATGAGTTTTAGGATTTATTGTAACAAGTAGGTTTACATCAGATCTTGTATTTTCATATAAACTTGATCTTGTATCGGATCCAGTTACAAAGATATTGAAACTATCACCAGAATCAACACCCTTAGATATATCTTCTATATTTCTCTTTAACTTAAATGAGTTATCTTTTTTATTTACAGCCAACACCTTGTGCTTGCTCTCAAAGTCTCTACTATGTTCAACAATCATAGCAAGTTTTGATTTATTTAAAATCATATAGTCAATTTTTTTATCTAAAAGTTCTAAAGCTAGGTCTATAGTATTTTCACCTTCTTGGAATTTTACACTTTTGTTATTTTTAAGAACTTCTTCTTCTATTATCTGAATTTCACTTTCTTTATCTGTCTTGTCATAATAAATTGTATCACCCTTTAATTCCTCTACAGAATTAACTGGATTATCTTTTCTGGTAATAACTGCATATTCTAAAATTTCTTTTTTAGAATCATTTAACCTAGAATTATATTTTGAATATGTGTTTTGTATGTAATATGCACCAAAGGCAAATACTATAGTTGCTACAGATAATAGGAATGAGGATATGTAAAAAACTTTTGTACTTTCTGGCTTTTTAATAACGAGTATCCCAAAAATTAAGTAAAATAGTATAATAATAGCTATCAATCCATATCTGTATTTATCTGGTAATAAATTATTTAATGATAGAACAGCTATAAATAGTCCTGCTACTATCGTTGCTATTAAATATAGTAAATTTATAAATAAACTCTTTTTTCTAGTCATATATTTTCCTTACTGATTTTAATTTCATGTAATCCTATTTTATCACTTTGCCTACTACTTTACAAAATTTTTACTAGCCTATCGCTCAAAATTTGCCTATTATTTTATGATAGTGATATAATATACTAAAATTTAGGAGGAATTATGAGTTTTAAAGATAAATTAAATAAGTATGCTCAACTTGTTGTTGAAGTTGGGTCAAATGTACAAGAAGGAGATACAGTAAGTATCGCTGCTCCTGTAGAAAGTGCTGAATTTGCTAGAATGTTAGCCGAAAATTCATACAAGGCAGGTGCTCATGAGGTAATCATAAATTGGAGAGATGATGTAATCACCAGATTAGCCTATGAAAACCAACCTGTTGAAGTTCTAGAAGATATAGCTCAATACGCCTATGATAGAGCTGAATACTATGCTAAAAAGGGCCAAAAATCTATATCAATTTCTGCAGCTGATCCAGAGCTATTGAAAGGAATAGATTCTCAAAAAATACAAAGAGCTTCAAAAGCTATGTCAGAAAAATTCCAACCATTAAGAAAATATACTATGAATGATATAAATTCATGGACTGTAATTTCTGTTCCTACTCAAAAATGGGCAGAGAAAGTATTCCCTAACAGTGAAAACCCAGTTGAAGATTTGTGGGAAGCAATCTTTAAGACTGTAAGGGTTGACAAAGAAAACCCAATTAAAGAATGGGAAGACCACTTAAATACCTTAACCAAGAAATCTGATTGGTTAAATGAAATGAATTTTGAATTTTTAAGATATAAGTCATCAAATGGTACAGATTTAGAAATAAGATTACCAGAAGGACACATTTGGACTGCTGCTTCATCACTAAACTCAAAGGGTGAATCATTCGTACCAAATATGCCAACTGAAGAAGTATTTACCCTACCTCACAAGGATGGTGTAAATGGTGTTGTGCATTCTGCAAAACCTTTAGTTTATGCTGGTAATGTAATTGATGAATTTTGGCTAAAATTTGAAGATGGTGCTGTTGTAGACTTTGATGCAAAAAAAGGAAAAGAGACTTTACAATCTCTATTTGATAAAGATGAAAGAGCAAGAAGACTTGGTGAAGTTGCCCTAGTTCCTTTTAACAGTCCAATTTCAAATTCAAATATCTTATTCTTCAATACCTTATTTGATGAAAACGCATCTTGTCACCTAGCCCTAGGTAAGGCATATCCAACAACTATTAAAAACGGAGAAAATATGACAGATGAAGAACTTGCAGAACATGGTGTAAATGATTCTTACGCACACGAAGATTTCATGGTTGGTACTGAAGACCTTGACATAATCGGTGTTAAACATGATGGAAGCGAAGTTCAAGTATTTAAAAATGGTAACTGGGCTTAGGAGGAAAAATGAAATTACAAGATAAGATTAAGCAATTAGCAGAATTAGCTGTAAAAATTGGTGTAAATGTATCACCAGGTGACACTGTAGAAGTTAATGTACCTGTTGAAAGAGCTGACTTAGCAAGAGAACTTACAGCTGAAGCTTACAAGGCTGGTGCCCACAAGGTAATAATTACTTGGTATGATGATTTCAAAAACTTGTTAGATTATACCTATTCACCAACCGAAGTTATGTCAGAAGTTCACCAATTTGAATATGATAAAAATGAAACTTTACTAAAATCTGGGGTTAAGCAAATCTTTGTAAAAAGTACTGATCCAGAATTATTAAAATCAATCGATCCAGAAAAAATCCAAGCTGTTACTCAAGCTAGGTCAGAAAAATTACATTCATTAATGAAATATAGGATGAACGATATAACTTCATGGACAATCATCTCAGCTCCATCGGAAGGATGGGCTAAAAAAGTATTCCCTGATAGTGAAGATCCAGTTGCTGACTTATGGGAAGCAATTTTTGAAACTACAAGAGTAAATAAAGAAGATCCAGTTAAATCATGGAATGACAATATCAACTTATTGGTTGAAAAAGCAAAATGGATGAATGAGCAAAACTTCAGCCACTTACACTACACAAATTCAAAAGGCACTGACTTAACAATCGGTTTACAAGAAGGCCACATTTGGAGGGCTGCATCCACACAAAATATCAAGGGTGAAGCATTCGTACCAAATATGCCAACTGAAGAAGTTTACACATTAGCAGACAAATATGATGTAAATGGTAGAGTTTACTCAGCTAAGCCATTAGCGAACGCTGGTAATGTAATAGATGATTTCTGGTTAGAATTCAAAGATGGTAAGGTAGTTGATTTTGATGCAAAAGTTGGAAAAGAAGCCTTGAAATCTTTATTAGATAGAGATGGAGATAATTCAAAGAGACTTGGTGAAGTTGCTTTAGTGCCACATGATAGTCCAATTTCAAACTCAAACATTCTATTCTTCAACACTTTATTCGATGAAAATGCATCATGCCACTTGGCTGTAGGTGCTGCATATCCAACTACAATTGAAGGTGGAGAAAACATGTCAGAGGAAGAATTAGAAGAACACCACGTAAACCAATCTAAGGTACATGCTGACTTTATGGTTGGTACCAAGGATTTAGATATTGTTGGTATTAAGAAAGATGGAAGCAAGGTTCAAGTATTTAAGGACGGAAACTGGGCTTAGGATTTTGTAGTTTTGGGATTATCTCCCAGCACGCAAAGAGCACACAGATAAACAAATATATTAGAGAAAGTCACGAACGTGTTTCGTGGCTTTTTTGTTTTGATTTTTGTATTGTTTAGGTAGTTTTTAGTTACTTTAAATTGTTTGGGTTATGTGTAAAGATCTGGATGCACGATGTTTGATAAGTTTTATAGTCTTAAATTATTAACCAAAATATTCGGATATCATCTTGTCAACTAGTTTATAATTCAACGGTTTGCTGTTGCTTTCAAAAGTCATTATAAAGTTTATTCCAGGTAAATAGCCATTATCCAAATAAGCCTGGATTTTTCTATAGGTTTTGTCTCTGTATTCTATGTCATCCATCATTCCAAAATGTTCCCAATAAATTTCTTTATTTGTATTTGGATCAAAAATAGTAAAGTCTGGATATACCCTGCCGTAATTGTGTAAAAATAGCTCTTTTTCATATTTGAATGGGATACTCTTGTTTTTTAGTTTGCTGGCAATTATGTATTCTGACTTGGACCTGAATTCTTCTTTTGGCATTGCTAGCGTTTTGAAGCCTTCGGTCATCCATTCTTCAGCTATTTGCTTTTTAGTTTTTCGGATAGGTTTGACAATGCTTTTTTTGATAGGATCAAGGTTGTCATAGATCGAATCGATTGAGTCGTCTTGGTAAATCTTGTTTAGTCTTTTGATGAGAGGGAGAAGTTTTTTGGCTTTTTTGTAGACTTTGTTTTCATAATTTGATTGGAAGTAAGATTTGATGGTGGATTGATCGTCTGAAGATAAGGTTTTTATGTATTTGTTGTTTTTAACATGTTTATAGGCGACCTTCTTTCTAGACTTGTCTATTTTTATATGACCATCAAGGTTAAACTTTGGTCTGTCTTTTAATTTTCTAATTATAGATTCTAAATCTTTTTCATATTTTATAAGTTCCTGTTTTATTGAAATCATAAAACTCTCCTTTTTAATATTTTATTCTTTGGATGATGTTGGAATGGCAGACTCGATTTTTGAGTACCTTTCTGTAATTTTTGATAATACGGACTCACTCCCTGAGTACCTTTCCTCATTTTTCTTCAATACGGACTCATTTATTGAGTACCTTTCTACATTTTTCTTCAATACGGACTCATTCCCTGAGTACCTTTCCTCATTTTTCTTCAATACTGACTCACTCCCTGAGTACCTTTCCTCATTTTTCTTCAATACTGACTCACTCCCTGAGTACCTTTCCTCATTTTTCTTCAATACGGACTCATTCCCTGAGTACCTTTCCTCATTTTTCTTCAATACTGACTCACTCCCTGAGTACCTTTCCTCATTTTTCTTCAATACTGACTCATTTATAGTACACTACATAAACAAGTCCAAACTATACCCCCACACCTCCAATCATACCATCAAAACCCCCAGATTTATCATATGTGAAATTAACTTAACAATAATGACAGTTTTTTATTCAAGCTAGGTAAAATGTGGTAAAATAGATACTAATGTAAGTTTTACTTTTTGGAGGAAAAATGGATATTCATATTTTATGTGGTGGACAAAGTACTGAACATGAAATCTCTTTGAGATCTGCTAGGTCCATCATTAATAAATTAAATAAAGATAAGTACAGAGTTTCATATACATATATTACAAGAGATGGCAAGTTTATGCCGGTAGGTTTTTATGAGGCCGACATTGAAAATCCTGAAAATTTAGAGGAAGAATGCGATTTAACAGTTTTAGAATCTTTGGAAAATTTTGTAGCTTTTATCAATAAATTAGATAACCCTTTAATAATACCTGCAATACACGGTTCTACAGGTGAAGATGGGCAGATTCAAGGATTCCTAAAGACCCTACAATTAAGGTATGTTGGAAATGATTTATTATCATCAGCTCTTTGTTTTGACAAAGCTCTAACTAACGACATTTTTGAATTGAATGGTATTCCTCAAGCAAAGTATTATTCTATAAATAAATTCACTTATGATACTTGCGAAGACAAGGAAGAATTATTTGATGAAATAATTGAAAAACTTGGAGAAAATGTTTTTGTAAAACCTTCAAACAACGGATCTTCTGTTGGTGTTTCAAAGGCTGGCAGAAACAACCTAAAGGAAGCTATAGAAGAAGCTTTCAAATATGATGATAAAGTCTTGATAGAAGAAGAAATCATTGGTGAAGAGCTTGAAATTTCTGTAGTTGGTAACGACAATCCAAAAGCTTCTTTACCAGGTTCATACTCTACTGAAAGAGAAGTTTTTGACTATACAGCAAAATATCATGATACAAAAACTATCAGAAATGTTCCTCATGAATTGAGTAAGGACCTAAGTGACCAAGTTAGACAACTAGCTATAGACAGCTATATTGCAACAGGTTGCCGTGGTTTTGCTAGGGTTGATATATTTATGGACAAAGATAATAACTTCTTTGTAAATGAAATTAACACCTTCCCTGGAATGACTCCAACATCACTGTCTACAGATTTATGGAGGGCTACTGACGGCACAAGTTATAGCGAATTTTTAGATATATTGATCGATTTAGCTAATGAAAGGTCATAAGAATGCTTAATCTAACACTTAAAGAAATCACTCAATTAGCAGGCGGAGAACTTAATAATGAAAAATTTGAAGATTTAGTGATCAACGACGTTTCAATAGACACTAGAACTCTGAACCAGGATGACTTGTACATCCCAATTATAGGTGAAAATTTTGACGGCCATAAGTTTATCGATTCAGCTATCATGAAGGGCGCCAAGGCAATTTTCTCTGAACAAGGAAAATTTGTAAAGGATGATTTTCCTATCATCTATGTAAATGATACAACTGAAGCCCTACAAGATTTTTCTAGCAAGTACAGACAAAGTCTAGATATAAAAATCATAGCTATAACCGGTTCAAATGGTAAGACTTCAACAAAAGATTTGATAAGCAAAATCTTAGAAGAAAAATACGTAGTTTCTAAAACAATTGGAAATCTTAATAACCACATTGGTCTGCCACTCACCCTTCTCAAGTTCAACAAAGACACAAATATCGGTGTAGTTGAAATGGGTACAGACGGCTTTGGTCAAATAGAAGTTTTATCAAAAATCGCTAGACCAGACATAGCAATCATTACTAATATTGGAGACTCTCATCTAGAAGAATTAAAAACCAAAGAAAATATAGCTAAAGAAAAATTACATATTATTGACTATTTAGCTGAAGATGGTGTATTTTACTATAATTTAGATGATCCAATATTAACTAGTGAGTATAAAAAATTAAATAAAAATATTAGAGATATAAGCTTTGGTAAAGATCCAAAAGCTGACTATAGGTTAAATATAATCGAATCCAACAATAAAGGATCACTATTTACTCTAAATGATGATTTTTACAATCTAACTCTAATCGGAAAACACCAAGTATATAATGCCAGTGTTGCAATAGCTGTGGCCGAAGAAATGGGAATCGAAGAAGACAAAATCAAGCATGCCCTATTAGAAAATGAAGCAAGTTCTATGAGAACTGAGTTGATGAATATGAATGGTTTTGACATCTTAAACGACTCATACAAATCTAACCCTCAATCTTTGCTAACAGCCCTAGATACCCTAAGTATATTAGATGGTTATAGAAATAAGATAGCAATCTTAGGAGACATGTTAGAACTTGGAGAAAATGAAGAAGAACTTCATAGGAATATTGGTAGACAAATAGATCCTAATAATCTTGATTATCTACTCTTATTTGGACCCCTATCCAAATACATCTATGAGGAAGCAGTAAAAGTTATGAGCAAAAATAGAGTATTTTACTTTGATAACAAGGACAAACTTGTAGATAAGGCCAAATACATTATCAAAAGAGGTGATATCGTATTGGTAAAGGCTTCTAGGTCTATGCATTTAGAAGAAATAATAGAATCTCTAGGAAATCTAACCCTATAGAAAATATTTTCTAATATAATAAACTTATCACAAAAAAAAGAGTTGATAATAGCATTTTAGCTATATATCAACTCTTTTTAGCATATTCATTTATTTTCTTATAAATAAAATCCAAACCATCCTTAAAGTCAAAGGCTTCCATTTTTGATTTATACTGATCCAAGTTTTGATACATATCATCTATAGCCGCTAATAAATCAGCTTTTTTAGCTTCTTCCTCATTAATAATCATGGCAAAGCCATCTTTCTCAAAAGACTTAGCATTTACAACTTGGTCTCCCCTAGATCCTTTTACCAATGGAATAAGAATCATAGGTATCTTGTAATATAAAAATTCAAAGATAGCATTTGCTCCTGATCTTGAAATTACAAGGTCGGATAAGGCTAATACGTCCTTTAAATTACTTGTCATGTATTCATACTGATAATACCCTGCTAAGTTTACATCAGGATCAAGGTTGCCCTTTCCTGCAGAATGAATCACTGTGTATTTTTCTAAAATATGCGAAAGATTTTCACGAATAGTTTGATTTATATAGGCTGATCCTTGAGATCCACCCATTACTAATAGGACTGGTTTATCATCTTTTAATCCTAAGTCTTTTTTAGCCTTGTCTTTATCACCATTTTTCAAATCTTCTCTAATGACAGGCCCTACATAGGTAGATTTTCCATCTTTGATGTAGTCATTAGTTTCTCTAAAAGTTGTAAAAATAGTCTTTACAAATGGCTGAACTAATTTATTGGCTAATCCTGGTGTAAAATCCGATTCGTGGGCCAGAGTTGGAATACGGTTGACCCAGGCACCGAAAATAACCGGTACCGAAACAAATCCACCCTTGGAAAAACAAATACTAGGTTTTATTTTGAATATTTTATATATGGATTGAACACTTCCTGCAATAACCTTAAATATATCTTTAACATTTTCTAGTATGGTCTTTGCAGTTTTACGTCTCCTAAACCTACCAGTACTAATGGCATGGTAGCTGACTCCACTTATACCGCTGATTAATTCTCTTTCAATTCCATCCTTGGAACCAAAATAATGGATTTCCCAGCCATCTTTTTTTAATCTAGGTATGAGGGCTAGGTTTACCGAAACATGACCCGTAGTCCCCCCACCTGTTAGTACAATTTTTTTATTCATACTCTTCTCTATTTTTCAATTTTATCAACCAGCATATATGGTTTTAATACTTCTGGAATACTTATTGATCCATCTTCATTTTGGTAGTTTTCTAAAATGGCAGCAAAGGTCCTACCAACAGCAAGGCCAGATCCGTTTAGAGTGTGTAAGAATTGAACTTTTCCGTATTCATCCCTATATCTTAGGTTTGCTCTTCTTGCTTGGTAGTCAACAAAGTTTGAGCATGATGATATTTCTACATATCTGTTGTAGGATGGCATCCAAACTTCTATATCATAGGTTTTTGCTGATGAAAAACCTAGGTCACCAGTTGACAATACTACTACCCTATAAGGGATTTCTAATAATTGTAGGATTCTTTCTGCATTTTGAGTTAATGTTTCTAATTCATCAAAAGAATCTTCCGCTCTTGTTAGTTTAACTAATTCAACCTTGTCAAATTGGTGGTTTCTTATAAGTCCTCTTGTATCCCTACCTGCAGAACCCGCTTCTTGTCTAAAGCATGGAGTGTAGGCAACATACTTAACTGGTAGCTCTTCATAGGATAAGATTTCATCTTTTCTGTAGTTTGTAACTGGAACTTCAGCAGTAGGAACCAAGAAGAAATCTTTTGAAGGAATGTGGAAGGCATCTTCTTCAAACTTAGGTAGTTGTCCTGTACCTAGCATGGCTGATCTGTTCACCATTAAAGGTACACTTAGTTCTGTATAGCCATGGTCTCTTGTATGAACATCTAGCATAAAGCTATAGATAGCTCTTTCTAGTCTTGATCCTAAGCCTTTAAAAATAGAAAATCTAGCACCGGATACTTTAGCAGCTCTTTCAAAGTCTAAGATATCTAGGTCAACACCTAAATCCCAGTGGGCCTTTGCTTCAAAGTCGAATTTTCTAGGCTCACCATTTTTTCTTATTTCAATATTGTCAGAATCATCTTTTCCTTCAGGAACATCTGGATTTGGCATGTTTGGAATATATAAAAGCTTAGTTCTAATATTGTCATTTAGTTCATTTACTTCTTCTTCTATATTTTTTACATAGCTTGATAATTCTTTCATTTGAGCAAAGATTTCTGTAACATCCTTGCCTTCTTTTTTCAATTGAGGTATAGACTTTGATACCTTGTTTTGCTCAGCTTTTTTAGTTTCTGATTCGGTAATCAAAGCTCTTCTTTTTTCATCTAAAGCTAGGATCTCGTCTATAGGGAAATCGTCATGTCTTTTCTTTAATAAATTAATTACTTCTTCTTTATTTTGTCTAATATATTTTATATCTAACATTTTATCCTCTTTTTATCATTCCTATGTTTTCAATTTTTATATCTTGTTTATATATTCCACTTGTTTTTGTTAGCCCTTTTTTTAGACCTAAAAATGTGACAACCAAGTCTGCTTGGACGCAAACAATATTGCATTCTCCTGTATCATAATCCATTCCTGATGGGATATCTACTGATATAGTATATATCCTGGACTTGTTTATACAGTCAATCACAAATTCGGTAGGGCCCTGGAAGGACCTTTCGAATTCTATACCCGATATGGCATCTATCAAGGTATTTACCTTGTTTAACTCAGATGGAAACTCATCCAAGTCACCAAGGGTTTCTAAAAATGAGACTTCTATGTCTAAGTTTTTTATAATGTCATATTGGTATTTGAATTCTTCACTAGCCAAGTTTAGGCTATCAACTATATATATGTATACCTTTTTTCCTTCAGCAAATAGGTTTCTTGCAATAGCTAGGCCGTAGCTACCATTTTTATTTACCCCACAAATAATAGCAAAGCTATGCCTTAGGTCAAGGTCTATATGTTTGATAGTTTTCAGGGCTGCCTGCTCTACTAATATATTTGGATCTATGCCTAATTTTTCAATATTGTAAGTCTCTAAGTCTTGGAAGCTTTTCCTATCAATCACTTTCATAGCTGCATCCTTACATCATTGCCAAATAATCGCTTTTGATAGTATTTTCCTACAATCCTTGAATAAATCCTTGCATCATAGATTTCTCTGAGCTCTTCAGGGTTAAGGTTTGAAGATATAACTACTGGTTTCTTTTTTACTAACCTTGAATTTATAACTTCAAAGATAGCTGACTTGCTTGCATCATTTGTATTATTTGTCCCTAGGTCATCTATAATCAAAAGGTCAGAATTAAATATAGTATCTATTTCAGACTGCAATTTAGCCTTTTCTTCACTATATGAAAATCTGTGTAATAAAATTTTATTTACTAGGTCTGATTCTGACAAGTAAAGAACAGAGTATCCCTGGTCTAAGACCTCTTTGGTAATTGAGTTTAACAAATAAGTCTTACCTGTCCCAACCCTACCAAATATATATAGGTTTACAGAATCTTCGTCAAAGTGGTTGGCATATTGGTAAAGTTCATCTTTAATAGCCTTTATATTTTCATATGGACTTATCACTTCGTTAGCTTGCCTATCTTTTCTAAATAAGGAGAGATCAAAGTTTTCGAAGTTTTCTTCTTTGATTATCTCGCTGACTCCTGTATCTTGGTAAAGCTTGTTGGTCATCAATTGTCTTTTACATGTACATATCTTTGTTCCTACAGATCCTGTATCTTTGCACTTATCACAGTGATAATGCATTTGCAAGTAGTCTACAGGATAGTTGTTTGAAGTCAATATTTGATTAAATTCCTTATTTAATTGGTCAAGTTTTCTAGTGAGTTCACTTGTGTCTTTGCCGGAAACTAGGTAGTTAAATTTTTTTACACTATTTTCTTTTATAGCCTTATTTAAATCTTTCATTTGAGGAAATTTAGTAAATATTTCATTTTTTCTAGCTTCTAGACTAAGTTCATTATTCCTTCTTCTAGCCTCTAAAATTTCTTCTACTTGTCTCATATCTTTCCTCTATTTTCTATTTTTCTTATTTATAGGAATTTTCTTTTGTAATTTCGCTTCTACAAAAGCTCTTCTCTCTTCTTTTGTCAACCTATCATCATTATCAATAAGTTGCTGTTTTCTTTGCTTGTTTTTTGTAGTATTTTTTGTTTTTGAAGCTTTAGCCTCTTCCTTGCTCTTGTTTCTAGCTTCGATATAAGTATCTAATTTTTCCATATCTGTTGCCCCATCTATCATCCAATTTCTCATAGTTGCAACCAAAGGATCTACAGACTTTGTTCCCCTGATGCCAGAAGCAATCATGTAGGCATAGGACATAAAGTCCGGACTTGCATTGAAGTCATTCATAAGCTCTACAATTTTTCTTATTTCTCTAGGATTTAGGATTATTTGAACATCAGAGCTTTGAGAAATAAAGGCTTCAATGGATTTTATCATATCTCTTACTGCCAGGCTTTCTTCTTCTGTAGGAATGTCCGAGCTTACATTTTCACTAGTGGCAACTGGATTTTCAGTAGATATCTGCATATCAGCTAACTGTGGTGCCAATATTTGTAATCTCATAGATTTGAAAATATATGAATCGCCATTTTTCTCAACTACACCCTTGTCTATCCAATAGGACCAGGCGTCTACGACTTGCCCCTCCGTTAAATTCATCTCCGCTGCAATATTTTCGTTGCTAGCATTGTCAACACCCATATGGGCTAATGATAAGGCATATAGATAAACTTTTATTTGACTTTCGTTAGCGTTAGCCATGAGAGTATTAATAAACATATTTTCTATCGGAGTGACGCCTAAATCTAATTGATCTTTTTGTAACTCAAGTTTCATTGATATACTCCTCTCTGCTAAGTCTCATAAAATAAATTTCACTTTCAATTTTGCCTTTGTTTACTCTAAAATATTTTTTTATATCCTTGTATTTTTCATCTTCTAAATCTAAGGCTTGGTTTTCAAAAACTTCATATTTTTCTTTATATACCTTAAAGTTAAAAGCTTTGTATAGTCTAATGGCCCTATCATTCCAAGCATTGACTTCTAAAATCAAGGTGCGCATTTTCATTTCTTTGAAATAAAGATCTAAAAATAGTTTCATGGCTTCTTTACCATAACCTTTTGAAGTCCATTTTGAATCTATAACTATACCTAATTTTCCAGACTTTATTAACGGTTTTATTTCTTTTACGCCGATAAAACCAATCATTTCATCATCCAGATTTATTGAAAAATATGAAGCAAAATTATTTCTTTGCTTTATAAGATACCAATAATCCGCCTGGTCTCGGGTCATATCATTATAAGAATAACCGTAAAAAAGAGGTTCATCAAAACCTCTCCATGAAGAAAACCTCTTAGTATCTTCATAATTAAGTTTTTCTAAGTATAGTTTATTCTGGCTGGTCATAGTCATATCCTAAGTCATAGAAGGCTGTATTTTCCTTTTTGAAGAATAATTTTCTGGTACCTGTTGGACCATTTCTATGCTTGGCTACATTTATTTCTATTATATTTTGTTCTTCAGCATCTTCGTCGTAATAGTCATCCCTATAAAGCATCATTACAACGTCAGCGTCCTGCTCAATAGCCCCTGATTCTCTCAGGTCAGAAAGCATAGGTCTCTTATTTGTCCTTTCTTCTGACTTTCTTGATAATTGAGATAAGGCCAGAACTGGAATGTTTAACTCTTTGGCTAAAGCCTTAAGCCCTCTTGAAATATTTGAAATTTCTTGTTGCCTATTTTCATTCCTTCCTACTTCACTAGTCATAAGCTGTAAGTAGTCTATAACTATCAAGTCTAAGCCTGATTCAAGTTTCAATCTCTTGGACTTGGCTCTAAGTTCTGTAAGTGAAATAGAAGCTGTATCATCTATATATAAGTCAAGATTGTTTAGGGTTTCTGTTGTGTTATACAACAAGGCCCAGTCCTGTTCCTCTATATTACCAGCTATAATATCCTGCAATTCAACCTTGGATAAGATTGAAATAATCCTTTGAAGAATTTGTCTTTTTGACATTTCCAGAGAGAATACTGCCACTTTTTTACCCGCTAGGGCCGCATTTAATCCCATGTGGATACCTAAGGCAGTTTTACCAACAGATGGTCTAGCCGCCAAAAGTATAAAGTCAGAATTTTGTAAACCTGATAATTGAGTATCCAAGTCTCTAAAGCCTGTTGTAACTCCTGTTAGACTACCATCATTTAAGGCAATCTCAGCTATATAGGCAAAGGTTTCAGAAACTATATCTTCAACCTTTACAAGACCATCTTTGTTGTCAAATTCCGACATTTTAAATAGCTTTTCAGAAAAGTTTCCTATCAATTCTTCTGAAGAATGCTTGCCGGTCCTTACTTCGTTGATTATATTATCACCATAAGAAAGTAATTGCCTTAAAACTGACTTCTCTTTGATGATGTCAAGATAGGCTTCATAGTTGGCACTATAATACTGCTCATCAACTAAACTAGTTAGATAGCTACTTCCACCAATATTGTCTAGTTGCCCCATTGAATCTATCTTATTTATCAGGGTTGTAAAATCAATAGGAATATTGTCTTGGTTTAATGAGACTATGGCCCTAAAAACTATCTCATTTCTTAAATCATAAAAGTCTTTACTATTAATTTTTTCAAGAAGAAGATTCACCAAATCTGGGTGTATAATGGTTAGTCCCAAAACCGCCTTTTCAGTTTTTAAATCACTAGGTGGATTAAATTGTTCCATATCTTCTCCTTTTACTTTTATTGCCCCTTAACTTCTACTTTAAGGTCTGCGGTCATTTCAGGGAATACTCTTACCTTAACTGTATATCTTCCTGATGTTTTTATGTTTTCGCTTAATTCAACTTTCTTTTTGTCTATTTCAAAACCTTTTTCTTTTAATTCATCTGCTATATCTTGAGAAGTTACTGAGCCGAATAGCTTTCCATCTTCACCGGATTTTTTTGCAACAACTAATTCTAATTCTTCTAGTTTTGCTTTCAAATCTTCAGCTTCCGCCTTGTTTTGTTTGAATTCTTCTTTTAATCTAGCTTGTTCTTCCATCCATTTTTTCTTGTTTGCAGGTGTTGCTTCTATAGCTAAACCATTTGGAATAAGGAAGTTTCTTGCATAACCTGTTTTCGCATTAACTAGTTCATCTTTTTTACCTAATTTTTTAACATCTTCTAATAATATAACTTTCATTATTCATTCTCCTCCATGTATTCTTTAATAGCCTTCTTAAGAAGGGATTTAGCTTCTTCCATATCTACTTCTAATTGGGTAGCCGCCATATTTCTATGTCCACCACCATTTAGTTTTTCCATAATCAATTGTACTGACACTTTTTTGTTGGACCTTGCTGATATATGAACCTTTGAATTTTGCTTTGTAAGTACAAAGGATGCTTCTATACCTGTAATCTGCACTAGGTCATTTGCTGCTTGTGAAGCTATCAAGGATGATTCATCAGTTTCCTTGTCAAATATTCCGATGATAAATATATCTTTATAAATTTCAGCTGTTGAAATAATTTGAGATTTAGCCTTTAAGGTATCAAAATCTTCAACAAATAGTTCATTTACAGTGTCAGAGTCTGCCCCATTTTGTTTTAGAACTGATGCTGCTTCAAAGGTCCTTGATGAAGTTTGTTGGGTAAAGTGTTTTGTATCCATACTTATACCAGCAAGTAAGGCCTCTGCCACAATTTTATTTATAGCAATTCCATCATCCATATATAACAACATCTCTGTAACAAGCTCTGATGCTGATGATGAAGATGGCTCTAAATAAGTCAATTCCGCATTTTCTATATAATCGCTTCCCCTTCTATGGTGGTCGATTATAACAACTGAGTCAGTCTTTTCAAACAATCTAGGTTCTTCAGTCGAATTTTTTCTGTGATTATCTGTAATTATAAATAGTGATGATGACTTGATTTTGCTATAAGCTTCATCAGGACTAATTATATAATCTTCCAAATCTTCAATATTTTCTGTTGTATACCTGTAAATATTTTCTATGGCTGGTGTCACCTTAGATAGAACAATGTAGGCATCTTTGCCTTTTTCTCTTGCTGCATGCCACAAACCTATAGAAGATCCGATAGAATCCATATCCGGATTTACATGGCCAGAAATAAAAACTTCTGTAGACCTTCCTATCAACTGTGATAAGGCATGGGCCAAGACTCTTGCTCTTACCTTGGTCCTCTTTGTAGTTGCCTGGCTATTACCACCAATATATTCTAAGTCATCTTGTCTCTTGATTACTATTTGGTCACCACCCCTACCTAGGGCTATATCTAAGGCTGCATTTGCAGACTTTTCAATTAGTCTAGGACTTTCGTCATCATAGGCTACACCTATGGATAAGGTAGGTGCTAAAGTATTTCCAGCTTCAACTCTTCTTACTTCTTCAACAAAGCTAAATTTTTCTTCAAGCATAGCTTCAAGACTTTCCTTGTAACTAACCGCGTGGTATCTACCATTTTCACTTTTCTTTATAAAAGATCCATACTTGTGGAAGTATGAAGTAATCAAGGTATCTATTTCAGCATAAAGAATAGGTCTCTTTTCTGAAGATAGGTTTTGATTCAACTCATCTAAATTATCTAATTTTATATTTAGAATAACGAGCTTTTCATTTTCATAAGTCATAGCAATGTCTACTGCTTCGGTTTGGTCAACAAAGTATAGAAGTTTTACATTTTCTCTTTCTAAAAGACTGTAATGCACGCTATAATTTCTTTGTTCATATTCATAATCAAAAACTTGGTTGTCATTATCTTTTTCAAACAAGTCTGTGATACCTGGTAAAATATCATCGATATCCTCTTCTACCAAGGAATCTTTTCTTGAAATCATATTTTTAAATCTTGAATTATACCAATTTAGTTGGTTGTCCTTATCCAAAACTATAACGGAAAAAGGCATCGAAAATATGGCCTTTTTCGAGAAACCTTCAAAGTATACTTCCAGATTGTCAGCATACTCTTTAAAAGCTCTGTCCTTTATTGTGTATAGTTCATAGGCGTTATAAAGAGATAGGGCTGATAAAACAATCCCTATTATACCCAGGTAAACATTCAAAATTAATAGTATGATTGTAAGTGAAACATTTGCAATAGGACTTAGCCATATGCTTATATTTTCTTTGGTCAAATATTTATTAATCATTCATCTTCCTTTACATTAAATCTATAAAGATAATTATATCAAATTTAGGTTAGAATTTGAATATCTGCGACTTCTTTATAGTATCTATTTAAAAAGAATTTTAATAATCCCGCCTTATTAGGGTCATAGTTTTTAAAATTAAATTTTTCATTTTCTATATCTTTTATAGTTTTTTCTATACCTTTGAGTATTTTTTTATTAAGGTCTTTATCTACAGGATAGGTGTATATATTTTTACTATTAGCTAAATCTGTAAAATACAAAGCTACACTAGATATCCCTTTATTTTTTGTTTGCTCATAGAGGTAGGCATATAGGTTAATCTGATTTATATATGATTTAAGTATAGAGTCGTCTTCGTGACTTTCAACCGGTCTACCAGTCTTGAAGTCCATTATATGAAGCCCTCCATCATTCTCAAAAATCATATCCACATTACCTATAAGGGCATAATCATCTGTAGAATAAAATATATTTAGTTCAGAATTTAACGGCCTTCCAATATTTTTCAAATTATCTAAATATCGACTAACTTCTTCATGGGCCTTTTCTATATCTTCTTTTCTTATGTCTATAGCGCCTTGCCTATATTTCTGGGCACCTATATCCCTGACTAATTTATAGGTCTCAATACCCTTAATATCTCCATTATTTATAAGAGTTTTATTTATAGTTTCAATAGACTCATGGACTATAGAACCGTAGAATAAAGCCTGTGTTTTAGGCTGTCTAAATTTCAGTATTCTTTCATAATAATACTTAATACTTGAGTCCCTATAAGGCACTATATCAGCAGTGTAGGAATAGCTCTTTCTTACTTTATTGTTTTTAACAGGTCCCTTTTCCAAGTCTAGGTCCTTTACAGGAACTTCATTTAAGTTATTAAAATAGTTGATTAGATATGGAGAAATACTATTTCCAAAACCAGTTAATACAAGTAGGTCTTTGGCCCTGGAAAAACCTGTGTAATACTTTCTATAAAAGTCTAGATTTTCCATCAACTCTATAGGCTCAAAATCATTTATTTGTGTATATTCTTCCTTCAATATATCCACAAGTCTTTCAATATTATTTTTATACTTTCTATTTGTAAAAGGCTTATCCCAAAGAGACCCCATGAAAACTACTGGATATTCCATTCCTTTTGAAGCATGAATGGTTAAAACTGATATTGAGTTTTCATCTGGAATCTTAGTATCTTCATCAAACTCAGCTATACCATTTCTGTTACTGATAAAAGATATAAAATTAAAGAAAAATGTAGATATAAATTTATCTAAATTATCTTTACCCACATAATAAATTTGATTGATCAAAGAAAAAATATCCAGCAGCTCTAAATACCTTGATAGGCCCTTGGCTTTTTCTTCATTTTTCATGTACTTGTAGAAGGGTTCATAGGCAAATAATCTATAATATATGTCATGGAGACTTATTCGACTTCCCTCTTCATTTAAATATTCAGACATTTTTTCAATAAAGTTTTTTAGGTCAGCATGTCTTTGTATATATTTATCAAATAAATTATATTCTCTTTCTAAAAAAGCATAAGTCATTGGATTCGACACCTTTGACCTATCTATATACCTTCTAAAAATAGTATATAATCCACCTATCATCTCTTTAACTTCTTTTCTTGATAAAAGGGTTGATCTTTTTGGAATATATACTCCTATACCTTGTTTTTTTGCATGAGAAATAAACTTACGAGCAGAAGCATTATTTACTGATGAAAATAATACAGCTATCTCATTGTAAGAATTTATGGCTCCTTGGAGATACAGGTCTTTCATGTAGGCACAGGTCTTTTCTATCCATTCTTCTTCATTTTGAGAATATAGCTTAACAACCCTATTTTCCCCACTTAACTTGTCTGAAAATAGTAATTTTGGATACCTGTATTTTTTATATTCATCATTTTCTATACTTAGATTTTCTAAAAATGAAGAATAAAATTTAATAATAGAATCTTCCGACCTATAATTTTGCATCAGCTTTATAAGCTTTACCTGGTCTATTCTTTTATCAAATTCCAAGATATTCCTAACTGAAGCACCCCTAAACCTGTATAAACTCTGGTCATCATCACCCACTACGCATAAGTTTTTATTTTCATTTAGCATCTTAAAAATAATTTGTTCCTGCACATAATTGGTGTCTTGGTATTCATCAATCATTATGTAATTAATTTTTTCATGGATTTCTTTAACTATATGGTCATGTTCAACAAGCAATTTATATGTAGTGAATAATATACCTGAGAAGTCTATTAGATTGTATTTTTCTAGTAATTTTTCGTACAGGTCAAGAATCTGTAGACCAACATTTGCAACTGGATCTTTTGAAATCCTTTCAAGAATCCCTTCTTCCCTTATTGAATTGACTAAATTCATAATATTTTTTACATGGTCTGCTCCATTAATCACTTGTGAATAACCAGATATTTTTTGAAAACTTCTTAAATATCTATGGATTAAATAAGCTTGTCCTGTATCATCAATTTGAGAATAACCCGATTTTAAATAAGTGTATTCAAGGTACTTCTCATTTATATCACGACAAATAGAGTGGAAGTTTCCCACCACCATATCGTTAATGTCCTTGTCTATATTTTCTATTTTGAAATTTAATGATAGCCTATCTTTCAATTCAAAGGCAGCCTTGTTTGTAAAGGTTGATATTAGTATAGATGAAGGATCAATGTTTTTGTCCCTTATCATATACTTCACTCTTTCTACAAGGGTAAATGTTTTACCTGTTCCTGGTCCTGCTATTATCAAAACAGGTCCATCAATTGTCTGTATTGCTTCTTTTTGCTGTAAATTATAAGTCATTTCTTTCCTTTATAAAATAATATCCGAAAGAAAATCTTTCGGATATGTATTATTTCTTATGCTAACTCTTTAATGAAGTCCATTACTAGATCTATGAAGTATCCTGAAGCTGCTTCACCAGCATCAATAACTTCTTGCTCGTCTAGTTCTACTTCTGAAATACCTGCTGCCATATTTGTAACTAGGGTAATACCCACTGTCTTCATACCCATATGTCTTGCAGCCATAGCTTCTATAGCTGTTGACATACCTACTACATCAGCACCTAAAATTGTAGCCATTTTTACTTCTGCAGGTGTTTCGTAGTTTGGTCCTTGCCATTGGCAATAAACACCATTTTGTACTGAAATACCTTTTTCTTTTGCTAATTTTTCTAATTTATCACCTAATTCCTTGTTATAAACTTCTGTCATATCTGGGAATCTTGGTCCTAAATCATCTAAGTTTGGTCCATTTAATGGTGAAGGTACTAAGGCTGTAATATGGTCTCTGATAATCATTAAATCACCAACAGAAAAGTCTTTATTTGCTCCACCAGCAGCATTAGTTACTATAAGAGTTTCTGCACCTAATAATCCCATCAATCTTGTAGGCATAACTGTATCTTGAGCACTATATCCTTCATATAAGTGAACTCTTCCTTGCATGATAATGGTTGGTACACCGTGGATATGAGTCAACACAAACCTACCCTTGTGACCTGGAGCTGTAGAAACTGGAAATGATTTGATATCCTTGTATGATATCTCTTGTTCTATTTCAACTTGGTCAGCTAGTCTACCTAGACCTGAGCCCAATGTAATAGCTAACTTAGGTCTAAATTTAATCTTACTTGCTAAATCTTCATAAGCTTCTTCTAATCTTTTTTTGAAATCTGTCATATTCATCTCCTTTATATAATTATTATGTATTACCTTTTCATTATATAATAAAAGATAAAATAAAAATAGACCTGAGTGTAAAACTCAAGTCTATATTGATAATTATTTTACTCTTCTAGCTGTAACAAATCTTGATGTCCAGTATTGTAAATTCATACTTTGTCTTACAACACCTCTTCTAGGGTTTGCAGCATGTATTATACCACCATTACCATCATATATTGCTACGTGTGAAATACCTCTACCTGAAGTATTGTAGAATAACAAATCTCCGGCTTGTAAATTATTAAGTGATACTGGTACCCCTACTGTAGCTTGTGCACTTGCTACTCTTGGAAGTGATACTCCTCCATAGTTTCTAAATACGTATGAAGTAAAACCTGAACAATCAAATCCTGCAGGAGTTGTACCACCATACACATATCTGTAACCAATAAAACTACTTGCAGCATTTACAATTGAGCTTGCGGATGCTGAGCTCTTTGATGGAGCAGGAGTTTCTTGTTTAACTTCTTTTGTTACATTTGTATTTTGTGTCTTAGTTCTTGTATTTGTTTGTGTGTTTTGGCTTGCTGGTGCAGAACTTGTTTGTTCTTGTCTTCTTTCAACCTTCACTGGGCTTGTGTGGTCTGGATTTATCCATCCACCTGCTGTATCAGGATTTTTTGATACATTTATCATTCCATTATATTCTTTGAAAATATAATACTCACCAGCAGCTACTTGTGTAACTGGATTTGTAGAATTTTTTGCATCACTTGCTGAACGGAATCCACTTACTTTATTTTTTAGAGTATATTTTTCTGCTTCAGCTTCTTCTACTTCAACTTTTTTAAGGATTTCTTCTTGAGCTATCCATCCACCTGGTGCACCTTGGAATCTAGCTATATTGTAAGTGTTTCCACTTGTTTTATATATATAGTATTCACCCTTATGGTATACACCTTTTGGATTTACTTTGTTTTTAGCATCGTCAGAATTTATATAAACTTCAACGTCTTCATTTAAGATAACCTTGTCGCCTTCAACTTCAAACTTGAATACAACATCTTCTACTTTAGAAATTTGATCTTCATCTTGCTTGGCAACTAATGAGTTGCTTGTGCTCTCTAATTTACTTGCATCTACCCAAGCACCTGATGATTTTTCTGATTTTGATATATTTACTGCATTTCCAAATCTTTTATATACAAAATATTCACCTGCTTTATAAACTCCAACAGAATTTTTATCTTTTTCTGCTTGTCCAGCTGTCATATATATCTTTGAGTCTTCGTTTAATTGTACCTTAGCAGCTTGAACTACAGGTGTTAATAATGAGATTGATGCTAGTGATACTGTAAGAGCACTTGCAGCTAATCTCTTTTTAGAATTTTCGAACATATTATCCTCTTTCTGTAATATTTTTGTAACTGATTCATATTATATATAGATTGTAACTATTTTTCAATATTTTGTAACTTTTTTGTAAATTTCTTAAGTAATTGTTACATAAAATTAATATTTCGTACAGGCTAGTTTATATGAGGTCTAAGAACAATTTATGATTCGATTGTTTTAGTGAATTTCATGATGGTTTTGATTATTCCGTAGAAACCATCATGACTTGATTAGTGTGAATGTCATGCAGGTTTTGGCGTTTTTGTAGAAACCATCATGATGTCATGTCTATCCCAACATTTCTTCTCCCTGGCATGATTCCAGACCATAACTTTTCATGTCTATCCCACCATTTCTCGAGCCTGTCATGACGGATCGCCCTTACCAGATTATTTTTTTCCTACTAAAATATAAAAATTCTCATATTAATTAACCCTGACATCATTCCACCAATACAATATAAAAGAACTGATTCCCCATATCGAGAAATCAGTTCTTTAAACTTCTATTAAATTATTCAAACTTATTCTATTCTAAAATATCTGAATACTCAATTCCTAAGTCTTCAGCTATATCTTTAGAAGTAAATTTACCCTTGTAAGTATTTACTCCAGCTTTTAAAGCCTCATCTGTCTTTAAGATATCTCCTAAATCCCCACTTGCAATCTTTCTGGCATAAGGTAGGGTTGCATTTGTAAGTGCATAAGTTGATGTTTGTGCTACTGCACCTGGTATGTTATCTACAGCATAGTGGATTACCCCATGTTTAACATAGATTGGATCATCATGACTTGTACTATGGTCTATTGTTTCAAAGATACCACCTTGGTCTACTGCCACGTCAACTATTACAGATCCAGGTCTCATTTGTTTTACGGTCTCTTCTCTAACTAGGGTTGGAGCTTTTCTACCACCCCCTACTAAAACAGCACCTACAACTAGGTCAGAATCTATTACAGCGTCATGGATATTTTTAGGATTTGATGCTTTTGTATCTATGGTGTTTCCAAAAATATTTTCTAATTCAGCCATTTTTTCTAATGATAGGTCTAGGACAGTAACTCTTGCACCTAAACCAACAGCCATTTTTATAGCGTTGATACCAACATTACCACCACCTAGGATAGTAACTTTACCTTTTTCAACACCTGGTACACCACCAACTAAGACTCCTGAACCGCCATTTTGACTTTGTAGGAATTCTGCACCTATGATGGTAGCCATTTTACCAGCTACTTGTGACATTGGTTTTAATAATGGTCTATCATTTCCTGTACCTACAGTTTCATAAGCTATAGCGGTAACTTTTTTATCTAATAGAGCTTGAGCTAATTCTGGAACTGCTGCCATATGGAAGTAAGCAAATATGATAAGTCCTTCTTTGAAATATTTGTATTCTGATTCTACAGGTTCCTTAACCTTAATAATCATATCAACATCCCATGCTTCCTCAGCTGTATCTACAATTTTGGCACCTTCTTCAATATAAGCTTCATCTGTAATTGCAGAACCTAATCCAGCATTTTTTTCTATAAGAACTTCATGCCCATCGCTAACTAAAGCATGAACACCAGCTGGTGTAATCGCAACTCTGTTTTCTCTGTTTTTTATTTCTTTTGGTATACCAATTCTCATGTATTCTCCTTTTCTATTATTATAATCTAAGAATAGACAATCTATAGTTAATTAATAAATCTATTCTAGCTTTTCGTACATTCTTATATTTACCCAAATTATACCACTTTAAACATATCTTTTATTAAAAAAATATTATAACTGGTTCTACGGTATAGCTGGGGATTATATTGTTGTAGCCCATAAAAAAAGAACCTTTAAGAATTAATCTTAAAAGTTCTTATAAGGCTTATTTAATTTCATTTCTGTATGATTCTAGCTCTTCTTCAGTACACATTACCAAGTGGCCTGGAGTAACTTCTCTAAGTATGTGTTGGTCTGTGTATTCTGCATGGTAGGTTGAATTTGTTGGATCAACCACCTTGTTTTTCTCAATAATAGGGTCTGGAATTGGTACAGAATTTAATAATGATTTTGTATATGGGTGTAGTGGATTTCTGAATAATTCTTCAGTTTCAGCAATTTCTACAATCCTACCCTCTGTAATAACTCCAATTCTATCAGAAAAATATCTAACTACTGATAAGTCGTGAGCTATAAATAAATAAGTAATATTATCTTCTTTTTTGAATTTATTTAACAAGTTAAGAACTTGAGCACGGATAGACACGTCAAGTGCTGATGTTGGCTCATCGGCAATGATCAAGTCTGGGTGCATAACTATCGATCTTGCTATACCAACCCTTTGTCTTTGTCCACCTGAGAACTCATGTGGGTATCTTGACTTGTGTTCTGGTAATAAACCTACAGCATCAATAGCATTATCAATTATTTGATTTCTTTCTTCTTGAGAATTGTACATCTTAAAGTTGTCAATTCCTTCTCCGATAATATAATCAATTGTTGCTCTTTCGTTTAATGAAGCAGCTGGATCTTGGAAGATCATTTGAATATCTTTCTTTAATTCACGAGCTTCCTTTTTAGGCAATTTACCATTGATTTTTTTACCCTTAAAGAAGATGTCACCCTTACTTGTTTGGTTTAATCTTACTATTGCTCTGGCAATAGTTGTTTTACCAGAACCAGATTCACCTACTAAAGAAAAAGTCTCACCTTTGAAAATTTGAAAATTTACACCTTGTACAGCTACAAACTTTTTCTTTCCGTTCTTAAATGTAATCTCTAAGTCTTTAACATCAACCAGTACTTCTCTATTATTTTGTTGATCCATAAGTACCTCCTTTTGATGTTATTCTTTGCATTTTTTCATGTAAATTATTTAAAATTGCAGGTTTTTCTACTTTTGGCGCATTTTCATGTAACAACCAAGTTTTTGCATAATGTGTATCTGATACCTTAAACATTGGTGGTTCTAATTCAAAGTCTATTTTCATAGCATAGTCTGATCTTAAAGCAAAGGCATCACCCTTGATTTCTTCAAATAATGAAGGTGGTGTACCCTTTATAGCATGTAATTCACCATCTTCTTCTTCTAATTGAGGTAAGGATGATAGTAATCCCCATGTGTATGGGTGTCTTGGATCGTAGAATATTTCTTCTGATGTACCATATTCTACTATTTGACCAGCATACATAACCGCAACATCATCAGCAACCTTGGCTACAACACCTAAGTCGTGAGTAATGTATATAGTTGTAAAACCATACTCAACTGATAAGTCTTTGATCAATTGGATAATTTGAGCTTGGATTGTAACGTCTAGAGCTGTTGTAGGCTCATCACAAATTAAAATCCTTGGTCTACATGCTAAGGCTATAGCTATAACTATTCTTTGTCTCATACCACCAGAGTACATGTGAGGATATTCATCATATCTTTTTTCTGGATTAGGTATACCAACTCTCTTCATCAATTCTATAGCTATCTTTTTAGCTTCTGCTTTTGATTTTTCTTGGTGTTTAATTATAACTTCTGAAATTTGGTAACCAATTGTTCTTACAGGGTTTAGTGATGTCATAGGGTCTTGGAAAACTGTAGCAATTTTCTTTCCTCTTACACCTAACCAATCTTTGTCAGTCTTAAACTTAGTTAAATCTTGGCCTTCAAAAATTATTTCACCATTTGTGATTTCACCATTATCATCTAACATACCTGTAAAGGTTTTTGTAAATACAGACTTACCAGAACCAGATTCACCTACTAAGGCTAAAACCCTTCCTTCTCTTAAGTCCATAGAAATATTTCTTATAGCTTTTAATTTTCTGTCACGAACTGTAAATTCAACTTGAAGGTCTTTTACAGATAATATTGTATTGTTATTTTCCATAATTACCTCCTATATTCCGTGATTTCTTGGGTCTGATGCATCAGCTAGTGTTTGTCCTACTAGATAGAAGGAAACTGTGATTACAGCTAAAACTGCTACCGGTATAAAGAATAGGTATGGAGCTGATTGCATGTATTGTGAGTGTAGTTGTATAGTCCTACCTAATGAAGCTTGGTTCACAGTTAAACCTAAACCTATAAATCCTAAGAATACCTCTGTTGAAACATAACCAGGCAATCTTGATGCAGCTGATGTAACAACAACTGATATTAGGTAAGGTAAGATATTGTGTGTAATAATCTTCCATGTACTTGAACCAAGTACTCTTGAAGCCATGTTGTATTCCCTATCACGGATTATCATAACTTGAACTCTTATAAAGTAAGCCATACCAATCCATGATGTTGCTGATAATGAGAATATCAACTGTGGAATACCTGCCCCTAAAACATATGAAAGAATCATAACTATCAAAGTATAAGGAATGTTTGATACAACATTGTATATATCTAGTAAATAAAAGTCTAAGTTCTTATTGAATCCCCATATCATACCTACGATGATACCAATTGTCATGGTAATGATTGTAACTGTAAATGATATAGTCAATGAAGTACGAGCACCTGCCCATACCATATTAAACACATCTCTACCTACGTCATCAGTACCAAATGGGTGTTCTAAACTAGGTTTTAAAAATTTAGCACTAGGGTTATTAATGTTCTGCTGCTGTGAATGGTCATAACCTGATATTAATGGTTGTATAAATGAGAATGCTAATACTGTTATAAGTATGATTAACATAAATACAGCAAACTTTGAGGAAAAGAATTTCTTAAATACTGAACCCCAATATGAATATTCTGGTGCAGCAATCCTTTCGGAAACTCTATCATCTATGTCAACAAATTCAAACATGTCATCTGTCAACACCAGTTCTTTGTTTTTTTCTTGTGACATTAGACTTCTCCTTTCCCATTATCTAATGAAATTCTTGGGTCTACCCAAGTCATCAATATATCTCCAGCAAACTGAGCAAATATAGCTAAGGATGTAAAGATAAATGTTAAAGTAATAATCATGTTGTTATTACCTGCTTTCATAGCATCTGGCAACATTTTACCCATACCCGGTATAGCAAATATAGTTTCGGTATAAATAGCACCAACAATTTGTAAAACTATTGATGATGGAATACCGTTAACTATAGGAATAACCGCATTTTTCAATATATGGTTCTTTGAAATTTCATTTCTTGATAAACCTTTTGCTCTAGCAAATTTTACATAGTCTGCTGATTGTTGGTCTATCATATATCTCCTTATCCAGGTCATGATTCCTGGCATACCTATAATAACCATAACTACTATAGGCATTATATAAGATCTAATATTGTGTGGTCCTAATTGTGGGAACTTATCTGGGAACCCAAACATTGAACCTATATATTTTAATACGAATATTAAAGCTAATGATGGCACAGCTATTAATAAGTTAATATATGCTATACCTAACTTATCAACCATTTTACCTTTATTTCTTGCCATTGCAATACCCCAAGGTAAGGCTAACATATAAGATAATACTAGTGCGATTATACCGAAAATATAAGACATCCCTATCATGGAAGGCGCATCTTTCAATATTTTTGCAGATGCATAATGGTCTTCATATTTTTGCTCATCTAAGTGGTCTATTGAATGCTTATATTGTAAAGAATGTAAGTCTTCTGCAGATGTAGACTTATGGCCTGTTGGGAAGGTTATTTCTCTTCTTTTTTGTGAGCCTTGTGGTTCAGATATAACCTCTGTTGTTGATGATCCTGGATTTGTTGGGAATGATCTACCAAATTCAAAACTTAAGAAGTTTTGGTGAATAAATGGGAATTTACCATTAAAGTATATTTGATATTTATTTTCACAACCATAACAAGTCAAAGCTGGTACACCATTGTGGTCAGTTCCAAAATGGTAGCCTCTATCAGTTTCTAATTTTGGATCATTTGCATTTTGTATACGGTTTGGTGTGTCAAAATGAAATAGTCTTGTGAAATATTTTTTCAATAATTCAAGTGAGCCAAATTTCCTGTATCCATAAGGTGTATTTTTTAAGTTTCCTTCATCTAGGAAACGTCCAATTACGAAACCTTTATCTTCAAATTCTTTTAATACAGCATTTTGTTCTGGTGAATCATTTACTGTACATTGACCGGACTTATCTTCAGCTCTAGCACACATTTGTCCTATATTTACATATTCTAAGTAACCTAAACTTTCAAGGGTAGATAACCTATAAGTTATCTTCTCATTTCCTCTTAATTTAGCGAAAGTTTTATCGTCTTTAAATAAGTTATCTTCCGGCATCAAAGTAAATACCATAACGATAACAATAGCTACTACTATAAATATCGATAATATAGCTTTTAGGAATCTTAGTAATAAATACCTGTTCATCTCTTTCTCCTATCTTTAAATAATATAAATTATAAGAACAATTATATAATAAATACAGCTCTTATTCAAATTAAAATATTGTCCAAATAAAAAATCCAGCAAAATAATTGTTAGATTTTTTATTAAGACAATATCTAAAATAAAAATAGTTAAGAGGTTGAATAGGTATTCAACCCCTTAAAATCTAACTATTTTATTCTGAGAATTCTTTTTCTCTTTCTTTTTCCCAAGCATCTCTGATTTGTTGATATTCTTCAGTTGTTACAAGTTCAGTTCTTAATTTTCTTCCCTTGTATTTGTGTGAAGCTAAACCAACTTGTGAGTATGGTCCTTCTAGTGGTTCTAATTTAGATACAATTTCACCTCTTGAAGCCATTTGACCTGGTAAGTATAATTTATTAGCTATTAACCAAGCATCTGCCTTAGCAAATAATTCATATCTCTTGTCTAAGTCTTCTACTTCATTTTTAGCTTCTTGATATAATTTTTCGTATTGTGTAAATCCTACTTTTTCTTTAATATCTGCATTGTCAGGATCGGTACCCAATCCGATATTTACCATGTATGAACCTTCTGTTGTAGAAAATGTTTGTGCAAATGTTTGTGGGTCGTTATAGTCTGGGCCCCATCCTGAGAATGTTGAGATATCATAATCAACTGCTGCAGGATCTTCGTTACGGAAGGCAACGTTGTAAACAGTTGCTTCTGGAGCCATTACTAATTCTACAATGATTTTTCCATCTGTATTTGCTTCTACTGATTGTTTTAATGAGTTAGCTTGTTTTACTAAAGCGTCACTTGTTTCTAAAACTAGGTAGTCTAAGTGTACTGGGAATTCGATACCTTCTTTTTCAGCTGCTGCTAAAAATTCTAGTGCTTTATCCTTGTTTAACCATGGATCTTGTGCGTCATCTAGTACTACTTCTTCACCTGTTAATTCTTTGTATTCTTTTTCTACTAAGTCGTAGTATGGTTTACCATCTTTTGTTGTAGCAGCTTCTGGGAAGTTGTTCACGTTTCTTAATGTTCCCTTAGCTACTTCTTCAGCTGTATTTACAGCTAAGTAAGCTGTTCTATCAAATGCAGCTTGGAATGCTTTTCTAAAGTTTAAGTTTTGAATAGCATTTCTTGTGTTTTCTCTCTTAGCTTCGTCTTGAGCATATCCTGTTAGATTGAATGATTGTCTGTTATAGTTCATCAATACACCAAATACTGAAGCGTTTGGTTGTGATTCTCTTACATATTCTTTATATTGTTCTTTAACTTGACTATAGTCTTTCCAGTTAGCTCTTAGGCCCATTGATGGGTATGTTCCATTTTCGAAACCTGTCTTGATTGAGTATGGATCTTCACCATTGTCGTAGATTTCTGTAATTTTCTTGATAAATACATTGTCTACATCCCAATATTGTTCGTTTTTAATAATAACGATTGATGATTTTGAGTCAAATGATTCTAATACATATGCACCATTATATAAGATTGAATCTGGTGATGTTGAACCAAAGCTACAATTTTCTGGGTTTGGTGCACCTAATTTACATCCTGTACCTTGACCTTCTAAGAATTTTTGGTTAATAGGCATTAATATGTTGTAAGTTGTAAAGTCTAAGAAGAATGGTGTTGGTTTTTCTAATGTATAAACTAAGGTTTGATCATCTACAGCTTTTATACCAACTTTTTCCCATGCTTCATCAGAAAAGTCTGAGTTTAAATATTCTGTATAACCTTTTATAACACCTTGAACAAGTTCATTTACACCTGATTTAAATTCTGCAGCGTGTCTTAAACCTGTAACAAAGTCTTGAGCTTTAACATCTTCATATTCTTCTTGGTTAGATGTTACCCATTTAATACCTGATTTTAGTTTGAAAGTATATTCTGTTTTATCTGCACTTTCTTCTACAGATTCTGCTAGAGCTGGTACTAATTTACCTACTCTATCATTTTCCATTAAACCATCTACAAAGTTAGCATTGTATGCGTGGTCTGGGTTTTTGTTTGTAACAACGTAGTCCATTGATGCTAACGCGTTATTACCAGCCATTGTTAGCTCGTCTTGATACTCTACATTTTTCCCTGTTGAGCTTCCGCCACCACTTGGGGAACAAGCTACTAGAAATACCATTACTAGAGCTAATAATAATGAAAGAGTTCTTTTTGTTCTACTCATAATATCCTCCTAAGTATTTTATAGAAATCCTAAATTTTCTATATTGTTAATTAGTATAGTAAAATTTTATTTGTCTGTCAAAAAAAATATATTATTTTATGAAAATATTTTTGATTTTTTTCATCACTATTTTAAATATTCATAATTGTATTTAGATGATTGCATAAAGTAATCTTCTAAACTCAAGTGTTTTAGCATTTTAAATAAATTAGTCTTATAAATATATATTACTTACATTTTCGCAATATATGTATAAAAATACAAATAATGTATATAAGTCATTTTTGTAACATTAACCTTTCTAACTATTTCAAGTCAATAAACGCAAAACACCCCATCTATTCTATATAGATGAAGTGTTTTAAGCAAGATCTATAGAAGTTCTAAAACTTCTTTATAGTCCATATTTTTATTTTCTTTTTCTTTTCTTGTTGAGTATTCAACTATGCCTTGGCTAGCATCCCTTCCTACTGTAATCCTATGAGGAATACCGATTAAATCTCTATCCTTAAATTTAACCCCAGGTCTTTCATTCCTATCATCAAGTAGAACTTCTACTCCTCTATCAGTCAATTCTTGATAGATTTTTTCAGCCAAGTCAACTTGATCTTGATCATTATGCTTTACGATTGTAATAATTACCCTATAAGGAGCTAGGTTTTCTGGCCATATAATACCATCTTCGTCATGGTTTTGTTCCACAATAGCAGTCACTGACCTTGTGATACCTATACCATATGAACCCATTACAAAGTAATTTTCCTTACCATTTTCATCTAAGAATGTTGCATGTAATGGCTTAGAATACTTTTCACCTAATTGGAAGATATTACCAACTTCTATACCTCTGGCAAATTCTAATTTTTCTCCATTTGGTCCTAGGTCAGTTTCTTCTATCATCAATAAGTCTTCTACAACTTCCGCTTCAAAGTCTCTACCATAATTTACATTTATATAGTGAGCATCAGCCTTGTTTGCTCCTACTACAAAGTTTGTCATTTGACTTATTCTTGAATCTATTAGCAGTTTTACCTTATCGCTAAGACCGATAGGTCCTGTAAAACCAGCTGGTCCACCAGTTATTTCTTCTATATCTTGATCGCTCATCATTTCTATTTCGTTTTCTGAAATTCCTACATAGTTTAAAAACTTATTCATATTAAGTTCTCTATTTCCAGGAACTAAAACAATAAAGTATTGGTCTTCAGCCTTTAGAGCTATAGCTTTTGCCATTTTTTCTCTAGGAATGGATGTGAAGTTTTCTAACTCTTCCATGGTCTTTACATTTGGTGTAGAGATTTCTTCCATTTCTTTCGCTTCTTCTTTATCAGTTATTTGGTAAGTAACTGCAGCTTTTTCATCAGTTGCTGCATAGTCTGATTGGTCAGAATAAACAATGATACCTTCACCAGTTTCTGCCATGGCTATAAATTCATGGGAAACTCCTGTCCCCATAAGACCTGAATCACCTTCTACAACCCTGTAGTCTATGCCCATTCTATCAAAGATATATTCGTATGCCTTCCACATGTTTTGGTAGGACGCTTCCAAACCTGCTTGGTCCTTATCAAAACTATAGGCATCTTTCATGGTAAATTCTCTGGCCCTATTTATACCAAATCTTGGTCTTTTTTCATCCCTATATTTGGTTTGTATTTGGTAAATATTTAATGGTAATTGCTTGTATGATTTTAATTCATCCCTCACAAGGGTTGTGAAATATTCTTCTGCTGTAGGTCCAAGGCAAAAATCTCTGTTGTTTCTGTCTTTTAACCTAAACATTTCTTCGCCAAACTTATCCCATCTACCGGATTCAACCCAGATTTCTTGTGGTTGAAGAGCAGACATCAAAACTTCTTGTCCATCAAATTTGTCCATTCCTTCCCTAACTAGGTTTTCAATCTTTCTTATAACCCTATATCCTAATGGTAGGTAGGAATAAATACCTGAAGCTGATTTTCTTATCATACCAGCCCTTAAAAGAAGTCTATGTGATGCAATTTCTGCATCTTGTGGATCTTCTTTTAAAGTTGGCATATAAAATTTATTCATTCTCATTATTGCTTAATTCCTTTCATACTTAGGCCAACCTGCCCTCTATTTTTATCAATTTTTATAATTTCAACATCTACTATATCTGATACTTGTAATACTTCTGAAGGATGTTTGATATATTTGTCAGAAATCTCAGAAATATGCACCAAGCCATCATTTTTAATACCTATATCAACAAAGGCACCAAAGTCTACTACGTTTCTAACAGTTCCTTTTAACTTCATACCTACTTGTAAGTCGTCGATGGATAAGACGTCTGACCTTAATATAGCTTTTGGCATATCTTCTCTTGGGTCTCTACCCGGTTTTTTCAACTCTTGGATGATATCCTTTAAGGTAGGTTCTCCAACTTCTAATTCTTCAGCTAATTCTTTCACATTAATCTTGTCAAGGTCTAAATCTTTCACCTTGCTTGCAATTTCATATGATTCTGGGTGAACACCTGTGTTATCTAGCGGATTATCACCATCAGCTATTCTTAAGAAACCGGCTGCCTGTTCAAATGTTTTAGGTCCTAGACCTTTTACCTTCTTTAATTCTTGTCTGTTTGCAAATCTTCCATTTTCAGTCCTGTAGTCTAAGATATTTTTAGACACCTTTGAAGATAAGCCTGATACATAAGACAATAAGGAAACTGATGCCGTATTTAAGTTTACACCAACTAGATTTACAGAGTCTTCAACTACATTTCCTAAAGTTTCTTCCAAGGCTTTTTGGTTAACATCATGTTGGTATTGGCCAACACCGATATGTTTAGGATCTATCTTTACCAATTCAGCTAAAGGATCTTGGATACGTCTAGCTATGGAAACAGCCCCTCTAACCGTAACATCCTTATCTGGGAATTCTTCCTTAGCAATTTTTGATGCTGAATAAACTGAGGCACCTGATTCATTTACAATTGTGTAAAACACTTCTCTATCAAAGCTATTTTCATTTAACATCTTTGCTACTACCGCTTCTGTTTCTCTTGAAGCTGTACCATTACCTATAGCAACAAGCGAAACCTTATATTTATCTATAAGCTCTAGCATTATCTTAATTGAACCTTCAACATCTTCTTTTGGAGGAACTGGATAAATAATTGTGTCGAATAATAGATCACCTAATTCTGAAACAATTACTAGCTTACAACCAGTCCTATATGCCGGGTCTATACCCATTACTACAGTCTCCTTTATAGGAGCTTGCATTAGATAAGGCTTTAAGTTTTTAGCAAAAACTTCTATAGCCTGTTGGTCTGCTTTTTCTGTAAGTTCAGCTCTGATTTCATTTTCTACAGAAGGGAATAACAAACGTTTGTAGCCATCTTCAACAGCTTCAAATATATATTGGTAATTTTCTGCAGCCTTGTCCTTTTGGATACTTCTAGTAATAAAGGCAATGTTAGCTTCATCTGTCAAGTTTACATTCACCTTTAGATATCCTAGTTTTTCACCCCTATTTATAGCTAAAACTCTGTGAGAAGGAATTTTGGAAATTTTTTCTTCAAAGTCAAAATATTGAGCAAAAGTATTAGCCACTTCCATTTCTTCTTGATTATCTTCATCTATTTTAGCCAACTTAGAAGTTATAGTTCCTCTTCTTTCAGCGTCTGACCTAAGTATATTTCTAAATACAGTAGCATCTGACACTAATTCAGCCAAAATATCCTTGGCACCATTAACGGCATCCTCTACAGTTTCAACTTCATCTGTTAGGTACTTTTCTGCCTCTTCTGTTATACTTGGACTTCCTTCTTTCCAGGTTAGAATAAAGTTTGATAAAGGTTCCAAACCTTTTTCCTTAGCCTTTGTTGCCCTGGTTTGTCTCTTTTGCTTGTAAGGTCTATAAATATCCTCTACATCTTTAAGAGTTTCTGCTGCTTGTATTTCTTTCATTAAAGCATCTGTCATCTTATCTTGGTTTTCAATAGAAGAAATAACCTCTTCTTTCCTGCTTTCAAGATTTCTTAAGTAGGATAATTTATCTTCCAAGTCTCTTAAAACCTCGTCAGTCAGATTGCCAGTAACTTCTTTCCTATACCTAGCAATAAAAGGTATGGTGTTGCCTTCGTCTATTAAATCTATGGTTTTTTCAACCTGACTTTCCCTAATATTTAATTCTTCAGCTATTTTTTTTATTATATCCATTAGTCCTTCTCTACTTCTTTCATATTTAAATAACTATTTATAAACTGGTCTAAATCGCCATCCATTACCTTATCCACTGTTCCAACTTCATAGTTTGTACGGTGGTCCTTGACTAAGGTGTAGGGTTGGAATACATAAGACCTGATTTGAGATCCCCAAGTGATTTGAGAATACTTCCCTTGAATATCCTCTATCTTCTCTTTGTGCTCTTCTTCTTTGATTTGAACAAGTTTAGCCTTCAGCATATTCATAGCTTGGGCCCTATTTTGGATTTGAGACCTCTCATTTTGACTTGATACTGTAACTCCTGTAGGCAAGTGGGTAATCCTAACTGCTGAGTCAGTAGTATTTACGTGTTGACCACCAGCCCCAGATGCTCTGTAGGTGTCTATCTTCAAATCTTTTTCTTCTATTTCAATATCTGTATCATCATCAAGCTCAGGATAAACATCAACCGATGCGAATGATGTATGCCTTCTAGCATTAGAATCGAAAGGAGATATTCTAACCAGTCTGTGGACTCCTTTTTCTGATTTTAAATGACCATACACATAAGACCCTGAGACCATCATGGTTACAGATTTTATTCCTCCTGCATCTTCATTATGTAGCTCGGTAACAGTATACTTGTATGATTTCGATTCAAAATATCTTGTATACATTCTCATCAGCATTTGAGCCCAGTCTGTAGCCTCGAGACCTCCAGATCCAGCATTGATAGAAAATATTACATTATTTTTATCATAAGGTCCTGATAATAAAGTTTTTGTATTTAACTTACTTATTTTGCTTTTAACTTCATTTAGGTCACTAGTGATGTCATCTTTCATATCAATGAATTCTTCAACACTCAAAAGGTCCATTATTTCAGCTATTGATGATAAAGATCCCTCCATTCGCCTATAATCTTCTATAGTGTCTCTTGTATCATTTATCTCAATCATTGTTTTTTGAGCCTTCTCACTATCATCCCAGAAACCTTCTTGCATACTTTCTTTTTCAAGCCTTACTAGGTCTTTTTCCAATTGGGGAATGTCAAAGAGACCTCCCTAATTTTTCTAGTGTATCTTGAAGCTCTTCTATTTCTTTTAATATTTCAAAACTTTCTATAGCAATCACTCCCATCTTTAATATATTATAATCCATCCTTAATTATAGCAATTTAGCGACTTATTATCCAATAAAATGTTTTGTTTGTAAAGTTAGTTTATCTATAAAGTTAGTTTGAGTCCATAAATTACGTTTTAAGAATGCTTGGCCATGTAGGTTTTGGGGTTTTTGATTTATACATTTTTACTTTGGCCTGAATGTGATGAGGGTTTTGATGTTTTTGCGGAAACCTGCGTGACTTGGTTGGGATGAATGTCATGTGGGTTTTGGGGTTTTCGTGGAAACCATCATGACATTTGGCTCTAGGCGGTCATGTAGGTTTTGGCGTTTTTGTGGAAACCAGCATGATGTCATGACTATTCCAACATTTCCTCTCCCTGACATGATTCCAACCCTCAGCTTTTCATGACTATTCCACCATTTCCTCTTCCTGTCATGATTCCAACCCTCAGCTTTTCATGACTATTCCACCATTTCCTCTTCCTGTCATGATTCCAACCCACAACTTTTCATGTTTATCTCACAATTCTCCAAACCTGTCATGATTCCAAGCACCAGCTTTTCATGTTTACCCCACAACTTCCTCTTCCTGTCATGATTCCAAGCACCAGCTTTTCATGACTATTCCACCATTTCCTCTTCCTGTCATGATTCCAAGCACCAGCTTTTCATGACTATTCCACCATTTCCTCTTCCTGTCATGATTCCAACCCTCAGCTTTTCATGACTATTCCACAACTTCCTCTTCCTGTCATGATTCCAACCCTCAGCTTTTCATGACTATTCCACAACTTCCTCTTCCTGTCATGATTCCAACCCTCAGCTTTTCATGACTATTCCACAACTTCCTCTTCCTGTCATGATTCCAACCCTCAGCTTTTCATGACTATTCCACAACTTCCTCTTCCTGTCATGATTCCAATCATCAGCTTTTCATTTTATCTCACAACTCTCCAAGCCTGTCATGACTTCATCTTCCAACAAGTACTCTAAATAAAAATTTTCACACTATCTTGCACTTATTAATATATAACGCAAAAACTGACCTCCTCCAAGTTGGTATTATATCCAACTTTTTGGGGCCAGTTTCAAATCGCCTAATAGTTTTATAAACTATCTTATTTTATTTTTTCAAAACTGCATGAACTACAAATCTACCTATATCTTCAACGTTATCACATGTAGATAAGGTCAATAATTTATCATCAGGACCTATCTCTCCCTCATATCCATAATCTACTTCAGATTTTTTAATAAGGTTGTTAGAGTATTTCACCCAATCTTCATCAGACATATCAAAACTTCTATAATCGTAATAAGCATCAATATAGTAAGCTGATATGATTTCATATTCTAAAACACCTTTTGGAGTAAATATTTCTATAGTCCTTGCTTTTCCGGTTTTTACAAATTCAGAATCAGCATATTGCTCTAACTCTTTAAACATAGGAGCTAAACTAGAAGAAGCATTCGACATATTGTGACCATATATGGTTGTATTTCTGTCAGAAAAATCTGGTTTATTAGTTTCCTCTATAAAAATAGTTCCTGGTATAGAATACTGCTTATTTATATCTCTTCTTAAATAATAAGAGTTATCTTTGTAAACTATAGGATAATCAATATGAGTATCTTTAATATTAATATAAGCTTCAATATCAGAATTTTTCTTCTTTAAATTTTCAATTAACTTTTTAGAATTTTCATCCCTCAAAGCTTTCAACTCTTCTGGTGAAAGTTTTTTATCTTTATCCTTATTTACTACTTCTTCAAATATTTTTGAAGTTTCATTATAGTTTTGCTGAGCTTTATATCTACTATAATAGTAACTTCCAATTTGGTATAAATTATAAGCTATAAAAATCAAAAGCAAAATCTGGATAATTGTTAATATCCTATTTCTAGTTTTTTTCTTCATTTCTTCTCCTATCTACCATGACAGTTTTTATATTTTTTACCCGAACCACATGGACAAGGGTCATTTCTTCCTATTTTTCTATCAACCACCCTTTGGACTGGTTGGTCTTGGTCTTCACCGCCTTGTAGCTTAGCTTCATTTTCTTTAACTACTTTTTCTCTTTGAATATTACTTGTAGGTTCTACATGGAATAAATATTTAATGGTATCTTCTCTGATAGAAGTATTTAAATCATTAAACATCTCATAACCTTCATTTGCATAGGCTCTTACAGGATCATCATTACCTAGCGCCCTAGCTCCAATAGATTGTTTTAACTGATCCATAGCATCTATATGGTCTACCCATTTGCTATCTACAACCTTTAAGAGAATTATTCTTTCTAACTCTCTCATTTGGTCTGCACCTATATTTTCCTCTCTTGACGCATAGATATCTTTAGCTATATTTAGCAAATCAACCTTTAACTTGTCTTGGTTAGTTAAATCAATGTTATCCCAATATTCTCCTGGTATACAAATTGAAGCTAGGTATGTTTTTAAGGCTTCAATTTCCCATTGATCCTTAGGAGTGGATGGGTTTGCAAAAGAGTCTACGGTATCAAATATAAAACCTTCAAGCATGTTCATGATGTTTTCATGGATATTATCACCATTCAATACTTGGTTTCTTTCACCATATATAACTTCTCTTTGCTTGTTCATTACGTTATCGTATTCTAAAACTCTTTTTCTCATGGCAAAGTTGTTTGATTCAACCCTTCCTTGAGCTTTTTCAATCGCTGTAGATAAAAGCTTTGCTTCTATAGGCTCGTCTTCTGGGAATGATGAGAACCTATTTAAAGCTTGGCCACCAAATAATCTCATCAAGTCATCTTCTAAAGAAATGTAGAATCTAGACCTTCCTGGGTCTCCCTGACGTCCTGACCTACCTCTTAACTGGTTGTCTATACGTCTTGACTCATGTCTTTCTGTACCAATGATCATCAAACCACCAGCAGCTACTACTTCCTTAGCATTTTCATCGGTTGCTTGTTTAAATTGTTTCTTTAATTCTTGGAATCTAGCCCTGCTATCTAAAATTTCCTGGTCATCAGTTTCCGCAAAACCATCTGCTTCATCTATTAGATAGTCCTCGAATCCTTCTTTTTTCATTTCTTTTTTAGCTAAATACTCAGGATTACCACCTAAAACAATATCGGTACCACGACCAGCCATGTTTGTTGCTATAGTGATTTTTCCTAGAACACCAGCTTGGGCAACTATTTCCGCTTCTCTTTGGTGTTGTTTAGCATTCAACACTTCATGAACTATTCTTTCTTTTTTCAATAACTTAGATAGGTATTCAGACTTTTCAATAGATACAGTACCTACAAGTATAGGTTGCTTTGTAGTAGCTTGGATTTCTTTTATTTCATCAACTACGGCAGCAAATTTTGCTCTTTCAGTTACATATATTCTATCATTTTCATCTTGCCTTATTACCGGTTCATTTGTTGGTATTTCAATAGAATCTAGATTATAAATTTCAGCAAATTCATCCTTTTCAGTCATAGCTGTACCAGTCATACCTGATAATTTATCATACATTCTAAAGAAGTTTTGGAAGGTAATTGTAGCTAGTGTTTTTGATTCACTCTTGATAGATACCCCTTCTTTAGCTTCAATAGCTTGGTGCAAACCATCGGAATATCTTCTCCCCTCCATGATACGTCCTGTAAACTCATCAACTATCAAGACTTCATCATCTTTAATTACATAGTCTATATCCCTATGCATGGTATTTCTAGCTTTTAAAGCTTGATTTATGTGGTGGATTAATTCCATATTTTCTGGATCTGATAGGTTTTCAACCGCAAAGAATTTTTCAGCCTTATCATTACCTTGTTCAGTAAGAGTAGCTGATTTTCTTTTTTCATCAACTACAAAGTCTACAGTTTCTAATTCATGTTCTTCAAATAAAGAATCTAACTTATTTTTCTCTGTTTCTTCAGGATCCAAGATACGACCTGTAAGAGTACTTACAAATTGGTCAGCCCTTTGATACATATCTGTAGAATCTTCACCTTGACCTGAAATTATAAGAGGGGTACGGGCTTCATCTATTAAGATAGAGTCAACCTCATCGACTATAGCAAAGTGTAAACCTCTTTGAACTGTATCTTCCTTGTGGATTTCCATATTGTCTCTTAAGTAGTCAAAACCTAATTGATTGTTTGTAGCATAGGTAATGTCAGACTTGTAAGCTTCTTGTCTTTCCCTTTCGCTTAAACCATGGATTACATTTCCTACTGTTAAACCTAAGAACCTATAGATTTTACCCATTTGATCCTTATCACGTTGAGCTAAATAATCGTTGACTGTAACTACGTGAACGCCTTTACCTTCTAAAGCATTTAAATATGCTGGTAAAGTTGCAACTAAGGTTTTACCTTCACCAGTTTTCATTTCCGCGATTTTACCTTGGTGTAAGATAATACCACCTAAAACTTGTACTGGGTACGGTTTCAATCCTAAGACTCTCCAAGCTGCTTCCCTTACAGTAGCAAAAGCTTCAACTAAAATATCATCTAAAGTTTCGCCTTGGGCTAATCTTCCTTTAAACTCTTCAGTTTTAGATCTTAATTGAGCATCTGTTAATTGTTCAAAATCTTTTTCTAAATCTAAAATTTTATCAACTGTTGGTTTTAATTTGTTTATTTCTTTTTCGCTATAGGATTTAAAAATCCATTTTAAAAAACTTATAGCCATCTGTTCTCCAATCTTTCCCTTATACTTATTCATAATAACTATACCATAAAATGCTTTTCAGATAAATAAAAAAGGAAGATAAAATCTTCCTTTTTATCTTTAATTCACTTATGCTTGTTCAATTACACCGTAGTTTCCATCATTTCTCTTATAAACTACAGAAACCAATTCAGTTTCAGCATCACTATATACGAAGAAATCATGGTTCAATAGTTCCATTTGCATAATTGCATCTTCTAAGAACATAGGCTTTAAGCCAATCTTTTTAGTCTTAATAACTTCTGGAACAAAATCTTCTTCTAAGGTAGTTTCATCTTCTTGAATATGTTCATATCTGATGGATTCACCTTGTCTTCTATTTTGTAGCTTTGTCTTATATTTCCTAATTTGTGAAATTAGACCATCTATAGCTCTATCAACAGAAGTTAACATATCATCGGTAGTTTCTTCGGCTCTTAAAATAGCGCCTCCCTTTAGAAATATTGTGATCTCAGCTTTTTTGAAATTTCCATTTACTGAAAATGTTGCTTTTGCATCTACATCTTCATCAAAATATTTATCAAGTCTGGAAATTTTAGCTTCAACCTCATTTTTGAAATTATCTCTAATATTTATATCTCTACCTACATATTCAATTCTCATTTCGTACCTCCTAATATCTGGTACTAATAATATACCCAATATAATAATTTATTAACACATATTTATATTTACTTTAGGATTTCTATATTTACTTTAGGATTTTTATATATTGGCTTGTTGACCTTCATAGGTAATATCTAAATCTAATTCTTTATTATCTCTTATTATTTTTATCTTACCTTTATCCCCTGCTCTCTTCGTTATAAGTGTTTGTTGGAGTTTATTCATTGAGTCTATCTCTACATCATCTATTTGAGTTATGATATCCCCCGCTCTTAATCCAGCCTTGTATGCTGAAGAATTTTTCAAAGCCTCAGCTATATAAACACCCTTGGAAGCTTCAATACTTCTATTGTTTGTATATTGTTTATATAGGTCTAAATCTATACCATTTATACCTAAGACTACTTGTGAGAATGAGCCCTTTTCTATAATTTGATCAACAATATTTTTACTTGTATTTGAAGGAATGGCAAAACCAATTCCATCAGTAGATCCAGCCTTAGCAGTATTGATACCTATAAGTTGCCCCTTACTATTTAACAAGGCTCCACCAGAGTTTCCTGAGTTTATAGAAGCGTCTGTTTGCATTAAGCTTGTCATAGTTGTTCCATCTTGCATGGTAATGGACCTATCAAGACCTGAAATATAACCAGATGTTAAGGTAGATTGCAAGTTAAATCCTAAAGGATTTCCAATAGCTATTGCCTTATCACCTATTTGAACCTTGCTTGAATCAGCAAATTCGATAGCTGGTAAACCAGTTTTATTCACCTTAATAACAGCCAAGTCTAAGTTAGTATTTTTATAAACAACTTCAGCTTCTGCTCTGGTATTATCAGAAAATAATACAGATATTTTTTCAGGATTATCTCCTATTACATGGGCATTAGTCAAGATATATCCATCTTCACTAACGATTACACCTGAGCCTATACCTTCAGACTTTTTCTCTGCTCCAAGCATAAATGGGTTAGATTTTATAAACGAAGTATGTATACCTACTACTGATGGAATAGCTTTTTTAGCAACAGCATTTTCTACATTATTTTCTTCACTAGCATTTATATTTATACTTGATTGGTTAGTTGTGCTCGGATTGGAATATCCTGGCAATTTATCTTTTACTAAAGGACCAATGAAAGAACCTAGGATTGCACCAATAAGAATCAAAGCAAGGATTCTAAAAGTCGAAAATCTTGTCTTAACTTTAGCTATTTGTTCATCCACATAATCTTTATCAACATAAATTTTATTTATATAATCATCATTTGATCTTTCATATGAAGATTCGCTGTAGTAATCTTTCTTGGAATCTTCAGTAAAATCTTCATCCTCAAATTTCATATTGTCATCATCTATTTTTGGGTCATTATCGGAATAAGTCTCATAATCAAAATCTGATACTTGATCAATATCATCTTGTCTCTTTTCAAAATCTTCATTTGTATTATTTGATTCATCTTGATTTTTATTATCTTGTAACCATCTTAAGAATTCATCATCATTTCTATTTGTCATAATCACATTTCCTTTCGTCAATTATTATAGATATAATATACATATAATATATAATAAAATTATGGATATTGTGAAGAAATTGTGGATGAAATAATTAATTTTTCTCATGTTGCAAATGTTGTCACACTTGATTTTACAATATTAATTATAATGGAGATATAATGATGAATATAAATGAAATGGATATCATAAAGCAATTAACTTCAATAATAAATAATAATAGAAGTGATAATACCGATTGGATTTTAGCAAACTATATTTTAGAAAATATACCAAATATAAATAAAATAAACATCATGGATATGAGTGAGGCTTGCTTCGTTTCAAGAGCTACCATAAGACGATTCACGATAAAGCTAGGATATGAAAATTTCTATGATTTTAAAAACCGAATCTCCAATATGTTTGCATACAAAAATGTTTCTTACAAAAAAGATAACTCCTTCTTCTATGAAGACTTTGATATCATTTATCAAAAGGTATGCAGCATGTTTAAACTAATCTTGAAAGAATTTAACAACGATATTATAGATGATATAGTAAATAAGATTTACAAGTCTAATAAATTTATTATTTTAAGTTCCGGGAAAATATATGGAGTACTTAAACAATTTCAAGAAGAGTTTATAATTTGTGGGAAAAATGTATTATTAAAGTCTCGTATAGATGATAATTTTTTATTTAAAAATTTAACTCAAGATGATTATATAATAATCATTTCTTCATCAGGAAAATACCTAGAACTTTTATCAAACGACCTTGAAAACTATAAGTTTGATTATGATGTAGTCACAATTAACAAAGATATAGAACAATCATTTAATATAAATACCGAAAATTTCGACCAAGTTGACATAGATATCTTTAATAAATATGGCATAACTTTTATATTCGATTTAATCTTAAATGAATATAGAAAATTATATGAAAGTATTAATAAATAATAAAAAGGAGGATTTTATGAAAAATAATACTTTTTTCTCAAGAGTAAGTGAGAAGCTTCAAGTCTTAGGACGATCAATGCTGTTAGCCATTTCTGTAATGCCGGCCGCAGCTATACTAAACAGACTAGCTTCTAACGACTTACTAAATATACCATTCTTAAAGGAAGCAGCATGGACAATATTTGCTATCATGCCTTTACTATTTGCTGTTTCAGTAGCAGGTGGTATAACCAAAGATAAACACGTAGCATCAGGTCTAGCTTCTGTAGTTGTATACTACATTATTACTAGGACCTTAAAACCTCTTGGTGATGACGGCCTAAACTCATTTGGACGTCCAGCCATAGCAACCATTGAATATAATATTTTAGTAGGTATTATAGCAGGTATAATTGCTGGTGTAACCTATGAAAAATTCAAGGATAAGCAATTACCAAAAGCACTTGCATTCTTTAGTGGTAGAAGACTAGTAATTATAATGTCTTCATTCTTTGCTATTATTGCTTCAGTAGTGATGGCTTATGTATTCCCATATGTAGACACAGCCTTCCAAAACTTTGGTGTATTTTTAGGTAACGCCAAGTCTGGACCATTCTTATTCGGCTTCTTTAATAGACTACTTATACCTACTGGTTTACACCATATTATTAACACATACATTCAAATGCAATTACCTTCATCACTTCCAGAATTTGCTAATGTAAGTGGTGAAATTCCAAGATATTTCGCTGGAGACCCAACAGCTGGTACTTTCGTATCAGGCATGTTCCCTATGATGATGTTCGGTCTTGTTGGTGCAGCTTTAGCTATGTATAAAACATCCTACCTACAAAATAGAAAACGTGTAAAAGGTTTGATGTATGCAGCAGCCTTAGCAACCTTTGTTACAGGTATAACTGAACCAGTTGAATTTTCATTTATGTTTATATCACCTGTCTTATTCTTAACTCATGCCTTGTTTACAGGTCTATCAAATGTAATCTGTAATATACTTGGTATTAAGATAGTTGGTGTTGGTGGGTCTGGACTTATAGACTATGTCTTACAATTTAATAAGGCAACAAAACCTATCTTGATGTTGGCGGTCGGTATAGGAATGATGGCTCTTTACTACTTTGTATTTACATTCTTAATCAAGAAATTAGATCTTAAGACACCAGGTAGAGAAGACACAACTGTTGTAAATAAAAATGAAGATGTGAATATATCAGATAAATCTAAGTTAATTTTAGAATATATTGGTGGTAAGGAAAATATAAATACTTTAGAAAATTGTATTACAAGATTAAGATTAAATCTTAAGGATCCTTCCTTAGTTGATGATGATAAACTAAAAGAACTAGGGGTTATCGAAGTAATGCACATGTCCAATAACAATGTTCATGTAGTTATCGGTTTAGAAGTAGAAAAGGTAGCTAATGAAATATTAGAACTTATGAAAGAAAAATAAAATGGAAAAAATAAATGTAGGAAAACTAATAACCGGAAAAAGAATATTAGAAAACAAAACAATCTGCATAGACAATGGGAAAATTATAAAAATAGAAGAATTTGACGGGACTAGTGATTTGATAGCTATACCTGGATTTATAGACATGCACAACCATGGTGGTTATGGTATGGACTATGTAAATACAGATTTATCTAGCTATGAAGACCTACAGAAAAAACAAGCAAGCGAAGGTATTACTTCTATGCTCGCAACTGTATCTACAAGTTCCTTAGAAAAACTTAATGATTCCTTGATAAAAATAAGTTCATACATCGAAAAAGAAAATGAAGATGGAGCTAAAATTTTAGGCATCCATATGGAAGGCCCCTTCCTAAGCCCCTTACATCTAGGAGTAATGGATAAAAACTCTATGATAAGTGTAGACTTAGACCTCACAAAAAAATGGTTAGAAGACGCAAAAGGTCATATAAAATTTATGACCCTTGCACCTGAATTAGATGATTCAGATAAGCTTTTGGATCTTTTAAGAGAACATGAAATAATCGCTTCGGCTGGACATTCAAATGCAAGCTCAAAGGATATCAATAAAGCTATCGGCCATGGACTAAGCCAAGTCACCCATATGTTTAATGCTATGAGACCTTTACACCATAGAGAATTAGGTGTCTTAGGGGAAGCATTAACTAACGACTACCTATATTCTGAAATGGCAGGGTGTGATGAATGCTCAATCGATCCAGCCATTTGGAAAATGGCCTTCAAACTAAAAACTCCTCATAAAATGATTTTAACTACCGATGCAATGATTCTAAAAGGTTTACCAAATGGTAAATACAATTGCATGGGAAGAGAAATTGAAATGATTGACGGGGTAGCATTTACCGACTATCATGGGGCAAGTAGACTACCAGGGAAACCAATGACTTTTATAGAGAATATTAGAAATGTCATGAAAAATACAGGAGCTACTCTTGAAGATATAGTCCTTATGAGTTCGGTAAATCCAGCCAAACGATTAAAAATAGACGACAAAAAAGGCTACTTAGAAATAAATTATGACGCAGATATAAATATATTGGATAAAGATAATAACTTACTTTACACCTATATAGAAGGTGTTTTGCAATAAAATAGTTCAAACATGAAAAAGGCTTCACACTAGTGAAGCCTTTTTATTTATTAATTATTTATTAAGTTACCTATATTATTTGAAATTTTTTCTAAACTTTCTTTATAAGGAACATACATATAAAGACTATAGCCTGGCATAGCATAAGATGGTAAGCCTTTTTGTCCATAACCTTGGACATATTCCCTTTCAATTTCAAACTTACTGGACTTTCCATATTCAAAGGCAGTGTTAAATAGAACCCTGGTAGGGGCATTTGTTGCTATCGATTTTTTTAGCATCTTAATAATTTTCGGATATCTGAAAAAGTTTTTGGGACTAGCTATTTCATCAGCTATAGCCATCATAACTTGTTGCTGGTGTTTTCCCCTTCCAATATCTCCCTCAGCTAAAGATTTTCTTTCTCTTACATAGGATAAGGCTTGGTCACCATCTAAGTGGAGCTTTCCTTTAGGGAAATGGACACCATTCCAAGCTGTAAACTCATAATCATTGTCTATTTCTATACCACCGACTACATCAACTATATCTATAAAGGAAGTAAAGTTTATCTTGAAATAATATTCTACCGGAGTTTTAAGCGCATTTTCTATAGTTTTCATAGATGAAGCAACTCCGTAAATACCAGCATGTGTTAATTTATCATACTGGTCTTTACCTCCCAAGGCTATAGGTAAATAAGTATCTCTTGGTATGGTAGTTAATAAAGCTTTCTTTTCTTTCATATTTACAGTAGTCAATATGTTTACATCAGATCTTGAGACAGTATTTATAGATCCCTCAGTATCAAAACCAGATATAAATAAGTTATATGAATGGTCATTGTAAACATTTGGATTGGGTGCTACATTATCAATATTTGTAGATTTTATACTTGCATCAGCATAAAGATATATAGATATAAAACTAATCACAAACGCTATATTCACAAGCATTAAAATACAAGAAATAATTTTTGCAAAAACCGCCTTTTTAGATAGCCTAATAAAGACAGATATCAAGAGCAAACTTAGGTAAATTATAGTTATTATCAATCTTGTTGGAGAATAAAATAAACCTAATATCCAGATAAAAGCTAAAAATACAAATGATACTATTAAATTTAATGAAAATATTTTATTTTTCTTAGTTCTTCTTGGATAAGGTTCGTAAGAATAGTCGTAATCATCTGAATAATTAGCATCTTCATAGTCGCCATATTCATCATAATCATAGCTATCTTCATCCCTATATCTTTTATTCCTATTAGAATCTATATAAGAATCCTCTAAGACCCTACGAGGTCTATTGTTTCTGTTTTTCATATCTCATCCTTTACTCATATATAATATATATTATATATAGTCATGATATTTTGCAATGTTTAATTAAAAAAGCCTTCAGATAAATTTTGAAGGCTTTTCTTATACTTGTAGTAAACTATTTATTTTATCCATTAAATCTTTTTCGTTGAAGTTTTCTATCGAAAATCCCCCTATCAATTTCCCTTGAACTACAAACCTTTCTTTAGGATGATATCCTGTATGTCTTTTACATGTATATACTGTTATCATCTTTTCATCAGTGTCTATATTGATAGGGCTCGTATCACTTTCATGATACAACTTAGCATTGTATATTTGATATACATACGCTTGTTTCTGGTCTAAAATAAATATTTTATCATTTATGCTTGCTTTGTTAAGAGGTGTTAAGATAAAATTATTATTTACATGACTGATATGACCAGCAAGAATGTAGTTTCCATGGTCACCAGCCTTTACTTGACTTCTAGGAAGCTGCTCACATACTCCTAAAAGTAGGTGGGCGTTGTTTATACCTTCAAAGATTTTCTCATCTATGTTTACAGAAGGTATTAAAATCCTTCCCTTAGATACAGCTCTATTGGCTTCGTCTTTGTACTTGTCAACCATCTCTCTAGATAAGTTTTCTACATCATCTACGTTGTAGCTTGGGTTCAATCCCAAGTTACTCAAATCATCGTAGTTGTCAACATAGCCATTCACACCAGTTTTTCTATTATATTTTATAAATTGCATGAAATCATCACTATATAAATACAGAGCTATTATAAGCAATATACCTGTTACTATAGCCCATATTGTTAACAATTTTTTTCTCATATACTTCTCTTAACTAAGCTAGAATCACTAGCATTTTTATAAAAATATAAATGATAAAGTTTTATTTTTCTTCATCTTTCCTTCTAGTAAAAACTAAAATAGCAGTCAATGATATCAAAGCAAAGGCTAAAAAGTATAGGACTACATTGTTGTTGTCATTATTGTCTTCCATACCAGTCTTGGTATATTTGTTTTTACCCCTTGGTTCCTTAACTGTTTCTTTTCCGGTTTCTTTTTTAGTTTCCTTACCGGTTTCTTTGTCTGTTTCCCTTTCGGTTTCAGCTTTAGTTTCATGTACAGTCTTTAAATGTTTAGGCTGTATTGTACCTGTCCCTTCTAAAGGAATCTTGAAATCAAATTGTTTTGATTTTTCATATCCTTCTAGTGTTTGAATCTCTTCAAAGTGGTACTCACCTTTTTTCAATTTAACAACTTTACTAGTTGAGTCTGTTAAATCAACTATTGTTTCCTCTTTAGTATCCTTATTAACTATTTTATACTTAAACCCTTTAAGCCCTTGCCCATTTTTATCCAATGACTGAATTGTGATTTCATATAAATCACTTGAACTATTATTGGCTGCAAGTATATTTGTAGGGATTAAGAGTAATAAAGCTAATAATAAAATAGAGATTCTATTCTTCACTTTTTTTCTCCTTTTTGTCCAATATTACCATCAATATAAATGTAACTAAAGAAACTCCTCCTATAGCCATCATTATATATTCAAATGATGAAAAGACTAGCTTCTGATCAGGAATGGCCTCATTCATATCATAAGGCAATTGCTTTCCGGTCACTAATAACCTATGTGAGTTTATATATACAGGAGTACAGGTTCTTAGAGTAATATATTTCTCTCCTTTTTGAGGCTCAATAAAATGCTCTAGCTCATTTATTGGAGAAACTGTCTTTGTATCAAAGACTTCATATTTTTCAACTCCTTCTTTGGTTTTGATGTAGAAAATATCTCCATTATGAAGTTTATCCAAATTTATAAAAAGAGTTGAATTGTTACTTCCATTGTGGGATGTAACTATGACATTTACATTTTCTTTATCTTCTAAGCTTCCTGATTCTTCAATGATACCAGCTCCAGTAGAAATTGCAGCTTCTGAAGTTCCTGTAAATACAGGTACTTTTATATCTACAGAAGGGATCAACAAGACCCCTTCCATATTTAATAAAAGTTCACTTATATCATTTGTGTTCTTTCTTTCTAGATCAAAATATCTTTCAATTATTTCTTCTCTTTTAGCAGATTCAATAAACCTTTGAGAAATCACGGTATATGATGTGAAAAGAAATACTAACAATAGTAATATCTTAGAAAATATTGAAATAAACTTTTTCAATTTATCTCACTTCTTTTCTATTTCTTGATACTGTGTATGCAATTACAGAAATCACAACAACTGCTAATAATATGCCAACTGTCATTACCATTTGTTCTGTACCGGTTGTTGGTAGGTCAGGTGTTCTGTTATTTTTAATATCTTTTAAAACTCCAACTGTGTGAGTATCCTCTTTAACTGTTATTTCAGTTACAGGATCAACAGGTAGTTTATATCCTTCAGGCGCCTTAGTTTCCACTAATTTGTAAGTACCTTTTCTTAATCCATTTACTTTTATAAGTCCATCTTCACCTGAAACTAGTTTTAAAGCTTCTGCTTCATTTTCACTAAATACTGATTCAAATACTTTTTCTTCTTCATTTATAACTTGTTTTTCGCCTGTGTAGTATAGTATTTTCCCATCTTCTTCTTTTGTTAAGATAAATTCTGCACCTTTTAATGCTTCAGGAGCTATACTTGAACCCCATAAACCATCATTAACCTTCTTTACTACAAAGCCGTAAGTTGTAAACTCTTCTTCGTCCTTATCATGTCTATCTTTGTTTTTACCATTTGGATCGTTGTTAAAGGTTAATTTAACTTCGTTAGAATAGTTCCCATTTGGAGCCACTTCACCAGTGAATTCTGCTGAATATGATACATTTAATTGTCTTGTAGCTGCAACTTTATCTGATACTTTATTATTAGATACTATAAAGTTAATTTCAAAACTGTTTTTTTCTTCACTTAAGGTTACTGTATAGTCTTCACCTTCAGTTATTACTTCGCCTTCTTTTGTTTTTATTTCAATTTTTAGTTTTCCTTGATCATTTAAGATAAATCTTGCACCAGTTGTTTTCACATTGTCTAATTGCAATTCATCAGTAAATTCAAACTTAGAATAATTTTTTATGTCATGAGGAACATCTAGTTTTACATTAAAGTCCATTTTTTCTAAAACTGAGTAAGAAGATTTTTCTCCCTCAACTGTAGCTGTAGGATTTGTAAGAGTCTTATCGATTTCTGGTTTATCATAGTTGGTATAAGAGTTAAAGAATTCTTCATCGTCTACAGTAATTTCACCATTAGCATCTACTGTAAAACCTAATTTGTTGTGTTCATTATTTTGAGCAAAACCTGAAACTAATAAATCACCAACATCATCTCTTTTAGCATCTGCTTCTACCAACATGCCATCTACTAGATTAGCTGTTTCTTGCTCTACAAAGTAGTAGTGTCCTTTTACTAGTCCTTCAACTGTTACTTTACCTTCAGCATTAGTAGTATAAACTAAATCTTCACCTTCATTATTTTTGATTACTGTACCCTTACCTGCTTCACCAACATATAGCTTGAAGTTAATTCCTTCTAAAGCTTTGGCTTCTGTGTCTTCTGCTCTTTTAACTAATTTTCTTAAATCAAAGGTTAATTTTTGTGCTTCGTTTTTTGGATATAGGCTAATGGTACCATTTAGGTAGCCATTTCCTTCTGCATTGGTAATAGGTAGTTGCACAGCCATTGGTCTTGCTTTTTGTTTTACTAAAGCAGAAGTCTTAGTTTCTACAATAACGTATAAAATATCTTTGTTATTTTCTACTTTTTCAAATAGTGCAACACCTTCATCATTTACTATAACTTCTTCACCAACTTTTTCTGCACCATATGGTAATTCTGTTCCAGCATTTACAGCGGCTTCAACTTCACCAGCTATTTCCATAGCATTTTTTTCAACTTTAGCTAGAGCAGCTTTTTCTATTTTATATAAGCTAAATCCTACATCACCAAACTTAGACTTATCCCATGCTTTAACTTCTAGTGGTAATTCTACTTCTTTACCTGTATTTTTGATGAAGTCTTGTGTTCTTTCACCTTCATACATTAATTTTCTAATTGCTAAATTAACTGTCGCATCAGCTTTACTTGTATTTTCAACATTGTTTGCAAATACATTACCTAATGGTAGTGCAAATAATAATACTGCTAATAAGATTGAGAAATATTTTTTAATATTATTTTTTCCCATTTTCTTTATTCTCCTTTTGGTCATCTTTTTTTATTATGCTTATAAGCAATAGGATTAAAGCAATTGTAGCAATTGCTATAAGCCCTATTTCAAATAGTGATAGGGTAAAACTTGAGTTGGGTATGGTTTCCACTTCTTCAATTAATTTACCTGTTGCTAAAAACCTGTGACTATTGATCCCTATAGGTGTACAAGTCCTAAGGGTTACATAAGACTCATCAGCTTTTGGTTGAAGAATTTTTTCAAACTCATTTATTGGACTGACATCCCTAGTGTCAAACACCTCATATTTATATATCTTGGAGTCCCTATTTTTTATATAAAAATGATCACCAGCTTTTAATTTAGGTACATTTATAAATAGGTCTTTTAATGAGTCCCCATTATGAGATGTGATGACACTATTGGAATTTTCGTAGGGTATTAAATTACCTGTTCCAACTATAAGGCCGGCCCCTTCATTTAGAGCTGCCTCTCCAGCATTTGAAAATACCGCCATTTTAAGGTCTATGTCAGGTGCATAAAGCACACCAATAGTCTCAAGTAAGGCTTTTTTTACTGAGAAAACATCACCTTCATTTTTATCCTCTTGTATTTCAAAGTTTGACTCAAACTTTGATATCAATTCATTTTGTCTATTTCTTTCAGTCACTCTCATTTCAAATATTGTATATAAACAAATCGAGATGACTGTCAAAAATATTATTTTATCCAAATGTTTTCTCAAATTTTACCTCTATCTAATCAATTAAAATCTAATTTATTTTAAGCTTCTTCTTTATTTCTTTTTGAAATTACAAATCCAACTACAGTCAATGCTGCTAGTCCAGCAATTACTAGAACTGTTTTTTCAGTACCTGTCATAGGCATGTCAGGAGATTTTTCGTTTATAATTTCTGTTTCAGAAACTGTCCATTCACTTTGGCCTTCTTCTTTATCACTTACTGTAAATTCTGTAGTAGGATTTGTTGGTAAGTTATAACCAGCAGGAGCCTTAATTTCTTCTGCTACATATGATCCAGCTTTTAGACCTTCAATAACTACACTACCATCTTCAACTGTTGTATAAACAGTAGCTTCATTTTTGTCTGCTACCCATTCTACCTTGTTATCAGATTTCTTTAGGTATTCTACGCCGTTTTCACCTTGTCTATATATCTTAAACTCAGCACCTGAAAGGTTTTCTTTAGCTATACCTGTATTAAATAAACCTTGACCTTTTTTAACTAGTTTATGTGAATAAGTAAATACTTCTTCATTATCTTTTTCTTTACCAGTTTCGGTATTGTTATCAAAGTTTAGTTCAACGGTGTTATTTACTGGTTTTCCAAATTCTACTTGGTCATTTATAGTTGCTTTATAAGTTACAGTCAATTGTTTACCAGCAAAAGCAGCTAAATTAGCTGGAGTAAAGTCTAATTGGTATCCACCATCAATTTCACTCACTTGATAATCAGTACCTTTAGTTAAACCTTCTATATTAATTGAGTTAACATCAACAGTTAAAGCCTTATCAGCTTTATCTGTGAAATTGAATGTTTTATATGATGTTATATTGTGTGGAACATCTACTGTAACTTTATAGGAAATTTCATCACCAATATTGTATGATTTTACTGTTCTTTCATCTGTAGCTTCTTTTTTAATAGTTGGTTTTTCGTAGTTTACTACTTGTTTTCCTTCAGCTAATAAAGATCCTTCAGGATAAGTTATACTACCATCATTTTTGTATTCAAATGTTAACTTGTTAGTTGCTGCATTTGCTACTTCTGGGTTTAGTAATACATTGTTTGCTTGACCTTCTTCAGTTATATCAGCATCTGCTACTGAAGTTTCTACAAAATAGTATGATCCAACTTCTAAGCCATTTACAGAGATTTTACCTTCACCATTAGTTACTAAAGAATCTTGGTTTACTTTTTCACCTTGTCCAGGTTGTCCTTTATAAAGGTCAAATTTTGCACCTTCATATGCTTTAGCATCTGTTTCACCATTTCTTAAAACATATTTTACAAGTTCTTGTGTTTTTTCTTCTACCTTATTTTTAGGATATAGGTGTACTTCATCTAAGTATCCATTAGCTTCATCATTGTTTAATGGTAGTGATATAAACATTGCCTTAGCTTTTTGAGTAACTGTAGAAGATGATAAAGTTTCTACTACTACATATTGACCTTCTGCTAAGCCTTCAAATGATACTAAACCATTGTCATCAACTACTAGTTGATCATTAACTTTTGTTGCTCCATAAGCTGTATTATCTTTTTCTACAGCATCAGCTATAGCTTGTGGATTTTTGTTTTCTAAATTAGATTTTGCCACTTCTTCTTTATCTAATTTGAAGATACTAAATCCAACTTCACCATTCTTTGATTTATCCCAAACTTGAGCTTCAGTACCAAAGTCTTTTATGTCCATTTCTTTACCTGTATTTTTAACACTAGGTAATTCTTCATTAGAATTCATATATTGCAACTTGTGGATTGTTAATTTTGTTTTGTGATTTGCTGGAGTTTGATTTGCAGCAAAAACTGTTGAACTAGCTGTTATTATCATAAGTAGTGATAATACTAGAGCATAAAGCCTATTTAATTTTATTTTCATAGATTTTTCTCCTTATTGAATCTTTTTTATTTATATATAAAGCAACAAATAGCATACTTGTTAAAGCTAATAGATAGCTTATAGTGTTGTGAGTACCTGTGACTGGCATTATAGGACGATATACGTTTTTGAAGTTAATGTCTTCATTTAGACCACTTATTTCAGTAATTAATTTACCTTGGCCACCATCACTTACCTTAACCTCAATTTCATATACCTTATCATCATATTTGATAGTATTTTCATTACCAGCTTTTTCTAGGACCCTATACTTGTGTGTTCCTATATCATCTAATGTATATTGAATAGGTTCAAATACAATCTCACCCTTATCATTGTTTCTTGCAGTTTGGATTATTTTGTCATCTTCCATAATCATAAATTCAAACTCGTAATCCTTTATATCCTTACCTACAAGAGTTTTATTAGCTTTTATTTCTAATTGGCCATTTGCAGAATAGATGTTAGTTAAAGAAATTACATTTTCTTTGTCTGTAATCGTTTCTGTTGTCTTGGAATCTTGACTTAAAGTATATCCGGCTGATTCTTCTTCAACTACTTCTACAATTGCACCTTCAGGTAATTGTTTAATAGTTATTGTTTCGCCAGCAGATATTTTAATACTTCCACCATCTTTTATGGTTCCTGATTTGGTGTCAGATGCCCAATGATAAGCACTTGTTAGAACTTGTCTATCTTTATCAGATAGACTTACAACTAGTGTAAATTTATCAAGTCTTTCAGTTCCAACTACTTTCTTAGATACCTTTAGATCATATGAATCTATATTAGTATTATCTTCAGGTTCATATATGTTTGTAAATACAGGTCCATCATTATCGTATTCGACTTTAATGTCTAAACTTCCTGTTTTATTATCTGTAGCTGTAACTTTAACTATTTCTTCATGTGTATCATATTTTATATTTGGAAGATCAGCTTTTATTTCTCTAATATAGTAGGTGTATTCACCCGGCTCATCTAAAGAAATTGCATTAAAGTTAATCTCTCCAAATTGATCATTTCTAACTTTTTCTTTTAAGTTTTTATCCTTATCTAACAATTCAAATTCAAATTGCCCACTTTGAAGCTCAGCATTTTCTAAAATCTTCTTAGCCTTTAAGTTAAATGATCCACTTGTCTCATATGAATACTTGTTTGTAACAACAGATTTAACATCTGTTCCTTTTATAACTCCAGATTCATTGCTTATATTTTCTAAAGTATAGTTATCAGTAAGATTGATTTCTTTGATTTCGTAGTTTGTACCATATTTTAGATTTTCAATGGTATGACTTTCCCCATTCTTCAGCGTAATGGTTTCATCATATCCATTTGGAGATCCTTCCCCTCCATTAATACTTACCACTATAGTAAAGTCGATATCTTTAGCATCTGTTCCTGTAACTTCTTTAGATATAGTTAAGTTATTTTTCTTAGTTGTATTGTTAAATACAGTTTCAGTTTGACCTTCTGGATAGATTACTTCTGATTTTAGAGAATAACCATTCTCAGCTCTGCTTACTCTTATAACAACTTTTTCTTCATGAGTATCATAGTTAATTGAAGGATCCTGACCAACAACTTCTTGTATATAGTAAGTTTCTTCATAGAATTCATTTTCTTGATAGTAATAATAATCGTCATCAAAAATACGATTAGCAAAACTAAAGGAACCATCTTCTAGAGAAACGGCTGTATCAACTACTTCCCTATCTTCATTTAATAAATTGAATTTGAATCCTTTTGTACCCTGTCCATCCAGATATTTCTTACCTTTGATTTTAGCTTCTATAGAATTAGGTCTAGATTCATTTACAAACTTAGCCATAGATTCTGTATTAGCCTTTATCTCTCCGCTAGTATTTTCTTCACTTACTAAAACCCAGCCATCTTCTTTCTCTTCATAGACTTCATAAGTGATACCTGCTGGAAGATTTTCTATTGTTACCTTTTGTCCAGGGATTAGTTCTATTTCAAACTCACCATCTACTATATCTATATTATTATTATCTGGTTCCCAGACAGCATAAAGGGTTCCTTCATGTCCTGTAGAAAATATATTTTTGTTATCAGAAATAATATCTCCATCAGGATATCTAGACCAACCTTTAAATTTATAGCCTAATCTAGTTGGAGTTGGTAATTTTACAGGTTCATCTTCTTTAGCGATTATATCTTTATAGGTCTGGATACCTCCATTTGTATCAAAGCTAATTATATAATTAATAGCCTTCCACTGAGCATAAAAACTTACATCACTTAACTCAACATTATCTTGAAGATTTTGTATGAATGTTTGTCCTGGTTGATATTGACCAAACATTCCATAATCATAATAACCTTCAAATATATATTTTATTCCATCTTCGGTAGTAAACTCTCTAACAAGATCAGGCAATACAATTTCTTCACCTGGATTAGCAATTATAGGTTCGATTTCTTCACCACCGCCCAGATTTGTACTATAAAAGTTTATTTTATAATTCAACCTTTTCCATGTTGACTCTAAGTATACATGTGGATTATTTATACTTGAAAATCTAGATGTGTTAATCCTATCTCCTATATTGTAATCTCCGTAATAAGTTATACGGTTAGGCGTTGCCCCATCATAAGATAGTAATTTAAAGTTTACTAAACCTAGTGTAATACCATCATTTTTTACAGTATAATATTCTTTTCCATTTACTGTTGTTTTAGCTAAATGACTAGGTTTTGGTATAACAAAGTTATCACCCATTTCTAAGATTTTTTCTTCCTTGTTGTATATATTGCTATATGCATCCGGTAAATTAATTTCCGGTGAATAAGAAAATCTCTTATAAATCATCTTATATCTTAGTTTATATGGCTTACCTCCAAGCCTATATGTTCCAGTAGGATCGCCTGTTAGATTTTGAAGTTCAATAGCTGTATATCTTTGAGTCTCATCATTTATATTAATCCATTGATTAGCATCTGAGTTGTAATTATTTCTATTTTCTAATCCTGCTTCAGTCTTTAATTTTGTTTTTGGACCAAGAGTTATTTTCTTCAAACTGTGAAGATATGATAGCATTGAACTTTGACCGGTCATATTAGTCATATCAAATCCTGATAAATCTAGCTCTTCTAAAGAATGCATATTATCAAATATGGCAGCAAAATTTTCCACTTTTGAAGTCTTGAAACTTGATAAGTTTAATGTTTTTAATGACTCTACTCTTTGGAACATTTCGTCCATTCTTTTCATATTGCTTGTATCAAGCGTCTCTAGACCAATTAATTCTACTAACTCTTTATTTCCTCTAAACATCTCCCTGAATATTTCAGTCTCTGATGTATCTAGATTAGTCACATCTATTCTTTTAGCGTGAGTTGGTTTATTTCCACGATTAGAATCACTGCTTGAATCATTCCCAAAACCTGGAATGCCTTCTTCTGTAAAAACTCCACCGATAGATCTTCCACCTTTAACATTTTTCTCTATAGATAAAGAATCATATTTTTCATGTACCCACGGAACATTTTCGCTTACATGCCTATAAGCTAAAAATTCATACTCACCTATACTTATCACACCTGCATCACTGCCTGTAGGTCTGATAACCAGATGACCATTATCATATATCTCCCAAGTGATTCCATGACTTCCATTTTCATTGTCTATTGTTCCACTTTTTACAACACGATGATTTGTTGTAATATATCCCTTACTTAAGGCATATGGAGCATCTGATGCTGCAGCTTCTACAGTGCTTGGTGTAAATAGATTTATCACACTATCCAATACATTTCTAAAGATGTTATTAGATGACTCTTTATCATTACTAAAGTTAGATACGTTTGATTCTTGATCATTAACATATGATCTTTTTATATCAAGTTTTCCTTTAGGTAAAAGATCCTTATCACCCTTTAGTCTTACCTTGAATTTAAAAATCTTGTTAGGATCACCATAACCTTTTATTTCTTTTTGAATACTTAGTGAACCATCTTTATATTTGTTTACAAATATAGGTAGACTTGGATCATTTTTTATATCATCTGTTTTCAAATCTTTAGCATTGGATTCAAAGGATAAAGTTCCATCTTTATTGTCTATGACTCTAACTGTATATTTTATACTGCTATCGTCATAAATCATGTCTTGGTTGTCACCAGCTAATTCTTTAATAGTAAATGTTTTAGTTTTATTTATATCAGTCTCATCAAATTTCAGTTTAAAACTAATCTTACCATTTTCATCATTTTTGCTTTGAGCTAGCTCTTTACCTTCTTCATCATATATAGCAAAAGTAAAGTCATCCTTTTTAATTTCAAAATTATTTTGAATGAACTTCCAAGCCTTTAATTCAAGCTCACCTTCTGCCTTATATTCATTGATAAAGTGAGGATTATCATCACTATATTCTAATTTTTTATCTAAGTATCTTGGACTAGCTGATATGGTTCCATCGCCATTATCTACTAAATCCACAGTAAACTCATATTGACTCTCATCATATTTTGTTATACCTTTTGCTCCTAGATTTCTTTCAACTAAAATATAATTAAATTCTTTACCAATATCTTCATAGGTAAATTCTATTGCTGCAAAGTTTATCTTTCCATCACTAGAGTTTCTACCTGAAGATACAATATTACCAGTAGCTTTATCTTTTATATCAAATAGGAATTCACCAGGGATCAAGTCTCTTCCTTTAAGGGTTTTACTTGCATCCAGTCTCAATTCACCTTTTGAAGTATAGATATTTACAGCTTTAACACTTTTTTCTTCCCCAGCTTGAATAGTACCTTGAATATTTTCAGAGTTTCTATTATCAAACTTATATCCTTGAGGTATGTTTGTTTCTACTAGTTCATATTGGTAGTCAGAGTTAACTTTTTCAATCACTACTTTTTCATTAGAATTAAATTCAATAAGTCCACCATTAGAACTTACGGTTTCTTCACTTATCTCTTCTTCAGTTTCCTTGTTATATTTAACAAATTTAAATCTTGAGTTAAATATTTCTCCATCCGGTTTTCTTAAGAAGAATTCAAAAGTAAAGTTTTGGTCTTTATTACTTTCTAACTTATTTGTGATTTCTTTACTTATATTTAAATTTCCATAAGGAGTATATTTATTTGTGATATTGAAATCTTTTATATCACTTACATATCCATTAACATACTTTTCTTTTATGGTATAAGTTATTTCTTCACCATTTTCGTATTTGAAAAGATTATCAAACTTAAATTTCCATTGACCATTTGAGTCAGGCCTTACAGTTTTTGTAATATATCTAACTCCATTTTTATAAAGCATAATTTCTATACTTTCAGGTCTAGTAATTTCGTTTCGGTCATCCCATTTCTTTTCACCTTCAATTACAACAAGTTCTGGATTATGTTTATTTTTAGTATTATATTTAATACCATTTTTTATATCTTCGCCAGGACCTGGTATAAAGTTGTAACCTTCTACATAATCTTCTTTTAATGAATATATTATCTTATTTCCATCTTTGTCTTGGTATGGTAGGTTTTCAAAAACACCCTTCCATTCATTATCATTAGATAATACCAAGGATTTTTCTGTATATACTCCATTTGCTAAAAGACGAATGGTTACTGAATCTGTTCTTTTACCATCTCTATCATTAAAGTCGTCCCACTCTTTAGTTACTTCTATATTGTGTGGTTTTAGACCAACTTTAACATAGTCTTGTCTGATAAGTTCAACTTTTTGAGAACTATCACCTTTGGAAGCTGTAGATGCTAACATGCTAATGTTGTTATAGGCATGAGCACCTCCATTTAAGCCCTCTTCAGTTTCATTTTCTTTAAGGTCAGTGTCATACCATTTAGATTCTTCACCGGCTTTTGCCAGGTCTTTAACCATAGGTGCACTCATATTTATAATTAAAGAAATCTCTTCAAGTTCATTTAAAACAAAGTCATTTCCTTCAGTATCTTTTCTAGCATCTACAGCTATTGCTGTGATTTTAGACTTATCACTTGGCTCTTGAATAGACCAAATATTGGTATTTGATAAATCCATATCTTGTCTGTTGTCTGTATCGTCCAGTGTTAAGTTTTCTTTAACTGAATAGTATACCTTTACGTCAACTCCCCTATTTCTAAGAGCTCTGACATCTATCGATCTAAATTGACCTATCCATGTTTGGTCATTATGATCTTCTTTATCACTTGTTGGCTTATAGTTTTCAAGATTATCATAAATCACAATATTTTTAGATTTTGTAGTCTGAGTTGTCCTATATCTAATATTGTAAGAATATTGACCACCTTCATAGACATTTTTAGGAAGTAGATTATCTAAACCATCCCCATAAGATTGCTCATTATTTACATCAACAAGTTTTTGCAAGGATGCTAGAGTATAAGTGTCGGCTTCTACACTACTTTCATTTTTTGCATATACAAAAACTGGTTTATCATGATTATCGTTAAGGTTAACAAAAGCATCTTTTATTTCTTTGTCCTCATCAGAAAAAGCATCTTTTGTATATTTATTGTTTCCGGCATATGGGTTGTCAGGTTCACCCATTAAATCTTTGATTGAACCTAGTTTGTCAATACCTACCGCCTCATAAGCAATCTTATTATCTAACTTTTCACCAAAATCTTTAAGTGACAACCAAGAATATCTAGCTTGAAAACTTATTTCTTGCTCATCATAATATCCTGGAGCCCCTATTATAGTGTCGGATGCTTTATTATTAAGTTTGTAATTTGGAGTTAAATCCGCTTCAACCTTTAATAATATTCTTCCAGTGTTTTTGTAGTTTTCAAATAACTCAATATTTGTAATTGTGTCATTTTCTCTTAACTTTATTGTTTTAGTATCAGGTATTACCCCCTCTGGAAGCAAATCATAAAATATTCCTTTTTTCTGCTCCTCATATAGACCACTATCAATAGCATCTTGTAAAGCTTCTAATGAATTAACGTTGGTTTCTGTTCTAACCTTTGCGCTATAGTTAAGTAAAACTCTTCCATTTGATTTATCATTAGAGTAACTTAGATGCTTATCCATCTTAGTTCCGCTTGAGAATCCCATCAATTGGTCCCTACCGATATCAACATTTATATGTTTTAGGTCTTTACTATTATTTACTAAGATATCCATCTTAATAGTATTTTCGGACCTTGTCATAGGTCTTAAGGAATTATCATAAAGATTTTGAACTTGTTCTTTTATTTGATTATTAGCCTTTAAAGTAACTGTAGGATACATATTCCATTCTAAATGAGATAATTTAGTTTTTGATGTTACCTTGTATTTAACGATATTTTCAGGGAATATCACCTTATCTCTATCAGATTTGGCACCATTTACAGTTTCTATTACCATGCTTCCTGTTTTATGAGAAATAGTTGCAAATTTTGTATAGTCATTATTTCCATCTACCATACCAAATACTTCTATATCAGGAATCTGTTTTTTATCTTCAATTCTTTCATAACCATAGTATCCCTTAGGAATTATTCCCCAAGCAATACCATTTTCACCTTCAAGGTATCCATATCTGGTTTCTTCAAATTTCTTATAGTCAGATATAATTGGTGTTTTGAATCTTAATGATTTAAATTCAAAAGATTTAGAATCTAGAGATTTTCCATAGTCAAAATTAACATCTGTATCCTCTACAACTAGAGTATAGTCCTTTTGGTTATATGATTTCTTATTAAACGAATCTAAATCTTTTCCTTGTGAATCTTCACCTAAGGTCCATTTTTCACCAAATCCTACTACATCAACTTCAAATTCTATGTCAGTATTTTTCCCATTTGAAAGATCATTTAAGGCTGTTGAGTAAATACCTTCTCTCTTTCCAGAAACCATAGTATTTTGTGGACCCATACCTCTTTTTCTTACAATAAAATGCCCAGTTGGCTTATGGTATGCAACCGGTGAATATTTTATACTTGCATTTGCTGAAGTTTCTGATGTTTCACCATCATCAACAGCAGTCATTTTGAAGTTAATATTATTCTTTAATTCATAAGTTTTACCATTTTCAAATTCAGACTTTGGATAGGCTGTATATATTGTTGAATTGAAGTTTTGTCCATCGTTATAATAGACATTTTTAGCTATAGTTTCTTTGAAAACAGAAGCTTCTCCTGTTTCATTTTTGTAAACTTTTCCTTGCTTAGAATCTTCAAACCCTAATACTTTAACACCTTTATTATATTCTTTAGTGTTATCTGCCTTATCTTCTACCTCTACATAAAAATATTGGCTTGCCTTAGTATTAGCACCAGCAGTCCATTTAACAAAAACATAGTCATCTGCATTTTCTTTTGGTTTCAATTCTTGTGGCCAATCACTTGGATAGCTTTCATGCACAAAAGTTTCATTTCTCTTGAATGCATCATAAATTCTAGCTTTTGTATCTACTTGAACATCTATCTTATTAGATATCTTCGTGATTTGATTCCCTTTATTAGTAATGATACTAATATCGGCATAGAATGGATCTGTCACATAGCCTGATTTTAAGTCTTTTATCTCTGAAGGTTTCAATGAATTTATAGTCATTTCTATTGAACCTTGAGAAGCAGCTGATATTGTTTTAGTATTGACTAAAATATATGAATCATCTGTTTCGACATAGTTAAATATACCATTATTGTCTGGAGCTTTTGGCACCGCTAAGGTCATATTTCCTATGGGTTCTCCATTTCTATCTTTGAATATATGCTTTGGAATCTTAATTTGAACTTTACCAGGTTCATAATCATATTGACCTGACATGGCAAAATTCAATTTCATTCTAACGGATTGATTGTAATTGTCAGTCCACACTAGGTTTAGTCTGGAATTATCTTGTTGGTCTTTATCTATCCAAGATACAGATATAGATTCAATCTTTGATCCATCCGCAGCATCATTGCTAGCATTTCTTGCATTAAATAAAGAAACATTTCTAGCATTCAAACTTGATCTACTCATGATTTTATTGTATTGATCAGTCGAAATCTTGTCTGCAGCTTTTAGACCTAATTCTTCATTTAATTCTATTGCATCATTTGAGTCTCGAGATATGTGTTCTTTGAGTTTATCTAGATTTTTAATATCTTCTTTAGATAATTCATCTTTATCATCTTTAGACTCACTTTTATTTTCAGTTTGTGTATTATCAATTTCAATTATTTCTTGATCTCCGTTAAGGCTATTTGCAAGTGCAGTAGCCGGATAAGAAATATTTGATAAAACCATAATAAAAGCTAAAAATAAAGATACAATCCTTGTTCTTCTTTTCATATAGTCTTATGTATATTAAATATATACTCCTCCCTTCTTATGCAATATTTATACACATAATGTATACAGTAATTATACCATATTCCAATGTAAAATGCTGTAAAAAATGTATATATATATATATATGTATGCATATTAGGAGGTAGTTTTTTAAACACAAAAAACCAAAACCCATCAGGATTTTGGTTTTTGTATATTTTTGCTATTAATAAATATATTAACTCATTATCTATTTATATATTTACTATTTCCTAATCTTCTAATAGCTACAAGCACTAGCAAGGAAATAAATAGAATAATTGAAGTTATCAATACTCCACTATCCCCTGTCTTAGGACTTGTTTTGGTGTTTGAATCATCAGACTCACTCACTTTAATATTAGTATCTTTTGTATCTTTACCTCTTATATTTGAGTCAGCTTCTGTCGCAAATATATATGGAGAGAATTTATCTGATTCAAAGGTAACTATATTGTCTTTCAAAGTATAGTCTAAGGCGTCAAATTTTCCATCATGAAGCCTATATACAAGTAATTTACTATTTTCTTTTAAGCCCAATTTAGATACGTCTACTTTAATCACTTGATTTTCTTCAAATTCATGTTTGAATTCTTTTGAAATCTTGTATCTGAAGTAAATATCTTTAACAAGAGCCTTATAGTTTTTACCTAGTTTATCAGTCAATTCCTTGTCTAAGTCAGAATTTAATTCTGCAACCTTTTTATCAAGGTCCTTTATAAACATTTCTAACTCTTCTTCCGCAGGTTCTAACGGAGTTAGTGGAATATCCTCTTTATCCTCATCTTCAATTGGTTCTGATGGTTCTAACGGTGTTAGAGGGATATCCTCTTTGTCTTCATCTTCAATTGGTTCGGATGGTTCTAACGGTGTTAGAGGGATATCCTCTTTGTCTTCATCTTCAATTGGTTCGGATGGTTCTAACGGTGTTAGAGGGATATCCTCTTTGTCTTCATCTTCAATTGGTTCGGATGGTTCTAACGGGATTAGTGGTATGTCTTCTTTCACATCTTCTACAAGAACTAGTGAAGATAAAGGATCAACTTCCAACTTACCATTTGTCACTTCTATAGTTTCTAAACCGTCAACTTTAGCTAACTGATCTTTTACAAGCACCTTGTATTTACCGTTAGCTACTTGGATTTCCTTGCTTTCGTCGGAAGCATTGTAGGCCAGGTATAGGTGTTGGTTTGTTTTTTGATCATCTTTTAACTCGTATGCAATTAATTGGTCTTCTGCATTTAATTTATTGAAGATTCTATCAATTTCATCAAAGTCTTTTGTATCAAATATGTCATAAGCTTTTCTGATTTTAACTATTTCTCTGAAGTATTCTACATTTGTTCCAAATTCTTCAACCCTATCCCAATCAATCCTATTTACTTCATCACTTGACTTGTATGAGTTGTGGTCTCCACCCTTTGTCCTTGCAAACTCTTGACCTGCATGGATAAATGGAGTACCTTGTGAGAACATTACAAGAGTTGTTGCCAGCTTATGTCTCTTCAATAATGTTTGGTCATCTTCATCTGGATTAGTAAATTTCAACTTATCCCATAGGGTTAGGTTGTCGTGAGCTTCTACATACTGAATTAGTTGGTTGGCTGACTTGTATGTCTTAAGTCCCTTTCCACCTCTAATATTTTGAAGTAAAAATTCTTCCTTACCTAGGGCTCCATTTACAAATCCTGGATCTGTATCTCCAAATACGCTACCCTTAGCTGCATCTCTTAAATCATCATTGAAGAATGCAACTCTATCAGATATCTTGCCAGCATTTACTTGAGTTGCTCTTTGGTCTTCTGGAATACCCATATCCATATTCCAACCTTCACCTAGGATGAAGATATTAGGATTAATCTTGTCTAATTCTTCCCTAACTTCATTTATTGTCTTGTAATCATGGGTTCCCATCAAGTCAAATCTAAATCCATCTAGGTTATATGTGCTTGCTAGATATTTAGTTGAATCAACGATGAATTTTCTCATCATTGCTCTCTCGGAAGCAGTTTCGTTTCCTACTCCTGTACCACCTAAGAAGTTCCCTTTGGCATCTTGTCTGAAGTAGTAGCCAGGAACTATCTTATCGAATGAATGTTGGTCTATACCTGCAACGTGGTTGTATACAACGTCCATGATTACTCCAAGACCATTGTCATGTAACTTGTCAATCATCTTTTGGAACTCACTTATTCTGCTAAACGGGTCATAAGGATCTGTACTGTATGAACCCTCTATAGCATTGTAGTTTACAGGATCATAACCCCAGTTGAATTGAGGTTCATCTAATCTTGTTTCATCTACAGAATGCTTACTGTAGTCATAAACAGGTATAAATTGAACATGGGTTACACCTAAGGACTTGATATAGTCTAAACCAGTAATTTGTCCACTTGGAGTCTTTGTTCCTTCTTCAACTACTCCTAAGAATTTTCCTTTATTTTTTATTCCACTATTTTCTTGTATAGACAAGTCTCTTACATGAAGTTCGTAGATAATTGGATTCTTAGCATCTTTGTCAGAAATTTCTTTAGAGTCTGTCTTTTGAGGATTTACTACAACCCCTCTTTCACCATTTACAGTTACAGATTTTGCATAAGGGTCGATAGCTAAGGTCTTTGTACCATTTACGTCTACATTAAACATATAGGCCTTACCTATTTGGTCCCCATTTAATTTATATGACCATACTCCCTTTTCATTTCTTGTCATTGGATATGAAGTATATTTTTCTTCATTTACCAAGTCTTTATTTTCTGGGCTATTTGCAACAAATCTTCCTTCGTAAACTACTAGGTCAATATTTTTAGCTGTTGGTGCCCATACCTTGAATTCTGTAGAGCCAGGTGTATAGATGGCACCCAATTCTCCATCGTAGGCATATCTATCTTCGAAGTCTTTACTTGCAAAAATCTTGTGTAATCTTGAAGTCTTATTTAATTCATATTCTACATCTTGGTCATTTTCATCCTTGTCAGATAGTTTTAATTGTATGTCGATATTTTCATCAAGAGGAAGGTCTTCTTTGAAAGTTATCACAAATGATTTAGAATTTTCTTTGTCATTTCCTGTACTTTCTATACTTGCAACCTTATCTTTGATATCTTTACCTGCAATTTCTAAGCTATAGTCTTCAAGGATATCATTTATATTAGCTTCTTTAGTTAATACTAAGTTAGCCTTTCTAAAGTCATCAACTGTGAAACTATCAATTAAAGTCTTTGCTACGCCATCTGTAGTGAAATCTTCTTGACCAGATTTCAAATAAACATTTTGAGGATTTTTGGTAATTGTCACAAATCTATCCTTATCTACATCTTTTCTCCAGTCATCTGCTGACTGGCTTCCCTTTACTATAAAGCCGATTTCTTCTGTACCTTTTTCAAGTGTAATTTCAGCTATCTTTGTATTACCTTCTTTTCTAGTAAATGGATATCTTTCACCATTACCAGCCTTAGGCCATACATACATTTCCCATTCTCCATCTTGTGGATCTTCGAAATGGAAGATTACTTTTTGAGCATCTGGATCTTCAGTTTCTAGGCTAGGATCTTTTTCTATCTTAAATACAGAAGTTCCACCCTTAGAATTGGCAGGTATGGTTATTTCAACCTTGCCATTTTCAGCTATATATTCTTTATTATCATTGTAAATATCTATTAATTTATTTCCTAGATTTTTATCAAGTTTGAATGTAACTTTTTGGTCTTGGTCAGAGATATTTAGTCCTACTAGTAGATTTTCTCCATCATGAGATCTCTTAAATACAGAAACATTAGTATCTGTGTGGAGACTTTCTCTATCTCCTCTTGAGAATACCTCTGCATTTTCACGTCTTATATTGGTAATCTTTCTATAGTGGTCTAATAGGTCGTTATTTTCTATCTTGGTCCAATCGAATGATTTCCTATTTTCACCCATTCTATTTACAGAAAAATCAGCATTTTGTCCTGACATTCCTATCTCTTCACCATAATAGATTACAGGCTGACCCTTGGCTGTCATTTGTAGGGAAGCTGCAACTTTTAATAAGTCCTTGTTTCCACCTATTCTTGTAGCTAAGAATCCATCCTCATCATGGGATGATAAGAATTGTCCTAATTGGCTTATATCAGTAATAGCTTGGTTTCTTTCTTGAAGTCTCTTTTCAACTTCAGCTATATTTCCTTTAACAAATTTTTCAGCTATGGACTTAAATTCAAAGTCTAGTACTGAATCCATCATTCCATTAGCTAGGTAACCACCGTTGTTACCAGCAGATGCACCATAGTATTCACCTATCATCTTAAAGTCAGGTTTAATATCTACTAAGGCATTTTTCAACTCTTTCCATGTGTCATGTTCAACATGTTTTACAGTGTCAATTCTGAAGTAGTCAATTGTGTTTCCCTTGTCTGTGGTTAGCGTCTTTAACCAATCACTTTGCCACTTAACAAGTTTTGCACTTACTTCTGGATCTTCAGTTATGAAATCTGGCAACCCAGCTAATTCACTAGTTATATCATCTGAACCAGGATTTGTTCTGATCATATCTTTAAAGATTGGATCATTATTTGTTCCATAACCAGCATGGTTTAGTACCACGTCAACCATTAGTTTGATACCATTCTCATGTAAGACATCAATTAATTCTTTTAATTTTTCTACATTACCTAGTCTAGCTTCTAAATTTGTAAAATCTTTTGCCCAATATCCATGATATCCATATTGTTTATCATTGTATGCTGCTCGCATGTTTTCATCGATACTGTCAACTATAGGTGTAATCCATACAGTAGATACACCTAATTCTTTTAGATAAGCTATCTTATCAATAATTCCTTGGAAGTCTCCGCCGTGGAAGGTTTCTAGGTGGTTTGGATCGTATGAGCCGTCATTGTTAGGATTGTTGTTTGACTTGTCTCCATCAAAGAACCTGTCTGTCAACATGAAGTAAATTATTTCTTCATCCCAAGCAATGGTTTCTTTGGTGTCTGTAGAAGCTAAAGTATTTAATTTAACAATTGTCTTGTGTTCTTTTTCATAGCTATCAACTACTACAACTTCAATTTCCTTTTCGCCTGCTTCAAGATCAAGTGGTAAGGAAACATTGTGTTTTAATAAGTCTGTAGCAACTAGTGATTTACCTTGTTTTAGATTTTTTAAGTCTAAATAAACTTCTTTTATTTCGTGGTTTTCTGGATTATCAATTTCTATATTTACTAGTACTGATTCTCCAGCCTTAGCTTCTTCCCTATTTAGAGAAGCCTTTACACCAATATGTGTATCTATTAATCTTACATAAGATTTATCATCTTTAATATTTGATACATCTTTTAGACCTTTTTCAGTCTGTCCATCTTTACTTACATCAAAGGTGTAGATATAGTCGAAGCCATATTCGGCATTTTCTAAGGTATATTCATATCTTTCATTTTCTTTTGAATAGGTCATGTCGAAAGATCCTAAAGATTCTTCTGTACCATCTTCAAGATTTTTCTTAACTATATTTATTTTTGCCCCTTCAAGGGTGTCCATCTTATTTTCTTCATATAGGTCTAGGTCCCTATAGTAGAATGTAATATTTTGACCATTAATTTCTGGTCCCTTTAGATAAGGAACAGTTTTAAATTCATCTTTGCCACTTTCAAGAACAACCTTGGTTGTCGATTCTAAGGCATTTGGATCAGTTTTTATCTCTCTATCTAAGTCTTTATTTGGATCTTTTTCTGCCCAATCATTTCCTTCAAGAGATTTTCTTACTATAAAACCTATATTTGTAGCTGTTTTTGATATAGGAAATACTGATATATTCCCATCAAAATCTTGTCTATCATCAGATAAACCTGATGACCATATCCATAGGTTCCATCCGTCATAATTTTTATCTTCTCTTAAGTAGGTAACTTGTACTTGTCTTTGTTTTGGTTTTGGTGTGTTTTCATCCGGTTTTGATGTGTATACTGTATCATCACCTTGTAGAATCCAAAACTCACCGGAAGTTTCCCCTTCGGCTATATTTATTTTTCTATCAGCCTCTTGAGCATCCCAGTTTCCTGGTCTAGTTATAATAGTGATTTTGTCTAAAGGTAAACTAAATTTAGCTCTGGCATATCCATCATTTTCTTCAGTAAATTTAACGGCACTACCATCTAAGCCATCACCGAATACCCACATATCCCAGTCCATTTGCTTACCATCATCTCTCTTATAGTTGATAGTATATTCAAACATTTGATATAAGATATTTATAGTTTTTTCAGCCTTTTTACCTTCGAAAGTACTTACTAGGGTCACTTCTTTTACATCAGCATCTTCTCCAACAAGAAGTTTGTTTCCTTCTAGTTTTACTCCTTTGTAGGTTTCTTTAAGTTCATAAGTGGCAGCAACTTCTTTTTCACCACCATCTTTAGTGATATTTACAGTTTTTAAATCTATACTACTTCCACTTTTTACGGAATCATCGGATACTATTTTGATACCTTCAACAACATACTCTAAGTTGTCACCTTCCATCCAATTTCCGTCAATTATAAACTTGTATTGGTACTTACCTGCCGGTAAGTTTAAACTTTTACTGAATAGGTTGTTGTCCCCTTTTTCAAGCACAAGGCTTTCTGGATCCCACCCATTCATCTCACCAGCCAGGTTTACTTTTTTAGTATCTTGGTTTCCCTGGTAGGCAAAAGTTGTGATACCATTTTCGGTTTTCGGTTCTAAAGACTGGGCACCTACATCTTTAGCCCCTACAGGAAATATTCCTATAAGAATAGCGAATATTAAAAATATAGACATGAGTCTTCTGTTTTTAAACTGCATACAATCCTCCTTAATATTTTCTTGACTTGATTATAGTATGAAAAGCGTTTCTTGTAAACGATGTCACATTTTGCTATTTTAGCTTTCATTTGGAATGAAATAACTAAATTCCAACACTTTATACAGGTATTTACTAAAGTATTTTTGTTAATTTTTTGTAACAAAGGAAAAGTATGTCAAAAATCAAGCAGTTTTTTACTAACTCTACAAAAAAAGAGAACTATTTCTAGTTCTCTTTAAAATATTTTATTTATCATCAAATCTTGTATTGTAACCAGGGTTTTTATCTGGTCTGTAGGCATTTGGATATTGTTGGTCTGTTGTAACATCTAGAGAATTATTCTTAATTAACTTGAATAATTCATAAGGTTTTTCAACCCCTATCAACCTTATACCTCTAACAGTATAACTTCCATCTCCATCTGAGTAGCTCCTATCTGGAGTAAGGGCTATGGTTCCTCTGTTAAACAACTTACCTAAGATTCCAACATTTACATTTAATTTATTTATTTCTCTATATTCTATATTTTGTATATCTCTTCCTATAATCCCGGACTCTATATATACTCTTAAGTCAGTAACATAGTAATTGACCTTGAAAGATTCTATAATCCTTTTAATTGGCATTAATATAAAGGCACCGGCTATTACTATAAATATTAAAAGTGGAATTATAGAAAACAAACTAAAGGATCTGCCAAACATTCCTTCTGCAGCCATGCCAGGCAAGTCTCTAAATTCTCTTGAGAATGTAAAAAAATTGCTTCCTATAGATATGAATACTGTTGCCCACACTATAAAAAATAGAAAGGCTAGTATACTAAAACCGTTAAACACATACATCAACTTGTGCGGCTTACCCTGCCAAAGTATCTTTTCATTATCATCTATAAAATAAGGTTTCATATTAACTCCTTAAAATTTCGATTATCTTAATTCTACTCTTTTATGATATTGTATATCACACCTTTATTATACCCAGTTTTTTATAATGTTACCTATTATTTCTTTTTAATCTTTCCTTTTTAATTAACTTTTTTTCCTCAAATTTCTTAAATTTAAGTTCTTTATCCTTATTTATAAGGTATCTTTTATATAGTTCACTTGATAAGTCTCCATTTTCAATTGCTTTTTTTACAGCACAACCAGGCTCTGTTTCATGCTTACAATCATTAAATTTACACATTTTACTTAAATTATTAATTTCTTCAAATAAAATATCTTCATCAACCTCTCTACTAGTTGAAATCGTCTTAAATCCTGGAGTATCTATCAAGTAAGAATTTGTTTTCTGTAAGTAATATAAGGTGCTTGATGTTGTAGTATGCTTACCTTTACCATCACTCCTTACACCTTGAGTAGCTACATCTTGTTTTGATAATAAATAATTTGTCAATGTAGACTTTCCGGCTCCAGATGAGCCCACTAAAATTGCAGTCTTATTTTCTTTAAATAATAATTTAATATTAATTAAGGAATTTTCGTTATATATAGAATATGGTCTAACCTTCACATTAGGATATACTTCCTTAATCGTCCCAATGATCTTCTGACTATTATCATCAAAATCACTTTTAGATATTAAAACTACTATTTCCTCAGACATATTTCCAAAAGTCAATAAATATCTTTCAAATTTTGATAAAGTAAATCTTTGATCAGCTGCAATTAGTATAAAAATTTGATCTACATTTGAAGCAAGAATTTGTTCATTATTATTATAGCTATAGTCTTTTTTTGTAGTATTTGCAGCCTTGCTCACAATTGACATTCTTTCATACGATTTTTTTATATAATTTTCATTATCAAATTGAATCAATTCTACAAAATCGCCAACCACTAAAGAATCATTAATACTCGTTATATTTATATTCAAAATATTATTTTCGTCATTTGCTATTTTAAGATCTGTCCTACTCTTATTTATAATTCTATACATATTTAAATCTTTAGACAGATTATTTACCTTGATATATTCCTTTATTCCATAATCAATGCTCAATACTTACTCCTATAATGTTATAATATCATCTGTCATATTTTTTATTTCTCGCCTCAATAAGTGAGTAACCATAATCACTGTCAATTCTTTATTAGAAAATATCATCTTTTCAATTTCTATTGCAGCATCATTATGAAGTGAGGAAGTAGCTTCGTCGATTAAAATAACATTTTTGTCTCTCAACAACCCTCTAGCTATAACAATCCTTTGTTTTTGACCACCTGAAATATTTTTACCATTCATACTTATTAGTGTGTCAATTCCATTTGGTAAACTATTAATCCAAGATTCCAAACCTACTTCTTTCATAACCTTATTTAATCTTTCCTCACTTATATCCTCAGATAAGAGTATGTTTTCTCTTATGCTTGCATTAAATATATGTGGATTTTGATTTAAATAGATTATTTTACTTCTAATAGATTCTTTACTTATGTCCCTTATATTCTGACCATCCCACATTATATTTCCATCATATTTATTTAACTTACCAATAAGTATATTCAGTAATGTGGTTTTTCCTTTGCCTGATTCACCTAATATCACATACTTTTTATTTCTTTCAAAATTATAAGTGAAATTATCTAAAATGTTTGTCTTGTCATTATATGAAAAACTTAAATTATCTACTTTGATAGAATCTTGTAGCTTGTCAATTTTTAATAATTCTAAGTCTCTACTTTCTATAATTGAATCAAACTTCTCGAATATCGGATTTAATGCTTTCATTTCAAGCAAATTTGCCGAAAATCCTGTTAAACCTGAAAATATAAGTGCTGAAAAATAATGAATTCCACTTATAGCTCCTATTGGAATTACACTATTAAAAAATAAATATGCTGTCTGAGTAAAAAGTATTACTTGACTTACTAAACTTGTCCCATTTACAGTACTAGACATTTTCCCAGTTATATCTGCATAAATATATTTTTGTCTAGCAAGTCGTCTAGAAGAGTAATCCACCCTATTAATCATATATTTTTCTAAATTAAGGAATTTTAAATCCTCATACCCATTAAAAATATCTGTTAAATCATTGGTTAATCTTTCATTTTCGACACTTACATTTTCCATCTCTGTTTGTACTTTTTTCTTAAAAAGTTTTGGTGCATTGATAACAAATACAGCTAAAACAAGCATAGTAAACAATATAGAGTAATTGAAATATATAGTCGCTATGGCACTAAATATGATCGAAACTACTTGTCCAATTACATAATTTAATACATCAAATCCATAATCATTTATGATTGAAATGTCATTTGTTAACCATGAAATATAGGCTCCCGCTTCCTTCTTAGCGTACTCCTCATAGCCAGTATTAATTAGCCTTTGAGTAACATCTTTTCTTATTTCTATATTAGATTCTTGAACCCATTTTTGATAATATATTTTCATAAAATAGATTTCAAATATCCAAATAGTTATATCCACTATCATTAATATAAGCCATGTCTTAAATCCATCAATATCTTTATTGGATATATTGGTAATTAATTTGGCAGTTGAAAACCCCCAAAAAACAACACAAAATTGTTCCAAAATGTTTAATAAAATTATAATTGAAGTTAATTTCCACTTTTTCTTTAAATAATATAAAAAATTCATCCTCTTCCTTTATTAGTCTTTATTCTTCAATTTTCCTCTTATTATTAAAATATTCAAATACTAATAAAAAGAAAATTATATATTCTACCCCTGTTAATTTTGATATGCCTAACCTATAAATAATCAAGCCAGCAATAATTAACTTAATAATAATACCTAGGTATTTATGCATAGTTTCCTCCTTATATTTGAATACCAAAACAATTTATAGTGCAAAATTTATATATGTTTTAATACCATTATTATTCTTTAATAATAATTTATTTATATCAATCGGTCAATATATTTATACATTTAGTCTTGATTTGTATAACTTTTTAATAAAAAAGCAACTCGCTCAACAAGTCTCCCACACTCCTCTTCTCCCAGTATCTTTTTATATGGTATCCATAGGGTCTAAATTTTATTTCAATATTTCCCTCTTGGTCGGTTCTGTAGATTTCAATATTATTATCCTTTAATCTAGATAGGACTTTTGGATTTGGGTGACCATATCTATTTTTATAGCCAGCGGAAATCAAGGCTTTAGAAAATTTATTATTTTCCAAAAACTCTTTTGATGTGGAAAATTTTGATCCGTGATGGGATACTTTCAAGAAATCAATTAAATCCTTGGTCTTTATATTATTTTCCTCTTCTCCTATGTCTCCAGTTAAAAGAAGCTTATATTTAAATACATTAGCAAGGATGACAGCTGAAGTCTCATTGCTTTCTGGGTGGTCGGGATTTACATATAAGACTTCTAAGTTTAAAGGATAAGAGTTAAATTTATCATTGGATTTTATTGGATAAGTTTTAAAATCATCTAAATTGTTGGAATAAATTTTTCCTATCTGCATCTTATTTACTAGGTAATATAGGTTGCCCATATGGTCTATATCAGGATGGGATATAAAAACATAGTCAAGCTTATAAACTCCATTTTTGATTAGGTACTGGTAGATATTGTCTCCAGATCTTTCCTTATTTAAATAGTCGCCACCTGTATCAAATAGGATATTGAGATTACTATCCCTATAAAGAATGGCATCTCCCTGGCCTACATCAATAATATTTACCGTAGCTGATGGAATGATTATCTTAACTAGAAGAAACACACCTGACAAATATAGCAAAAATATTTTTTTCTTTCTTTTTAGATGGTAGATCAAAATCCTATAATTAAAAATTATGTATATAAAGATAAAATAGAAAACGGTTGCTTTTAGGGACAAAGACGGAAATGACATCCAGAGGTTTTTTCCCAGATGTTCCATAGTTTCCACTAGAAAGATTATTATGTCAAAGCTTGGATTTATGATATAGGATAAAAATCCAAAGTTAGAAATAACTAGTATAAATGATAAAAATAAAATCCTAGACATGATCGGTACGACCAATAAATTTGCTACAAAAGTAATCAGGTTAAACTTATTGAAATATAGGGATAAGAAAGGAAGTAGTCCCAGTTGAATAGCAAGGTTTCCCAAGATAAAATCTGGAGTCTTCCTGAAGATCCTACTCAAATTTGGACTTATATAATAAATAGCAAATACAGAGGCATAAGACAAATAAAAGGCTGCCGAATAGATATAAAAAGGATTTATCAAAAGACATAAGGTCATGGCAACCAGCATATCATTTATCCTATCTTTTATATTTAAAGTATAAATAGTTAAAATGGATAAGCTATACATGATAATAGACCTAATAAAAGAAACAGGAAAATCTACTATATAACCATAAAAAACAAGGAGACTTATTATAAAAACAGAATAATATTTTTTGTTCAAATGCAGCCTTTTTCCTAGCTGGTCAAGAAGACTAATTAGGATGTTTAAGTGCAGTCCGGATATAGCTAAGATATGGGCTAGGCCTAAGTTGGTAAAAGAATCAGTGATTTGACCACTTTTATCACTTGCTAAAAGCATTGATTTCACTAAACTAGCTCCCTGCTTGGATAGGTTTTTATCTATTATTTCAGTCATATAGGATTTCACTCCATACTTCCACCTATCTTTATGCCCTACCATCTCTACCTTAGCCTTTTTGATTTCATAAAAAATCTTTTTAGACTTGTAATATTTACTTTTGTTAAAGTTTCTGAAATTGTTATAATACCTAATTTTTTCTAGCCTTCCTCTGACTTTCACTACATCACCTTCTTTAAGGACCTGGTCATTATAAAATATATAAGTCCTTGTATCCGACTTTATAAAATAAAGCTTATAATCATCAGTTTCTTTTACTTTAACAATTTCCCCTCTAAGGTCAATCCAAGTTTTACTAATATATTGATAGTTAAAATTTGTAAGTGTATAGCCTATAAGTAGGCACAAAATAAAAATAATGGTATTTTCCCTATATTTCGTATAAAATATAAATATGAGTGAAATAGATAAAAAGACAAATACAAGGTCTATTAAAATAAATTCATGAATTAGAATCCCTGTTATTAGAGCCACAAGGATTAATAAAATGGGTCTTTTCATAGAATCTCCTGGAGTTTAGTATGAATGTTTACATTAATGAATTAAATAGTAGAATAATTAAAAGAAAATATATAAATAACAAGACACACCTGGTTAGCAAGGAAAATATTCTTCTTGACTATAAGAAGTACAATATAGAGGAAGAAGAGGTCTTTATAAATAATTTTCCTGTTGAAGAGATTTATGAGTCAAGCCTAGGCTTCGCTATGGTGGCAGACTTCAAGGCAAGTAATGATAAAATCAAAATTTATGTAGACTATGACAAGAGGATTAAGATCTTAGAATCTTTGACTTTAAGACTTCTCATTAAAAATTGTTTGGATAAATATTTTAATCTTAAAACTTCAAATTTTTACACTAGCCCAGATGAGTCTTATTTTGAAATAGATGATATTTATTTTGATGAAGACGCAAATACTATCTGTGATATACTTACAAAAAATATCAATACTTACCTATCTTACAATCTTGCTATAAGGTCAAATAAAAAGGAGAATAAAACAATGGTAAATGGATTAATAGATACCGAGTATTTTCCTTATCACTTAAGTAGCCTTAGTGAAATACCTAAATTTAATATAACAAGATATAAAATTATAAATAAGGCTTTGAGAATCTATTACTCTACAAGATAATTATATACAAGGGGGACGACTAAAAACTGTCAAAATTATTACAATTTTGACTTACCTGTCTTCCTCCTTTTTATTTTATTATTTCCTTAATTTTAGCTAATTCTTGAGATAACTTCCTATATATCTGTCTCATCTTCCTATAATAGGTTGAATGGGAGCAATATAATTCATTTGAAATTTCTTCCACATCCATTTCATACTTATATCTCATATCTATCAAATTCTTTTCCTTGTCATTTAACCTATAATACAACAAGTCTCTAATTATAATCTCAGTCTGAGCATTTTTAAGTATTTCCGATTCTTTATTGTTTTCTAAATATTTCACATCCGACTCTTTTAAATCATTTCTATACATTTCTATATAATCTAAATTTTTGTTATAATTCCTAAAATAATTTTTAACTTCTTTTACATTTACCATGTATTGTATCCAGGGGTCTTCCCCCTTATATCAGAATTATTATACTCAAAAATTTATAATGAGAATTAAAAAACCAGCCAAGGATTAATCCTTAGCTGGCTTACTAATTATTTTCTAATTGATATTTACTTATTCACTAATTTTATAGATATTCACATCCGGGTTTAGTTCATAGATAACATCTTTTCTTTCTACAACTATTTTTGCCCTAGATTTTAATTCTTCATCAGCATTGATTTTATCTAAAAATCTCTTTGACGGGTTTATAGCGGTTGCATTTTTCATGGTCTTTAGCATGGTATAATCACCATTTGTATCACCATAGGCATAGGACTTATCTACATCTATATTGTATTTTTCAACTAGTCTATTTATTTCTTTTTGCTTGGACTTTGAATCCCACATTTGACTTATTTGTCCCGTAAATACTCCATACTGGTCAAAGAAATATTCAGTACCACTGGAATCTGATATATCATATAAGTCGCCCAACATTTTTACTAAATAGGTTGGAGATCCTGAAACAAAAAACACCTTATGACCATTCTCCTTGTGGAATCTAATCCTATCTCTGGTGTAGGCATAAACCATTTCCCCACCTTCTTCAATAACTTGTTTGGCAGTTTCAAGGATAAGCGATTCATGAATGCCTGTTAATTTTTCTTTGTATATATCGCCCATTTTTGAAATAAAGTCATCATAGTCACCATATCTCTTTTCATAGGCCTCATACTTAGCCTTTAGGTTTTTTATATAGGCTTCTTGGTCTATAATTCCATATTTTACAAGCTTATTGAAATGTTTAAGCATGATGGATTCCCTTACTAGGGTACCATCTATATCAAAAAATGCTCCTATCATTTAGTCTCCTTATAAGTACTTTACTTACCTTCTAGTTTTCGCTCTTGTTTTTTTAATCTCTTTTGTTGAACCATTTGTTGTTTTTATTATTTTGGTTTCTTGGTCATCATTTTTTGTTTTAATAACTTTAGTTTCTTGGTCTGCATTAGCAGTTTTTATAAGCTTGGTTTCTTGGTTTTCGTCATCTATTTCTTGCTTTATTTGCTCATTTTTTACTACGGCTGTTTTATCTTCTTTTTTTTTACCCTTAAAAAGGTTTGTGAAATTATAGCCTATAGAGTCAAATAAGGATAATATCATGTTTGATATTAGCGATATTGAACCATAAACTGTTACTAAAACGCCTAAGCTTATTATTTTTAAGCCTGCTTTTAATAAAACATTTTTATATCCTATAAACATTATAACTAGTCCTGCTAAGGTCACAATCACTGACAATCCATAGGATAACTTTTTGTTTTTAAGTGTTGTATATATAATTACCGTAACTATAATAGCCACTACGGCTACTATAGGGACTAATGAGTTCGCACCCGAATAGTCTTTTATCAAATCTAATATTGACTTCATCTTTTCTCCTATCTTAGAATTTGTAGTTTTCAATCCAAGCTAATTCTTCATCATTTATTGAATAATCATCTTGGTTTGTTAATACATCTGCCTTATCTTTTTTAATTACTAGGGTATGCTCAAATTGGCAAGATTTTTCTCCATCTCTAGTCCTTGCAACCCAGCCATTATCATCCAATTTCATCTTCCAAGTCCCTACATTTATCATAGGTTCTATAGTAATCACCATATTTTCTATAAGTCTTCTACCTCTGCCTTTGACTCCGTAGTGTGGTACTTGAGGATCTTCATGCATGTCCTTACCAATACCATGCCCTACAAAGTCTCTTACAACAGAGAAACCTTGGTCTTCAGCATAGGATTGGATGGCATGGCCAATATCTCCCAATCTATTACCATCTATGGCAACTTCTACAGCTCTATCAAGGCTTTCCTTGGTTACATCCATAAGCTTTTGGTCTTGGTCTGAAAGCTCACCAATTGCATATGACCAGCAAGAATCTGATAAGTATCCCTTATATTCTACAACATTATCTATAGATAGGATATCCCCTTCTTTTAGAATGTCATCTTCTCTAGGAAATCCATGGCAAATAACATCATTTAAAGATGTACATAAGGCATATGGAAATCCTTGGTAGCCCTTTTGAGCTGGTCTTGCACCTTTAAATTCCATAAAGGCATCTGCAAAATCATTCACTTGCATGGTTGAAAGTCCCGGCTTCAAAATTTTTCTTATAGCCAAGTGGGTCTTACATAAGATTTCCCCAGCAGCCCTCATTCCTTCAATTTCTTCACTTGTTTTAAGCACTATCATAATTAATCTCCAATAATTTTTATAAATTCTTCATCATTTTTAATTTCATCAAAGTCTGAATCATTCTTTGCATAATCAATGATATTTCTATTTAACTCCACCGATTTTTTTAAATCTTTTAAGGCTTTTTCTTTTTTATTTAACTTCATATATGAACATGCCCTATTGTAATAAAGGGATGATTTCGGTGGGGATACATTTTCTATGGCCTTATCAAGAATGGATATAGATTTTTCATATTCCTTATTCTCTATAAATAAAGCTGATAAATTTAGATAAATAAAGCTATAGTCTTTTTTCCTGTGCATGGCTTGATTATAAAAATATAAGGCTTCATCATATTTTTTTAGCCTACCATAAACTACTCCTTTATTGAAGTATGGCCTAAAATATGAAGGTTCAATCTCTATAGACTTATCCAAAACTTCTAGGGCCTTATCAAATTCATCAATATTTTCATAAATGGCTCCTAAATTGTTGTAGGCCATATAATCATCAGGTCTTAAGCTTATGCTTTTTTTATAATACTTTATAGCTTCTTCATGCCTATTCTGAATATCCATTAAATTAGCTAAAAAGAAATATGCCCTATCATAGTCCGCTTTTATTTTTATACTTTCCTTGTAAAAGCGTTCAGCTAGGTCAAAGTTATCAAGCTTTTCATATTCCATAGCCATGCCATAAAGGGCCTCTGCTTCAGAGGAATCTATTTTGTGTATTTTTTCAAAATATCCTAAGGCTTCTTCACTGTTTTCTAACTCATCATATATGAAAGCTTTTTTATAATAAAGATTAATTAAGTCATCTTCACCTGCATATTTTTCTGCATTTTTAAAAAGAGCTAAGGATTTTTCTAAGTCTCCAGCTTCATACAAATTTTCTGCCATAATATAAAAGTTTTTATACTTTAAATTCATATTTACCTCATTATTCATTATATCAAAAAGTTGGTAAAATTAAACATGTTCATGCTTTTATTATATTTACTTATTTGGTAAGATATTTCTAAGGAGAATTTATGAAAATAAAAAAAGATAAGATTTTTAATTATTTAATGATTTATGGGATTGCTTGCTTGCTTATAGCATCCTTATATGATTTAGATATCAACAAAACCCTATACAATAGAAATGGCATATATCCAAACTTTTTCAGGTTGACTGCCGAAATGCCTATGATAGTTGTTTTTTCCTCTGCTTGTTTTACCTATATAAGGTATGGATACCATAGGACAAATAAAATACTCTTAGCCTTGCTTGCAGTAGCTGCCGTTGGATTTCCATTAGTTTCATCTTTCACAAGCTTATCATATTTTGAAATACATAATGTATTTTTTAGCATGCTTATTTTCTTCTTTTATATGGCATGCAGCTTTTTAATAGCTAGGTCCATCAATGAAACTAGTAGGAATAGAGTATTGGCATACTCCTTATTTGTTATCATATCAATAATATTGATACTTTTAAGTTTTTCAATACTTAAGGGAATTTGGGGTAGAACAAGATTTTTCCCAATGCACCAAGAAAAAGACTACACCATGTTCACTCATTGGTGGCAACTACCGGGAAATAGCGGGAGCGATATATTTAAGTCCTTCCCTTCTGGACACACGGGAGCAGCAGCTAGTACTTTTGTGCTTATATTACTTCCATCTATATTTTATAAGAATAATTTTATTAAAAAATATGAGAATTTCTTTTTATTTGGACCAATTGTATGGACCTTATTAGTCCAATTTGCAAGGATCTTTGATGGAGCCCATTATCTAAGCGATACTGCAGCTTCCATTATAATAAGCTGCCTAGTGATAAGTCTTACTAAAAATATACTTAAAAAATTTATAAAATAAAGAGATAGGGACCCTGACTCATTTAGTAAGTCGAGGTCTCTACCTCTTTATTTCTATATTTAATTAAATTAAATCAAAGTGTTTTAAGGCATTGTAAATTCCATCATCTTCAACATTTGTTGTGATATAGTCTGAAACTTCTTTTACAGGATCTGATGCATTCCCCATGGCAACACCAATATTTGCACTGTGAATCATATCATAGTCATTTAAACTATCACCAAAGGCAAAGGTATCTTCTTGGTTAGCCTTGCAGTATTTTAAAACTTCTTCAATGCCTGTATACTTGTTTACACCCTTAGCTATAATTTCACCATTTACACCGTAATTTATTAGGTCAAAATCTTTGTCTATATGTTTTTTCATTTCTATAAGTTGGTCTTTATTTTCAGCATAAACAGTTAGCTTGCTAATAGGTGTCCTATTTTCAAAATACTCTTCCAAACTCTTTGGGCCTGGTATACCGTAGTGGTAGGCAGCATGTTCATATTGACTTTCTAGCATTAGTTCTTCTGCAACTTTTAGCTTGTCTGAAAAGTCTTTTCTAAGTCCTGAGTTACTGTAGATTTCTTCTGTCCCCTCTAAGATAAAAGGAATGTTTAGGGTGCTTAAAAAATACATTAAATTATCTGCTGCTTCATCAGACATTACCTTGTTTAATATAACTTCATCTCCGACTTCTACGTATCCACCTGCTGCTGCTATAATCCCATCAAATCCAAAATCTTTTAATCTTTCTGGTATTTCTGCATATGACCTACCTGTACAAATGTAGATTTTGTGTCCATTCTCTTTGGCTAGCTCCAAGGCTTTTATGGTTGATTGACTGATTCCTTCTTCATGACTTAACAGGGTACCATCTATATCAAAAAATAGATATTTCATTTAACTCTCCTTATATAATTTTCTTAAAAATCCCAACGTTCTAACATCTTCTTCTTTAGGATATTCATAAGATAGTTTTTCAGCTATATATAAGGCTATTCTCCTATACAAGCTTGCCATTTTGAATATTCCTGTCCAAAAATCATTTCTTCTATCCAGGTTTACTACATATTCGAATTCATCGAAATAATCATTTTCCAAGTAAGTCTTTAAATTTATCCCCATAGTATCTACAAAAACATTACCGTCATATTTTATGCTTATATAAACATTTATTAAGTCTAATAATTCATCTAATAAGTCATCAAATTTTAGGTTAGACTTTATTAAATCTCCATCTTGCCTAGATAATACCGCCTCTGAAAGATCAATATAAAAATCTATAACTTTACTTTCAAATTCAAACTTATCAGGGATTAACCAATAATTTCTTTCATCTGAACTACTTTTTATAGATTTTATGAAAGAATCCTTGTCAAACAAAACTTCATAAGACCTATATTTTTCTAAAAATATTTCCAAGTCTTCTTGTTTAAGTAAAAATAGCTGTAAAAGCTTACCAGTACCAGTGACTATTTTACTATCAACATAGTGAATTTCCTTATATTGGTATTCTTGTATTTTAGATATAATTATATTTTCAGATGAAATTGTTGAATCTAAAACCTCTTTTAGACTTTCATATCCGTCCAGACCTATTATAAGAGTATGAAGCTTTAATCCACCACTATAGGAAAATTTTAGCCCCTTATTAAAAATATATATAAGACTTCTAATATTTTCATTTTTTTCTAAGTCAATCCTCAATTGATCCATATAATTATTTTTCATTTCAACTCCTAAAATAGACTATATATTTATATTGTAGTATATGTGTTTTTTTTGTTCAATTATTTATAAATTGATTAATTTACATTTATTATATATAATATTTATGGATAAAAAAGAAATAGGAGGTAAGTATGTTAAAAGAATTTAAGAAATTTATTGCTCAAGGAAATGTTATAGACCTAGCTATAGGTATGATAATTGGTGCATCTTTTAAAGCTATTGTGGACTCATTTGTAAATGATATTGTTTCACCAATTTTAGGTATCTTCTTAGGTGGAATAGACTTTTCACAATTATCAATTACAGTTGGACAAGCTCAAATCATGTATGGTAACTTCATCAACTCAGTAATCAGTTTCTTAATCATTGCTTTTGTATTATTTATGGTTGTTAAAGCTATAAATACAGCAAAAGAAAGAATGTCAAGAAACAAAGCTGTTGAAGAAGCTGCAGAAGAAGCTGCTCCAAGCAAGGAAGAAGTTTTATTAACAGAAATCAGAGACTTATTAAAAAAATAAGCCTATAAGAAAACCAGTCTAGAGGTCAATTTTTAACCTTAGACTGGTTTTTATTTTTCTATTAATTTATTCCTACTGCCTCTTTAGCAAGTTGGTCGGCCATATCATTGTATTTATCATTTGAATGCGCTTTCACCTTAACAAATTCTATATCTATAAGTTCTTTCTTTTCATTTATAAACTTTTGATAATTTTGAGTTAAGTCTAAATTAGCCTTCCACTCTCCCAAGGCCCAAGCTTTGATTCCCTTGTAATCAAAGTGGATAATTATTTTGGACATTCCCATGTCTATAGCCTTATTTATAGCTTCTCTTGCTCCATAGATTTCTCCAGCGACATTTCTTTGGTCGGAATAGGCCTCATTATCTATAGCCCCATTTAGTTTCATTTCGCCATCCTTGTGGATTAAAACTATACCATAACCAAATACTTTTGTATTAATATTGTAGGATCCATCTACATAGGCAATTACAAGATCTTTATCAAGCTTGTCCAGGTCAAAAACTGAAAGTTCTTCACCTTTTACAAAGTTTTCGGCCTCTTCATAGGTCTTAAAACTCTTGTATTCAGCTCCTTTGAAACCATTTACATAAGTCTTTACTTCGTCCCAATTATCAAAAACACCTATTTTTTTACCTTGCCTTACAGCATAATATTTTTTACTCATAATGATCTAAATTGTGTTCCCTAGATGAGTGAGCTATTCTAGAAGCTGCTGCTGCAGCTACAGCTGCTACCAAGTCATCTAAGAAGGTGTTTACTGCTCCACCTTTTTCAAGGTCAAGGGTAGAAATTATTCCTAACTTCACCTTATCTAAGTAACCAAAGTTAGTTAAACCAATTGACCCATATAGGTTTACTATTGATAAAGGCACGATTTCATCTATACCATAAAGCCCATCGTCAGCCTTTATAACAGATGCTATTGGTTCTGCTAACTTGCCTTCTTCAGCAAGTCTATCTAGTTCTATCCCTGTTAAAACTGCATATACAACTTCTCTTTTTTCAAATACCTTATTTACGTTATATATACAAAATTCCATAGAAAGATCTGGCAAGTAAGGTAATTGCAATTCATGAACAATTGCAGCTATGTCTTCTATGGTCACGCCTCTTTCTTCTAAAGCTTTTTTAGTTGTTTCTGTTAATTCCTCTATAGGGAATCTCTTTTTTGAATTTAAACTGTTTCTATCTTTCATTCTTTCTCCTAAAATCCTGGCTTTCCTAACATCTTGAACATGTTTGATTTGTATAATTCAACACCAGGTTGGTTGAATGGATTTACTCCTAGTACATAACCTGAAGCACCAATTGCATATTCAAAGAAGTAAATTAATTTACCTAGGTTGTATTCATCAAGTCTATCTATACTCAATACTATGTTTGGTACATCACCTTCTGTATGGGCATCAACTGTAGCTTCTAAGGCAACTTGGTTTACTTCATGTACTGTTTTACCTACTAAGTAGTTTAAGTTATCTAAGTTTTCTGCGTCTTCTTTAATTTCCATGTCATATTTTGGAGTATCAATTTTAATTACTGTTTCAAAAAGATTTCTTTGACCTTCTTGGATTATTTGTCCTCTTGAATGTAGGTCTGTAGTAAATATTACTGATGATGGGTAAATACCCTTTCCGTCCTTACCTTCTGATTCACCTGCTAATTGGATAAACCATTCAGTAAAGTAGTAAAGTTTTGGATCATAAGTAACAAGGATCTCTATGTCTTTTCCTTGTCTATATAGAGAATTTCTGCTTGCTACATATTGTAAAACAGCATTGTCAGCAAAGTCAGTGTTTAAAGTTTCTTCTCTCATATCTCTAGCACCTTGCATTAAATCATCGATGTTTATGCCACAAGCTGCTAAAGGTAATAGGCCGCAAGCTGTTAAAACTGAATATCTACCACCAACATTGTCAGGGATTACAAAGCATTCATAACCTTCTTTGTCTGCTAAAGTTTTTAAAGCTCCCTTTTCCCTGTCTGTTGTTGCAAAGATTCTTTCCCTAGCTTCTTCTTTTGAATATTTTTCTTCTAAAATTTCTTTAAATAATCTAAAGGCTACTGCTGGTTCAGTTGTTGTTCCTGACTTAGAAATAACATTTATTGAAAAATCTTTATCTTTTAAGTATTCTTTTAATTCATAAAATTCTGTTGATGATAGGTGGTTACCTGTAAAAATCAACTCTGTATCAGCTTTTTCAAAACTATTTTTCAAGGCTGAATAAACCGCTTGAGCTCCTAGGTATGACCCTCCTATACCGATAGCTACTAAAACATCAGAATTTTTTTGGATCTTTTTACCAGCTTTTTTGATTCTTTCGTATTCATCTTTGTCATAGTCAACAGGTAGGTCTACCCAACCTAAAAAGTCGCTTCCTTCGCCACTTCCGTCTTTTAATTTTTTGTCAGCTTGCAAAACTTCTTCCTTAATTTCTGATAATGCTTCTTCTTTAATTAAGTCTGTTAATCTTATTTTCATTTTTACTCCTTATATCACATAATAATATTGCTATATCGTCTTTTTGGCTTCCTTGCCTAAACATATTAAGTTCATCAACCAGCTTATCTACCAATTGGCTATCATGCTTGTTTTTCTTTAGCCAATTTAAGAGCTTCTGCTCATCAAAGAACTTGCCCTCGTGGTTTTTTGTTTCTGTTAAACCATCTGTATACATTAATATTTTATCACCTTCTATGAGTTTTAGCGTTTTAACTTCATATTTAGGATCTTTAAATAAATTAGAAATCAATTTTCCCTTGTTTTCCAAAACGGCTATTTGTCCACCATTAAACAAGATAGGGAATGTATTGTGGCCAGCATTTACATAGCTTATAGTTTTCTCTTTTGTATCAACTAACATGTATATAATTGAAAAGTACTGGCTAATATCTAATTCTAACTGAGAATACATTTTTTTTAAAGTCAGAATGGTCTCTTCTGGCCCAAAATCCTTATTTTCTTGCAATATTCTTCTCATACTTTGACGAATAAACATGGTCATGATAGAAGCAGAAACTCCATGCCCTACCACGTCTGCCATATATACTCCTATTTTATTTTCATCAATCACTACCACATCAAACACATCACCTGACAAGTCATCTGATGGTATGTGGGCAAATTGAAAATATATATTTCTAAATTTCTTACTCTTGGGAAGAATGCTTTTTTGGATAGTCTTAGCTAAGAGTATATCATTTTGAATTTTCATCCTGGCTTCAAGCAATTTGTTGTTTAACAATTTCTCACCAGTTATATCTCTGTAAACCTCAATATAACCTTCCACCTTATTGTTTTCATCAAATATAGGTGAGGCCTTGGCTGCGTATATCCTTCCGTCAAGATTAATCTCACTTTTGATAGTTTCTTTAATAGTCTTGTCTGATGAATATAAATCAAAAAATAAGTCGGATGATTTTATATACTTGGTATGATTGATCAAATTATTTTTGACCACTTCTCTCATTGACGAGTTTTCATACATTATTTCGCCATTTTCGTCTCTTATCCTAACCAGGTCTTCCATGGCTTCTAAAAATCTAAAGCGTTTAATTTCACTTATCCTAGTGAAGTTTTCAAGTCTTATTCTATTCATCCTAACCTCCAAATAAGAGTGATGGATCTAATCCTGGGTATTGGTAGTAGTCAACTTCTATCCTACCATTAAATAATTTTCTTTTTTTAACAGCCCTGTGTCCAACTTTTCTTTCAAAGTCCTTGTCAGAGCTTATAAAATAAAATGAAGCTGTAGTTAAAGTATTCATATGATTTTTTATAGACTTGTAGATATGGTCCATATCTTCGGCATCCCCCATTCTCTCACCATAAGGAGGGTTTGATATGATCACAGGGAAATTGTTTTTTAATCCAACCCTGCCTACATCTTTTACTACAAATTTTATTTGGTCATCTACACTGGCGTTTATAGCATTTTCTACGGCTATTTTTATTGCATTTCCATCTATATCAAAGCCCATGATATCTAAGTCTTCGTCATTTATAGCTTGATAGGCCTTTAGCTTTTCTTCTTTGTAATATTTTGAATCAAAAAACTTCCAGTGCTTAAAATCAAAGTCTCTAGATATACCGGGTGCAATGTTTTTACCAATCATAGCAGCTTCAATAACTATAGTACCAGACCCTGCAAACAAGTCTACCAGGGGTGTTTCAGACTTCCAATTTGATAAAAGTATAAGGCCTGCAGCCATTGTCTCTTTTAATGGAGCTAAATTGTGCTTGGTTCTATAGCCTCTTTTATGTAAACCGGATCCTGAAGTATCTAAGGTCACACTAGCTACATCTTCAAATATGGATAAGGTAATTTTATATCTTTCCTTATCTTCGTTAAACCAATCAATACCATATTCTTTTCTCATCCTATCTATGATAGCTTTTTTTGTAATGGATTGGTTATCAGAAATAGAAAACATTTTTGACTTATGACTCTTACCTAAGACTATGAATTGCCCATCTTTTGATAGGTAATTTTCCCAGTCAAAGTTATATACATTGTCATATATATCGTCATAGGATAAAGCCTTGAATTCAAATAGCTTTATAAAAACTCTTTCTGCAGTCCTTAGCCACAAGTTCGCTTTTACAATATCAGAAAAATTTCCTTTAAATTCAATTTTTCCATTTGAAACTTCTAGGTCTTCAAAACCTAAGTCTATGCATTCTTGCTTTAATACAGACTCAAGTCCAAATTCACTTGTAACTAATATATCAAAAATCTTTTCCATATTTTCCTCCATTATAATTATAGCAAGAAAGTGTATTTTTGTATATTTAAGACTTAAAATAAAGAAAAGTATTGTAGCTTGTGTTGAGGTGAATATTTATTGGCGTTTGCAATGTCTTTTGGCGAAGATTCATATTGCAGATAACTTCCAGTTTTCTGCCTCAGTCCTAATGTGATGAGGGTCATGATGTTTTTGGGGATTCCATCATGAATTGTTTAATAAGAATGTCATGCGGGTTTTAACGTTTTTGCGGATTCCATCATGACTTTTCATGTCTAATTCACCTTTTTCTCACTCTGTCATGATTGCCTAACCCAGGATTTCATGTGTATTCGAGACTTTCTCCTCCCTGGTATGATTTCCAGGCTCAAGATTTCATGTGTATTCGAGACTTTCTCCTCCCTGGCATGATTTCCAGGCTCATGATTTCATGTGTATTCGAGTCTTTCTCCAATCTGTCATGATTTCCAGGCTCATGATTTCATGTGTATTGAGTCTTTCTACAACCTGTCATGATTTCCTAACCCAGGATTTCATGCGTGTCCGAGTCTTTCTCCTCCCTGTCATGATTCTCAAGCTCAGGATTTCATGTGTATTCGAGACTTTCTCCAATCTGTCATGATTTCCAGGCTCAGGATTTCATGTGTATTCGAGTCTTTCTACAACCTGTCATGATTTCTACGCTTAACTTTTCATGTTTATTTAGAGATTTCTTCTACCTGTCATGATTCCGAGCTCTAATTTGTCATTTGAATTTCGTGACTGCTCCATTGTTAAATCATCCTAACTTGCTTAAGCATTTAAAATTTAGAAATGCCCCATTCTTCCACCGGCCAACAAGCTATTTTCTAGACCTACCCAAATAACAATTAGCCCACAAAAAAACTGACCCAGCTTAGCAGAAATAAATCCGCTCTTAGGTCAGTTAAATAATCAATTATTTTATTCTTCGTCTTCTGATTCTTCTTCGTCAGATTCGCCAATTACTTCTACATCAGCAGCATCTACATCTTCAACTTCTTCGTCTAAGTTTTCTTCTACTGGTTCTGATAATGTAACAACAGCTTCTTCTAAGTCTGTAAGAACTTCAACTTTATCATCGTTTACTACTTCTAAGTCTTTTACATAGAATGTATCATCGTATTCCATTGTTTGAACATCTAATTCAACTTGTGATGGAATATCCATTGGTAAAGCTTCAATTTCGATTTCTTCTAAGTGTTGCATCAATACTGATGGTTGTACGTAGATTTCATCTCTATTTAATAATACAACTGGTACTGAAACTCTTAGTTTTTCATCTAAGTTTACACCTAAGAAATCAACGTGTAAGTATTGGTTCTTGTATGGGTGTCTTTGGTAGTCTCTTATAAGCACCTTGTGGTCTTCACCATCTATTACTAAACTGATAATTGTTGATGTACCAGCTTCTGCGATAATCTTGTCTAATTCTTTTGCAACTACTTGTAAGTTAACATTTTCTTTATCTCTTTGGTATAGTTGTGCTGGCACAATATTTTCTCTTCTTAATTGTCTTGATGCACCAGATCCTTTAACATCTCTAAGTTGTGCATTTAATTTTAATTCGTTCATCTTTCCTCCTACAGATAATATATCAATCGCTTGATATTATAACATATTTTTTTGATTTTACCTAATATTTATTAAAATATGGATTTGAAAAAATCAGATATAGCTTTAAATATGTTTGAAATAAAGTTTCCTATTGATGAGAAGAATCCACTATCACTTGCATTGTTTATTGTATCTTCTGCACCTTTTATTACTTTATCTATATTTTCTTGGCTAACTCCAGATTTGATTTTTTCTAAAATATTTTCAACTTCAGGTGAATCTAAGGCACTTTTAGCTGAATCTAAAATAGAATTTAAATTTTCTTTGCTAAATGTATTTGATAAGGAATTTACGAAGTTTTTACCTTCTTCAGTATTTAAGAAATCTTTAACTCTTTCTAATTCTTTTTCAGCTATTTTTGGCGCTTCCTTAGCTAAGGAATTTAATTGGTCTTTTATTAATCCTAAGTCTAAATTATCTATATTGATAAAGTTATTAAATACAACTTGTAAGTCTTTGATGTTAGCTTGGTTGATAACTTGGTTTAAGTTGTTGTTGTTAATAACATTTTGAATAACTTCAGCAACTTGGTTAGAACTGATATCTCCATCCTTTTCTTTTTTATCAACTAAGTCTTGTTTAATCTCTAAAACAGCCTTGTTTAATGTTTCCTTATTAAATCCATCTTCGCCTTCATGCTCTTTAGCTATAGCATTTATAACTTGAATTTCTTCATTAGCAACTTCAGTTCTCTTTACATCAATATTTTGTCCTGCCAATTCAGCAAGCTTATATACACCTGTAAGGGCTGATGTACCTGTAACCGGTCTAATTGCTGCAACGCTTATATCTAAAGATTTCAAACCTGCAGTGATAGCAGCATTTGAATATTGTAATGAAGTAACTTTTTGAATCATTAAAGGAGTTAAAACTTCAACTTTAATTGAATTTGTCTTATTTGATTTAGCGTAGATAGATGATATCATAGCTGAATCACTATTATCTTCGTTTATGTATTTCTTTGAATCTTCACCCTTTACTGCTACTGCTGTAGGGTTTCCTTTGATTCCTAGAAGTTTTTTAGTTTGTTCTATTTGTTCTTCATTTAAGCCTGCTCCATAAGCATAAGCTCCATCTTCTAATGAAACGCTTGTAGCGTGAATCAAGATTGAAGAAAATGCGCCTAATAGCATCAAACAAGCTAATGTAAGTGCTAAAAATCTAATTAATTTTTCTTTCATATTTTCTCCTATACATTTGTTAATTTTGTAAAAATCATTTTTCCGGCTGAAGTTTGTAAAACTTTATTTACCATTACTTCAACATCTTGGCCAATTAAGTTTTTACCATCTTCAACAACAATCATTGTACCATCCTCTAGGTAAGCAAGTCCTTGGGCTCTTTCCTTACCTTCACTAATGATGGTAACATGCATTCTTTCCCCAGGTATAACTATAGTTTTTACAGAATTTGACAATTCATTAATATTTAAAACCTTAATACCTTGGACATGAGCTAGTTTATTCAAATTAAAATCATTTGTCAATATGGCATAGCCAGTTTCGTTGGCATATTTTAAAAGTTTTATATCAACTTCGTCTGTATCAGTGTAGTCTTTCTTTGAAATTTTCACAGATATCATCTTTGAATCTTTCAATTTATTTACTATATCAAGACCTCTCCTACCCCTTTCTCTTTTGAGATCATCGGCAGAATCCGCTAGAGTCTGTAATTCTTTAAGTACAAAATTTGGAATGATTATCTCACCTTCAAGAAAACCTGTTTCTGCTATATACTCTATTCTTCCATCTATTAAAACAGATGTATCTAGTAGTTTATTACTTACTCCATAAAAGTTTTTATCTCCAACTGGAACTTCTAAATCACCTTTTGAAGAAGTTTTGTTTTTCTTTATATTTTTATTAAAAAACTTAACAATTTCATCCGTGTTCTTAATAGCCATCCTATATCCTAAGGCTCCCAATACTATATATATCAAAATTGATAATATAGTTGATATGCTCTCTAATATAGTTGGCAACCTAAAGATTGTAAGTGGTAAGCTTAATAAAAATGCAATAATAATACCAAAAATAAATCCTGCTAAACCTACTAACATTTTTTCTTTAGGCTGTTTTAATAAAAACACTTCTAACCTATCTACCATTTTTTCTATCTTATTTATTATAAATGGCGCTATAATATACATCAATAACGCAAATACAACCATAAGAACTACATGCGAAGCTATTGTCCAAACATTTGAATTAATTGGTAAAACATCATTTTCTACCAGTAAGTCAGCAATAGCGTAGCCAAGCAATAGTCCCATGGTTGAAATAATAAATCTAATTATTTTTCTTAACATTAAACCTCCTAATAATTATTTATTATTTTATCCATTTTTCAGCCTCTTCCTTGCTAATAGTTTCAGCTATGAGTAATTCGGATACCATTATTCTTTTAGCATTGTTTAACATCTTCTTTTCTGAAGCAGATAGGGCCTTTTCTTCATTTAACAAGGTCAGATTTCTAACAATTTCAGCAGTCTCAAATATATCACCCGTCTTTAATTGCTCTAAATTTTCCCTATATCTTTTGCCCCAATTATCCGACATGGCAGTCCTATCCTCTTTTAAAATTTTTAAGACTTCTTCGCCTTCTTCTTTAGAAATAACAGGTCTAATCTTACTTGTACCTAGCTCACTTTCGGGTATAGACACTTGTATATCATTTATAGGCAATTTTAAAATAAAGTAGTTTTCTACATTTCCTAATATATCAATTTCCTGGATATCTACTATAGTTCCAGCTCCATGTATAGCGTAAACAATCTTATCACCTATTTTGTACATGACACCCTCCTGTTACAATTATATAACAAATGGGCGTCCTTGTAAAAATATAATAGTATATAATAATGTGCAAATTATGTCAATATCTAAATATTTGCTAAGCTTTTCCAAAATATTTGTTAAGATAATTATTTTATTTCTAGCATTCATCGTTAATTAAATCTCATATTTGCAATATTTTCTACTCTGGTGTATGCTTAATTTGTCGCTAGGGGCGCCTTTGGCTGAGAAGTACCCTTGACCTGATCTATATAATGATAGCGTAGGAAAGTTGGCAAGACGCTATATTAGCGTCTTTTTTTATTAGTAAAGATTTTCTTTACTTATGGAGGTTAAATGAAAAATAATAAATCAATGTTTTCAACACAAATGCTTGTTGAAGCAGGTATCATGGTAGCCCTATCTCAAGTATTAGGACTATTCCCTTTATATCAAATGCCACAAGGTGGTGACGTATCTTTATCAATGCTACCAATAATGGTTTTTGCTATTAGATGGGGATTAGCACCTGGTATACTTGTTGGTGTTGTGTATGGTGTAGTTAGTTATATTATCAAACCTTACTTCTACCACCCAATACAGGTATTACTAGACTATCCACTACCAAGTGCAATGATTGGTATAGCTGGTTTATCTTTCTCAAAAGATAAAAACTCTTACTTAGGCTATATTCCATCAATATTAATTGCTTACAGTTTGAAATTTTTAATGCACTTCTTATCTGGTCTAGTATTTTTCCCACCAGAAACAGGTAGTGCCGCTAAGTATTCATTCATATATAACATTACTTATATTGGACCTGAAATTATTATATTTTTAGTAGTTTTCGCTTTATTGTGGAAACCAATGGGTAAATATTTAAGAAGACAATATTAATTATCAAAAATATAGATCTAACTAGCTGTTATAGGTAACTATAGCAGCTTTTTTTGTTGGGAAATTTAGTAGGAATGTTTGGTTGCTTTATTTTTTGGAAACACATACATATAGTAAGTGTCTCAAAATTTTGAGGGAGTTATGAAACTAGAAAAAATCCGAAATGATTCAAATAAATTGAAGAGTTAAATTCTGAATGAAAAAATCTCAAAAATTTCATTCAAATAAAAACTTGTTTTCATTTTTGAATAAATCACCTATAAATAACAAAAAAGCAGAGACACAAAAACGCCTCTGCTCTTACTTGTTTCATTCAGATCAATTTAAGTAAATCCTTAAACTAAATCCCATTCACATCTCATTCTAAAAATGCTTCCACTACGGTCACATTTCTCTTCATTTGATGAGGAATAGCCAGACATCGACTCGTGCTTCCCTTCGCTCTTGCTTGTCGTGTCATGACGTAAAATTGTGCCCCGTCACAATCTTACTCCCATTCTATTCTTCAATTTCAATCTTTTCAATTTTCACATCTTCAAGCGGCTTATCAGCTTGGTCTGTTTGAACTTTTGAAATTTTTTCAACAACTTCCATACCTGAAACTACTTGGCCAAACACTGTGTGTTTACCATCTAAGTGGAAGGCTCCACCAACTTCTTTATAATGGTCAACTACTTTGTCAGGATATCCTTGGTCAGCTCCTAGTTCTCTCATTTGGCTTAAAATATTTGCTGGCACTTCCTTAGCAGTAACTATAAAGAATTGTGAACCATTAGTTTTTGGACCGGCATTTGCCATAGATAAGGCTCCGTAGAAATGTCTAAAATCTACTGAAAACTCATCTTCGAAAGGTGCTCCCCAGATAGATTCTCCACCTGCTCCTGTGGCTGTTGGATCTCCACCTTGGATCATGAAGTCTTCTATTACCCTATGGAAGGTAACATCATTGTAGTATCCATCTTTAGCATGTTTTACAAAATTTTCAACAGCCTTTGGGGCTACTTCTGGAAATAGAATAAGGTCTATTTCACCTAAACTTGTGGTCATTTTTACTTTAATATTTCCTTCTTGGTAGCCTTTAGCTTGATTTAATGTCATATCGTCGTCCTTTCCCTTAGTCTCGTTAACAGTTTCCCTTATACTTTCATTTTCCTTAGCTTTGTCTTTTGAACAAGCTGTTAGAAAGACTAAGACTGTAAGTATCAATAATATTTTCTTCACTTAAACCTCCTAAGTAATAGAAATATTATATCATATATGAGTTAATATTAAATTTCTATCTTCTTTTCATACATGTAAGAACTGTAAATATATAGGATTCCAGACATTAGTAAAGTCGCTATTAATTGTATTACTGCTTTACCAGTAACAGTTATTAAATTATGTCCTTCTGGATAACTAATTTCCACACCAAAACCTGTACCTATTTCCACACCAAAACCTGTATCTAAGATGGTTCCTGAGAATGAATAGATATCTCCATTAAGAATGAGAGTAAATACGTAATTCCATACAAAATAGAATATTAAAGTTATTAGCACCCATAAGGCTGAATTATTTCTTTTGCTTCCGATTTTATTCGCTGAAACTATAGCTGAATATATCACTAATATTACTAATAATGTGCTTGCAATACCTAAAACCGCATAAAATAACAAGTTTAAAATATTATCCCATCCTGCAAATGTCATTTTGCTTACAGCTTCCTTCAAATATCCAAAGTTTTTAGAAAACGCCTCTTTTTCTCCTCCATTAATCATGACTATTGATAGGTTTATGAAGAATAAAACCAGATTCCATATTCCTAATATAATTGGCATAAGAATAGCCCAAACAAAACCTACTATAGTCTTTGCACCTATTATTTGATAGCCATTGTATGGTATAGAAAAAGTAAAATAGGCTTGGTCATCGTAAATATCTCTTTGTAATATTGAACCTAGTTTAATATAGTAGGCAAATACAGTGATTATTATGATAATCGTAAAAACTATACCAAGTGTATTTGTTAAAGCAAATGTAGTTGGTGTTGGTGATAAGTTATTATCACCCTTGATAAAATTACTTATAATACCTGTTAAAAAACCTTGAATTAAAAAAGTAGCTCCCATTAAAATTAATATCAATTGTAAAAATTGACGGCGAGTATTTCTAAACTCGTATGATAACAATTTTCTCATCATTCCTCCTATGATAGATATCCATACATATCTTTATAAATTTCAGCAATGGACTTAGATTTTTCCATTCTTAACTCTTCCGCATTGGACTGTAAGATTATTTCACCCTTTGAAATAAAGATAACTTCATCAAATAAGGATTCCATTTCATCAATCAAATGAGTAGTAATGATTAAAAGCTTATCTTCGCTAATATTTGAAAATATAGCCTTCATAATCATATCCCTAGCAAGTAAGTCAACACCTGCTATAGGCTCATCTATGACAAAGATATCTGCATCTCTAGATAAGATAAGAGCCAAGTGAAACTTTTCACTCATACCCTTTGATAGGTCTGAAACCTTACTTTCAACATCTAATTGCATAAGTTTTATTAAATCATCAAATTTTTTAAGGTCAAAATCATCAAAAAACTTTTTATACAAGTCCCTAGCTTCTTTTAATTTATAGTCAGTAGGAATGAATGGCTTGTCAGGCAAATAGGATATCCTAGCCTTTGTTTCACTTCCTACTTCGTGGTCAAATACAGTGATTTTACCCTTACTTGGTTTTAGGTAGCCTTGGATTAATTTTAAGAAGGTTGTTTTACCTGAACCATTTGGTCCCAAAATTCCAACTACCTTACCACCAAATATCTGTGTATTGATATTATTCAAAGCTCTTACTTTTCCATAAGACTTGCTTACATTTTCAAATTTAATCATAAGCTCTCCTTGATTCTATTTATTATTTCTTCTTTTTCATATTTCATGCTGACTAATTTATCGACTAAGTTATTGATTTCCTTGTCTAAATAATCATATTTTAACTTATTTATTGTGTCGGGATCTTCATTTACAAAATATCCAATTCCTCTTTTGGAATAGATATAGCCTTCTTGTTCAAGCTCTGCGTAGGCCTTTTGACCTGTATTGGGATTTACCATCATATCTTTGGCATAGTCCCTTATAGAAGGTAGCCTATCTCCAGGCAGGTAGCTTTCATTGATAATTCCCGCTTTTATATCATCCATGAGCTGGATATAGATAGGTTTATCATTTTCAAAATCCATAAGCCCTCCTTTGTATTAGTGTTCTACTTATATAATACACCAGTATAGTGAATTGTCAAGTATTTTTTTAAAAAATAAAAGATAGTATGAATGCATGAGCATCTCATACTATCTTTTTTCACTCATCAAGCAAAAACATCCCTAATAATTTCATTCAAATTATCAAATTGTTTTACCTTTAGATTTTTTATTTTACTTAAATCAATATTAGTCTTAGCTATATAGGCTACTTCAAAGCCAAGCCTGTCTAATTCTAAGAGTCTTTTTTCTAAATCAGGTACCCTCTTCACTTCACCCGTCAAACCTATTTCTGCTATAAATACAGTGGAATTTCCTATAGGTTTTTTCTTTATCGATGAAACTATAGACATGATGATAGCTAAGTTTACCGATTGCTCTGATAATTTCAAACCACCAGTAGTTTTTAATATTACATTTTTATCATAAAGGCTAAAATCTGCTCTCTGCTCTAGGATGGATATTAAAGTGTTTAGCTGGTCCTTCCTCAAGGAGTCCCCTATCCTTATTGGATATGGGGTGAATGATTGGGATACCAAGGATTCAACTTCTACTGATAAGATCCTACTTCCTTCTTTGATCACAGCTATGGCAGCACCTTCAATAGGTTTGTCTCTTGTTGTAATAAAGTATTCTGAAGGGTTCTTTACTTCTTTTAATCCTTCTTCTTCCATATCAAAAAGACCAATTTCACCAGTATAACCAAACCTGTTTTTTGTAGTCCTCAAAACTCTCAACTGGGAATCACTTTCTGCTTCTAAAATCAAAACTGTATCAACTAGGTGTTCTAGGGTCATGAGACCAGCCATTTCGCCTGATTTGGTCATATGACCAACCATGATGGCTGCCCTAGGTTTTTTAGCCGACTTACATTTGTCTACCAAAGCATTGGCACATTCTATAGTTTGGGTTGGAGTACCTGGCCTTTGGGCATATTCATCAAGAGCAAGTGTTTGAATGGAATCTAAAAATATAATATCTGGATCTATATTGTCAATTTCAAGCAAGGCTGCATCCATAGAATTGGTGGATATTATAAATATATCTTCAGGAATTTCCTTCATAATTCTTAAAGCTCTAGACTTTATCTGGGATGCTGACTCTTCTCCTGAAATATAAAGAATGGTCTTACCAGATTTGGCCAACTTGTTGGCAAGTTCCAATAGCAGGGTTGACTTACCTGCTCCTGGCTTGGCAGTAAGGATAGAAACCGAGTCCCTGACTAGGCCCCCACCTATGGTTCTGTCAAATTCTTCCACACCTGTTATGATTCTTTCAGAATAATCCACAAGAACCTTATTTAATCTTTCAGATTTTTTTCTTTCCGTTTTAACTTGGGCCTTATTTTTACTATTTTTTTCTACTACTTCTTCTACAAGACTGTTCCATGCACCGCAGCTTGGACACTTACCTGCCCAAGCTATTGTGGATTCTCCACATTCGGTACATGTGTAGATAGTTTTTGTTTTCGCCATATTAAGCCAACTCTAATTCATTGATAGCTATCTTGTCTGCTCTAGAAATAATTGAAATCATCTTATCCTTAGATAAGGTATTTTCCAATATTTTTTCAGCTATCAAATCTTCTATTTCGGTCTTTATAGCCCTATCAAGAGGTCTTGCACCATAGCTTTCATCAAAGCCTAGTTCAGCTATTTTTTCTGCAACCTTTTCGGTATATTTAGCAGAATAACCCATTTCCTCAAGCCTATCAATTAGCTTATCAAGTTTCAATTCTACTATCTTCTTGATATCTTCTTTGTTTAATCTGTTGAATACGATTATGTCATCAATTCTATTTAAGAATTCTGGCTTAAAGAGGTTTTTCAATTCTTTATTTACTATTTCTTTAGTTTTTTCATAATCTGTTTTCTCTGATTCTTCAGCTGATTCAAAACCTATAGAATTTTTCTTTGATAACATGCTTGCACCAGCATTTGAAGTCAAGATTACTATGGTGTTTGTAAAGTCAACTTCACGACCTTGGGCATCTGTCAACCTACCCTCATCCAATATTTGAAGCAAGATATTGAATACATCTGGGTGGGCCTTTTCAATTTCGTCAAATAGGATTACTGAATAAGGGTTTGATCTTACTTTTTCAGTTAATTGACCACCTTCATCATAGCCTACATATCCTGGAGGTGAACCTATTAGCTTGGCAACTGAGTGTTTTTCCATGTATTCTGACATGTCTATTCTGATTAGTGAATCTTCATCTTCAAATATTTCTTCAGCTATTTTCTTTGCCAAATATGTTTTACCTACCCCTGTAGGTCCTACGAAAATGAAGGTACCTATTGGACTGTTTGGATCTTTTAGACCAACTCTAGCTCTTTTAATAGACTTAGATACTGTGTTTACAGCATCATCTTGACCTATTACTAGTCCCTTAAGATTTTTATCCAAGTCCCTATATCTTTCATTTTCTTCCTGACTTAATTTTGTCACAGGCACCTTAGACCACTTAGAAATAATTTCTCTTACCTTATCCAAAGTAATTGTTTCTAGGTAATCAATTGTACCCTCTGCCTCAGAAGCTTCTTTGGCTTCATTGTATTCAAAGATTTTTCTTTCGATTTCTTGTAGCCTATCTCTTATATAGGCTGCTTTTTCATAATTTTGTGTATTTATAGCTTCTTCTTTTTCTGCATTTAATCTATCAGCTTCCTTATGCAATTTCACCAACTCTTCAGGCAATTCAAAAGAATCAACCTTTAGATTTGAAGAAGCCTCATCTATAACGTCAATAGCCTTGTCAGGTAAAAACCTGTCCACTATATATCTATCTGCTAGTTTTACAGCCTCTTCTATAACTTGGTCTGATATTTTTATCCTGTGGAATTTTTCATAAAAAGGTCTTATACCTTTGATAATATTTATGGTCTCTTCAACACTTGGTTCTTCAACCATGATAGGTTGCAATCTTCTTTCTAAGGCATTTTCCTTTTCAATTATTTGCCTATATTCTGAAATAGTTGTTGCACCAATTATTTTTATATCACCCTTTGTAAGATATGGTTTCATGATATTTGAAGCATCTAGTGAACCTTCAGAAGATCCAGCTCCTACAATGGTATGGATTTCGTCTATAAATAGGATAACATCATCCATTTCCGCAACTTCTTTTAGGGTATCAGAAATCCTTTTTTCAAAGTCACCCCTATATTTGGTTCCCGCAACCATAGATGCCATATCCAAGGATATGATTTTCTTATCTTTTATAATATCTGGTACATCACCCTCAACTATTTTTTTAGCAAGACCTTCAACTATAGCTGTTTTACCAACACCAGCCTCACCAATTAAGATTGGATTGTTTTTTGTACGTCTAGTTAAAACTTGGATAATCCTTGAAATTTCTTCTTCCCTACCTATTACACCATCAATTTTTTTAATAGCTTTCCCAGTAAGGTCAATACCAAACTTGCTTAAGTTTGAATCTGCATTGTCCCCAAGGCCACCACTTCTATTTTGAACATAGTAGTTTAAAATCATAAATACTTGTTGGGGGTCTACATTGGTATCAACTAAAATATCTTTCGCGTTAGATTCTGAAGTAAGTAAGTTTAATAAAAGAAGCTCTTCAAAAGTCATATTGTTGTAGTTTTTTCTTTTTAATAAAACAACATCATCAAGTATAGACTTTAGAAGTTGTGAAGTCCCTTCTATAGTCGAAGATTTATCTTGGTCTGGGGACATTTCAATAAATTCTTTTATAAGCTCATAGTCAGCTCCCGCTGTAGCTAGGGCCTTTGATTCCAAGCCACCAGTCTTAAGCAGGGCTAAAAGAGCATGCTCTGTATTTACTGTTTTGGCTCTTAAATCCCTAGCCTCATCAGTAATTTTTATCATCAGTTTTCTCATATTCATGAACTTTCACCTTCTTTTTCTAATTTACGTATAATCATTATTTTCTTATTCATGGCACGAAGCTCATCTCTAGCCCCTGCTGCCTTCATGTATTCTTCCTCTTCTATATGCTTGAACAATTCATTTCTCTTTTTATCAATTGATTTTTGAATCATCTTTACTTGTCTTTCCAAGCTACTTTCATTTGAAGAATAATATTCCCTATTTAAATCCTCAGTCTTTCCAAAAGTTTCAAATGGATTATATTTTGCATTATCTTTTTTAGCAAAGTCTGACCTTCTATCTTCTGCCATCTTGTTGAAAATATCTTCTATATTGGCATCTGAAAAATCAAAATTTTGCTTAGTAAAGTCCATTTGATTTGATTTGAATTTATCCATATCTATTTCGCTCATATCAACATCTTCTAAAAATGTAGATAAGAAGGTATTAAATTCTTCCTTGTTGTTTTGCATAAAATCAAACATTTGCTTTTGAATTTTTTCTGGATCTATATTACCATCTTCATCTTGGATATTTTCCATCATGGCTTCAGTTTGTTCCCTATAGCAATCCATGCAGATGCTTAATTTCTTCATTTCTCCATTAATCATCATATAGACTTCCATATCAGCATCTTGTCCACAATTAAAACATTGCATAATTACCTCCTATCTTAGTAGGGCTAGCAAGATATTTTTGAAAATATCTGCCCTCAACTTATTTCTATCTTTCATATCTACATGAGCTAGGGCATTGTCATCTAAGCTATGGATAATGATAAAGGCTTCACTTTCGCTTAAGACCTCATCATCCACCAAAGACCTAACTACATGTTTTACTTTATCTAGGGTAATGGTATCTTTTATAACTTCGTTAAGAATATTATTAATTAACTCATTTTCACTTAATTCTAACTTTATTATCTTTATATACCCACCACCGCCTCTTCTACTCTCTACATAATATCCTTTATAAGGAGTAAATCTAGTAGTTAAAACATAATTTATTTGTGATGGGGCGCAATTAAACTTTTGGGCTAGCTCATTTCTACCTATCTCTATAAATTCTATATCTTCACTTGCTAGCATTTCCAAGAGAAATTGCTCAATACGTGTTGTTAGTCCCACTTCTTCCTCTTTCTATTTTACCTTCTTTGACTTTCTAAATAAAAAATAAGGTAGACCTAGTCTACTAAATAAATTTTACCATCTTTTACCTTTCTTGTAAAGTCTGGAGCTGATATGTTGAAAAACATTGAACAAAAAGAAGAACTAATGCCTCCAAGCTAATTATGTATAAGCTATAGGGGATCAGTTCACTTAAGCAGTTATTCTATAGTTTTGTATCTGTATTTCCATTCATCGACTAATCTTATATAAGATTTCATTAAATATATAATCTTTATAAAATACAGGATAATCGTAATAATAGATGTATTTTTTTAAATCATTAATTTTCTCTCTACCTATTAGGTAATTTTGAAAATGAATTAAGGAATTTTTAGTTTTTATTAAATCAATAATTGATTCATTTTCTAGATCTATTATCTCTTTTATCTCTTTTCTTGTGTAATCATAACTATAATCCAAGTATGATTCTTCATCATATTTTTTTCCTAAAATTCCTATTAAATAGTAAATATTTTTTACTTTTACATCTTCCATTAAAGTAATATTATTTTCTCTTATTAAAACCCTTTTTATAATATCGTCAAGGTATTTTATATCAATTAATTTTACCTCTTCTACAATGGCGTTTTTATTAAGCGAAATTAATATATCAAGTAAATATTCTTCATTAAGCTCCCTAGTTTTCAATAAATCACTGGCTATAAAATAATTATTTTCTTTAATGTAAAAAAAAGAAAGTAGTTTTTCTATAATTTCATTTCTTCTATAAACTATAAATAGTGAATTATATTGAATATCTTCGTATATAAAACTTGGTAAAATCATCCCTGATATTAAAATTATTACTTCTTTTAATATAAATATATCCATTCTATTTAATAAAAATATTAAAATAATAGCTGCTATAAATTTAGAAACATATTCAATATAAATTAATTCTAAAACTTTTTTATCTAAGTTGTTTTCTATATTAACAAATAAATTTCCTGAAAGTTTATTAAAATATAATTCACTTTTATATAGTAATTTAATAGGAGCAAACTTAATTTTCCCATCATAAGAAAAGGGATATAATATTAAATAGTTAATCTTTTTATTGATGATTATATAAATAAAAATTTCTAGCAATGCTTGTGTATAGTATAAAAATAATAGCATTAAAATAAGCAAACTAAATCCGAATCTCAAATTATACTTATTTAATAATGCTAGTGCTATATAGCAAAAAGTTATTGATAGAATAGATGCTTTTACTTTACTTTTCATTAGTAAAACAATCTTTTATTCCAAACTACCCACAGTCCAACCGTTGAAGCCATAACAGCCGCACCTATTACAATCGGATTTCCTGATAGTGCTGATATTTTCGCAGTAAGACTTGGAAAAAATATTGACGCTTGTTTCCATGTCATTTTAGCTAATTGTGCATTCGAAGGTATACCTGCCATCATTCTATTTGCATATGAAATTCCCATTTTTGTTAAAATTCCGTTTATGTTATTGGCGAAATTTTTTGCATCTCCACCTTCCAAATACACCATCTCTTCTTGTTCTATCTCTAAATAATTTTGTGGTAATACTAATTCCATATCTTCCTCCTTTTTAATTTAATAGTTTATAAATTTATATTTTTTAACTGTACTATTTTTTCAATTCAAATATGAGCAATGCAATCAGAAATAATAAAACTAATACTATATTCGCAATTAGCAGCATTTTTCTTATATTAACATCAAAACTTTTATAAAATAAAAATGTAAAAGATGAGATGCACATTATTAATATAAATGAATAGAATAATATTTTTTCAAACGCCTTCATTTTAATCACCAAAACCAGTTAAGTCTGTTATTATTCGGATTAAGATCATAGCTATCCCATAAATTAGCAACTACATCTCCTACACTCATCCAACCTGAAAATTTTAATAAATTTCCAACTATCGTTCCTGTTATATAATTAGCAGCTCTTACTCCAAGCCATTTTTTAGTTACATTGAATATTTCGTTTTTTACAATAGTTTTTCCATTTCTAGCAATATATCCTCTGAGTAAACTTATTGTTCCACCACCAAGTAAAGCATTAAAAGCCATATTTATAGGTGCACTTACAACCCATTTGTATAAACTTAATCCCCCTTCCAAATACACCATCTCTTCTTGTTCTATCTCTACATAATTTTGCGGCAATACCAATTCCATATTTTTCTCCTTTTTAATTTAATGCTTAATATTTGTTCTTGTTGCTACTTTGATTTAAATCTCAACTTTTCTAAAAAATAATCTAAGTAACTTTCTTTATCATATATAATCCTAGCTTCAACAGGCATAGAAATTAATAAAGAAATTTCATCTCCCCCTTTTTTTAACTTTTTGTCTTTAACTTCTATAGTAGCTTTATAAAAGCTACTATTTCCTTCTTGTGATTGTGTAGTAACTAATCCATTTTCTATTGATTTTATTTTTCCTTTTAATGTCCCATACTTATATTCATTAACTCCTATTAATGAAAGATCTACATCTTGTCCAATTTTCACTTTAGAAATATCAAATAAATTTATTAAGGCCTCAATATGATAATTATTTTCTTTAAGTTCAGAAATTTCAGCTAGAGTTTGATTTATTTGTATATTAACTCCTTCTTTTATAGGATTTATATAATGAATATATCCGGATTTGGGAGCTAGTATTTCATAATTTTGGTCTCTTTTTTCTAAAACTGATATATTCATTTTTATCTCGGCATCTATTTTTTCAATATTCTTAAGGTCATTTCCAATTTCATTAATAAACTGAAAATAGATTTGCTTGGATTGACTTGGGCTATTACTGTTTTGTCTTTCTAATTGAGCTATTTCTTCTTTTAAACTTTGTATTTCAGATTCTAAAGACTCTATATTTGTTTTATATTCTTGATATTGTGCTTCTAGATCTGACTCTTTATGAATATCATTGTTTCTAGCTAGTTTTTTTAATTTATTTGATAAATAATCTTTCTCGAAAGTCTTTTCATTAATCTTATTTTCTTTCTTTTTTATATCTTGAATGGTAAAAGCTTGATTCTTCTTTTCAGTCTCCATAGCTTGCAAATAGTATTCTACTTTACCATAATATTCTTGCTCGGTGCCTAAATCTTTTAAGTGATTTTTATTTTCATCTAATGATTTTCTATATCTATCTAAAAGTTTTCTTTTTTCAATATTTTTATCTAAAACTTTTTCATATTCTTTTCTTTGAGTGTTTTCTTCTCCATTTGATATGCCCAAAATGAGAGTCCCTTCTTTTACCCAGTCTCCCTCTTTTGCTATAATTTTTTTAACTGTCCCATTAATATTAGAGGAAACATAAGATATATCCTTATCAGAAACTTGTCCATTTGCCCTTACTATATAGGTTTTTCTAACTTTGCTTGAAATAAATACAAATAATATTAATAAAAATAAAGCAAAGTAAATAAGAATAGTCATAAACTTAGCTGGCTTTTTATCAAAAAATATTCTTGAATTTTTTAATTTTTCTTTATTGTATAATTTCATATCATTTTTACCGGTTTAAATATATCCATAACAATATGATCTTCCGACTCCTCTATAGAAACCATATAAATATCACCTCTTGTTATGATGTCTTCTTCGTATTCATATATTTCTAGTTTATTAAAAGCTAATTGTAAATACTCTGGTTTACCTTCATATCTAATATATAAACAATACTCGACAACAACTTCATCTAATACATTAAATTGATTTTTATACTGTTTATAATCGTGAGCTTGAATATACAAATCATAATCTGATGTGATGTCTCCATTTTCAGAAATTTTTACACCTTTATTTCTTATGATTAAAGGCCCAAAGGTTTGAGCCTTCAAAATCTGAATATTGTTATAGAATTTATTAATTTCAATATCAAGATTTTCAAATGGAATTAAGTCCAAAGTCTTATTAATTACTTTCTTTAGTATTAATTTTTTATTTTGCTTTACCACTAATCTTGGCATTATTTTCCTCCTTCAAATCGGGGTTAAAGCTAAAGTTTGACGTCCTTAAAAGTATTATTAAGCACGTCAAAACAATTGCTTTAAAATTAAGTTTTAATCCTATTTATCTGTAAAAAAATAAATATTTGTAAAACTATTAAAAAAAATAAAGTATATTCAAATAATGTTAATTTAGAAATTCCTAATCTATAAATGATTAATATTGCTATCAATATTATCGATAATATACTAAATATTTTTTTAATCATTTTAAAAAATATCCCGTGTTCCTAGTGCAAAAATAACAGCAGCACCAAGACCTAATGTTCCTACTTTAGCCCATGAAGGCAATAATATAAAAGCAGCCTTGGCACTAGTTCCCGTTTTAGCAACCAATGACCAAAATCCTATACCAGGATTATTCTTTATAACATTTTTTATAAAATTTGCTGTGCCAGCCATACCTGCAACAGCAGCTAATCCTGTAAGATTTTTTAATACCTGTTTAGTACTCCATCCCCCATCCAAATACATCATCTCTTCTTGTTCTATCTCTACATAATTTTGTGGTAATACTAATTCCATATCTTCCTCCTTGGATAATATTATTTTTTATGATATTGATATTCTTATATGTAGATTATTATTTCAAAATCATTTACTTTTATTTTTTTAATAGTGCTATTGATATTCTAAGATACATCTAACAATTGAATATCATCTATTTTCCCATTTACTTTTATCGCATAATTCTTTTTATTATAACGTCTCATTAAAACGCATATTAATTATTTTGTTAAATGATTCTATTAAAAAATATCATTTATTAAATAAATCGAAAGTACTTATAAGTGTAGCTCCGAAAACAGAGCCAAAAATTACTTGCATTATTTCATTAAGATCTATTAGTAAAGAAATAATAATTAATAAAATAATAACGGACACGTTAATAATAATTTTATTTTTCTTAAATAGTTTTAATACAGTATAACTAATTATTAAAGATATTAAGCCAATAATTAAGTTAGAATATCTTAACCCATCCATCATGTTTACCATCCCTTTTATCTAATTTTGTTGCTATATTACTTGCCAGTCCCGAAACTCCACCACTTACAATAGTTTTTAACCAAGTAGCAGCTAGTGTGTTTCCAATTTTTTATTCGTTCTTGTTATTTAATAACACAAATGTTATAGCATATAAAATATTTAGTGTTGAAATTAAAATTAAAAAAATTATTATTTTAGGTATTCCATCAACAAAAAAATATAGAGCGGTCAGCAATATATTTACTATAAATAGTACACCTAGTCTATTTTTTATAGTTTCTCTTTTCATACTACCAAGACCTAAATATATCTATCGCTTTATAGACTGAATAATAAGATAGCCCAGTGTTTGTGGCAATGAATCCTGCAACTTTTGCTGCACCTAACTTTGCTACGAACTTACCAAAAGTCATCCCCATTATTTTTGCACCTAGCCAAAATTGTCCTGTTGTTAAAGCTGCTGTCAAAGCTGCTCCCGAAATAGCTATAGCTCCTAATAATAAAACTTTATCAGAATTCGACATCCCTCCATCCAAATACATCATCTCTTCTTGTTCTATCTCTACATAATTTTGTGGTAATACTAATTCCATATCTTCCTCCCTGATTAGCATTATTCTTTATGATATAAATCATAAAATTAGTGACATTCTTACATATATGTTATTATTTCAGAATCATTTTCAATTATAATTTCTTTATAAGTTTCATCGAATTTATAATTCTGAATTTTAACCATATTAAAATAATCTTTTTGTGCACTTATTAATTCTTCATGGCTTCCTAACTCTTTTATATCTCCATTTTTTATCAAGCAAATCTTATCGCAATTTACTATTGTTGAGATCCTATGAGCTATTATAATTACTGTCTTGTTTTGAATTTTGTTAAATATTAAATCTTGTATAATCTTTTCGCTAAAGGAGTCGAGATTTGATGTTGCCTCATCAAAAATATAGATGTCCGAATCAGATAATAAGGCTCTTGCTATTGCCAATCTTTGCTTTTCTCCACCCGATAAATTTCCACCTTTTTCTTCAATAAATGACATATACTTATTTTGAAGTCTATCAATGGTATCGTGAATGCCAACCATCTTACATACAGAAACAATTTCTTCGTATGTAGCATTTTGATTACCTATTTTAAGATTATCTATTATAGTTCCTGAGAAAAGTTCAATTTCTTGAGGAATATATGATATTTTATTTCTTAAAAAGTAAGCATCAATATCAGATAAGTCATTTTCTCCAATCGATATTTTTCCTTCTTTTACATGAATGAACCTTAATAAAAGTTTTACAATGGTTGATTTACCAGCCCCACTATCACCAACGAAGGCAAACTTTTCTCCTTGTTTTATCTTAAGGTTGAATTCATTTAATAAATTTGGCCTTGCTCCATAAGCAAAAGTTACATTCTTAAATTTAATGTCTTTTTTTAGATCAACATCTTTTATTGAATATTCCATATCTTCATCTTCTCTAGTCAAATCCATCAGTTCATTTAATCTAGATATAGCAATAGATGATTCTTGAAAGGTTAATTGAAGACTTACCAAATTTTGTACTGGTTCTGTAAAATATTGACTAATGGATTGAAAAACAATCAAATCTCCTATAGTCATTTTTCCATCAATAATAAACAAAGCACCTATTCCCATAAAAATAAGTCCACCCAAAGTATTAACTAAAGACGAAATTGAGCCTTGTATATTAGATAGGACTCCCTCTTCATAATCTATTTTTAAGGTGGAGACAAATTTGTTTTCCAAGTTTTCTAACTGATTACTCTCATCATTTAAAGCTTTGACTGTATTAATATTTTGTATGGATTCAATTAATTGTGAATTAAGAATTGAACCCGCTTCCATTTGTTTCCTATTTATTTCTTTATATGGCTTTTTAAATATATAAATCAATATTATATTTATCAAAACCATAGAAAATAAAATTAAAAATAATTTAGCATTTATTTTAAGCAACACTATAGTGCTTATTAGAGATAAAATCAGATCTAATATTAAAGAAATTGATACCGTTGTAAATATATCTTTTACAGTCATAGCATCTTGAAATCTTGTAATTATATCACCTGTTTTTCTCGTTGAAAAAAATGTATAAGGTAAGTGTATGATGTGATTGTAATAACCCATAAGCACTGGAATATCAATTTTCCTTGATAAAAATAAAAGTATATGCTGTCTAAATGCAGATAAAAAAGTCTGTAAAATTGAAACTAGTCCAAAAACTATCAAAAATATATACAAAGTATTTTTTAATTTGTAAGGAATAATTTCATCCATTAATATTTTAGAAAAGATGCTTGAGAATATCCCTAACATACTTAGTAAAGCTGATGCTAATATAACGGTAATAAATATATTCTTTTGAGGAAATATCAATTGCTTAAATATATTAAACATCGATCCAGATCTATACTTTTTCACCTCGAAATCTGACCTTGGAACCATAAAAATAGCTGTTTCTAAAAATATATCTTCTAGTTCTTTGAATGATATTTTCTTTATCCCGACTGCCGGATCATCTATTATAAATCTATTATTTCTAAGTACTTTATGAAGAACAATAAAATGATTTTCTCCACTTTCAGTTTTAACTTGAAGTATTGCAGGTAAAGTTATTTTATTGTTAAAATCTTTTAAGCAAACTCTAACAGCTTTTACATCAAAATTTTCTTTTTCTAGACCATAAACAATTCCCTTAACGGTTATACCATACATGTCTGTTCCAATTATTTCTCTAATCTTCATAATGCTATATTCTTTTTTATAACTTTTAAGAACTGTTGATACAACCGCTGCTGCACAATCAGATTGATCATGTTGCAAGGTTGATGGAAATTTTCTAAACATCATTATTCTTCGCCTCTTTAATGTTATTTATTTCAAATTTTTCATTATAAGTACGCTTCTATTATGTCCTCTACATTATTAGGTTTAATGTACTCACCATCAATATCATCTTGATAAACGATCATTTCAGTAAGATTATCCTGTAAGCAATAATTTGTAACCCCATATAGCATTAATAAAAATAGTAATAATTTTCTCATATCTTCCTCCTATAAATTGTTATATGATATAATTATAATGAAATTTATATTTATTACTGTGCATAGTTTTGCACATTGGGAGCTTTATTTATATGTTAAACAAAAATTTTGGCTTAGTCTTAAGGAATTTAAGAACTAAAATGAATCTTACACAAGTAGATCTCAGCGAGATGGCTTACATAAGCAGAAGAAAATTAGTAAATCTAGAAAAAGGGAAAACAAGTCCAAATATTGAAGATCTTTTTTCCCTATCAAAAGTATTAAAAAAAGATTTGTCCCTTTTGTTCGTGGAATACCAAAAATTTCAAGATAATAATTTAAAAAATTTAATTTATCAAATAGAATCTATTCTATCCGATATGAATTATAATTTACTAAAAGAACCTCTTCATACTTTAAGAAATTATAAAGATTTAAGTTCACATATAAGGCAATATTACTATAGTTTTTCAGGATTTTATTATATGAAATCAGATGAATTAGACATTGACTTAGCTATAAAATATCTAAATAAATCTTTAAATGTAAACATAGGTGATTTTAACATAGATAATTTTTTAAGTTATACTTATTCAGATCTTGAACTAAGAAGCTTGATAGCCCTGGCTGATTGCTTACGATATAAAGGCAATTCCAAACAATATCTTGATATATGCGAATTTTCATTTAAAAATTTATCTGATATTGATATAAGCTATTTTATAGTTACGATAAATTATGCGACTATATTGTCAATGAACAAGGATTATGATTCTAGTATTGATATAATTAATAAATGTATTGAAAATAGCTGTGAATCAAATATTCATACATATCTTCCATTTTTGTATTATTTGCTCTATATAAACTACAAGAAATTAAATGATGATAATAAAACTAAAGACTACTTAAATAAATCTCTTTTTTTATGTGATTGTTTCAACAAAAAAAACCTTAAAAAATTAATTATTAAAAAGCTTGACTATAATAAATGATAAAATAAATATTTATATAAAATATAAATGTTATCACACTATGTTTTAACAAAAAAAATTGTTACGAGAAAATTCGTTATAATCCTTTTTATCCTTCATTATTTGTGGCCACCTGGGGCTAAATAAGTTTTAAAAATGAAAAGTGATTTTTATACTTACATTTTTCGGAGTTTTGTAAGTACAGATTTTAAAAAGTGATTTTAAAACTTATTTTCATCTGCTCAAATAAGTACAAAAGTCGAAAAATGATTTTTACACTTACAATTTTTGAATTTTCGTAAGTATAGAATACAAAATGCGATTTTAAAACTTATTTTCAAAATTATTCAATCTTCACTCATCCCAACCTGCAGATTATACAAAAACTCAACAAACAAATTTGAATCTCCTCCATAATCAAGACCAAGTAATTGTGGTAAAATCACAAAAAAAAGAAGTGGTATTACGAAATTTTTCGCAATACCACCTTTAAGATCATATTCTAGTTTGTAGGAATAAATCTACTAATCTTGTCAGCGAAACTGTGTAGGGTTCTAGTTTGTATAAATACTTTACCACTACCTGTAAATTCGTTAACAAGTCCTTCACCAGTTTTGAAACCAAATGTTCCAGATGCAATTCTAATATCATAATTTAATGATGAATCCCAGGCAACCACATGCTCATTATCAATTATGACTGGCTTGTCTGGAGTCACTTCAAGTTCAATTATGTCTCCAAAGGCTGATACTAGCAAATCGCCTGTTCCCTCTGTTTCCATTACGAAGAAACCACCTGTTCCCCCAAAAAATGCTGCTGATACCTTTTGTTTTTTCATTACATAGTCAACACTTAAGTCACAAGCTAAAAATGCATCAGTATTTAACCTATATTGATTTGCACCTCCTACTTGTATGGCAACTACCCTACCAGGAGTGCTTGGAGCAATGCCAAGGACCGCTTCATTAGATTTACCTGTAGCTTCTGTGATAAACATAGACTCACCACTGGTCAAGCTTCTTCCTATGGCACTCAATAGGCCTCCGCCTGCACCTGAGTTCATCTTTCCTTTTATATCTACATCTTGCATGTAGGCCATAGCCCCTCTTTCAATCTTGATGGTTTCATTACTTGCAAGATCAATTTCTACTAGTGGAAAATCACTGTCACCTTTTATTCTGTATTTCATATCTTTGTCCTCGTCACATATTATGTTCTATCTCTTTTTTTGATCATAAAAATAATCAATGATATTTATTAAAACAGCACCAAAAATAGATCCAAATATTATCTGCATAGTTTCATTAGACTTTAATAAAACTGCACCAAGAACTAACAAAACAATTAAAGATAGATTAATAATAATTTTATTTTTCTTAAATATTTTTAGCACAGTATAACTTATTAATAAAGTTATTAATCCGATTAATAAGTTAGAATAATTTATTCCATCCATAAGTTTTATAATCCTTTTTATCTATCCTAAAACTACAATATATCCGATACTGTTACAAATTCATAACCTTGGGATTTCAAGTATTCAATTACACTTGGTACAGCATCTACAGATGTTTCATGGATGTCATGCATCAATATGATAGCCCCTGGATGAACTTGTTGTTTTACAAATTTCATTATTGAAGCAGTATTTCTATGCTTCCAGTCTAGAGTATCCACTGACCAGTTTACCATTGTTTGTCCATTGTTTTTGATGGCCTTCTTTACATTATCATTGAAACTTCCATAAGGAGGTCTTACAAATTTTGGTTTTTGTACACCACTATTGATTATAGCTTGGTCTGTAGATGTAAGTTCCTTCATAACATTATCATATGATAACTTTGCAAGATTTGGATGGTTGTAAGAATGGTTTGCCACTTCATGACCCTTGCTTGCCACTTCCTTAACTAAGGCTGGATATGCATTTGCATTTTTACCTATCATAAAGAATGTAGCTTTTACATTGTACTTGTCCAAAATATTTAGTAGTTTTTTTGTCCTAGTTGGGTGTGGGCCATCATCAAAGGTAAGGGCCACATATTTTTTGCTAGGATCTTTTGCTTCTTTTTCTGTTTCCTTTTCTGTCTCTTTAACTGTTTCTTTTTCAGTTTCCTTAACCGTTTCTTTCTCTGTCTCTTTCTCTGTTTCCTTTCGTGTTTCCTTTTGTGTTTCTTTTTCTGTCTCTTTAATAGTTTCTTTCTGTGTTTCTTTTTGGCTTTCTGTTCCAGTTTCTGTGTTTACTTTATTTGAACCTGAACATCCTACTAAAAAAGCAGAAATAAGTAGTAATAATAAAAATACTCTCTTTTTCATCTCAGCCTCCGCTTTAAATTATTTGTTTTATCGTCTCAATTATATATCTTTAACTTTTAAAATACAATTACAAAAAAATTACATTATTATTTTCTATTTGTCTACTTTTAATATATAATGATGGTGTAAGTAGTTAAAAACATACAATTTATATAGCTTATGTGATTTAAATCACGTATTTTTTTAGGATAGTATGTTAAAATAAAAACAAAAGAACATAAGGAGGGATACTTTAATGACAATATGGGATAAGTTCTCTGGTAAAAAGTGGAGAGAAGAGATCGACGTAAGAGACTTCATCTTAAACAACTATACAGAATATAGAGGTGATGATACATTCTTAGCAGGACCTACTCAAGATACTTTAGACCTATGGGAACAAGTAATGGAGTTGACAAAGCAAGAAAGAGAAAATGGTGGTGTACTTGATATGGATACATCAATTGTATCAACTATCACATCACACGGAGCAGGTTACCTAAATAAAGATAAAGAAAAAATCGTAGGTTTCCAAACAGACAAACCATTCAAAAGATCATTCCAACCATTTGGTGGTATAAGAGTAGCTGAAGGTGCAGCTGAATCTTATGGATATGAACCAGATGCAGAAGTACATAAAATATTTACAGATTACAGAAAGACACATAACCAAGGTGTATTTGACGTTTATACACCTGAAATGAGATTGATTAGAAAATCAGGAGTTGTTACAGGATTACCTGATGCTTACGGTAGAGGTAGAATCATTGGTGACTACAGAAGAGTTGCCCTATACGGTGTTGACTTACTAATCGAAGACAAACACAAACAAGTAGCTGACCTACCAAAATTGATGACAGAAGATAACATCAGATTAAGAGAAGAATTAGCTGATCAAATAAGATCCTTACACCAATTAAAAGAATTAGGTGAAATTTACGGTTATGATATATCAAAACCAGCACAAAATGCTAAAGAAGCTATCCAATGGCTATACTTTGGTTACCTAGCAGCTGTAAAAGAACAAAATGGTGCAGCTATGTCACTAGGTAGAACATCTACATTCTTAGATATCTATATTGACCATGACCTAAAAGAAGGACTAATCACAGAAGAAGAAGCTCAAGAAATGATTGACCACTTCATCATGAAATTAAGATTAGTTAAATTTGCTAGAACACCAGAATATAACGCACTATTCTCAGGTGACCCAACATGGGTAACAGAATCTCTAGCAGGTATGGCTTTAGATGGTAGATCATTAGTAACAAAGACATCATTCAGATACCTACACACATTAGTAAACTTAGGTACAGCACCAGAACCAAATATGACTGTCCTATGGTCAAGACAATTACCAGAAGAATTCAAGAAGTTCTGTGCTAAGATTTCAATTGATACTTCATCAATCCAATACGAAAATGATGATATCATGAGACAAACTCACGGTGATGACTACGGTATTGCTTGCTGTGTATCAGCTATGAGAATTGGTAAAGAAATGCAATTCTTTGGCGCTAGAGCAAACTTAGCTAAGGCTTTACTATATGCTATCAACGGTGGTGTAGATGAAAAAATGAAGAAACAAATCGGTCCAAAATTCAGACCTATCACTTCAGAATACTTAGACTATGATGAAGTACTTGAAAGATATGAAGATATGACCGAATGGTTAGCTGAAATCTATGTAAATACCTTAAATGTCATTCATTATATGCATGATAAATATGCTTATGAAAATATAGAAATGGCCCTACATGACAGAGATGTTAAGAGATACTTTGCTACAGGTATAGCAGGATTCTCAGTAGTTGCTGACTCACTTTCAGCTATAAAATATGCTAAAGTAAAAACAATTAGAGATGAAGATGGTTTAGTAGTAGACTACGAAGTAGAAGGCGACTATCCAAAATTCGGTAACAACGATGATAGAGTTGATGAAATAGCTGCTCATATAGTTTCCGACTTTATGACCAAGGTAAGAAGAAACCATACTTATAGAAATGGTGTACCAACAACATCAATCCTAACAATCACATCAAACGTTGTTTATGGTAAGAAGACCGGTAACACACCAGACGGTAGAAGAGCTGGAGAACCATTCGCACCAGGTGCAAACCCAATGCATGGTAGAGATGAAAACGGAGCTTTAGCTTCCCTATCATCAGTAGCAAAGATACCTTACAAAGATGCTCAAGATGGTATTTCAAACACATTCTCAATCGTACCTGGAGCTTTAGGTAAAGACAACAAGGTATTTGCTGGTGACCTAGACAATATCGAAATTGAATTAGACATGGAAGACTTAGAAGGAATGGACTTAGATTCATTCGTACTAGAAAGAGCAACTGACAACTGCGTAGGAAATGCCTGCGAACAACCAACAGAATCAATTGCTGATCCAGACCAATAAAATATAAAATAAAAAAGAAAAATAAAAAAAAATAAAAAGGAGAGAAAAATGGCAGACGTAAAACAAGTAGAAAACTTAGTATCAATGTTAGATGGTTATGTAGAAAAAGGTGGACACCACTTAAACGTTAACGTATTTAATAGAGACACTCTATTAGATGCACAAAAACACCCAGAAAAATATCCACAATTAACAGTTAGAGTTTCTGGTTATGCTGTAAACTTTGTTAAATTAACAAAAGAACAACAAGACGACGTAATTTCACGTACCTTCCATAGAGGATTATAATGAGTCTAGATACCGTTGGCCTAGTCCACTCAAGAGAAACCTTTGGTACAGTGGACGGGCCTGGTGTCAGATATGTATTATTCTTACAAGGCTGTCCAATGAGATGCCTATATTGTCATAATCCAGATACTTGGGCTTCATTTGGTGGTACAGAAACCACTGTAAGAGAAGTTTTAGAAGATTATGAAAAATATAGACCTTTCCTAAAGGATGGAGGTATTACCCTATCCGGTGGTGAAGCAACAGTGCAAATGGATTTTGTTTTAGCTTTATTTGAAGCTTGTCAAGAAAGAGGTATACATACATGTCTTGACACCTGCGGGGTTTTATTCAATGAAGATAATCCAAAAACCTTGGCCCAATATGAAAAATTAATGGAAGTTACTGACCTAGTAATGCTTGATATAAAACACATAAACCCAAGACAACACAAGGTCTTAACCGGACATTCAAACGAAAACATTCTAAAGTTTTTGAAATTTATGGATGACCATGGCATGGAAATTTGGATCAGACACGTTATACTGCCAAGGATTACCTACAATAAAGATTTCTTGTATCAAACAGGACAACTTTTAGGTAACTATGACCATATAACTGCAATTGACGTCCTACCCTACCATACAATGGGTGTAGATAAATATAAGGAGTTGGGCTTCAAGTATCCTCTAGAGGGTGTAGAAGCTATGACCAATGAACAAGCTATGATAGCTAAAAATATTATCTTGCTTGGTAGAAAAGATACACGTGAAAAACTTGGTAAAATTTAACCTTTAATGTTAATATATAACTGAGAGGTTATAATGGATAAATATCAAGACAATAAAAAATTTGATTATAAAGATATTCCTCTTTTGTCTCTACTGTCAGAAGAGGAATATTTTTCTATAAAAAATAATATATTTATACAAGAGTATTCAAAGGGTGAAGTTATCTTTAGAACCCATGATCCAGCCAGCAAAATGTTTGTTGTCCTTGCTGGTGAAATTAAGATATCAAAGATAATGTCCGATGGAAAGGAACAAATCCTTTACATATATGAACCTGGAAACTTTGTTGGTGCCCACAATATCCTATCTGGCGATATGTATGAATACACCGCCTACGCCTTGAAGAAGACTATTGTACTAACCATATCTTCTAGCGATGTTGATAGGGTGTTAAAGCACAACCAACAATTCTTGCTAATGGTAGCCCAGCAATCATTTGAGAGAATCAGAAAGGCTGAAGAGTTAATCGATAGACTTTCAGTTATCTCAACAGATGTAAAATTGGCTAAGCTACTTAAAAACCTTATGTCCCTTTATGGTAAGGTAAGCGAGGATGGCATAATGATTGAATTTAACATAACCCAAGAAGAATTGGGATCCTTGTCTGGTATATCAAGAGAAACCGTGTCAAGAAAGTTAAACCAATTTGAAGAAGAAGGTATAATTAAAATAGTTTCTAGGGGTAAGATACTTATCTTAAATGAAGCTGAATTGGATAATATATTGTTATAAACAAGATAGAAGGAAATATGAAAAATAATAAAAGAAAGAAATTTTTAATTGCTATATCTATAATTCTAATAATACTTTTTAGTGTATTTTTCCTATTTAAGAATAGGATATTTCAGTCTAGAATTTTTAGAGCTTTAAATGATAGGACCGACTTTATCCTAAATACAAAAGATGTAAAAGTACCAGAAGATGCCCTTTCTTTTTCAGTCTATGATATAGATGAAGAAAAATATTTATTTAATGAAGGTGGCAAGCAAGGACCATCTGTAGCAAGTTTAGCTAAACTTTTTGCAATTGATTATGCACTTACAAAAGTAAACTTAGATGATATGATGGAAGTAAATGATGAGACGTTAAAGCTTGTCCCTGCAGGCTCTTCTTTGGCCCACTTAAAAACTGGTCAATATACAGCTAAGCAACTGATGCAGGCCATGCTTGTTCCGTCTGGCAATGATGCAGCCTTTGCCCTTGCTTATAATATCGGAAAGAAATACCTAGGAGATGGTCATACCGCAGAAAAATATGTAGAATATTTTGTAGAAAACCTAGAAAAACATGTAAAAAGTGAAGGCTACAATGATACAGACCTCTTTGATCCTAGTGGTTTTTCTTTCCAATCCTTCACCAGTTTAAAGGATGTAAACAGGGTAAGTCTTAAACTTATTGAATATGATTTTGTTAAAGAATGTATAGGACAAAGTAGCTTTACTATAAAGACTAACCAAGGTGATTTCACTTGGAAAAATACCAATGAATTATTAGATAAAGATTCATTATATTACAATCAGTATATCAAGGGTGTAAAGACAGGAACCATGGCATCCTCATACAATCTAATTGCCTTGTATGAAAAAGATGGTAAAAGATATTTAATAAGCTGCCTTGCCGCCAAATCAAATAAAGATAGGTATCAAGCTATCCATGCAGCAATTAAAACAATTATAGAGAAAAATTAGTATTTAAAAAGGAGTCAGATTTTCTGACTCCTTTCATATTTTAAATATTTTTTCTATTCTGCCTTAGCTTCTTCAATTATCTTGTCCGCTTGATCTCTAGGAACTTGTTCATATCTTGCAAATTCCATATTAAATGTTCCCCTACCTTGGGTCATTGACCTTAGGTCGATTGCATATTCAAATAGTTCTGCATAAGGAGCTTCAGCTTCAACAACTTGGCTTCCACCTTCTACCGGATTCATACCAAGTATTCTACCACGTTTCTTATTGATATCACCCATTATGTCACCTAGGTAATCATCTGGTATTGTAATTTCTACATGCATCACAGGTTCTAATAATACTGGGTTGGCTGCTTCCATACCCTTTCTAAAGGCAGTAGATGCTGCTAGTTTAAATGCCATTTCATTTGAGTCTACTGGGTGGTAGGATCCATCATAAAGAGTTGCCTTGATACCAACAACTGGATAACCAGCAAGCACACCTTTTTCCATGGATTCTTCAAGTCCCTTTTCAACTGCTGGGAAGTAATTTTTAGGAACTGCCCCACCAAACACTTCTTCTTCAAATACAAAGCCATCTTCAATTGGTTCAAATCTGATAAATACATCACCATATTGACCTGCACCACCTGATTGTTTCTTGTGCTTACCTTGTACATCAGAGTTTGTGGTTATTGTTTCCCTATATGGAATTCTTAGAGGAATTCTATCAATCTCTACCCCATATTTATTCTTTAACTTATCTGTTACAACTTGCAATTGTACATTACCCACACCTGAAATCAGTAATTGTTTGGTTTCATTGTTTCTTTCAAAAGTGAATGATGTGTCTTCTTCTCTTATCTTTTGTAATGCGTGACCTATCTTGTCTTCGTCTTTTTTAGTCTTAGCAACTACAGCATATGATAGAGATGCTTGTGGTTGTTTGATTGTCTTGTATACAATTGGATTGTTTTTATCAGCTAGTGTATCTCCAGTTTCAGTTTCTTCAAGCTTGGTAACTGCACCTATATCCCCTGCAACGACTTCAACAACTTCTATTTGCTTCTTACCTTGTAGTCTAAATAGTCCAGCAAATTTTTCTTCCTTGTCCTTGCTACTGTTATATAAGGTCATATCTTTAGTAATCTTACCTGATAAAACTTTGAATAAGGAAATCTTTCCAACAAATGGGTCTATATATGTTTTGAATACATAAGCTGAGAATGGTTCATTTTCATCAACTGGTCTATTCTCACCATCTATATTTCTAAATCCAGCATGGGCCATTGGATGGTTTGGAGCTGGCATATAGTAGGAAATAATATCTAATAATTCGTCAACGCCATAACCTTCTATAGCAGAACCAACTAATAGTGGAACTACATCACCTGAAAGCATAGCACTTGTGATACCCTTTGAAAATTCTTCTGTAGTGAAGTTTATTCCTTCAAAGAATTTATTCATCAAGTCATCATCAGTCATAGCTACAACTTCAGCTAATTGGTTGTAAACTTCTTCTACTTCTAATTGTCTAATTTCTGGTACTAGTTTCTTTTCCCTACCAAAACCATTATAAACATAGGCTTCTTTAGTAATAACATCAATCAAGCCCTTGAACTCTTTACCTGATCCTGGTGCTGCACCATCACCTAAAGTCAAAGCAAGTGGACTTACTTTTTTACCAAATTGTGTATGTAAGTCTGCAACTATTTGGTTGAAGTTTACATCTTCCTTATCGATACCATTTACAAATATAATCCTTGGTAATTGAATTTCTTCACAATATTTCCAATATTTTTCAGTACCAACTTCTATACCGGATTGAGCATCTATAACAAATAAGGCTGCTTCAGCTGCCTTTAAAGCGGATTTAACTTGACCTTCCATGTCAAAATAACCTGGTGTATCTATAATATTAATCTTTTTATCATTCCATTCTAAGCTAGCTACTGATAAACTTATTGAGGCCTTTCTAGAGATTTCTTCAGGATCAAAGTCAGATACTGTATTTCCAGATTCTGTATTTCCTAATTTATTTATTACTCCAGCTTTATAAAGCATTGCTTCCATTAATGATGTTTTGCCACTTCCACTGTGGCCAACCAAAGCTAGGTTTCTAATCCTTTTAGTCTCATAATTTTTCATAAAGTTTCCTCCTCCATATTTGTCTATAAATTAATTATATAATAAATGAAAACGATTGGCAATTATTTAAAAAAGAGAGGGCCCTCTCTTTAAATTACCTTAGCTCCTAAGGCAGTTTTAAAATGTTCCAGAGCCCACTTGTGTCCTACAGGATTGAATGATTGCACGCCATTTTCATGAATATAAACTTCAAATCCCTTGTTATAAGCATCTATAGCTGTATGCAAAATACAGATATCTGTACATACCCCTACTAAATGAATTGTATTGATATTTCTTTCTCTTAATTTTATTTCTATATCTGTACCAGCAAAGGCAGAATATCTTGTTTTAAAAGTATAATAAACATTATCCTCGTCTTTTATTTCTTGGTACAAGTCTTCTAGACCTCTATAAAGCTTTTGTCCTTCACCTCCCTCTATATTGTGTGGTGGGAATAAAGCAGTTTCTGGATGGTACTTATCTTTTTCATGGTGGTTGTCAATTGCAAAAACTACAAAATCTCCCCTATCATAAAATTCTTTAGTAACCTTTACTATATATTCTTCCAAATCTTGTGCTGGTTTTCCAGCTGTCAAAGCTCCATCTTCAGCGACAAAGTCAATTGTATAATCAATATTTAATAATGCTTCCATATTTACCTCTTTCCTTTATATTAAATATAACATAAAGACAAATTAATAACAGCAAATATGGTAAAATAATTATGAAAGGAAGAATAATGGATATAAAAAAAGTAGAAGCATACGTAAAAAATAAATTAGAAGCTGATAAAACTGGCCATGATTACCAACATATAAAAAGAGTAGTAAACAATTGTAAAAAAATATATGAAAATATGAGTATATCAGATGAAGATAAAAATATAATCATAAGTGCAGCCTTGGTCCATGACCTAATAGACTATAAATTGGTTGATGATATAGAGAAAGAAAAAAATAAATTAATCGGCCTACTAGAAGAATCCAACTATAAAGATTCTCAAATAAAGGAAATAATCTATATAATAGAAAACATGTCTTTTTCAGCTAATATAGATGGAAAGAAAGAACTATCTTTATTAGGAAAAATAGTGCAAGATGCAGATAGACTTGATGCTATTGGAGCCATTGGCATAGCCAGGACCTTCTACTATGGTGGTTCTAAAGGTCATCATATGTACGATGACCTAAATAAAAATCAGGTAAGAGATCTTAATAAAGAAGAATATCTTAAGGGTTCAACAGTTATAGATCACTTCTATGAAAAGCTATTAAAAATAAAAGACCTAATGAATACTAAAGAAGGCTTAAAAATAACTGAAGAAAGACATAAGTTTATGGAAGAATATTTGGATAATTTTTATAGGGAAGTGGAGTAGGATATTAAAAATATATACTCGTAGTCACACGATAGTCACACGGAAAATTTTAAACATAAAAAGAACAGCTATATTTAGCTGTTCTTTCTTTTTTTGGTTGCGGGAGCAGGATTTGAACCTACGACCTCCGGGTTATGAGCCCGACGAGCTACCAAGCTGCTCCATCCCGCGCTATTAAAAAAAATGGTGCCGAGGATCGGAATCGAACCGATACGAAGTTTAACCTTCGCAGGATTTTAAGTCCTGTGCGTCTGCCTGTTCCGCCACCCCGGCATATGGCTCCCAGGGTGGGACTCGAACCCACAACCTCTCGGTTAACAGCCGATTGCTCCACCATTGAGCTACCCAGGAATATTTGGTTAAAGCTAGCCTTAAAGCTAGCTTAACCTTGTATATTTGGCGGCGTCCTACTCTCCCAATCCGTTTCCAGACAAGTACCATCAGCGCTGAAAGGCTTAACTTCTGTGTTCGAGATGGATACAGGTGTATCCCTTTCGCCATTGCCACCACATATTTACTT
>NZ_OGVE01000004.1 GCF_900258485.1 Helcococcus massiliensis
TCTTTTAAGCTTACACATCCTTCTAAATATTCGTTTACAACTTTCTTTTTGAATTCTATACTATATTTTGCCATGAAAAAACTGACCTCCTTAGTTAGTTTTTAGGTCCAACTTTTTGGGGTCAGTTCAAAATTTCGCAACAATTTTTTTTGTTTTTTTTATATAGTTTTTTATTTGACAAAGGTTTATAATTATATTGTAGGAATATTACTATACAAGAAAAGGAGACTAAAATGGGAAAAATTAAAATCGTGCAATTTGGATGCGGTAAGATGGCTAAATATCTTATGAGATATTGCTTAGAAAAAGGTGGTGAAATTGTTGGCGCCTTTGACAACAATCCAGATATAGTCGGAAAAGATATAGGCTTTGTTATAGAAAGTGAAAACAAGGGAATTAAAATACAAGCTGCAGAAGAATTTGAAAAATGCTTAGAAGCTAAAAAGCCAAATGTTTGTATAGTAGCAACAAGGTCTACTGTTGAAGAAATTTCAGATGTATATAGACTTTGTGCAAAACATGGGGTGAATGCTATCAGTACATGTGAAGAAGCCCTATACCCATGGAATTCAAGCAAAGAATTAACTGAAGAATTAGACAAATTAGCAAAAGTAAGTAACTGTACACTTTCAGGTAGTGGTTATCCTGATATGTATTGGGGAGTTTTAGTAGATACAGTAGCAGGATCATTGTTCGATATCAAAAAGATCCACGGAATAAGCAGCTACAATGTTGAAGACTACGGAATAGCTTTAGCTGAAGGTCATGGTGCAGGATTAAACCAAGAAGATTTCAATGAAAAATTTGGCCAATACAATGACTTAAACTATGAAGAAACCCTAACAGCTATAGAAGAAGGAAAGGTAATTCCTTCATATATGTGGAATCAAAATGGTTGGTTATGTGAAAAATTAGGACTTACAATAACATCTCAAACTCAAAAGAGTATTCCTGTAACCCACACAGAAGATTTAGAATCTTCAACCTTAAATATGACAATAAAAGCTGGTGACGCTACTGGTACAGAATTTGTGGTAACTACAGAAACTGAAGAAGGTATCACGATCGAAACACACAACCTAGGATATGTTTATGCTCCTGAAAATTATGACATCAACAGATGGACCTTTGAAGGTGAACCAGATACAAAACTTGTAATGGACAATCCAGACACAGTAAAACTAACATGTTCTAACCTAGTAAATAGAATCCCTGCTTTAATAAAAGCAGAAGCAGGATATATCACAACAGATAAAATGCCAAATCCAAGATACATGGTAAAGGATATGGATTATTATCTATAATATAAATGTTGCTGCCTTTTAGGCAACGTAAAAAGAGGAGTTGTTGCAAAAAATTTTGCAACAACTTTTTTTAAATGATTGGTATCAACTTGGGCGAGATAAGTTTTAAACTCGAAAAACGGTTTTAAAACTTACGGTTTTGAGATTTTCGTAAGTATAAAATCTAAAAAGTGATTTTAAAACTTATTTCCAACTTCTCAGATAAGTTTTAAATTCAAAAAACCGATTTAACACTTACAGTTTTTGAATTCTCATAAGTATATAAGGCCAAAATTGATTTTAAAACTTATTTTCTTCATATGGCCAACCACAAATATCACCAATCAAAAAACTCTTGCAAAACCACAAGTTTTGCAAGAGTGTATTCTTCCTTTATCAAACCTTCAACTTTTCACTATTTATCAATTTTTCAACAAGATAAGCCACGACCAATACTCCTAGAGTAGGTAGCAGCCAAGACAAGCCTTTGTCGGCTAAAGGCAGACTCTCTTCAAAATTTGTCAAGAAAGGGATCCTTACTTTAAAACTTGTCGCCATTACATTTATAACTGGTAACACTACAGCCACGACAGCTGAAAATAAATAGGATAATTTCTCATACTTAAATAAATCGTGACTTATACCCATAACTATGAGTAAAAGTGCAACTGGATATATTATTAATAACATTGGTACAGATATTGCTAAAAGCTTGTTTAGACCAAAATTTGCCATTAAAAATGAAAATATTGTCCAGATGTATACCCAAGCTCTATAGGATAATTTTTCTTTGAAAAGTGTGTAGAAGTATTCCCCACCACTTGTGATTAATCCTATACATGTTGTCAAGCAGGCTAGGGTGAAGATTCCTGCTAATAAAACTAGACCAAATTCTCCAAAGGCTTCTCTTACATTTGCAGTAAGAATGACTACTCCATTTTTCGCACCTACTAGCAAACCTGATGTCCTCATTCCTATTAAGCTAAGCATGGCGTAGACAAGAGTTAATAAGGATCCTGCTATCAATCCACTTTTTATTGTATATTTAGTCACAACTTTTTTATCTTTTACTCCAAATCTTTTTATAGAGACCGCAACAACAAAACCAAAGTTTAAGGCGGCTATGGCATCCATTGTTTCATAGCCAGATAAGAAACCTTTGACTAGAGGAGCGTTGGCATAGTCTCCTACTGGTTGGCCCACATTGCTTGGAAGCAATATTACTCTAATAAACATAAGAGTTATCAATAGTAATAAACTTGGTGTAAGGTATTTTCCAACCCTTACTACTAGTTTACTTGGATTTAAACACACCCACATGGCTATGGCAAAAAATACAAAAGTATATATCAATCTTGCTAATGTCACTGAAAATGATTCCGGTAAATAAGGTGCTATAGCCATTTCGAAAGGTACACTACCCGCTCTTGGTATTCCCATTCCTGGCCCAATAGATATGTATATTGCTGTTGTAAATACTAGGGCGAAGATTGGTCCAACTCTGCTTGCTAGGTTTGTTAAACCTTCTGTTTTACCTACAACGATGGCACCCACTACTGGGAATACTATAGCTGTAATGGCAAAACCTAGAAAGGCAATCCACATGCTTGTTCCTGCTTGGTTACCTAAAAGTGGTGGGAATATCAGGTTTCCTGCTCCAAAAAATAATCCAAATAACATTACACTTACATGCATAAAGTCATTTCTTTTCAACTTGTTCATCTTTCCTCCAAAAAAAATATTATAAATATATTTAAAAATAAAAAAGTCCTTTGCCAATTGACAAAGGACGAAATATTCCGCGTTACCACCTTAATTCTTATACAAAAATAAGCTCTCAAGCATCTATCAATGCCGTGCACAATAACGCATGCAATCGCGTCAAGTCTTACTCTTTTCGGACTTGCAAGAGAAAAATGATTTTCAACCTACTTCCAAGATAGTCTCGCACCAAACGACTACTCTCTGCACTCTTTCATAAGCTTACTCTTTTTTTCTATACTCTTTAATCTTAAATCTATTTATTAAAATCATTATAAAGAATTTTTATACATATGTCAAAATTTTTAATCCATTGAGATAAATAGTGATATAATTAAAAGAAAAAACGGAGAATAATATGAATAAAAACAATATTTCGATACTTGGCATTCCTATGGATTTGGGAGCAAGCACTATTGGTACTAGACTAGGCCCTGATTCAATAAGAATGACCGGTGTTTTAGACGATCTAATAGATTTAGGACTAAATGTAACTGACTTAGGCAATGTAGATATAGATAATGGTTATAAAAAAGAAAAAAACGTTGACAATATGACCAATTTAGACAGGCTATTACCTTCTCTAGCAAAGATTAATGAACAAGCTTATGACTTGTTTGACAGGGATTCATTCCCATTGATTTTGGGAGGCGACCATTCATTGGTATTGGCAACTTTTAAGGCATTTTTGAAAAAACATGACAATCCAGGCCTTATATACATTGATGCCCACGCGGATATAAACACTGAAAAGACATCCACTTCAGGAAATGTCCATGGCATGCCAATCGCAGCCCTACTTAATCTTTGTGATGACAGACTAAATAAAATTGGTGGAGATTATTACTTAAAGCCTGAAAATATTGTATATATTGCCATCAGAGATATCGACGAAGGTGAAGAAAAAATAATTGAAGATCTTAATATAAAATATTTCTCAATGGCTGAAATCTATGAAAAAGGAATTAAAAAAGTTTTGGAAGAAACTTTTGAATACCTAAAAGATGTAGATAACATCTATACTTCTTATGATATTGACTCAATAGATATGGATATAGCACCAGGTACAGGGGTTCCTGTAAGAGGTGGACTAGACTACAACATGGCCAGAGATATAATGTCAAGATTGGGTAAGAATGATAAAATCAAGGGCCTAGAATTAGTTGAAGTTAGCCCAAGTTTGGATATAGGGAATAAAACTTCCTTGATTGCTAAGGAATTGCTATTAGGATTCTTTGGTAAGAAATTTATATAAAGCAAAAAAGAGCTGTTATAAAACAGCTCTTTTTCTATTTACTTCTATCTATGATATTCTTCTTTTCTTTTCTTTACTACAAATATTGCTACTGCAGCAAATACTGTTGCTATCATAAACACTTCTACAAATACATCACCTGTCTTTGGTGCTAGTTTTGGTGTTAAGTCTTTTGCTTCTACACCAGGTTTTACTTGACCATCAGGTTTTGTTTGTCCATCAGCTTTTGCTGTTGAGAATACAAATGGTGAGAATCTATCAAAAGTAAATGTTACTTTGTTTCCATCTACACTTATGTGTTTTACTCTTGTTAGTGATCCATCTTCTTCAATGTGGTAAACTTTAAGGTCGTTTGTATAGTTTACTTCAACAGTAACTTTCATATCTTTATCCACATCTACTTCTTCTTTGGTCTTTGTATTTCTGAAATGTATATCTTTGAATTCTAATACTCTATCTTTCAAGAATTCTAAGCTTTCTTTATTTAACAAGCCATTCCCATCTATATCCTTAACAATCATTTCTATATCTTCAGAAGTTTCTCCTGGTTGACCTGGTGTTTGTCCTGGATCATCTGGATTTTCTCCTGGTTGGCCTGGTGTTTGTCCTGGATCATCTGGATTTTCTCCTGGTTGGCCTGGTGTTTGTCCTGGATCATCTGGATTTTCTCCTGGTTGGCCTGGTGTTTGTCCTGGATCATCTGGATTTTCACCCGGTTCTTCTGGTGTTTCACCTGGCTCTTCTGGATTTTCGCCCGGTTCTTCTGGTGTTTCACCTGGCTCTTCTGGATTTTCGCCCGGTTCTTCTGGATTTTCGCCTGGCTCTTCTGGATTTTTGCCCGGTTCTTCTGGATTTTCGCCTGGCTCTTCTGGATTTTTGCCCGGTTCTTCTGGATTTTCTCCTGGTTCTTCACCTAGTTTAACTAAGTCTTCTATAGCTTTTTCTAGAGCTTCAACTGCTTCATTTACCTCTTCTTGTCCAGCTTCTGGATTTGCTAATACCTTCTTAACTTCTTCAAGTTGTTTATTCAAGGCATCTACAGATTCTTCAGTAAATTTATCAGTCTTAACTTTCAAGGCTTCTCTTATAGCTTCTGCTAGAGGAGTCTTGTCTACTATGTCAAGTTCAGGAGTATTTTCTGTAAGTTCAAACTTCTTAGCTAGGTAAGCAATTTCTAATTCTGCACCTGAAGCAAATTTATCCTTTTCATTACCAAATGAACTTGTTACTTCAAATCTTAGATATTCTGTTTCTATAGGTTTTGCGAATTGAACTAGGTTAACTTTCTTATTATTTAACCCGCTACCATTATTGCTAAATTCACCATTATAGGCTTCTGTCCAGGTCTTACCATCTTCACTTGTATAAAGTTTATAAGCTCTTACATCACCATTTGAACCATTTTGTCTAGCTACATAGTTGAATCCTGTTAATTTAACTTTTTCATCAAATTTCAAATCAACTGATTGAGGCATACCGTTATTAGATTGCCAGTCATTGTGCCAGAATGTATTTCTATTACCATCTACAAGTTTATCCTTTGTTGCACCACCATCATATGGAGCCTCTCCGGTTGCAGCAATAGCAGTAATCTTGTCAGGATGTAATCTTTCCTCTTCTTCATATTCTCTAGTAAATCCATTTGCTCTCTTAGCCTCTAAAATCGATTGTTTTAGTTTTTCTGTAGCAGCGTTTATTTCTTCTAAGCTAGCCTTATCATCAAGATTTACTTCTTTAACTTCATCTAGAACTTCTTTAATCAATTCCTTAGCTTCATCTTTGTAACCGTCAGATTCTAGTATAGCATCCGCTTCAGATATAGCTTTTTGCAAGTCTATCTTACTTGGAACATCAATTTCTAAAGCGTCTGTTAACTCTTTAATCTTGTTGGTATGTCCATCGATGTGAGCTTGAACTGTCAATGGGTTTTCCATTGTTACTTTTGCAGCTTCTAATTGATTTTCTAAAGCTCTTCTACTTTCTTCTGTGTAAGTGTGTTTTGCTAATTCTTCTTTAGCTGCTTCAATAGCCTTGTTTAATTCTTCTAAATCTAATTCATCCTTAGAATCTTTTTCCTTAATTACTAGATTATCGATAATCAAGTCTCTATATCCACCGAAGGTAGCATCTCCACCTGTTACACCTCTTGTATCTGCAGCTTTATTGGTTGAGAACATACCAATCCAATAGTTGCCATCACTATCTTCTGGAACTGTAAATTGAACATTTAATTTGTTTGCTTCTTGACCTTCTTTATTGCTTACAGTTTCTGTTAGGTCGTAACTTGCAATAAATTCGTTGAAGTTGTCATAATATTTACCATCACCTAAAACAAATTTGTATGTTCCATTTGAACCTACTAGGTAATCTAGTGTTACTTCATAGGTCTTTCCTGGTTTAAATCTGTAGTTTTGAGGAACAGTTTGATATAGTAGGTGGTTCTTTTGAGTTAAACCATTAACTTTTAGTGACCACTTACCGCTTATAACGTCTGAAACTTTCTTTACATGCCATCCTTTTTGTGTATATGGTGCATTGTATTCTGATAAGTGAATTCTATTATCTTCAACAAATTCTGCACCACCATTTACGAATGGGTATAATCCTTGTGGTGAATTTTCAAAGTCTTGTACAAAAGTCTTTTCATCATCAGGATAATTGTTCATTTCATTTTCAAATACTCTTATATCATCAAAGTAGGCTGTACCTTCGCCTGCTTCCTTACCAATAGTCAAGGTAACTTCTGATCCGTCACTTGGAGCTGTAAAGAATACATACATGTTTTGGAAGTATGATGTACCTGGTGTCCAATTTGGGAATGGGCTACTTTCTTTTACTGTGTAAGATTGATTGTTTGTATTGTGAGCATAAGCCTTTACAAAGTTTAGGGCTATTGACCTATTTGTATAGTTGTAGTCAATTTGATTACCCTTAGAATCTTTCAATTCTATAAAAGCCTTAGTATCTGACCTATTTTCTACACCTACGTATACAGCATATCTTTGACCTGGTTTTAAGTCTTTAATCTTTTGACTTAAAGTAGTCTTGTTTTCGTTGTTAGAAATTTCTAATACTTGTGTACCTGTAGCTGTATCAACTATTTCTGTCTTTGAATTTTCATTTCCTTCTACTGTCCAAGCATCAAGATTTCTTGCGTTGAATCCAGTATCTGTGATGTGTGCATATTCTGACCAAGTCACATTCTTATTTGTCTTAGCTTCTTTGAATAATACATAAGGTGTATTAGCTTCAGCTGTTATTGTAACTTGTCCATTTGATACAGGTATTACTTTTTCATTTTTCTTACCGGTATCTGTTAATTCATACATTACTAAGCTTGATTGACCTGCAAATTCTGATGGTAGGTCCCAAGTAGTTGTTCCTGCTTGTGTATTGAAATGATATAGTTTTTGATCAGATGATCCTAAAATCTTACCATTTTGATCCCAATACCAAGGTATTAAGTAGTTTACATCACTTGCAGTTTCAGTAAAGATATGTTTACCTTCTAGATACATCTTTCTTGTTCTGTATCCTGCTTGGTCTTTTGCATAGTCATTTGCTAATCTTTTAATGTTTATTGATTTATTTATACCTTCGTTTATACCACCAACTTCCATTTCTGGTATCCAACCAGGAGCTTCTGGAAGATTTGTGCTTTCGCCATCTACCCATTTATTCACCTTGAAGTGTTGGATAAATTTGGATGATAGGTTGTTTCTGTATAAGTTGGTCATATAGGATGAATAAGAGTTTCTACCTTGCCATCCTTCAAAGTCTTTCATGTTGTAGCCGCCTAATAATGGATTTAAGGCCGCTCCGGAATATGATGGATAGTTTGCTACCCAAGCATCTCTTTCATGGTTTTCAACAAATCTTATAAGTTTAGAGTTTACACCTTTAAGTGAATATCCACCATAGGTTAAGTCTGCTGCCCAGTGTTGGAATATGGATGTGTAATGGTTTGCATAACCCCATTCTCCAGCAACTGACCAGTTTTGAGACATGATTTCTTTAGCTAATTGTTGTGAAGCCCATGTACCGTTGTTACCAGATTGACCATTACCCCATACGTCAACGTAGATATAGTCTAATCCATTTGTACCATCACCCCTATCAAGTTCCTTAGCTAGGTCGGACCATCTTTGAGCTCTTCCATGTCTTAGGTCGTAGTCTGCATTGATATTTATACCTTGGTCGATCCAGTTCCAACCGTAGGCATAGTTACCATCTTTTCTTAATAATCTGTCTTCTGTGAAGTATTTAGACTCTGGATATGTTTCTGAAGCATTTACGTGAATACCAAAAATTGCTCCATATTTTTCACCTTCATCTAATAATAACTTCATGTCTTTTGCTCCACCGATTCTCTTACCGATGTCAGCGTAGTTTAAGTGACCAGAGTCGTGACCTTCTGATCCATAACCTTTTAGCAATACGTTTTGTCCTAGTCCATCTGTGTGTAGGTAAACCTTCTTCACGTTATCTAAAGTTACTAGGAATGGGTTTTGTGCTTGTGAACCAAAGTTCATAGCGATTCTTGTTGCAACTGTTTCAGGAACTAATGATCCACCTGGTCTCTTCCAGGCTATGTCTCTATACGCAACAGCCCCATCGTTCCAGTTGATTTGTCCGTCATCGTTTCTATCGCCAGTAATAGCTACTCTAACTACTGGTAAAGAATTTAAGGCTTCACTATCTGCTGGTTTGTAAGCAAGTCCTTTTTGGTAAACCCATTCTGCTGATCTTAAGCTTAAGTGGTTTACACTTCCTTCTTTATAAACTTCACTTACTGTATTGTTCCAGTCACCAAGTGAGTCAGTTTCTGTATTAGAATATAAGGTAGCTGACAATTCATTGTTTGAAATTACAGCAATTGAATGAGCGCTTGATTGAACTTTTGTTTTTTCATCTAAATCAATCTTTTGATCACCAGCCTTAGTTCTAGTATTTACATTAACCTTACCACCCATTAGGTTTGGATTTTCTTGGTTAGTATTTACAGATACTAAACTATGTTGTCTAAACTCTATAGTTCTTACTATATCTTTATCTGATTGTTGGGATGCATTTAGATTTTCAACCTTAACTAATTTTAATTCTAAACTATTGTCCTTAATTGATAGGTCATAAGTTAATCTAAATTTTAAATCTCCACTTAAGTTTTCAAGGATATATCTGGCCCTAGTGTCATTTACCTTTGTATACTCTACCTCTGTTTGATAATCAACACCATTAATAGTAATAGTATTTAATACTTGTCTTTGACCTTCAAATATCTTGTTGTCTTCTTTTAGCATCTTGTATTGTACAACTTGTGGGAAGTCTTTATTTATTGTAACTTCCATTGTGCCGTTAGTTAACTGGTCAGCATTTACCTCTGCCTTTTTAACTAGTTGTACATCAATTTTTGTTTCTTCGTCACCTAGATATTCAACTTCTTTAGCTTCATATGCTGGGTGTTCAAATACTAATTTTTGTTTAGTTTTTGATACTTCTTCTAAAGTATATGCACCCTCTTCATCTGTAAGAGTTTCTTTATCAAAGGCTTTAACTTTGACATCTTTTATAGCTTGATCTTCTTCGTCTGTAACCTTACCTTTCAATGTAACTTTTTCAGTCACAAGGATTTCCTTGTTTTCTAAGGCTACATCAGAAAATTCTTGTCCAAAAGCTGCAGCTTTTATACCAACCTTACCAGCTTGGCTTACTGAAGATACATCAACTGTTCCAAAGGCGTCTTGACCATCTATAGAAACTGTCATTTGATCTCCGGATAAGTTGATGCTTACATTAGTTGTTTGGTCTTTTTCAGGTGCAGCAATTCTTTGACCACCATACCAAGGATTTCCTGCTCCGTTGTATACTTGCCAGAACCATCCACCTGTATCATATCCAACAAATATTGTTGAGTTTAATCCATTGTACCTTAGGTAGAAACCAGCCCTTGTTTTTGCTGCTTGTGTATTTGGAGAAATTGTGAAGTTGAATTCTCCATCTTTAACTTCCCCTAGCTTTTCATTGGTAAATACACCTGGATTTTGTTGATTGTCATTTCCTTGACCAGCAACAAATCTTGTATATGATTTACCATTTTTTTCTTGGGTTTCTAATACTTCATTTTGAACTTTCGGACTAGAAATCTTCCATCCATTTACTAAATTACCTTCTTCTGGTTGGTCAGGTTGTTCTTTTTCAACTTCTACAGTTTCTGTAAAATCACCTGTAGCTTTGTTACCCTTTACAAGAACATCTGTTAATTCACCGCTATAAGTACCGGCTTTAATAGCTAATTTACCAACTTGGGTTAAACCTTGTGGTACATCAACCTTGCCACCAAAAGCATCTACACCATTTATCAAGACATTTAAATCTGATCCTGATAAAGAGATATTTACCTTTGTTTCAACACCTTTTTTAGGTGCAGGTATTCTTTGACCTTCATACCATGGATTATTTTGTCCATCGTATAACTGATAGAACCATCCTGCTGTATCGTATCCAACAAATACTGATTGTGATGAATTTTTATATCTTAAGAAAAATCCAAATCTTGTAGTTTCTGAACTTGAATTTGACTTAATTACAAATTCATAATTATGGTCTAAACTATCACCGATAGTTTCATTTGTGAATACTGCTGCATTCTTTCCATTATCATTTTCTGGTGAAGATACAAATCTTCTCCATGTACCTGAATCATCTGTTACCACTTCAGATTTCTCTGTTGTAGGGTTTTCAGATGATATCTTCCACTCTTGATTTACCGCATCGAAACCTGCAGCTTCTACATGTTTAACAGGCGGGATAAAGCCTATTAGCATTGCAAAAACTAAAAGCCATGCAAGTAATCTTCCATTTTTTTTCATACGACCTCCTTTGTTCTTATTTAAAAGTATAACTTAAAATTATTATTTAGCATAATTTTGAAAGCGTTTTTACATCATTTTCTCATATAAATATTACGAACTTTTAATAATGGTAATTACAAGTTGTAAAATAGCTGTTATCAGGCTTACAAGCAATAATTATTTGATAACCGCTTAAATTAGTTAAATACATAGCAATGATATCTATTTCTTTTTTTGATATTTACATATTGAAAAAGCCCTTAACCTTTCATTTAGGTTAAGGGCTTCTCCCACTAATAAATTTCAGTTATTTTTTATCATATCTGTTGCCATTGATAAAAGATCAATAGCTAAATAATAATTGTCACCGATTAAATCATAAATTGCATCTTCAGTAAGTATACCTTGGTTTATTTCAGGGTCTATTTCACCATTGTTTGATTTGTCAAAGTCTTCCATAAATTGTTTACTGTCATAGTATTCTACCAATTTTCTATATTCAGCATAGGATTTTTGAAAATCCTTTAAAGCTTTCTTAAATGATTCTAATTCTTTTTTGTGGTTTTCATAAATTTCTGTATATTCAACAATGTGTTCAAATTCCATATATACCTCCATTATTTATCCTTACGTTATATATATTACCCGATATAAAAATATTAAAGCTTAAAATTTCTTATTATTTTTCTGTCGGCTCATTTACCTTAGGATCATTCTTCAAATTTTTTAATTTAAAGTTGTAGATTTCATAGACATATTCTTCGTAAGGTAATTTTTCTTCTTGCCCTAATTCTTTTAGTAAATCCTTTGATAAATGAGGATTTACAATAAAAAGTTCACCAACTAATTCTGTACAATAAACATTCTTGTATCTAAAACCACCAAGTGTAGTTTTCATATTGAATCCATAACCAGCAGTAGTCTCATATAGGTGGTCACTTTCATCTTCATAATAGTACTGAGAAAAACCCATATTGATAGCAACATGTTCATGACCTTTAAAGTCTGCAAGGGTCAATCGCACATGCCTGTTGTCATAATCTCTATAAGTTATATAATTTAAAAGTCCTAGGCACTTACCTTCGTAGGCTTCACCAAAACCAGAAATATTTAAGCTTTTACCAAAAATATCCATGGCGTTATTCATTATGATTATGTGGACGCCATCCTCTATTAATTCTTTAAGCCTTTCTTTGTAAACTAAAAGCTTTTCTGCTATTTGGTCAAGAAAATGCTCACTTATAGCGTCTATAAAAATCAAATCTGGACGATTATCTACAAAGTATGGGGTTTCATTGAAATCGGTATTGATAATGTTGTGTTTGTCAAACATCATTTCAAGATATTCTGCATTGGCATCTTCGCCATACACATACAATTCTTTGTAAAGTATCTCTATATTCACTAATCCCTCACTTTCTCTTTAATCATATTAGCTATCCTATTTGCTTGTGCAATGTTTTCTTTGAAAATATCATATGTGATAAAGATAGTCTCTTCTTTAGAAAAAACTATATATGTCAAGATATCCTCTTCATCTTTAGCTACTATAATTTTATCCTTGTCTATCCCAGACATAATCATTGCTAAAACTAATTCTGGATAGTGCTTGGATAAGATAATTATCTTATCGACTTCATCAGTCACATATTGGAAGTCTATTTCAAAAGCCCAGCCTGGACTTCTGTGGTCTATGTATTTAGACTCTAGATTTTGAGACAAGGCTATGATTGTTTTACGCTTTGCTTCATATTTAGAAATATTGTCATAGAATCTAGATATGGATACAGAATTATATAGCTTTTGGTTTAAATTGATAATTTCCTTGTTTCCAACTTTATCTATCATATACCTATCTTCTGTAATTTTAATCTTTTCCATGGCTTTGGCTATATCTTCATGATTATATCCATCTTCTCTTAGGATTGCATAAATCGAAATCTGATTATAAACATTCTCTATCGTTTTTTGTACAATAGGTAATTCTACAATATCTCCTCTGTCATTAACTATTAACTTATCTGTAGTTTCATCGAATGATTCTACTATATAGTCCGCCTGAGGATTTGTAAAACCACAGTTGGGGCATATGAATTTACCGTAATGATGATATCTATTAAATTTCCATTCAATTTTAGAAGAACATTTTGGACAATAAATCATATCATTTATCTTAGAATCTCTTCTTTCTTTTTCATTGAAAATATTTAGTACATCATAATAGACTTTCTCATTATCAACATCTAAATCAGAAGATATAGGGTCTGAAGCATTTAAAATAAGTTTTACACCTGGTGTAATTGCTTGTTCTATTCTTTTTCTGACATAAAAGATATTAGCATTTCTTTCATAGTAGTCTTGAGAAAGATTTGTAATAGTTAAGCTGGTCAATTTTACATCTTTTAAAACCTTCTTTGTCCAAAGCTCATCTATTTCTAGGACTGCAGATTCTTTATTGTTTCCACCAAATAATTTGTTAGCATCTAATAAGCTTGAAATAATCCCAACTTTAACATTGGCCCCTGCCCTATTGGATATGTAAGAAACTCCTAAATTATCTAAAGTATCAGCCAATATATTTGAACTGGTAGTCTTACCATTTGTACCAGTTATCCCATAAATCTTATTTGGAGTATCTAAGTTTTTTAATATGTCCTTGTCTAGTTTTTCTGCCAAGTACCCAGGAAAATATGTAGCAGGTTTATTCAATATTCTCATAAGTGCCTTTGTTGATTTAGTTAAAAATATTGTAAATCTGGTCTTAATATTCATTGTCTCCCTTTCAAATATTAATTATTCAAATATTTTATAATTGTATTCGTTTTTAATATACTAATAGTATAAATGATATATTTTAAATTTGAAATATATGTGAACTTATATCCATATATTATTATAGCTAGAAAGTTGAAAAATACAAGAAAATTTGATGAACAATATTAGTATTTATAAGTATAAATTACAATTTTTAACAAAAAATATTTTCTTATACTATAATATAGTAACAGGAAGATTTTATGAATCTTTATACCAATATTAAAATATATAAGTAGAGGTAAATATGAAAAAGAAATTGTTACAAATCACCAGTTTAATTTTGATACTTACATTGACTGCATGTTCTTCAAAAAAAGAGACAGTCCATGAAGAATCAAATAAAGAAACTTTAGTAGAATCTAAAGAAGAAACCACGAAAGAGACAAAAGAAGAAACTCTGAAAGAAACAGAGAAAAACACTATGGATTCCCTAGTCGAAAAAGAAATAGAGGCTGGTAAAATGGTAGTCACCGGCCAAGTAAGAGTATTTAGCGAGAAAGAATTGGCAAAATATCAGAATCTTGAACAATTAATTGGTCCGAATCCAAATGAAAAATACGTAGTTATGATTTTGGATAAAGCTGTAGATATCACCGTCGTAGCTGGCGATGGTGACGGTTACAGAACTAGACCTGCAGAGTTAATCGATCTACCTTTAGATTTAAGTAAATACAATGAGCAAACTATTATAATAAGTTTTAGCCCTGATGATGGACATTGGCAATCTGATGCAAGCCTTCCTATGAACGCTCCTAGAATGGGCTATGTAAAAGTATTAAAGTAGTCTAATTTTAAATAAATTATAAAAAGCAAGGCAGACTTTATAGTCTACCTTGCTTTTCAATTTTAATTATTTCTGACATATACTATCTTGAATGTATCTTCTTCTTCGATTTTGAAGTTTCTATCTATATAGTCATTTAATTTATCAACTTCAAACATAGTTGCTGGGACACGTACTTTTTCATTGTTTTTGGTATAAACCATATAATATTTAATATCTCTTATTATTTTATCAATATCCTTATAATAAACAGTATCTTCTTTATTTAAATGTCCTACAGTAAAATAGTCCTCTTCTTCTATTAAATAAGATGTAACAAAAAACTTATAGTAAAATAAGGAGAATCCAATAAATAACAAGGCTACTAGCCCATATATTAATGCTTTATTTCCTCCTGTAGAAGATACTATTTCCGAAATTGCAAAAGCAGCAAAAATTATGCCTATAGCAAGTAAAATCAAGAATGAAATCATAAATGATTTATTTGCTTTTTTTATGTTTTTATTCATATTTCCTCCTATGTTTTATCGGTGGTATGTAAATAATTTTACTGCTTATTTAATTGTCTTACTTTTATTTTATAAGAATTATAAGTGTATTTCTAGGATTTTACATACTTTTAACATAGGAAGGCTAAGAATACAAGGATTTATTTCTTTGCACAATTTCTTAAAGCTAGTAAAAACAAAACTATTCCAAGACCTACAAGCATGTGTCCTATACCTTCGATTCCTGAAATTGAAGCATCTAAAGCCTTGGAAATTGGAAGATCACGAACTTGCACTATTCCTCTTACAAGCATAGTCAAAGCTAATATAGGTAGTCCAATATTGTAGACTTTCATAAAAATTTTGAATTTCTTGTCTTTTTCAAGGTCCATAGAATTTGAAAATATTGCTACTAATAGAAATACCAACATTCCTAGGGTTAATAAATGGGTATGCAACTTGCCTAAGACAGTCACACCTGTAAAATTGTTCCACTTTGTAAATTCACGGTAGAATACACCTGCAACCATTCCAAGTACGGCATAAATCAGTGCTAAATTAAAATATTTTTTCTTCATTTTGTCTCCTTTAACTACGAAGTTAATTGTTTTCTTACTACCTCTTTTTATTTTCATATATTAATAAACTTATTAATTTTCAGTTATATTATTTAACCATTCCTTCTTTTGATATAGATAAATCATAAAGAATACTTTAATAAATTCCTCTAAGCTTACAATTGTAAATACCCATTCAATTGGTAAATCCAGTACAAGCACTCCTATGAAAGACATTGGAATTGCAAATAACCACATTGTAGATAATTCAAATATTAAAGGCTTCTTAGTTAGTCCTCCAGATCTAAAGAATCCTACAATTAGCATCCCATTTATGAATCTGAATGGAATAAATATTCCTCTAATAATTAATAATCTTATAGAAATGTCATATACATTCTTTTCAATACCAGAATATATCTTCATCAATAGATGTGGGAATCCTGATAATATTGTTAAAGATAAAACACCTATAATAATTGTTAATTGTATAAAATATCTAGCATACCTTTCAACTCTTTCTTGTTTAGATCTACCTAAATTTTGCCCTATAATAACTGCAGCAGAAGAGTTAAGTGAATTAACAATTATAAAGCATACATTTTGAATGGTACCTGTAAGTTGTATAGCAGCTGTAGCATCTTTTCCAATCCTTGAATAGGCTATAGCAAATAGTAATTGGCCAAGTGACCAAAACATTTCTGCCATAATTATTGGTGTTGCAATTGGAAAGAATTTTTTCATTTTTTCTAAATCAATTTTGAATAGTTTTATTGGTTTTACATTAAATAATTCATAATTATGTCTATTAATAAAAAATAGCAACAATATTACTTCAAAGTATCTAGCAATTATTGTTCCAAGTGCTGCCCCTGCAACTCCAAGAGCTGGAGCACCAAACTTTCCAAATATGAAAATATAATTGAAAAATATATTTAGAAAAAATGAAAGTACTGAAGCAAGCAATGGCTCTTTAACCCTATTCACAGATCTAAGTACTGCATTAAAACACATAGACATTGCATTTGGGAAAAATGTAAGTGCAACAAGTGTCAGATATGAAACGCCATAAACTTTAACTTCATCATCTGGTATTAATACATGCATAATCTGATTTGGAAATAATAAAGAAACTAGTGTAAATATAATTGATACAAATGTGGAAATTTGCATTATTAAGCTCAAATATCTTCTTACATTTTCTTCATCTTTGTTGCCAAAATATTGTGAAAAGAACACTCCGCCTGCACTTGATATACCAAAAATAATAACAGTAAAAAAGAATACATATTGATTTACAAGACCTACTGCGGCAATCTCTGCTCCACCCAATGAAGAAATCATTACGGTATCTGCCATATTAATAGAAGTAGATATCAAAAATTGTAATGATAATGGTAGGGCAACTGCTATAAGCGATCTTAAAAACCTTTTATCAGAAAAGAAAAACTTTCTATCTTTCATAAATAAATTAACCCCTTAATATTAAACTAAAATAGCACAAAGGATATTATATATTAAATTTAGAGATTTATACAATATTGTTAAATGAAGATAGAATAAGGTAGTTATGGCACTGTATTTTTTTATTACAAAGTTCTAAAGATCTTTTTTACTTAGAAGTTTCTCATTTTAATTGTTAATATTGGTTTCCTAACTTTCGTGTAAGTATATTTTAATTTTAATTTTGAGCCACTCACCTAAGAGTTCTTTTTCAACTACTTTTGCAAAAAGAACTTTACCGGCATCCATTAGTCTTGAAAATATAATATTATCTTGCCTTGGTACATATCCGATTTTTTCCTTTGCTAAAGTTTCTATACGAATGGCTTGGGGATCTGTTTCATTATCTGGTTCACGATAAAAAACTAAGCGATCTCCATCTTTTAATTGTTCACCTATGATTTCAATATTATCAATATGACTTGTGCCAGCTACATGACTATCAAAAAGATAAATATCCCTTTCAAAAGGTTTTGGTAAATCAAGTCCAGTTTCTTGGTTAATCAAATATTCTATTAAATTTCCTTGTTCTTTTTTTACCAAATCATTCATAATCATATCCTAATAAATTATTTATGCGTACTTCTTCTGTCATTATGGCTTCTTTGTAACTATCTATTTTCTCATTTAATTCTTTTCTCTTTTCCATTGTTTTATCATAATCTTCTAGATAAATTTTCCATATATATGGAGGACTAGTCTGAATTGAATCAATGTCAGCTTTTATAGTTTCTATTAAATCTTCCAATCTTTTAACTTCATCTTTTAAAGTTTTTGGACTTAAGGAATCTATATCGTCCATATTGTCAGCTGAAACTATTTCAAATATAATTTGTATAGTAGTTAAATCTCCATTCTCATAGGCTTCAGTTGCCTTATAAAATAATTCTTGTTGGTCTTCGCTTATTAAAGGATTTATGTCAGGATGAATTCGCTTTACAATTCCCTTATAAAGCTTTTTAATCAACTTAGAATCTTCATCTGTTAGAAAATCTAATTCTGCTTGCTTAAAAGCTATTCCTAAATCATAAATTTTTTGATTTAACTTTTCTTCATATTCACCAAACTCATCATCAAGTTGCTTTTCAATTTCTTCCATTCCTACTTCTTCTTGGCGATTCAACTTTGCTTGGATAAGTTCCTTTTTTCTACGTAAGCGTAGATAATCACAATATGCTCTATATAGGCTATTTTCAAGAACCCCAAATTCAAGCAAATAATTAGTTTTTAAGTTTTTACATACTACAAATTTAAGATGGTCTCTTTCAAAGATTAATTCTTCAAGGGATTTTCTTAATTCTAAAATTTTTGCCTTTGATTCTTTGAATCCTTGAAACTCAATTATCTGCCCCATAGTTTCCTCTTCTTTAATTCCTTTATCAAGTTTTAATAACTACTTCAACCATATATTTATTATATATTAATATTTCTTTAATTATAATACAAATTTCAAATAAGTAATTTATCGAAAAAAATCTTTTTCTACTTGTAAAATTTATGTAAAATAAGCCAATAGAGGTCACTTTTACTTTAAAATAGGGTATTCTTATATTAGGAAATAAAAACTTATGATTATTATTTTATGAATGATGTAACTTATTGTTAATAGGCAAGTAATTTTAAGGAGTAAAAAATGAAAAGAAGATTTTTTATAATACTGCTTGTTGGAATGACTATTTTTCTGACTGCTTGTCAACATATAGAGAAGGCAGTAGAAGACACCTTTTCTAAGCCCCCACAAAAAGCAAGTACAGAAAAAGAAAGTGATAATAAAAAGTTTTTAAGTAGTATAAAAGATGTCTTTATAGATAAAAGCAATAATAGAGTTTTTATTACAGATATCATTAAAGATGCTGAAGAAAAAATGGGATATGAATTTCCTACTTCCTTAAATGGTCATTTTAGTAGATATCTTACAGGAAATGATATCCATCGTTATTTGTCTAAAGAAGAAGTAATTGAAATAGCCAAAGAATATGATCAAAACAATTTTTTATTGAACACTAAAAAACGAGATGAAGTAATGGAAGAATTGTTTGACTTAGTTGGCGCCAGAGATTTTTATATTTACCAAACTAGATTTAGACTTCTAGATACCAGTATCTATATTTATATCATAAACCCTAACAATTCTGAACATGTTGATTTGTATTACTATAATTTAAGCATAGGAAAATGGATTATACAGCCTGAAAAACTTTCTGCTGATACTGATCCTATAGAAAATTCAATTTTATTTTCAGATATAAATTTTGATGCCTTTGAAAAAATAATCGACACAGGAAAAGAAGTCCTAAAAGAAATGGGTGATTATAGAGAATATAACATTATGAATAGGGACCTTGGAATTAATACTATAAGTGCTCATTTAGATGGAGAAGATTTAATATTTAAAGCAAAAGTAGAAGGTGTGAGAGAAGATTATAATTTAACCTTTGATAAAGATGGCAATTTAATCGAGAAAGAGAGGGCTTAAAATGATATGGCGATTAATACTGTTTTTTATGTATGTTTTTCCTATACCTTTTATTGGAATTCCAACCATTAGAACAACTCCAATTTTTGCAACAGTTCTCTTAGTCGTAGGGATAGTTCTTTGGTCTATACAATCTTATTTGATTTCACAGTTTATAACAAATCCTAAGAAAATGGCAAAAAAACACCAAAGAGTTCGAGACACTGGAAAGATTACTCAAGCCGAAATATTGGATAGTCAAAATATTGGTAGTGAAGATGGGTATCCTTTAAAAAATTTATTAATTCGATTTAAAAATCTGGCTGGTAATCCTGTAAAGGCAATTATTCAGCTTATAGATTCTAAAGAACATGAAAAAAGATTTGAACCAGGTAAGACTATAGATTTAAAACTAAATCAAAGAGGTTCTGATCCTGCATTCACTTTTGGAGAAGGAGAATTCATTACAGAATCTAGGCCTTGGGCTTGGGCATGGCTGATTTTTAATATTGTATATATGATAGTCTTTTTCCTAGTCACTTACTATTTCAAAAATGAAGGATATGGATGGAGATTTTTAAATCCATTCACCTCATGGTTATGGGCTCCAATTGCCGGGATTTCTATCTTAAAATATCTTCTTAAATCAGGTATTGAACAAGATATAATAAGTCAATACCATGAAATTTCATCTTCTAATTCTAAAAAAGATATTGGAGAGCTTTTATTATATGGTAGAAGCACTGAAGGGGAAATCGTAAGCTATGGGCAAACTGGACTTTATGTTAATGAACAGCCGCAATTAAGATTTAATATGAAATTTATAGATGATATTGGTAACACTGTAAATAAAAGCTTTAAAAAAGTTATTCCTTTAACCAAATTACATGAACTTAAATTAGGAAAAGTAGAAGTCCTATATCTTCCTAGAAATACTGATATATTTATGATTTCTTTTGTTGATTAGAAATAGAAAAAATATCCCTTCTTTGATTAGAAGGGATATTTTGTGTAAGTTTAAATTAGTCTTTATTAAAAAAATTTAATTCACCTTAATCCTTTATATTTTCCTTCTTCTCCAAACTCCTCTTCCTAAAATGACTAGCTAGTATGTATGCAAGAGAACTTAAAAGCAACAAAGATGAACCAATTTTAAATTGCTTTTTAAATAGCTCCATAGATACATTATCAACAATAAAATAAAAGCTATACACGGCTAAAACAGATATTATTTCATAACAATGGTAGCCTTTTAGTTTTTTATTTTTAATATCTTTTTTTGACCACACAAATTTTTTACCAGAATACTTTTCCCTTAAGTAAGATTGATAGGTGACATATAATAAGCCAATTGATATTAATACTAATATTATTCGAAAGATTGTTAGACTCATACTTATCCCCTTCCTTATAAGCTTTATAATTATCTACTACTTGTTATTTTCTAATTCATTTTCATTCACTATCGTTTCCTCAATCCTTTTCCCATTTCCATAATCTACTGTAATCACTTTCCAATAGACTTGATCTCGCAAATAAAAGGAGAATTTTAAGATATTTTCATCCCATTTAATATGGTAGTCCCCAAAATATATAGGTCTAATGGCATCATCTAAAAAAATATCATCTTTATTTAACTTTTCAACTACAAAAGCATTTTTCCTATCATAAATATTCAAGCTTCCTGAAAGTAAAAATGTACTTTCTTGGATGACTATTTCATGTTTTTTATTATCTGATTGAAATTCGTAATAATAATCGTCAGATTTAATCATTACAACCAAGCTTGCATATAGGAAAAATATTATTAAAGGTATCCAAAGCAATGCAATAAATATCTTGTATATTGTTTTTGAAGCTTTTCTCCATAAAACAATTAGACCCCATATTGACCAGGCACATATCATCAAGGCTAATATATAAAAGACTACAAAGATATCTATATACCATCCAAAGAGATTAAGTAAGAATGTATATTTTGTGTGAAAATTTATATAGTAGACTGAAAAAGAAAATATTGAGTACATTATTGAAAATATTATTATAGAATATTTAATTTTAGTTTTTTCTTTCATTTTTATCCTATTCTTCCCTTACATCCACTAAAGTCAAGACCATAGTCCTAGTTACTCCTTAACTAACAGAATTTTTCTTAATTATAAATTCTATTATAATTGAAATTATCGCAATTATAACTATGGAACTTACCCATATTAACCATAAATTATTTGTTAATCCACCACCAAGATCAGTTCTATTTTTCTGGAATATAAGGCCAATTATAAATCCAATTGGATATGCAATCGCAAAAATATAAGGCGTGATTTTTAGTTTAGTCAAGGTGCTAACAGTAATCGCAAGAAAAACACACAAAAACAAAATCATAGGAAATTGTTTCATACCATGAATGTCGAACAAAATATATCTAATTATGATGAATGAAAAAATTAGTATTCCTAAGGATACTAAAATTTTTCTATTAATCTTTTTCATAATAGTCTTCCTTTCAATTAAATTAGAGAAAATACATTTTACTTTTATAATATTTACACCACAACAATAAGAACTCCCTCTTCTCCAGCCGGAATCTCACTTTCTATCTTTCCATTACTAAATAAGGCTGCCCCGCCTCTCGCTATGCTATCACTATCTCTTTCTAAACAATGTGAATTAACATAAAGAAGCTTGTTTCCACACTTCTCAGCTTGTTCTGCATATTCATATTTTATAGTGTCATTCCATTCTTGGAAATTAAAATCTGTATACACAGGCCATAAAACTATATCCGTGTTTAATTCCTTCATTTGAATGCAATTTTCTTCATACCATAAATCACCACACAAGGCTATTGAAATAGATTTGTTTAAATAATTAAATTGTCTAAAACCTTCACCTTCGCAATAATGGAAATCTGCGATTGGTTCTTTCCAACCTATAGATACACGACTGAAATTATCTAAAATTTCTCCATTTTTATTTATAGTTAGTTGACTACTATATATTTTTTCTTTATCTTTCTCTATATATCCAAATGAAATAGCTACTTGATATTCTTTAGCTAAACTTTTAATTCTTTTTATATAATATGATTCCCTATCTAAAGCAATTTCTGTATCTTTTAAATATTCCCAAGTCAGACAGTCAAAACCTTGTAGAAAGCTTTCACCAAACACAAGCAAATCAACTTCTTTATAATATTTTTTTACAATATCTTTTATTTTTCCTAAATTATATTCTATATCGTTAGTTACGAAACCTACAGCAGCTAAAGCTATTTTCATATAAAATACCTCATATCATAAAATTGAAAAAAATCTTCCTTTAACTTTTTTACCTCAATACTTATTTAATCCATCAAGAATATTACAGCTTAAAAATAACCCCCAAAGCAGCACCACAAGCTATTATAGCTACAGGATGAATCTTTTTATATTTCCTTAAAATAAAGAGAAAGGCAGCAAAAATTACAATTTCAACATATTTGAATATATCTATGAAATTTCCTGTTTGCTTATATGCTTCAACATTAAATAAGGTCAAGACCATTACTGAAAACATAGCTCCGAAAATCAAGCCTGCTGTTGCTGGTCTTAGCATTTCAAACATATGATCTATGGTTTTGTTTTCTTTGAATTTAGATATTAGTTTGGAAATGATAAGAATTATAATGATTGCTGGTGCTACCAAAGCAAGGGTTGCAAGTATAGCTCCAGGAATCCCATAAGCCTTGTAACCAGCATAGCTTGCACAGTTTATACCAATTGCACCAGGGGTGGATTCTGAAACTGCTATCATGTCCAAAAGCTCTTCTGATGTAAACCAGTCATAATTTTGAGACATTTCCTGTAAAAATGGTATTGTCGCAAGTCCTCCTCCAACAGAGAAAAGACCTGTCTTAAAAAATTCCCACATTAGTATTAACATAAATTACCTTCTTCCAAATAAAATTCCGAGTATTCCTACCCCTATCACCATTAACACTGGAGAAATTTGTAAGAATGCTATTGCTATAAAAGTTAGGGCAAAAACAATAAATTTAATCCCTGTATTCGCATTTTTCTTTACTAGATTAATTACCGTATTTAAAACTAAAGCACAAACTGCAACCCTTATGCCTGCAAAGGCGTTTTGTATGTAAGTTAAGTGAGAAAATGCTTTTAAAAAGTTTGCTATTAATGTAATGATGATTATAGATGGGGTTATAAATCCGAAGGATGCAACGATTCCACCAAGATATCCCGCTTTTTTTACACCACAAAAGGTTGAAGTATTTACAGCTATAATCCCAGGAGTGGCTTGACCTATAGCATAATAATCAAGTATTTCTTCTTTACTGACCCATCCTCTTTTATCAACCAATTCTCTTTCTAACAAGGGTAACATGGCATAACCCCCACCAAAGGTAAAGAGGCCTATTTGAAAAAATGTTATAAATAATTCTAAATAAATCTTCATAATATAATCTCCTTGCCATTAATTATAGCATAGGTGTGAGATGATGGATTTGGTTTTAGTATTTTTAAATTTGCACATCAATTATAGAAAGTAGAAATATAATCTTTAACATCATTAACAGTTATTTCCATTTTAGAAACAACTGAATTTTTCCACCTCTTACAACAAAAAAGCAACCTGATTAAATCAAGTTGCTTTCAAATTATTCTATTGTAAATTCTATCCAACCCTCTGCCTTTTTCTCGATTATCTCACCTATACCAGCCTTAACTGTTCTTATATTTCTATCGTTAATAGGCTTTATATCGTGATTATTAAGAGCATTGTTACATAAGGCTACATCTAGTTTTGGATCAACGAAGTCAGAATAGTCTCCTTCAAAGTGTTTCACCACATCTCCAGAAAATACTATCTCTATAGCATACTCATGACCTTCATCATCCATATATTCTCTCAAGTTCTTTATCTTATTCTTTAATTTATCTATTAATTTTAACTTTTCAATTCTGAAGAGTACCCTGTATTTCATCTTAGCTCCTTTGAATTTTCAACATATAAGGCCAGTAATTTATTTATCCAATTTCTCTTCCAATCCCCTAAATAATATCTCTAAATCATCATGGATTAGATAGTCAGCTATTCCATCATTTCCACCTTCCTCTTTGTTAATCAGTATACATTTATCCCCTCTATAGAAATTGATAAAGCTTGCTGCAGGATATACAACAAGGGAAGTGCCACCTATGATTAAAACATCAGCATTAGTAATTGCTACAACTGCCTGGTTTACAATTTCTTGGTTTAAACCTTCACCATAAAGGGTAACATCAGGCCTAATATAACCACCACATTCACAATAATTGGCTCCCTTAGTAGGAATGATGTCCTCTGCCTCATACTTTCTTCCGCACTTCATGCAATAATAGTCTCTTAAGTTACCATGGATTTCCAATACATTTTTACTTCCTGCCATCTGGTGGAGACTATCTATATTTTGAGTCACTACCGCCTTTAACTTACCCATTTCCTCTAATCTTGCAAGGACTTTATGAGTAGTGCTTGGTTTCGCATCTTCATAAATTAGATTTTCTTTATAGTATTTGCTGAATCCTTCTGGATTATCTATTAAAAACTCATGGCTTAGCATATATTCTGGACTATAGCCTGTATCATTTTTTCTGTTATACAAGCCAGTTGCTGACCTAAAATCAGGGATTCCACTTACTGTCGATACACCTGCTCCACCAAAGAAAACAATATTGTTTGAAGATAAGATAAGGTCGTATATGGTATCGTATTTATTTTTGTCCATTGTTGAAACTCCTTTTTATATTTAGAAACTTTTCTTACATTTTGAACTGTCCTTACTAAGAAAGCCACCAAGTCCCATCGATATGTTGGAATAGGTCTCCTCTTTTTTCTGAAATAGTTTTTCCATCCATATCCTTTATCATAAATTTATGGTAGTATTCATAATCCAGGCCAGGCCCCCAATTTTCTTCATCCCAGCCCTCTTCTATCCAAGCAAAAATGTAAAGTTTATCATCTTTTATAAAAAGAAGACTTTCATTACCATTTAAATCTATTGTTTTTCTATAAGGATAATAAATTTCAAGTTTGTCATAATCACTCACCAAATGAAGTTCTTCACCTACTAGCCCAAGATTATATAAATTTAATTTATCCATTTCAAATTCTTTTATTTGATTTAAATATTTTCGAGGATAATATTCATAAATAGTCACATGCTTTTTATTGTAATCTGCTCGTAAAAAATAATAGCTGTAATCTATATAAATTGGTGCACTATATTGGATGTTTTTCTCCAATTCAAAAGGTGTAGATACTTCAGCTGTTTCAAAATCATAAAATTTTATGACTGATCCTTTATAATAACCATCATGTTCCATGATATTTTGAATATCATAAAAATCTTCATTCTCACTCAAACTAAATCCAAATCTTGTCTGTCCGTTGATCTTGTCCACATATTCACCGGTAATTTCTGAGAATTCTTTTATACTATTGTTTTCATTATCGATTATTATAATTTCTGGATCTTTATCAGTTAAAATTTCTACAACTTCCTCACCGATAATGATATAGTGAAAAATTGGAGCATCTTGGTAAATAGTATTTATTGATTTAAAATTTGATATAGCTGGTGAATCTTCTAATTTATAGAAGGGCCAGTATTCTTTATTGTCTTCTATCCACATATCTTCACGATAAGATTCATTTGCTACTGTATAGGAATAGATATTGTCCCATATGACCTTAATTTTTTTCTTATCATATTGGTTGTTAAAATCTTCAAGTATAATAGTAAAATAACCATATTGATAGCCAACAAAGCTAGCATAGTTATATTTTTCTATATTCTTTTTTGTTAACCATCTAGGCCAGGCTTTTCTTTTCATAATTTATTCCTTATAAATGTCTAATATATAAATAATTATATCATTTTTGAGAATATCTTTTGTAAGTTAGCTTGAATATCTTTTTTATAAGCTTGTAACTATAAAAGTAAAACACACCCTCTTGGGTGTGTTCAAATTTCACATTATTTCTTTTTTTTCAAAGACAATTTTTTTATTATAGTAGTCTATTTCAACATCTTCATTTGTGTCTATTTCATTACCATTTTTATCAATTAAATTATAACCTGGGTAAGGACTTGCAATTGCGTATCCATCATGGAATGATGAAAGGAAGGAGTATAGCTTGTCGCTTACTTTTTCAAAGTTTTCATCCATTATTTCATAAAGTCCTCGGTAGTTTCTCACAACGGAGTATCCAGTATCTTTATCAAAGGTATTAAAGTTAAACTTATCATTCAAGGTTTTATAGTCTAGGGTTTCTATATTCATGTAAGCACATACCCTTTCATCTAATTCAGGTACATAAGATTTAATAAAGGCATGATTATCAGCATCAGCCTCAGTTGCATCATCAAAAATATCCGGCATTACAATGTCACCATTGTCACGTATATATCCGTACTTACCAGATTTACCTACATAAAGATTTACATCAGAGTCTCTATTTAAATATATCCTATCTATATATGGATGAGGTGATTTGTTACCATCCTTGTCGATTAAGCCTACATGGTCATCAAACCTGTATGTTGTAATATTCTTAAATGTAAAATCATCGATTTCCATTTGGGCAGAATATTTAAATTGGATTTCCCCCTTTGTATTTATTATGGCATTTTCACCGTCTAGGGTTGTTATTTTTGCATAGCCTGATAAAGAAAATCTTCCAGCTAGTTTATATTCTTGATCAAATTGTTTTTGTCCCGCTTTATTTATATAGTAATAGTTTCCATCCTCCTTTACCGGTGCAAGTCCATGCATGAATGGTTCAGCTACTGTATATTTTAATTCAATTATTACATTTCCATCTACATCTATATATCCATATTTATCGTCAATGCAAGCAAGTGAAAGCCCGTCAGTAAATTCATGTACTGAATCATATGTTAAAGGTATAACTTCATTTCCTTCAAAATCAACAAAACCGCATTTGAAGTCTTTTGTAACAAGAACTCTGCCATATTCTTCATCTGGATAATATATCTCACTATAAGATCTTTTTGGATTGAACATTACTTTTTCATTTTTATCAATTACTGTTAATGGAGTATCTTTTACACCAAGATACATTTCATAATCATCAAGATAATATAGTTCACTATATTTGTCAGAAATAAGTTCACCTTCATCATTTACAAGAACTTTCATTCTTGCTATTTGTGCAATTGTAGTGTCTTTACCATTAAAAGGTTCAATTTTAAAGTAACCAACATGGTCTTCAATAATAGATTTTATAAGACTTGTATCAACGACAACTTCGCCTTGTCTATTTATTAGCACGTGAGAACTCTTATTGCTTTTTAACTTAACTATGCAGGTTCCATTTTCTTCGAAGTTTTTTACATCATAATATTTGCATTCAATAACTTCTTTACCATTTTCATCAACAAATCCCCAAAGGTCATTTCTTTTTACCGGTGTTAAACCAAAACTTGAAGCTTTTACATCTTCATAAATAGCATCTGTTATCTTGTTAAAATCTTTGTCACATAGTCCATATTTTACAATTTCTTGTTTCTTATTTTCGTATGTAAATGTGTATTTCTCCATATAAAGCTCCTTATTTTTTATTCTCATCTTTTCTACATTATGAGTATATAAAAAGAGATGGGTATTTAGTTACCCATCTTAAGAATCTATATATTTATTTACCATATGTTTTGTAAAATCTTTAAGCTTATCTCTTAGAGTCTGTGGACTTACCACTTCTAAAAGATACCCATATTGGATAGCAAAGTGAAGGAAGGATTCTTCACTCATATGAAAGGCGATGTCTACCATGTCTTCTGGATTTTCCTTGTTGGTAACCAAGGAAAAATTCATTCCTATTCCATCAACTATATATTTTAGATATTCTTCCTTAAGTCTAATGACAATTCCCTCATTTTTACCTGTCATCATGTAAAGTTTTTTACTTATAAATTCCCCTTGGTTGAATCCCTTTCCATTTTCTATAGCCTCTTCATAAGGTATAGCCTTCTCATCTAGGATTTCAACACTCATAATCCTATCAACCCTACGATTTTCAAATTGGTCAGACCTGTCAGCAGAACAAATTAAATAATAATGCCCACGGGAAATAGTTATAAAATAGGGACTTAATACCGTTTCATAGTGCTCTATGTATTCCTTATATCTATTGATTTTGAACACTCTAATTTTTATCTTCTTTTCTTGCTCAATGGCATCTTCAATGATTTTTATATGCTTATAGGTATCTTCATTTTTCGAATGGTTGGCTTTTTCGTAGTTTATATGATGCTTATACCTTTTTCTATCATCGTGGCTTAAGTCTGCCATAAGCTTATCTATAACTCTTTTTGAAACTTCTAAAGGAATTTGACTATCATAAATAGCTGCATCTATCAGGTATCTCCTATCCTCATCGCTTAAAACACTCCCCCCTATAACTTGTTCATTTTCGTCAATTAGTTCAAGGGTCTGAAGGTCAAGGATTTGGTTGTATAAGGTCTTTCTAGTGATGTCAATATCATAGTCTTTTTTTAAGTGATCTAAAATCTCACTACGCTTTAATTTTTTGCCTGTAGCATATTTTTCTAGAACTTTTAAGATATATAAGGTGGTGAGTCTTTGCATGATGTCTCCTTATAATATGGTTAAAAGAGGGGGATCCCCTCTTTTATTGGTTATTTTTTATATCTGCTTTTACATGTTCAGATAACTCAAGCATCAAGTAATTACAAATTATAAAATTCCTCTTATAGTTTCATTTATATATTCATTATGAGAAATACCAGTTGTCGTTGCATAATGTTTTGTCTTTATTAATTTAGTTTCTCTACCAAGTTCTTTTTTAATATGTTCAATATATTCATTCATAACATTATATACATCATTACCGAAACATAAGATTTGAGGATTGTTAGATCCAAAAGATTTAAGTATTTCTATCACACCATTTATTTGTTTAATTTTTGATTCATGTGTTTTTAATTCATTTTTAGCAACTTGTATTTTACTTTCTGGGTAACCATTGAAATCTCCATTTTTATCAATACATATTAAATCAAGCATCAAAGCACCCCAAAATGGAGTATCATATAGGGATAATGCTAATCTTTCATCATTATGTAAGGGTTTAGTATCAATTTTACCAGTTACTGGATTAGTATAATTTCTACCTTTACTCTTAGACATTGACATCAAATGGAAATTACCAAAATCTGGTATCCTTTCAACACCTTCTTTGAATGTTGAATAGTTCATGCCTAAACACACATAATCACTTTTAAGACCAAATTCATCGATTTGAGATTGTTCATTTATATTTTGTAATGTAATAATTCCCTTATCAAAAAACATATTATTTATTACAGATTTACCTTCATCAAAATTAAATTCCCAATAAGCAAAGCTAATTAAATTTTTGAATTTATTATTTTTCAAGTTTTTTATGTTCAACATAATTGTAATCCTCCCATAATTTCTATAATCTTCTATTGATTATTGCTATACAATTCATACCTACTATCAATTTATATGAATATCATATCAATAGTTCTGGGTAATATGTTACACGTTTTAATAAGATTATTTATTTATTATACCATTAAGGCAGCATATTATCGGAACAATATTGCTATTATAGAATCAATAACTTTGTTTAGAATTATCTTATATTTTGTTTAAGCAGTTATATCTCCTATAAGGTGATATTTCAACAGATTTTAGAATGTAGATCTCTCTTATGGCGATTTTAATTTTTTAATCAAAACTACCTGCATAGCGGGTGATTTATTGTTTCGTTAACTTACATTCACTCAAATCACTAAAGTAATCAACAACAAAAAAACGCAGAAAATTTTTCTGCGTTTTTATCATTACTAAAATATAATATACATGTTTTCTATTAAGTTATAATATAAATATTGCTGTTAAAAAACCAGCTATTGCAATAATAGCGTACCATAAAACTTTCTTATCTTTCATAAAAATTCCTTTCTAATTACAAGCTTGTCCTTCCAAATATGGTATCTCTCTAACCCTCGACTCCAAATCCAAAAGGCCTTTTTTCATATCTAAACCACCAGCATAGCCTACAAGCTTTCCATTCGCCCCTATTACTCTATGGCATGGCACTAATATCATAATTGGATTTTTGTTGTTTGCCATTCCTACTGCACGGCTGGCATTTTTATTTCCTATAGCACTTGCTATGTCTTTATAGGTACGTATTTCACCATAGGGAATGCGGGTGAGCTCTTTCCAAACTTTTTTCTGAAAATCTGTCCCTTCTAATTCGTAAGGAAAATCAAAGGTTGTTCTTTCTCCATTCAGATATTCCATGATTTCTTTGTAGACAAGGTCAGTAAAATCGGTCTTTTTATCATTATCACTTGTTTTATCAGCCCTTTGGAGCAATTTCAAGGTCTCGCCTTGATATCCGATTTTTAAGAATCCATAGGGGAATTTGTATATGGCGAAATCCATTTGAGGCTCTCTTTCTTTATATATGTTTTTTTCATTATCTATTTTCAAATAAATATAAAAAATCATATTTATCTAAGTTATCTGAAATATATAACTTATCATTTACAGAAATTTCATTGTCCATTATTGAAATTAGAATATCTTCATCAGCTTCTATTTTTATAAAATATTGCCAACCTTTTTCGTTGTTATTTTTTATTTCTAAAGTATTATAAGATGAAAGTTTGTCCAAAAACTTTTTATAGTCTTTCTTTTCTAATACTAGGTCTGTCTTGTTCTTGGTCATAGTTGTCTCTACTATAATATTTTTTATCTTATCTTCTTTAAGATCCAATATGTCGCCTAACTTTTGATGATTTTTACCTTGTTGGCAAGCTGTTAATAGGAGCAATGTACACATTGTAATGATTATATATTTTAGTTTTTTCATAGACAGCCCTTCCTTTCTTAATATTTTTATAAAAATAGCGTACTCTTAAGTAAAAATTTTCTTTATTTGTATTCCACAGAATTTTCAGCCACTGAAAATTCTTTATCACCTCTTTTTTCTATTTTATCTTCAAATGATATTTTTAGGTTTTTACCTAATGCTGTTGCTAATCTCTTTAGAGTATTTATTGATGGATTTGCATTACCATTTTCTATTTTACTAATATCTCCTTGGGAAATACCTGTAATATTTGATAGATCTTTTTGAGTGATTTCTTTTTCATTTCTAGCATCAATCATAGCTCTAATAATTTGAAATTCAGCATCTAAATTATCCCATTCTTTTTTAAATTTAGGATCTTTTAGTTCTTCATTTAGTAATTCTTTAAATGTCTTTCCCATATTACAAACCCTCCTTTTTTATGTAAATACTTCTATATTTTTTTGCTAATTCAATTTCTGATTTTGGTGTTTTTTGAGACTTTTTAATAAATCCATTTGTCATTACTATTTTTTTACCTACTGTAAAAAATATAATATTCTTGTTATATCATTTGATTGCCTTACCCTTAATTCAAATATTCCATCGCTTAAATACTTTGAGTAAGGAGATTTTAAATAATTCCCCTTATCTTCTAAGAGTTCTATTGATTTTAATAACTTAGATCTCATCTTAATATTTTGATTCTTTATAAAATCAACAACTGGTTGAGAACCATCAGCTTTTTCGTAAAAAATAATTTCGAATTTATCCATTTATTCCTCTCTATTCAAATTAATTATATATGTTATATCCTATATTTTCAAGTGTACAATTAATAAATTAGACCTTGAATACTTTGTAAATAAGAAATAATAGAATTTTTTTTGTCGATATTATATGTATTATAACAATTTAAACATCTAAACACATCGAATTCGACGCGTTTAAACTTAGATTTATTAAAATCATATTATAAATTGTAAAATTCTTTTCTTATACTGCCTATTCTTCTTAACTACCTTAGAAACTTGTTTATAATTTCTAAATAAGCCTTTACAACATAGCTAAAGTTATTAGTTTGATATTATAATTTTTCCCATCAGAAGCAATTGTTCGGATTTTCTGAACAAATGAATTTTTAACCAAATAAGTAGTTTCGTTGGCTATTTGGATACAATTTTTTAAAACTCTCTAATATTTCTTTTTTATCTGTAACAATAAAAATAGATGAAGAATCTTCTGCTACTATTTCAATTTCAGCTAATGGATGTTGAATTATAGCAAGATCATCTTCATATATGTGATTATTGTCTCTTGCCTTAGGAAGTTTATAGGTCAATATTTCTTCATCTGAAATAGTTTCTGGTATAGCGGAGAAAACAGCCCATATCCATTGAAAATTTTCTTTCTTCAAATAATCGATTAACTTATCTGTTGATAAAATAATATAGTCTTTTTCATTAATTAAATCAAATAACTCATTATTCAAAGGGTATGCCTCAACATCTGTTATTAGCCATTTATAATTAGTAATATATTCACTCATTGTATCTAAAAGTTCTAATAAATAAGAATATCCTTTTCTATCTCTAGTAGATATATATCTCATAAATACCTTCCATAATTGCAAATATCTGTTAGATTTTTCTGTCTCTTATCTTAATCTAAGTTCTTTCTGACAATACCAAAATTGGTCCAAAAACAATACCTTATTGACTTCTCTCAGAAAGCAAACTACCTATATAGTTTGCTATTACTGAAATTATGCCATATACCAATATACAAATAGCTGCACTCTCATTATAAAAGATAAATACAGCCGGGATAAATAACAAGCTTACAAGCAAAGAAAACAACCAATTAAAGGAATTTTTCATTCCATAAAGCAATGAAACTATTAAGCATACAATCGGAATTCCTAACAATAAAATGAACATACCACTTCCAGTATCTTTAATAAGAAATGGTAATAGATAAAAGGCAAGAATTATTACAAACAAATATGGTAACATTTTTCTAATTTTACCCATAAAATACCTCCTAAAATTTTTACTAACACTTCTAGAACCATGTTTATTGTCCTTTTAGTGAATTTACTAATTGATTCTACAGTTTAGGAATATACTATAATTAAACTTTTCTGGTTCTTGGGTTTCAGCTCACATTAATCCACAAGTTTTATATATTTTTCTTACTATAATAATACCATTTTTTAAGATATATGGTTATAAATTTATGCATATAAAATTTCTATTAGATAAAATAATGTGCAAGTAATAAGCTACTAATGGATGTATTTGTAAAGAAACTACTTTTTTGAATTATTTAGCACATTATTAATATATAACAAAACTATTGAATATTTTATTATTTATTGATAAAATATTATCAAGATGATTACATAACGAATTTGTTTTTAGTATTAGAGAACAAACTCTAACTATTTTTTTAATACTAGTACAATTAGTTATTTAATACTAGGGAGGTTTTTATGAAAAAAGCTTTATTTCTATTTATCCTTATACTATTATCATTTAATATGGCGGCTTGCACAAATAAGCAAATATCAACAACAGAAGATGTAATAAAGTTTATTGAAGAAAAAGGCAAGGATAATGTAGATTGGAAAGATTTCGAGCGTTTTGAAAGATTAAAAGATGAAGAACAAATATACGATTCAGTTGTTAATGTATATAAATTAGATGATGGCTCAAAATTAATTTTGACAGGTAATGGTTATGAAAATAAACCATTCCATATAAATATTGTAGATGGAGAGAAAGAAATAAACTTAAAATAATTAAGATAATTTGAGAATTATTTATCCCCAGATGATAATAAGCATCTGGGGATTTTCAATGTTAATAGCTAACTTTAAAATTGTTAATCAAATCTACAATCCAGCAAAATCAGTCTTCAAACTTCCAAAATCCAGTGCCTGTTTCTGGATCATATTTTCTATTTATCACTCCACCTATAACCGGTCTTAACTCAATCTCTGCGGTATAAGAAACTGTAAGTGATTTGATATGACCTCCTGCAACGCAGTGTTTTCCGTCCTCTTTGTAGGAAACTATAGCGTGTGTATGTTGATAGATTTCTCCATATTCGTCAGAAATAACATTTCCAGTCATAGATACAAGTTCAAGCATACCGCTAATTGTTCTAGTCTCAAACTCGTTAGTTTCTGGTATAAGTGTCTGTATTTCTGCCTCACCCAATCCCCCAATACCACTGAAGATAGCAGACATGATTTTTTCCTTCCTGCAGACATCTAAAATACATCCTATAACCTCATCATCTTTATCCATTCTAATGTATACTGTGTCGTTTATTTTTCTGTAGTCCATAGTTTATCCTCCATTAATTTAATTTCTTATAATCTCATTATAATTTATCTTATATTTCTTTTAATAATTTTAAAGCTAAATACAGCTTTCCAATATCATGGTTGGCACTATGGAGACCTTCAACTTCATAGGAACTCTCATTTAAAACATCACCTGCTTCAAGAAAGTTATAAAGCTCAAATCCATAAAAATCACAAGCCGCTTGAACACCTGCAAGTTCCATCTCTACCGCTATACATCCCTCAGACTTTCTCCTTGAGACAAGTCCACGAGTTTCACGAATCATAACATCTGTAGTCCATACCTTTCCCTTGGTATAGGGAGCTTTCTCCTTGATAAAAAACTCTTCGAGCTTATCGTGATTTTTAATATTAATGTAGTCTGAAGGAGCTGCATAATAATAAGATGCTCCCTCACCCCTATAAGCTTCAGTGGGGATAATGTACCTTCCAAAAGTTTTTTCCTTATCAAGGCTGCCACAAGATCCAAACATAATAAATTTATTTGCACCTGTAATCCAATTGACTTCTACACAATCTGTTGAGGCAAGGGCTGAACCAATCATTGTTAGATAAAATGCAAATTCTTGACCTTCAAAGGTGCTTTTATATACTGTCCTTGACCCATTTGCAGCCTCTATAGTTCCATTTTCTTGGCATTCAAAATTATCAAGTAAATAATCTAGCAGGCTTTTCGAAAATATTATCAAGCATTATTCTGCAATATTTTTCTTTTCTCCATAAAAGTCTTTTAAACTTATAACTGGCTCTGTGTCTTTATCAAAACTGTCTATTATCATAATTTTACCTATTTGCTTAACCTTTCTATATTTTACATACTCTTCTCAATTAGCTTATTAATTGTTTCAATTATGGCCATCTCATCTATTAAAAAAATAAGTATACGATTTTTTATCGTCCACTCCTATCTCATATTATCTATGACGAAATTTTTTATAAGGTTACTTTTAATTTATTTTATAATCATTTAACAATTCTCGCAAATAATAGGGTCTAAAATTTAGACAAAATAAAAATAGGAACTATGAAATTCCTATTTTTTTAATCTATATTCTATTCATCTAGCACTGATAAGAACTTATAACTGTTTTTCTTAACAATACTAATATATATTAGCTCAACCAAAGATAATAAAAATATGATTATTATTGCTATTTTTATTTGATATATCAAATTTACTTTAGCACTAGATGGTAGAATTCCAGAAAATAAAGATGCTACACCAAAAATACTATTTATAACAGCAATAAATATAGTAAGTCCAAAATACCAGTTTATTTGTTTATTTGTAGATTTTTGAAGCGTTGTTTTGTCGGCCCCTAAATAAGTCAAAACTTTATACCTTTTATGTGATTTGCTTTGCCACATTAAAAATTGAACTCCAATAATTGTATTAGCAACAACTAAAAGTATTATAGATAGATATATTGTTAGATAACTTATAGCTACTATGAAAAACAATTGTCTTCCAAAATCTTGCAAATATGTTCCATAACCAATAGATATTTTGTCTAACTTTTCATTAATATCTAATATACTTTGCATTAATCCTTTGTCCTCTACTAATTCATGATTTAATACAGCATTCACATAACTACTATAATTATTTTTTATATTTTTACTAAAATAATTATCATTTACGATTAATAATATAGAATAATTTTGTAAACTATCAGCAAACATATTTAAACTTTCTAATTCTCCCTTAAGTTCAAGATTATCTTCGCCAACTTTTACTTTTGGACTTTTTTTCAACATAGTATTTATGATTTCTTCACCAATAACAATTTCTTTATCCATATATAATAAAGCTTCATTGTCATTTAATGACAATATAGGTAAATTGGCTAGTTTTCTAACTTCATTATACTCAGAAATGGGCATAAAATAAGAGTAATCATACTGTCTAAATCTATTAATTAAATCCCCTTTAACATCCGTATATTCTAGTTTATTTAATTCACTAACTATATTTTCAAAAGTTACTCTACTATTGTTCTTAATTTCTCCAATTTTAATATCAATAATATTAGAAAAACTTGATTCTAATCCTAATTTCGAAAATTTATTTCTCATTAATTTGGAATCAAAATTTTCTTGATTCTCTGATTCATGATCATAAAATGTATAATCAAATATATGAATGTCATTATTCTTATTATTAGTTGAAATAGTAACTCCAGCACCAAAGAGAGATAATGCTACAAATATTAATAAAGAGGATATAGCCAAACTTGTTGAATTATTAATAACTAATTCTTGAATTTGTCTGAAGTTATAAACATGCAGTTTTCTTTTTTTACCTAATTTTACAATAAATTCAATAAACAATCTTAATCCATAAAAAATCATGATTGTACCAACAATTCCTAGTAAAATTGTAATACCCATATTATTAATTGACTCCCATGCTTGTCCACTTATTCCAAATAAATACGCTAAACCAAGAATAAATAAACCTAATATAAAGATAATTAAATAGATTATTTTTGGCAGCTTCTTTTTTGTGCCAGAAGCTTCATCTCTTAATAAATCTCCTATTTCCTTTGTTGATATTCTTGAACTTAAAAATATATTTGCGATTAATTTTACTGAGAAAAATCCTAGTATTGTAAGTAAAACCCCAGTTACTGATAATGAAAATTTGTGACTTATAATATTAATGCCTATTATTTTAATAGTAAAAATACTTGTAATCTCAGAAATTATAATGGCCGTAGGAAGACCTATTGCCAAAGCAATTATACTATTAAATAAATCTTCAAGTAATATCATTAAAAATAATTTACTTCTTCTCATTCCTAAAATTAAATATAATCCAAATTCTTTTCTTCTTCTTTCTAATTGCATTTTACTTGAAAAATAAACAACAAATAATAAAATAAATAATGTAGCAATATAGAATATTGGAATTATAGATAAAAGCTTATCTACAGCATCACTTTCTATGCTTTTTAGAAAAATCATTACATTTTGATTAGATAAAGACAGTATAATATAAAAAGATATAATAGAAACAATCATTGAACCAAAATATAATCCATTATTTATTCTGTCTTTTTTACTATTTCTAGAAGCTAGTTTAGAAATCATTTTTATTACCTCCAGTTAGTTTAGGCATCATATTCAAAATTCGTTGATAAAAATCTTCTTGAGTTTCTGATGAATTGTTCCTTTTTATTTCATGAGAAATTTTACCATCCTTTATAAATAATATCCTCTTACAAAAACTGGCAGCAATCGGATCATGAGTAACCATGAGTATAGTAGCATTTTCTTCTTCATTAATTTGTGCTAGCTTTCTAATTAACATATCTGCATTTTTAGAATCAAGTGCACCTGTAGGTTCATCAGCAAATACTATTTCCGGATCTAATATTAAAGCACGTGCAGCAGCAATCCTTTGTCTTTGTCCACCTGACATTTGACTCGGAAATTTATTTAGTATCTCTGAAATATCTAAGTAAGATGCTAATAATTTTAATCTTCTTTTAGCATCTAAATCACTTTTTTTATGTAAAGATATAGGTAATAAAATGTTCTCTTCTGCAGTTAAATTATCTAAAAGTTCAAAATTTTGAAACAAATAACCTATTTCTTTGCCTCTATATTCTGATAGTTCTGAAGATTTAAGTTTTGTTAGGTCTTTATTTTTAATTTCTATAACTCCTTCAGTAGGTTTAATTATTGTAGCTAAACAATTTAAAAGAGTAGTTTTTCCTGAACCACTGCTTCCCATAATCCCTAAAAATTCTCCTTTTTCAACTTCAAATGAAACTCCATCTAAAGCTTTAGTAAGATTTGTGTTCTTACCATAATATTTTTTTAAGTCTTTAACGTTTAAAATTCTTTCCATTAATTTACCCCTTATTTTTTATTAAATCATTACAATATAGTCTAAGAATATTGTAAAATACGCTTCAAATTTATATTGTATATACAAATTAAATTTATTATATATTAGCGTAAAATAAAAAATAAGGGGTTTTTTATAAGAATTTATTAAGAAAATTAACAAAAAGTTAAGACAAAATAAATTAATACTTAAATTCTTTATTCTTCATATTTAAATTACTAAAAGTTCTTGAAAGATTGGCTTCAGCATTATGAAATTCTTCTCTACTTCTTTTTTCTCTTAATTGTCTTTGAGCTTCTGCTTTAGCTATTTTAAAAGCATTAATATCAATCATTTCCGGATCTTCACATCTATACCGTTAAGTAATTTTCTATAAATTTCTAACTACATATAAATATTTAGTACATCAATTTAATATATTTAAACTATTGATTAACACATCATGCTACGATAATATTTTATTTAGTAGAAGTATATGCAAAAATACTAGTATTAATTTTGTTTGTATTATTATCGTTTACAATGATTAAATGTTCATGAAATAAATATCAACATCAGAAGATATGATATAATTTATTGAAGAAAAAGACAATGATAATGCAAATTGGAAAGATTTTGAGCATTTGAAGTGGCCAGTTATGTTATTGGAGAAAAATACTATTTATTATATGGGATAGCATATGAAAAAAACACTCCACAAGCTAAATTTATTCTATTCTAATCTTCAATAAAATAAATTGGTTTCTCTAAGACTTTACTTATAGTATATTCTGCATTTTCATTGTCATATATAGAAATATCTATATTGTTATAATCAAAATATTTCAACGGATTATATCCATGCAGTTCAAAAATATAATTGTAGTTTCTATCCTTCTTAAACCTTATTTTTGCAATATATCCTCCCTGCTTACTATCTCTATATATTTTCTTTTCTATTATCTCTTCTGCACTTATTCCTTCACTTGATATGTATTTGTCTACATTCTTTTCAAATAGAATTTTTGAAATAAATAAAATATATATAAGTATTAAAATAATTATTGCAATTATTGAGCCTGTTATCCATTTTCTCATAATTAATACTCCTTTTCTTCTTAATTTTTGATTGCACCTTCTAAATAAAGTTAGATACATCAACATTTTCAGCAAATACCATATTAATATTTGTGATAACAATAGCAAAAACTAATATGAATGTAATAATTTTTTTTATTCTTTTAATTATTTCCTCCAAAAATATTTATAACAAAATTTTATCAAAAAATATCTTGTTAATCAAGTAACAATTTTAATGTAAAAATTAATTGTTACTTTCTTTTATATTATTTGCTCCATTATTATCCTCTAGTTTTAAAAGCGCCCTTTTATGAACTTTAAAACAATACTGAATTGAATAATTCATATCCACAGCTATTTGTTCCCACGAATCAAAACAAAGATATCTTTTTTCTAAAACTGTTTGTTCTTCCTTATCATCAAGTTTATAAATTGAATTTGCTATTTCTCTTTTCAAATCCACCAACTTATCAATGTCTTTATTAATTTCTTCTTGAAGGTCTATTATTTTTACTATCGTATCTTCAAGTCTTGATATATTTCTATTAGGATTTTTAGGCATATCGGACAAAGTTGATGTAGCTTTAGTAGCTAATACATTTAAGTTTTCAACCTGTTCTAATTTACTATTAATTCTTTTATCTAAATAAAATGCTTGTTTTAAATACTCTTTTGCGTTCATTTCTTACCTCCAATATTTTTTGAGGTAAGTTCTCCATAGAACCTCTACTCATTTTAAGTTTGCTTTTACTGCATCTATAAGTGCAGCTTGGTTTTTTTCTTTGTTTTCTAAAGCTTTTATAACATCTTCATCAATTGTTCCTTTAGTAAGTATATGATGAATTACTACTGACTCTTTCTGACCTTGTCTATAAAGTCTTGCATTGGTTTGTTCATAAAGTTCTAATGACCAAGTTAAAGAAAACCAAATTAAAGTTGATCCTCCAGCTTGAAGATTAAGTCCATGTCCTGCTGATGCTGGATGTATTATAGCTATAGGAATTTTACCTTGATTCCAATCCTTAAAATCATTACTTGTCTTAAGTTCTCTTACATCAAATCTTTCTTTTATTCTTTTTATATCTGATTTATACCAATAAGCTATTAATACTGGTTTTCCATTTGCTCCTTCAATTAAATCTTCTAATGCATCAAGTTTTTTATCATGGATATGAATAATATTTTTGTCTTCATCATAAACAGATCCTGTTGCCATTTGAAGAAGTTTATTTGATAAAGCTGCAGCATTTACTGCATCTATGTCTTTGTCTTTTATACTAACAACTAAATCATTTTTTAAGGTATCATAGATACTTCTTTCTTTATCCGATAGATTTACAAATACTTCATTATTAATTTTTTCAGGCATATTTAGATAATCTTCAGCTTTCATAGATACTGTAATATCAGATATTTTTTTATAAATTAAATCTTCAGCAAATTTAAGTGGTTTATATGAATATATAATCATCCCATTTCTTTTGTCAGGTCTAAAATAGATTTCTCTATATTGACCAATAAATCTTCCAAGTCTCTCTCCCATATCAAGTAATCTAAACTCAGCCCATAAATCCATAAGACCATTTGAAGATGGAGTTCCTGTTAGACCTACTATTCTTTTTACCTTTGGCCTTACTTTCATTAAAGCCTTAAATCTTTTAGACTTATGAGACTTGAATGAAGATAATTCATCAATGACAATCATATCGAAATTAAAAGAATAACCACTTTTATTAACTAACCAGTCAATATTTTCTCTATTTATAAGATATATATCTGCTTTTTCATCTAAAGCTTTTATCCTTTCTTTTTCACTACCTATAACTACCGAGTATTTTAGAATATCAAGATGAGACCATTTTTCTATTTCTTCCTTCCAAGTATCTCTAGCTACTCTTAAAGGCGCTATAATTAATACTTTAGAAATTTCAAAAGAATCAAATAATAAATCTTTTATAGCTGATAAGCTTATAACCGTCTTACCAAGTCCCATATCAAGTAGTAGTGCAGACTCTTTCTTTTCTTTTATAAACTCTGTAGCGTAGGTTTGATATTTATGTGGAGTATATTTCAATTATCTACCTCCTATATTTTTTATTATTTCATCAATGTCTTTTTTATCATCAAGAACATAAACCTTAAATCCTAAGTCTTTAAATTGCTTTATTCTTTTCTTCTGGATTGGTCTTGGCTCTCCTTTAGGTTTTTTTGTTTCTACAAATCCAACCTTTCCTTTTGGAAGAAGTATTATTCTATCTGGAATTCCTGTCATTGAAGGAGATATAAATTTAAGACATAATCCTCCATGAAGTTTTACTTTATCCACTAAGGCTTTTTCTATTTTTCTTTCTAACACTTATATTTCAACCTTTCTAACAATTGTGTGAAGGTCTCGAAGGTCTATTCTATTACCTTTATATATATACTAAATTTATTTACTTACTATATAATAGTTATATATAAGACTTTCGAGACTTGCACAATGGCTAAATTTACACAAATTCACTTTTTAGTTTTAGCCCTTGAATCTTAATTCCATCTCGAAGTTTTACTCTATTAAATCCATGGGATGAAAGAGCAGAGTAAAAATCAGTTGTCGACCTTACATAATCTCCAATTCTTAAACAATAAGCTCTATATTCTTGATAGACTTCCCCAGATTTTTCTTCATATGATGAATCAATCTCACAGCATTCATTTAAGAAATGCTTGAACCAGTTATTTGACTCTTTATATTCATTGATAGCATCAGATACTTTTTTAGGAAGATTAAATTTAAAATCTTCATCTATGGCTTTTTTAGCTCCATCGATTAACCACTTGAGAACTGCTCCCCCAGCATTTTCTACTAAATAATCAGTGTAGTTTTTTATATCACTACTACCTTGAATTTTTGCCTCGAAAGGAATTACAATAAGTCTTCTCCAGGTTCCTTCATCCAAAGCACCAACCCTTGGTAGGTGGTTAGTATAAAGAACTAGGGTATGAGAAGGTATAAACTTAAAGGGATCTCGATATTTCTTTTCTGCTACAATTTCATCTGTAGAACAAAGCTGTTTTACATTTGAAGTATTAAGTCTTAACCCTTCTTGAAGCTCTGCTGCAATTAAAAGTCTTTTTCCTCTTGTTTCTGCAAGTTCTGGCTTTGCATTTCTTTTTGAATTAACTGTTAGTATATCTGCAGAGATTGACCCACTATATAAATCTAATACTCTTGATATAGTATTCCAAAATGTAGATTTTCCATTTCTTCCATCTCCATAAGCAATAATAAGAGCCTCTATATATACTTTTCCAATAAGAGATATACCTGCTACTTTTTGAACATAGTCTATCAACTCTTTATCTTTTACAAAAAAAGTATCTAAGGCATCAAGCCATAAATCTATATTTTTATCACTTGGATCAACTAGAGTTTCTTTTGTTATATAATCATCTGCATTATGCTCTCTTTTTTCTCCAGTTTTTAAATCAACTGTAAATGATGGTGTATTTAGTAAAAACTCATTTGTATCTAACTTCCTTTGGTCTATTTCAAGCATTGGTTTTGATTCTTTTAGTGTTGCATGAATAGCCCTTGTATCACCTCTTTTAACAGCATATTTTTTATATGCTTGAAGTTCTGTTAACTTGTAATATAGAATTTTTTGTTGTTGATTAAAAATCTCCATAGCTTTTTTCTCACTCATAGAAGATAAAATTTCTCTTATACCTGAGTTTTTAATTTCTTCTTCCATCTTCATAAATTCATTATCTATTTCTTCTATTTGCTTTAATACTAAATCTTGAGAATAACCCTGTGCTTTTAATTCTGACTCTTCCCAGTAGGAATCGTTGTAAACAAGAAATCCTGTCGATGGAGAAAAACGAATTTTATCCTTATATTCTCTAACAAAAACCTCTGCTTGACCTATATCTGAAAATTCAGAAGGTCTTAAATTTACATCTTCAGTATATTTTTCAGGTGGAACATATCCTTCACTAGAAGCTATTTTTTTATAAAATTTACAAGCTGATTTCCATAATTTTTCTAATTCATCATCTTCCAAAGGTGGTGAGCAAAAACTTGCTTTTTTATCAAATAATTTTCTTGCTTCATCTGTATTTCCATAACGAATTAAAACCTTACCTGCAAAATGATTCATTGTAGGATTTCTAGATCCTTCTTTTATTAAATCTTTTGAATTATCAAAATCTTCAAAGTCATCATTTAAGATATCAGTTATATATTTATTTCCTCTAACTATTTCAACTACAGGGTTTTTAACACCAAAGAAAAATCTTGCTCCATCTAAGGCATTACCATCAAAAAAAGTATAATTAGTTGAAAGTCTTTCTTTTAATCCTACATACTCTTTAAGATTAGTAACTTTTTTAATTGGAAAGTATATGTGCATTCTAGGTCTTGCAGATTTGTTATTCTTCTCTTTTTTATGGTTTCTACTATATACAATAAAAAATTTTACTCCATCAAATATTTTCTTTAAGTCTTTAGTAGAAATCCAGTCTGATGGATTTTCTGAATGGTCATTATCTATATCCATAGGGATACAATCAGATTCTATGAAATTATCATTTGACCTATAATTGTTTTTATATCTAGCCATTACATGGTCATAGCTTGCTGCTTTTTCAAATGACCTAATATCTATTACATCTATCTCTTCTTGATAGATACAATTTGACTCTACTCCTATTAAATTTGAGGCATATATTTTCATTAATCCACCTCCTTTATATGTTTAATTATCATGTTTCTTTTCACAGCAATATTTATCTCATCACTCATTCCAGGACTTATATAATTTCCAAACACCCACACTTCCCTACATTTACCAAGAAGAACATAATTAAAACGCATAGCAAGTTTTCTCTCAGTTTTATCACTCATAAATTGAGGAAATAAAAGATGTGGAGCTATTGGAATATTTCCTTTATCTAATGCATATCTAGAATACTTTCTTGCTTTATCTATATTGTTTTTTATATCTCCTGAAAAGGGACTACAGATATATACTAAGGGATAGTATTTATCTCTTTCTATGTTTTTTATTGCCTCATATGGTGTTGGATCTTTACATCCACTATTGTTATATAATTCTTTATTCATTAACCTACCTCCACTAATCTTTTTTATAAAACTCACATTCAAATCCATCTGCATCAAGTATTAAACCTTTAGCCCAACTAGGTATTATGGACATAATTTTATTAACTTCTTCAATACTTGATGAATCTGTTTCTATTACAACTTCATCATGAATATGCATAACGATATTAAATCCTCTTTTTTCTAACCTCATCATAGCCTCAGCTAAAATATCTCTTGCTATAGCTTGGATAATATTTTCCACAAACTTACCACCATAGGATTCTTGTCTTTCCCACTTATTTCCAACAACTATTCCTTCATAAACTATTGACTCTCCACCAAATCTATTCATACCTATTCTTGCCTTTGGATAAGAAAGCCTTCTTTTTGAAGGAAGTTCAATAAATAAAATCCCTTTTTCATAGCTAATAACTAGATTTTTATATTTTTCTTTACCTTTTGTCTTAACTACTCTTTTTACAATTGAGTCAATATCCCACCATAAATTAACTATGTTAGGATTTGCCTCTCTCCAAGAATTAACTATTGATTGAAGTTCATCTTCAGATAACCCCATCTCAATTCCTCCCATCGCCTTAAGTGCTCCTAATGCACCTTGATAACCACAGGCTAAAGTAGCAATCTTTCCTTTTTGTCTTAAATGAGAATTTTCTCCATGTTTTTCAACATTTACTCCAAACATTCTCGATGCTGTTTTACAATAAATATCCTCACCATTTTTAAAGGCATCTAAAACCCATTGTTCTCCTGCAAGCCATGCAAGAACACGTGCTTCAATTGCTGAAAAGTCTGATACTATAAATCTTGATCCTTTCTTTGGGATAAAAGCTGTTCTAATTAGTTGAGATAAAACATCAGATGATGAGTCATATAACATTTCTAAGGTTTTAAATTCTTTATTTCTTACTAGATTTCTTGCAAGTTCTAAATCATTTAGATTATTTCTCCTAAGATTTTGAACTTGAATTAATCTTCCTGAATATCTACCAGTCCTATTTGCTCCATAAAATTGTATAAGGCCTCTTGCACGGTTATCTTTTCCTTTTACATTTTTCATAGCATCATATTTTCTTACAGAAGATTTAGATAATTCTAATCTTAGTTCTAGGACTTCTTTAATATCACCTTTAGCATTTTTTAGAGCTTTTTTTACATCTTTTTTAGATAGGGAATCTATCTCTAAACCTTTTTTATTTAGCCATTCTTTTAATTGTAAAGGAGAGTTTGGATTTTCAAGACCAGTTAATTTTATTGCCCTATTCATATTCTCTTTCCTTAAAATTTCATCAAATATAATCGATGAATCAACTAAAATATCATCTATTAAAATCCCTCTATCATTGATATTTTGATCTAACCAATAGTTACTCCATTCTGATTTAGGAAGAGGAAAAGCTGACAGTTTCTTTTTTATTTCCATTTCTGTTTCCACATCTCTTATGTTATATTCCTTGAAAGTCCTCCACTTTTCTAGATCATGATGTGGTAGATTTCTTGTCCTCATACCATTAGTGTTAGTTGGTTTACAAGGAATAGAAAAATATCTAATAAGAGATTTACCTTCATTCATTTTTCGTTTATCAAGTTTTAAAACTTCTCCATTCTTTTCAAGTGATAAAGGAAGTCCTAAGTATGCAGACCAAATCATGGTGCAATACCAACCTTTAGGTTCAAGTTTTTTATTTAGATATCTTGATAGACAGACTCTTTCAAAATTTGCATTAAATGCCCATTTTTCTATATTTTCATCACTAAGAGCTGATAGTATTTCTTTAGGAATTATCTCTCCTTTTTTTAAGTCTATAACCTGAACTTTTTTATCATCTATGGAGTATGCAAAGAGGAGGATTTCAAAATCCTCACTCTCTGCGTATTTATATGCTCCAGATTTTCCTAAATCTACTGAAGAATATGTTTCAATGTCTATGCTTATTTTTTTCATTTTCCATTAACTCTAAGGATGGTTTTTATCTCTCTTAATTCAGATAATATTCCTTCTTGTGCTCTTTTTAGTTCTATTAAAGTTTTCTTACTCAATTCTTTTTCTTCAAGTTTTGCTCTTCTTATACTAAATAAAGTATCTACAAAACTACTAGCTCCCATCATCACCATAATTACTAAAATTACAGTTATTACACCTTGTAAAACAATGTTCATTTACTACCTCCTATGATAAAAAGTCATCTTCTTCATCTAGAGAATCAAAGTCATCTGATGCATTTGTTCTTCCACCTAGTGGATCTCCATCTCTTAGCTTTTGTACATTTCCAAGCCCAACAGCAACTCCTTTATTACCATTTGTGTTAAAGGCATAAAAGTTAAGTGAAACCCTAGCATAAATTCCTGAATATATTTCAGATGTTTCTACTATTGGTTGAACCCTTCTATCTACTATTTGAGGCTGGGTGATAGAATTAGCATTTAAGAAATATGAATTTTTGTATGCTTCATCATCTCTTTCTTCATCTCCATCTCTTAAAGGTAACTTAATAGTTTTAGGATTTGGCTTTTTGCCTCCAAATTTACCGATACCTTCTTCAATTGCTGCATCTATTGCCTTTTGTATTGCTTCAAGTGTCTTTTTATCTGATTTTGGTATTATTACTGATGCTGAATATTTTTCTTTTCCACCAGCTAAACTAGCTTTTGGTTCCCATAAATTTACATAGCTAAGTCTTACTTCTCCAGTTACTACCTTTGTTTTTCTTACAGTTGTCATATTATTTCTCCTCCTTAAATTCATCTTGTACAGTTTCTATATTTAATTCTTTTCTTTTATCTGAGTCTTTTACTAAGGTTGGCTTTCCTTTTGGCTTTATAAGTAAGTCACCTAGTTCTTTCTCAAATTTTGTCTTTCCTACTAATTTAGTCATGGCTGTAATTCCTAAAATTTTCTTTTCATATGGATCAAGCCCCATTTCTTTAACTTTATTAATTACACTTTCTTCATTTATATATCTTCTGCTACTTCTTCCTTCAACAAGCTTAAAGCCTTGCCACTTCTTACCTTTTAGGGCTAAATCTAGTGCATAAGACTTTATATCAGAAATAAAAGATTCCATCTCATCAACTCTTTTTAGAATTTTTTCTATTTCATAGTCTTCAAGCTCATCCGGATTTTTAAATTCATCTTTTGCTATTTCTAAACAATACTCAGCTCTTTTTCTACAAGTATTTTTTGCTTTACAAAATCTACACCAATTTCCAACCTTAAATTCTCCCTCGCCCTTATATGCTAAATTTGCCATTGGCATAACTATTTCTTTGGCCCATTTATATAAATCATCTACACTTATTTCAAAGCTTGAGATGTTTTCTCGTCTAGGCTGAAAAATTGTAAGCTTTACAGTTTCGATATCATAAATTCCATCAAACAGATTTAATGCTCCAAGTCCATAAAGCATTAGTTGAGTATTGTTGTTTGCATCAACTAAAACTCCCATCCCGTATTTCATATCAATAACATGTACTGTTTTTTCTGATACTATAATGCAGTCAGCAGTTCCAAATGAATCTTTAGCAAAACTAGATAAATCAAGTCTTTGTTCTACTAATACTATTGGATCATCTACTTTTGAGATTTCCTCCATTACAAAATTTGCATAATCTGTTGTGTAGCCTTCCATTTCTTCATTGTAAAAATCTAAATCAGAAATATTTAAGTCTGCTTTTCTACCAAGTCTTTTATTTATTTTGTTTTCACCTAACCTATGAGCACATGATCCTTCAATAGCATAAATACTTGTTTCTTCTTTATATTTTTGATTAAGTCTTACACTTGGCGGACAATTTATCCATCTTGAACTTGATGATGCTGATAATATTGCATGATCGCTCATTTAATCTCTCCTACATCTTTAAGTAGAGATTTATAATTTGAAGGGTCAATTTCAGATAATTTTTTTGCTCCATACTTTGAAAGCAATTCTCTAATTTCTTTTGTATGACCAAGTCTTGATTTATCTGCTAATATTTTTCTTACCTCTTCAATACTAATTTTCTTTTCTTCTTTTTTATCTACACTTTCATCTTCAATACTTATAAGAAAATTACCAATGCTTGTTGCAAGACTTTCTGCTTCTTCTTTGATTTCTTTTAGCATCTTTATTCTTGACATTTTTTACTCCTTCCATGCTTTCTTTTAATACATCTTTTGCTAGTTTTTTTGTTACTACTGATATTGCAAATAAGGTTGCTGCCATTTCATCTATCTTTTCTTTTGGCATTAGATTTCCTCCTTTCACTATCCCTAGGACATCTAGGTTATATTTGAGTAAGTTTTCTCACCTCTCACTATCCCTAGGACATCTAAGTCTTTTTTGAGTAATCTAAATCCAATTTTTTAATTTTTCTTGTATTTGAGGAAGTAATTTTTTTATCCTGTTACTTACTGTCTTTTGAGAAATACCTAGTTTTTTTGCTATTTCTCTTTGACTAAATTCATTTATTAAATGAAGTTTCATAATCTTCATATCTTTTTCCGTAAAGGTTTTTAATACTTCATACAATTGTTCAAGTAAAATTAAGTATGAAGTTTCTAAGAATACATCTTCTAAATCCTCTGGTTCAAAGCTAGAATTTTCTAAAGCTTGATCTAGTGAAAGATGTAGACCTTTAACCTCTTCAATAAATCCTTCTTTTAATGACCTTGATTTTGTATATAATTCATTGGTATTATTAAAATCTTTGTAGAGTCTTTGAACTCTTTTTTCTTCCCTCCAAATAGGTCTCATATATTCCTTGTAAACCTCTTCAGTAACTTCAACTTCTAAACCATCAATATCTAAAAATCTTTTTTTGTCCATTTTTTGCATCCTTTCTGTAATTTGCTAATTACAAAGGGCGCAGGACAAAAATAGGATTGATGTTTGATAGCACCAATCCTTAATTACTAGCCTAAAATTAGGTATAAGAAAGAAGAGGTACTTCATTTAAGATAGAAAGTGTTTACTTTCCATTCCTATATGTTGTATCTCAGCGCCCTTATACGTAATCAGGCATAAGATTTATTTGTAATAAAAAAAAGCCAGAGTTATTTCATAAACTTTTGTCTATAAAATAACTCCGGCTATTTGGTAACTCTTTTGGCTCTCTTGCTCGGTAGTTTTACTTTAACTTTTCTACTTTTTTAGCTGCTTTTATCTGACCTTCAAAATCAGATAACTTAATTCTTTTTACAACTTGATTCACTTTATATTCAATATGCTCCTCACCATTATCACCGCATACATAATCAAGTATTCTTGGTTTGTTCTTCCTACTATTAACTCTTATTGGTATTCTTCTCATATCTACATTCCCCTTAAAAAATTGATATTAGCGAGGCTTTAAGTGGGTTAATTTTTGCTAACGACCTCACACCTAGTCGTTTATTTGATAAATTCATTATACGAAAAAGAACATTTGTTCGTCAAGCCGTATATTAAATTTAAAAGACAGATTCTCCTATACTATTTGGAATATCTGTCTTTGTATTTTTTACATTTTTTTAACTAATTAAATCTTTATAATCTTTAAAATTTTCTACTAATATATCTCTATATTTTTTTAATCTATTACTTACTGTTTTTTGAGATAATTTAACTATTTTAGCGATTTCTCTTTGAGAAAGACCTTCTTCATAAGATAGTCTAATTATTTTCATATCAACATCATTGACATCTCCTAAAAATTTTAGATACTCATTAAAAAATTCTTTAAGACATATATCTTTTTCTAAATTAAAATTATCCCTTATTGCTATTTTATTTCCATCTTCATCTTCTACATCAATTGATACTGGCATCTTTTTTGAAGAAATTATATCTTCTTGACTACGTCTATATCTTCTTTTATCTTCTCTCCACTCTAATTGCATATATGCCTTGTATACCTCTTCAGTAGTTTCTACTAAAATGCATTTTACAAACCTACTACCATGTTTTAATATTTTAACTTCCTTTGAATCTATTCCAAAATCTCTTATTATTTCATCTGTTACTTCTAATTCAACAACTTTGGCTTTATTTTTCATTGATTATCCTTTCCGCCTTGGCTACTGCCATTTGGCGAGGACAATCAAACTTAAAAGCGCACGACTAATAAGCGAGAATTAATAATAAGTGTCAAATTACCCTTAAAGTGATACTTATTATTTTTATCCTCGCCAAACGTCGCGCGCCGTAAGGCTAAAATATTTTATGTTATTTTTTGCAATGCTTATGCTCTTTTACAGTTTGTTATATTTCATCATCTATTCCTGAATTTTCAATTTACTTTTTATACTTTGATCATAAATTATTACTCCTTTCATATTTATTACATAAGCTATTACATGTATATTCTCCCATTTTTTTATATGTAATATAACTCCAGCATTTTGCTTATTATATTTTTTATTAATAATGTGATACTTTATATTTTTATGTGATATAATTTCATATATAATTAGAAAAATTTAAATAATTACTTATAAGGTGATATCGATGGAAAGAGAATTTTTAACACAATTTACTTTTGAAAATAATAGTTGTGCATGTGATATTGAAAGTGTCATTGATGACATGAGTGGAAATTTAATAAAAAGAATTGCTCTTAAGGAAACAAAAGATCAAACTATAAAAATGGGATATATTTATGGTTCAGGGTTAAAAGTTTTAGGAGATAGAAAAAAGAGAGAAAAAAATAATGTACTTGGAGAGTTTTTAGGCATAAAAAAAGACGACATTGAATCTTACAAGTCGTACTTTGAAAAATATGGCTTTTTATTTAATACAAATCCTGATAGGTATACATCTATAAATACATCTGATTTATATTACTTACAAGAAAGTCTTTTAGCATTTGTTCAACTGATGAACAACCAATATGATATAGATTTTAAGAATTCCATCAATACACAAGAACTTTTAGATGCTTGTATATTTCTTTTATTTAGAGAACCTAAAACAATTAAAATAAATGATAGTATTGTTTTTGAAACAAAACAAAATTACATAATGAATATTGTTAATAATTCTATAAATCATAACGATGGTATAGAAGGGTTAAAGTACGAAGACAGAAATGGGCAAAAAATAGGATACTTTGAAATCTACGATTCTGTTTTTGAAACTACGATTAAGATTGATCAAGAAAAGTATTTAAAAATTCTACAACATGAAAGACTCCCAAATTGGTGTAAAAAACTATTAAGAGTATATAAGAATAAAAATCAGCTCGTAAAAAATCATAAATGGCATAAAGTTTCTGATTTCCTTTATCATTTAGTATTTGATTTATCTCCATTTGATATGTATAACATAACCCTCGATGGGATATTCAATGATGAATTATATAAGGATTTAAAACAAAATAAACAAATCTTTGATGCACTGATTTATACATCAAAATTATTATTAAGTGAAGAGTTTCAAAATAATCTAAAATCCGTACATCCCGTATATAATGTTTTAGATATGAAACCTGATTGGAAACTTCCATCATTGTTTAGTGCTATGTATTTCTCTTTGTTTTATCTTGACTCTTCTCAAGTAGGGTTAAGAAAATGTGCAAATCCAACATGTAATCAATATTTTGAAGTATCTAAAACCAACTCTAAAAAAAAATATTGTGATTCATTTACATGTGGCAACATAGTAAATCAAAGGCGATATCAACGAAAAAAAAGGGAGCAGCAAAAGTAATTTACTTAAGCTGCTCTTTTTTAATATTTTCTTCTAAACTTTCTTTAATTGCATTAGATAGTTTAACTATTTCATTGTTATTCGGCTTTATTAAATTTTTTATTAAAAACTTAATATCTACTAAAATTCCCTGTACTCTTTGATAATTTTCATTTGATGGTTTCCAACTTGATACGGCTTCACCTACTGAATAATAATGACCCTCTTCTTGGTTATATGGTTGTCTTTCAGAGTCATATGGCATTAAAAATGCATTATATACGCCTTCTCCATCTCTTACTTTCTCATTTATAACATGTTCTCCATATGTGATTTGTTTATTAACAGAACTTGAATTAGGTAAATCTCGCGGATTTTGTGTAATACCATATTTATAATATTTAGCATCTAATATGTAGATATCGTCAGATTCTTTCATTACTGTATCTGGTTCAAGTGCTGTATTATCACTCTCAGAACCAAATTTTAGCCTCCATTTTGTTTTTGGAAAATAATCTTCTTTCCTTACATTGCCATAAGTTTCTTGGATTAGTTTCTCCCAAATATACTCAAATCTATTAGTACCAAAATAAAATTGGTCAGGATCATTGGCATTATTCTCAAAATTTAGTATATCTGCCATAGCGGAAAATAATTGTTTATCTTTATCTCTATTTGTTCTTAATAAGGCACTTTCTATATAATTTTGATATACATTTATTTCCCTTCTTCTATTAGGCTTTGGAGGTAAAGATAATTTATAAATCCAACCTAGCCTTAAATAACTCTGATACACACAATACTTATTAATTTCTGTTATTAAGTCCTTGTCCGTTTCATTATGATGCTTTACCCTATATTTGGTGTAGACTACGCCATTTGTTTGGGCTATCGGTGTTTCCATTTTTATTGTTCTTGACCAACTTATTGGTCCAGCTATACCTTGTTTATATTGTTCTTCTGTAATTTGATAATATCCATTATTCAAAAAGTCTGCTAAAACTGTAAAATATGCTTGAACAGGAAATCTCACTGTCTTTAGAACCTGTTCTGGCATTATTTTTGAAATTCTAGATTGTTGATCATTATAAACTTGTAAAACAGAAATTAGGCTGATAATATCATCTCTAACTATTTCTTCATTTTTAGAAATTTCAAATCCTATCGGAAAATGTATCGATAATGAATGATTTCCATCAACATATTCAGATTTAATACCTACAAAAGTATCGCCCTCTCTATTACTAGCATTTCTACAATATTCAGTTAATGGAGTATCTGGATTAACATTAATAAAATCTTCCATACATTACTCCTCTGAATTTCTCTCTAACTCTTCCTCTTCTATTTCTTCTTGTTCTTCATGAATTTGAACCTTATCTTTTAAGATATCTTTTATAGATGTTTCAAAAATATCAAATCTCTTAAAACCATTATTATCTGAAAACTCTTCTATAATTTTCTCAAGACTTTTATATTCAGGATTAAATAATTTTTCTCTACCAAATTTAAACGCATCATCCCAAAGATATTTGATTACTTTTTCTGCAAATAAACAGTTAAAGTTTTCCTTAGACATGTTTTCTTTATCTTCTAGTAGTATTTCTTCCGTAATAAAGTAAGCTCCTAATCTCTTATCTTCTGATGACATAGTCGCAGAGTTGCTTGATATTATCTGGTTATTTATTGTTTCAGCAAATATTTTCCATGTTACACCAGTATCAAGTATTTCCATATTTGCATGTTCAGAAGATTCTATATCATTCTTTATCATCCTCATAATCCAACGTCTTTGAAATGCTGTATCCAACGTAAATACATTTTGATCTGCGGTATTCATAGTTGCTAAAATCCAAAGATTTGAAGGAATTGATATTAATTGATTTGGGTTATCATAAACTATTCTAGATATATTCTCGTTTGTTATTCCATATGTGCTATTACCGTTTTTATCTCTATCCAGTAATTGAAATACCTCTCCAAATATTGCAGGGGCATTACCTCTGTTAATCTCCTCGATAACCAGATAGTATTTATTTGATGGATCTTCATATGCTTTCTTTAAAATTTTTGTGAATGGACCAGATGTAAATTCATAAGTTATCATTCCATCTTCTTTAATTGTAGGAAGAATTTGCCCAATTAAATCAGTGTTCATATAATCTGGATGAAATACAACTCTTTCAATTTTAGATTCATCTTCACAATAATCTATTTTAATTGTATGGCTTTTACCTGAACCTGGTACACCATATAGCAGTATATTTTTTCCACCTTCTTCCCTCTGAACATCTCCATTAACTTTATATTTCTTTAATTCAGTATCAACTCCAAGGTCAAATAAACTTTTTGTTGATCCAAGAAATTCCAAATAATTATCTGTCAGAAAAATATTAGGATTTTTCTCAAAAATAAATACTTTTTTTGAAACTTCATCTATCATAGATTCTACAATACTAATTGAATTTTTATCTATATTAAGAGTAGGTAATTGTTTTAAAGCCTGTATTAACCTATTATCAAACTTATTTCTAAATTGATCAAAAATATTATTATATTCTGAATCTTCTCTAAATAATTTTATTAAAAGTAAAGTATCTAAGAAATCTTCAAATTTTTTTGTTGTTGCAACTAAATACTTATATTCTGCTATATTTATTGAATAAGCACCTGTTGATCTACCGATTTCAAGCAACACTTTATACAGTAACATTACAGGATATAGCCTATAATCTTTTCTAACTTTATCTTTCTGCTCATCAACATCAGAACTAATATACATCTTCTCTATTTGTCTTTGAATAATGTCAATATAAATATCAATATTCTCAAAATTACCATTAGTTCTCTTTTTTATTTCATAGAAAGTATCCGTTATAATTGAATCTTCATAAGATTTTGATGTCATAAGGATTAATCCAAAATATGCAGCTACTCTTAATGCTCTATAGTTATTAGAAATTATAATGCCTGGTTTTTCTTCAGCTAATTCCCCAATTTTTTTACTAATAAAGTCTTGAAGATTTAAGCCGCCAGAATCATTTTTGTATTCTTCTAAAAAAGACACCAAATAACATAAATTTCCAAAATCGGTTGGTTGTTTAACTAAATACCAACACTCATAATCAGATGCTTTGCTTAATTCATCAAATTTATTTTGTAGTATTGGATTCATTTTTTCCCTCCTCTATTATTTTGTCTACTAATCTAGATAAAAAATAAGAAATTTTTGGTGGCACAGCATTTCCTATTTGTTTACCTATTGAAGTTTTATTACCGTAAAAAATAAAATCATCTGGAAAGCTTTGTATTCTAGCTGCCTCTCTAGGTGATAAGGTTCTATTCTCCACCGGATGTATAAATCTACCTCCTGCAGGAGTATCAAACCTTGTTGTTATCGTTTGAGCTGGACTATCCCAAGACAATCTTCCATAAGCACCACTATGAACTGATTTTATCTCTTCATTTAAAGATTTAAAGTTCTCTCCAGACTTTATCTTACTCATTCTTTCAATTGCAACCTTTGAATGATTAGTTTTATTATGGTTTGTTACTATGTTTTTTCCATTTGATAGAAATTTTTCATATTCGCTTTGCTCTTCATTTAGTTTACTAATCCCATCTTCAGTAGTATTACCTAAATTCCCAATAGCATCCTTTACAGTAACAGAATCAAAATAATTTGGAATCTCTTTCTTAATATCTTCTATTGTATCCAACCATAATTCTTCAAAATTAAAATTATTATATATACTTCCTACTATAATTACACGTTCTCTTTTTTGAGGAATTCCAAAATCAACTGCTTTTACTAATTTATAGTTAATATGGTACGGTTCCCCATCTAATAGATTAGGATCACTAAATGAACTTACTATCTCCTTAAAAATTTCTCCATTGTGCATAGTAAGTAATCCCTTAACATTCTCCATAATAAAAACTTGAGGCTTTACTTTCTTCACAACATTAAAATAATGCTTAAATAAATAATTTCTAGGATCATCAATAAATCCATTCCTTATTCGTGCTCCAGCCATTGAAAATCCTTGGCAAGGTGGTCCTCCAATTATTACATCAGCGTCATTTTTTTTAAAAACTTCAGAAGTATCTATATTTTTAATATCATCAACTATGACATTTACTCCTTCATGATTTTTTTTATAAGTTTCCGCTATGCTCCTATCAAACTCTACTGCGGTTGTGATTTCATATCCATTTTTAATAAATCCTAATGATAGTCCACCACATCCAGCAAATAAATCAATAGCTTTCACTTAGCACCACCTCCTATTCTATATCTGAGAGCAAAGTTTTTTATATAAATACTCTCCTCTTCGGTTAAATTAAATGATTTATTAATAATGTCATCTATTTCATGTATTATATCTATACATTCCTTATGCTTATATTCATACTCAGTTTGTTTTGTTCCCACATATAATTTTGTTTCTTCGAGTTTTTGCTCTAATTCAATAGCCAAACCCTTAAAATCTGAATATTTTATTTTATTCGGAATCTTAAAATTCTCTAATTCTTTCATTGTTATATGCCAACAATCAGAAACTGCAATCCAATGCCACCAAAACAATGATGAATTTAATAAACACATTATAAAATATTTTGCCTCTTTATTTACCTTATATTCTTTATACTCAGATCCTTCATGAAAATTCATAAAAGCTTTAATCCAAAATGCAGCTCTCATATTTAGGAATATTGAGGCATCTCCAGATTTCATTTTTGATAATAAAGATTTTTCATTATTAATTATTTTTTCATATATTTTTGAATCTAGTTCTGTGCCTAGTTTAGGAATAAATTTTGTTTCAGCAAAATTATTTTTATATGACATTGTATTGTCAAACAATGCCTCTCTTTCATCTTTATACCAATATTGATAATTTCCTGTGTATAAAGCTGGATATTTACTATCTTTTTTTGCAAATATTACACATAATTTTTGATGTACTGAAACAAATAAACTATCTGGCCTATCTGAATAACTAAGTATATATTGTTCATTCATGTTTTCATTAATAACCGTTCTGATTTCTTTCATTCTTGGAGTAGATATATATGATAGAGGTATAACAAATCCTATTACTCCTAAATTATTTACTTTCAATGAAGAATTTTCTAAAGTATTAGCATAAATATTTCCATATCTTTTATTGAGGGACAATCCACTCTTCGTGTCTTCTACATAAGGAGGATTGCCAACAATTAAATCATACTTATCATTTTCATTTGGGCTAGTAATAAAATCATAGCAATAAAAATTAGCTAATAAAATTGAGCTTATGCCTCTAATTTTTTCTGCACCATATCTATTTAGTACAAATAAAAATAATCGTAATTGTGCTATTAAAGTAGATTCAGGATTAACATCGTTACCATATATTGTTGACAAAATATTTTTGATGTTACCATTTGTTATATTTTTTCTATGAAGTTCTAATACATCAAATTTAAGTTCAGCAGCAACAAGCAAAAACTCACCAGCTCCACAAGTTGGATCAAATAATGTTTTTTCAAAACAGAACTTTCTATATGGTACTCCATTTAAATCTAGTACATGAAGATTATTATTATTTAATATTCCAAAATGTAGCTTGATTGTATTTATTGCAATAAATCTTATCAAATCATGTGGCGTATAATATACTCCTTTAATCTTTCTTATTTTCTCTTTTTCATTAATTGAAGATAACATTTTTTGAGCAGTCTCATATCCAATAGACTCTGTTTTAGAAAATTTGACCTTAGAAATATCACATAAAACATTTAGTTCTTTGTTTATCTTTTTAATCTCTTTATCACTATAGTTATTATTAATATATTGATAAATGATATTCAACGTTTCTTGGATTATTATATTTTCACTAATATTTTTCATCATTTGATTGCACTATTCCCGCTCTTTACCCATTCGTCAAGTTCTGAACATTTAAATTTCCACTGACGTCCTATTTTATGAGCTGGAATATCCTTCCCTTTTCTTATCCAAGATCTGATAGTTACTGGCTTGACGCTTAAATACTCTGCAGCTTCATCAATACTAATCCACTTATCTATAAATTGATTTTTATTAATATCGCTCATTTATAACCTCGTTTCTATAATCTGTAATAATTATAGCTTGAACACATTTTTTTATCAATTGATTTAATGTTATTAGTTGTTATTTAGCTACATTTACCTGTCATTAACGTTTTTAAATTGTTCTATCAATCCATATACTCTCAATAGCCTTGAATAAGGATGAAATCTCCCAATCCTTCATCAAAGTGCTTTGTTTTGTTTCTATTTAAAAATGAATACTCTGCATACCTCAATATATCAGCATACTTTAATGTGTATAAATTTATTATTTTTATCTTAATATCAGAAAAAAGCACAAAATTTCTTTTTATGCTCTCTGCATACATATCTAAAGTCTATAAAACTCTATTTTATCCTGTTTTTAATTCCACCCATACCGTTGACACGACCTACCAAAAATCTAAAGTGTTGCTACGACCCTTTCATAATATTTATAGTGTTGCTACAAGTAAGTATTTGAAAGATATTTTTGAATCCTAATTTCAGATTTAACTATTACTTTAAGCTTCTAATAATAAACAGGAATCGATCTATTTTTTTATCATCAATGGAGAGCCGTACTCATCGGTACCATTATCAATAAATCCAAGAGACTCCCAGAATCTGCGAGAATCTTCTTTCGCATAATTGAGAGCATAGTACAAAGCACCATCATTCTTTGTATATTCCAAAAGCGTTTGGAAGCATTTGTGTCCTGTCCCGTTTCCTCTATACTCCGGGAATACCCAAAAATCAAGAATGAAACATTTCCCGTCTTCGCTCTTGTAAGTGCAGTATTGAGAAGCACCAATCTTAACTCCGTCACGCACAAAATATACCATATGTAAAGTGTCCGGAGTGCGTAACATATGACTTTGTAATACATCTCGATACTCAGCACTCTGGAAGTATTTCTTTTCTTCTTCCGTCGTTATCATTCCGTCATTCACCAAATACTGAAACTGAATGTCCCAATACTCGTTGATTTTTGAAACAGGTATCTCCTGAATGAATATCATTTCATCATCCCCCTCAAATTCTAATTTATATTACCTTTTTTACTCCATCAATACCGTTGACACAACCTATCAAATATCCAAAGTGTTGCTACGACCCTTTCATAATATTCATAGTGTTGCTACAAGTTGGTATTTAAAAGATATTTTTGAACACTAATTTCAATAAATTCATCTTCTCATTAGCAGCCTAATAAATCAATAACCTATTGATTTCAAGCCTTTCAGAGTTTTTTTACTCCCTTTCCCTTGTCATCAATACTAGAGCCTCAACATGAACTGTTCTTGGAAACTGGTCAAAGGTTTCTAATTTCTCCAGCCTATATCCATTTGCTTCAAATAGTTTTATATCTTCTACCTGGCTTACAGGGTTACAGGATATATAGACGATTTTGTCGGCCTGCATTTTACTTATTTTTCCTATAGCCTCTGCGTGTATCCCTGCTCTTGGTGGGTCTACTACCACTATGTCTGGTTTTTTTGTTAGGCTATCTATTTCTTTTAATACATCATTAACTTTGAAAACTAGATTATCCAATTCATTGATCTTTGCATTTTCTATAGCCTTTTCTACAGCCTCTTCTACTATTTCTACCCCAACTACTTCTTTGGCTTTTTTGGCAAAGATTTGCGATATGGTTCCTGTACCGCAATAGAGGTCATATACTATTTTATTTTCAATATCTCCTGCAAATTCAAGGGCTCTTTGGTAAAGATTTTCTGCTCCCTTTGGATTTGGTTGGAAAAATGAGAATGGGCTTATTCTAAAGATTAATCCATTGATTTTTTCAGTCAAATAGTCCTTGCCCCATACCTTTTCTACTCTTTCTGCAACAACAGCATCAGCTACTGAATTTGAAACAGTATGGAAGAATGATGATATTTCACCATCTAAATCTAACTGTCTAGCCCTGTCTATAAATTCTTCAAGCAAGTTTTGGTTAATGACTTCTGATTCTTTTGTTACAAGATTTAGCATATAGGCATTTTCATAAAATGAATATCTAATGATGAAAAACTTGAGTTCTCCCTCATGTCTGGTCTTGTGGTGGTGGTTAATATTTTTTTCTCTGAAAAATTCTTGGGTAAATTTTCTTATCTTATCAAAGTCTGGATTTGCTATTGAGCCTCCACCGTAGTCAACTTTCTCATAAAATCTTCCAAGCTTGGCCATGCCTAGGATAAGGGGACCATCTTTTTCAGAATCACCAAAGGTGTATTCCATCTTATTCCTATATCCAGAAATCAAAGGTGAAGGATTTAATTTAATGTCTTCCTTCCAATCTAAGTCCTTATAGAGCTTAGTTAGCATGTTTTTCTTTATTTCCAGTTCTTTTTCATAAGGAATGTTTTCAAACTTGTTACCTGATAATTCATTCAACTTGTCATGGTTTCCTAGTGTTTCCAAGTCTGACTTTTCTTCAATATTTAATAGCTTGCCTGAAAAGTAACCAGCCTTCTTTTTACCAGTTTTTATCAAAACTTTTTGGCCAAGGACGCCGCCCTTGAACCTGTATTCTTTTCCTTCATCATCTTGACCAATTGAAAAGTTTGGCAAGACCATATCAATTATTTTTACAACTTTTATCGCCATATATTTTCCTTAATTTAACCCATAGAGTTCATGGAAAAATACTTCTCCATTATCTATGCCATAATCTGTAAATTTTATCCTATTATTTTCTTTCTTTAGTATACCTGCACCTATATTTTTTTCTAAAATATCCTTGTATTTTTCTTCAAAATCTATTGAAAACTTTTTGTTCATCTGGTCAATGTCAAAGCCCTTCATCATTCTTAGATTTAACATTAAATATTCTTTTTCCCTATCTTCTATGGAAAGCTCTTCCTTTTCTAAAAGAGGCTTTTGATCCTTGTCCAAGAGCTCATAGTAGCTATCAAAATCTCTAACATTTTCAAACCTTGTTCTAGAAATATTTCCTGCAGCTCCCATGCCTAGGCCTATAAAGTCATTGAGGGTCCAATATTTGGCATTGTGGATTCCCCTTAGTCCTTTTTTAGCAAATGATGAGATTTCATAGTGGTCAAAGCCATTTTTAACCAGGGTATCTACCACTTCATGGTACATTTTTCTTTCCTCTTCAGGATCAAAAAGCTCTATTTTCCCTTGCCTGTACCAAAGGTCAAAATATGTCTGCTCTTTTAAAATTAAAGAATAGTAGGAAATGTGGTCTATATCTAATTTACAAGCTATGGCCAGGTCTTCCCTTAAAATTTCTATATCTTGTTTTGGGTTGGCCAGCATAAGGTCTATTGATATATTTTTACAACCAAGTTCCCTCATAAGAGCTAGTTTCTTGAATACTGAAGTCCTGTTGTGGAGCCTTCCCATTATATTTAAAACATCATTATTAAAAGATTGGACTCCCATAGAAAACCTATTTATTCCTATTTGCAGATAGGTCTTTATCTTATCTACTTCAACTGATTCCGGATTCATTTCTATGGTAAATTCTAAATTATCTTCCAATACAAATACATTTTTTATAGCATCAACTATTTGGACCATGTATTTTTCATCCAAATATGATGGTGTCCCCCCACCTATATAGATTGTATCTAGGTGGATATTTTCACCCTTATATAGGTTGATTTCCTTTATCAAGTATTGTACATATTTTTCTATTTGTTCATCATTGTTTACAAAGGTTAGGAAGTTACAGTAGTTACACTTCTTTTCACAAAAAGGTATGTGTATATATAAACCTATTGGCTTGTTTTCTGTGTTTATCATAGGCTTTCTACATATTTTTTAACATCTGGACCAACAAAGACTTCCTTATCATTTGTGATCAATATAGGTCTTTTCACTAACATGCCATCTGTAGCTAATAGGTCATATTTTTCTTCTTCAGTCATAGTTTCTAGTTTGTCTTTTAGATTGTTTTCCCTGTAGATTTTTCCTGATGTATTAAAAAATCTTTTTATATCCAGTCCTGATTTTTTGTGCCAGTCTTTTAATTCTTTAACTGTTGGATTTTCAGACTTTATAGACCTAAAGTCATATTTAAGCCCCTTGTCATCCAGCAAATCTTTTACCTTTTTACATGTGGAACATTTTTCATAACATATAAATAACATTTTTACCTCTTCTCTTTTCTTACTTGTGTAACTCAACTTTTAAATAGTTTATAGGAATGTCTCTTTTTCTCCATTTTCTTTCATATTCAGTAACTATATTGTCAGCTTTGAATTCTTCTGTTAAGTCAAAGGTGTATTCTAATAATTCAAAGCCATTTTCTTCAAAGTATTCTAAAGAATCTTCAAAAAATGGTCTGTCATCTGTCTTAAATTCTACTAGACCACCATTTTTCAAGATCTTAACATAGTTTACAAGCTGCCTTGGATGGGTGATCCTTCTCTTATGGTGTTTCTTTTTTGGCCAAGGATTTGAAAAGTTTATATATATTTTATCTACTTCATCCTCTTCAAAAAACTCTGCCAAGTTTTCAGCCTTGTCCTTTAATAGTCTTACATTTTGAATGTTTTCTTCCTCTTCTAGAAACATTCTTCCTGTATAGACAAAAATCTTTTCATCCATTTCTACTGCTATGTAGTTTATATCAGGATTTCTAAGAGCCAATTCTTTTATAAATCCACCACGGCCTGCTCCGATTTCTATGTGGATGGGATTGTCATTTCCAAATATTTCTTTCCATCTTCCCTTATTTTCTTTTGGGTCAAAATATACCAACTTATTTTCATGTAATTCTGGTAGCGCAAAAGGCTTATATCTCAATCTCATAGTCATCTCCTTGTCTAATTATTATAACAGATTTGGGAAGATTCATACATGCACAAAAAAAGAAGGATAGAAAAATTCTACCCTTCCATTTAACATATTTTATTTTTCTTTTTTCAATTCTGGTTCTTCAAAACCAAATACATAAGTCAATACTGCTGCAACTAGCACACATATTGTTAAACCTATTATAGCGTGCATGAAGTTTCCTTCTTTACCACCTGCGAAGGTTGGTAATGTTGTTAATCCACCAAATACAAATGATTGTGCTGTAACTCCATTAGCTCCTATATAGGCTCCACCTACTGCACCACCTATCAAGGCTGCGATAAATGGACGTTTTAATATCATAGCAACACCATAGATTGCTGGTTCAGTAATACCTGAGAAGGCAATTGTCAAGGCTGTTGTCAATGAATATTGTTTTCTCTTTAAATGTCTAGCTTTTAGCCATACACCTAAAGCTGCACCCATCATAGCGAAGTTTGTAGCAAAGGTGAATGGTACTATATAGTCATAGCCTTGTGTTGCTATATTTTGAATCATGATCGGATTAACTGCCCAATGTAAACCTACTGAAACTAAAGCATTCCAACCACCACCTACTAAAGCTCCTGCTAAAAGTGGACTTGATTCTATTAAGCTATTTATCAATTTAGCTATCCAGTTTGACACATTATATGTGATAGGTCCTATAACTATTAATGTAAGAGGTATCATAACAGCAAATGAAATCATAGGTACAAATACTAAATGACCACCTTCTGGTATAGACCTTCTTAAGAATTTTTCTAAATACGAAAATGCTGCAACCGCAATGATTACTGGGAATACTGTTGATGCGTAAGACATCAATACTACTGGTATACCTAAGAAGTCGGTCCTAGCACCATTACCTATTTCACCCATCATGGCAATTAAATCCGGATTAATAAGAGCCGCACCTATAACCATTGAAATAACTGGGTTAGCACCAAAATGTTTAGCTGTTGTATAGGCTAAAACTACTGGTAAAAAGTAAAATACTGTCATGGAAGCTATTGTTAAAATTTGATAGGTTCCTGAACTTTCACTTAAGATACCTAGTTGGCTAGCCAATATAACCAAGGCTCTTAAAATACCTGATCCTGCAAAGGCTGGTAATACAGGAGAAAATATAGCTGCGATTGTTGTAAAGAAGTTTCCTTTCTTTCTTCCTTCGCTTTTACTTTCATCTTCTTCAGAAACCTTTCCACCATGAGTTATTTTTCTTAATTCATCGTATACTGAAGATACGCTAGAACCAATGATTACTTGATATTGTCCACCCTTCCTAACTATAGATACAATACCATCTTGGTTTTCTAAAAGCTCTGTGTTTGCCTTTGATTCATCTTTTAAATTAAATCTTAATCTTGTAGCACAGTGGGAATAATCATTGATATTTTCTTTGCCCCCAATATTATGCAATATAATTTTTGCTAAATCTTTATTACTCATATCTTTCTCCTATGACTAACAATTTATTTTTACATCTTTAAGGTAAGCTTCTAAATCTTGACCCTCTGCTTCTATTTCTGCAAGCATGTCAACACGCCTTTGGTGTCTTCCACCTTCATATTCAGCATCCAACCATTCTTTAACTATCATTTTAGCTAATTCTGGTCCTATAACTCTAGCACCAAAGGCTAAAATATTTGAATCATTGTGTTGTCTAGATAATTTTGCAGAATATGGTTCGCTACAGCAAACTGCTCTTATACCTTTTACCTTGTTTGCTGCTATGGAAATACCTACACCTGTACCACAGATTAATATTCCCCTATCATACTCTTTGTTGGCAACTGCTTTAGCTACCTTTTGTCCATATATAGGATAGTCTGTTCTTTCGTCAGTAAAAGGACCTAAGTCTTCTATTTCATGTCCTAATGATTCTACATACTCAATTATTTCTTTCTTTAAGTCTAATGCAACATGATCGCATCCAATTGCTAATCTCATACTCCCCTCCTATAGGCTCTTTAATTCTTTTACTATTTCATCATATGATTTTTCTTTACCAAACAAGGATGAAGTTCCCAACACAAAACCTTCAACACCTTTGGCGCTTAATTTTTCTATTCTTTCTGGAGAAATTGCTCCGTCTACAAATACCTTATAATTGTATTTATCTTTTAATTTAACTATTTCATCTATTTTTTCATCTACATAGTCTAAATATTTTTGTCCAGCAAAACCAGGATTTACAGTCATCACCATAAAGTAGTCTACTAGTGATAAAAGTGGTTTTACACATTCTAGACTTGTACCAGGATTTATAGCTATACCTGCTTTTTTACCATGGTCTTTAATCTTAGCTAATGTACGTGCTGGATGTAGGTCAGCTTCTGGATGTATGTATATAATATCTGCACCTTTTTCTGCAAATAAATCTATATAATCACCAGGATTTTTAGTCATTAAGTGTACATCTACTAATTTATCTGTATTTCTTCTAACGGATTCTAAATCTTGTAATCCCATACCATAGTTTGGTACAAATTGACCATCCATTATATCAACATGGAAAATATCGATGCCTGCCTTATCTAATTGTTCTACTTCTTCTTTTAAGTTATCAAAGTTAGCACACATTAATGATGGGCAAAGTAAAATTTCTTTCATAAATCCTCCTTTTGTTTAGGGTAAACGTTTACTATTATTTTAAATATACTACTTTTATCGTATTTTGTCAACCACATATCTATATCCAAAGCTATAATTTCAAAATCTTCCTTCATTTGATATAATTGTTTCATATTAGCAATCCAGGAGGGGTTTGTGGAAAACTATTCTATAAAAGATGTAGCGAAATTAGCTGGTGTATCTATAGCAACAGTATCTCGTGTCCTAAATAAAAAAGGTAAATATTCAAAGAAAACTGAAGAAAAAGTATTAAAGGTTGTTAATGACATTGGTTATCAAGTTAATTATAATGCCAAAAGTCTTAGAACCAAGGTAAGCCATACTATTGGTATTTTGGTACCAGATATTAGTAATTACTTTTTTGCTAATCTTGTCCAAGAAATCGAAAAATCTTTTTTCGAAAATTCTTACTCTACTATTATTTGCAATACAGATAGAAGTTTAAAAAAGGAAAAAACTTACCTTCAAATATTAGAAAACAAAAACATAGATGCCTTAGTCGCCATATCTGGTAATATCGATAAGGGTTTTGCTTTTTCGGGTAAAAGCAAAGATATTCCTTACATTTGTATAGATAGGGAACCTGCAAATCTTGATGAGAGCACCTATATTTCTTCAGATCATTTTTCCGGTTCATATCAGGCTTCTTCACACCTTTTAGATAAAGGGTGTAAGCAAATAGCCTTTTTGGGACCTAAAAAATTATCATCTGCAAACAAAAGAAGATTTGATGGATTCTTGAAGGCTTTAGAAGATAGAAATATTGAGTTTTGTAAGAATAAAAATCATTTACAAATTTCTGATGATAAGGCTTTAGAAAATCAAGTAATAAATTTCTTAAAATCTAATCCTAAATTGGATGGTATTTTTGCCATAAATGATGGCTTGGCTATAAATTTAATTGAAATATTAAAAAATAATAATATACAAATACCAGAAGATATTTCTCTGGTTGGATTTGATGACATACCAACTTGCCAATATACTAGCCCAAAACTCACAAGTATAAAACAAGATATCAAGACTATTGCTGATGAAACCGTTAAAAATATTTTAGATGCATTGAATAATTCTGCTTATAAAAAGAAGACAATCCTTATACCAACTCAACTTATAGAAAGAGAATCTACAAAATAAAAAGGTTTTTCTAGATAGTTATCCTATCCAGAAAAACCTTTTTTATTTTATAAGTCAAATTTATCTTCAATCTTAGCTAAAATCTTATCTCTTGTAAATCCGAAGTGGTCAAATACTTCTTCAGCTGGACCTGATAAACCAAATGTTTCCATTTGTACAATCAAGCCATCTAAGCCTACATACTTGTACCAAGCTTGGTCTGATGATGCTTCGATAGCAACTCTTCTTGTACCTTCAGGTAAAACTTCAGCCTTGTATTCTTCACTTTGCGCATCAAATAGTTCCATTGAAGGCATTGATACTGCTCTAGCTGAAATACCTTTTTCGTATAAGCTTTCTGCTACTTCATATGCTAATTGTACTTCTGAACCTGTACCAATCAATACTATTTCTGGATTTTCTCCAAAGTCTTTAAGGATATATCCACCTTTAAATAGGTTCTCTCCAGTATTTTCATAGTTAGGTAAGGCTTGTCTTGATAAGATCAAGTTTATTGGTCTTGAGTGTTCAGTTATAGCAAAGGCCCATGCTGCTGCTGTTTCTTTAGCATCTGCAGGTCTAAGTGTAACTGTATTTGGAATAGCTCTTAACATTGGTAGTTGGTCTACAGCTTGGTGGGTAGGTCCATCTTCACCTAAACCGATTGAATCATGTGTGAAGATATACACAACTGGTTGGTGCATCAAGGCAGACAATCTTATAGCTGGTTTCATATAATCAGCAAATGATAAGAATGTTGCTGTATATGGTCTTAAACCACCATGTAAGCTAATACCATTAGCCATTGCAGCCATAGCATGTTCTCTTATACCAAAGTTGATATTTTTACCTCTTGGATTTTCTTTAGAGAAGTCTTCTTCACCTTCTAATCTTGAATTGTTTGATCCAGCTAAGTCAGCAGAACCACCAAATAAGTTTCCAACATGTTCATTTAACCTATTTAAGGCTATACCTGATGATGCTCTTGTAGCTAAAGCCTTGTCGAACTTGTAGTAGTCTTCTGTATTTAAGAATGAGAAGTCATAGTCATTTTTGAAGGCTTTTTTGAATTCTACATATAGGTCAGGATTTTCCTTGCTATATTCTTCAACTAATTTATTCCATTCTTCTTCATTTTTAGCTAATTCTTCTTGTTTGTTTTTCAAGTACTCTCTCACTTCATCAGCTACAAAGAATTCATCTTCGTATTGGTAGCCTAAAGTCTTTTTCATTTCTTGAATGTCTTCTTTTGATAAAGGATTCCCATGTACAGCTGATGTATCAGCCTTGTTTGAACCAAAACCGATTACAGTGTGAATCTCAATTAAAGTAGGTCTTTCCTTATCTTTTTTAGCCTCTGCTATTGCAGCTTCGATAGCTTGTACATCTGTACCATCTGCAACATCTAATACTTGCCATCCTAAGGCTTCATATCTTTTTGCAACATTTTCTCTAAAGGCAAGGTCTGTTCTACCATCAATTGTAATTTGGTTTGAGTCATATAAAACTATTAATTTATCTAAGCCTAGGGTACCAGCCAATGATGACGCTTCATTTGAAACACCTTCCATTAGGCAACCATCACCTGCTATTGCATAGGTATAGTGGTCAATAATCTTGTGTTTTTCTGTATTGAATCTTGCTGCTAAGTGCTTTTCAGCCATAGCAAAACCAACAGCCATAGCTACACCTTGTCCTAGTGGTCCTGTTGTCAATTCAACCCCATCTGTAAATCCGTATTCTGGGTGACCAGGAGTTCTAGAATTTAATTGTCTAAAGTTCTTGATATCATCCATGGTTACATCAAAGCCATACAAGTGTAATAGTGAGTATTGTAGGGCTGATGCGTGGCCAGCTGATAGGATAAATCTGTCTCTATTTACCCATTTTGAGTTTTTTGGATTGTATTTCATCACATCATTAAATAGGGCGTATCCCATTGGTGCCATACCAATTGGTGCACCTTGGTGACCTGAATTAGCTTTTAACACCATTTCGGCTGATAAAGATCTAATTGTATTGATAATTAAATTTTCCATAAATATCCTTTCCTTATTGTGTTTTATATTTTGTACTTCCCTTTAATTATATATCTTAGTGGATTAAAACACAAAACATTATCTATGACTGTAGTATCTCTTTCCATCCTTAATTTTCTCTAAATAGAAGCCTTCAACATCTTCTCTTACCCTTATTTCTTTATCTTGGCTTTCAATATATTTAGACTTGAAGTATTGTTCATCATAATAGTCAAGAGACATCTCTTCTCTAGTATTTAAAGAGTTCTCAATATCTTCTACATCAATATGGTCCCTATAGTTTTCAGCTAGGTAGCCTGTAAATATTTCAGAAACTGCTCCTGAACCATATGAGAATAGGCCTATTTCTTGGCCAGCTTCTAAAGCTCCATAAATCAACTGAGAAATAAAAGCCAGGTATAGAGAACCTGTATATAGGTTTCCTACTTGTCTAGTAAGTCTAGTAGAATCTTCATATTTTCCAAGCCATTGGTCTATTTGTTTCCCATATTTTTCACCCAGGTCTTCCCTACTTGCAACTAAGGCTTTTTTGCCCATTTTAGTGAATGGTAGGTGGAATAAAAAGGCTTGTAAAGAATCTTCACTATCCTCGTATTTTTCCATAAATCCTTCCAGGTTTTCTTTAAACATATTTATATAGGTATCTGTTGATAATTTTCCATCTACTAGAGGGTATTCCCTATAGGATGGTCTCCAAAAATCATAACAATCATGGGTAAGAGCTAGGCTTTTTCCTGATAATTCTAACACTTCAGCCTTGTTAGAAACTAAAATAGCGATAGCACCAGCACCTTGGGTAACCTCTCCACCACTGTTTGCACCATAACTTGCTATATCAGAAGATAAGATAAGTACTTTTTCTTCTGGATTCAATTTTACGTGGTTGTAGGCATTTAATAAGGCTGCTGTTGCAGAATAGCAAGCTTGCTTTACTTCATATGACTTAGCAAACTTATTTATTGATAAAAGTCTGTGGACTTGACTAGCTGCCGACTTAGAAAAATCTATGGAAGATTCTGTAGCAAAGACAACTTGACTTATGTTCTTTTTATCTTCTTCTGTCAATATTTTATTTGCTGCATTAGCTGCCATAGTCACTATATCTTCACTTTCTTCTATTACTGACATTTTCTCCTGACCTATTCCTATAGTCCATTTGTTTGGATCTACTCCTCTTTTTTCAGCCAGATCTACTAGGTCTACGTAATATTTAGGTAGGTAGAGACCAATTTTTTCTATTCCTACTTTATTTGTTTTACTCATTTTAATCCTCTTCTCTCATCTTAGCTAATATTCCCTTGGCCAGACTTAGGTTTACCTTGTCAGCCTTAAGTAAGCTCCTCATAAATTCATCCATTTCCTCTTCTTTAACTCCTATTTGCTTAGCTAAAGTTTTGGCATGCAGGCTCATATGTCCTTTTTGGATACCATCTGTTACAAGGGCCCTTAGGGCAGAAAAGTTTTGAACAAGTCCTACAGAAGCTATTATTTTAGCTAATTCTTTGGCGTCTGGATTGCTTAAAACCTGTAAGGACCATTTAGCTATCGGATTTATAGATATGGTTCCTCCAAGGGTGGCAACTGCCATAGGGATTTCTATTCTTCCTAATAATAGGTCATTTTCTTCGTCAAAAGTCCAACTTGTTAGAGATCTATATTGACCATCCCTTACAGTATAGGCATGGACTCCCGCTTCAACAGCTCTGAAGTCATTTCCTGTTGCAAGGACCACTGCATCTACGCCATTCATTACCCCCTTATTGTGGGTAACAGCCCTATAAGGGTCAATATTTGCATATTTAGTTGCCGCTTCTATTCTTCTAGCTACCTGTCTAGCTTTTTCAATATCCTTGTCTAAGTTTTGTACCGGAGTTTTTGTTTCAGCTACAACTACTGATTCTATAGCATGGTTGGACAAAATTCTCAATAAAGCAGAAGAATTTGTCAAGTCTTCAGCTAAAGGAGCCAAGGCTTCTAAAATTGTATTTATGGTATTAGCTCCCATGGAATCACAGGTATCTACTGAAATGTAGATACAAACAAAGCCTTGGTCAAATTTCTTGAATGTGATTTCTTTTGGACCACCACCTCTTTTTATCATACTTTGAGAATGTTCCTCTGCTAGATCCATTAAACTATTCTTATTTTCTTCTAATATTTTTATAGCTGCATCCGGATCTTCAACATTTTCTAAGACGACTTGACCGATTAAATATTTTCTATCCATACTAGTTTCTATATTACCTAAGGTTTTTGCTCCGTTGCTTGCAGCCGCCACTACTGAAGGTTCTTCTATGGCCATTGGTATAATATATTCTTTTCCATTAATAGAAAAATTCATAGCAAGTCCTAAAGGTATCTCCATGTTTAAAACATAGTTTTCAATCATGGTATCACCTATTTCTTCATCTAGGGAAATTTTTTCATTTAACATGTTTAATTCTTTTAAGATTTGTCTTCTTTCTTCAAGAGTTTTTTTATAAAACTTATTAAATTTCTCTTTCATTTTTTCTCCTATCCCTTATAGGCTGGGTTTTCTAAAAGGATTGCTATACCTTGACCCCCACCTATACATGCAGATGCTATAGCATATCTTTTATTTGGATTATTCTTAAATTCATAAATAATAGATGTAATTTGCCTTGCACCTGACATTGCTAAAGGGTGTCCAAGAGCAATAGCTCCACCATTTATATTAAATGAATTTTTATAATATTCACTATCCATGCTTATATCTAATTCTTCAAGACATCCTAGAACTTGACCTGCAAAGGCTTCATTTATTTCTAAGATATCTATATCTTTTTTAAGGTCTAAATTATTGTCCCTACATATCTTATTTATAGCTTCAACTGGTCCCATCCCCATCATATCTGGTCTTAGACCGATAATAGAATAGTCGACAAATTTCGCCATTATGTCTAAGTTGTTTTCTTTAGCATAATCTTCTGTTGTCATAATAGTAAAAGCTGCTCCATCATTAAAGGAAGAAGAATTCCCACCAGTTACTGAGCCTTCTTTTCTAAAGGCAGGTCTTAACTTAGCAAGTTTTTCTATACTTGTATCCAGTCTTACTTGTTCATCTTCATCAAAGATAAAACCATTTTCTACTTTTATACCTACTATCTCTTGGCCTAATCTACCACTTTCTTTAGCTTTTTGAGCCTTTATATGGCTGTCATAAGCAAATTTATCTTGGTCTTCTCTAGATATTTTATATTTTTCTACTATATTTTCAGCTATCAATCCCATATTTTCTATAACATGGTCTGTACCAGATACACTTCTTAAACATTCAAAATTTGTATCTATCAGTGCTTTATTAGCAAGACCTAGACCTTGAAACCTAGCTTCTAAAGGTAGTTGGTAAGGTGACCTAGACATCATTTCTATACCACCTGCTGCTACTACTTCTTTCTTTGAAAATTGTAGCTCATGGAAGGCTGATATAGCAGCTTGGATACCAGACCCACAGACCCTATTTACAGTCATTCCAGTTAATTCATCCTTTAAGCCCATATTTATTCCAATAACTTGGGCTAAATTTATAGCTGTATTGCTAGAAATAACATTTCCAACTACGACTTCATCTATATCATCTTTCTTTATCCTTGATCTAGAAATAGCATCTTCAAGGACTTTTTCTCCTAATTTTTCAATTGCAATATTTTTTAATTTTCCTAAGTACTTTCCAACAGCTGATCTAGCTGCTCCTACGAATACTATATTTTTCATTTTTTCTCCGTTATTTGTTTTAATTCAATTAATATTTATTGTAACTCAATAAGTAATTTTATTATTACATATAGTCATCTTATTTACAAGAAGCAAGATTCATTATTATATTTTTGTTAATTGGGTATTTATTATATAATCTTTTTTATAGGTAATACATTATTTAAACACTTTTATATAATATATATAATATGAAGAAATATTTTTATTTTAATAGGAGATTTTGATGACAGATAGAAGAAAAAATAATAAAAACAATAAAAACAATCGAAGTCCTAGACCTATATGGCAATGGTATTTGATTGGTGCTGCTATTATTTTAGCTATACAGATGTTTGTTTTACCTACTGTAAAAAATAGCAGTATAAAAGAAGTTAGCTATAGTGAATTTGTGCAAAAATTATCTAGTGGCGAAATAAAAGAATTAAAAGAAGAATCTTACCAATACTTATTTAAAACTGGTGACAAGGAAAACGAACAAGTATATAGAGTTGGTAAATGGAGAGATCCAGATATAACAAGTAGACTTTTGAATGCCCAAACTAAGTTTGGAACAGAAATTGTTGAACCAACCAATCCAGTTATCCTATTTCTAGTCCAATTAGTTGTACCGCTTGCAATAATGTTTTTAGGTATTAGATTTATAACCAAAAATATGATGGGCGGGTCAAATGCTATGAGCTTTGGTAAATCCAATGCCAAGATATATATTCAACCGACCAATGCAGCCAAGTTTAAGGATGTGGCTGGTCAAGATGAAGCTAAAGAATCTTTAGAAGAGATTGTAGACTTTTTACACAATCCAAAAAAATATGCAAAAATCGGTGCTGTGACTCCTAAGGGTGTGCTTTTAGTGGGACCTCCAGGGACTGGTAAAACTCTTTTAGCCAAGGCTGTTGCAGGTGAAGCCAATGTACCTTTCTTCTCATTATCTGGTTCAGAATTTGTTGAGATGTTTGTAGGTCTTGGAGCTTCTAAAGTTAGAGACTTGTTCAAGCAAGCTAATGAAAAAGCACCTTGTATAGTATTTATAGACGAAATTGATGCTATAGGTAAGAGAAGGGATACTTCAGGCTATAGTGGAAATGATGAAAGAGAACAAACCTTAAACCAATTGCTTAATGAAATGGACGGTTTTGATGCTACTTCAGGCGTTATAATCCTGGCAGCAACCAACAGACCTGAAATCCTAGACCCAGCTTTAACAAGACCTGGTAGGTTTGATAGACAAGTAAGGGTTGAACTTCCAGATATTAAAGGAAGAGAAGAAATATTAGAAGTCCATGCTAAAAAAGTAAAAATGGACAAGGATGTAAACTTAAAGAATATTGCAAGGATGACAGCTGGTGCATCAGGTGCCGACCTAGCAAATATCATAAATGAAGGTGCCTTAAAGGCCGTTAGAGAAGGTAGAAATAGCGTTACAGAAGAAGACTTATCAGAGTCAGTTGAAGTTGTAATAGCTGGTCAAAAGAAGAAAAATGCTGTAATTACTCAAAAAGAAAAAGAAATTATAGCCTACCACGAAGTTGGTCACGCTATAGCGGCTGTTGCCCAAGAAGATACAGCTCCTGTAACAAAAATTACAATCATTCCTCGTACCTCAGGAGCCTTAGGTTACACTATGCAAGTTGAGGAAGAAGAGAAATTCCTCATGTCTAAAGATGACCTCTTTAGAGAAATGGTTACCCTAGCTGGTGGTAGGTCTGCTGAAGAAATAATCTTCAACATCAAAACTACCGGTGCTTCAAATGATATAGAAAGAACTACCAATATAGCCAGAGCTATGGTAGCAACTTATGGTATGGATGAAGACTTTAACTTTGTTTTACTTGAAAAACCTTCTTCCCAATACCTAAAGGGTTCAGGTACAAACTCTTATGCAGCCGCAGAAACAGAAAACATGGTTGATAAGAAGATTATGGAAATCATAAACCAAGCCCATGCTAAGGCTCATGAGCTATTAAATGCAAATATAGATAAGTTACACGAAATTTCTAAATACCTATTAGAACAAGAAACTATTACTGGTGAACAATTTATGGATATCTTCCATAATGAATATGTTTTAACTGAAAAACCAGATTATATTAAAAACTTGGAAGAAAAAATAAAAGACCAAGATGTCAACCAAGACTCTGAAGAAACTATTGATGAATTAGAAGATTCAGATAAGAAAGAAGATTAATATATAAAGAAAGAGTAAGAACTTTGTATTCTTACTCTTTTCTTTAAGCTAAATTTTCTATAAAAGATTCAACCATATCAGCTGACCTTTTTGAAGTTATTTCTACATTTTTCAAAAAGTCATTTTCACTATTATCCTTATCCACAATATCAGATAAGGACCTAATCACCACAAAAGGTATAGAAAACTTTTCACAAGCTTGACCTACAGCCCCCGCTTCCATTTCACAAGCTATGGCTTGTGGGAATTTCTCTCTTAAGACTTTAATTAGATTATTATCACCTACAAACTTATCGCCTGAAATGATATCTCCAAAGTAAATATTTGCCCCTATATGGTTTTTATCAAAGGCTTCCTTTACTTTATCTCCTAGACTTTTATCTGACTGACTATAAATTCCAAGCCCCTCAGGACCATCTAAATAACTAGTATCGAAATCATGCTGGATTACCCTATCCGAAATCACTATATCTAAAGTTTCTTGGCTAGATATCATTCCTCCTGCAGTACCAACATTTATAACAAAGTCTATGTCAAAATGATACAAAAGAATAGTTGTTATAATAGCTGCATTTACCTTACCTACCCCACTTTTACATAAGACAACTTCATTTTCTTTTATATTTCCTTTATAAAAAATGGAATCCAAATAATTAATTTCTTCTATATTATGCATTTTATTTTTAATTGCTTGGACTTCTACATCCATAGCCCCTATTATTCCTATCATCTTATCTCCTAATAAAAAACTAGCTAGTTGCCTAGCCAGTTTATATTTTTATAATGATTGTGCAGCTGTAACAATAGATGTCATATAAACATCTTCAACATTACATCCTCTTGATAAGTCATTTACAGGTTTGTTTAATCCTTGTAAGATAGGACCAACAGCTGTAAAACCACCAAGTCTTTGAGCTATCTTGTAACCGATATTACCTGATTCTAGATTTGGGAATATAAAGGTATTTGCCCTGCCAGCAACAACTGAATCTGGAACTTTTAATTTTGCAACTTCTGGTGCAAAGGCAGCGTCAAATTGCATTTCCCCATCTATATCAAAGTTATATCCTTTTTCTTTAGCTAATTGTCTAGCTATTTTTGTAGCTTCTGCTACCTTCTTTGTATCTTCTGTAACAGCTGAGCCCTTTGAAGAATATGAAAGTAAGGCAAGTTTTGGATCGATACCAAATGTTTGAGCTGTAACAGCTGAAGATAAGGCAACTTCTGCTAATTGTTGTGCATCTAAGAATGTATTGATAGCAACATCAGCAAATAAGTATTTTTCGTCATTTCTTAGTAATATCATAGCTCCTGATGTTCTAGAAACACCTGGCTTTGTTTTAATAATTTGTAAAACAGGTCTAACTGTATCACCAGTTGTATGAACAGCTCCTGAAACCATACCATCTGCATCCCCTACTTGAACCATCATTGTTGCGAAGTAGTTTGGATTTTTAAGCATTGATTGACCTTCTTCTTTTGTATTTTTCCCTTTTCTTCTATCTACAAAAGCATCTACATACCTATCAAATTCTGGATCATCTTCAGGATTTCTGATAGTTACTCCTTCAATATCAAAACCATGCTCTTTAGCAGCATTTTTCACTTCTTCAGGATTACCTAGTAAGATAGGAATAATTACTCCTTCTTTATGTAATCTTTCAGTAGCTTCTAAGATTCTTGGATCTGTACCTTCTGGTAAAACAATTGTTTTATCCTTACCTCTTAATTTTTCCTTTAATTCATCAATTACTTTTAATGACATTTCTCCCCCTATTTATTATTTAAAGCTTTGTCCAACGCAATTTGTTCATCTCTAGACATTTCAATGTCTGACCTACCATTTTGAATATGTTTAGTATAGTTATATGATGACTCTCTTGCATTTATGCTCGTCAACATTATACCATTATTAAACCTATCTAGTAAAACCATAGTGAAAGATAGTTTTCCTGTTTGATTTTCAAAAGCATCATACTTGTGTAAAACAACTTTTTGAACAGCGAATGCTAGTTGTTCATTCATGTTTTTTAGTCTTTTATCTGTATCTTTACCAATTTCATTTTCAAAGTCTTCCTGAGCCTTGTTTAAGCTATCAAAACTTTTATCTAGTCTTTCTTTTATTTCGTCCAGTTCATTTTTATATCTTGCATCAAGACTTGATATACGGCTGGAAATATCATTTGATACTTCATTTATAGAAGTATTAAAGTCTTTTGTAAATCCATTTGTAGACTTGTCTAGATTATCTTCAAGTCTTCTTGAAAGATGCTCTAATTCTTCAACCTTTTCAAAAGCCACATCCACATCTTCAGATAATTCACCTAAAAGTTCTTCAAAACTTAATTCTCCGCGTCCTCTTAGAAGCTTATTATATCTTGAAGTAATTCTTTTCATCTTATTTGAAAGTTGGTTTAAACTATAGATGGTAACGAATAGTAATACGGTTAATATTATAATTATTAATAATAGGATTACTTGCATATTTATACCTCTTCTTCATATTGAGATAGGAAATCTTCTAATTGATCATCACTTGAAAACTCAATATTGACAGTCCATTTATTTTTACCTTTGTTAACTTTAACTTTAGTTCCAAGACTCTCAGTTAACCTCTCTTCTATATCAACTACAAAGATATCTCTGCTTACATTCTTCTTTTTACGAGAAGCTTTCTTTTCAATCTCATTTACAGTGATTTCTTTTCTAGCTAGCTTATCTAAATAATCTTTCCTTAATAAGATGTCATCGATAGATAATAAGGCTCTAGCTTGTGAAGAAGTGATATTCCCATTTTCTAATTCTTTAATGGTAAAATCATCAAGCTTTAATAACCTAACTATGTTGGCTATATAAGTTCTAGACTTACCTAAAAGCTCAGAAAGCTCAGCCTGAGTCATCTTGTAATCTTTCATTATATTGTTATAAGCTTGGGCTTCTTCATAAGGATTCAAATCTTCTCTTTGGATGTTTTCCACCATAGAAACCATGTCTTTATCTTTTTTAGATAAGTCTTTAATAATAGCTGGCACTTCTTTTAAACCAACTGACTTAGCAGCCCTAAATCTTCTTTCACCAGCTACTATTTCATAATGGTCTTCTCTTTTAATTAAAACTAAGGGTTGTAAGACTCCATATAACTTAATGGATTCACCTAAAGAATCTATACTTTCTTGGTTAAAAGTCTTTCTAGCATTATCTTCATTGACCTTTATTTGATCAATTTTAATAGATAAGACATCATCAACAATCTTGTCTTTTGAGTTTGTTTTTTTATTAGTTTTAGTCTTGTTTTCTTCTTTCTTGTTTATTTTTTTATCGGTAGATTCTGAATAATTATTCTCTTTTTTAGCATCTCCTCTTTCTGGTATCAAAGCTCCCAGACCTCTACCTAAAGCTCTTTTCTTTGCCATATCCACCTACTTATTATTTTTTATAATTTCATTAGCTAATTTCTTATAAGCTAAGCCACCCTTAGAATTTGGATCATAATCTAAAATAGATAAACCATGTGAAGGAGCTTCCGCCAACCTTATATTTCTAGGGATAACAGTCTTAAAGACCTTATCCTTAAAATACTTCTTAACTTCTTCAACTACATCTAATGATAAGTTGTTTCTACCATCAAACATAGATATTAGCACACCTTCAACCTCTAAGTTCGGATTTAAGCTTTCTTTAATCAATTCTAACGTTTGTACTAATTGAGAAACACCCTCTAAGGCATAGTATTCAGTTTGTATTGGGATCAAGACTGAATCACTAGCTACAAGTGCATTTATGCTTAAAAGTCCTAATGATGGAGGACAATCAATTATCACATAATCATAATCTTCAGTTTTCTCTAAAATGTTCTTTAATAGACTTTCTCTATTTTCTATATTAACAGCTTCTATTTCAAAACCTGATAGGTCTGAAGTAGAAGGAAGTATACTAACATTTTTGGCACTTGTTTCTAAAATTTTTACTTCTTCACCTAATAAGGCATCATACAGACTTGACTCTAAAGAATGTTTGTCTACACCCAGTCCAGAAGTACTGTTAGCTTGTGGATCCAAGTCTATAACTAATGTTTTTTTCTTTTTATTTCCTAAATAAGCGGCTAAATTTACAACAGTTGTAGTTTTTCCAACGCCACCTTTTTGATTAAATATTGATATAACTTTCATATTCACCTCATTTAAAATTATATCAGATATTAGGATATTATTAAATAAGAAAAATGTTTCATATGAAACATTTTTATATATTTTTATATTTTATTTGGCTAGTTAGTTTCATATGAAACAAATTAATAAGAGTTAGTTGTTTATTGTTTGACAAAGATAGTTTCGTGTAATAATATTTAGATGAATATAAGATATTAATCGCTTTGTACTAGTAATTGTGTATTAAGGAGTAAATATGGACAAATTATTTTGGTGGAATTTAAATCCAATAGAAAAATTTAATCGATACAAATGGGTTTTTCTTTTATTATCAATATTAATTGTAGTTTTATGTTGGAAGTTTAAGCTTGGACCTGCCTTAGTTCTTTCTTTTGTATTTATAGAACTATCATATACAAAGTATGAACTACTCAAACTGAAAGCTGACCTATACGAAAAAGAAATAATAGAAAACTAATTCTTGTATAAGATAATGGAGTCCTGTTTTAAAGTTTCATATGAAACAATATTGTCGTATATATTTATTTTTTATCAAATTTAATTGTTTCATATGAAACAATTGTTGTGTTTATTCCTATGATAATTTTAAATGTTTCATATGAAACTTTAAAATGAAAAAAGAGCTGGAAACAGCTCTTAATTCAATGGTTTAGTTCTTGGCTTACCACCAGCTCTTGGAAATCTATGTGGTGTGTTTTTAATTTTTCTTATAACTATAAGACTTCTAGACCCTAAGTCATTAGGAAGTTCGTATTCGAGTACCTTGTCTACATATCCACCAAGTAGCTTGATAGCACCTTTGGCTTCTTTTAATTCTTCCTTGTAATTTGGTCCCTTCAAAGATATAAAGTATCCTCCAACTTTTACAAAAGGGAGACAATATTCGGATAGGGTAGAAAGGTTAGCAACTGCTCTAGATACTGATATATCATACTTTTCACGATAATCTTCTTTTCTAGCTAACTCTTCAGCACGACCATGGATTGTTTCCATATTAGTCAATTCTAAATCTGATATTACTACATCTAAGAAGTTGATTCTTTTCTTTAATGAATCTAATAAAGTAAATTCCAGACTATTATTATATATCTTTAGTGGTATACCTGGAAACCCACCACCTGTACCTATATCTATAATCTTTTGGTTTTTCTCTATCAAGCCTGACTTGTATACCAATAGAGAATCTAGGAAGTGTTTGATATAAACTTCCTCTTCATTGATTATCTTTGTTATGTCAATCTTGTAATTCCATTCTTCCAACAGATTATAAAAAGCTTCGTATTTTTTGATTTCTTTATCTGATAAGGCAAAGCCTTCTTTTTCAAATAAGTCTTTATACTTCATTGTTCTTCCTTCTCTGTACTTCTAGGTATATTAGGATAACATTGATATCTGCAGGTGTCACACCTGACATTCTTGAAGCTTGTCCAACAGAATTCGGCTTAATCTTATTTAATTTTTCAACAGCCTCATGTTTTAACCCATCTATTTGACCATAGTCTTCAATATGGTCTAATCTCTTGTTTTCCATTTTCTTGAACTGTGAAATTTGTGCATTTTGCTTATTTATATAGCCTTCGTACTTGATTTGTGTTTGGACTTCTAATATATATGGTCTCTTTATTTCCGGTCTTTCCGTATCAAATACCTTTACTAATTCATAATCTAATTCTGGTCTTTTTATTAGATCATATAGGGTAGTACCTGTTTTAATTGGATTTGAGTCTAAATCTTCCAATAGGTCATTATTTTCCTGTGTAGGGGTTATCATGATGTCTTTTAGTCTGTCTAATTCTTTTTCTATTGCTTCTTTCTTTTCTAGCATTAGGTCATATCTTTCTTGACTTACAAGACCTAGATCATATCCCTTTTGAGTTAGTCTCAAATCAGCATTATCTTGTCTTAAAGTTAGCCTATATTCAGCTCTTGAAGTCATCATTCTATATGGTTCTACTTGGTCTTTAGTTACTAGGTCATCTATAAGTACGCCTATATAGGCCTCTGACCTATCTAAAATGAATGGTTCTTTGCCATCTATGTTTAATACGGCATTTATACCTGCCATTAATCCTTGGGCAGCAGCTTCTTCATAGCCTGATGTACCATTTATTTGTCCTGCAAAAAACAGGTTATCTATATTTGTAGACTCTAAATTACTTTTTAAGTTGGTTGCATCTAGGCAATCATATTCAATACCGTGGGCAGGTCTCATAAATTCAACATTTTCTAGGCCCACTATAGTCTTGTAGAATTCTTCTTGGACTTCTACTGGTAAGGTAGATGAAGCACCTTGTACATACATTTCATTTGTAGACCTACCTTCTGGCTCTATAAATATAATATGTTGGTCTTTGTCAGCAAATCTTACAACCTTGTCTTCTATCGAAGGACAATATCTTGGACCTATACCTTCAACCATACCTGAATACATAGGGGATCTGTGTAATTCCCTTCTTATGATTTCATGGGTTTCAGGTCTTGTATGAGTCTGCCAAGTCAAGGCTTGGTCGTAAGAAAAGTCTTTGTCTATATTTAAGAATGAGAAAGGAACCGGGTTTTCATCTCCATATTGCGGAACCATTTGTGAATAGTCTAATGACCTACTATTTACCCTTGCTGGGGTACCAGTTTTGAACCTTCTTAAATCAAAGCCTAATTCTTCTAAGCTGTTAGATAAGAATTTTGAAGGTTTCATCCCGTGAGGACCTGATGAATACTGTAATTCACCCATCATTATCAATCCATTTAAGTAGGTTCCTGTTGCTACTATTACAGCCTTAGCTTCATAGATAGCTCCCGTAGTAGTTTTAACTCCTCTTACCTTACCATCTTCTACTATAAGGTCTGTAACTTCAGCTTCTAAGACCCTTAAATTTTCTGTATTTTCTAAGGTTTTCTTCATTTCTTCGTGGTATAGTCTTTTATCAGCCTGAACTCTTAAAGAATGGATTGCAGGGCCCTTTGATGTGTTTAACATCTTTGATTGAATTGAAGCCTTATCTGTATTTAGTCCAATTTCTCCACCCAAAGCATCAACTTCTCTAACTAGGTGACCCTTACCAGTACCACCAATATTTGGATTACATGGTAGGTCAGCTATAGCTTCAAGACTGATACTTGCTACAATTGTCTTTTTTCCTAATCTTGCTGCTGCCAATCCCGCTTCGACACCAGCATGTCCAGCACCGATTACAAAAACGTCAACATTGTCAGCAATATATTCTCTTATTTCCATAAAATCTCCTTGAAATAGTTAAATAATTAACACTTTGACTGTTTCTTATATCTATTTTCTAATCTTCTTTTTTTATTTTCCTATACAAAAATCATTAAAGATTTTATCTAGGACATCTTCTTCAATCGTTTCACCAGTTATTTCACTTAATTGATTATAAGCATTTCTTAGATCGATTTCAATAGCGTCTAAAGGATAGCCCTTCTTAGAGCTTTTTATAGCTGTAGCTATATTATCCCTTGCCTTGACCAATAAATCCCTGTGACGGAGGTTTGTGATCAATGTAGTGTTAGACACCTTAATATCTCCATCTAAGAATAAATCAATTATAGAATTCTCTAGTTCCTTGATTCCTTCTTCTTTTAAAATGGAAGTTTCTATTATCATATTATTTTCAAAGTTATCATATATGATATTTTTATCCATTAATTTAGATAAGTCATTTTTATTTAAAAGAATGATGGACTTTCTATTTTTAATCAATTCCATTATTTCTTTATCTTCTTGGTCAAAATCTTTAGAAACATCAAATATAGCTATGATTAAATCTGCTTCCTCTGCTATTTTCCTTGATTTTTCTACACCGATTGACTCTACTAAATCTTCTGTATCTCTTATACCTGCAGTATCTATTATATTTATAGATATGCCTCCAAGGTCTATTGATTCTTCAATAGTATCCCTAGTTGTACCAGCCACATCTGTTACTATGGCTCTGTTGTCTTGGACTAGGGCGTTTAATAGGGAAGACTTACCTACATTTGGCTTACCAATAATAGCAGTTTTGATACCTTCTTTTATAATTCTACCCTTATTGGCAGAATTTATTAAAGCATCTAAGTCTTCTATTATGACATCAGATTTTTCATAAACTGGTTCTATAGGTAGGTCATCTTCAAAGTCTTCCATAAAATTGATGGAATATTCAACTCTAGCTAAGAGGTCTAGCATCTTTGTTTTGATATCTTTTACCTTTGAAGCAACTGAACCCTTTAATTGTAATAGGGAAGCCTCATAGGCCTTGTCAGTTTTTGCATCAATTAAATCTATTACAGCTTCTGCCTGGGATAGGTCCAACCTCCCATTTAAGAAGGCTCTTTTGGTAAATTCACCTCTTTCAGCTATTCTCGCCCCTTCTTTCAAAAGTAGGTTTAGGATTTTCTTTACAGCTATAAAACCACCATGGCAATATATTTCAACCATATCTTCTCTTGTATAAGTCTTTGGACCTTGCATATAGGCTAAAAGGACCTCATCTATCATTTCATCTTGGTCGTAAATATAGCCATAGGTCATTTTTTTATTTTCAAAATTATCTACAGTATTTTTTTTATAGTTTCTATATATTCTTTTTGCAATGTCTAAGGATTGGTCACCAGACATCCTTACTATACCTATGCCAGCTTCACCAACAGCACTTGATATTGCTGCAATTGTTTGTTCAGACATATATTTACCCTTTCTTTTTATATAAAAAACGTCCCAAATGTTAACATTTAGGGACGTTTTACTTATAAGCCTTTATATCTCACAACAACTTTTCTATTTGGGAATTTACCAGTTGAAACTGTTTCTATTTCCTTGTAACTTTGTAAAGCTGTGTGGACAATTCTTCTTTCGTATGAATTCATAGCTTTTAGTGCTATAGGCTTTTTAGTTTTTAGAACCTTATAAGCAACTCTTTTTGCATTATTTTCAATATTTGCTTTTTTCCTATCCCTATAGTTACCTGCATTTAAAGTTATTCTATAGAAATTACTTGTTTTGTTATTTGTTAAAAAGCTTAATATATATTGAAGCGCATTTAATGTTTCGCCCTTAGCACCAATTACTATACCAGTATCATTTTCAGATATGTCGCTTAATTCTAAATTAATAATATTATCTCTTGCAGTTTCGTAGCTAACCTTAGCTTCTATGTGCATTTTGATAAGTAGATCTTCCAAGTTTTGTTTAACTTTTTCTGCTACTTCAACTAAGCTATCATTATCTGTAACTTCTTTAGCTTCTCCTGAAAATAGTAATTCTCTGGTGTTTAATGTTTTTTCTAAGTCTGACCTATAGATAGTTTCTTCTTTTTCTTCTTGTTCTTCTATGATTTCTTCTTCTGGTTGGTATCCTTCTTCATATAAACCATCAAATTCATCATCTGAGTCTTGGTCAAAATCATTTTCAGCTGAAAGTTCTTCAACTTCTTCTTTTGCCTCATCATCAGACTTCTTATACATATTGATTTCAACACTATTATCATAATCTTCTTCAGTTTCTATGTCAGAATCTAAAGTATTAACATCTTTATCTGTAAAATCTTTATATAATTTTCCTTTTAAGTTATCTTTGTTATCAGATTTTAAATCAGAAAATATATCTTCTACATCAATTGAAAGTTTTTCTTTTTCTTTGATCTTTACAATTGCATCTTCACCACCAAATAAGCCAAATAATCCTTTAGTAGCTTCTTGTATAATCTCTATATCTGCATCATCTCTATCTATATTTAATTCTTTAATACCAGCTTCAACTGCTTCTTCAATTGTTTTAGCTGTTTTTATTATAGATCTCATTCTTACCTCTTACTTTGTTTCAGTTTTGCCTGTAGCCAATCTAAATAATTTTACTAAACCTCTTATTATAACTTCTAGGAAATTACCAACTGTCCAATATAAAACAACACCAGCTGCAAGACCTCTAAAGATAAAGAACATCATCAATGGCATTACATAAAGCATTGTGTTCATACCTGCTGCTTGTGGGTTAGCTTGGGCCATGTTTTTACTATTTAACCATGAATAAGCTAATTGTGACAATGAGTTAATCAATGGTAAAGCAAATCCTGTAGGGTCTGCTAAGGATAGGTTTGGTATCCAGAAAAAGTTTTTGTGAATTTCAGCAAATTTTTCTTTTCCTAAGAAGTAGTCTGCATTGTTGATAACACTCAATAATGCGAATACTATAACCATTTGTATGATAAGCATTAGGCAAGATTTTCCTGTACCAGCCATCAACTTATTTTCTCTTTGGAATTCCATCAATTTTTGTTGGTAAATTTGTTGGTCATATCCATATTTTTCTTTTAACTTTTCCATTTCTGGCTGTAACAATCTTTGTTTTTCTGCATTTTTAGCATTTTGTATTGTTGTAGGCAAAGTTATCAACTTGTATAAAAGTCCCATGATTATAAGGGTAACAGCATAATCTGATATGTGTTGTGTTTGTAAGCCTAAGCCTTCAACTGTGTTAAATATAAATTCAAATAACCTACCCAATAAGCCTGCTAGAAAATTTGGCTGGTAGTTTGCATTTGTTTTAGCTAATATCATTGATATTTCTATCATTTTTCCTCCTAAGATAAGGGATCGTATCCTCCCTTGCTAAAGGGATTACATCTCAAAATTCTCCATATAGTAAGAAAAGAAGCTTTTAAAAAGTTGTACTTTTTATAGGCTTCTATTGCGTACTGAGAACATGTAGGTGTGTATTTACATTTATTTTGTCCAAACATAGGAGAAATAAATTTTCTGTATTGTTCTATTAAAAACACCATTATTTTATTCATTATTTGCCCTTCTTAGTAATATTTATAAGATGGAGTAATGACGATTCTAATTCCTTATAATCATAATCTACTGTATGATATTTAGGTGTAATTATATAGTCTTTATTTTCAAATTTATCCAAATTAAGACGAATAATCTCTTTGAGCCTTCGTCTTATTTTATTTCTCTTATTTGCTTTTCCAAATTTTTTTGTAATGGTAAATCCAAATCTAGGAAAGTTAAATTCATTGTTAGCAACTAATATCCTATAATCTTTATTATGATATCTCTTTGACTTTTTATATAATCTCTTGAATTCTTCGTTATCTTTTATCCTGTTTTTAGATTCCATCTTTCACCTAAATTTCTATAGAGATATTTTTTTTCTACCTTTTTGTCTTCTTGCTTTTAAAACTCTTCTTCCGCCAACTGTTGACATTCTCTTTCTAAAACCGTGTGTTCTAGATCTTTTTCTTCTACTTGGTTGATAAGTTCTTTTCATAATTTTCTCCTTCTAATTTTTTTATCGCAAAATAACGACATAAATCAATTAACATTATAGATATTTTGCAAGCTATTGTCAAGTTAAGCATAGTAATCAAAGATATAAATCTTATTTTTCTAAACATGTCTTAATCCATCTTATTTCAAACTTCTGTTTTGTGAATCGAAAGTAAAATATCCACTTCTGTGGATAAGTCTATTAAAATTTGATGTTTATGCTGTTTATTGCTATAATATTAAAGGAAATATTAACTTTTCAACAGTTTATTCACAATCTTATCCACTAAGTTGATATCTTGTGGATATTTATTTTGGATAAGTCTTAAAAATCTTAATTTTTCAAGTCTTTTTCTTGTGAATAATTGTCTATAACTTTGAAATACATTTTTGTGGATAAGTCTATTTTGTTTAACTAGATTCTGATGTTTTCAAACATCATAAGTTATGAATTGTCGTGGATAAATTGTTGATATGTGGAGGAAAAATGGATAACTTAAATCAATTGTGGGAAGAAGTTACTAGAAAACTTTTCTTAAACATGATTGAAGTACATTATAATACGTGGATTAAACCATTAACTCCCTTGAAAAGAAAAGATTCTATCATTTATTTATATTCTTCTATTGCTTTTGTTGCTAAGATAGCTGATCAAAAATATAAAAGTAATATAGAAGATATCTTTAGGGAAATTCTAGGTGAAGATATAAAAGTTGTAATCTTACATCCTAATGATGAACTTTTCACAGAATTGATAAATGAAGATAAGACAAGTCAGGAAAATCAAGTGCCTGGTCAAACTGAAATGGATGATATCTCAAGGTATATCGAAGATGCAGATAAAAATATAAACAAAACAACTCCTGCAAACTTCCATTATAAAGATACTCTAAATAAAAAATATACTTTTTCGAATTTTATTAGAGGTAAATCCAATGACCTAGCTTTGGCAATAGCTACAAATGTTGCTGAAAATCCGGGTACCCTTTACAATCCATTCTATATATATGGGGCTTCAGGACTTGGTAAAACTCACTTGATGCAGGCTATTGGTCATAAAATTTTAGAAGAAAATCCTTCAGCAAAGGTGATTTATATAACTTCAGAGAATTTTATGAATGAGTTTATATCTTCAATTACAGATAGTAAAAATTCTGTATCGAATTCTAAATCTTTCAGGGATAAGTATAGAAATTGCGATGTTTTAATGATTGATGACATCCAATTTATATCTGGTAAAGAATCTACACAGGAAGAAATTTTCCATACTTTTAATTCTTTATATAATGCTAAAAAGCAAATCATCTTTACTTCTGATAAACGACCTGAAGAGATAAAAGGCTTAGAAGAAAGGTTGGTAACTAGATTTTCTGGTGGTATGATTGCTGACATACAAAAGCCAGACTATGAAACAAGAGTTGCTATACTTAAACATAAGATAAAGATGGAGAAATACACAGTTCCAGATAATGTACTTGCATTCATAGCAGAAAATATAACATCAAATATTAGAAACTTAGAAGGTTCTCTATTGAAGGTAATGGCTGTTTATAAGCTTAAAAATCCAGCAGGTGCTAGAGATGTTTCGGACGAGGAATTTTTAGAAATAGCTCAACAAGCCTTATCTATAGAAGAAAAGAAACAAAAACCTATTACATTGGAAAAAATAAAAGAGGTAGTTGCTGATTATTATAATTTAGAGGTCCAAGACCTTATCAAGCAAAATAGGCAAAAAACTATATCGGAACCAAGACAAATAGCCATGCACCTTTCAAGGGCTTTAACAACTCTTTCTTTAATAAAGATAGCCAACTCATTTGAAAGGGACCATGCAACTGTCATTCATGGGGATGATAAAATAAAAGAGATGATTAAAACTAATAGCGAAATGCGAAAAGATGTAGAAAATATAACTGCTATTTTACAAAGTAAGGAATAGCTTGTTGATAAACTTAGTATGTAAAGATAAAATTTAGGGACTTATCCACAGGGATATCAGTAATAGTTTTTCTTGGATTTGTCAACTTTATAAGACTTATCCACTTATAAACGCCCCCTACTATTATTATTACTAATTTAAATTATATATATAGGAGTTTTTTATGAAATTCAAAATTTTAAAATCTGACTTATACAAGCATATTTCTATAGCTCAAAAAGCTATATCTAACAAGATTAATATACAAACATTAGAAAATATATTATTCCAAGCTAAGGGCGATGAATTAATACTTTCATCAACAGATATGGAATTGTCTATAGAAACAAGAGTTAAGTGTGATGTTATAGAAGAAGGTGCTTGTTTAATTAAGTCTACTATCATAGGAAATATTATAAACAAAATGCCTCAAGATGAAATTACTATTACAGTAAAAGATGATAAGGTGAATATTAAATCTCAAAATTCAGTTTTTGATATACAAGGACAAGATGCCGAAGAATATCCACCACTACCAGACGTTGAAGAAAATAGTATATTAACTCTAGATAATACTATTCTAACAAAAGCTATAAGGGAAACCTTGTTTGCAACCTCAACAGATGAAACAAGACTAGCCTTGACAGGTGTTTTATTCGAAATTAAAGATAAGAAGATAAACTTTGTCGGTCTAGATGGTTATAGGATGGCTGTAAGAACCTTAGATTGTAACTTAGACTTAGATGTGTCAGCTATCGTTCCAAAGAGAGCCTTTAGTGAATTAACAAAAATCTTGGATGATGATAAGACAGAAATAGTTGTAGTTGAAGGACATATAGTGTTTATAAATGGTGATACCAAGATGTATTCTAGTCTAATATCTAAAAACTATATAGACTATAAGAAGCTATTAAATTCTTCTTACCAAACAAGTGTAAAGGTTAATAGGCATGATTTAATAAACTCATTAGAAAGAGCTCAGTTATTAACAACTGGTATGTCATCATCCCTTACAAAACTACAAATACATGATGGAGTGATTAATATATCATCAAATTCTGAATATGGAAGCTTGGATGAAGATGTTTTTGCAAGCCAAGAAGGTGAAGATTTAAATATAGCATTCAACACTAGATATTTACTAGAAGGTTTGAAGGCTATCAATGAAGATGAAGTTCTACTTCACCTACAAAATTCCTTATCACCAATGAACATTTACCCAGCTAATGAAGATGATGACTACTTATACTTAGTATTACCAGTAAGATTATCCCAATAGGAGTAGTTATGGAAAAAATAAAAATAGAAACTGAATTTATAAAATTAGATTCTTTATTAAAATTTGCTAACCTTGTACAAACAGGTGGAGATGCGAAAAATCTTATCTTGGATGGACAGGTAAAGGTAAATGGTGAAGTTGTTACCCAAAGAGGAAAAAAAATTAGACCTGGAGACAGGGTTGAAATAGAAATTTTAGAAGAGACTTTAGAAATTATTTAAGAACTGAGGCAGCATGATAATAAAAGAATTGAGGCTTATTAATCATAGGAATTATGATGATGAATTCATTGAATTTCATGATAATACCAATATATTAGTAGGGAAAAATGCTCAAGGAAAGACTAATTTGCTTGAAGCTATTTATATTGCTGCAAGAGGATATAGTTTTAAAAGTATAAAAGAAACAGAGCTTATCAATTTTGATAAAAACGCAATGTATTTGAAGGCTGTGATTCTTAGTAAAAATAAGAGAAAAAATGTAGAAATTAAGTTATCAAGAAGTTATAATAAGCAAATCAAAATAAATGACGTAGACGTGAATGTTTCTGATATGAAAAGTCAATTTGGAGTAGTCTTATTTGCTCCAGAAGAAATATTGATAATAAAGGAAACTCCTTCATTGAGAAGAAAATTTATTGACGATGTAATTTCAAATAACGACATTGCTTATAAGATTTATCTAAATAATTACAATAATATAAGAAGGCAAAAAAATTTAGTGTTGAAAAATCCAGCAAAAAACAAATATTTTGAACAAATGCTTGCAAGTTACAATACTAAGCTTGTGGAATATGGGGCGAAAATAGGTATTTACAGGTACAAATACCTAAATATACTAAAAAAATATGCCAAGGAATTCCATAGTGAATTAACTTCTTCCAAGGAAGATTTAGATATAATCTATGAATACAATTTTGCAGAAAAGCTGGATGACTTAACAATTATTGAAAAACAATACTATGACATTTTACTTGATAAAAAAACAAGTGAAATAGAAAGATATCAAAGCCTTTATGGTCCTCATAAGGACGAAATAATATTTTTAATAAATGGAAAAGATGTTAAAAATTATGCCTCCCAAGGCCAGCAAAGGACTGTGATGTTGTCACTAAAACTGGCAGAGGCTAAGCTGATAGAAGTCCTAACATCCACCAAACCTATACTTTTGTGGGATGATGTATTTTCAGAATTAGACAATACAAGGGCTAGCTTATTGGTGCAAAAATCTAAGAAATATCAAAATATAATCACTACAAATTCTTTAGTAAACTTGGATTTGGACAATTCTGATTCAAAAGTATTTACAATAGATAAGGGAAAAGTGATTACAGGAAGGGAAAAAGATGGTACAAAGTAAAGACTATAGTGAACAAAGTATTAGGGTCTTGGAAGGTCTGGAAGCTGTTCGTGTTAGACCAGGTATGTATATCGGTTCTACTGGTGAGCAGGGCCTCCACCACCTGGTGTACGAAGTTGTTGACAACTCAGTTGACGAAGCTTTGGCAGGTAGGGCAGACTCTATAAAAATTGAAATTTTAGAAGATGGTTCTATAGAAATATCTGATAATGGGTCAGGTATTCCTGTTAAGAAACATAAAACTACAGGTTTATCAACCTTGGAAACAGTACTTACCATTCTTCACGCAGGTGGTAAATTTGACTCAGAAGCCTACCAATTTTCTGGTGGTCTACATGGGGTTGGGGTTTCTGTTGTAAATGCCCTATCTAAAAAGATGGTTGCAGAAGTAAAAAGAGATGGTTATAGGTATACTGCAGAGTTTTCAAGAGGTAAAACTGTAAAAGGTTTGACCAAGCATGAAAAAACAGATGAAACTGGTACAAAAATTAGTTTTATGCCAGATGATGAAATTTTTGAAACAGTTATCTTTAATAGAAAGACTTTGGCTAAGAGATTTTTAGAAATGTCATTTTTAAACCAAGGCCTACGTCTTGAATTTATAGACAACAGAGAAAAAGACGAAGATGGCAAGCCATATAGGGAAGTATTCCATGCTGAAGGTGGTTTAGAATCATTTATAGAATTTTTAAATAAAAAGAAAACACCTTTACATAGTGATGTAATGCACTTTAAAGGCCTAACAGATGGCTGTGAAGTTGACCTAGCTATCCAATATACAGATGGATATTCAGAAACTGTTTTATCATTTGCTAATACAGTTTTAACCCCAGAAGGTGGTACCCACCTAACAGGATTTAGGTCAGGATTGACTAAGGTTATAAACTCATATGCTAGAGAATATGAGTTACTAAAAGATAAGGATGAAAACTTCTCTGGTGAAGACGTTAGGGAAGGTGTAACAGCTATTGTTGCTGTAAAATTGAGTAATCCACAATTTGAAGGACAAACCAAGTCTAAGTTGGGATCTTCAGAAATGAGAGGTATAGTTGATTCCTTCTTAACAGAACACTTCAGTGCCTACTTAGAAGAAAATCCAAAGACAGCAAAGATTATAATTGAAAAGTCTGAAGCATCAAGAAGGGCCAGAGAGGCTTCAAAGAAAGCTAGGGACTTGTCAAGAAAGAAAAATTCTATCTTATCCAATACAACCCTACCTGGTAAGCTTGCAGAATGCCAGTCAACAGATATTTCAGAAAATGAAATATTTATAGTCGAAGGGGACTCAGCGGGTGGTTCAGCTAAGTTGGGGAGAGATAACAAAACTCAAGCTATCTTACCTATCAGAGGTAAAATCCTAAACGTTGAAAAAGCAAGGATGAATAGGGTTCTTTCTTCAGAAGAAATCCAAGCCCTTATTACAGCCTTTGGTACAGGTATTGGTGAAGAATTTGATATTTCTAAGTTGAGATACGGAAAGATTGTTATCATGACTGATGCTGACGTTGACGGTTCCCATATCGATACCTTGTTATTAACATTTTTCTTCAGATTCTTAAGACCATTGATCGAAGCTGGTAGGGTATTTATAGCCCAACCACCTTTATATAAGTTGACCCAGGGTAAGAAGGAAAGATATGTTTATAATGACAGGGAATTAGAACAAATCTTGGAAAATATAGAAGGTGAAAAGTATAAATTATCTAGATATAAGGGGCTTGGTGAGATGAATGCCGACCAATTATGGGAAACAACCATGAACCCAGACAATAGGATTTTAATCCAAGTTACTTTAGATGATGAATCCTTGACTTTAGATGAAACATTCTCAGTGTTAATGGGAGATAAGGTTGAACCTAGAAGAGAATTTATAGAAGAAAATGCTCAATATGCAGAAAATATTGATGCTTAGGAGATAGTATATGACAGAATTTCAACATTCAAATATAATTCAAAGAGATATAGAACAAGAAATGAGACAGTCTTATCTAGACTATTCTATGTCAGTTATTGTTTCAAGAGCATTACCTGATGTAAGAGATGGTCTAAAGCCTGTTCACCGTAGAATTTTATACGGGATGAATGAGCTAGGTCTCTTATCAAATAAACCACATAGAAAGTCAGCTAGACTAGTCGGTGAAGTAATGGGTAGGTTTCACCCACACGGTGACTCAGCTATTTATGATGCAGTTGTTAGACTAGCCCAAGACTTTAACACAAGATATCCACTAGTTGATGGGCAAGGTAACTTTGGTTCTATGGACGGTGACGGGGCAGCTGCCCAACGTTATACCGAAGTAAGGATGACAAAGTTAGCCCAAGAAATGCTAAGAGATATCAATAAAAACACAGTAGATTTCCAACCAAACTTTGATGAGGAAGAGCTTGAGCCAAAAGTTTTACCATCAAGATTTCCAAACTTATTAGTAAATGGATCAGCTGGTATAGCTGTTGGTATGGCTACAAACATGGCTCCACACAACTTAGGAGAAGTTATCGACGGTACCATAGCTTATATGGAAGATCCGGAAATTTCTTTTGAAGATTTGATGCAATATATTCCAGGTCCAGATTTTCCAACTGGAGCTAATATATTAGGTAAAAAGGAAATTATTGAAGCCTATAAAACTGGACGTGGTAAGGTAAGAGTAAGGGCAGAGGCTCATATAGAAGAGTTCAAATCTAAACATGTAATTATTGTTACAGAAATACCTTATACAGTTAATAGGTCTAAACTAATCTTAAAGATAGTTGAACTAGTAAGAGATAAGAAAATAGAAGGCATTACAGATATCAGAGATGAGTCTAATATAAATGGTACAAGGATTGTAATCGAAACAAAGAGAGATGCAAATCCAAATGTTGTTTTAAATAACTTGTACAAACAAACACAAATGACTACAACCTTTGGTATCATAAACCTAGCTCTTGTAAATGGTATACCTAAGGAATTGACTTTAAAAGAGTTAATTCACCACTATGTAGACCATCAAAAAGAAGTTGTTACAAGACGTACACAATTTGACTTAGACAAGGCAGAGGCAAGAGCTCACATAGTTGAAGGTTTAAGAATCGCCTACGATAATATTGAAGAAATCATTAAGATTATTAGATCAAACTATGATGATGAAGAAATCAAGAAAGAATTTGCTAAGAAGTTTGCTTTAACAGATGCCCAATCTCAAGCTATTTTAGACATGCAATTAAAGAGATTGTCAGGTTTAAATATAGAAAGATTAGAAAATGAATACAAGGAACTTTTAGAAACAATTAAAAATCTAAAGGCTATTTTAGCTGATGAAAAACTTTTAATTGGAGTAATAAAAGAAGAACTTTTAGAAATCAAAGAAAAATTTGGTGATGAAAGAAGAACAAAAATAGTTCCAGCAGAAGGTGACTTTGACGAAGAAGAGTTAATTGAAGAAGAAGAAGTATTGATTACTCTTACAAATCAAGGCTATATAAAGAGACTTCCAGCAGATACCTACAAGGTTCAAAATAGGGGTGGTAGAGGAGTTTCAGGTATGACAACAAAGGATGATGACTTTGTTCAAGACCTATTTGTAACATCTACCCACAACAACATATTATTCTTCACAAATAAGGGAAGGGTATATGTGAAAAAAGCTTACCAAATAAGAGAAGGTAAGAGAACTTCTAAGGGACAGGCTATTATCAATATCCTACCATTACAAGCAGGTGAAAAAGTATCAGCAGTTGTACCAGTGTCTGGTGTAGAAAAGGATACCTACCTAGTACTTGCTACAAAACATGGTAAGATCAAAAAGACCCATTCTGAAGAATTTGAAAATATCAGAACTAGCGGCATCATAGCTATAAGCTTAGAAGACGATGATGAATTAATAGCTGCAAGAGAAGTTGAAGATAATCAACTTGCTGTATCTGTTACTTCCCTAGGTCAATCTATAGTATTTAACTTAGATAGTGTAAGACCAATGGGTAGAAGTGCCAAGGGTGTAAAAATGATTAGCCTAAACAAGGAAGACTTTGTTGTAGATTTAAGTATCTATGAAGACCAAGAATACCTATTTACAGTAACTGAAAATGGATATGGTAAAAAGACCCTATTTAGACACTACAAGGAACAAAATCGTGGTGGTAAGGGTGTTAGAACCTACAAGATAACAAATAAAACAGGTAATTTAATTGCATCTAAACTTGTGAATATGGATGATGAAATTATGCTAGTTTCAGCTAATGGTCAAGTTATCAGACTTTCAAGCAAAGACATATCTACAGTAGGAAGGGCAACCCAAGGTGTAATCCTAAAGAGGGTAAAAGAAGATGGTGACAAGATTGTTGCAGCAGCTAAATATATAGCTGAAGAATAGGAGTTAATATGACTTTCGATATAATTTATAATATTGGTGATTGCTTAGAAGCTTCACTTATTGGAGATTTAGACATCAATACTGTAGAAGAATTTAAGGATAGTCTAATAAATAAATTTAAGGAAGAAGACAAAAACTTGATTATAAATTTAGAATCATTAGATTATATTGATTCTACAGGTCTTGGAGCCTTTATGACAATCTACAAAGAAGTAGAAGATAGGGGCAGAAAACTTAAAATAATAAATCCCAAGAAAAATATCGTAAAATTATTTAAGATTACTGAATTAGATACTATATTAAATTTGGAGGATTAAATGGATAAAATAAAATTAAGTATTCCATCAAATCCCAAATATTTACCTAGCTTAAGACTAACAGCATCTTCTTTAGCAAATACTTTAGAAATGGATATAGACAAGATTGAAGATATAAAGGTTTTAGTTTCTGAGCTTTATACCTACTTGCTACCATCCTATGATGAAGTAAAGGTCATATTTGAAGTAGATAAGGACAAGTTAAATATAGTTTTTGATGATATAGAAGCTTTTAATAAATTAAACACTAGTGATTTAGATTTTGAATTGAAAAAACAAATATTATTAGCCTTGTCTGATGACCTTAAAATTGAAAAAAATAGCATTACTATAGTTGTAAACAAGTAGGTCCATAATGGCTAAAGAAAAACAAGTAAACAAGGATATTAAATACTTTGACGAGTTTAAACAACTAGAGGAACTGAGGCTAAAAGAAGAAAAATTAGAAAAAGCAAAGGGTGAAATAGATAAGGAAGAATTGAACAAAATCAAAAGAGAAATTAAAAGTCTTAGGGACTATTTAATTGAAGAAAACCTGTATATTGCAGAGATACTAGCAAAGAAATATACAAATAGGGGGATAGAATATGATGACCTCTTTCAAGTAGCTTCTTTGGGACTAGTTTTAGCTGTAGATAGGTTTAATGTCGATAGGGGCTTTGAATTTTCTTCTTTTGCAACACCAACTATAACTGGTGAAATAAAAAGATACTTTAGGGATAGGGGCTGGACTATAAGGGTTCCAAGGAGAATCCAGGAGTTATCCAAGCAAATAAATAATGCTAAACAAACCCTTAGCCAGAGGTTACAAAGGACTCCAAGGATCGATGAGATAAGCGATTTATTGGATGTATCTGAAGAAGAGGTTTTAGAAGCCCTAGATGCTTCACAAGTTTATTCGCCACAATCTATAGACAAAAATTTTGATACTTCTTCTGAAGATAGTGAAATTAGTTTGTCTGATTTACTAGGAGAAGAGGATAAAAATTATGCATTTGTTGACAATATGAACTATATTACAGAAGCTATGAAAGATTTTTCGGATGTAGAAAAGAAAATAGTCTATTATAGATATTTCGATAAAATGACCCAGGTAGCTATAGCTGATAAACTAGGTGTTAGCCAAATGACAGTATCTAGGTTAGAAAAAAAAGTAATTAAAAAATTTAGAAAAGTCTTGGGAATAAAAGCTTAATATTAAAATTTAGAACTGATTTTGCAGAGGTATATTTATTTTTGCGAAATCAGTTTTCTTTTTAAGAATTTAGGCTCACCTAACAAAAAAATTTTACATAATAAATAAAAGTGCTATAATTTAAACTAATTACAAGGAGGAAGTTATGAAAATTGAAAGAGAATTTTTACAAGAAAAAGCTAAAGAATTTAACAACAATAGGGCCTTGAGAATTTCGCAAAGAGCGGCTAGTTCAACAGGTCTAGTAGAAGCAAGTATAGATAAAAGAGAATATGATAGCAACAGGTTTCATTTCAATATTTCCTTACCTGAAACAAAGATAAGAAATCAAAATAAATCTGGCAGATGCTGGATATTTGCAGCTATGAATGTTTTAGAATATGCCTTGTGCCAAAAGTATAATCTAAAAGAATTTGAATTATCACAAAATTACATATATTTCTATGACAAGTTAGAAAGGGCAAATTATTTCTTTAATTCAATCTTAGAAACACTTGATGAAGAACCATCTTCAAGATTAGTTTCCCATATCTTATCATCACCAATGGGTGATGGTGGTCAATGGGATATGATTAAAAATATTGTGAAAAAGTATGGTGTTGTACCTGCTAATTCCATGCCCGATACAGCAAATTCTACTGCATCAGCAAATATGAATGATTACTTGACTAAAATTCTTAGAATGTATGCTAAAAATATTAGAAAAGCTCATCAAGAAGGTAAATCATTAGATGATTTAAGAGCAATGGTTGAAGAATACATGGGACAATTTTATAATGCCCTAGCAATTTCTTTAGGTACACCACCAGAAAAAATTGACTTTGAAGCTAGAGACAAGGATGACCAAGTTCATTCTGAAAAAGGATTAAGTCCTTTAGAATTCTTTAATTTAATCGATTTTGACCTTGACCAATATATTTCATTGATAAATGCACCAACCAAAGATAAACCTTACTACAAATCTTATACAGTTGAACACCTAGGAAATGTACTAGAAGGCGACTTGGTAAAATATGTAAATGTACCAATAGAAGTTATGAAAGAAGCTGTTGTAGACCAAATCAGGTCCAATGAACCTGTATGGTTTGGTTGTGATGTTGGACAATTTTTCTCAAGAGAATCTGGAAAACTAGACCTAACTACAGTAAATGTTTTTGATATGCTGGATGTTGATTATGATTTTAGCAAGGAAGAAAGATTAGACTATCACGAATCCTTGATGACCCATGCTATGGTATTTATGGGCCTTGACTATGATATGGAGAATGAAAGACCTCTAAGATATAAGGTTGAAAACTCATGGGGTAGCAAGAGTGGTATAGATGGTTACCTAGTAATGTCAGATGAATGGTTTGACGAATACATGTACCAAGTATTGGTAAACAAAGCTTACCTACCTGAAGAAGTACTTGTAGCTTATGAGGAAGAACCAATAAAATTAAGACCTTGGGACCCAATGGGATCATTAGCTTAATTAGGTAGATAAAAATGGTGTTACGGATTAGTTAAATCTAGTCTGCACACCATTTTTTTTTGTGGATTTTAGATTCTGATAGTTTAGAGATAGCTGGAAAATAAATACAGTAAGAATGTAAGTTTTTAATTCATCTTTTGTATTTACTAAATGCTGAGGATTGTAAATATTAGAAAAAGAATTAACCTTAAAATTTATCTGTGAATGGGAAAATAAGTTTTAAAACTGTTTTTTGAAATCTATACTTATGAAAAATCGGAAATTGTAAGTTTTAAAATCAATTTTCGACTTTAAAACTTATCTGTGAATGGGAAAATAAGTTTTAAAACTATTTTTTGAAATTTATACTTATAAAAAATCAAAAATTGTAAGTTTTAAAATCAATTTCCGACTTTAAAACTTATCACGACAGAAATTGCTATCAAATATTCACAAAAAAAGATACCAGCTAGGCTGGTATCTTATAAAAAACTATTTATTTCTGAAAAATTTTCTTTCAACTAATTTATGAATTTCACCAACTACAAATGGTAAAAATGCAAATGGTAATACTATTGCCCAGTCTTTTAATCCAAAGGCATGGGAGTGGAAAATTACTTGCATAAATGGAATATAGATAACAGCTAGAGTTAGTAAGGTTGAACCTATAAAGGCGTAAACTAAACTCTTGTTTGAGAATATTCCTAATTCATAAACTGTATATTTTTCTGATCTTGCAGAGAATGATCTTAGCAACTCTGACAATACCAAGGTTGCAAAGGCAATTGTTTCTGCCTTGTTGATATTAATTTCTCTTAATGCAGCTTCAACACCATTTATTGGATATAGGTAGGTGAATGAAATATAGAAGGCTGCAAGTGTTGCTACAGCTATGGCTATAGCTTGAGTAGCTATATTATCCACAAGATTTCTATCTATAATTTGGTCATCGGTCTTTCTTGGTGGCTGGTTCATTATATCTGGCTCACCCGGTTCCACACCCAAGGCTAGGGCTGGGAAGGAGTCTGTTACAAGGTTTAACCATAACAGTTGAATAACTGTCAATGGAATTGGCCAACCGACTAACATGGCTACTAGCATTATTAGTACTTCACCGATATTACATGATAGAAGGAAGGAAACGAATTTCTTGATATTTGAGTAAATTACCCTACCTTCTTCAACAGCCTTTACTATTGTAGCAAAGTTATCATCTGTTAGGATAACTTCAGCAGTATTTTTAGCAACGTCTGTACCAGTGATTCCCATGGCTATACCGATATCGGCTTTTTTAATAGCTGGGGCGTCATTTACACCATCACCAGTCATGGCTGTTATTTGGTTATTTTCTTTAAGGGCTGTTACAATTTGCACCTTATTTTCAGGTGAAACCCTTGCGAATATTCTCTTTACTTTTACAATTTCCCTTATTTGTTCAGGAGTCATATCATTTAGTTCTTTACCCATGATAGCTTGGTCATCAGATTCAGCTATACCCAGGTCTTTACCTATCGCTATGGCTGTTTCTAAGTAGTCACCAGTAATCATGACTGGAGTGATACCAGCTGTCTTACAGTGCTTAATAGCTTCTTTAGTCTCTGGTCTAGCTGGGTCTATCATACCAACAAGTCCGATAAATACTAGGTCGGATTCAACCTTATCAGGGTCTTGATCATCAGGTAAATTTTCCCATTTCTTCATAGAAATAGCTAAAACTCTTAGGGCTTGTTTAGCATATTCACTATTTTTATTTAAAATTTCATCTTTTAAACTTTCAGTTAATTTTTCAACCTTACCATTGATTAGTATATGATTACACCTGTCAATTACTATATCTGGTGCTCCTTTGGTGAAGGCTACATAGGCATCTTCAAAGAAGTTTTCATGGAAGGTGGTCATCATTTTTCTTGTAGAATCAAAAGGATATTCCTTGACTCTTTTTAGCATTTCATTTAATTCTTCATTATTTAACTTAGCCTTTTCAGCTACAGTGATAAGGGCTCCCTCTGTAGGGTCACCCATTATTTCCCATTTGTTTCCTGTGTGGTTTAATTTTGCATCTGAGTTTAGACTTGCAGCAGTAAGCAATACTTTCAAGTCCTTATCATTTACTGGATCTACGGCTTGTCCGTCAAATTTTATATCACCTTCAGGTTCATATCCAACACCATCAATTGTATAATCTTTAGATGAAGTGTAGATAGTTTTTACTGTCATTTCATTTTGTGTTAAAGTACCAGTTTTATCTGAAGCTATAAAGGTTGTAGTACCTAATGTTTCTACGGCTAATAGTTTCTTTACAATTGCATTGTTTTGAGCCATCCTATTCATACCTATAGATAAAACTATGGTAACAACAGCTGCTAAACCTTCAGGAATAGCTGCAACTGCAAGTGATACCGCAGTCATCAAGGATTGCAACCAGTCTAGGTCTTCTCTGAAAAGACCAACTATAAATACTATGATAGAAACTGCTATTACTAAAAGGGCTAAGCTTTTAGATAATTTGTTTAACTTTCCTTGTAGAGGTGAACTTTCATTTTCACTAGATTGGATATTTGTTGCGATTTTACCTATTTCAGTATCATGGCCAGTTTTGGCAACTACAGCCTTGGCCCTTCCTCTGGTAATGATTGATGAAGAATGCACATAGTTTGAACGATCTCCGATTTCTGTATCTTTATCAAAAATTATTTCAGCATCCTTGTCCACTGGAACTGATTCACCAGTCAAGGAAGATTCGTCTGATGATAGGTTTTGACTTTCTATAAGTCTTAGGTCGGCTGGAACTATATCACCTGTTTCTAAAACAACTATATCTCCAGGTACTAATTCTCTAGCTGGGATTTGTGTAAGCTTCCCATCCCTATAGACCTTAGCATTTGGAGCCGACATTTGTTGTAAGGCTTTTACTGAATCCTCTGCCTTTCCTTCTTGGAAAAGAGAAAGACCAGCATTTAAGACAACTATGGCTAAAATAATAACAGTTTCTATTTTATCGCCTGAAAAAGCTGATAAGGTAGCTGCTGCTAAAAGTATGATAACCATAGGGTCAAGTAATTGATCTATAAGTTTAGCAAAAAAGGATTTGCCTTTTTTCTCTTGTAATTCATTTGGACCATATTTTTCAAGTCTGGCCTGGGCTTCTTGGCTAGTAAGCCCCTGGTTGCTATCAACATCTAAGCTTGATAGAACCTCATCTCTACCCTTAAGATAGAATTTTTCCATAATACCCTCCATTTGGTCAATTTATTTAAAATAAAAAAGACCTTAATATTTCAATCTAGGTCTTGCTTCCTTTCGGTACTTAGCCGGGATCTTATATCCGTAATGACGACTAAATATTATTAAGCTACTCCCCTTAGGATTATGAATATTATAGCAAAGTATTAGGGAATTTTAAAGATAAAGCTGATAAAATAACATAATAAAGAATTTTGAAATATTTTCATATTAAAGTAATATATAATTACAGAGACAGAAAGGAAGTAAGATATGACAAAACCAATCATAGGTATATCAGCAAGTATTCTTATAGACAATGGAGATTTTGCTGGATATAGGAGAATATATGTGAATGAAGACTATGCTGATGCGGTAATCAAAGCAGGAGCTACACCTTTAGTTTTATCTATAAATGATGAAGATTCAGTAATAGATGAATATATTAACATAATTGATGGATTAATCTTATCTGGTGGGCATGATGTTGATCCTAGAAATTATGAAGAAAATCCAAATCCAAAACTAGGACAAGTTTTACCAGAAAGAGATAGCTTTGACCTTAAATTATTAAAAAAGGCTAAGGAAAAAAACATTCCAATTTTAGGTATTTGTAGAGGATTCCAACTAATAAATGTAAGCTATGGTGGCAGCTTATGGCAAGACTTATCCTATAGTGACAAAGACTATATAAAACACAATCAAGTTTATGGACCAGAAATAACTACCCATAGCATAAAAGTAGAAGAGGGAACTAAATTACACAATATTTTCAAAAAAGATACTTTGAGCGTAAATAGTTTCCACCATCAAATAATAAAAAATCTAGGACAAGGCTTGAAATTATCAGCCCAAGCACCGGATGGAGTAGTGGAAGCCTTTGAAGATCCTAATTATAGGTTTTTACTTGGTGTACAATTCCATCCAGAAATGCTACACAGGGTAAAGGATGAAATGCAAGGCTTATTTAATGAACTCGTAAAAGAAGCGGGTGAGAAGAGGTAGAAAATGAAAAAGAAATTGGGATTTTATTCTATTGTATTACTTACAATAAATTCAATAATAGGGACCGGTATATTTTTATCACCAGGTTCTGTAGTAGCACAATCAGGAGATAAGGCTTTAGTAGTTTACCTATTTGCTGCTATCTTTTCTACAGTTTTAGCCGTTACCTTTGCTGCAGCAGCTAAATATGTTTCAAAGGGTGGGGCAGCCTATGCCTATACAAAAGCAGCCTTTGGAGATAACCTAGGATACTATGTTGGTATAACAAGATATGTAGCAGCATGTATAGCCTGGGGAGTAATGGGAACAGCAGTAGTTAAAACTGTTCTAAAGATATTTAACCTAAACAATGAAAGTTTAAGCAATATAGCTATGGGATTTTTAGTATTGATGTTTGTTTTGATGGTTATTAACCTAATGGGAACCAAGGTTTTTGAAATAATCAACAACCTATCTACTATTGGTAAGGTGGGAGCCTTAGTTACAACTATAATCGTAGGTTTTGTAATGGTATTTATCATGGGAGAAAATAATTTTTCTGCTATCAAAACTATAACAGATGAATCTGGTCAAGCCCTAGGATCAAACTTGGATTTAACAGGATGGGTAATGGCTATCATTGCAGCTTTCTATGCCTTTACTGGTTTTGAAAGTGTTGCATCGGGTTCAGAAGATATGGAAGAGCCTGAAAAGAACCTTCCAAGAGCAATTCCTCTAGCTATCGGTATAATTGCCTTGATTTATATTGGAATTGTAGGAATAGCAATGGCGATTAATCCACAAGCCCTTGTAGAATCTAAGGAAGTAGTAGCCCTAGCAGATGTATTTTCAAATAAAATTATAAGAAATATGATTGTTATAGGTGCACTTATTTCAATGTTTGGTATCAATGTGGCAGCTTCCTTCCATACACCAAGGATTTTAGAATCAATGGCTAAGCAAGACCAAGTGCCTCATGTATTTGCCAGAAGAACATCCAATGGTTTCCCAATAGTATCATTTTTAACAACTATAGCTATAGCTGTTGTGATACCAATGGCATTCAAATTTGATATGACAAATATAATAATCATCAGTTCCATATCAAGATTTGTACAATTTGTAATTGTACCAATAGCAATCATAATGTTCTACTATGGTAAGGAAAAGGGACAAGTATTAGAAAATGTAAAGAAAAATACTTTAACAGACTTAATAATTCCTATAATAGCCTTGGGTCTAACCCTAGTCTTGCTATACCAATTCAATTGGAAGGGACAATTTACAATGACCAATGAAAATGGAGATCTAGTAGCAAACACCTTCGCTATAATAGCTATGGTTGTGGGTTATATAGTCTTACCATTTACATTGATGGCTTGGAAAAAACTAAAAAATAGGGGGTAAAATATGTTAGAAAGAATCAGAAGTGAGAGAGCTCCAAAGGCTATTGGATCTTATTCACAAGCTACTAAGATTGGAAATTTAATCTTTACATCAGGTCAATTGCCAATAAATCCAGAAACTGGGCAAATTGACGAAAAAGATTCTATAAAATGGCAAGTAAAACAATCCTTAAACAATGTAAAGGCTATTTTAGAAGATAATGGTTCTTCAATGGATTCTATTGTTAAGGCAACTGTATATCTTGATAATATAAAAGATTTTTCCGACTTTAACGAAGTTTACCAAGAGTTTTTTGAAAAATCTTATCCAGCAAGATCAGCCTTTGAAGTTGCTAAGCTTCCAATGGATGCTTTAGTAGAAATAGAGGTGATTGCTGAGGTAGAAAATGAAGGATAATACTAGACTTTTGCATGGATATAATGTAATTGATGAATATACAGGTGCAGCTTCTATACCAATTTATCAAACCTCAACCTTCCACAATTCAGAGTTATATTGTAAAAAACAAAAATACCAGTATTCTAGATTTTCAAATCCTACCATCGATGCATTAGAAGATGGCTTTAGGTGTTTAGAAAAATCTAAATATGCTGTAAGTTTTTCATCAGGTATGGCGGCGATTACGACATCTCTTATGCTATTAGAAGCAGGAAATCATGTGATTTTCCCCTTGGAAGTTTATGGAGGAACCTGCCAATTTTCAAATGCTATCTTGCCGGATTTTGCCATAGAAAGGTCTTATATAGATATGGCAAACTTGGAAGAAGTAAAAAATAGTATAAAAGAAAATACAAGGATGATATATATTGAAACACCATCCAATCCTCTGCTTAAAATTTGTGATATAGATGAAATAATAAAAATAGCTAAAGATCATAATCTACTAACAGTTGTAGACAATACCTTTATGACTAGCCTAGCCCAAGAACCTCTAAAGCTTGGAGCTGATATAGTTGTTGAAAGTGTAAGTAAATTTATAAATGGCCATAGTGACGTAATTGCTGGCTTAGCAGCTACCAATGACCAGGAAATTTATGAAAAATTAAAACTATACCAGAAGAATTTCGGTGCAATAGTAGGGGTTGAAGATGCCTGGTTGATTTTAAGGGGCATGAAAACCATGGGGATTAGGTTAAAAGAATCTGTGAAAAATGCTCAAGAGATAGCAGAGCTATTAGATAAGCATCCAAAAGTAAAGAATGTCTATTATCCAGGATTAAAAACACACCCTGGTCACGAAGTTCACTTTAAGCAAGCTACAAATGGGGGAGCAGTATTGTCCTTTGAATTATACAATGAAGAGGATATGAAAGAGTTTTTAAGAAGGTTGGAAATCCCTATTTTAGCTGTTTCCTTGGGTGGTGTCGAATCTATAATCTCCCATCCAGCTTCCATGTCTCATGCTTGCTTGTCTTGCGAAGAAAGGAAAAAGCAAGGGGTCACAGATTGCTTATTGAGATTATCATGCGGCATCGAAGATATAGAAGATTTAATTGCAGACTTTGAAAATGCATTGGATTTTTAATATAATAAGGTATTGTAAATATACAATACCTTTTTTTATTTTAAATAATCTAGGTTATAAAGCAATTTTATTATGTAATATAAGTAGAAATTTAGGATTGATGAAGAATGAGAATTATAACACTATCATCAGGTTCTGCGGGTAATTGTACCTATTTGGAATCTGATAAAAGTAAAATTTTAATAGATGTGGGTTTGACAGGGAAAATGGCTGTAAACCTTATGGCTATGGCAAATATCAAGGCAAATGAAATAGATGCTATATTTGTGACCCATGAACACATTGACCACATAAAGGGAGTTGGCGTCCTATCAAGAAAATACGACATCCCCATTTATGCCAATGCTAAAACCTGGCTGGCCATGCAGGCAAAAATAGGTAAGATTGCTAGCAAAAATATAAATGTATTTAAGTCAAATACCTTTTTTAGCTTTAGAGACTTAGATATAAGAAATGTGTCAACCTTCCACGATGCTGCAGATCCTGTATTTTTTGTTTTTTATCAAAAGCAACAAAAGATATCCATATTGACAGATACAGGTATAGTATCAAGTCCTATAATTGATGCAGTAAGAGATTCAAATATACTGATTTTAGAGTCCAACCATGATGAGAAGAGACTTATGGAAGGGCCTTATCCGCAAAGTTTGAAATATAGGATAAGGGGAGAATATGGTCATCTTTCAAATGACATGGCTCTGGAAATTGTTGATGAATTGGCACAAGCCAAGGGTGAAAAAATAATCTTAGGCCATCTTTCTTCTACAAACAATAGCAAAGAAATAGTTTATAGTGGTATGGAAACTTTATTAGTAAACAAGGGAATAAAAATAGGAGATGACTTAGACCTAGAAGTTTCAGAAGAATTTAAACTTGGAAAACTTATAGATTTGGGAGGAGATTATTCATGAATATAGATATCATTACAGTAGGAAATATAAAAGAAAATTACTTGACCCAGGCTATAAATGAATACCTTAAACGCCTAAGACCCTATGCTAATGTAAATATCATTGAAATAAATGAATATCAATTATCAAATAAGGCATCGGACAAAGAAATCGAGCAAGCTCTTGAAAAAGAAGACCAAGATATATTAGCTAAGATAAAGGAAAAGTCTTATGTAATTAGCCTAGCCATTGAAGGTAAGCAAGTCACTTCAGAGGCCTTGGCACAAAAAATAGAAGATCTAACTATAGATGGATATTCAGATATAACTTTCATAATAGGTGGATCTTATGGGATGTCAAATGAGCTGAAACAAAAATCTGATATGAAATTATCTTTTTCAAAGATGACCTTTCCCCATCAATTAATGAGGGTAATCCTTTTGGAACAAGTTTATAGGTCCTTCAAAATATTGAAAAATGAACCCTACCACAAGTAATGTTTAAGTAAAAATCCTTCTGGGTATATTATAGACTAGAAATCTAAAGGAGGATTTTATGTATAAAAGAAGAGGAATAAAATTAACAGCTTTACTATTATCAGGACTAGTGTTTTTAACAGCATGTTCTAATGGTAAAACTAATCAAAGTGAAACAACAAAAGAAACAGTGGTAGAACAAAATACTGAAACAAGGCAAGAAACAAAAGTAGAAGAAACCAAACAAACAGAAACTACTAATAATCAAGCTACCGCTAGCAAGGTAGATATAAATAGGGCAGTTGAAATATTTCATGATACTTTCTCTGACAAAGCTATAAATATTACACAAATAGATTATGATAGAGACAATGGTAGATACACCTATGAAATAGAAGGTTGGAAAGATAATCAAGAATATAAGATTGAAATTGATGCTGAAACAGAAGAAATCTTAAAGAAAGAATCCGAAATGGATGACGATATTGATAGGGATAAGATTGTTATAGAGCTTGATAAAATTACAAGCCCAGAAAAGGCTATAGAAGAAGCTCTAAAACAAGCTAATGCTACTAAGATAGAAGGTTGGGAACTTGACACCGAAAATGGAGTATTAGTATATGATATTGATGTTGAAGATGGTAAAAACGTTGTAATATCAGCAGATGATGGAGCATTTATCAAATTTGACTAGGAAATTAAATATATAAGTTAATAGTAAACACAGCTTGGGAATAATCCTGGCTGTGTTTTTTATTTAGTAAGAATCCTTATTTCTGATATAATATATAGGAATATTGTTCTTAATTGAACACCATATAGGAGAAATAAATGATTTTAGATTTAATTAAAGTTGTGATTCTTTCAATAGTTGAGGGAATTACAGAGTTTTTACCTGTTTCATCAACAGGACATATGATACTAGCAAATGAATTTGTTAAATTGTCACCAGAAAATTTTTCATATAACTTTATGATAATAGTACAATTAGGGGCTATTTTATCAGTTATAGTGATTTACTTTAATAAGTTAAACCCTTTTTCAAAAGAAAAAAATCCAAAGGGATTGATACCAAGCCATGTGTCACAAATGACAGGATTTAAAAAGATAGTAAATAATATTTACTTTTGGTTTAAAAATAATAAAACAGCCAACCTTTGGCTTAAAATAGTATTTGCTGTCTTACCAGCAGCGGTTTTAGGTGTATTATTTGACGATATAATAGAAGAAAAACTATTTGGACCTATGCCTGTAGCTGCAGCCCTTATAGTTTACGGTATTATAATTATAATTTTAGAAAAAGCAAATGAAGGAAAAGAAAACTTCAAATTTACAAGTGTTTTTGACCTAGATTGGAAAACAGCATTTTTAATAGGGTGTTTCCAAGTCTTGGCTATGTGGCCAGGTACATCAAGGTCTGCAGCAACTATTATAGGTGCTATGATCTTAGGATTAAATAGGACAGCAGCAGCTGACTTTTCATTCTTTTTAGCTATCCCAACCATGATAGGTGCTAGCTTATTAAAGATACTTAAGGCTTCAGGGATGACAAGCTGGCAATGGTTCTTAATCGGCCTAGGCTTTGTATTGTCATTTATAGTTGCCTATGTAGTTATTAAAAAATTCTTAGACTATATTAAAAAGAACGACTTCAAAGTATTTGGTTATTATAGAATTGCTTTAGGTATTTTAGTTTTACTATATTTCGCTATATTTTAATGAGGAGACCTTATGAAAAGACTAAATAGAAGAGGTAAAATTATTTTTACTATATTAGCTATAGTTCTTATTTTTATCTTTTATAAACTTTATAAATTTAATAAATTAGACGCTAAGCTTGAAGTCTTTTCAGTAAGTCAAAGTGATGGTATTCAAGATTTTGCTATTGTGGATGACAAATATTATAGTCTTGAAAACGGGAAAATTACAGCTTATGGTAAAAATGGTCAAATCTTTAGCCAAGATGCTAAAAATGCTATCAAGGTCCTTGCAGACAAAAGGATTTATACCTTTGACAAGGATGGTATAGTTAGAAAACTTGATAGGGAAAGTGGTAAGGAAAAGGACCAAGTCAACTTAGAAATGGAAATAGTCCATGCTGAATTCCAAGATGATAGCATAATAGTTTATGGAAAAGATAAGGTCATAAGATTGAATAAAAAATTAAAGGTAAAAAATACCATGGACAAGGAAGATAATCCAGTAAAGTATGCCTTTAATAATGACTTAGAATCAGTTGTAAGTTTAACTTTAGATAAGGGAAAGGCAATTTCAAACTATTCTCTATATCAAAATCAAGAAAAAATATTCAATTTATCTACTAGTAGGGAAACTTTTATAGATACTAAAATAATTGGAAATAAGGCCATCCTCGTTTCAAATGCCTATATATATGTAATAGAAGATAGGGCAATAGTGGACAAGATTTTATTGAGAAATATCCAGGCCTTAGATACTTACAAGGATGAGCTTGCCTTGGTTGACAAGGGCGAATTAAAACTATTTGATAGTGATTTAAATGGAAAGGTGCTTAAAGATTTATCAGAAGAAGCTATTGGTATATCCATAAATAGGGGCGGAATAACTGTGCTTACAAAAACCAACCTTTATAGCTATAAAAAGCAAAATATAAGTTCTATTGGAGTTGAAAATCCCATATCCCTCTATAAAAATGCTGGAAATGATTATGTGGTTTATAAAGATAAAATTGTAAAAGTGGAAAAATAGGAGTATAGATGTTAAATAAATTATTCAATGATCTTAATTATAGAGAATTTTTTAATCAATATCCTTTACTATTAAAATTAACAAAAGTCTTATTGATTATAGTAGTTGCTATTATTATCAAGGCTATAGTTAATCATCTTGTGAAAAAGGTAGAAATAAAGCAAGATAAGAAAATGCTAAATGTAGGTAAGGTTAAAACAATATTTTCCATACTTACAAATGTCCTAAACTTTGTAATATACTTTATAGCCTTGACTCAAATTTTATCAGTCTTCAATATATCTACTAGTTCAATTTTAGCTGTAGCTGGGGTTGGTGGTATGGCTATAGCCTTTGCTTCCAAATCAATTATTGAAGACCTAATAAGTGGTGCCTTTATAATTATGGAGGACCAGTATGAAATAGGTCACTGGGTAACTATTGATGGTAAGGGTGGTACAGTTATAGATGTAGGCATGAGGCTTACCAAGTTAAGAGATATAGATGGCAAGGAAATTATAATACCAAATAGAAATATTACAAGTGTTATAAACCATTCAATAAATGATATGAGGGCTAGCGTTTTAGTCTATATATCAGACGATAGACCCTATACAGAGGTTGCTAAAAAAATCCAGGAAGCTGTAGATAAAGTCTATGACTCTATGGACAATTTTGTAAGCAAACCAGAAATTTTAGGTGTTGATTCCTTTACCGAATTTGGATATACAGTTTTAGTTCAAGCAATGACAAAAAATGGTAGCCAATTTAATATCCAAAGAAAAATGAGGGAAGAAATTATAAAGTCCTTACAAGAGTCAGAGATTGAATTTTCAAGAATAGGTGATAAAGATGGAATATAGGCTAGGAGACCTGGTCCAACTTAAAAAGGGCCATCCATGTGGACAAAATGAATGGATGGTCCTTCGTACAGGAGTTGATATGAAACTTAGGTGTACGGGTTGCGATAGGGAACTTTGGGTAAAAAGAGTTGATTTTAATAAAAATATAAGGAAAATCAAAAATAGTCAAGGAAAATTTGTTTCTATAAAAAATTTCATTAGGGAAGAATAGTTTGGAGGAAGCATGGCTTACATAGAATTTAATGACGTTCATAAGATATACAAGATGGGCAACAATGAAATCCATGCTAATAATGGGGTAAACTTCAGGATTGACAAGGGTGAATTTGTTGTCATGGTGGGAGCTTCAGGAGCTGGTAAGTCAACCACCTTAAACATACTTGGTGGCCTAGACACAGTATCTAAGGGCCAGGTAATAGTTGATGGAAATATCATATCTGACTATGATGAAAAGTCCCTTACTGAATATAGGAGATATGATATAGGTTTTGTTTTCCAATTCTATAATCTTATTTCTAACCTAACAAGCTTAGAAAATGTTGAAATGGCGACCCAGATAGTAGAGGATGCCTTTTCACCAAAGGAAACCTTGAAAATGGTTGGGCTTGACCATAGGATTGACAACTTTCCATCCCAATTATCAGGTGGGGAACAGCAGAGGGTTGCCATAGCTAGGGCCCTTGCTAAAAATCCTAAGATTTTACTTTGTGACGAACCTACCGGCGCCTTAGACTACAAGACAGGTAAGCAAATATTGAAACTTTTACATGACACATGTAGAAAAACTGGTACTACCGTCATTGTAATTACCCACAATGCTGCAATAGCACCAATGGCTGATAAGATCATACACTTGAAGGATGCGAAAGTGCAGAGTGTTGAAAAAAATGCTAGTCCAAAGGCAATTGAGGATATAGAATGGTGATAAAGACCTTGATTTATTTAAAACTGTCCTAAAAATTACTGAAGAAGGTAAGTTAGAACAAATATAAAAAGAGAGTTATATGAAGAAGTTTTTTACATCTTCCTTATGGAAGACCACTATTAGAACAATTAAAGATTCTTTTTCTAGGTACTTAGCTATCATAGCTATGACAGGCCTAAGTGCCATGGTATTTATTGGTCTAGCAGCTGGTGTTCCAAATATGAAAGCTATGCTAGTTGACAGGGTTCAAAGTCATGGTTTTCATGACCTCAAGGTGAATTCTTATACTGGGATAAGGGAGGAAGATAAAAAAATCTTGGAAGCCTTTGAAAAGGCTAAGGTAGAATACAGGTCAAACGAAGTATTTAACCTCAAAGATCAAAACTATTCTGTAAATATCTACCAAGATACAAAAGAAATAGATAAGTTTACTCCTGTTGAAGGAAGACTACCTGAGAATAAAAATGAAATAGCCTTGGATTACGCCTACCTTGAAGACCATGGCAATAAGATTGGTCAAAAAATTTCATTTATAAACAAGGAAAACCTTGATGAAGAAAATATTTTAAGTCAGGAAGAATTTGAAATAGTAGGATATGTAAATTCTGTTGAACACATTTCAAATACAAGAGATTCAGGACTTTCAGCCTCTGACTACTTTGCTGTAGTTACAGTTGATGCCTTAAATAAGAAATATGCAGACACAGCCTTACTTAAAATACCAGCCTTGGCAGACTTTGATATTAGAAGTTTAGATTATAGGCATGAGGAAAGTATTTATTCAGATAAATTGAATGATCTTTTGGAACAAAGACCAAAGGAAGTTGAAAAATCTATCAAAGAAGAAGCTGAAGAAGAAATAAATAAAGGGAAGAAAGAAATCCAAGATGCTAAAGATGAATTAGCTAAGGGCCAAAAAGACCTAGACCAAGCTGATAAAGACTTAACTGAGGCTAAATCAGAACTAGACCAGGCCCAAGTTGATATCAGGGATGGAAAGAAAAAATTAGCTGATGGAGAAGAAAAACTAAAGAATAACATTGCAGCAGCTAGACAAAAGATTGAAGAGGGTCAAAGACAGATAGACCAGGGTCAAAAGGAAATTGACTCTGGCATGAAGAAATACCAAGCTTCCTTGTCTAAGTTTGAAAATGAAATACAAGCAGGAAAAGATAAATTACAAGAAGAAGAAAATAAGATAAATAGTGGCAAGGCTGAACTAGACAAGTCCAAAGACCTATACAATGAGGCCTATACCGACTTCCAAGAAAAAATAAAGAGTGCAGAGGAAGATTTATCAAATAAGAAGGCTGATTTAGACAAGCTTAAGATAGCCCTTGACCAAGCAAAAAAAGACCCTAATTTTGACCAAGATAGGCTTGCACAGATGCAGGCAGAATACAATAAGGGCATGTATATGCTAGAAGCAGGTCAAGAACACTTAGAAGCAGAAAAAAATATGGGCCTTGAAAGATTTGCTGGTGAAAAAGAAAAACTTGACCAAGCTAGTCTTGAAATTGAAAATGGGCTAAATAAACTTGAACAAGCTAAGGAAGAGCTCAATGCAAAAGAAGCTAACTCAAGAGAACAGTTAGATCAAGCAAAGAAAAAACTAGATGAAAGCCAAGTTCAATTAAATGAAAAACAAAAAGAACTAAATGACAATCTAGCAAGGATAGATACAGAAGAGGCTAATGGTAAGGCTGAAATAGCTAGCCAAAGAAAGACCTTGGAAGATGCAGAAGACAAGTACCAAGAAGGTCTTGTTGACTACCAAAACGGATTAAAAGACTATGAAGAAGGCCTTGAAACATTTGAAAAAGAAAAGGCAGAGGCCCTAGAAAAAATAGAAGATGCTGAAAAAGATATAGCAAAGGCAGAAAAGGATATAGAAAAAATAAAGGTTCCTTTATATGAAGTTGAAGGAAAGTATGACAACCAAAGCTTTTATTCAGTCTTATCTCAAGCTGATAGCTTAAGAAACCTAGCTATAATCTTTACAAGTCTATTTTACCTGGTAGCTATCCTAGTTACTCTAACAACCATTCTAAGGATGATAGAAACGGACAGGTTACAAATAGGTACCTTTAAGGCTTTGGGATACTCAAAGGGATCTATACTAAGCAAGTTTATGGTTTATGGATTATCTGCTGGTTTAATCGGTACTCTCTTAGGTATAGTAATTGGTTTTTATATACTAATGCCACCAGTGGTAAATGCTTATTTATCAAGCACCGACCTTAATAATAGTCCTATGATATTTAAATGGCAGTTGGCCCTATTGATATTTGTTATATCAGTAGTTGTCATTGCCTTGACGGTGATTTTATCTGTTTCAAATTCTTTGAAAGAAAAAGCAGCAAACTTGATGAGACCAAAACCACCTAAAAAAGCAGTAAGGACAGTCTTCGAAAAGATTAAATTTATCTGGTCTAGGCTTTCTTTCTTAAATAAGATATCAGTAAGAAATATCATGAGATCCAAGGTCAGATTGTTTATGACAATCTTTGCAGTTGCCGGATCCTTTGGACTTATAGCCATGGCCTTTGGTATATATAAATCCATAGTGAATGTGTCAGACAAGCAATTTGAAGATATATACAAGTATGATTCGCAAATCATCTACAATAAAGATGCAGACGATTATGATGACTTTTTAGCAAGAGTTAAAAAAGATAGTGATGAGACTTTGAATATAATCCAAACTAGTGGGTCTATTAAAAATAAGTCAGACCTTAAAGAAGAAGTTAGTTTTGTAGCAGTTGAAGATACAAATAAACTAAGTGATTTTATAGACTTAAGGTCCAAAAATGGAAAAGTAACCTATAAGCTAGAAGATGGAAAGATAATTATCAATGAAAAATTAGCTGAGATAATGGGACTATCCGAAGGTGATCTATTAGAATTTAAAGATCCAAATGGAAAGTTTAGAAGTCTAGAAATAGGGCAAATCGTTGAACACTACCTGGGTCACAAAATTTATATGACAGAAAACACCTACAAAAAAGAAGTTGATTCCTTACAAGAAAAAAATACTTTATTGGTAAAATTTGAAAATATGGATGAAGACCAAGTAGGTAAATATGATTCAAAAGTAAAAGGATATGACGCTTACTTGACCTACTTAACCAATAAGAGCCTAAAGGCTAACTTGGACGATTTAAGTAATTCCTTGAAGTTGGTTATAGTCTTGGTAGTAGCTTTGTCAGCCTTATTGACCTTTGTTGTATTATATAACCTAACAAATATCAATATATCTGAGAGAGTTAGAGAAATAGCAACCATAAGAGTTCTCGGTTTTAGACCAAAGGAAGTTGCATCCTATGTATTTAAGGAAAACTTTATATTGAGTGCCATAGGCATGTTGTTAGGTATAGGTGTAGCTAAATTTATGCACAATATAATAGTGTATAAACTATCTCCGGGATCAATCTTATTTGACCCTTACTTAAATCCTATATCCTACTTATTGGCAGCGGTTATAATTTCAGTATTTACTATTTTAGTAATACTTGTAGCCAATAGGCACATGAAGAAAATTTCAATGGTTGATGCCCTTAAGGGTGTAGAATAATATAAAAAGGAAGCAGGTAATTGACTAAGGTCAATTACCTGCTTTTTGTTTATATGATTGGGTTCAGGCTTTGATAAGTTTTAAAATCAGAAAGTGGATTTTATACTTATGGATTTTGTAATTTTGTAAGTATAAAAAACAAAAAATGAAATTTATACTTATGGCCGGGTTCTCAAATAAGTTTTAAAATCCAAAATCAAATTTAACACTTACAATTTTTTGATTTCAGTAAGTATAAATCACTAAAATCAATTTTAAAACTTATAATCCTTTTTTTACAAAAAATTCAACTTTCTCGACCCTAAAATCTGTGCAAACTTCCAGCTCTCAAGTCATAAAATACGAGATCAGAAAATATATATAAGTCCTATTTATCCCTAGCCTCATTCAACAAGTCATTTTTCAAGGTCCACAATTTTTCTGAAAGGTCCATCTTGTAGATTTGAGGGGAATCAAATCTCTTGTATTCGTCCCATAGGGTGTCTAATTCTTCCTTAGCATAGGCTCTCACTTCATCTATGCTAGGATTTTCATAGACAAGTTTACCATTCTTATAGATATCTACTAATTGTGGCTTTACATAAAAGTTTTCAAGGGTAGTCCTCTTCCAGGTATGAATTGGATGGAAGATTGTAAGGGGCTTACTTTCATCTATTTCTTCATCTATAAGTGTAATCAAGTCAGCCTTCGCCTTGTTGGTATCTTTATCATAGATTCTGTAGGTTTGTTTTAGGCCAGGTGTAGTAATCTTTTCTACATTTTCTGAAACCTTGATTTTTGGTGTAACTACACCATCTTTTTCTACAGCTACGAGCTTGTAAACTCCACCAAATACAGGTTGTGATTTTGATGTAATAAGTCTTTCACCAACACCGAAGGTGTCTATTTTTCCACCTTGGCTTATAATATCTCTAATTTTAAATTCATCTAATGAATTTGAGGCAGCTATACTTGCCTTTGGCCAACCGGCTTCATCAAGCATTTTTCTTGCTTCTTTGGATAGGTAGGCTAAGTCACCAGAGTCCAACCTGATACCAGGATTTTCTATTCCTAAAGGTTTTAATACTTCATCAAATACTTTTATAGCATTTGGAATGCCTGATTTTAGGGTGTTGTAGGTATCAACTAATAAAATGGCATTGTTTGGATATGTTTGTGTATAGGTTTTGAAGGCTTCGTATTCGCTGTCAAAGGATTGGACCCATGAATGAGCCATTGTTCCTAAGGCAGGTACTCCATATTCAAAGTCTGATAGAGTATTTGCTGACCCTTTAGCTCCAGCTATATAGGCAGCCTTTGCACCTAGGTTAGCAGCATCTGGACCTTGGGCTCTTCTTGAACCAAATTCTAGGACTGTTCTGCCTTGGGCAGCTCTTACTATCCTAGAAGCCTTGGTAGCTATCAAGGATTGGTGGTTAATCAATATTAATAGCATGGTTTCTAAAAGTTGAGCCTGTACAAAGGGTCCTCTAACAGTTAGGATAGGTTGGTTAGGAAAGATGATAGATCCTTCTCTAACTGCTCTGATATCACATTCAAATTTAAAGTTTCTTAAATATTCTATAAATTCTTCTTCAAAGATTCCCTTGTTTGATAAAAATTCTAATTCTTCTTCATCGAATCTAAGGTTTTCTACATATTCAATCACGGAACCCAAACCACCAGCTATTGAGAAAACTGCCCCATCTGGAGCGCTTCTGTAGTAAAGGTCGTAGTGGGCTATGGTGTCCTTGTGACCATTTTTGAAATAGCCATTAGCCATTGTTAATTCGTAAAAGTCCATTAATAGGCTAAGCTTTCTATTTTTATTATCCATTTAATCTCCAATCTTTTATTTAAAAGTTACAGCTTTATTATACCATTATTTTAATAAAGAATGTGATAGTGTTATAATGTAGCTTAGGAGATTTTATGAGAAAATATAAAAGATATAATAAAAAAAGTGAATATTCCTATACCCTAGGTGCTTTTCCAACTATTGAACTTCTGCATAGTGACAAGGAAGTTGAAGCAGTTTTTATAGATGAAAACTATAAGGACAAGGAAAAGTTGATAGATATTTTAAATGAAAAAAATATTTATTATGAAATTTCGGGTAAAACTATTAGAAGGATCACCAACAAGGAAAAGACTTTGGTAATTGGAGCTTTCAAAAAAGAAAGCCAACCAGTTATGAAAAACAAAAACCATGTGGTCTTGCATGAGATTTCAGATATGGGAAATCTTGGTACCATCATGAGGTCTATGTTGGCCTTTGATGTGAAAGATTTAGTTTTAGTGGGTAATGTTGCTGATTATTTTAATCCCAAGGTCATAAGGGCTTCTATGGGAGCATTCTTCAAATTGAGGATCAGTCATTATGAAAGTATGGAAGAATATTTGAAAGACCATAACAATAAGATGTATTTATTTATGCTATCTTTGGATGAAAAAGATAGTATATACCACAAAGAAGTGGAAGAACCATTTGCCCTTGTTATGGGCAATGAGGCCTCAGGCCTACCAAGTGGTTTTGAAAAATATGGAGAAAAAGTTTTTATCCCTCAAAGTGAGGATGTTGACAGTTTAAATTTACCTATAGCAACTTCTATAGGACTTTATGAATTTAGGAGGAAAAGATGAAATTAATAGCTTTTGATGTAGATGGAACCCTGTTAGATACCTTGGATACTATAAACTATCATGTTAATGATACCTTGGTTGACTATGGTTTCAAAGAAGTAAATGATGCGAAATATATGTTGAGTATATTGGGATATGGTTCATATTATTTAATTGAAAAATCTATCCAATATCATGAAAAAGACTATGACAACAAGGAAAAGATTGAAGAAGTCTTACAAGAATACACAAAAAGATATAATGCAAATCCTTCATATCTTACAAAGATCTATCCAGGTTTAGAAGACCTTGTAAGATACCTAAAGGAAAATGACTATCTAGTTGCTGCATATTCCAACAAGCCTGACAAGGTATTAAAACCTTTGATGGTAGATATCTTTGAAGAAGGTCTTTTTGACTATATAGAAGGGCAAAAAGTTGGCGTTCCTTCAAAACCTCATCCACAAGTATTAAACACCATAGTTGAAATGTTTGAAATGGACAAGGACCAGGTTGTTTATGTGGGAGATAGTGATGTCGACGTAGAAACTGCCAAAAATGCTGGAGTAGTTTCCTTAGCAGTAAGCTGGGGCTTTAGAAGTCGTGAATTTTTAGAAAATTTAAGTCCTGATTATTTGGTAGATACAGCAGAAGAAGCAAGGGAAGTAATTGATAAATTAAGAGGCTAAGATGTTAAATTTGCTAATAGATAAGTTAATTGGCTCAAGAGATTTCTCGAAAAAAAGAAATAGAGATAATTTAATAAAGATATCGGGATACCTGTCATTGGCCATTAACATAGTCCTATTTTTTATGAAAATTAGTATAGGATTGCTAGCCTCTTCTATAGCCATCATTTCTGATGCTATCAATAACTTGACTGATAGCTTGAGCTCAGTTGTGACTATTTTGGGTGCGAAATTTGCAGCGAAGCCTGCAGACCATGACCACCCATACGGCCATGGAAGGAGTGAGTATATAGCCTCGATGATTATTGGCATGTTTGTTTTACTTGTAGGTTTTGAATTATTAATAAATTCTGTAAAAAATGTAATAAATCCTAAGGATATAAACACAAGTATTTTTACAATAATCATTCTTATTATATCTATTGGTCTGAAATTTTATATGTACCTATTTAATAATAAGGTTTATAAATTAAGTGATTCACTGCTTAATAAGTCGGTAGCCAAAGACTCCATCAATGATGTCCTAGCCACATCCATAGTCCTTATTTCTAGCCTATTGACCCCTATGTTAAAAATCAACCTAGATGGTATAGTGGGACTCTTGATATCCTTGATAATCATAAAATCGGGTATAGAAATTTTTACAGAAATCGGAAATGTCTTGTTAGGGAAAAAGGTTGACGACAAGATTATAGAAGAAATAGAAGACCTTATTTTAAGTAAAAAATATGTCAGAGGGGTGCATAAAATAGACATCCATGAATATGGAAAAGGAAGAATGTTTGGTTCTTGCCATATGGAAGTTCCAGCAAATATTGATGTTTACTCTATGCACGGCATAGTAGATGAAGTTGAAAATGAAATAAGAGAAAAGTTGGGAATAGATATGAGTATCCATGTTGACCCTAGCTATTTACTAGAAAAAGCTAAATTTAAAAAGATAGAAGATGAAAGTGTCTTAGATGATATTGATAAGTAGGAAGATATGGAAACTAAAGTTTACAAGCAAAAAGATGATAATTTAAAAGAATTAGCAGAAATTTTGAAGGCAGGTGGTCTGGTAGCTATACCTACAGAAACAGTTTATGGTCTAGCTGCAGATGGATTGAATCCAGAAGCTGTAAAAAAAATATTCACTGCTAAAAATAGGCCTATGGATAATCCTTTGATTTTACATATTTTTGAAATAGATCAAATTTATGACCTGGTAGAAAACCTTGACCCAGTTTATGCGGATATTTTATCTAAATTGTGGCCGGGCCCTCTAACAGTTATCTTAAAAAAAAGCTCTCTAATACCAGATGAAGTGAGTGCAGGCCTTGACACGGTTGCCATAAGGATGCCGGACAAAAAACTTACTAGAGACCTTATAAGCCTAGCAGGATCTCCTTTAGCTGCTCCATCAGCTAATATTTCTGGCAGGCCGTCACCAACAAGTGCCAAGGCAGTCTTAGCAGATATGAATGGTAGGATAGAAGCTATATTAGATGGAGGAGACTCTAAAATAGGGATAGAGTCAACGGTTTTAGATTTAAGCGTGTCACCTGTAAAGATTTTAAGGCCGGGTTATTATACCCAAGAGATTTTGGAAGAATATTTTGGACAGGTTGATTTAGACTTAGCTTTGAAAGATAAGGACCAAACTCCAAAGTCACCAGGTCAGAAGTATAAACATTATTCACCAAGGGCTAAAGTTGTAGTTTTTATGGGGGATGATGATAAAGTCGTAAATGAAATAAAAAAAATTAGCCAAGACCAGGAAAATATTGGTATAATGGTTTTTGAAGATCAAGTCCATAAGTTTCCAGAAAGTGAAAAAGTCATAAGTATGGGAAGTAAAGATGATTTAAGTGAGATGGCACATATGCTTTTTGAATCATTTAGAGATATGGATGAAAAACAAGTTGAGACTATCCTAGTCCAAGGAGTTGAAGAAAAAGGCTTTGGACTAAGTATAATGAATCGACTTAATAAGGCGGCCGGTAACAATATAAAATACATAATTTAATATCAGGAGTAGAGCATGGGAAAATTAACAGTATTAGATCATCCTTTAATCAAACACAAATTATCTATTATTAGAGATAAAAATACAGGTACCAACGAATTTAGAAAAGTGGTAACTGAAATTTCTCAACTAATGTGCTATGAAGTTTGTAGAGATTTAGAATTAGAGACCTATGAAATAGAAACACCTATAGAAAAAACTGTGGGCTACAAGTTAGCAGGGAAGAAAATGGGACTAGTGCCTATCTTACGTGCTGGTCTTGGTATGGTTGATGGTATGTTATCTCTTATTCCATCTGCAAAAGTAGGACATATTGGTATGTATAGGGATGAAGAAAGTCTAAAACCTGTACCATATTATGCTAAATTACCTTCTGATGTAGAAGATAGAAAAATATTTGTTTTAGACCCAATGTTAGCAACAGGTGGTTCAGCCATCGATGCTATAAGTGAATTGAAAAAACAAGGTTGCCAAGATATTAGACTTATAAATATAGTTGCAGCTCCTGAAGGTGTAAAGGCTGTTCAAGATGCGCATCCTGATGTAGCTATTTATGTAGCTGCCTTAGATAAGGGCTTAAATGAAGATGCATATATTATCCCAGGTTTAGGAGATGCTGGTGATAGGTTATTTGGAACTAAGTAAAAAAGCAAAAATCTGTTGGAAATTTTATTTTCCAACAGATTTTTTTTGTCTATAATTCTATTATTTCATCAAAGAGGTCTTTATTTTCTTCAATAGTATTTTTATTACCTAAAATAGCTAGGGAAGAGCTATCTAAAATATCTTTTATTTTATTTGCTTGTACTTTTATATAGTCCATATCAGCATTTAAAGCATTTTCTATGTCATTTTCTATTCTTTCAATAGAGTCATTAGAAATATATAAGGACATATCAAGGTTAGACTTCATCTTTTCTGTAAGTGGTGGATCTATCCTACCTACAGCACCTATTATATATGGAAGTAAGTCTTTTTCACTTAAGTTTACATTTTCAATATAGGTCGGTATATTTTTGTATATACCTAAGGTTCTTTCCAAGTTTGGGTCTCTATAGGAGAAGGTAGCAAAATTACCAACATTTCTAGCAACCATACCTGCTCCGTAGGCTCCACCCTTGGCTCTGATTTCTGAATATAAATATTCGTTTGAAACCAGGTTGTTTAATACTATCAACTTAGAATCAAAGTCCATATTTAATTTGTTTCCATAAGAAACATAGTTTACATCAGCAGAGGTTGAGAATCCTTCAGATTTTTTCTTAGATGTGAATTCAAATACTTTTTCTTCATAAATCTTGTTTTCAAAAGATTTAGCTAAAGCTTCTAATTCCTTTAATAATTCTTCATTTTCAAAGGTTGAAGCCACATTTACAAGTAATTTATTTCTTGTAAAGATTTTATTGTAGACTTCTTCAAGTCTTTCTGCAATTTCTGCAGGATCCTTAGCAGCCAAGTCCTTTATAAATAACATATAATCAATACCATTTACATATTCATTATATTTGAAAAATGCTAGGTGGTTTGATGAAGCCCTGGTCATCATTAGAGCATGGGCTGACTGGTATAGGCCGATTTCTTGGTAGGCCTTAATTTCTAAGATAATTTCTTTTAACCTATTCAAGTTGTCAAATTTGGTCTTAGTTAAAATTTCTTTAATTAAGTCACTAGCTTTCTTGATGTTTTCTGTAAATATCTTTGTTGACACCTTAACTTTTTTATAGAAATTGTCATTTTCATAGTTTTTATAGGTATTTATAGATGCTGATACGCCACCAGTTTCCAGGTAAACAGTCTTGTATAAATCGGAATAAGTATAGTTTTCAGTATCCATTTGTCCTAGAACACTAGTCAAAAGATTTGTATACATGATTTCTTCAGGATCAACAATATGTCCAATATCAAATACTAGGTCAATATAGTCTACACCAGCTGTTGGTAAATCATGGCTTAAAATGGTATAAGCATCTTTTGAAATAGCAGTTCTATCAATCCTTGGTAAATGAGTATTTACATCAGATTTTGCAAGTCTTGGAATAGTTGCCTTTTCTTCTTCTGTATTTTCCCTATTTTGGAAGGCTTCCATTTCTTCTCTAGATTTTTCTAAGTCTTCACGCTCAACTTGACTCAAGTTGTTTTTCTTTTCTTCTAGTAAGTCTGCTACTTCTTTGTCTCTCTGTGCATTTAGCCCTTGTTTTGGAATATGGCTAACAATTGACTTGTGTTTAGAATTTAGAATATTATCCTTGATGAAGTTTTCTATTAAATTCAAATCTAGGTTATTTTCAATGTATTGCAAGTCCTTTTCTATATCTATAGCATCGATTGGTGATTGGTCATACAACCATGATTCAAAGGCATTTGTAAAGTAGGCAATACCCTTGGTAGGATAACCCCCCTTTTCTTTCAAGTCGAATTTGTAGCTATTCAATTCAGCTAAAACCAGATCTTTATCTAAACCTTCTTCAACTATTTTTCCAAGCTCTTCTTCTATAATATTCACAAATTCATCCCTGTTTTCTGGATTAATATTTTTAGCAACTAGTGAGAATGAGCATTGGTTGGTATTTTGAGAGGCTGAAAAAATCACATCTAAAAGACCAGATGCCATCAACCTTTGTTTAATGGGTGAGGATTCGTTATTTATTAAAATAGAAGAAACTAAATTTGATAAGATCCTAATTTTTGAATCTTCCGCATCTCCAAGTAGGGTTGTATAGGAAATAAAGGCTTCATTGGCTTTCATTTCTTTTGCAGTATTTAAATAGTTTACTGAATATCTTGTTTCACCAAAGTATTCTTGCTTTTCTAAGTGGGAATCAACATTCCTATATTCATAATTGGTTAGGTACTCTCTGTCAATATAGTCTAAATATTCTTCATAATCCATATTTCCATATAAGAAAATATAAGAATTTGTTGGGTGGTAAAATTCATTGTAATAGTCTAAAAACTCACCATAAGATAGGCTTGGGATTTGATAAGGGTCACCACCAGAATTGAATGCATAGCAAGTATCTGGTTGTAATTCATCATAAATACTTCTATAAACCTGAGATTCTAATGAAGACATAGAACCACGCATTTCATTGTATACAACGCCCTTATAGCTTAGTTTGTCATCTTCTAAATTGTATCTCCAGCCTTCTTGCTTGAAGATTTTCTCATCTTCTTTTACCTTAGGATTGAAAACAGCATCTAGGTAAAGGTCTGTTAGGTTTCTAAAGTCTTGGTCATTTCTAGAAGCAACCGGATAAATAGTTTTGTCTGGATAGGTCATAGCATTTAAAAAAGTATTTAAAGATCCCTTGATCATATCCATAAATGGTTCCCTTGTCCTATATTTCTTTGAACCATTTAAAACAGAGTGTTCAATAATATGGCAAACACCATTTGATGATTTTGGCGGAGTTCTAAAACCTATACCAAAAACTTTGTTGTCATCTTCATTTGGCATGATGAAAACTTTAGCTTTAGTCTTGTTATGTTCTAAAACTAAGGCCTTAGACTGTTCGTTTTCTAAGTATGTTTCTTCTATTAATTTATAATTCTTCATAAAATCCTCCCTGGTATTATATATATTTTAGTAGATAATTATTATAAATACAATATTTTAAAATCTAAGGCAAATGTAAATAAAAGTTAACAATATTGGCAGTTTTTCTAGGTGCTTTTAAGTTATAATAAATATATAAGTATTTGTCTAAATGGTACAGAAAATAGGATTATGCTAAATATTAACTTTAACTTGATATTTCTTGCTTGCTTTGGTATACTATCTCAGTAAATCTCTACTCCATTAAACAGTGGGGTGAAACCGAAGGGAGGCATTAAATGAACAATTATGAAATGATAGTTATTTTAAAGCCTAATTTAGAAGACGAAACAAAGAAAGCTGCTTTACAAAGATTATACGATGCAGTAGAATCTGATGGTAAACTTGGTGAAGTAGACGATTGGGGCGTTAGAAAATTAGCTTATGAAATAAACCATTTAAAAGAAGGTGATTTTGTTTTAGTAAACTTTGAAGCAAATCCTTCACTTGTTAAAGAGTTAGAAAGAAGAGCTCAAATCACTGACTCAATCATTAAATATTTAGTAGTTAAAAAATAATCCTACAGAATAAGGAGGATTTATGAATAACGTAGTATTAATGGGAAGATTAACAAGAGATCCTGAGTTAAGATACGTTCAAACAGGCGGTAATACAGCAGTGGCAAGATTTTCACTAGCTGTGGATAAAAATTTATCTAGAGAAAAAAGACAAGAGATGGAATCAAAGGGTCAACCAACAGCTGACTTTATAAATGTTACAGCTTGGGGCAAACTTGGAGAAACTGTTGCTAAATATTCAGGAAAGGGATTGAGACTTCTTGTAAATGGAAGGATTCAAACCGGTTCATACGAAAAAGATGGTGAAAGAAGATATACAACTGAAGTAGTTGCACAAAGTGTTGAAATTATTGATTGGAAAGATTCAAACAACAATGGATCATTCAACAATTCAAATTCACAAGCATCTTCAGCAGACAATTATCAAGCACCAATTGATGATGATTTTGAGTATTCAGCAGATTTTGATCCAACAGAAGATGAAAGGATTCCATTTTAATTACGAAGGAGAATTAAATGGCAAGAAGATTTAGACAAAGAAAAAAAGTTTGCAGTTTTTGCAAAGACTCAAACAAAAAAATTGATTACAAGGATGTTAACACATTAAAATCATTCATTTCTGAAAGAGGTAAAATCTTACCAAGAAGAGTGACTGGTACATGTGCACAACACCAAAGAGAAGTTGCTAGAGAAATCAAAAAAGCAAGACAAATAGCTATTTTACCATATCAAGTAAACTAGTATAACAAAGACGAGGATGTTTATTCCTCGTCTTTTCTTTATAAATGTATTTTTACTATGCTATAATTTAATATGAGGTGAATATGAGTCAAGCATTGTATAGAAAATATAGACCTAAGGACTTTGACCAAGTTTTAGGCCAAGATAACATAGTCAACATATTAAAAAATCAAATTAAAAATAAAAATATATCACATGCTTATATATTTTCAGGTGGTCGTGGTACAGGGAAGACTTCAACAGCGAAAATTTTTTCAAAGGCTGTTAACTGCTTAAATCCTATTGAAGGAAACCCATGTAATGAATGTGCAAACTGCCTATCCATTTTAGAAGAAAGAACCATGGATATAGTTGAGATGGATGCTGCTTCTAACAGAAGGATAGATGATATTAGGCAATTGAGAGACCAGGTTATATATCCACCTAGCAATTTAAAATACAAGGTATATATAATCGACGAAGCTCACATGATTACCAATGAAGGTTTTAACGCTCTTTTGAAAATTATGGAAGAGCCACCAAAGCACCTTATATTTATTTTAGCTACTACAGAAATTGACAAGATTCCAGACACTATACTATCTAGGACACAAAGGTTTGAATTCAAATCTATTTCTGAAAGAGATATAAGCAAGCAAATAAATTTAGTTTTAGACCAAGAAGATGTCAAGCTAGAAGATAGGGCCGTTGACATCATAGCAAATGCGGCTTCAGGAGCTATGAGGGATGGTTTATCAATATTAGACCAAGTCATATCAATAGGTAAAAAAGAAATTTTAGCATCTGATGTTTATGACCTTCTAGGAATATTTTCTGACCAGGTAAAGATAAATTATGCACAAGCTATATTTAATAAAAATATTGAATCCTTACTAAGGATAATAGATGAGGAATTAGACAAGGGAAAAAATCCAAATAACTTTATCAAGGAAATAATAAGCTTCTTTAAGGACTTAATTTATGTAAAATTAAATATTAAAAGCTATGATTTTAATGGTTTAGTTGAAAATATTAGTTTAGAACAAATTATCAATTCTTTAGATATTCTTTTAGAATATGAAGACATGATGAAAAAATCAGACAATCCGGACTTGCTATTTAAGCTAGCCTCAGTTAGGTTGGTAGACTATATGCCAAGACTAAGTTTAGAAGAAAAAGTTAAAAACTTAGAAGAAAGAATAGCTTATTTAGAAGGAAATGGATCATTAGGCGGTAATAGAAGCAATATTGAAAATAGAGATACTTTGAGAAGTCCTAAGCATGAGAAAAGTGAAGCTATACAAATAAATGAAGAAGGATCTTTCTTGGATGCTAGTGAAGATGAGGAAGAAATTCCTATTGAAAAGCAAAAAGAACAAGCTTTAGATCATTCTAATGAACAAACAGATTCTTCAGTAGAAGACTCATCAGATATAGGGGAAAGGTATTTATTTATCTTGTCTGGAAACTACCCACAGACTAAACCTTTACTAAAAGGGATAAAGAAAATTAATTTAAGAGAGAATCAAATAGATTTACAGGTAGACCAAAAAGAATATAGGATGATTTCAGCAATGAAAATATTCTTTGAAAGTGCAGGTCGAGACTTATCCAATGAAATGGGTAAGGAATATAAGGTAAATATTGTTTTAAGCAAAGGAACCCCAGAAGAAACAGTCGAAAAAGATAAAAAAATAGATGAATTAAGTGATTTCTTTGATGGAAATATAAATATTATAAATAAAAAATAAGGAGATTTATATGGCAAGAAGAGGTGGATTTGGCGGAGCAAACATGGGCCAAATGATGAAACAAGTACAAAAAATGCAAGCAGACATGCAAAAGGCGCAAGCTGAAATAGAAGCAACAACCATAAATGCATCTTCAGGTGGAGGTATGGTTGAAGTTGAAATGAATGGTAAAAAAGAAGTTTTATCCATTAAAATTGATGAAGATGCAGTCGATCCAGAAGATGTGGAAATGTTAGAGGATATGGTTTTAACAGCAGTGAATGATGCTATCAAGCAAGTTGAAGAATTAACAGAATCCAAAATGGGTAAATTCACTGGCGGTATGCCTGGTTTATTCTAATAAATAGGAAGAGGAATAATGAAGGAATATCCTGAATCCATTGAAGAGTTAATTGAAAACCTTAGAAAATTACCCTCAGTGGGAAGAAAATCTGCTCAGAGGATGGCCTTACATGTAGTAAATATGGACAAAAATAATATTGAATCTATAATTAAAGCCTTCCAAGATGTGAAAGATAAGATAAAAAAATGCCAAATATGTGGCAATTTTACTGAAGATAGCATATGTCAAATATGTAAAGATAGTAACAGGGACAAGTCAACCATATGCGTTGTTGAAGATGTTACCAATCTTATAACAATTGAAAAATCAAATTCTTTTAACGGGACCTACCATGTTTTAAATGGATTGATAAATCCTGGTGCAGCCATCTCAAACGATACAAGTGATATAGATAGGTTGGTTGATAGGATAAAAAATGAGGATATAAAAGAATTAATTTTTGCCATTTCACCTACTTTAGAAGGAGAAACAACCATGTTGTTTATAAGGGAATTGGTAAAAAACAAAGATGTTAAAATCACTAGAATAGCTAGTGGAATACCAATAGGTGGTAACCTTGAATACTTCGACGAGTTGACATTAAGCAAGGCCTTAGAAGATAGGAGAGACCTTGGATAGGTTTGTAGCTATCTTATGCAAACCTTGACAAAGTAATAGTATATGTTATCATAATATTGTTAAAGATTTGTTTTACATACAAATCAAAATAATTAGGAGGATTAATAATGAAAAAATTATTAAGTTTATTATTAGCTTTAGTTTTAGTATTTTCATTAGTTGCATGTTCAGATAAGGGAACAGAAACTAAGAGTGAAACAAAAACTGAAACTGCAGGCGAAGCAGGAAAAGAAACTGCAAAAGAAGCAGAAACAAGTGCAGCTATTGAAAAAATTGCTTTAGGTACAAGTGTATCATTAAAAAGTAGTAAAGACTCAACTGCACAAAAAGACGTTACAATTGCAGCTTTAGCTTTAGACGCTGAAGGTAAAATTGTAAAAGCACATATTGATGTTGCTCAAAGTAAATTTAAAGTTAAAGAAGATGGAACTTTTGAAGTAGCACCAGAATCAGCAGAATTCAAAACAAAACACGAATTAAAAGATGACTATGGTATGAAAAAAGCTTCAGGCATCGAAAAAGAATGGTTTGAACAAGCTAAAGGATTCGAAGATTACATAATTGGTAAGACAATTGATGAAGTAGTTGCTATCGAAACAAAACCTTCAGAAGATGGATCGCATCCAAATGTACCAGCAGAAGCAGACTTATTAGCTACAACAACAATTGACATTGGATCATTCCAAAAAGCAGTTGCTGATGCAGCAAACCACACAAAAGAAGCTAAGGGAGCAGAAAAATTAGGTCTAGCTGTTAAAACAGCTTTAGGTCACGGCACAACTCCAGCTCAAGATGGTAAGAGTGCAAATGTACAATTTGAATCAAACATTTCAGTTACAGCTTTAGATAAAGATGGTAAAGTAGTTGCTGCTTTAATCGATACAGCACAAAACTCAGTACCATTTGGTGAAGACCACAAAGTTTCTTCAGAATTAAAAGCTGAAGGTACAACAAAGAAAAAACTTGGTGCAGAATATGGAATGAAAGAAACATCAGCTAAGATCGGTAAGATTAAAGATGGTGGAGAATGGTTCGAACAAGTTGAAGGTCTAGAAAACCACTTAGTTGGAAAAACTAAAGATGAAATTTCAAGCATTGAATTAGCAGAAGGTAAACCAGCAGAAGGTACAGACCTAGTTGCAACAACAACAATTACAATTACAGACTTACAAGAAGCAACAGTAAAATCATTTGATAATGTAAAATAATTTTATTGAATAAAAAATTCCAAGAAGGGCTCAATGAGCTCTTCTTTTTGTGTAATTTATTTTTTATAGTATAATGTTATAGTTACAGAAAGATAGGAGTAGCTATGAAAAAAATATTATTATTCTTAAGTTTAGTTTTTGTTTTTACAGGATGTTCAAGTAAAAAAGAAAAACATACTAATACTTTTTACGATACTTTTGATACACAAATAATTTATTTAGAATATACAAAAACAGAAAAAGAGTATGAAGAAAATTATAATTTTGTAAAAGATGAATTTACAAGACTTCATAAACTATACGATAATTACAGAAAATATGAGGGTGTGACCAATATAAGCACAGTAAATGAACAAGCTGGAAAAGAAGCTGTAGTGGTTGATAAAGACCTATTCAACCTTGTTAAGTTTGCTATTAATAACTATGAAAAAAGTTTAGGTTATACCAATATAGCCATGGGGTCTGTGCTTGATATCTGGCATGATGTAAGAGAAAAAAATAAAGAGCTTGAAGAATCTGAAAGAACATTACCAAATAGAGCAGACTTAGATGAAGCCAATAAGCATTCAGATATAAATAATATAGTTTTAAATGAAGAGGATTCATCAATTTATATAAAAGACCCAAAGACTCAAATAGACTTAGGTGCTGTAGCCAAGGGTTATGCAGTTGAACTTATAGCTCAAAAACTTGAGGAAAAGGGTGTTGAAAATGGCTCTATAAATGCTGGTGGAAATGTCAGAACTATTGGAAAGCCAGGTGATGGAAGAGAAACTTGGGGAGTGGCCTTACAAAATCCAAATTTGGAAGCAAAAGGATTTTTAGATGTTTTATATATAGAAGGTAGCAAGTCTGTAGTTACAAGTGGTGACTATCAAAGATTTTTTACTTACAAAGGTAAAAATTACCACCATTTAATAAATCCATATGAATTAGAACCTACAGAAAATTATAGGGCTGTAACAGTAGTTACAAAAGATTCAGGCCTAGCAGATTTACTATCTACAGCATTCTTCCTAGCAAAACCAGAAGAGTACGACCAATTAATCGAAAACTATAAAGACCAAGATATTGGATTAATTTGGGCTAACGAGACAATTGAAAAGAACACAGATAATATGAATGAAATAATGGCATCAAAGGGTGCTAAAAGTAGATAAATAGATTGAAAAGCGAAGATTTATTCTTCGCTTTTTTTAATCTAAAAAATCTTTGTAATTGTGTAAAAGGTTATTAGTCAACTTTAATACAGCTGATCTTGTAATCATCCCCTTATAAATCCCGTTATCATCTACTACATTTATAAAATTATAATTTATTAACAACTTAAATATCTCTTCAAGATCAAAATCTTCTCTAACAATTGCATAATGAGTATCTAAATGATCTCCAACAATTTCTGTTTCCAAAACTTCCATAGTAAAATTATCTAAGTCTAAAGACTTGTAAATTTTATTAATGGAAATTAAACCTATGAATTTTTTGTCATAATTTAAAACGGGAATAGACATATAATTTGATTCTTTTAAAACTAAAATGGCGTGAGCTAGGCTGTTATTATAAAACACCATAGATATATTATTATTTTTTGTGACGATACTAGATGTATTGTTTAAAAAGTAATCACTAATCTTTTTTTCTATCATGGATTCCTCCTAATGAAGTATATTAATAATTATATATCAAGTTAATGTGAAAATAAAATGAAGAAATACTAATAATATACTTGTAAAAGTTACATTTTAATTACAAACTATGTTATAATTTAACTATCGAATAAATAAATTAGGGAGAAGGAGAATGAATACAAGTAAAGCAAATATAAAATTAATAGTAGTTATTTTATTATTAGCAATTTTATTACCATTATTTGCTACTGTTTCTGGAGCTTATGCCAATATTGGTAGGACAGAACTAGAAAATCATGCAAATAAATATGGGTATGCTGTAGATACATCTAATTCTACTGTTAAATTAGAAAATACAGTAAATGGATATATAACAGCAGAGAATGCAGAAAAGAAGCAAAATCCAAAAACTAGATACACTGCAGGATCATATTATGTATATAAGTTATCAGGGAAGGCTGCAAACTTATCCAAAAAGCAAGGACAAGCGGGTTCATGGATAAATGTTGATGATTTAGCTAAAGCTGATACAAAGGCTCAGGGAGTTATTTCCGGTGATAAAGTAACAATCAATAATGATATTAAGGTTTATACAACTGCGAAAAATGCCTTAGAAGCAAAATCAGCTACAAAAAGCTATCAAGCAGGTACATACTATATCTACAAAAGAAGTGGTAATGCGATAAACATAGCTAAGAAAGCTGGAACTAGCGGTGGATGGATAGATGCAAGAAACTTAGAAGTAGAAGAAAATAAACCAAGTCCAAATCCTTCAGATAATACAAAAAACGATGAAAAAGTAGTATTATCAAAAACAGTTGATGTTTATATGAATGGGCAAGATGCAAAAAACAAGAAAAATCCTGTTAAAACATATCCATCAGGCACATATTATGTATTTAACAGAGTAAGTGGAGCGGTTAATGTTTCAAGAGTTAAAGGACAAGCTGGAGCTTGGGTAAACCTAGAATCTATAAATGATTCAAAGGTTGAAACACCAAAACCAACTAAACCAGCACCTAAACCAGAAGAATCTAAGCCAAGTCCATCTGTACCAAAAGAATCTAACAATAAGTCTTTAGCTAAAGGTTCAGCAGTAACCTTAAAATCAACAACTAAAGTATATTTAAATGCTGATAATGCTAAACTAGAAAGAAATTCAGTAAAAACTTATGCAGCGGGCACATATTACATCTTTAACACTACTAAAGATGCTATAAATATATCTAAAACAAAAAACAGCCCAGGCGCATGGATTAATATAAAAAACTTAAATACAGAATCAGCACCAACACCAACACCAACACCATCTAAACCAGTAGATTCACCAGAGGTAAACACAAACTCTTTAACAATAGTTAATGGTATGGTCAATCTACCATATGATGTTCCTGTATATAGAACATCTTACAATGCATTAAAAGGTGTAGGTAATGTAGGTACATTTAAAGCAGGACAATATTATGTGTTTAATACAAATGGTAATGCTGTAAATATAACAAAAGTTAAGGGTGTACCTGGAGGATGGATAAGTGCAACAATAGCACCAAAAGCGTCAGATATAGAAAAACCAGGTGATAATTCTGTAGATGTGAAACCAGAAAATGGAAATAATTCTAGTTTTGTGATGGTATTAGATCCAGGTCATGGTGGTGGTGCAGCTCACAATAGAGGTGGCCTATTATTTAATGAAGGTGATCAAAACTATAAATTTGCTTTAGAAATTCAAAAAGCAGCAAGTAAATACCAAAATGTTACTACACAAATTACTAGGAGAAATATAAATGAAGATCCTAGTTTAAGTGATAGGGCAAAAGCAGGTAACAATTCTGACTTATACCTATCTGTACACTCTAATGCTTCATCAAGTAGTTCTACTAGAGGTGTTGAAATGTACGGATCTGTAGATAACAAATCCCAAGCATTTGCTGACGACTTAACAAAGGAAATCTCAAAGATGCTATCCACACCAAACAGAGGTGTTAGATATAGAGACTATGACTCAGGAAATATTACAAAAACAAAACCTGCTAGTGGTAAAGACTATTATGGAGTTTTAAGAGGAAATGGTTCTAAGGAAAAATATATAGTAGAAACTGTTTTCCATACAAATTACCAAGATTCAAAAGTTTACCTTGAAAAACAAGAAGCTCTTGCTGAAATGTTTATGAAAGTAGTAGCAAGACATTATAATTTGAGGTTAAAATAAAAAACTTAAGTAAAATAAATAAGACAAAGGAGCATTCAAAAGAATGTTCCTTTTATTTTTACCAAAATATCAAGTTTATCTTGAATAGTGGAAAAATATGTATAAAAAATATATAATTTAATATAAGGAGGAGTATGATGAATGGTAAATTTATTGTATTCGAAGGTTCAGATGGTTCAGGAAAGTCAACAGTACTTGAAAGGGTAAAAAGCTATTTAGACCGAAAGAATATAGATTATGTATTAACAAGAGAACCAGGTGGTACATCTATAGGGGAACAAATAAGGGAAATCTTATTAAATGTAGATAGCCATAAGATGCACGATAGGACAGAGGTTCTATTGTTTGCCGCGGCTAGGGCTCAATCGGTAGAAGAAAAAGTAAAACCTAATATTGAAGCTGGAAAGTTAGTTATTTCGGATAGGTATGTTTTATCCTCTTTAGCTTATCAAGGTTATGCAAGACAAGTAGGAGTTGACCAGGTAAAGGCGATAAATGATTTTGCAACAGATAGTTTAAAACCTGATTATACATTCTTCTTAGATGTTGATCCAATTACAGTTTTAAATAGAAAAAAAGCTAGTGAAGATCCAGATAGGTTAGAAAAAGAAACTAATCTCTTCCATGAAAGAGTATATGAAGGCTACAAACAATTGATGGATGATGAAGACTTTATTGTAATTGACGCCTCAAAGACAGTTGATGAAGTTGTAAATAATGTAATAGAAAAATTGGATGAAATTTTGGAGGAAAAATGAAATTAGTTTTAGCGATTGTTCAAGATAATGATGTAAACATGTTAATGGATGATTTAGTAGATAATAAATTTTCAGTTACTAAACTATCTACAAGTGGAGGATTTTTAAAAGAAGGAAATACAACATTACTTTTAGGGGTTGAAGAAGATAGGTTAGACAAATGTTTAGAAGTTATTGAAGCTAATAGTAAAAGAAGAAAAACAACAACTTCAATAATTAATGCATCAGGCCAAGCTGCCTTATTTAATTCTTTACCTGTAGAAATAGAAATAGGTGGAGCAACCATATTTATTTTAGATGTTGAACAATTTATTAAATTATAATGTTAGATAAAATATTAAAAAAGCAAATAGATGAAAATAAGATTTTTCATGCCTATATATTTGAAGGTGCCAATAGTTTGGTTCAAGATCAATATAAAGAGTTTGCCAAAGAACTTTACGGAAAAGAAACCAATATTGATATAAATAATTTGGTTGAATTAATAGAAGCTGAAAATGAAAATATATCTATAGAACAAATTAGAGATTTAAATAGGAAAGTTTTCAACAAACCATCTAAGCTGAAATATAATTTATATGTTATAAAAGATGCACATTTTATGCGAACAGAAGCACAAAATGCCATGTTAAAAACATTAGAAGACCTTCCTTCTTATAGTATTATTATCTTATTAACTAATAATAGGTATAAATTACTAGATACCATTATTTCTAGGTGTCAATTGATTACTTTAGAAGGTCAAAGTGGTATAGATTTAAATAGTGAATTAAGCAAAAACACAATTCACTTATTAAAGGAAGCACTTTCAAACAAATATTACTTTATAAATAAAGAAAAAAACCTATTAAAAGAGCTTTCAAATAATAAAAGTGATTTTTTAAATCTATTGAGTAAGATTTTCATTGATGCGAAATTTACAGACAATAATACTATTGAAAATATTGAATATAAAAATCTATTAAAGAGATTGGATAACTTCTTGATTAGTGAAATAGAAGAAGTTCTCATTAAAATAGAGAAAATTAGAAGACTCTTAGATATTAAAATTAACTTTCAATTGGCAATAGAAGACCTATTTTTAACTATTATAAAAATAAATAAAAAAGTAGAAAAAAGAAAGAGCATTAAATGATTTATTTTGTATCTACACCAATAGGAAACTTGGAAGATATAACGATTAGGGCGATAAAAACCTTAGAAAACTCTGATATAATATATTGCGAAGATACTAGGACATCAAAAAAACTTTTGGATGCTTATGATATCAAAGTTAAACTATCTTCCTATCATAAATTTAATGAAAAAGAAAGAGTAGATGAAATTGTCGGTAAGGCTTTAGATGGACTAACTATCTCAATAATATCAGATGCTGGTATGCCGGCTATATCTGATCCTGGAAATATTCTTATAAATAGCTTAATAGAAAATAATATAGACTACACAGTCTTACCAGGACCTAGCGCCTTTACTACAGCCTTAGTCCTAAGTGGGTTTGATAATAGTGAATTTAAGTTTTCTGGATTTTTTCCAAGCAAAGAAAAAGATAAAAAAGATTTAATAGAAAATATTAAAAAGGATCCTTGTACTAGGATATTCTACGAAAGTCCCCACAGGATTTTAAAAACTTTAGAGTTTTTATCAGAAAACATAAGTGATTACAAAATAGGAGTAATAAGAGAAATTTCTAAAATTCATGAAGACATTAAGTTATTCAAGGCTAGAGACTACGGACAAGTGGATATAGTTGAAAAAGGTGAGATAGTTTTATTGATAGATAAGTATAATGAAGTTGAACTTTTAGATGATGAACTTATTAAAAATAAAATGATAAATTTATTATCTGAAGGCTTAACAAAAAAATCAGCAATAAAAATTTTACAAAAAGAATTAAATATTAATAAAAATAAATTATATGATATTTCTTTAGAATTATAGGGTATTACACATTTATTATATATTTATATATTAGTCTAAATATATAGACTTAAAAAGGAGTAAAAATGAAATATTTTGGAACAGATGGATTTAGAGGAGAAGCAAATATTGGCCTTACAGTAAAACACGCCTTTAAGATAGGCAGGTTTCTAGGATATTATTTTAAAAAAGAAAATCCACAGGCAAGAATTGTTATAGGTAAAGATACACGTAGGTCATCTTATATGCTTGAGTCTGCCTTAGCTGCAGGTATTACTTCAAGTGGTGCAGATGCCTATTTACTACACGTTACCACAACACCAAGCGTTTCTTATATTACAAGGACAGAAGAATTTGATGCAGGTATCATGATTTCTGCAAGTCACAACCCATATTATGACAATGGTATAAAGTTGTTAGATAGCAAGGGTTACAAGCTAGAAGATAGTATTTTAGAAGAACTTGAAAAATATATAGATAGTGAAGAAGACTATATAGGATATGCTGTTAAAGATGAAATTGGTAGGACTGTAGACCACGTTGTTGGTAGAAATAGATATATAGCCTACCTAGCAACTGTTGTAAGTAAATCCTTTAAGGGGGTAAAAGTTTTAGTTGACGCTTCAAATGGTGCAGCTTACCAAATATCAAATAATGTTTTTGATATCTTAGGCGCAGATGTAGAAATGATGAATAATAAACCAGATGGTTATAATATTAACTTAAATGCTGGTTCCACCCATATAGAAGTCTTAGCCGAAAAGGTAAAAGAAGGAAACTATGATATAGGTATAGCCTATGATGGTGATGCTGATAGATGTTTAGCTGTAGATGAAAATGGTAATATTGTTGATGGTGATGCTATCATGTACGTTTTCGCCAAATACTTAAAACAAATTGATGAATTAAGCAAAAATGTTTTAGTTACAACTGTTATGTCAAACCTAGGATTATTTAAATCTTTAGAAGAAGTAGGTATTGATTATGTAACAACACAAGTTGGTGATAAATATGTTTCAGAAGAAATAAAAGAACATGGTTATAGTATCGGTGGGGAGCAATCTGGCCATATAATTTATTCAAAATATGCAACAACAGGTGATGGAATTTTAACCTCGCTTAAGTTGATTGAAATCATGGTAAAACAAAAAATGCCTCTTTCACTACTAGTTAAAGACTTAAAAACATACCCACAAGTATTAGAAAATGTTAGGGTAAAGGATAAAAATGTAGTATTGGGCGATGAAGATGTTCAAGCAGCTATAAAAGAAGTAGAAAAAGATATAGAAGACAAGGGAAGACTCTTAGTCAGAGTATCAGGTACAGAACCAATCATTAGAGTTATGGTTGAAGCTGAAACAGATGAAGAATGTCATATGTTTGCAGATAGGGTTGTACAAGTGATAAAGGATAAGGGTTATATAGCTTAAAAATAAAGACTGGTGGTAAAATGAAAAAAATTAATTTAGGAATATTAACCATAATTTTATTACTAATGTTTTCTTTAGTTTTTTACTTTTTACCTATCCAGCAATTAAGTAAATCAAATTCTGATGGATTGATTAAAAACCCACATACTTTAGTAGAATCAGATATTATAAAGATAGCTACAATGAAAACTGATAAACCGCTCAACCCATTAAATGATGGTGGAGAAAAGATTTCTTTATTATCCAGATTAATTAACACATCTTTATTTAAACAATCAGAAGACACTGAAATGAAAACAGACCTTGTTGATAAATACTGGTATGATGAAGGTGGTAGCATAATATCTATGATATTGAAAAAAGACCACAAGTTTGCAAATGGTAAGGAGATAAAGGCCCACCATGTTAAAAATACTTATAGGGCTTTAGCTGATCCACAATATAGTGGAACATATTCATCATATGTAGATAACTTAAAGGGATATTATCCTTATAAATTAGGTCAAGATAGCTATTTAGAAGCTATTGAAATTGTTGATGATAACTTTATAAGATTTCATTTCAATGTTACAGATTTTTCAAATATAAACACTTTGACCTTTCCAATATTAGATATTGAAGATGATGATTTCAAGTATGGTGATATAAGCGCTCTTCTTGAAAAAGACTTTGTAAATGGTGGAGGAAGATATCAAGTTGTTGATTTTAGTAATGCAAAAGTAAAATTGGAACTAAAGGAAGAAGACAGAAATAAAAACATAAAGTTAAAAGAATTAGAAATATTAAATCTTTTCCCATTAGAGGCTTTGGAAAACTATAAAAAAGGTCAAGTAGATATAGTATACAAGTATCATAAGACTAACACTTTTAACAAAAGTTTATTCATAAATGATAGGATAAAAGATTATTCATATAGTATAGATCATGAATCTGAAGTCTACCATTTCTTAGGATTTAATGAAGAAAGTAAATTTTTTGCTGAAACAGAATATAGGAAGGCTCTAAGAGATTCTATAAATATAGAAGAAATAGTTGAAAGTATTTTTGGGCAAGGAATTTATGACCATCCACATATACCTGTTTATAAAAACTCCTGGTTTTATCAGGGAACAAAAATACATGAACAAGGTAAGAGTCTAAAAAAACTTATAGAAGAAAACATAGCAAAAGGAAAATTAAATTTAGACGGAAAAATAAAACTTAAATTAATAGTATCTGAAAATAATGATTTTTTTAGATCTATAGAAGATAGATTTGTTCAAAATTTAGAAAATGAATATATAGATATAGAAGTAGCCTACCTAACTAGTCAAGAAATGTATAAGGCCTTAAATGGTGAAGTTGACTTTGACTTTTTCATAAGTCAAAGATATATGACAGATATACCAAACCAGGTATTAGAAGATAGGTATCCTGTAGAAGGTTACTATAGTTTGCTAAATCTAGCTGACAAGGGTTTCCATTATTATCTAGAACAAATAAAGAACAATGTGAATGATCCAGAGGTGATTAAAATCAAAGAAATCTGGAAAGATAACTTTGATGAAATAAGCCCTTACGTAGTTTTAGCAACAGAAAAAATGACAACAGTTATAAATAATAGAATTAAGGGTATATATCTAAACGAGTTTATAGGCCTTGATTATATTAAAAATTTAGAAAATATAGAGGTCAAGACTGAGTAAATATGATATACTTACTTAGTTAAGAAGATTTTATTGGAGGAAAAATGGCAAAATTAATTTCACATGAAAATAATAAGGCAGTATTTACAGATGTAATTTCTTATGATGAATTTAAGAAAAATGAAAAAGCTGCTTATCAAAAAGAAAAAAGTAAATATAGTGTACCTGGTTTTAGAAAAGGTAAGGTACCTAAAAAAATTATAGAAGCTAACTTTGGTAAGGGTGTATTTTGGAATGAAGCTATAGATATGTCATTACCAGAAATCTATCCAAAAGCTATTGAAGAATTAGAACTACAACCTGTATCAAATCCAGACATTCACATAGAAGATGAAATTGAAGAAGGTAAGGATATAGTAGTTACTTTTGAAGTTGAAACTTATCCAGAAATTGAATTAGCAGACTATTCAAAGATTGAAGTAGAAGAATTAGATGATTCAGTTGATGAAGAATTAGTAGAAGCTAGAATTCAAGAAGAAGTTCAAAAAAATAAGGTTCTAAAACCTGTTGAAAGACCAGTTGAAGAAGGAGACATTGTAAACATAGACTTTGAAGGTTTCAAAGATGGTGTTGCCTTTGAAGGTGGTAAGGCTGAAGGACAAGAATTAAAAATTGGTTCTAAGACATTTATACCAGGATTTGAAGAAGGGCTAGTAGGCAAAGAAAAGGGACAAGAAGTTGATTTAGAAGTAACTTTCCCAGAAGATTACCAAGCTGAAGACTTAGCTGGTCAAGAAGTTGTTTTCAAAGTAAAAATAAATGATATTACAGAAGAAATCTTACCAGAAGTTGATGATGACTTTGTAATGGATGTTTCTGAATTTGATACCCTTGATGAATATAAGGCTTCAATTAGAAAAGAACTTGAAGAACAAGTTAAGAAAAACAATGAAATTGTAGTAGAAAATAGAGTTTTAGAAGAAGCTTTAGAAAGAACTCCATTTGACTTACCAGAAGCAATGATAGACTTACAATTAGAAGATGAAATGCGTGAATATGAACACCAACTAAGTCATATGGGGTTAGACTTAAATACCTACCTAAGTATTACAGGCCAAGACTTAGATGATATTCGTGAACAATTAAAAGAAAGAGCTGAAGACAAGGTAAGAGTACAAGTACTTTTAGACAAGTTAGTTGAAGAAAATGACTACGAAGTTAGCTCTGAAGAAATCGAAGCTGAATACGATGATGCTTTAGAACAATATGGCAGAAAAGATGACGAAGAATTCAAGAAGATGATGAAAGCACAAGTTGGTGAAGACCAAATTAAGTCCATTCTTCAAAGAAGAAAAGCTGTAGAAGACTTAAAATCAAATGTTGTTTTCGTAGAAGCTAAAGAAGAAAAAGAAGCAGAAGAAGAATAAGATAAAAAATTATTGATTTTCCCAGAGTTGTATAATTCTGGGAAATTCTAAAATAGGAGGTAATTATGACATTAGTACCTACAGTTGTTGAATCAAGTAGCAAGGGTGAAAGAGCCTTTGATATTTATTCAAGATTATTAAGAGAAAGAATAGTATTTCTAACAGGTGAAGTTAATGATCAAGTAGCTAATACAATAGTTGCTCAATTACTACTTTTAGAATTTGAAGATCCAGACAAGGATATACAATTTTATATAAATTCACCAGGAGGATCTGTAACTGCTGGTATGGCTATATATGACACTATGCAATATATTAAACCAGATGTTTCAACCATAGTTATAGGACAAGCTGCAAGTATGGGAGCTTTACTATTGACATCAGGTGCAAAAGGTAAGAGATTTGCCTTGCCAAATTCTTCAGTTATGATTCACCAACCTTTAGGTGGAGCCCAAGGTCAAGCAACAGACATTGGCATAGTAGCTGAACAAATATTAAAGATTAGAGAAAAGTTAAATAAGATTATTTCCGATACAACAGGAAAAGATATAGAACAAGTTAGAATAGATACTGAAAGAGATAAGTACCTTACAGCTGAAGAGGCTAAAGACTACGGTTTAGTAGACAAGGTAATTGTAAGTCACAAGGAGATTTAATGTCAGACTACAATGATTTCGAAAGAATACATTGTTCTTTTTGTGGTAAGACGGACAAAGATGTAAAAAGGTTGATAGCAGGTCCTGGAAATATATATATTTGTAATGAATGTATAGACCTATGTAAGGACATAATAGATGAAGAAGATGAAGTCTTATTTGAGGCTGAATTTGAAAATCTACCTACTCCTAGGGAAATAAAAGACCAGTTAGACCAATATGTTATTGACCAGGACAAGGCTAAAAAGACCTTGGCTGTTGCAGTCTATAACCACTATAAGAGAATTAAAAACAAGAACAATACTGATACAGAAATACAAAAATCAAATATATTATTAGTGGGACCAACAGGTTCAGGTAAAACCTTATTGGCTCAAACTATGGCTAAGATATTAGATGTTCCTTTTGCTATAGCTGATGCGACATCATTGACTGAAGCTGGCTATGTTGGGGAAGATGTTGAAAATGTCATCCTTAAACTTGTCCAAGCTGCCAATTATGATATTGAAAAGGCTCAAAGAGGAATCATATATATAGACGAAATAGACAAAATCACTAGAAAAGCTGAAAATATGTCTATTACCAGAGATGTATCTGGTGAAGGTGTTCAACAAGCCCTATTAAAATTGATTGAAGGGAGCACTGCTAATGTTCCACCAAAAGGCGGAAGAAAACATCCAAACCAAGAATATATCCAGGTAGATACTACCGACATTTTATTTATAGTTGGTGGGGCCTTTGAAGGTTTAGAAAAAGTAATTGAAACCAGGACTGACACATCTTCAATTGGCTTTGGTGCAAAAATAGATAAAAAATCAAGAGATAGGTCTGGAGTTATGGATAAAATCTTACCAAAGGACCTAGTTAAATTTGGTTTAATTCCAGAGTTTATAGGAAGAATTCCAATAATAGTTACTTTAAATGAATTAAATGAACAAGCACTCGTAAAAATACTTACAGAACCAAAAAATGCTCTTATTAAGCAATATCAGGAGCTATTTAGATTAGATGGTGTAGAGTTAATTTTCGAGGAAGGTTCAATTGAGGAAATAGCTAAGTTAGCTATTGAAAGAAATACAGGTGCAAGAGGGCTAAGAGCCATACTTGAAGATAGGTTGTTAGAGATTATGTTTGATATTCCAAGTCAAGATGAAATCAAACAAGTCAAGGTTACAGTAGAAACCATTAGAGATAACAAGCCTCCTATCTTAGTATAGGAGCTTGGCTCTTATACTTTTTACTAGTAAGCTAGGAGGATAGATGAAAGAAAAATATATGCTAAGGGAAGAAAGCTTACCCTTGATAGCTCTTAGGGGGATATGGTTATTACCTGGCATGACTATGAGTTTTGATATAGGAAGAGAATTTACTAAAAAAGCCTTAGAATCAGCTTTTGAAAGAAATTCTTTAGTCTTTGTATCCAGCCAAAGAGATCCTATGGAAGAGGATGTAGATATAGAGAATATTTATTCTATGGGGGTTGTCTGCAAGATTAACGAATCTGTAAAACTACCAGACGATTCCTACAGGGTTATTATTGAAGGTCTAGACAGGGGACAAATTAAAAATAGTAAGGAAGAAAATGGATATATAGAAGTTGAAATAGACAGATACTTATATGAAGCAGATGAAGATAATAACGACTTAGAAGCACTAAAAAGAACTGCTATAGAATACTTTGAAAAATATATGTCCTTCAAAAAAGACATACCTCAAGAGTTATTATTAAATATAAAGTTTGAACAAGATTATTCTAAGTTAGCTGATAGTCTGATTTCTTACCTTGATCCAAATCCTGAACTAGTCCAAGAAGTACTTGAAGAATTAGATGTAAAAAAAAGACTTATCAAAGTTTTAAATGTTTTATCAAAAGAAATTGATATTTTAACTTTGAAAGCTGACCTTAATAGCCAGGTAAATATCAGGCTAAATAAGTCGCAAAGAGAGTATTTCTTAAGAGAGCAATTAAATGTCATAAAAGAAGAATTAGAAGAGACAGAAGCTGGTGGTAAGACCTACCAAGAAAAATATAAGGAAGATATTGAAAATCTCCCTATAGAAAAGGAATATAAGACTCATCTTCTAAAAGAATTAGATAGGCTAGACTATATAAGTGGAGCGTCTCCAGAATCTAACCTTATAAGGACTTATCTAGAAAATATTTTTGAAATACCCTTTGGTAAGTATTCTGAAGATGAAATAGATATTAATAAATCAAGAGAAATTTTGGACAAAGACCACTATGGTATGGAAGATGTAAAGGAAAGAATCCTGGAGTTTTTAGCTGTAAGAAAACTAAAAGGCGATATGAAAGGTTCGATTCTTTGCCTTGTAGGACCTCCAGGAGTTGGTAAGACTTCTATTGTAAAGGCTGTAGCCGAATCAATGAATAGAGAATATGTGTCTATGAGACTTGGTGGAGTTTCAGATGAGAGTGAAATAAGGGGGCATAGAAAAACCTATATTGGAGCTATGCCTGGTAGGATAATAAGTTCCCTACAAAGGATAAGTACTTTAAATCCGGTATTTTTACTTGATGAAATAGATAAATTATCTAGCGATTATAGGGCTGATCCATCATCTGCCTTGTTGGAAGTTTTAGATCCGAACCAAAATGACATGTTTTTGGATAGGTATATTGAAATACCTGTAGACTTATCAAAGGTCATGTTTGTAACAACGGCTAATGATGTTTCAACTATTCCAAGACCTTTATTGGATAGAATGGAAATCATTGAACTAAGTGGCTATAGTGAATATGACAAGTTTAAAATAGCTAAAAAATTCTTACTTCCTAAGCAATTAGAAGCTCATGGTTTAGAAAGTAGCCAGGTTAAAGTTTCAGATTCTGTATTAAAAGTTGTAATTAAAAACTATACTAGAGAATCTGGTGTACGTAATCTAGAAAGACAATTAGCCAAACTATCTAGAAAAGCAGCCATGGAAATCATAAAAGGTGAAGAAAAAGTAAATATCTCAATGAGAAACTATAAGGATTTTTTAGGTAGAGAAAAATATCTAGATGATGAAATTGTAAAATCACCAGAAGTTGGAGTTGTTACAGGTCTAGCTTGGACCCAGGTTGGTGGGGAATTACTTCAAATAGAGGTAAACACCATGAAGGGTAAAGGTAAGTTACAATTAACAGGATCCCTAGGTGATGTCATGAAAGAGTCTGCTATGGCGGCCTTGTCATATATAAGGGCAAACCAAGAAAAGTTTTCTTTAGATAGTAAAGTCTTTGAAGAAAGAGATATCCATGTTCATGTACCTGAAGGTGCTACTCCTAAGGATGGTCCTTCAGCAGGTATTACCATGACTACAGGAATTGTATCAGCCCTTACCAATAAAAAGATAAGACAAGATATAGCAATGACTGGTGAAGTTACAATTAGAGGTAAGGTATTGCCTATAGGTGGTCTAAAGGAAAAAGCATTAGCCGCCTTGAGATATGGCATAAAAAATATAATCATTCCTAAGCAAAATGAAAAAGACTTAGAAGATATACCTGAAGAAGCAAGAAAAGAAATCATATTTTACCCAGTAAAAGAAGTAGAAGAGGTATTAGAACTAGCCCTTTTAGAAGGAGAAGACCATGAAGATTAAAAATCCAAGCCTTGAAAAAATAGCAGTAAAAAAAGAACAATATCCTCATCCGAATTTAAGTGAGATTGCCCTAGCAGGAAGGTCAAATGTAGGGAAGTCATCTTTGATCAATTCACTAGTAAACAGAAAAAATCTTGCTAGAACATCATCAAAACCAGGGAAGACAAGGACTATTAACTTTTACAATATTGATGATAAGTTTAGACTAGTAGACCTTCCTGGTTATGGTTATGCTGCGGTTTCAAAATCAGAAAAAGATGATTGGGGTCAAATTATAGAAGGTTACCTATACGACAGGGAAAACTTAAAAGAAGTATTTTTACTTGTAGATATAAGGCATGAGCCAACTGATAATGACTTGATGATGTATAATTGGATAAAAGACATGGGCTTTTCAGGCTATGTAATAGCTACTAAGCTAGATAAAGTTGGAAAATCAAAACTGCAACAATATATTAAAGTTATTGCTCAAAAACTTGGAATAGAGGATAGAAAAAAAATAATCTATTATTCTGCAGAAACTAAGGAAAACAGGGATTATATATATAAGTTAATGAGTGAAATACTAGGATAAAATAAGAGTCCACCAGTTTTATTACTGAGGGACTCTTTTCCTTATATAGCTATTTAAATCTTATATTTACTGTCACTTTATCTGTAGGACTTCCATCTTTTCCACTTATACCATAAACTTCTAAAGTACCTTCTTCATGACTTGGATCTTTTAAGTCTATTGATATATCAAATAATCTTCTCATACCATCTCCACCTGTAGCTGTGAAGGTATCTTCTGCTAAGATATTTCCGTTCTTATCTTTTACAGTATAACCAACTGTAGATTCAAATGTCATAGAAGAACCAACCATTCTTAGTTTATTAGAAACTTGGTCTCCGTTCTTAGGATGGGTTAACCAAATAGCTGGAGTCCAGACCCTATCCAAATTTCTGGTTAATTTTAGGTCATGTAAACCTACATGGCCCCACCAGTTATCAGCCTTTTCTTTTGATCCATCTACCCAAAATTCAACTTCTTTTACATTATCGAATTCAGTTATAGTATTGACTATAGCTTGGATAGATTCAGCTTCAACAGATGATCCAGCTGCATGGTCTAAAACATTTTTATCAAAATCAATAATTGCTTTTCCATCTTTAATATTTATAGAATGAATTTTTGTATGCTCTGGAAGAGGCCTTATAGCTTTATCAGTTAAGATTTTACCAGATATAAGTTCTTCCATAGCAGCCTTAGCAACCTGGTCTGTTTTCTTTAATTGGTGGATTTCTCTTACTAAAGTAAATTCGTTGTCCATATCTAAAATATAGTAAAGGGCAAGGTCCATCATTTCCTCTTCAGACTCTGTTTCATTTATGCTCTCTTTAGTAGTTTCCTTGCCTGTCTCTAAACTAGTTTCTTTGACTGATTCCTTGCTACTTTCATCATCAGTTTTACCACAAGCAGTTAAAATTAAAAGAATAGCAAAGAGTACAGATAATTTCTTTTTCATATTATCTCCTTTATTTTTTCGAACAGTTCATCTTTATATAAAAATTATATCATGTTGATAGAAAAATGTTTATATCTTGCTATACCGGGTAATCATACAATAGAGATAAAAAGAAAGGGAGATGAGATCATGCAATATATTTATGATGATATAATTTTAAGTGATTTAAATTTAATAAATAGTGCAGTAAAAAATATATTGCTCGATACAAGGCGTATGCTTGAAGAAGATCTTTTCTTCGATTTTAGGCTTGTGTTAAATGAACTTTTGATAAATTGCTATGAGCATGGCAACAAGTGTGATTGTGATAAGAAGATTTTATTAAAATTAAAAATTGATAATAAAGAGATAAAAATTTTAGTTCAAGATGAGGGATCTGGTGTAGCCTGTAGGCGAAAATATAATGTAGAAGAAAAAAGACCAGATGGCAGAGGACTCATCATAGTAGAGTCCCTAGTAGATGATATAAACTATGATAACAATAAAATAAGATGCAAAATCAAACTTACTCCAAATAATTAATTTTTTGGAGTTTTTTATTTTATATAAGGCTTAAGTGTGATAAAATAGCATAAGCAAGGAGTTTTTATGAAAAATATAAGAAATATAGCAATTATAGCCCATGTAGACCATGGTAAAACCACTTTAGTTGACTCAATGTTGAAACAAAGTGGTATTTTTAGGGCTAATCAAAAGGTAGAAGAAAGAGTAATGGATAGTGATGATATTGAAAAAGAAAGAGGAATCACTATTCTCTCAAAAAATACTGCAGTTAAATATAAAGATACAAAGATAAATATAGTTGACACACCAGGCCACTCCGACTTTGGTGGAGAAGTAGAACGTGTATTAAAAATGGTTGATGGAGTTTTACTTTTAGTTGATGCCTTTGAGGGTGTTATGCCTCAAACTAAATTTGTTATTAAAAAGGCTATAGAGTTGAATTTGCCAGCAATTATAGTGCTTAACAAAATTGATAAGGCGAATATTAGGGTGGAAGAAGTAGTTGATGAGATTTTAGACCTGTTTATCAAGCTAGAAGCACCAGATTCTTATATTGATTCACCTATCCTTTACGCATCAGGTAAGGCCGGTTTTGCAAGTAAAGAATTTGGTGAAGAAAAAGATAACCTGGATGACTTGATGGATACCATCATAGACTATATACCAGAACCTAGTGGAGATGAAAATGCACCTTTACAAATGCTTATATCTACAACAGACTATTCAGAATATTTGGGTAGGATAGGTATAGGTAAGATAGGTGATGGTACTATAAAAACTGGCCAAGAAGTTATAATTAAAAACCACAATGATTCGGATAAATTACTTAAGGCTAAAATTACCAAGTTATATGAATTTGAAGGTCTTAAAAGAGTAGAGGTAGACCAAGCCTCAGCGGGTTCTATTGTGGCTCTTTCTGGTGTTGAAGGCATTCATATTGGAGATAGTTTGCTTGAAAATGCAAATATGGATCCTATTGAATTTGTTAAAATATCAGAACCAACCTTGGCCATGAGATTTTTAATCAATGACTCGCCTTTTGCAGGCCTAGATGGAGAATATGTAACTTCTAGACATTTGAGAAATAGGCTAAATAAAGAAAAAGAAACTGATGTGAGCTTGAGGGTTGAAGATACTGAAAGTACTGATGCATTTAAGGTTTCAGGAAGAGGTGAGCTTCACTTGTCAGTATTGATTGAAAATATGAGAAGAGAAGGTTATGAATTCCAAGTTTCCAAACCAGAAGTTCTATTTAAAGAGATAGATGGTAAGACCTATGAACCTATGGAAATAGTTACTATAGACGTGGAAGAAACTTATGTAGGTACTATTATAAATAAATTAGGATCAAGAAAGGCTAAAATGCAAAGCATGGAAACAACCTCAACAGGTTTTTCTAGGATAGTATTTAAAATGCCATCAAGAGGTCTAATTGGTTATAGGCAAGAATTTATTTCTGATACCAAGGGAACAGGAATTATTAATACCGAATTTGATTCTTATGAAAGATACAAGGGAGATATACCAAGAAGACAAGTTGGTTCCTTGGTTGCCTTTGAACAAGGTGTTGCAACAGCCTATGCCCTTGATAGTGCTTGGAAAAGAGGAAATATCTTTATAGAACCAGGTGATGAAGTTTATGAAGGAATGATCATTGGGGAAAATCCTAAGGGTCTAGAAATTGAAATAAATGTAATTAAAAGAAAAGCAAAAACCAATATAAGGGCAGCTGGGTCAGATGACGCTCCACTATTACCTCCAGTGGTAGACTTAAGTTTGGAAGAAATGCTTGAATTTATCGAAAGTGATGAATATGTAGAAGTAACTCCAAAAAACTTAAGGATGAGAAAGAAGATTTTAAATACTCAATTGAGATTGAAATCAAAAAATAAAAAAGATTAAAAAAAGAAAATCTAAGTTAGCTAAAATAGCTAGCTTAGATTTTTTGCTATCTATTTATTTGAGTAAGGTCTAAATAATCTTTCGATTTTCTTTCTAATTCAATAGTAAATTTATCATAACCATAAGTTTCTGCTAGGGTCTTTTGTCCAGAAAATAAATCTACTCCAAGTCCTAGCCTATTTCCTTCGATTTCTACATCCATGGATGATAAAATGCTTGGGAAAATATCAAAGGTGGTAGCCTGTCTATTTTTAGAATGTTCATCTGTTTTATCAGTATTGATAAAGGTGTTGTAAACATGTCTATTATTTTCATCAAAGGCAGCTTCCTGCATTGAAATATGGTCGCCGGTGATGACTATTACAGTATCCTCATAAAAATCTTGGGTTTTTATCCATTTTACAAATTCTCCAACTTTTTTTGAAGAACAGTGGTAAGAGTTGTAGTAGGCCTTGTCATAAGGTAACTCACATGAATCATCTGTATAACCATCTATAAAATGGGTGTCAACTGTCAACAATTTAAAAGCAAAAGGTTCATCTTTTTTAGCTAATTTTGTAATTTCATCTTTTGCTATAGAAAATAGCTTCTCATCTTCAAAGCCCCAAAAGACCTTGTAATCTTCATCGATGATTTCATTTTCTATAGCCTTATAATAATCATAAACTTCATAGCCGTGCTTTTCATAAAAGACCTTCCTATCATGGAAGTCTCCGTCAGATCCCATCAATATTTCTAGATTGTAGCCATTATCCTTTAATATATCTCCCATAGTAACAAGATTAGGTAGGGCAGGATCAAAGTCTTTATGAGATGTATAAATAGTTTTGAAATGCATGCCACTTTCCTGGGTTATCATAGCCCCTTGGGTCCAGGTTGCTCCCGGTGTTTGCATAAAACCACCTAAAGTTTCACTTGCTGAAAAGTTAATGCCCTCCTTAGCTAATTCTTCAAGTTCTGGAGTTATAGTCTTATCGAAATCTCCACCGTTTTCTTTAGAAAAAACAGATGTTTCCATAGATTCTAAGTAGATATGGATAAGATTTTTCTTTTTTTCAGGGAATGTAATTTCAACTGAAGCAGGGTTAACATATTCATCCTCATATATTTCTGTATCAAAAATATTGTTATATAAGTAAGAATAAAAATTAAAAACAAAGCCCAATACTACAATAGCTATTATTATCAAGATAGCAAGTATTTTATTAGCATTCTTATATAAAAACATTCTTACTTTATAAAGCTTAGAATCTGTACCAAAAATATTTTCAAATTTACCATTTATCTTGTCGGATTTCCTTAAAAGCAAGTATGAAATAAAAAAGACCAATAGAAATATTGGTAGGGCTGACTTTATAATGTCAAATACCACCTTCAAGGAGGTTCCCTTATTGTTAGCAAAGATTGTTGCAAAAATATTCTCAAAGTTTGTAATTGTATAAGTTAAACTATAATAAATTGAAGTTGTTACTAGTAATGAAAATATTATGACTAGTAATAAGTTTCCTAAATTTTTCTTTTTCATTATTCATCCTTTTCTAAAACTTAATCTATTATATCACATAGCTGAAAATTGATTAAAAAAATAGTAAATAAAGGCCAAGTGATTTTACATATATTTAACATTAGGCATATATCAATTTAACAATCGGGTAATACTATTTACTTAACGAGGATAAAGAACTACTTTATCTCAAAATTAAAAGGAGTAAATATGAAAAAAATAATATCAATATTGTTAGCATTAGTTTTAACCTTATCTTTGGTGGCATGTTCAAATAATACCAAAGAAACAGAGGCTGAAAAACCAACAGAAACAAAAACAGAAGGGAATACTGGAACAGAAGGCGGCAGCGCAACAGGTTCAATCAACGTTTATACACGTGATGCTTCATCAGGTACAAGAGGTGCTTTCGAAGAATTAATCGACTTTGAAGGTAAGTTAACTGACAAGGCAGCTGAAACTTCAGGTAATGGTGATATGGCAACAAAAGTTGGCCAAGATGCCAATGCTATAGGTTATGTTTCATTAACAACAGACTTCCAAGCAAACAAAATTAAAGCTCTTCAATATGAAGGCGTAGAAGCAACAGAAGAAAATGTATTAAATGGTTCATACGCATTAAAGAGACCATTCTCATATGTAACAAGAGCTGCAGATGATTATGCAGATGAAAATGTGAAAAAATTAGTAGATGCATTTATGGTATTTATGACTGAATCAACAGAAGGTCTAGAAGCTGTAGCATCAGCTGGTGGTATTGTTGACGTAAAAGCTGGAAAACCATGGGAAGAATTAAAGGCTAACCACCCAGTTGTAGACCAAGATAACTCAGCTTTAAGTATCAGAACAGGTGGATCAACATCAGTAGAAAAAGCTCTTAAGGCAGCTATTGAAGCATTCCAACCATTAGCAGGTAATGTACAATTTGTTACAGCACATACAGGTTCAAGTGATGGATACAAGAGAGTTTTAGGTGATGAAAAAGATGGAGCAAACGCAGCAGACATCGGATTTGCATCAAGAGAATTTAAGACCGAAGAAGATGTAGCAAAGGGTATGCATACAGGAGTATTTGCCCAAGATGCAGTTGTTGTAGCTGTAGCAGAATCAAACCCACTAACAAACTTAACAAAACAACAAATATTTGACATCTTTACAGGTGCTGTAAATACATGGGAAGAAGTAAAATAATAAGTTAAAATAAGTACTGAATAAATAGGGGCTAGGTCTTAGGGTCTACCCCTATTTTTCCAATATTACAAAAAGTTGAAGGAGACCACATGAAAGAAAAAGATAGTAGTTTCGTAAATATACGAGATGAAATTAGTGCATCCTCAAGAAAAAGAAGGGAAAATACAGATAAGTTTTTTAGGTATTCATTTTTATTGGCTGCTATTATTTCTGCCATAATGATAATCCTTATATTTTTCTTTGTTGGTAAAAAAGGGATAGGACCATTTTTACCAAGCTATGGACAAGCGGGAGGAGCAAGTCAACAGCAAAACATCTTTAGTTTTTTAACAGGAATGACTTGGAGGCCTGACCAAAACCCAGCTGTTTATGGAGTAGGCTTTATTATAATCAATACACTTGTATCTGCATTTTTGGCAGCTATTTTAGCTTTTCCAATTTCAGTTCTAAGTGCCTTATTTATAGTAAAAGTTGCACCTAAGAAATTAAGAATGTTTTTTACCAGTGTTGTTGAACTATTGGCAGCTATCCCTTCAGTAGTTTACGGGGTTTTTGCTGCTGCAAATATAAGTAGTTTAGTAGATAATATAGCTGGTCTATTTGGACAAAGTACCCACGGGGGACTATCAACCTTGACAGTAGCCTTGCTATTGGCAATCATGATATATCCAACTATTACATCTATAGCAATCAATGCCATAGCCGCAGTAGATAAAAATATAGAATTAGGATCTTTAGCCTTGGGAGCATCTAAAACTCAAACTAATTTTAAATTAGTTTTAACCGCCGCTAAATCCGGTATTTTTGCAGGTTTAATATTAGGATTAGGTAGGGCCTTTGGTGAAGCTACTGCTGTTTCAATGGTAGCTGGTAATGCCATGGTTGGACCAAGTTTTAACCTATTTGACACTACCAGAACCCTTACCTCAACTATGCTATCTGGCTTGCACGAAACATCAGGTATAGACTATGATATAAGATTTTCAGTAGGTATTGTATTGATGATAATTGTATTGATTACAAACCTATCTATTCAACTAGTAAAAAGAAAGATAGGAGGTATAGCTAATGAATAATCAAGATAATATACAATTAACCTCAATAAGCACCCATAGGGGAATGACTAAGAAAAGAAAGATAAGTGATGGAATAAGAAACTTTATGACCTACTTATCTATAGCTATAGCCATATTTGTCTTAGGTTCAGTATTTGTTTATGTATTCAATAGAGGATGGGATAGCTTGTCTTGGGATTTAATCAAAGGAAACTACCATAAAACAAATTACATGGTTAACTTTGAAGATGGTAAGGCAGGAAGTTTTACGAAACCGGACAATTTATCTGAAAATGAATATTTTTCTGAAAAATTTGGTTTTGCAGTTGAGGATGCTGTAGATTCTTCCAAAACAAGTTTAATCCTTGTAAGTTATATAGATGAAAATTCTCCTTTAAATACTGCAGTAAATGCTATAGCCGGAGAAACAAAAGGACAAAAGCAAGAAATAGGCAGGGTAAATGTTGATAGGATTAGCTTTAGAACAACTGATGATAAAGTTCAGTCAGCAGGTATAAAGGCTAAGCAAAATGCCCAATCCATGGTTGAAAGTCTAGATGCTAACGGAGCGACCCTAGTATCTATGAATTACCAAAACCAGGCAGGAGGTATAAGGGGATCACTTCAAGCAACCCTTATGTTGATAGGGCTAACTCTTTTATTTGCCTTACCTATAGGAATATTTGCAGCTATTTACTTAAATGAATTAGCTCCAGACAATAAACTTACACAATTTATGAGATCATGTATAGAAATGCTTAATGCGGTTCCTTCTATAGTATTTGGGTTAATGGGTATGGTTGTATTCTTCCCATTCACAGCCCTTTTTGGAGCGACTACACCAAATATCTTACTGGGTGCCTTGACCATGGTAGTTGTTATTTTACCAGTTATTATAAGGCAAACAGAAGAGGCACTTATAGCAGTTCCAAATAAATTAAGGATGGGATCTTTGGCCCTAGGTGCAACAGAAACTCAAACAGTATTTAAGGTTGTATTGCCAAATGCCTTAGCAGGTATACTTACAGCTGTCCTATTATCAGTTTCTCGTATAATAGGGGAATCAGCAGCCTTGCTATTTACAATGGGTACCTTTGTATCAGACCAACCACAAATTACCGGAAGAGCAACATCATTAGCTGTTCAAATCTGGTCAGTCATGAGTGGTGAGCAACCAAACTTTGAACTAGCATCTGCTATTTCGATAATCGTATTGGCTATAACACTTGTATTAAATATTTCAGTTAAGATAATTACAAGTAGATTAAATAAAAAATGGAAGGAATAAAAATGGTAGAAAAGATAAAAGACAATAATGTAATGTTTAGAATAGAAGATTTAGATCTTTACTACAATGATTTCCAAGCTCTAAAAGGGATTACTATGGACATACCTGCCAACCAGGTTACAGCCTTTATAGGACCTTCAGGTTGTGGAAAATCCACCTTATTAAGATGTTTAAATAGGATGAATGACTTAATTGAAGGATGTAGGGTAGAAGGTAAAATTCTTTTAGAGGGTGATAAAGATATAAAGGCTTCTGATATGGATGTGGTTGAGCTTAGAACAGAAGTAGGAATGGTATTCCAACAAGCTAACCCATTCCCAATGAGTATTTATGACAATGTAGTCTATGGTTTAAGAGTCCAAGGGATAAAAGATAAAAAAATCTTAGACAGGGTTGTTGAAGATTCCTTGAAAAAAGCAGCCCTATGGGATGAAGTAAAGGATGATCTAAATAAATTAGGTACAAATCTTTCAGGTGGTCAGCAACAAAGACTATGTATAGCAAGGGCTATAGCCTTGCAACCAAGCGTAATATTGATGGACGAACCAACATCTGCTCTAGACCCAATAGCAACTTCTAAGATAGAAGACTTGATGGAAGAGTTGAAAAAAGATTATACTATTATTATAGTAACCCACTCTATGAGTCAGGCTGCTAGAATTTCAGATAGGACAGCCTTCTTCTACTTGGGAGAATTAATTGAATATGACACAACTCAAAACATATTCAACAATCCAAAAGAAGAAAGAACAGAAAACTATATTTCAGGTAGATTTGGTTAATGGAGGGCAAATGAGACTTAGATTTGAAGAAAAACTAAACAGGTTAGATGATTTGTTGATAGAAATGGGTAAATTAGTTACAGGATCTATTGAAAATGCTGTAAGAGCCCTTGAAGAAAAAAATGTGGAATTAGCTAAGGAAGTTTATGAATCTGACGCTGAAATAAATAAGATGGAAGATGAAATTGAATCTTTAGCCCTTACCATATTACTTACTGAAAAACCTGTAGCATCAGACTTTAGGTTTGTAACTACAACAATGAAAATGATTAATGATCTAGAAAGAATAGGTGACCAAGCAGCAGATATTTCTTACTTGATACTTAAGCTAAACAATAGGTCATATGAGCCTAGCGACTTAGGTTCTATCAAGGGTATGGCAGCAATCACTGTAAAAATGCTAGAAGATACTTTGACAGCCTACCTATCTGGAGACCTAGACTTGACAGAGCAAGTATTGACAAGGGATGACCAAGTTGATGAATATTTCCATAAGGTTAGAGAAGAAGTTATAAAAGATATCAAAGAAGAAAGATTTGCAACCAAAAATTCTCTAGATATTTTCTTAATTGCTAAATATTTAGAAAGAATTGGAGACCACGCTGAAAATATAGCGGAAGAGGTTTATTATTCAATAACAGCAAAAAATTACAAAAAATAGGAGAAGACATGCGTAATATAGTAGTAGTTGAAGATGATCAAAATATAAGAGACCTATTAGTTTATGCACTTAATAATAATGGATATAGGGGATTTGGTTATCCTGGCTATGAATCTTTTTTCGCAAATATAAAAGAAGTAAACCCATCCTTGATACTTTTAGATCTTATGCTAGATGGCAAAGATGGTTATCAAATATTAAAAGAATTGCGAGAAAGTGAAGATTACAAGGATATCCCAGTTATTATTATTACAGCTAAAGATAATGAGTTTGACAAGGTTAAGGGTCTTGACATGGGAGCTGATGACTATATTACAAAGCCTTTTGGTGTTTTAGAAACTATTTCTAGGATAAAGGCTCTCCTAAGAAGAGTTCCTCAAAATGACACTAGTGTATCTGTTATAGATTATGAAGGTGTTTTAATTGACTATAAAAAAAGAAAAGTTTTTGTAGAAGGTGAAGAGATTATTCTTACTTATAAGGAATTTGAAATGCTTTATTACCTAATGGAAAATAAAAACATTGTTATAAGTAGAAATAAATTAATGGAACAGGTATGGGGTTTTGACTATGCAGGAGAAACAAGGACCATAGATGTTCATGTAAGGACTCTTAGACAAAAACTTGGTAAAAAAGGAAAATTAATAAAAACTGTAAGAAATGTAGGCTATAAATTAGGAGAATAGTATGAAAAAAAGAGTTTATTGGATAATAGCATCTACACTTACTATATTTTTTCTATTTCTTTTTATATTAAAAAATTATTATCCGTATTTTAGTGGACTAAATACATTTACAACTAGCCTTATAATTATCTTAGCTATAGTTTCCTTATCATTTTTAGCGAGAAATGCCATTGTTAAAGTAGCAATAAAGCCATTAAATAGCTTTACTGAATATGTTGCCAATAAGGTTTTAGAAAAAGATGTGCCCAGGTCAGTAGAGGATAGGCAAAAGCTTGAAGTTTATGACCTGCTTAGAAACTATGGCTATAGTGCAGATGAAATCAAGTTGGCAATGAAAAAATTATCAGAAAAAACAGAGCTTAGAAAAGATTTCACTGCTAATGTGAGTCATGAGTTAAAAAGTCCGCTTACTTCCATAAATGGCTATGCAGAACTTATAGCTTCAGGAATGGTCCAAGATGACCAGGTAGAAGTCTTTGCAGGGAGGATTTTGAAAGAGGGAAATAGGTTGTTAGAACTTATCGACCAAACCATCCAACTTTCAAAAATGGATAGCAATCAAATAAAAGCCGAGAGTTTTATAAATTTTGACCTAGGTGAATTGATATCTGAAGTTATAGATTCAGTGGATCATTATGTTGATAAAAAAGATTTCACTATAATATATAACTATAAAAAAATAGATTTCTATGGTCATGAAAGACTTATCTATGATTTGATTAGGAATTTAGTGTCAAATGCTATTAAATATTCATCAGATGAAAATCCGGAATTAAGAATTAACACTTACACAAAGGACGATGAAATTTACCTTGTATTTAAAGATAATGGTATAGGTATTTCAGAAGAAGACCAAGAAAGAATATTTGAAAGATTTTATGTCGCTGATAAGTCAAGAGGAAACAAGACTGGCACAGGGCTAGGTCTTTCAATTGTAAAAAATGTGGTAAACCTACATGATGGAAGGATTTTGTTAACCAGTGAATTGGGTAAAGGATCAGAATTTACCTTAATATTTCCCGAATACAAAAGCAATTCTCCTCTTGATAAAGAATAATAAATTGGATTAGACTAAAGTTTACACAGCAAAAATTTGTGAAAAACTAGGCAAAGTTAATTAATATATGTTAAAATAGATACAATGAAAGTTTATTTTTTATCATATAAAATTTAGAATAAGGAGGAGCCAATGAAAAATAAAGTCTCCCCTGCAGTTGTTAGAAGACTACCAAAATATTTCTATTATTTACAAACTTTAGAAAAAGATGGTGTAGAAAAGATTTCGTCAAAGCAATTGAGTGAAATTACAGGTTTTACAGCTTCACAGATTAGACAAGATTTAAATCATTTTGGCGGTTTTGGACAACAAGGGTATGGTTATAGAGTTAGTGAATTAAAAAACTCTATATATGAAATAATTGGATTAAACAATTCATTCAATGTAGTTATCGTTGGTTACGGTAGAATAGGTCAGGCCTTATATAACTATTCAGGTTTTGAAACAAATGAATTTAACATAATCGGAGTATTTGACTTAAAAGAAAAAGACATTGACGGCGTTAAGGTAAAAAGCGTTGATAAACTTGAAGATTTCCTTGAAAGTAATGAAGTTGATATCCTAGTCTTGACAGTTCCAAAAGAAGCTGCTCAAGACGTGGTAGATATGGTTGAAGGAAAAAATATTAAAGGAATTTGGAATTTTGTACCGCAAAGTTTAGATATTAAATCTAATATTCCAATTGAAAATATTCAAATAAGTGATTCCTTATATACCTTGATTTACTATATGGGAAACCCAGACCAATACGAAGGATAAGAATAAGAGAGTGCTGTTTATAGACTGCACTCTTTTTGCTTTTAAATGTTATAATATCAAAGAGGTATTTATGGCAGAAATTACAGTTAGTAAACTAGGAAAGTCCTTTGGGGCTAATGAAATCTTTTCAGATGTAAGTTTTCACATTGATAAAAATGATAAAGTTGGTATAGTCGGTCCAAATGGAGCGGGTAAAACCAGCTTATTTAACATGCTTTCTGAAAAAGATGATGACTACCAAGGGAATATTTACATAAAAAATGGCTTAAAAATAGGTTATATGCTTCAAAATATCAGTCTTTCAAGTAGCAAAACTATATTTGAAGAAATGCTAGAAGTTTTTTCATATATCCATGATTTAGAAAAAGAGTTAAAAGACTTGGAAGAAAAACTAAATGACCATAGTGACCTAGAAAATTTAGAGGCTAATACAATTAAATATACTGAAAAACTTGACAAGTATACTGATCTTGGGGGTCAATATTTTGAAAACAAAATAGAATCAGTCCTAGTTGGAATGGGTTTTTCTAAGGATAGGTTTGATGACAAAATAGACCACTTGTCTGGTGGAGAGAAATCAAGAATTGAATTAGCTAAATTATTAATTTCAGATGCTGATGTCTTATTGTTGGACGAGCCTACCAACCATTTAGATCTAAGTACTATAAGTTTTGTTGAGAACTTTATAAAAGAATCAAAAAAAATAGTGGTGTTCATATCTCATGATAGGTATTTTTTAGACCAGGTAGCCAAGAAAATATTTTTATTAGAAAATGGTAGCTTGAAGGTCTACAATACCAATTACACAAACTTCATTGAGAGAAGAAAAAAAGAAATTGAAATAGAAAAAAGACAATATGAAAACCAGCAAAGAGAGATAGAAAGGCAAGAGGAAATTATACAAAGGTTTGCCAGCCAGGGTGGATCCTTGAGAAAAAGAGGAATCGCCCAATCAAGGTCAAGACAAAAGCTTTTAGATAAGATGAAAGTCCTTAAAAAGCCTGACAATTATGATGAGACCATGGCCTTAGAATTTCATCCCAAAATGGTATCAGGAGAAGATGTCTTAGAAATTAGAAATATAAGCAAGGCTTTTGGAAGTAATTCCTTGTATGAGGATATTTCATTCAGTATTTACAGGGGTGAAAAAGTTGGTCTTATAGGTGCCAATGGATCTGGTAAAACCAGCTTATTTAGAATGGTCTTAAATAAGGAAAGACCAGACTCAGGACAAATTGACCTTGGAGTAAGTGTTTATCCCGAATACTTTGACCAGGAGCAAAAAAACTTGGACCTTGATAAAACTATTTTGGATGAGGTCTGGGATAAGTATCCATATTTAACCCACTATGACCTCAGGTCTTATTTGGCTAGATTTTTATTTATAGGTGATGATATATTCAAGATTATAGAAGATTTAAGTGGGGGAGAAAGATCAAGAATAAGCCTTTTAGAGCTTATGCTTTCTGATGCAAACTTCTTGCTAATGGACGAACCGACCAATCACCTGGATATTGATTCTAAAGAAGTTTTAGAAGATGCTTTAAACAATTATGAGGCAACAGCTTTTATAATCAGCCACGACAGGTACTTTTTGAATAAGGTATGCAACAAAATAATTGAAATAAAGGATAAACAAGTTCATATCTATAACGGAAACTACGATTATTACTTAAGTAAACAAGAACCGGAAATTGCTAAAGTGGATGAAGAAATCAATAAGACTCAGAAAAGAAAGTCCATGAAACAGGAAAGAGAAGAACAAAAAATCCTTAGAAATATTAGAAATAAAATAAAAAGAGCTGAAAAAAGGATTGATGAAATTGACCAAGAAGTTGAAACTATAAACCTAGACTTAGTTAAACCTGAAGTTTATGAAGATTTTGCTAAAGCTGATGAACTAAGCTCTAAAATTAATGATTTAAACCAAGAAAAAGAAGACCTAAGCTTAGAATGGCTTGAATTAAACGAAGAGTTGGAAGAAAAGGAGAAAGAATATGAAAAATAAAATAAAATACTTGGCAGTACTATTAAGTCTTTCTCTTTTATTGACAGCTTGCAGTTTTGGAGATAAGGCAAGTCACAAGATAGGTGTGCTTTCTGATAACAGGATTGACAATGATCCAAGGATTGGACAAATCAGTCAAAGTATTGAAGCTTTGGGGGATTCTTATTCTTATACAACTCATAAGGGGAACAAGGACAGGGATTATATGTCCATAATTGAAAGACTTATAAAAAAAGACTATAGGACAATCATCGGTAGCTCATTCATCCACAATACAGCTTTTGAAAATATGGCCGACCAAAATGAACAAGTAAACTTTATAGTCTTGGATAGTGTCATAGATCCAGAAAGAGAAAATCTATTATCAGTAAGATTTAAAAGTGAAGAAGCTGCCTTTATAGCAGGTTATGCAGCTGGATTAAAAACTAAGTCCAATATGGTCGGTTTTATTGGGGTAAAATCTGATCTACTTAATGATTACCATGAATATGGTTTTAAGAGTGGTATCCTAGCTGCGGCTGAAGAATTAAATAAGCAAATAGCCTTGAAAACAGAATACCTTGAAAAATATTCAGATTTTAGTCAAGGACAAGCTAAGGCTAAAGACTTATATGAAATTGGCATAGATATTATCTACCATACTGGAGGCGAAAGCGGTCTTGGGGTAGATGAAGCAGCTGAAGATATGTCTAGGTTTTCTATAAGCTATGGATTAAATGAAACCAGCAAGGATAGTCCTCATATCATGATGTCGATAAGCCCAGATTATAAAATGTCTACAGACCAAGCCCTAAGAGATGTTACAAATAAAGATGCAAAAAGAAAAGCGGCATATGGATTTGCTGAAAATTCACTAAGCTTGAATCCTTACATTGAAGAAAGTTATCTAGACCAAGAGACTTATAACAAGATATTATCTAAGATAGAAGAAATCAAAGCTGGTAAGGCGAAGATAGCTTTTAATGAGGAGTCTTATAAGAACTTGTTGGAAAAATAAAGGAAGCAAAATGAAAAAAATATTAGTCATTGGAAGTATCAACAAAGATATTTCTCTTTATGTCAAAAACCTACCTTCCTTGGGAGAAACAATTCTAGCCAACAATATGAAAGAAAGTTTTGGTGGCAAGGGTGCCAACCAAGCTATGACTATAGCTAAAATGAATGGTGATGTTAGTTTTGCAGGTGCGGTTGGTGATGACCTTGTAGGAGAAGAAATAATCAGTTTTATGAAAAAAGAGGGGGTAGATACCTCTGCGATTAAAAGGTCAAAGCTTCCTACAGGTACTGCCTTGATTACGGTTGATGAAAATTCTGACAACAATATAATTGTTTATCCAGGAGCGAATTACAGTATTACAAAAGAAGATATTGATGACATAGATAACTTAATAGATGAATCTGACTTTATACTAATGCAGTTTGAAATCACTATGGAAACTATTGAATATGTAATAGAAAAAGCTAGTGAAAAAGGAAAATATATAATATTAAACCCCGCTCCATACAGTCAAGATTTCAACAAAGAATTCTTGAAAAAAGTAGACTTATTTATCCCGAACGAAACAGAATTTTTGGAACTTATGGGTAAAGATACTAAAGATAACCATGATATTGACTGGTTCAAAATGGAAGCAAAAGAGTTTTATGATAAATATAGGACCGACCTTATAATCACATTAGGAAGTCTAGGATCCTTATATTATGGAGAAAATGAAAGCTTTTTAGTTGAAGCTAATAAGGTAAAAGCGGTAGACTCAACAGCTGCGGGGGATAGCTATATAGGTAGTTTAGTATATTCCTTGTCTATAGATAAATCTTTACAGGATTCAATGAAGTTTGCGTCTAAGGTCGCAGCTATCACCATATCCAGAAAAGGAGCTATGGAAGCCATACCTTATATTGATGAAATAGAAGAATAGAAAATAATTTAAGCGGAATGTAATCTATGCTAGAGATTATATTCCGCTTATTTCTATTTAATCTCAAATATAGGCCTAAAGTTTCTTGGGAAGCCTTCTGAGTTGTTAAGTTTTTTCATTTCAAAATCTTCAAGTTTTCTATTATATTTATATTGTTCCTTGGCTTTCATCTTATCAATTTTGAAGTTTAATATATCTTCTTCCTTACCGGTATCTTTTCTTTTAGCCTTCATAGTGACATAAACATCTTTCTTTTCAAATTGGGTCATATTTTGAACTATAAAATTGACATAATGATTTTTGTCTGATGGTTCATCCTCACCTTCTTGAGGCTTTGTAGCTAAGCTAAATTTATAATGAATAACAAAGTCTTTTAGTGAATTTTTCTGCGGTGTACAAGCTACAAGAAAAATTGCTAATAAAAGTAAAAATAGGTATAATTTCTTTTTCATTTAGACCTCCTATAAAATGAATAATTATCCTTTCTATAAGTATAATAGAAAATAATTATTCAGGTTTACATTCCTGTCTTACAATAACAATAATCAATATAATGTTGTTATATATATATAAGCATATTCTATATCATTTGTCAATAAAAGATGGCATAATATACATTTTTTAGAATTATAAAACAAAGATGTAAATGAATTGATAATATCAATCAAAAAACAAATGATAAACCTTTTCAAAAATTTTGCTTAATCCTTCTTTATTGTGGTATATTTACTATATAAGATAATAATTTTAAATTGGGATATTATCCCCAAGAAAGGAAAAGAAATGGACATTAAAAAAATATTATCATACGCAGACCATACACAATTAGCTCAAACAGCTACATGGGAAGATATAAAAAGATTAATAGATGAAGCTGCAGAGGCTAAAACTGCTTCAGTATGTATACCTGCTTCATATGTAAAAAGAGCAAAAGAATATGCTGGAGATAGGGTAGCAATTTGTACAGTAATCGGTTTCCCAAATGGTTATTCAACAAAAGAAGTAAAAGTATTTGAAACAGAAGATGCTGTTAAAAATGGTGCAGATGAAATCGACATGGTTATAAATATAAACGAATTGAAAAATAAAAACTATGACTATGTTTTAGAAGAAATGAAAGAAATCAAAAAAGCATGTGGAGATAAAATCTTAAAGGTAATCATTGAAACAGCTTTATTGACAGAAGAAGAAAAAATTAAAATGTGTGAATTAGTTTCTGAATCAGGAGCTGAATTCATTAAGACATCAACAGGATTTGCTTCAGGCGGAGCAACATTTGAAGATGTTAAACTATTTGCAGACCACGTAGCAGACCATGTAGAAATTAAAGCTGCTGGTGGTATCTCAAGCTTAGATGATGCACAAAAATTTATTGATTTAGGAGCAACAAGATTAGGAACATCAAGACTTATTAACCTTGCAAAGGAAGCTGAAAAATAAAAGGAGTCTTAAATGATTAAAGAAGATATTAGCTTGGCCTTGGATTATTTGAAAAATTCTAGCCCGATATATTCAGATTTCAGTGTAGCATCTGTCCTTACAGATGTAGATGGTAATAAATTTGTTGGTGTAAATGTAGAACTTCCTTCACTTACCAATGGTATATGTGCAGAAAGAAATGCTTTGTATCATGCAATTGCTGAAGGTTCAAAAAAATATAAAAGGATTGTTGTAGTAGGTGGACTTCATGGAGAAGTTACTCAGTTAACTCCGCCATGTTGTGTATGTAGACAAGCTCTTATGGACACTTGCGATCCAGAAACTTTTGAAATAGTAGTTGCGATAAATGAGGAAGATTATAAGGTATTTAAACTAAAAGACCTAGTTCCAATGGGATTTGGTCCGGATAGATTAGAGGATTAGAAAATGAGAATGATAGATATTATAGACAAAAAAAAGAGAGGACTTGAATTAAGCAAGGAAGAACTTGAATTTTTTGTTAATGGCTATATAAAAGATGAAATTCCTGATTATCAAGTATCAGCTTTATTGATGGCTATATACTTTAATGGAATGACAGAAAAAGAAACAACACAATTCACTTTACTAGTAAGAGATAGTGGAGATGTAGTTGACTTATCAAAAATTGAAGGTATCAAGGTAGACAAGCATTCTACAGGTGGGGTAGGTGATAAAACAACTTTGGTTTTAACTCCAATAGTAGCTGCTTTGGGAGCAAAGGTTGCAAAAATGTCAGGTAGGGGCCTAGGTCATACTGGTGGTACAGTAGACAAGATGGAATCAATACCTGGTATGGAAACATCCTTAGAAACCCAAAAATTCATAGACCAAGTAAATGAAATTGGTATATCAGTTATTGGACAAACAGGTAACTTGGCTCCAGCAGACAAAAAATTGTATGCTTTAAGAGATGTTACATCTACTGTAAACTCAATACCACTTATAGCTTGCTCAATCATGTCTAAAAAACTTGCAGCCGGTTCTGATGCTATAGTACTAGATGTTAAGACAGGTTCTGGTGCCTTTATGAAGACCTTAGATGATGCCATTGAATTAGCAACAGAAATGGTTTCCATAGGTGAAAATGCTGGAAAATCTACAATTGCCTTGATAACAGAAATGGACATACCTCTAGGACATAATATTGGTAATATTTTAGAAGTTGAAGAAGCTGTTGAAACACTTAAAGGCCATGGACCAAAAGACTTAGAAGAAGTTTCATTAGAATTAGCAGCAAACCTAGTTTTTATGGCGAAAATTGCTAAAGATATAGATGAGGCTAGAAAAATGGTTAAAGGTGCCATAGCAGACGGTTCAGCCTACAATAAGTTCTTAGAATTTGTTGAAGCCCAAGGTGGAGACAAGTCATATATTGAAGACTTTGATAAGTTTGACAAGGCTGCAATTCACCATGAGGTAAAGGTAGACAGAGATGGCTATGTTTATGAAATGGATACTGAAAAAGTAGGCAATGCTTCAGTAATCCTTGGTGCCGGTAGAGAAACCAAAGATGATGAATTAGATTTTGCAGCAGGTATCAAACTTGTTAAAAAGACAGGCGATGCAATTAAAAAAGGTGATACAATAGCTATTCTTTATACAGATGATGAATCTGCAGTAAAATCAGCAGAAGACTTAGTATTAGAAGCTTATAGTCTATCAGATGAAAAACCTGAAATGGAACCTCTAGTATTAGCTAGAGTTACAAAAGATGGTGTGACAAAATATTAGAAAATAGAATATATAAAATGTAAATGGAAGAAGAGAATTTAGGAACTTTTCTTCCATTTATTTTTTAAAGGTATATAATAGAGTTGTGAATAAATTGTTTAATTAAATACATGGAGGGTGTATGATATGAAACGAGATAGAAATAGAATAATATCTTTAATATTAGCTTTTTTAATAGTTTTAAATATCATTCCAATTCATGCAGTAAAAGCTGCTAATGATATTGAAAATCCTATAGATATTTTCGACTATGAAAATGTTAATGGAGAGATTCATATAAAAGGATTTAAAGAAGGAAAAGAAAGGAAAGAAATCACAATTCCTTCTAATCTAGAAAACCTACCCGTTACAAAGGTTTTAGATAAGGCCTTTTTCCAAAAAGAACTAGAATCAGTTCAAATTGGTGAAGGTGTATTAGAAATAGGGAAGTCAGCGTTTTCTGGAAATAAGATTACATATTTAAATTTCAGTGATAGCTTAAAGAAGATTGATGAATCAGCATTTAAGGATAACCAGATCATAGATTTAAAAACAAGAGCAGTTGAAGAAATTGGCAACTATGCTTTTGCAAACAACAAAATTAATAATGTTGATCTTACATATGTTAAAAGTGTAGGAGATTATGCCTTTAGCTATAATAACTTAACTAGTGTAAATGTTGGTGAAGGTGTAACATCCTATGGAACAGGAGTTTTTGCTAACAACAACAGATATGTACTAGTAAAAACAGAAAATCCACTTATTAAAACAGAAGCTATAGAAAATGCTTTCGGACAAGTTGTAAATCCTGTACTTGTTACAGTTCACCATGTAGATAAAGATACAAAAGAAAAAATAATAACAGATACAGTGATAGGTGACGACTATGACAAGTTAGATGGAATAATTTTCTTAGGTAAAGAAAATACTTATATACCAGATAAAATATCTGGCTATGTAGCTCTTGAAGAAGAAATTAAATTCACACCTGACAAGACCGACTATGAAATCACAGTAGAATATAAAAATGTTAAACAAGAACCAAAGATTGAAGTTGCAAAGAGACCATATATTGAAAAAGATGGTGATGGTACAAAAGAAAATCTTTTAACATTTGTTAAAGCAACTGATTTAGATGGCAAGGACATCAGTGATAGAATCACAATCAATACAGAAAATATTGATACTAGTGTTGATGGTGCTGAGTATAAAGTTGTTTATAGTGTTAAAGATGATTATGGAAATGTAGGCCAAAGAGAAATTACCTTCAGTATTGGTAGAGACTGGTTTGAGTTCCCTATCGGTAAAGGCTGGGTTCTAGGTGACTTCACTTATGATGAAAATAAAGTTATCGGTTTCTCCGAATCAGGTTTGAAAAAAGTTGAAACCCAAAAGGAACTCGTTTTACCTCATATAAATCCAAATGATGGTAGTACTGTTATTGATACAGTTGCTGACAACAATGAGGGCAATTCCTTTAGAAGTAGAGCCTTAACTTCAGTAAGTGATTATCAATCCAATATTAAAGTAATAGAAGGTGAAGGTGCTAACTGGATTTCAGGTTATAGATCTCAAGGTACATTTAAGGGCAATAGCATTTCTACTATTGATTTGAAAAATGTAGAACACATAGGTTCTTATGCTTTCCAAAATAATAAAATTACAGAACTTAAGTTGGAAAAACTTAAATATATTGGACACCATGCTTTCCAAGGTAACCAGATAGAAAAAATTGAATCTACTGACTTACCTAATGTTGAATATGTGGGTCAATTAGGATTTGTAGATAATAAACTAAGTAAAGTTAATATGCCTAAACTTAAAGAGGCTGAATATGTATCATTCTGGGAAAACCAAATAGCAGATGCTAATTTCCCTATGTTAGAAAAAGTTGGAAATGGAGCATTTTTATCCAATAAAATTACAGAAGTTAGCCAAAATAACTTCCCTAATTTGAAATATATTGATGAAAGAGCTTTCAATAACAACAAGATAAGAAAAATTGAAATACCAAATGTAGTGGTATTAGAGGCTGCTTTTGCTGGTAATCCAGATAATGATATGGATTTAAATTTCCCTAAATTAGAGCAATTGGGAAGCCAAGCTTTGGCAAAAAGAGATATAAAAGAAATAAATTTACCAAAGATTAAAGAAATAGCAGGCGATGCCTTCAGTGGTAATCCTGGTTTAGAAGAATGGGACAATAAGGTTGTAGTTTGGGCTGACAATTCAATAAAGAGTGGAAGCACTTATATAGTTAATCCAAAAAAATTTGAAAACGGAGCTTGGACTGAAGATGACTTTACTTGGGATCCTAATAATCCTGAAAGAGTAACAGGTTTAACTAATACTGGTACCTTAAGATTAGCAGAGAATAATTCTGAATTAGTTTTACCAGCTAGAGCAAAAATAGTAGGTCCAGGTGCTTTCCAAGCTAAGAGAATTAAGTCTGTTTATGGACCAAATGTTGAAGATATAGAGTGGGCAGGATTTTATAATAATCAACTAACAGATATTAATAATAGCTTCCCTAATTTGAAGAAGATATCTGGTAAATATGCATTTGAAAGAAACAACTTAACAGATCTTAAATTAGATCGAGTAGAAAGTATTGCTCAAGAAGCTTTTGCAAGCAATAAAATAACAAGCGTAAATTTACCTAGTGTTAAAAATATTGAAGAGAAAGCTTTTGAGTTTAACTCTGTAAGTTCATTAGAATTACCTAAAGTTGAGAACATAGGTAAAGAAGCTTTTGCGGATAATTCTTTAACAGAACTTTCCCTTCCTGAAGTTAAAAATATTGGGCTTGCAGCATTTGCTAGAATTAGAAAATCTAGTGCGAATGCATCAAACAGAGGCTATCCAGAGGGAACTATAAATGGATATCAAGATAAAGTTTTAAAGAAGTTAGATGCTCCTAATCTAGATTCCTTAGAAGACCTAGCTTTTGCAGGAAGTAAGATAGAAGATCTAAACGCCCCTAAACTCAGAGTGGTAAAAAGACGTGCCCTCGATGGAAATAAAATTCCAGAGATAAATTCAACAGCGTTAGAAGAAGTTGGATATAGAGGACTAGCTGGCAACAGCTTGACTAGCTTGAGCCAAAAGAATTTAGTAAAAATTGATTCAAGTGCATTTGCAAATAACAAGATTAGTGAAGTCTATGTAAGTGATAAGTTAACTGAACTAGCAAACAATGCATTCAATGGTAATAGATCTAAAAACTCAATTGCACAAGAAACTAGAATCTTCATAGACGATTACAAGAATCCTCATGACCTAAAAGATGGTATTGTCAATGGTCAACGTCAACATATTGTTAACCCAACCAAGGTAACAGTCGATTATGTCGATACTGAAGGAAACAAGATAGCTGAAACTATAAATGAATATATCCTAGAAGAAAAAACTTATAAAGCAATCCATAAGTTCAACTACAAGGTTGATAAGGAAGAGATTACAGTTCCTGACAACAGACAAATCAACCACGTTAAATTTACTTATACCAAATTAGGATATGAGAATAAACAAACTAAGGGTATAGAAATATTCCAAACTAACGAAATTGATAAGAATACAGGTTCAGCCAAAGAACAATACTATATTGGTGAGGTTATGACTACCAGAGTATATCTTGATTTAACTGGTATAGATACCTCATACAATAAAGGTAAACTAAAGGTGTTCTTTGACCCTAAATTTATAGAAAAAGATTCTATTAGTATCCCACCTGCAAATACTATCAAAAATTATGAAGTAAAAGATGGCCTTATAGAAATTAATTTAAATCAAATTTCTGGTGGTGATCAATTGGATATACCTATTACCTGGAAATTTAAGAAGTATGTAACTCCAGATAAACATAGAGAAGAGATAAATTATCTCTTTGAAAATGATGGTGAAGTTTACTCCGTTGCTAAACCTATTTATCTAGAAGGTTACTACAACAAACCAAGTCTAGTTAAGGCTAGTCCATTAAACTTGCCAGACTATAACTATGGTGGTTTAAGAGACTATGACAATGGACCTAGATTCATGGGTGTATTGGATGAGTATGTAGAGGAATCAGGTAGAAGAGGCTATCATGTAAGTGAAGCTAGACCAGTCAAGTACTACTTCACAATATCAAGTCTAGAAAGATATGTAGAAAGTGGAACAATCACTGACACCCTACCAACTTATATAGCTGTTGATGAAAATGGTGTTGAAAGTGAAAGAACTGCTGTGTTTGATCCAGAGTTAAACCCAGCTTGGAGTTTGAATGGGAATAAAGTAAGTCAAAACAAACACTTTGGTAAAACTCTAAATCCAGGTGCTTTCTTTGAACCACTTTACCTAAGCTTCCCAGATCTGAAATCTGGATACAATGTATATAATAAGGCAGAAGTGGAACTTGTACCTTATGACAAAGGTAATAAAGAAGAAAATATGACATCTTCTGATGACCTAAGTATGTATACAGGTTACTATGAACCTATACAGGAAGATGGTGATCCTAGATTAGATAAGATGAGTAAGGGTCCTAGATCCAATGGTATCAATGCTTACTTCTACGACACACCAGAAGATAGGGCAAAAGTTATACCTTATAGATTAAGAATTTCATCTGGAGCTAGATTGACTGACTTTAAAGATCTTACAGCAACAGACTATGATCTAGATGAGAGACTATATTACTATGGAATATCATTCCCAAGAAATGATCACACTGCTGGTGGTGTTGAGCTAACAGTTTTAGCCATGAAACAAAATGGCGAGAAGTTGGACCCAGCAAATGACACAGTTCTCGAAGAACATAAAATAACTGCAGATACAAAGAACTCAATTGTATTTGATAGTACACATGCTAAAGATATTGATTATATCCACATAATCTTGCCTGAAGATCACGTACTATTTGCTGCTCTAGAAGTTGATATAAATACTAAGTTGAGAAATCCGGAAAATAGCGTTTATGATCCGACTGCAAATTCTAATAAGAACATATTTGAAAATAATGCTGTTATGGCAGGTAACCTCTACAAAAAAGGTACTGACCAAATAGTCTCAAGACGTGGTGACATTAAAGATGATAAGGGCAGACTTGTAAGTGAATATAAAGAGGAATGGGATAATATACCAGGTAGTTTCATTTGGGGAGATAAATCAGAAACCCAAGTTAGAGACTATGAAGGTTATATCAGTGTAGTTAAAACTCAGACTTATCCAAAAACTAGTCACAGAGCAGTATATCCACTAGAAACTGGAGACTATAGTTTAAGATTATCCCCAGGAGTTAAGGGAACAGATTTTGATGGTGATGTTGTAAACCAACCACTAGATAATTTTGAAATGATAGACCTACTACCAAAAGGTATAGCTATCCAAAATGACGGAATAGTTATGTCAGATGGATTTGCCCAAAGTGGTGGTAAATACGAAATCATAAACGACTATAATGGCACAGGTAGAACTGCTATCAAATTCACCGCAGAGACTTTGAAAGCTAAAGTTTATGATATAGCTACAATCAAGACTATGGTTGACTATGAGACCCCAGAAGGATATGTAACAAACGAAGTTTATGTAACCTTCGATAATGATAAAATCACTAAGATGGGAGTGAAAGAATCTCCAGTTGGTGATAATTCTGGTCGTGAATGGCTACATGATGAAGTCAGCTTCAGAATGCAAAAAGTCAGAGAAATGTCAGCAAGAAAATATATCAAAAAAGAAAAAGACTTGGCATGGTCAATGGATGGTATATACACAGAATCTGAAGGTAAATTTGATTACAAACTTTCATTAATCAATAACCTTGATTCTGAAAGAACAAATATAGATGTTGTTGATTTCTTACCATACTTAAATGACCTAAGCATTCAAGAAGAAAATATTGGTAATGGCAAAAGACCTCCTAGAGGTACTGAATTTGAAAATAGATTTGACCTTTCTAAAGAGGTTAAGGTTCCAAAAGGATACAAGGTCACATACTGGAACTCAGATACTCCTATTGATTACAAGGGTAAATCCGCCGACTCTATTATCGAAGAATTGACTTGGTCAGATAGTCCAGCTGCAAATACTAGAGCAATTAGAATTACTGCTCTTGATGGTACAAAACTAGCTGGTAATAGTAGGTTAGATGTTGAAATACCAATGATAGCTCCAAAAAATGATATATCAAATAATTATGAGCTAACTGGAAAAAGAGCTTGGAACTCATTTGTAAGAGATGATGATCAGACAATTAGATTTGTTGAGCCTAACAAAGTTTGGAACTCACTTACACCACCAATAGGTACAGTTACCTTGACTAAGTTTGGACAAGAAGGTTTGGTAGAAAACAATCCAAATCTAGAGTCTAAGCCATTAGCAGGAGTTAAATTCCAAGCAAAAGATAGTAAAGGCAACTTCTACTTTGCGACATCAGATGAAAATGGTCTAGTTATGTTCACAGACCTACCTATCTTAGAAAAATACACAATCACTGAAATTGAAGCTCCAGAAGGATATAAAGTATCCGAGAAGTCAATTGAAATTGGATATGAAGACTTCAAAGCTGTTTATAATAAAGCTGATAATAGCTTTGATGTAAAAATTACAGATAAGGACAGTAAAGACAAATTCCTTAACGTTAAACCTGTTTATGGATCATTGAAGTTGAATAAGATCAATGAAGACAAGGTGGCTTTGAGCTATATCAGATTTAACTTAAGAGGTATGAGCGAATGGAACAAAGACTACAATAGAAACTTCCTAACAGATACTAGTGGTAACATAAGTGTAGATAATCTCTTAGAAGGTAAATACCTATTGACAGAAATTGTTGAAGAAGGAAAATCTGGTTATAAGGCTGTAGAACCAATCGAATTTACTATAGATTCAACCAATAGAAATATTGATTTTACCGGTGATAAGGCTATTGTAAATAAGGTCTACAAATTGTAATCAACAAGTTGAAAGTATCAAATAAATTTGATATTGACTCCATAGACAAACTAACAGATTATGGTAAGGTAAAACTTGAAGGTTTCGAATTTGAAATCACAGAAGTAGAAAATCCAGAAAATGTAATAAAAACTAATCCAACTGGAAAAGAAGGATACACTATTGCTTCTGGATTGAAGGTCAATACACTTTACCAAATTACAGAAGTTAAGAAAGACAATAGTCTATACTTACACAATGCAAATACCTATAAATTCAAACTTAATGATAAGGGTGAAGTAACAGACGAAAACGGCAAGGCCTTCTTACAAAATGCTCTAAACATACCAAACCCAGAAAAACCAATTCTAGGTAGGGTTGAAGTTGAAAAGCTAGATGATAATGGCAATCCTCTGGAAGGTGCAGTCTTTAATCTTGAAAAATATGACAGGGAAAGTGAAGAATATAAACCATTCTTAGCAGCTAAAACAAAATTAGTTGATGGCAAGGCTAAGTCTATATTTGATAACTTACCAAGCGGATTATATATCTTGAAAGAAGACCAAGCTCCTAAGGGATATTACAAGTCAAATGCAGAACACCATTTTGAAATCAAAGAAATACCAAATGAAAGTATGTTGACAAGTTCAGCCTTTGATATTGAAAGTGAAAAAATTGTTCACAAGTACTCATTTAGCTACACCAACAATCCTTTTGAAATAGATGTAGTTAAAGGGGATACTATTTTAGAAAATGTAGACCTAGAAAAAGCTGAAGCCTATATCAAGGAAAATCCAGGCTATAAATATAAAGAAGTCGGCAAAGACCTATACACAGTCTACAAACCATTATCAGGTGTAGAGTTCACCCTTTACGCACTAGAAGATGGTCAAAGAGTAGAGAAAGGTGTATTTAAATCTAATGAAGAAGGTAAGGTAGATTTCGAAGACTTCAAGTTTGATGAAAACTACAACTATGAACTAGTAGAAACAAAGGCTATAGAAAATTATAGACTTGATCAAAAAGCTATTAGAATTTACCTAAAAGATGAAGCTAAGAAAGAAAATTTCAACGGTATAATTTCCGCTTATAAGGAAAATGAACCTATAAAAGCTAGAATAATAGTTTCTAAATATAGTGAAGACAAGAAAGAGATCTTAGCTGGTGCAGAATTTGCATTGTACAAATTAGATGCAGATGGAAATAAATTTGAAGAACCACTCAAAGTAGCTAAAACAGATGACAAAGGTTTCATTGAATTTAGAGACCTAGAATTAGGTAAATATATACTTAAAGAAACCAAGGCACCTAAGGGATACTTACTAGTAGACAAAGAATATGAATTTGATCTAACTAGTGAAAATTCTTCACAAAGTATTGTTGTAAATAACCCATTGAATAGCATCGATATACCAGTTAATAAGGTATGGCTTGATAATAACAATCAAGATGGTAAGAGAACAGACTCTGTAACCGTTAAATTATTAGCTGATGGCCAAGAAACTGATCAAAAACTTGTTTTAGACCAATCAAATGACTGGTCCGATGAATTTACTAATTTACCAAAAACTAAAGATGGTCAAGAAATAGTTTATACTATAGTCGAAGAAAAGGTAGAAGGCTATACAAGTGAAATTACTGGTGATCATGATAAAGGCTTTACAGTAACTAACACTCACACACCAGAGCAAATAGAAATCAGGGGTCAAAAGACTTGGGATGATGGAAACAACCAAGACGGCAAGAGACCAGATCAAATAACAGTAAAACTATTTGCAAATGGTAAGGAAGTGTCTAGAAAAGAAGTAAAAGCTGATGAAAATGGAGATTGGTCATATAGCTTTGAAAATCTTGATAAGT
>NZ_OGVE01000008.1 GCF_900258485.1 Helcococcus massiliensis
AAGTAAATATGTGGTGGCAATGGCGAAAGGGATACACCTGTATCCATCTCGAACACAGAAGTTAAGCCTTTCAGCGCTGATGGTACTTGTCTGGAAACGGATTGGGAGAGTAGGACGCCGCCAAATAGAAGATTTAGCTTCAAGTGATTTATTCATTTGAAGCTTTTTTATATAATTATAGATAGTGTTAATATAAGTTATATTGAGATATTTTGGAGAGGTTTTATGTATTTTTTACCTGTTATTTTAGGGTCTGATTGGAATGTTTATGGAGTTGCAAGTGCCATACATATGGCATATGGAGTAAAATCTATTGCTTTTGCAATTCACAAGCAAATATATACTGAGCATTTAGATTATTTAACAGTTTACCCAAAAGATGGATTTGATACTAAAGAAGTATTTGTTAATGTATTATTAGATTTTGCTAAGTCTAAAGAGACTGCTAATAAAAAATTGTTATTAATATCATGTTCTGATTATTATACAAAATTAATCTGCGAATTTGAAGATATTTTATCTGAATACTATTTATTTAATTATGTTGATAATAATTTAAGGATAAAATTAGAAAATAAAAAAGATTTTTATCAAGTTGCTGACAAGTATGGATTAGCCTATCCTAATACGTTAATTATAAATAAAGAAAATCATAAAGATTATAAATTAAAATTTGATTTTCCTATTATTTGTAAGCCAAATGATAGTGTTGAATATGTAAAAATTCATTTTCCAGGTTATAAAAAAGCCTACACAATAGAGGATAAGGAAGAACTTGATAGAATTCTTCATTTAATATATGAAAATGGTTATACAGGTGAAATGATTTTACAAGACTTTATACCAGGTGGCGTTGAAAATATGTATGTAGTAAATGCATATGTAGATAAAAACCATAATGTTTTGATGACTCATGGGGCTAGGACTGCCTTAGACGAGTGTGAACCAAGGAATATAGGAAACTATAATGCCCTAATATCAGGTGATTATTCTGAATTAACAGCTAATGTTAAAAAATTTCTTGAGGACATAAATTACACTGGTTTTGCTAACTTTGATTTTAAATATGATCCTAGAGATAAGAAATATAAGGTGTTTGAAATAAATATTAGGCAAGGTAGGTCATCTATGTACATGATTTATGCAGGAAATAACTTTATAAAATACCTAGTTGAAGATATGATATATAATAATTCTAATGAATATTATGACCATAAGAAACCACATTTATGGTATTTGACAGCCAAGTCTGTTTTATTAAAGTATACACCAGCAGAATTAAAAGATTATGTAAAAGAACTTTTAGCAGACAATAAGACTTCTTCTTATGGTTTTGACTATTATAAATATAAAAATATTAACAGATTTATAGTGGCTTTAAGAAGAAAACTTTCAACTATTAGATATTATAAAAAATACATGGGGTAAATATGAAAACTATTGGAATAATAGGAGGTCTAGGTCCTTTAGCAACTGTTGATTTATTTAATAAGATTGTAAACTTCACAGATGCAGATAAAGACCAGGACCATATTCCTATATTGATATATAATAATCCTACTATACCGGACAGGACTAAGGCTATATTCTATGGTGGTGAAAGTCCTGTTAATGATATTATTAATACTGGTAATACATTGATAGAAGCTGGTGCAGATTTTTTAGCTATCCCTTGTAACACTGCCATGTATTATCATGATGAAATACAGAGAAATTTAAGCAAAGAAGTTTTAAATATTGCAGATATTACAATTGACCATATAAGAAAAAATGAAATTGATAATGTCTGTTTCTTAGGGACTGAAGCTTCTATAAAAACAAGAATCTACAATGATAAATTAGATACGGCTGGAATAAATACCTATGAAGTAGATGATCATATGATAAATTTATTAACTAAGATGATATATGATATAGTAAAGGCATCAAAGTTAGGAGAACCCATAGATGATTTTGTTAAAGAATTGGATAGGATTATCAAAGAAGAAAATATAGAATATTTTATACTCGGATGTACGGAATTGCCTATATTATTTGATTTTTACAAATTAAACTATAAGACTATTAATCCTACAGATTTATTAGCGAAAAAAGCTGTAGAAAAAGCAGGAGCAAAAATTAGAGAATGGGATAATATTTAGTTGACAAAGTACTTCAAATGTTTAAACATTTGAAGTACTTTTTTACAAGATAATTAAGCTTATATAATTTACTTAAAAAAAACTAGTAAATAATGTATAATATAAGTTGATGTAATTTAATTATATTATATAGGAGACATATGAAATTAACTAAGGGTGATAAAATATTAATTGTTGTACTTGTGATATTTTCTTTGTTCTTTGCCTACTATATGTCAACAGTTGATAAAGGCATAGAAGGAAAATACGTAAGTGTACAAATTAATGGAAAAGAGATAAATAAAATTCCCTTTAGCGACGAAATTATAGGGGAAAAATTAGAAGTAGAGACAGAGTTTGGAAGGAACGTTCTCGAATTTGGCGATAATGAGGTTAAAATAATTGAAGCTTCATGTTTGGACAAGTTGTGTATTAAACAAGGTACCATTACTAAAGTGGGTGAGCTTATAGTATGTTTACCAAACAGGCTTGTCATAGAGATCAAACATGACAACAGTAATAGTCAAATCGATAATGTTATTTTTTAATGAATAAAGAAATTAGAGACTTAGTTTACACAGGCCTTTTGGTCGCTATGGCCTTGGCTGTGTCACTAATAGAAAGAATGATACCATTACCTTTTACCATGCCTGGGGCTAAATTAGGCCTATCAAATATGGTAATCATGGTTACATTAATCATATATGGATTTTCAAGAGGAATGTTAGTCGCTGCATTAAAATCTGTATTATTAATGTTAATCATAGGTTTTGGACCATCATTTATATATAGTTTTGCAGGTGCTATTTTTAGCACTATCATGATGTGGATAAGCTTAAAATATTTTTCAAGAAAGTTTAAAATATTTTCAGTTATAGGGGTGAGTATAATCGGCGCGGTTTCACATAATTTTGCACAGGTAACAGCTGCTGCATTTATTTTGAAGTCACTTATGCTATATACTTATTTCCCATTTTTAACCTTGATAGCTATAGTAACAGGTTATTTTGTAGGATTAGGTTCGTATAATGTGGCTTCTCATTTAGAAAAAATAGATAAATACATTTAGGAGCCGATATGAACAATTATACAATCAAAGAAATTTCAAAAAATGATAGACCGATGGAAAAGTTATATAATTATGGTAAGGAAGTATTAAGTGATAGTGAACTTTTAGCTATTATACTTGGTAGTGGCCATAAAAATAAAAACGCCATATTCCTTGCCGATGAGATACTAAAAGTCTATTTTAAAGATAAGAATTTACTTTTTACATCAATAGACCAGTTAATGGAAATAAATGGCATAGGTTTATCGAAAGCTAGTAGGATAATAGCAGCCTTAGAATTGGGAAAAAGATTAAGTAAACAAGAATCGATGAATAATATGTCGCTTACTAGTCCTGATTCAGTAGCTAATTATTTATTTGATCATTTTAGAGATTCGTATAGGGAAGAATTTTTAATCTTAATTTTAGACACTAAAAATAAGATTAAAGCAAGTAAAACTGTTTCAATAGGATCTATTAACCAAACTTTGGTTCATCCAAGAGAGGTTTTTAGGTTTGCTATAACAAACAATGCAAACTCAATTATTTTAAGTCATAACCATCCTAGTGGAGACCCAAGTCCATCACATGAGGATATATTGATAACAAAGAGATTGCAGGAAGCTGGTAAGCTTATAGGTATAAAGGTTTTAGACCATATAATTATTGGACATGATAGATATATAAGTTTAAGAGAGAAAAAAATCATAGAGGAATAAGGGACGATGATTAATTTAGTAGGTAAGGATTTAGCTATAGATTTAGGGTCTGCAAATACCCTGGTATATAAAAAAAATAAAGGTATTATAATGAATGAGGCTTCACAATTGGCTCTAGATGTAAAATCTGGGGAAGTTGTTGCAGTGGGGAATAAAGCGCAGGAGATGATTGGTAAGGCACCTGAAAATATAGCTATTGTAAATCCCTTGGAGGATGGTACAATTTCGGATTTTGACTTTACTAAAATATTAATTAAGTATTGCTTAGATCAAGCTAATAAGGGCTTAAATATAATTCAGCCAAGACTTGTTATTACAGCTCCTTCTGCTACTAGTGATATTGAATTAAGGGCTATTGAAGATGCCTGTATATATTCTGGAGCCCGAGAAGTTTATATAATTGAAGCTGCTTTAGCTTCAGCTATTGGGGCTGGTTTTGATGTTTCAAAGTCTGAAGGTAGACTGATTGTAAATATAGGAGCTGGAAATACAGATATTTCTTTAGTATCTTTGAATGGTATAGTTTTATCTCGAAGTGTAAAATATGCAGGTAACAACTTTGATAGAAGCATTCAATCATTCATCCATGATAAGTATTCTATAGCTGTAGGAGATAATACTGTTAGACTATTAAAAGAAAACTTAGCTACTTTAGACTTAAGCAATGAAAACAAATCTTTAGAAGTTTCTGGTAGGGACCTCTTATCAGGTATGCCGGTTATTATTGATGTTTTCCAATCTGATATATATGAAGCGATAATAAAATCTATTGACAAAATTATCGAAGGAATTAGGTTGGTAGTTGAAAAGACCCCACCAGATTTATCTATGGATATATTAAAAAATGGAATATTTTTAACAGGCGCTTCAAGTTTGATTCCTGGATTATACAAATATATTGAAAGTAAGATAGGTATAAGAGTTGAAAGATCTGAATACCCTAAAGAAGATGCGATCTTAGGCGCAGGACATGTTATAGATAATTTAGAAAACTATAAAAATATTGGAAAGTAATTATGTTATATTATAATAAGAAAAAATCTAAAAAGAATCATTATATAAGAATATTATCTTTGCTTGCTTTAATTGTAATATCAATCGTTAGTCCTAGGGCCAATGCCTATACTTCAAAAGCTTTGAATATAGTTATTATGCCTTTTGCCAAAGTTACTTCTTTTGTTAATAAAAGTGTAAACACTGTGATTGATGCTACTTTTGGTTCAAAACCAAATAGAGAAATGGTAGGACAATTAACACAAAAAAATCAAGAATTGCAAAAGCAAGTAGATGAATTGTCATTTTTAGTAGATCAAAATGACTATTTAAAATTAGCTAATGAGTTTTATAATAATCATAGCGCTATAAAGGCTAATATTATTTTAATGGATAATAAAAATGCCTTTGATGAGATGACTATAGACAAGGGAAGTAAAGATGGTGTTGCAATTGGTGATATTATTGTAAGTCCATTTAAAGATGACCAGGATAATGTTGTAGGAGCCCTTATAGGTAAGGTCACTGATGTAGGATTGTTAAGCTCAAAAGTATCTACAATTTTAGATCAAAAGTATAACCTATCTTTTGTTCATTCAAAGACATCTGAGACTGGTATAATAAATGCTAGAGAATCTAATTTATTATCTGGCTATATGATAAATAAAGCTGATATTGAAGTAGGAGACTCTATTTATACATCTGGAATTGGTGGTAGATATCCTAGAGGCTTATATATTGGAAAAGTAGCTGAAGTAGGTGAAAGTAATGATAAGCTTTCACAATTAGTAGAAGTAGAGAGTCCAGTAAAATTTTCAAGATTATATGAAGTCTATGTATTAAAAGGCAACAATACTAATGTGGAGAATAATGAGGTAGCGGAATAATGAAAAAATCAAAATTAGTACTGATATTTATATTAAATTTTTTAATTGATTATGCTATCTTATCTAGGATAAATATTTCTGGTGTTATACCAAGTATAAGTATACCAATTATTGTAGTTCTATCAATGTCTTCAAGAAAAGAAAGCATAGTATACTATGCAATATTTCAAGGTATCATACAAGATTTAGCCTTTAATAATATTTTGGGACTTACTGCTCTATTATATTATTTAATATCTTATAAGGTGTTCAATCTAAACAAGGCTAATAAGGATAATTTTGCATATGCATATATTATATTAACTTTATCAAGTTTATTTGCCAACATGTATAGGTTAGTTAGTGAGTTCTTATTTAACAGAGAATTTTTTGGATTTGACCTAATGAGTTTTGTGAAATATAACCTAATACACATGTTAATGATTTTTATAATTTATCCTTTTGTGTATCTGATTATAAATCAACTATATAAAAACAATAAAAGAAATATGATTTAAGGAGGCCATATGAAAAAAAATAGATTAAATATTATTCTAATTATTTTTCTTATAGCCTTTTTTGTTTTATTAGGAAGATTATTTAGTTTAACTATAATCAACGGAGCAACTTACAGAGAATTTTCCGACAAGAATAGGATTAAACAAATTAACAAAGATGCCTCCAGAGGTGTCATTTATGATAGAAATGGAAGGCCTCTTGCTGAAAATAAATTAGTATATAATTTGAAAGTTTACAGTGACAGGTTTAATAAATTAGATAATAAGCAAAAAGATGAACTAATAACTAATTTAGTAGAGATTTTAGAAGATGATGGAGTAAATTACCTAAATGATTACTTCTTTGACTACTACAAATTTACCTATAAAAACAAAGATGATTATTTTGCTGGCAAAGAATTACCAGATCAAAAGATAATTAATTTGATTAAAGATGAAGAAATATTAAAAGAAATATTTACTAGTTCTTATAATCTAAATAAATCAGTATTTTATCCATTTAAAAGAATGCGTGATTACCTTATCCTTAGAGGAAAGGAAGTACCAGTTGACATAACTTATAATGATGGATTAGAAATTGAATTCATTAAAAATGATGAATACAAACATTTAATAGAAAGTGAAGATATAACTGAAAATACTAATCCTTTGGATTATATTGTAGCTGAAATTAAAGATGATTCTTCATTTATATCATATTTGATTGACCATCCATTATCTAGGAAAATTGTTTATGATATTTTAAATGAAAAAGATTTAATTTCTGATATTGAATTAACTGATATTGTGTATTCTAGTGATATAGACTATATAGAAAACAAGTCAATCTTACATAGTAAATCTAAAAATGTCAGCAATAATTCTTCAGCGAAAGCTGACTTTCTAAATTTAGTCAAGGATGTAAGTTTAGAAAGCTTTTTATCTACAGCTTATAAGTCTGATGATAAGTATATTATCCCTGCTTCTATATTGATTAATAAATTAGAAACTAAAGGAATCGATACAAACTTAACTTATGAAGTGAATGAAAAAAATAATTTTGTCGATATTTCATATAATAAAAAAGATGATTCTATAAATGTAGAAGCCTTAGATAAATTAATCGAATTAGCTAAAGAAAACAACTTACTAGATGAATTTATTTTGTCTAAAGAAGTGGTTGACTATGCAGAAAGATCATTATTTGATAAAGGAATATATCCAAGAATTTATAAGTCTAAATGGGAATATTCGTATTTAGCTGATAAGGAAGACTTAATAAAAAAATACAAGGAAAAAGATATAAACGCAGATCAATTATTTAAGAAATTAGTTGAAAAATACGAGTTATCTGATTCAGATCCTTATATAAATTATGGAGTATTATCAATAATTGAATTAACTAACAAATACTCTTATTTAGGATATAAACCTATAAATGTAGCCAGCAATTTATCCAAGGAAGCCTTAGTGAGAATAGAGGAATTCTTACCTAAGGATTCAGGATTTGAAGTAGATTTTCAACCAAGTAGATATTATCCTAATGCAAATACAGCTTCACATGTTGTTGGTTACTTAGGAGGTATTTCAGAAGAGCAAGAATTACAACACTATGTTGAATATAAAAAATATGACATCAATGACAATGTAGGTAAAACTGGCTTAGAAGAATCCTTTGAAGATACCCTAAGAGGCAGCAAAGGTTCGCAATTGGTGTATACAGATGTATACGGTAGGACTACAGAAATTATACAAAATAATGACGCAATACCAGGTAATAATCTATATACAACTATTGACTTAGATTTTCAAAAAGAAGTTGAAGATATTTTACGAGATGGTATGAAGGCGATGCGAGAAGGTAAACCATACGAGACTTATTATGGCCCATCCAATACTAGACAAGCTGCCAATGCTCAAATAGGTGTTGCAGTTGTAATGGATGTTAAAACTGGTGAAATATTATCTATGGTATCTTTACCTGACTATAATCCAAACTTATTTGTAAATGGTATATCTAGCACTGATTGGAATAAGTTAAACAACTTTGATCCAAAAGACATATATGCACCAAGACCTATTATGAATAATGTTGTTCAATCTGCTTTTACACCAGGGTCCACTTTTAAAACGGTAACCGCTTTAGCTGCTTTAGAAAATGGTTTAGATCCAAAAGACCCTATAGATGCATTCGGTTATGTTCAAGTAGGTAATACAAGATTCCATGATTTAATCTATACAACATCTGGAAGAAGATGGGGAAATATTAATTTATATGATGCTCTAAAAGTATCAAGTAACTATTATTTCTATGTCCTAGGTCTTGGCTACAATCCAAACAAAGCCAATGATTTGAATACAAAGGTAAGTCTAGAAGATATAGAATCAATCACAGCAAGGTTAGGCCTTAAAGAACCTACGGGTATTGAAATAAATAAACCGCAGGAATCTAGAGGACACACTCCAAGTTTAGATGGTAAAATAGCAATTTTAAAATCTAGATTAACTAATTATCTAAGAAACAACTTGGATAAATATATAAAAGAAGGGGTAGAAATTAGTGAAGATAAGTTTCAAAGTGATATTCAAGAAATAGTGTCATGGTTAGAAGAAGGACCAAAACTCTCAATAGACGAGATAGCTAAGAGACTTTCTGACCTTGGATATATATCTGATAAAGCCCTTGAAGGTAAAAGAGAGAGTTTAAGTTCATATATTAAGTTTTCATATCAAAATCAGGCGGAATGGACGGTTTCAGATTCTATGAATATGGTGATAGGTCAAGGTCAAAATGCCTATACTGCAATGCAAATGGTGCAATTGGCTTCAACTATAGCTAACAAGGGTGAATTAGTAAAACCTACTTTGATAAAAGAAATTAAAGACTATAAGGATAAAGAGACAATCTTTAAAAATGAAAAGAAAACAAGTGAAACTGGTATAAAAAGTGAATATTTTGAACATGTTCAAAAAGGGATGAAAGAAACTGCAAGTAATGTTAGATATAGAAATAATTTTCCATTTACTATAGCTGCTAAAACAGGTACTTCACAATTGGGTACAATAGATCCTAAGACAGGCGAATTTTATGATGATATTGGTTCTGAAATGGCTTTTGCACCAGCTGATGATCCTGAAATAGCTGTTTATGTTCAAATAATAGAAGGTAAAACATCACTAAATATTCAACCTTTAGTAAATGATATATATTATTCATATTATAAGCTGGTAAAGAAAGATTCTAGATTTACAAATGATAGACCTGGATCAAGCTTTAATAAGACAAATACTGATGAAGAAGCTGATGTCCAAGATAATGAATCTAACACTACAACAAATAATGAAAATACACAAGAAAATGAATAGGTGACTTATGGATAAAATGTATTTACAAGTTAATCCACAAAGCATGCCAAAGAATTTAGCTGAATATTTTTCGAAATATTCAGCTAAAACTTTAATAGTATCTCTTATCCAAGAAAATAGAGACTTAGAAGATGCTTTAGGGGTAGCTGATTCAATAATTTATGATAACCAAGATTATTTATCAGGGATAATAGACCTTGAAGATGTAATAATAAATGTAAATGAAAATTTAGACCTTATTCCTTCTTCATATAAGATTAAGAAAAATGAACTTGATTTTGATGATTTTTCTAAAAAAATTGAAGAATTAGACTATGAAAATTTCATTTATATTTTTTCAGACCATGCAGATTTTAAGCTTGATAATAAACCAGTAAGTAAAGAATTAAAATCTTCTTTATGGGATAAGATTAAGGGCATATTTAAAAATGGATAGCTACAAATTTATTTATAAAGAGGAAGAAAAATTAATAGTTGGAGAAGTTAAAAACAAGAGATTAGTTGACTATAAAGACTTAAATGAAAGTAAATTAGGCAACATATATAGGACTAGGATTAAAAAGTTTTTACCAAGCCTTGATGCCTATTTGCTTGATATTGGAGAAGATAAGGATGGACTTTTAAGAAGTAAAAATAGGATTAAAAGTCTTGACAAATATGCTGACACCATAGTCGAAGTAATCAAAGATCCTAAGGACCATAAGATGTATGAACTAAGTGAAAAGTATACTTTATCAAGTCCTTACCAGGTTTTGAAAACAAATAAAAATAATAAATTAGAAAATGTCCACTCTTCTTTTTATAGAACTAAGGGAAAAGACAAGTCAGAAGATTTCTTAAAAAAGGATTTGGATATCTTGTTAAAAATCTATGAAGAACTTGAAAAAGAAAGAAACTTTTTACCAAGCCCCAAATTGCTATATAGACCTGATAGGGTAAAAGACTATACTTGCGATTATCCTTATGAAATAGTTTCTAATATTAAATTGCCTCATGACCAAATTATTTATGATCCAGCTTTCAACCCAGACTATGTCAGTGAAATATCCTTGGACTTAAGTCTTAAGAACAAAAGACTAGTTGAAAGGGGAGATGTATCTATTGTTATAGATCAGCTAGAAGCCTTGACTGTAATTGATGTAAACTATAAAAATGTTGACACTCATCTTAGCAAAGAAGACATGTCCTTATCAGTAAACCTGAAGGCTCTGAAAGAAATAGCCATACAAATTAGCTTAAGAAAAATAAAGAAGATGCTAATTATTGATTTTTTAAGGATGAATAAGGAAAATAGGGCTTTGCTAGTGAATGAGCTTAAGAAGGTCTTTGAAGAATATAAGATAAAAAATAAAATTGAAGGCTTTTCTAATATGGGATTTTTGGAAATAGTTTTGTTTTAGATTAGTTTGACATTTACCATATACTTTGCTATACTTAATCAGTATCTAAACCGCATGATATTGGGTTTAAGCTTATAAATACAGCGCCCAATCAGCGAGAATAAAGTAAAAAGGAGGAAGATACATGTACGCAGTTATTAAAACAGGTGGTAAACAATACCAAGTTAAAGAAGGAGATATCATCAAGGTAGAAAAATTAAATGCAGAAGCAGGTTCTACAGTTGAATTTGATACTTTATTAGTTTCAAATGATGGTGATACAAAAGTAGGTTCACCTCTACTAGATACAAAGGTGAAAGCAGAAGTTTTAGAACACGCTAAAGATAAAAAGATTGTAGTGTTCAAATATAAAGCAAAAAAAGGTTATTCTAAGAAACAAGGTCACAGACAACCATTTACAAGAGTTAGAATAAATAGCTTAGGATAATGATAAAGGTTACAATAAGCAAAAGAGAAGATGATATTAAGGCTATAGAAGTTTATGATCATGCAGGCTATGCCGATAATGGCGAAGATATAGTTTGTTCTGCAGTTTCTTTTTTAACTTTCAACACAATAGATACTTTTACAGATTTATTAGATATGAAAGATAAAATATCTTATGAAATTACAGAAGATAAGATTAGATTAGAAATAAAAGATAACTTAAGTGAAGATCAAAAAAGAGATAGTCAACTTATACTTAAAAAATTCGAATTAGGTATGAAGTCATTGTTACAAGATTATAGTGACTTTGTAAAAGTAAACTACATGGAGGTGTAGATATGTTAAGATTAGATTTACAATTTTTCGCAAGTAAAAAAGGGGTTTCATCAACAAGAAACGGTAGAGACTCAAGAGCAAAAAGATTAGGAGCTAAAAAATCTGATGGACAACACGTTTTAGCAGGAAACATCCTTGTTAGACAAAGAGGAACAAAGATTCATCCAGGTGAAAATGTAGGTATCGGTAAAGATGATACATTATTTGCTAAGGCTGATGGTGTTGTAAAATTTGAAAGATTTGGCAAATCAAGAAAGAAAGTAAGTGTATACTCACACGAACAACTAGCTTAATTGTTGAATGTTATTCCAGAATTTTTTTAAATTCTGGATATTTTTTTATAGAGGTATAAATATGTTTGTAGATACAGCGAAAATAGTGCTAAGGTCTGGAGCCGGCGGTGACGGGGCTGTAGCATGGAGAAGAGAAAAATTTGAGCCGGATGGAGGACCAGCTGGCGGTGACGGTGGCGATGGCGGCAGCATCATTTTAAAAGCTGATTCCAATATACATACCTTGATGGATTTTAAATACCAAAGACATTTCTTTGCCGAAAATGGTGAAAATGGTAGAAACAAAAATAGGTATGGTAAAAAAGGTGAAGATATGATCTTACACCTACCAGTCGGTACCCTAGTAAAGGAAGCAAATTCTGGCAAGATTATTGTTGACTTGGTAAAAGACCAGCAAGAATTCTTAATTGTGAAAGGTGGTAAGGGAGGTAATGGAAATACAAAGTATAAAAATTCCATTAGACAAGCTCCTAGATTTGCTGAACCAGGACAAAAGTCACAAGAGATTGAGGTAATCTTAGAAGTTAAATTGATAGCCGATGTAGGTTTAGTCGGATTACCAAATGTTGGCAAGTCATCTATATTATCTATTATTTCAAATGCCAAACCTAAAATAGCTAATTACCACTTTACAACCCTTTCACCAAATTTAGGTGTGGTAAAGATTGACCATGATAATTCTTATGTAATAGCTGATATACCAGGTTTGATTGAAGGGGCAAGTGAAGGTATTGGACTAGGTCATCAATTCTTAAAGCATATTGAAAGAACTAGACTTTTAGTTCATGTCTTAGATATGGCAGGTTCTGAGGGAAGAAATCCAATTGAAGACTTCAATGCTATCATGAAAGAACTAGAAAACTATAGCGATAGACTTAGTGAAAAAGATATGTTTGTTGTTGCAAACAAGATGGATATAGCTGGGGCAGATGACAATTTAGAATTGTTCAAAATCCAATATCCAGAACTTGATGTAATAGAAACATCTGCAGCTACTACTGAAGGTATTGACAAGTTGAAGTTTTACATTTTTGAAAGGTTGAAAAATATTGAAAAAGAATATAACAGCTTTGACGAAATAAATAGACTTGACTTAGAAGAATTCTTCAAGGTTGATAGGACTATAAATGTCTATGTAGACCAAGGAGTGTATGTAGTTGAAGGATATCCAGTAGAAGTCTTGGTAAAAAGAACAAACTTTGAAGATTTTGATTCAGTAAGAAACTTCGAACAAGTTTTAGATAAAATGGGAATAATGAAGAGATTAGAAGAATTAGGTGTAGAAGATGGAGACACTATAGAAGTTGCTGGTGTTGAAATTGACTACTTAGGATAGGTGAAATATGATTAATTCAAAACAAAGAAAACATTTAAAATCATTAGCAAATACCATGGATCCAAAGGTTATAATTGGTAAAAATGGTATTACAGAAAATCTATTGACTCAAATAGATGATACACTTGAAGCTAATGAATTAGTAAAAATTAAAATATTAAATAACAACTTAGATGATCACAATGATTTAATCCAAGATATATTAAAAGAGTTAAATGCAGAATTTGTCTCACACATGGGTAATAAATTTGTCATTTATAGGCAAAGTGAAGACAAGATAATTACTTTACCATAGGTCAGATATGAAAGTCGGTTTATTTGGTTCATCATTTAATCCCATTCATATTGGTCACTTAGTAATAGCTGAACAAGCTAGGGTAAGGCTAGGCTTGGACAAGGTATTATTCATCCCAACTGCCAACCCTTACCATAAAAAAGTTGATCTTTTAGACTATGATATAAGGTATGAGATGGTGGAAGAAACAATAAAAGATAATAAGTATTTTGAACTTTCAGATATTGAAAAAAACTTGAAGAAGAATTCTTATTCTTATGATGTAGTTAAAAAATTAAAGAAAAAAAGTAAAGACGACTACTATTTTATAATGGGGTCAGATTCATTCCAAGAAATTGAATCTTGGTATGAATACAACAAGTTTATAGATCTATTAGATATCGTAGTTTTCAAAAGACCGGGTTATGATGTTGAAGGTGACCATTTAAATAAGATGAGGAATTTTTCTAAAAATAGGATCTTTTATTTTGATGACTTACAATTAGAAATTTCTTCGACCTATATTAGAAATAGCATTAAAGATCGATATATACCAAAATATTTATTAAGAGAAGAAACAATAGCTTATATAAAGGATAAGAAATTATGGCATCAACAGTAGATGAGATAAGAGAAGACTTATCTAAAAAGTTAGAAAAAGATAGATATATACATGTCTTAGGAGTGGTAGAAGCTGGGCTTAGACTAAATCAATATTACAAGCTTGGTCTTGATAAAGATCAAGTGGAATTAACCATGCTTTTACACGATTGTGCTAAGGGCTTAGAAGAAGAATACTTTGAAAGATATAAGGACAAGTACAAGTTAAATAGGGATGAAATTTTTGAGTTTCCAGCCTTAGCCCATGCTTATTTAGGAGCAGTAGTTGCTAAAGACTTGTATGGGGTTGATGATCCTGAAATTTTAGAAGCTATAAGGATTCATACTTGTGGTAAAGAAGATATGAATGACTTGGAAAAAGTCTTGTTGTTGGCTGACTTTATTGAAGTCAACAGAAGATTTGAAAATGCTGGTATAGTCAGACAATCTTTGGATCTGGGCTTAGACAAGTGTGTATTGATGACTTTTGATATGACTATTAAACATTTAATAGATGTAAATGCTATAATAGATTTAGAAACATTGAGAGCAAGAAACTATTTACAAAGGAGAATTGATGAATAAACTTGACATTGTTTTAAAAGCAATAGACAGCAGGCTTGGAGAAAATGTAAAAGTTATAGAAATAGGGGACAAAACACCAGTAGCTGACTATTTTGTCATAGTTACAGGTACTTCTATCCAACATACAAAGGCTCTAGCCAATGAAATTGAAATGAAGATAGAAAAAGAAGGATATGAAATATATGCCAATGAAGGATTTAGAGATGCTTCATGGATACTAGTAGATTTGGGTGATATCATAGTGCATATATTTACAGAAGAACAAAGAGAATTTTACGATTTAGAAAAATTATGGGATTAGACAGCTCGCCCATTTAGGGGGAGTTATGAAAATAAAAAACAATTTAGACAAGATTGTAACTATATCACTTATTATAATTATTGCAATATTTGGATTTACAAATAGGAATAAAATTAAAGAATTTGACAATACTAATAACCTGATGGAGAATGAAAAAGTTGAAACGCCAGGTGAAAGTTTATTAGAAACTAAGCTTGAAGATAAAAAACCGGTAGATACTAAGGTATATGTAGATATATCTGGTTGCATTACAAATCCTGGAGTCTATGAGATGCATCAAAAGGCTAGGATAAATGACCTGGTAGAGAAAGCTGGTGGCTTGTGTAAGGAAGCGGACATTGAAAGTATAAATCTTTCTCAAAAACTAGAAGATGAAATGAAAATTCATGTCTATAAAATTGGTGAAAATTCTTCTAATCTTGAAGAATCTACTTCTAAACCCGCTAAATCACCAACTAATAAGGTCAATATAAACAAGGCAGACTTATCAGAATTAACTAGCTTACCAGGTATTGGTAAATCTAGAGCAGAGGAGATTATATCCTATAGGAATACTAATAAATTTAAGTCTATTGAAGACATAAAAAATATATCTGGTATAGGTGAAAAAACTTTTGAAAAACTAAAGGATAAGATAAGTATTAATTGAAAAACTAAAGGATAAGATAAGTATTAATTGAAAAAATCAAGGATATTTGATATAATTCCAATATTGTAGAAATTTTATGAAAGAGGTTTAAATGAAAACAGTATTTTTAGCCTTACTAGTTTTATCTAGCGTAGGTATTATTATTAGTACTTTGTTAATGGAACCTAAAGCTGAAGGAATGGGATCTTTATCAGGACAAGATTCAAATGTATTTGGTGCAGGTGCTACAAAAGCAAAAGAAGCATTATTAAATAAGATTGTAGTGGTATCAGGAGTTTTATTCTTAATATCATCAATCGTATTAGCAGCAATTAGCTAATAACTTTTAAAACTGGTGCTAGTACCAGTTTTTTTTGTACATAAATATAAAAAGGAGGAAGATATGAATATGTCATATAAAAAAGGACTATCAATGTTTTTAGCTGTAATCTTATTACTAAGTTTTATAGGTCCTAATAAAATAGCAAAAGCAGAGGCAAGTAAAAAAGAATATAAACTAAGCTTCGATCTTTATAGAGGTGCTACATCTAATTATGAAAACTTATTTGCAGTCTATAGCAATTACTATATGAATCATCCTGAATCGGGGATTTTTGATGAAGATGAGTGGGAATTAAATGCTTTTGGTATAAATTACACTTTACATACAAATTCTGGTGAAAAAATTAGTAAAAAAATGGCTTATACTGCAGATGAATCTTATACATGGATTGATAAGATAACTTTTGATGGAATTAAAATCCCATATGAAAAAGTGCAAGTTCAATATTATAAAAAAGATAATGGCGATTTTATAGAACCTTATTTGTTGAATTATGATATATATCTTGAAGAATCTGATGGAAAAATGATTATTAAGTTACCTAGATTACAAGTTAACGAAGAATATTATGGTAAATCTGAAGATTCAAAAGCAATAGAAGCTAAAAACATAAAAACAGAAGAAATTACATATGAAATTTATCTTGATGGTAAAAATGGGAATGATAGCAATGAAGGTAATTCAGAGAACCCAGTAAAAACATTAGATAAGGCTAAAGAATTAGCAAAAAAATATAATGAAAGCAAAATTATTGTAATTGGGACAGCTGAACTTAAAGGTGATGCTGACTTATCTATCCTAAATACATATATTATTAGAGGTGAAAAATTTAATGGGTATTTGTTTGAAGTTCCAAGCAATGAAACTGCTAGCATAACTAATATTACCATAGATGGTAATAGTGAAAATAATAAAGGTATTGAAAAGTCTTTAATTTATATAAATAGAGGAGCTACCCTAAATATAGGTGAAGGAACTCTTTTAAGAAATAATTATATTAAAGATGTTGAAAATACAGCAACTGAAGGTGGTGCAATAAAAGCTGTTGGAGCCACTGTAAATATGACTGGTGGTATAATTGAAAAAAATCAGGCTACTAGAGGTGGTGGAATTTATTTAGGATCATCAACCCTTAACTTTACAGGAGGATTAATTCAGAATAATGAAGCAAAAAGAGTATATGATAGACCTTATAACCAATATTATTCAGCTGGCGGTGGAATAATTGCAACTTTAGGTTCTACAATTAACATGAGCGACCAAGCCAAAGTTTTAAATAATAAAGCTGGTGAAGTTGGCGGTGGAATTAGTGTAGGTTCTCGTGTTGTAGAATCCGGCGATAATACTCTAAATATGTCTGGCGGACTTGTAGATGGAAATATTGCAGGAACCTCCGGCGGAGGTATATTTGTACAGACTAAATACTTTAGTGGTGGATTAGGAAAAGCATATATAACAGCAGGATATATTACTGATAACACAATGGATGGTTCTGGAAAAACTTTTAAAGCCTTCGGAGGTGGCGGAATTTATGTAAATGGAGCCACTGAAGAATATGGTAAAAATGGAGAGCTTTATATAAAAAATGCTTTAATATACAATAATGAATCAGCTTTTGAAGGAGCAGGATACGCAGCTTGTCCTATATCTAAAACTATAATACATGTAAATAATGGTGTAGCAATATATGACAATAAGGCAAGCAAGGGCAATGAATTATATATTTTATCTTCTATGGGATATGGTGCTCATAGTGGTATACCAGAATATGACATAAGTGATAGGATGTTAGGCGGTAATTTATATAATTGGAAAAATGAAGATGGAAGCTTATTAAAAGCTAATGAACATAGAGGTAGGCTAGAAATAAGTGGTCAAGAACTTATTTTACACACAGATGAACAAGCAAATGAATTTGCTAAAAAGCTTGCTAAGGTAATTATTTCTGGAAATAAGTCAACAACAAGAGGTGGTGGTATCGGATCTAATGGTACTATAACCTTTGGTAGTGAAAATGAAACTACTGAAGTTCCAGTAAATAAGGTTTGGGATGATAATGATAATTTAAATAAAACTCGTCCTGAAAATATTGAAGTTCAATTACTGGCAAAACTTGAAGGTGAAGAAAAAGATTACTTAGTAGAAAGTAAAACATTAAATAAAGATAATGAATGGAATGCTGTATTTGAAAACCTGCCTGTAGAAAATGATGGTAAGAAGATCATTTATACAGTAAAAGAAAAAGATGTAAAAGGTTATACAAGCACAATAAGCGGAAATCAAGAAAAAGGTTTTGTGATAACCAATACTCATACCCCAGAGCAAATAGAAATCAAGGGTCAAAAGACTTGGAATGACAACAACAACCAAGACGGTAAGAGACCTGATCAAATAACAGTAAAACTATTTGCAAATGGTAAGGAAGTAGCTAGAAAAGAAGTAAAAGCTGATGAAACAGGAGATTGGTCATATGGTTTTGAAAATCTTGACAAGTATGAAAATGGTGAAGAAATAATCTACACCGTTTCAGAAGAAAAGGTAGAAGGTTATGTAAGCCAAGTAAATGGCTATGATATAACTAACACTCACACTCCAGAGCAAATAGAAATTAAGGGTCAAAAGACTTGGGATGATGGAAATAATCAAGACGGCAAGAGACCAGATCAAATAACAGTAAAACTATTTGCAAATGGTAAGGAAGTGTCTAGAAAAGAAGTAAAAGCTGATGAAAATGGAGATTGGTCATATAGCTTTGAAAATCTTGATAAGT
>NZ_OGVE01000005.1 GCF_900258485.1 Helcococcus massiliensis
AGGCATAGTTGTTGAGGAGCCTAAGGTAAAAATATTCCAAAGGCTCCAATTCTTGAATTTATGAGCTCAAAATCAAGAAATAATTTATCATATTTTAAACTCTACTTTTTGGGGGACACCTCACTTTTCGAATTCTATACTTATTAAAATCCTAAAACCATAAGTTTTAAAATCGATTTTTAATTTTAAAACTTATCTGATGCTGTGTAAATAAGTTTTAAAATCACTTTTCACATTTTATACTTATGAAAATCAAAAAATCATAAGTTTTAAAACGATTTTTGATTTTAAAACTTATTTTCACCCAAACCATCACTACCATCATCCACAAATGAAAAATTGTTGCGAAAAATTCGCAACAATTTTTTTCTTTATTACAAGCAATTACAAACTCTTTATTATCTCTATAGCCTCTGCAACTCCGTTATCATCATTGTTTGCAACATGGTGGGTAGCTAGGTCTTTTATTTCTTGATATGAATTTTCCATAGCAAAACCATAGTCAGCCATTTCAAACATTTCTAAGTCGTTTAAGCTGTCACCGATAGCTATTCTTACTGAATCATCTAATTGCAGGTAATCTTCCAAGTGTTTAAATACCATTCCCTTGTTTACATGAGCCGGAACAATTTCAAGATTTGTTCTTTCAGATTCTGTAGCATAAACTCCATCTAGCTTTGATAGTTTTTCTCTAATCTCTTGCTTGATTTCATAAATTGGTAGGTACATGAAAAACTTATAGATATCAAAATCTTCTTCATCAAACATCGCATGGAAATCATCGATTTCTTTTAAATGATTTGCTAGAACATTCTTTTTGTAATTTTCAAAAGAATTAAATTCTTCTTCAGTTAAAACATGTACAGAACTTTGGAACAATTTTTCTAACCTATCAATATGGTCTTTTTCACCAAACCTACTATTCTTGTTATATGTTAAAAATGGTTGGTCTTTGATAGTTTCGTATATATTTTTAGCCTGGTCCTTTGTAAAAGGAAGCTCAAATATGAGGTCTTCACCCTTGTAGGCAAGTCCACCATTTGATCCAACATAGGATATATTAAGATCATATTTATCAAGTAATTCTTTTATATTAAAAGCAGGCCTACCTGAGCAAATAAATACAAAATAGTCATCATCATTTGCTATAGACCTCAAGGCTTCAACATTTTCTTTACTAATTTCTTTTTGCGAATTCAAAAGCGTGCCGTCTAAATCAATACCGATTAATTTCATTCTTCCTCCCATAATTTATAATCCTTAGATGATTATATCAAAGTATAAGGAAGAATGCTTGGAGGCCAATGTTAAAAATAGTTTAAATAATAAATAACCTCAAAATTCATTGGTGAACTTTGAGGTTAAGCAATCATTTAATTAAGATATCTTTGTAGATAAGACATCATATCCTAAAGACCTTATCTTATTTTCAACTTCTTTAGAGTCTAAGACATTATCATCAAAATTTAATTTAACCTTAGCTGAGTTAAACAATACTTTTACACTGTCCTTATCAACACCTTCCAAACTTTTCACACCCTTTTCTATTTTTTCAAGACATGATGGGCAGGTTAATGTTTCTAATTGCATATTTAATTTTTTCATTTTATTCTCCTTTATTTTTATTATTTCTAATCAATCTCATTCCATTCAAGATAACTACAAATATACTTGCTTCGTGGATTAGCATTCCTAGGGACATATTCAACCAATCATTAAATAATAGGGAATAGAGTAGGAAGAATACCACAAAGACCGCTATAAATATATTTTGAATCATATTTGAATGAATCTTTTTCGATAACTTGTGGGCATATTGTATTTTTCTTATATCAGAATTCATCAAAACTATATCTGATGTTTCAATAGCTATGTCGGTACCATTGCCCATAGAAATACCTACATTTGCTAGGGATAAGGATGGACTGTCATTTATACCATCACCTATAAAGGCGACTGTGTGGCCCTGGTCTATAAGTTTCTTGACATATTGGGCCTTGTCTTGGGGTAAAAATCCACCATAGCCCTTGGTCAGACCTATTTCTTCACTGACTATATCGACAGTTTTTTGATTGTCTCCAGAAAGCATGATTAAATTTTTGATGCCTTCATTTTTGAGGGCCTCTATTGTAGCTTTAGCCTCATCTTTGATTTTATCTCTGATCAAAATCAAGCTCTGCAGCTCATTGTCATAGGCCATCAAGATGATAGAATAGGCTTGGTTTAAATATTTGTCTATATCGTTTTTCTGTCTTTGAGATATTTCAATATTTTCTTTTTCCATCAAGGAAAGATTTCCGACAATTACTTTCTTATCCAAAACTCTTGCAATGATTCCTTTACCTTCGACAACCTGTGTGTCCTTGGCTTCATAATAGTCATGGCCTCCATATTTTTCTATGATAGCCTTGGCTAAGGGGTGGTCAGATTCTCTTTCAACACTCAAGACCATGCTGATATTTTCAGACTTTTCATCGGTGTAGAATATATGGTCGATTACTTGAGGATGACCTTTAGTAATGGTTCCTGTTTTGTCAAATATGACTGTATCAATTTTGCTAAAATCTTTGATTACTTCACTAGTTTTGAAGAGAATTCCATTCTTAGCACCATTTCCTATACCTGCAACATTTGATACAGGTACACCTATAACCAATGCTCCCGGACATCCTAGGACCAAGATTGTTATAGCAAGTTCTATATTTTTAGTGATGATATATACTACTATAGCTAGTAAAAGAACGAGAGGGGTATAGTATTTAGAAAAGCTATTTATAAACTTTTCGGTAGCGGATTTAGAATCTTGGGCTTCTTCAACCAATTCAATTATCTTGCCGAATGTTGTATCTTCACCAATTTTCTCAGCTACTATTCTAATAGTACCATTTTCTAGGATAGTTCCTGAAAAGACTTCGTCACCTTTTTCCTTTTTTACCAGCATGGATTCGCCAGTTATGCTGGCTTCATTCATATAGCCAACACCAGATATTACTTTTCCATCTACTGGTACTTGGGCCCCGGTTTTCACCAAGATATTATCGCCGACATCCAAGTCGTCTATATCTACTTCTTCATGGTCTCCATTGTCATTTATTCTTATAGCTTTCTTAGGAGACATTTCTATTAAACTCTTTATAGCAGACCTTGTGTGGTTTAGAGTTTTTTGCTCTAGATAAGATCCAAAGATAAATAGAAAGGTCACTATAGCAGATTCTTCATAATTTTTTATGATTAGGGCTGCTATTACAGCTATACTTACCAATACATCTATGCTTATTACTTTTATCTTTATGGATCCAATAGCCTGCATTAGTATAGGAAGCAGGGCTATGATTGAAGCTATAAGGAAGAATACATCCTTTAGATAAGCATTATCAAAGATGTGAAGGGAAACCAAGGCTGAGGCTATAAGGATACCACTTAAGACCATTATCCTGTTTTTATTTTTAAATATAAATCTGGTCATATTACACCATCAAATCTTCATCTAGTTTATTTAGTATTTTATATACAGCTTCATAAGTTTCGCAAGTTCCTTGTGGAATAGTATAGTCATTTGTTATTTTTCTTAAATTAATAAAATCATCTTCTAATTTATCAAAGTCTGATTTATTTAAATTTTCTTTTATAGAATTATATATCTTATCTACTTCAAAGATTTCTTCATGGTCTTTGTCATGGACTTTTTTTACTGTAGGCAGATAAAAATCTAATTTTTCAAATAAGTCTTTGTTCTTTTCTATATACATAAAATTCTCCTTTGTTTTATAGTCTATATACACTATAAGACAAAGGAGAATCTATTTCCTTGACCTAGATCAAGTTTTTTATTTAATTGTCTATATATTCATTTAATTTTTCAACATCCAATATTTTTATTTTCCTATTGGTCTTTTTTATATAGCCCAAGTCTTCAAATTCTTTTAATTTTCTTGAAATTGTTTCAGGGGTAGTAGCTAAGTAGTTGGCTAATTCCTTAGAAGATAGGTCCAGTTCAAACTCTTCTTGGTCACTGCTATGGTAAATGTTTAAGATATAGGAAGCTATCCTGGTATTTACATCTTCATAGGCATTATTTAAGGACTGTTTTTCTGTTTCAACCAATTTATCACTAAATTCTTTTAGTAAGTTTATAGCAATTGTTGGGTTCTCCATCATGATATTTTTGAAGTCATCTTTTTTGACTAGGCAGATAGAGGTTTTTTCAAGGGAATCTACATAAGTGTCCTGTATTTCATCAGAGAATAGGGTATTTTGACCTACTACATCTCCTGCCTGTAAGACTCTTAATAGTTGCTCTTTTCCTGAATTTGTTAGCTGGTATTCTTTAACCTTTCCTTTTTCTATTACAAACATGCCAATTTGATTTACTGGAGAAAAAATGTTTTCACCCTTTTCAAATTCTCTATGGGTCAAGATGGTATCAATTTTTTTTAAGTTTTCTTCATCTAAGTGTCTAAAAATTGGAACTTGCTCTGCACAGTATTTTTTCTTCATTTTATCTCCTTATTTATTTGTCAAGTTCTTTTTTTTTTAACTCAAGGATATTTTCTTCAATTTTAGCAATTATTATTTTGAACTCTTCGTCTGACTTTCCACTTGGATCTTCCAAGTCCCAATCTGCATCAAAGCCCTTGTCTATAAAAGGACAAGCTACATTACATCCCATTGAAATTGCTATGTCAGGATTTGGTATATCAGAAATCAACTTTGGTTTTTGACTTTCTTCTATGTCAATTCCGTACAAGTCCTTCATGAGACGAACTGCATCCTGGTTGATTTGAGATTTTAATTCAGTTCCAGCAGAATAGCTTTCAAACACATCTGAAGCGAGGTGTTTGCCAAGGGCTTCAGCAATTTGACTCCTACAGGAATTGTGTACACATATAAAAGCTACTTTCTTTTTCTTCATTTTTTCTCCTTATTTTTTCTAAAAGACTTCATTCATATCCCTAGCATCCAAGTAAAGAACTTTTGTATCTACCTTAAATCCTAGTTTTTCATAAAGATTTTTCGCCTTGGTATTGTCAGCATCTACAGCTATTTGGAAGTCTTTGGTGTTTATATCTTCAAATGTTTTTATAGTTTTTGCTAGCAGCTTGTAAGCATAGCCCTGTCTTAAATATTCTTTTTTAGTTGCCACACTATACATATAGTTTACATCAGAAGCAAAGTCTACTGACACCCTAGATATTATATCCTTGTCATTTCTAAGGACAAAAATGTCTACCGTACCCGATTCAATACTAGCTATATTGTACCTTTTAGCTATATTTATGTCAGAATCAAATGCCTCATGCATCAACTGAGTCAGCTCATCTACATCTTTCAAAGAAGCTTTTTCAAATATCAAGTTTGAAGACTCCAGTGTATAATCCAAATCTTCCTTCTTATATTTCCTTGATAATTGAAGCTCTTCTGATTCATACCTTATCAGATTAAGATTTTTAATCAAGTCAGGGTTCTTACCCAAAAAGACCTCTTCTGTGACAAAAGAAACTGTATTTAAGTTATAGGCCTTAGTTTCATGTAAGAATGTTTGGTACAAACGTCTAGCGACTCCTTGTTTCCTAAAGTCTGGATCAACCTTCAATTGGATTTCCACATCCTTACTATCAGCATAGGTAGCTAGGAGGCCTATCAATTCATGATCATCATTATATGCCAGGAAGAATGCAGGCATGTCCTTGTCAAAGTTGTAATCACTAGATAGATATGGGTCTCTGTAGGTGTGGTCGAAGCTGTGTACCTTCTTTAGAAGTTTTTCAATGGCTTTTATTTGATTGTTGCTTAAGTTGTTTGTTGAGATTATTTGCATGGGGGACTCCTTGAAGGGTTTTGTTTTTATTATACTTTAGAAGTCATTGAAAATAAAGACATAAACCATTAAATAGATATATTCAAATTATTAGGGATTTAAGTTGTTTGATAGTATTCGATCAATGTATTTGATATAATGCTAAATATATAGATATTTTATTAATTATGTAATTAAGGAGTAAATTAATGTCAAATAATATTAATAGCGCTGATTTAGGTTTTGAAAATGAAATATTTGCAGCAGCAGATAAACTAAGAGGAAATATAGATGCCGCTGAATATAAACATGTTGTGCTAGGTTTAATATTTTTAAAATATATTTCTGATTCTTTTGAAGAAAAATATAATGAACTTGTAGAAGAAGGAAGTGGATTTGAAGAAGACAGAGATGAATATATAGCTGAAAATATATTTTTTGTTCCTGAAAAAGCTCGTTGGGATTATATAGCTAAACAAGCTACAACTCCTGAAATAGGTAAGATAATCGATGAAGCAATGATAATAATTGAAGAAGAAAACGAAAGACTAAAAGGTATACTACCAAAGAATTATGCAAGACCAGAGCTTGATAAAAGAAGACTTGGAGAAGTAGTAGATTTATTTAATAATTTAAAATTAAAAGAACAGGGTAATTCTAAAGATATTTTAGGGCGAACATATGAATATGCTATAGCACAATTTGCTGAATTAGAGGGTAAAAGAGCTGGGGAATTCTATACTCCATCAAGTATAGTTAGAACTTTAGTTGAAATTTTAGAACCTTATGAAGGTAGGGTATATGACCCATGTTGTGGTGCAGGGGGAATGTTTGTTCAATCAGCTAATTTCGTTGAAAGACACAAAGGAAGAGTGGATAATTTATCAATATTTGGACAAGAATCAAATCCAAATACTTGGAAACTTGCTCAAATGAACCTTGCTATCCATGGATTAGAAGGTAATTTAGGACAAGGTGCTGCTGATACATTTTTCAATGACCAACATAAAAATTTAAAAGCAGATTTTATACTTGCTAATCCACCTTTTAATATTAAGGATTGGGGTGGTGATAAATTAACAGATGATGCACGTTGGAAATATGGGACTCCACCAGAAGGAAATGCTAACTTTGCTTGGATACAACATATGATTTCTCATCTATCTCCAAATGGAAAGATTGGATTGGTATTAGCTAATGGATCACTATCTGCTGGTGGTGACGAAGGTAAGATTAGAGAAACTATTATCAAGGATGATTTAATAGAAGCTATCATATCCATGCCTGATAAATTATTCTATTCAACAGGTATCCCTATAAGCTTATGGATTATTAATAAAAATAAATCTCAAAAAGGAAAAACTTTATTTATAGATGCAAGAAATCTCGGGAAAATGGTCACTAGAGCTCATAGAGAATTAAGCAATGAAGATATTATTTTAATAGCAGACACTTATCGAGATTTTGTAAATGGAAAGGAAGTTGATCAACAAGGTTTTACAAATGTTTCAGACATAAAAGAAATTGAAGCTAATAACTTTGTTTTAACACCTGGTAGGTATGTAGGTTTAGAAGAATTAGAATATGATGGTATTCCTTTTGAAGAAAAAATGGAAGACTTAACCTCAGAGTTAAGCGAACTTCTTAATGAATCTCATAGGCTTGAAAAAGAAATAAGAGAACAGTTAGGAGGTATTGGTTTTGAGTTATAAAACTGGATGGGTGGAAGTAGAATTATCTCAATTAGGAAAAATAATAACTGGAAAAACTCCTAAGACATATATTAAAGAAAATTTTGGTGGAGAGACACTGTTTTTAACTCCTTCTGATAATTTGGATGTAAGATACATAACAGAAACAAGTAGAAAATTAACTGATTTGGGTGTTGAATCTTTGAAGAATAAAGTTATTCCAAAAAATAGCATATGTATTAGCTGTATTGGTTCTAAACTAGGTAAAGTTATAATTACAACAAAAAATACTGTTACAAACCAACAAATTAACTCAATTATACCAAATGAAAAAATCAATTATATGTTTCTTTATTATTACATGATAATTATAGGAAATAAATTGAATTATTTAAGTAAAGCATCCACAGCTATACCGATAATAAATAAGAGTTTTTTTTCGAAACAAAAAATTTTGCTACCTCCTTTAAATACACAAATTAAAATAGCAAAAATATTATCTTCCATAGATGATAAAATTGAAAACAATAATAAAATTATTTCTAACCTAGAATCTCAAGCTCAAGCCATATTCAAATCATGGTTTGTAGATTTTGAACCATTTAAAGATAGTAAGTTTAAAGAAAGTGAATTAGGAATGATTCCTGAAAGGTGGGAAATTAGTACTTTAGACAAAATATCTAAGAATATAATTACAGGTAAAACACCATCTACAAAAAAAATTGAAAATTATGGTGATTATATACCATTTATCACTATACCTGATATGCATAATAAAACATATATTGTAAAAACTGAAAGGTATTTATCAGAATTGGGATCAAATACACAACCCAAAAAGATATTACCTAAAAATAGTATTATTACAAGTTGCATAGCTACTGTTGGACTTATATCATTAGTTTCTGAATATAGTCATACTAATCAACAAATTAATGGAATTATTTCGAAAGAAAGTATAAGTCCATATTATATTTACTCATTTTTAAAAACGCAATATAGATTTTTAAATAATATAGGATCTAGTGGAAGTACAACTAAAAATATTAATAAAACAACTTTTGCAAATATAAAAATATTAATACCTGATGAAAATATTATGAATAAATATCATAAATTAATGGAACCTATTTTTGAGTATATTTTAAGAATTGAGAAGCAAAATAATAAACTTTCTGAATTAAGAGACACCCTCCTCCCAAAACTAATGTCTGGAGAAATTAACCTAGAAGAAGATTAATAATGAAATGATATAAGGATGTATAGTATGTATAAGGTAAAATTTATAGAAAGTGTGTTTGAAGAAGCTTTCATAAATAAAATAAAAGATCTTGGTTATGAATATATACCATCAAATGAAATTATAAGATCTTCTTATAAGTCACCAATAGCAGATGAGATATTTAAAGAATCATTATTACGTATTAATCCTGATGTATCATTTGAAATAATTGAAAGAGCTATTCAAGAAATAAAACATATAGATGCAGGATTATTGGAAGCGCGTAATGAGACTTTCTTTGAATATTTACAAAATGGTATTTCAATTTCATATTATGAGGACAATGAAGAGAAAACAGAAATTGTTTATTTAATCGATTATGATGATTTAGATAATAATAGTTTTGTTGTATCTAATCAATTTAATGTTATAGGTAAAGCACTAAAGATACCTGATGTAGTAATCTTTATTAACGGTTTACCTTTAGTTGTTGTAGAACTAAAATCAGCATCCACTGAGCAAGCAGATGTATGGTCAGCATACAGACAGATAAGAAATTTTCAATCAGATATAGAAGATTTCTTTGTTTATAATGCTTTTAATGTTATATCAGACCTTACAGAGACTAAGTTTGGTACTATTACTTCTAAAGAATCCTGGTACAAAGATTGGAAAACAACAGATGGTCAATACGAGAGTACAAAGTATGCTGATTACAAAACTTTTATAATCGGTTTGCTAGACAAAGAAAGATTATTAGATATTATTAAAAACTTTATAATATTTGAACACAAAGATAAGTCTATAATAAAAATAATGACTCAATACCATCAGTATTTTGCAGTGCATAAAGCAGTAAAATCTACTTTACAAGCTATTGAAAAAGGAGATGGTAGGGCAGGAGTATTTTGGCATACACAAGGATCTGGTAAGTCATTATCTATGGTATTTTATACTGCTATGATGTCCAAAGTTTTAGACAAACCTACATTTGTAATTATTACTGATAGAAATGACCTAGATGACCAACTCTATGGACAATTTTCAAGAGTAGAGAACTTTTTAAGACAGAGACCAATACAAGCAAATTCTAGAGCTCATCTTAAAGAACTATTAAATGATAGGGTATCAAACGGTATATTCTTTACAACAATGCAAAAATTTGCTGAATCAGATGAACCTTTAACTGATAGAAATGATGTAATAGTTATAGCTGATGAAGCGCATAGATCTCAATACGGTTTAAAATCTAAGATGTCTTCTGATGGTAAATTACAAATTGGTATGGCAAAGTTAGTAAGACAGTCATTACCTAAAGCTACATATATTGGTTTTACAGGAACGCCACTAACTGAAAATGAAAAAGATACACAAGAAGTTTTTGGAAACTATATTGATATATATGATATGTCACAATCGGTTGAAGATGGTGCAACAAAACCTATTTATTATGAAAATAGAGTTATTAACTTAAAATTAAATGAAGATTTGCTCAAAGAAATTGATTCTAAATATGATGAATTAGCTGAAGTTGCTAATGAGAAAGATATTGAAAAATCTAAAAAAGAATTGTCCAGAATGGAAGCTATTCTTGGTTCTGACCAAGCCATAGATACCTTAGTTAGAGATATAGTTGAACACTATGAAGAAAATAGGGCCGATTTATTAACAGGAAAAGCTATGGTTGTTGCTTACAATAGAGATATTGGAATTAAAATATATAAAAAAATGCTAGAGCTTAGACCTGAGTGGACGGAAAAAGTAAAAGTAATAATGACCGGATCAAACAATGATCCAGAAGAATGGAAAGAAATAATAGGAACTAAATCATATAGAGATGAGTTAGCTAGGAAATTTAAAGATAATAGTGACCCTATGAAAATAGCTATTGTTGTAGATATGTGGTTAACTGGGTTTGATGTGCCTTCGCTAGCTACAATGTATATATACAAGCCGTTAAAAGGACACAATTTAATGCAAACTATAGCTAGAGTAAATCGTGTGTTTGAGGATAAAGAAGGTGGATTGATTGTTGATTATATAGGTATTAGTAAAGCTCTAAAAGAAGCGATGAGCAACTATACTAAATCAGACCAAAAAGTTTTAGACAATTCAAATATAAGAGATTCAGCCTATCCTGTATTCAAAGAAAAGCTAAATGATTGTAGAAATATATACTTAAAGAACTTCAATTATTCTAGATTATTTGAAAAGAATATCAGTAGTAGTGAAAGAGCTGATTTAATAGTCGATGGTTTAAATTATATTTTAGGTCTAGATGTAGATAAACAAACAGATTTTAAAGATGAATCATATGCACTTAAACAAGCACATACCCTATGTTCTTCTATAACTACAGAAGTTGAACAGATAGAAGCTGCATATATTGAAGCTATAAGGATTAGTTTAAATAGGCTAGATGCTTCTACTGCACCAATTTCTAAGCAAGAGATTAATAACCAAATAAATGAACTATTGCATCAATCTATAGAAAGTGAAGGAGTAGTTAACTTATTCCAAGATTTTGAAAAAGGATTCAGCTTATTTGATCCTAATTTTTTAGATAAGATATCAAAAATGCAACAAAAGAACCTTTCAATAGAATTATTAAATAAGGTTTTAACAGATGAAATAAGTTCAATATCAAGAACGAATCTTACAAAGAGTGAAGAATTTTCTAAAAGACTAAAAAGATTAATGAAAAGATATAGAGATAGCCTTCTTTATAATGCTGAAACCCTAGATACTTTTGCGGGACTTGATGACATCCTTACAACAAACGATTCAGTTAATGAATACAGCGAAGTTAAAAGACTATTAATTGAACTTGCTAAAGAAACCATTGAGGCAGAAAAAGAATATAAAAAGCTCGGATTAACTAGAGCTGAAATGGCCTTTTATAATGCAGTAGCTTCTTCTGACAATATACAAGATTTTTATACTGATGAACAACTAATAAAACTTACAAAAGAACTCACAGAAACTTTGAGCTCAGAAATGACCCAAGATTGGGCGTTCAAAGAATCTGGAAGAGCAAATGTAAGAAGAGTAATAAAAAGATTACTAAGAGAATATAAATATCCTGGTAATTATAATGAAACAATACAATTGGTGGTTAAACAAGCTGAATATTGGGATGCTATTAGGGATGATGAGCATAGAGCCTAAAAGTTTTCTGGAATAATTCATGTGAACATGTAAATAATTTTCATGTATTATAAATATCATAAATTTTTGGATAATATATCATAAACTTATTAAATAGACCAGATATAAATGTCAATAGCAATAACTTCATCTTGAAATTTAAGTCGCGTCATACTTGCCTAAAAATTAGGCATAGTAAAATTAAATAAAGATTTAATTAATTATATATTTAGTATGTAGTATTGATATCCTCAAAATATCAAAAATTATGTTTGTAAGTTTCCTTTATTAGTATCGATAGCTGCACCCTAAGTCTTACCTATTTGTCTAAGTTTTTGATAATACACAAAAAAAAAGGAAGACTTTTAAAATCGTCAATATTAACAGCAAGTTAAATAGCACGTCTTAGAAAAATAGGTTTACTTTTAGAAATCTTAGGGTTGAGAATATTTAATTTCTAGACTGTTTAGTAGATACATATAGATCCAGATAAGCAACTGACTATTTAGCTATTTTAAATCGAAAAATAACACCATTATTAATGGTTTGATTAATAAAAGGTATAAAGGATTCATCATAGAAGAATCTCATCTTAAATTTTAAAAATCTGCTCACAAGAAAAGTAATTTGAGCAATAGCTTATTTGATTTAATAGAAAAATGACTTCAACCCAAAAATAAGAAATAAACTTCTGAAACCTACTAAAACTCTAATATTATTGGGATAAGAAAAAGACTCATAAACAAATTTCCTATTAGAATCAATTAATTAAGATTCGTGTTTATTCTTTGCAAAAGCAACACCAATATTAAATATAAAATTACCTAGCTTTAATATAATTTATATATAGATAGATCACTAAGAATTTTATGACAATCAAATATTGATATACATACAGCAACGAAAGCTTATTCTACTTAAGATATGAAAGGGAGAAATACCCTATTTTAGAAATGCTAGCTTCAAGGTGAAGAGCTATCACCTAAATCTATATAAATATTATCCTATATGAGAATATGATTGAGAACAAAGTGTTATATATATTACTAAGATTATAGTATACGAGAGGAGATAAGATATGATTTTTATTAGTCATACACATTCTGATAAAAATATAGTAGAACCTATTGCCAATAAATTAGCTGAATTATACGGAAAAGAACAAATATTTTATGATAGTTGGTCAATACAACCTGGTGAGGGGATTATAGATATAATAAATAAAGGACTTTCAAAATTAGATGTTATATTTTATTTTGTTTCAAATGAAAGCTTAAAGAGTAAGATGGTAGAGTTAGAATGGCAGAATGCTTTATTTAAATCCACTGGAGAAAATATAAAAGTTATTCCAGTCAGAATAGATAATTGTTTAGTTCCTTAAATCTTAAGCCAAACGTTATATTTAGATATTTATCAAAATGGTGTAGAAGTTGTATTAAGGCAAATGATAGATATAATTGAAGGTAGAAATATATATAAGTCAGAATTTAATAAATTTCAAAATGTGGTTGCATATAAGAGGAACATATCTGACAAAAAGATAATTTTTGAAATTAGAGCTGAACGTTATATGGAACCAATTTCTAAATATGGAATAGTTGTAGCTAATGATGAGAGAAAAATTAATTTTGAATGTAAATCTGATTTCCTCGCGACAAAGGGGTTTAATAAGGGAGCAGCAACACTTAAAGTAGACTTTGCTACTATAAGAGCTAATGTATTAGCAGTAGAAACTCAACGTGCTACAGTACCAGGATTTCCTGTAGAAATTCATGTAGAGTCTGAAGATCCAATAATATTTATTGGAGTTTTGAAAGCTAATTCCTCTGATAGCTATTATTCAATACCAGTGAAGAATTTTTAAATATATCTTATTTTAAAAAAATTTGCATCTTCAAAACTGTACAAATAAAACAAAACATCTTAAATTTATTTATTATATAATCTTTAAAGATTTACTTAATATATCAAATACTGAATTATATGCTTTAAATGAAGATTTAGTTGTTAGCTTACTTTCTTCATTTGAAGGAACTATTATCTATCCTAAAGAAAAGACAAAGGAAGAAATCTTTGATGATTCTTCAAAAGAATTAGAGTCAAAATCTGATCTAAAATTTATTCCTAACGGTAGGTATTATTTAAATAGAAACGTTAAAGGATTCGGTAGAGTTAAAGGAGAAGCCGTAGTTGAAGATGGCATAATTAAGGTCTTAAAAGGAAGTAAATGTGCTCCAACTAAAGATGGTTATGTTCCGGAAATAAGAAAAAAAGCAAGAATCGAGAATGATATTTTAATAGAAGATATAATTTGTAGTTCTCCATCGACCGCTGGGTTGCTTGTAATTGGTAGATTTAATAACGGTTGGACAGAATGGAAAGATAAAAATGGTAAGAAACTAGCTGTTTTCAGAGATGAAAGTAATGTCTAAAAAAGTCCAAGAATAATTAGGATTTATATATTACAAAACTTATGAGATAGAAAAGAGATAAATCATAGACATTTTATTATTTTAATTAGTTTATGAATAGACATTATAAAACAATAAATGAATACATAAGCACGGATTTCAAGTTGCATTTGAAATTCGTGCTTGTTATATTTTATTCATTTAATGGGTTAATTGAACAAAACAAAAAATAAAATGGAAATAGATACAAGAGTGAGTAAAAAATCATTCTTTTCTTGTGGATAGATACATTATATACTGAAGAACTCGAAATAGAAAGATGGGAATCCATTTAAATTTTATGAGTTAGGTAAAATATGATAATTATAAGAGATTATTACAACTTGACTTTTTTGAACCCAAAAGTGTATAATTTTGGGTGCAAGGAGGTGATGTTTTATGACTTCAATTACGAAAAAAATAGAAAACATAATGTCTGAAAATCAAGGTGAGATCTTCTCTATAAATGACTTTTATCATTTGGGGACAAAGAATACTGTTAAATCTATTTTGTATAGATTAAGTGAAAATAATGAGATAGTTAGACTTATTGATGGATTATATACAAAACCTAAATATAGCAAGATTTTGAACGAATACTCCTTTCCTGATGCTAATTCAGTTGCAAATAAAATTGCTGATAAATTTTCTTGGACGATAGCACCTACGGGAGATACAGCATTAAACTACACAGGTTTGTCTACACAAGTACCAAATGAATATGTTTATATTTCAGATGGACCATATAGAGAATACTTGTATAGAGATAAAAAAATCGTATTCAAACACACAACAAATAGAAATATAACTTCTTATTCAAAAGAATTGTCTATTTTAATACAGGCAATAAAAGCACTAGGAAAAAATAAAATAAATGAGGAAGATATTAAAAAACTTGCTTTGTTTGCTAAAAATATTAAAGAAGATCTGATAAAGGACACCTTAAAACTGCCTTTCTGGATACAAGAAGTTTTAGAAAAAATACAGGAGATAAATTTTGAGTAAATTATTAGAAATATCAAGTGAAGAACTTGAACTCGTTATACAAAATACATCAGATAAACTTCATATGTCAAAAGCTATTGTTGAAAAAGACTTATGGGTTTGTATAATTCTTAAATATCTATTTGAGGATTTCAAATATAAAGATGCTATTGTTTTTAAAGGTGGAACAAGTTTATCTAAAGTATATAAATTGATAGAAAGATTTTCAGAAGATATTGATCTTGCTTTAGATTGGACAGTTTTGGGATATGGGCACGAAGAACCTTATGAAGAAAGAAGTAATACTAAGCAGTCGAAATTTAATGATAAGTTAAAAGAAGATACAAAGGTATTTCTTCGTGATGAATTCTTACCTATTATAGAAGATTACTTTAAGGAAGTTTTAAAAGGTAAAGACTATAAATTTTATATTGATGAATTTGACGGTCAAACGATCTGTTTTGATTATCCTAAAAATCATAGTGATAGCTCAATACTACAAGTAATAAGGCTTGAAATTGGAAGTCTAGCTGAGCCGATTCCAGCTAGTACACAGAAGATAAAAACCTATATTCAAGAAGTATATCCTGAAGTATTTGAAGAAAATATTCAAGTAATGGCAGTTGATAGCTTAAGAACTTTTTATGAAAAGATAACGATACTTCATAGAGAAGCAAACAGAGTAAATGGGAACTACCCTGCTAGATATTCTAGACATTTTTATGATGTATACAAAATGCTACTTACAGATATAAAAGAAAAGAGCTTAGAAAACTTAGATTTATTAAAAGCAGTGATTGAATTTAAGAAAAAATTTTATGCGTGCAATTGGGCTAAATATGATGATATTGAAGAAGGAAATCTAAAGTTAGTCCCATCTGATGAGGCTTTAGATATATTTTCAAAAGATTATGATAGTATGAAAAACATGCTCTTTGGAGAAAAGATACCATTTGATAAAATAATAAGTAGCATAAGAGAATATGAGATAGAACTAAATGAGGTTTTAAAAACAAATAATAATCTTGAACAAGGGAGATAGACATTAGAGCTATCATCTTATGAAGCTATATCAAGAAACCTTAATGAGAATAAATAAAGAGGTAAAACCAATGATACTAGAAACCACAAGACTAATCCTAAGACCCTGGGAAAAATCAGATGCCCAAAGCCTATACGAAAATGCAAAAAATCCAAATGTAGCTTTAATGGCTGGATTTCCACCTCATAAAAGTGTTGAGGAAAGTCTATATATTATAGAAAACATTTTTACTGGATCAGAATGCTACGCTATATGCAAAAAAGAAGATAATATAGCTATTGGTTCAATAGAACTTAAAATGAAGAGCAAAATGTTTGATGAAAATATAAAAGACGAATGCGAAATAGGATTTTGGATAGGCGAGAAATATTGGGGAAATGGATTCGTTCCAGAAGCTGGAGAAAGATTAATTCAGCGTGCCTTTGAAGACTTAGGAATGAATGTAATCTGGAGTAATTATTTTGCAGATAATGAAAAGTCTAAAAGAGTCCAAGAAAAATTAGGTTTTGTACATTACAAAACTTTTGAAAATCAAAAAGCAAAATTAATAGATAAAATAACCGATTTCAATTTTACTAGACTTACAAGGGAAAGATATTTAACTAATAAAAATTAATGAAAATACCATAGATAAATTTTGTATCTATGGTATTTTTTTTGTAAAAAAAATAGTCTAACTTCCAAGCTCTCTCAAACCCCACCCATTAACAAACCCCGCCACAATCTCAATCCATACCACATCCACTTTTTTCTAAAAAACTTTTGACATTAACTTTTTAAAATGTTAACATACTTGAGAATGATTATCATTACGTTTTATAAGAAAGGAAAAAAGAAAATGACAAAGAAAGTATTAAGTATTTTATTAGCATTTATATTATCCTTTTCTTTAGTAGCATGTGCAGACATGAACAAAGAAAAAGATTCAAAAAATGAAGTAGAAAGTGTAAAGGAAACTAAATCTGAAAGCTCAAAAGAAGCTGAAGTAGAACAAATAGGAGATAAAAGAATTGTTGCTGCAAGTAAGACAGTAGCAGAATATTTAGCCCTATTTGACCAAGAAATAGTTGGGATAACTAAACAAGAAGCTTTACCTAAGATCTATGAAGGGGTAAAACAAATTGGACCACCAAGAAAGTTAAATTTAGAAATTATCATGAGCTTAAAACCAGATATAGTGATTGCAAATGATAATAGTAAAAAAGATATCGAAGAGTTTTTAAGTAAACAAGGTGTGAAAACTATGTACCTTGATAGTAATGACCATGATCTAGTATATGAAAATATCAAAACTATAGGTAAGGCCTTAAATAAAGAGGACCAAGCCAACAAAATAGTTGAAGAGATGAAGAAAAAGGAACAAGTGATACTAGAAAAAGCTAAAAGTCTAAAAGGTAAGTCATATGCACTATTGTTTGGTACAGGAGATAATTTCCAAATAGTGACCGAAAATTCATATTTAGGATCTCTACTTTCACAAATAGGTATGGAAAATATAGCTAAGGGTGCAGGTGGAGAAAATAAGAGATATTTACCATATAGCTTAGAAACCTTAGTATCTAAAGATCCGGATTATATACTTACTTTAGCACATGGTCATAAAGAGCAAGCTAAAAGTGTATTTTCTGAAGAATTTAATAAAGATTTATGGAAAAATTTAAGGGCTGTTAAGGAAGATAGACTTATACATCTAGATGATAAAACAAATCCTTTAACAGGAAATATTCATATGTTGGAAACTTTAGAAGCTCTAATAGATAATCTTTTAGAAAAAGCGGGCAATTAAAGATGTTTAGAAGGCAAAAAGATATTTATATATTATTTGCTATATTATTAGTTATATTGATAATATCAATGTTTCTATCCATTTCCATAGGGTCTGTAAATATTAGTCTAAGTGAAATATTTAAGATCATATTTAATGGGGAACAAACAGAAAATTACAATATATTTATGAACATCAGGATGGTGAGGGTTCTATTTGCTATGGTATCAGGTATGTGCTTGGCCATTTCTGGTTTGCTATTACAAATAGTCTTGAGAAATCCTATGGCTGATAGTGGTTTTTTAGGTATATCATCAGGAGCATCATTTGCAACTACATTGGTGCTTCTCATCATACCTATTAAATCAACCTATGTACCTATAGTTTCATTTATAGGGGGGATATCAGCCTTTTTCATAATTCTTATATTATCAAAAAAAGACTCTTCTCCTTCAAAGATGATTCTAATAGGGGCAGCATTGAATGCTATATTAAGAGGAGGACAGTCTTTTCTTATGACTATGTATAGTGATAGGTTGCAAGGTGTTATAACATGGCAAAATGGTAATCTTTCTGGCAAAACTTGGGGAGATTTATTTTCATATATTAGCTATGTCTTACCTATTATACTTATAATATTTGCAATTAAAGCTAAGATAAATGTATTAAATCTATCTGATGAATCAAGTTTAAGTATAGGTGTTCCTGTGAAAAAATATAGGATCTTTATTTCATCCTTATCAGTATTTTTGGCAGCAGTAAGTGTATCATATGTTGGGATAATAGGTTTTGTAGGTTTGTTGGTGCCTCATATAGCTAAAACACTAGTAGGGAATAATATTAAAAAGACCCTACCTTTTAGTATAGTACTTGGTTCTATCCTACTATTAATAGCAGATCTATTTTCTAGAACAATTGCATCTCCTATAGAGATTCCTATTGGTACAGTAATGTCTATGATAGGCGGTCCATTCTTTATATATTTAATTTCAAAAAGTAGTAAGGGTAAAAAATATGCTTAAAAAGAATCAAAAAGAATATTCTGATAAGGATAATTTTAATAAAAATGAATATATGGAAAATATGTTGAGGGCTGAAAATGTATCTTACAAATATAGCAATGGAGAAGACTTTTCTATAAATGATGTAAATCTTTCTGTAAGAGAGAAAAAGTTTACTGCCCTTATAGGGCCAAATGGCTGTGGGAAATCTACTGTTTTTAAGCTCTTAATGGGAGAAATCAAACCAGATAAAGGTAAAGTATATCTTGGTGACAAAGATATATCTAAAATAAATATAAAAGATAAATCTAAAAAAATAGCCATAGTTCACCAAAAGAATCAATCAGTTCACGGCTTTACTATAAGAGAAGTTGTGAGCATGGGTAGGACTTCCTACCAATCTATATTTGGTTCACTTTCTAAAGAAGATAAATTAGCAATAGATAACGCCTTATATTTAGTAGGTTTAACCGATATAGCTGATAAATACTGTAATGAAATATCCGGTGGGCAACTGCAAAGAGTATGGCTGGCCTTAGCCCTAGCTCAAGAGCCAGAGATCATACTTTTAGATGAGCCTACTACATATTTAGATGTAAAATATCAAATACAATTACTTGAGATGGTAAGAGAGCTAGTTGATAATCATGGCATTACTTGTTTAGCTATCTTGCATGATTTAAATCAGGTATTAAACTATTCTGACTTTACTTATGTTATGAAGGATGGACAAATAAAATATAGTGGTCAAACAGAAGAAATACTAAGCTTTAACAATATAAAAAATGTATTCGGAGTTAATTCTAATATGGTAGATAGTTATGATGGTAGAAAAGTTTTAGATATATATTTAGATAAGGAAGATAAAAATGTACATAAAGATATTAAATTTGGGCAAATCATACAGATTTAGAGCCTTTTTAGACATTTTAATAAACTTTATAAAAAATATTTCTTTTATATTTGTAATACTTCTATATATCTTATTTTTGAATAAAAGATATATAGAATTTTCTATGCTTACAATATTTGTATTGACCATATATATTGTCGATATTTTCAATAAGGAAAATGGCTTGATTTTGTGGTCCAATAAAGCCACATCAAATTTAACAAAAGACTATCTAAGAGCCTTATTTAACAATAGCAGGTGGAAAGTTAAAAATGCTGACCTAGTAGATCTTGTATCAGGAGATATAAATTCTATTAGAGGATTATCAATATTTTATGAGGAAATCATACCAAGATTTTGTGATATGTTTCTCTTCTATATTGTGTATTTTATAGTTAGCATCTCATATTCTACTTATATTTTCCTCATACCTCCTATTGCCATGCTTCTAATGCGTTTAGTTAACAATATGGTTAAAAAATTGCAAGATAAATATGACAATAGAAGGGATAGAAACTATATAAATATGAGTTCAAAATTTATGGAAGACCTTAATGGAATCAATACGATTTTAATGTATAGGGCAGATGATGTCTTCCAAGAAAATTTTGATAAAAAGGCAGACGACCATAGAAAATCAATCATGTTTTCTTTGTTACTATCCTTACCCAAATCAATGTTTAGAATAATTATTTCAAATATTGGGATTATCTTGTCAGCAGTATTAATTTTTAAGCTTGATATTTTCATTATAGCAAAGCTTGTATTGGTTTATTTGAATTCTCATATTTTGATAAATACCAAGAAGTTTTCTTATTACAATAGACAAGTCATGAGCATGGAACCTGTATTAAATAGAGTTTTAAGAATGATAAAAGACCAAAGTGCAATAGAAAACGAAAATGAAGTAAATATTTCTAATAAAATTGAAAGCATCGAATTTAAGGATGTGTATTTTAAATATGCAGATAGCGATAAAAATATACTAGAGGATATGAACTTAAAATTTGCTAGGGGTAATTTTTACCATGTAGTTGGTAAAAATGGAAGTGGAAAGTCTACTTTAATAAGTTTAATTAAAGGTAGAAACGAAATTGATAAGGGAAAGATATTAGTCAATGATATAGATATATCCAATATATCTAGTGATTATATGTCTGAAAAAATAGCTATTATAGAAAAGGATAGCTATATCTTATCTAAAACCATTAAGGATAATTTGCTTTATGCATCTAATGGGAAGATGGATATTGAAGAAACAAAAAATATATTAGAAGAATATTCTCTACTTAAATACGTGAATGAACTTTCTGATGGTCTTGATACTAATGTAGGTGAGGGTGGTAGTTTATTGTCACCTGGACAAAAAGCCCAGCTTTTACTTGCTATGTATATATTAAATGACAAGGATGTATATATCTTAGATGAGGGCTTATCCAGTGTGAATCCAGAAAATAGAGATATAATTATAAACTGTCTAAAAAAATTAGCGGAAACAAAAATCATTATAAATATATCCCACTATATATCTGATATAAATGATGAGGACATGGTTGTATTTTTTGACGATGGAAAAGTATATATGAATAAGCAAAAAGAGCTTTTTAATTTAGAAAATTACAAGAGCTTAAGTAGAAAGGAGATGCTATGAAAAGATTACTTAAATATAGTAAAAATTATATTTTAGAGATTATTATATCATCTCTAGGAGCTTTTCTATTTGCCTTTGGTTTTGTATTAGTCATATTTTTTGGATTTAATATATTACTTGATAAAAACTTTTTATATGAAAATCTTTATCTAATAATATTTTGGCTGATAGCTACAGGATTAGGGAATGCTATTGAACACTACTTAGGCCATGATATTGCCTTTAAGGTTTTAAGAGACTTCAGGTCTATGGTATATTTCAAGATCAGAAAGCTTGGTCCAAAAGTCTTAGAAAATAGGGATTCAGCAAATTTACTAAATCTTATAAGTAAGGATATAGACAGCATAGAAGTTTTTTATGCCCATACTATAGTTCCTATTATTAGAACTATTTTTTATACAATATTTATCTTTTATTTCTTTTCAAGATTAAATATATTTGTTGGCTTTACTTTCCTACTTATTTCTTTTTTAAATATCTTAATTTCCAGATATATTTATAGTAAAAAGATCTATGAAAAATCTGCTACCTACCATAGGTATAATAATGGATTAAATAAAGATTTGTTGGAGATAATAGAGGGTAAAGATCAGATTATACAACTTAATATTAAGGACTTGTTTTTTAATAAGGTGGATGATAAGTTTGTAAGGCTAAATAATATCAAAGAAGAAAGACAATTTTATCAAGATAAAAAGATAAACCTTATATCTTTATTAAATTTACTATTCTTCATCTTATTTGTAGTTGTAATACATTTTACAAGTGGGATTAATTCTTCATCTTTAGCCTATGTCTTTATATATCCATTTTGCTTTGAACCATATAATTCTATTTCTAGACTGCCTTTATTTTTAAGTAATGGTATAGTTGCAGCAAATAACATGTTTGACTTTCTAGAATTAGTAGAGGATAAAGAATCTGAAAATAGCGATGTAAAGGAAGATATAAAGGGTAAAATAGATTTTGATGATATAAAGATTAATAATCTTAGCTTTACTTATCCTAGCAAAGATGATTTAGTTTTAGATAATATATCCTTAAATATAAAAGCAAAAGAGCGAGTTGGTATATATGGTCCTAGTGGATCTGGAAAATCTACCCTAGTTAAGATTTTGATGAAGTGGTATGAGTACGACCAAGGAGAAATTCTGATAAATGGATTTAATTTGAGGGATATTCCTAAGGAAGAAATAATGTCTAATATCAACTATATGCCTCAAAACCCTTCTTTTTATAGCATATCTTTAAGAGATAACCTAACCATGTTTAATCAAAATATATCTGACGATGACATATATGATATTTTAAAGAAGTTAAATTTAATAGATAGGGTGAATGATTTAAAAGAAGGGCTTGACACTATATTAGATTCAAATAATCTGAGTTTTTCAAGTGGGGAGAAACAAAGACTTGATTTAGCAAGGGCTTTATTGAACCCATCAAAGATATTAATATTAGATGAACCACTTAGCAATACTGACAAGAATAATGGAAAAGATGTCTTAAATATATTGGATAGCTTGTATAAAGGAATTGTAATTATAATATCACATAGGTATGAAGCTTTTGATATATGTGATAGTGTTTATGAAATTAAAAATAAAAAGATATATTGAGATAGTTTAGAGTATAATTTTATAGCAAATTACATTCTATCCATATGTAACTAATATATAAATTTTAGATAATAATGAATGAATAAATGGGCACTAATTTCAAGTTGTACTTGAAATTAGTGCCCATTTGATTTTAATATGTATAAACAAACTGTAGTCTAGTCTGTAAATTTTAAAAATTCAATTCCTGAATGTGCTCCATTAAATAAAAATATAAAAGTGTTTTTATTTTAACAATGATATTGTATAATTAAATAAAAATAAATTTAAAGGAGTAAAAAATGAAAAAAAAATTATTTATACTATTGTCACTTACTCTGCTATTAACAGCTTGTAAAAATAACACAGCTAATGATAATAAAGAAACAGCTAAAGAGACTAGACAGGAAACAAATAATGAAGGTATGACTAAGGCACAAGGAGTCTATCTAGGGAATGGATTCTTCGCAGAAGAAACAGTTTTTGAAGGAAAAACTTTTAATCAGCTGATACAAGTTCACACTCCAGAAGGAACTAATTTAGAATTAGGAAAATTCTACGAATATGAATATGATGGAACTACATCTTCACTACCTATAAGAACTTCTGTTGAAAAGATAGAAGCACTAGCACTTACGAAAGTTCAAAAGATAAGTGAAGATACTGCTAATGAAATTTTGGATTATGTAGAGAACTCTAAAGCTATCTACAAAGAAACTGATAAGAAACTAGAAAAGTCTGAAGAAATAACTGATGAAAGTCTAGACCAGTTAGATAGAAAGACAGTAATGATTGTATATGGAAAAGACTCAGCTAAATTAGTAGAAACTTTGAAAGAAAAAGGTTTTGAGATTATTTTAGAGATGATTGAATAGGAAGTTTAACAAGATATAGGGGGCGATGATAAAGGTCATCGCTCTTTTTTATGCAAGTATTTATTTGAAATTTATTAATAAATAAACCTGCAAAATTTTCTTCCAATTCCCACTTTTAGTGTTATACTAGATACTTAGGAGTAGATATGAATTTAAAAAAGACAAAATTTTATAAAAAATATATAGAAAAAAGACCAACAAGGTTGATTCTTTTCATGTATCTGGCAGTGATACTTGTGGGAACTATTTTGTTGATTTTGCCAATTTCATCCAAGGATAGGGTTTTTACTAGACCCCTAGATGCAGCCTTTACTGCTGTATCAGCAACTTGTGTGACTGGTTTGGTTACCCTGACATCAGCTGTTCATTGGTCGGCCTTTGGCAAAATTGTGATAATCTCACTTATCCAACTAGGTGGACTTGGGGTAATGACTGCTGCATCTTTTATTTCCATTTTGCTAAATAAAAGATTTACCTTATCAGATAGGATCCATCTTTCAGAAGAAAGAAATGCTATGTCTATTTCAGGGATCATAAGAATGGTGAAATTTGTACTTGTATCAACATTCTTACTAGAAGGAATAGGGGCAATATTTTTATCCTTTAGCTTTATACCAGAATTTGGTTTAGGAAAGGGGGTTGCTTATTCAATCTTCCATTCTATATCAGCCTACTGTAATGCTGGTTTTGATATAATCGGGAATGATTCCCTGGCACCATATGCGACAAATGTGAATGTATCCTTGGTGGTATCATTCTTAATCATTTTGGCAGGTTTAGGATATCCAGTATTCAGCGACTTAAAGAAAAATAAATTTAACTATAAAAAATATAAGTTACATACAAAATTAGTTTTGATAATGACAACAATTTTGCTAGTAGTCCCAACAGTGCTATTTATAGCTATTGAATACAATAATCCACAAACTTTAGGAGGTTATAGCTTCTTTAATAAGATTTTAGTAGCATTCTTCCAATCAACTACTTTAAGGACAGCAGGTTTCTATACAAGCCCTCAAGCCTTGTATATGAATGCTTCCGCAGTGCTTATGGTCTTGCTCATGTTTATAGGGGGATCTCCTGCAGGTACTGCTGGTGGTTTTAAAACAACAAGTTTTCTTTCCTTATTTATCATTACAAAATCTAATGTAAAGCAAGACAAAGAATTCAATATAGTCAATAAAAGGCTACCTAGAGATACAGGATTGAAGGTTACTTCTATCTTTACCATTTCTATGGCTTGGATAGTGACAGCAATCTTCTTGGTATCTCTTGTTGAAACAAACATGTCAAATCTTGATATCATTTATGAAGTTATATCAGCTTATGGTACAGTAGGCCTTACAAGGGGAATTACACCAAACTTACATGGCTTTTCAAAATTAGTCATCATGGCTACCATGCTTTTTGGTAAGATTGGACCTTTATCAATCATAGTTGCCTTGAGCAGAAAAAACCCAAGCAAGTCATATAAATTGCAAGAAGAAAATATTTTAATAGGTTAGGAGAAATATGAAACAATATACAGTAATAGGTCTGGGCAGATTTGGTAAATCTGTAGCCAGAGGCCTATATGAATTAGGAAATGAAGTAATAGTCATAGATATAGATGAAGAAAATGTAAATGCCTTGGGCGACAATCTTACATCGGCCCTTATTGGAGACTCAACCCAGGTAGATATCTTGAAGGCTGCTGGAGTTACAGAGGTTGATGTAGTAATCATCGGGGTAACAGACTTCAAAACATCAGTTATGACTGCAGCCCTATGTGAAGAACTGGGTGCAAAAAAAATAATTGCCAAGGCCAGGGATGAAGTCCACCAACAAATACTTACAAAGGTAGGGGTAGAAAAGGCTATTATTCCAGAAAAAGAATCCGGTAAAAAGCTAGCCCACAACCTTGTTTATGGTAATGCCATTGAAATGCTTCACTTGGACTCTGACTATGAAATTGTAGAAATCATAGTACCAGAAAAATGGATAGGAAAGACTTTAATACAATTAGATGTTAGAAATAAATATGGCTTAACCATATTAGGTATAAATAGGGACCAAAAATTTATAGGTAATCCTGATGCTTCCACAGACTTCAAAACTGGAGATACAGTATTGATAATGGGAGAAATGGAAGCTGTAAATATGTTTACATCGTAAAATACAAGCTGTCAAAGATTTCTTTGACAGCTTTTTATATATCTAAAAATAGCCAATTGTGACCTTGAGCATAGACATATTTTTTTTCTATGCCATAATGGAGAAGAGATTGAAAAACATAAGGATGTAAAATGGTACTTGAATTTGATGGTGTAAAAAAAGAATATAAATCTTCTGATTTTAAGCTTGATGGTATAAACTTTGACCTTTCTGAAGGAGAAGTTTTGGGCTTGATTGGACAAAATGGATCAGGTAAATCAACCATATTGAAGATGGCCAACCAGCTTGTAAAGCAAGATGGTGGATCGATAAAATATTTGGGTCAGCCACTTGAATCCATGTCTGATGAAGACCTAAGACAGGCTAGAAAAAAGATTGTCTATATATTTCAGTCGGCAAATCTTTTAGAAAATAAGACTGTCCTATATCATTTGAAGCTAGTCTACAAATTAAATAAGACTAAGGTTGATGAAGATGAAATAGATGAAATCTTAGATTTTATGCAAATATCTAGGCTTAAAAAATCATATGTAAGACACCTAAGTGGGGGACAAAAGCAAAAGCTTGCCATAGCCATGGCGCTTTTACAAAAACCTAAGGTTCTTTTATGTGATGAAATTTCCTCTGCTCTAGACGCTAGTGCAGAAAGGGAAATATTTGATTTACTAGCGAAGATAGTTGAAGAAAGAAAGATTTCTATTATGATCATTTCTCACAACCTAGATGTTCTAAAGAACTTTTCTGACAGGATTCTTCTTTTGGACAAGGGACAGATTCAAAAGGAAATCATTCCGACCAAGTCAGCCAACAAGCAAGAAGACAACTATTTCAACCATGTAGTGGAGTATTTCTATGATTAATTTATTGATAGAAAACAAAGAAGGGATCTGGCAAGCCTTTGTAGAAACCAATATCATGATGGGACTTTCGATATTTATCTCAATCATAGTATCCATCCCACTAGGTTCACTTTTATTTGCCTTAAGCCAGGATTATCTCTTGAAAAATAGAACCCTATACCAAATTTTAAGTATTGGATTAAATATAATCAGATCCATACCATTCTTACTATTTATATTTATCATGATACCAGTCAACAGGGCTATATGGGGGACTTCATTTGGAGTCATCTCATCCATCATCCCACTTAGCCTGGTAACCATAAGTATATATGCGAGATTTGTGGAGCAGGCTTATTTATCTGTTGACGCCAACATTGTAGATAGAGCCATTTCAATGGGGGCTAGCAAGTATCAAATCATCAGATACTTTTTACTACCATCCATTCTTAATGATCTGATCTTATCCTTTACATCAACCATTATTTCCCTACTGTCATATTCGACAGTCATGGGGGTAATAGGTGCAGGAGGCCTAGGAGACTATGCCTTTAGAGAGGGTTACCAACAGTACAATTATCAAATGATGTATCTAATCATAATAATTTTTGTGCTTTATGTTTTTATAATTCAATCAATTGGCTATTTTATAGCTAAAAAAGTAAATAAATATAAGGAGTCATAAATGAAAAGAATTTTAGCAGTATTAATGGCGTTGACCATATTTTTAGTTGGATGTGCAAAAGCAGACCAAAAGCCTGAATCAAGCAAAGAAACTGTGAAAGAAGCAAGTGGAGAATTAAAGACAGTTGAAGTTGCTTCCCACACAAGTCCAATGATAGACATCTTGGAACTTATAAAAGATGATATGAAGGAAGCTGGATACAACTTAGAAGTTGTGAAAGTTTCAGACAACGTACAAGCTAACGTGGCTTTACAAAATAGAGAAGTAGATGCAAACTTCTTCCAACATGAACCATTCATGCAACAATTTAATGATGGTAATGATGGCGATTTAATCAAGGCTACACCTGTATACAATGCCTTAGTAGCATTTTACTCAAATACAGTAAAGAGTTTAGACGAATTAAAAGATGGGGCAGTAGTTGCTATACCAAATGATCCAACAAATAGGACAAGAGCTTTAAGAATGCTAGCTTCTTCAGGTTTAATCAAATTAGATGATCCTGAAAGCTACAACTTGGAAGTAAGCAATATAAGTGAAAATCCTAAAAATCTAGCATTCAAAGAATGGGGACTATTAAACTTAAACGAAGCTTTCAAGGAATCAGACCTAACCTTTAACTACCCAACATACATCGATGCTTTAGGATTGAAACCTGAAACAGATGGTTTAATTTTAGAACCAGAAGCAGACCAAACATTTGCTATTGTTTTAGCTGCTAGAAAAGAAAATGTAGATTCAGATGAATTAAGAGCTTTAATCAAGGCTATAAACTCAGAAAAAGTAAAAGAATTTATAGAAACAAATCTAAAGGGCCACGCAAAAGTTGCTTTCTAATTAAAAAAGGTTTCGGAAATATCCGAAACCTTTTGACTTTTAAATTTTATTTTCTATCAAATACCCATAAACTTTTTTTATCATATCATTGGCCATTTTCTTTCTTTCAAGTCTCATATATGTGTTGTGGTGGGTGAGATTTGACATGAGGATAATGATTATTTTATTTGCAAAGTCAAGTAGATAGGCAGGTCCTGTGTATCCTGAAAAGTACACAGTCTTGTCATTTGCCTTAGCTGGGATTTCATTTTCTTCCTCTATTTCATTTCTAAGTCTAGCACCCATTAGACAATAGGGCTTGGATAGATTTTGGATTTTTATATCCTTATCTTCTTTTAATCTCTTCTTATTTAAGCCATTTATATCATCATGGTCTAAGAGAGCCTTAAAAAGATCTCCCTTGATAATTTTTTCTTCCATAAGGGCTTGTAAAAATTTCAACAGGTCACTTGAATTTATAAAGATTCCGGCGTGTCCTAGAGTAAGATCATAGTCACTTGCTAGCCTTGACTTTGGATCGTGGGGCAATCCAATTCTAGAGTCTTGGTTAATACTCTTATCAGGAAAAACTTCAAACCTTGTATCAGCTAGCTTTGAAGTATTTGGACTATATGTCAAAGAAGATAAATTGTATGGGACTTTTATCTTTTCATAAATAAGGTCCTGGTAGTCTTTCTTATAGGAATTTTCCAGAAGTCTACCTAAAATCATATAGTGGACATCACTATATTGCGGTATTTCACTATAGACATAGGAATCGTTTAAAAGCTCAATCATTTGCTCTTTAGACTTTGCTTCCTTCAAGTGTCTTGGAGTCCAAATTTCCTGTCTATGGGCTAAAAGATCCCTGATTTTTATATGGCCTAGATTTATATAGGCTGGATCAATATCACATATTTTTGTATCCAAGTCAAAAATTCCTTCTTGGATAGCAATAAAAGTAAGAATAGCCGTAAAAGTTTTTGATAAGGAAGCTATATCATAAAGGGTCTCACCATCAACTTGACCTTGATAGTCATAGGAAAGTTTTCCAATATTGTATATTTGTTTTTTATTATTAGCTAGGAAGGCTAGGGAATATCCGCTGCTATGGCTTCCTAGATTTTTATTTAATATATTATTTATCATGGGTAAATTATAGCATATCTGAACATATAAAAATGTCTTATGATGGTTTAGTAAATTTTAATTTTAGAAAAAGAATATTAAAAACTTAGTAATGAAAACCCCTGAAAGAAGTACATTAAGAAAATTTATAAATTTTAATTTTATGAAAAATGCTTATAAAACGTTAGAAACTACTTATAAAAATATAATGATTAATTCTAAAAATATAAATTATATATTGACATTTATCATAAGTTGGTATAATCTAAAGTTAATGTAGTCGTTTTCACAATTGCTTTTTTTATATTTTTTATTTTGGCAATGGAAACTACTCAGAGGCTATGTAATAGGATATAGCTGAAAAAAAAATTATAGGAGGGAACTAATGAAAAGTTCATTACAAAGATTAGGTAGAGCTCTTATGCAACCTGTGGCAGTTTTGCCTTTAGCAGCTCTTTTACTAGGTCTTGGTTACTTTATAGACCCAACAGATTGGGGTGCTAACAGTGTAATAGCAGCATTCTTAATAAAATCTGGTGATGCAATTTTAAGTAATTTAGGTATCATTTTCGCGGTAGGGGTAGCTTTTGGTATGTCCAAAGACTCTCATGGTGCTGCAGCATTATCAGGTTTAGTAGCATTCTTAACAATACTTATGTTGTTAAAACCTGAAAACGTAGCTTTATTAAGAAGTTTTGACCCAAAATGGGCAGAAGCAGGTAATGTTGATAACTTTGCTTTCCAAGGATTCTCAAAAGTTAATAATGGGAATGCATTTATAGGTATTTTATCAGGTATTTTAGGAGCAACTGCTTACAATAAATTCCATGGTGTGAAATTACCAGATGCATTTGCATTCTTCAGCGGTAGAAGATTAACACCTATCATGTCTTCATTTATGGCTATGGTAGCATCATTAATCTTAATGTTCATCTGGCCAGCAGTTTACCAAGGATTAGTATCATTTGGTCAAACATTACTAGGTATGGGACCTGTAGGAGCAGGTATTTATGGATTCTTCAATAGACTATTAATACCAACAGGACTTCACCACGCATTAAACCAAGTATTCTGGTTTGACTTAGTGGGTATCAGTGACATTAACAATTTCTTAGGAAATGTTCAAGAATCAATAACAGCTACATATCACCCAGGTATGTATCAAGCTGGATTCTTCCCAGTTATGATGTTTGGTTTACCAGCAGCAGCTATAGCAATGTTCACAGTAGCTAAACCTGAAAGAAAGAAATATGCTAAATCTGTACTTTTAGCAGCAGCATTAGCATCATTCTTAACAGGGGTTACAGAACCAATTGAATTTGCATTTATGTTTATTGCACCACAATTATTCTTAGTACACGCATTATTAACAGGTATTTCAGTATTCTTAGCAGCTCAATTAGGATGGTATGCAGGATTCGGATTCTCAGCAGGATTTGTTGACATGTTCTTAAGTTCAAGAAACCCAATGGCTGAAAACTGGTATATGTTAATAGTATTAGGCTTAGTATATGCAGCAATTTACTTCTTAATCTTCAGATTTGCAATTGTTAAATTAAACTTAAAAACTTTAGGTAGAGAAGATGTTGTAGAAGGTGAAAACACAGAATTAGCAGCAGATACTAATTACACAGCTATGGCTAGAAAAATCTTAGAAGGTCTTGGCGGAAAAGATAATGTTACGGGATCAACATATTGTACAACAAGACTTAGATTAACAGTTAAAGATGATAGTCTAGTAAATGAAGAAATTATTAGACAAACTCAAATAGCTGGTATAATGAGACCAGGTAAAGGAAATGTTCAAGTTGTAGTTGGACCACAAGTACAATTCGTACATGATGAGTTTGAAAAATTATTATAGAAAAATAAAAAATAAAAAGAGCGGAAACGCTCTTTTTTCATTTTAAATGTATTATATAAATATATGTTTACAAATTGTACGAATATTAGTAGTGTGCTAATATATAAATGTAAGTTGATAAAAACAATAAAGGAGAATATATGGCGAAAAGATTAGTAAGTGCAAATGCATCTGATATTATTAAGATGAGTGCAGAAGAGTTGAAAAACAGTATTAAAGCTAGTGAGGGAAGAGTAGTTCTGACAGAAATTGTCGCTACTAGAGAAGCGTATGAGCCTGGAATTACTGGGGCAGAGATTGCATGTGCTTTCGGATCGAATATGGTTCTATTGAATGGTGTAGATATTTTTTCACCAGTTATAGAAGGATTAGGTCAATATGATGATAACAACTTTGTTGAATTATTAAAGCAATATACAGGAAGACCAATTGGGTTAAATCTTGAGCCTGTAGATACTGAATCTGATATGCTAGAAGATAGGGTTGTAATATCAAAAGGTAGACAAGCATCTAAAGAAACTTTTTTAAGAGCTAATGAAGTAGGATTAGATTTTGTTTGCTTAACAGGAAATCCAGGTGTTGGAGTTTCAAATGAAGCGGTAATTAATGCAGTAAAAATAGCTAAAGAAAACTTTGACGGGCTAATAATTGCTGGGAAAATGCATGGGGCAGGTGTAAATGAGCCTGTAATTACTGTAGAAATAGCTAAAGAAATTATAGATGCAGGTGCAGATATTATACTAGTTCCATCTATAGGATCTGTTCCAGGAGTAAGACCTGAACAAGTATATGAAGTTGTAGACTATGCTCATTCAAAAGATATTTTAGTTATGTCAGCAATAGGTACAAGTCAAGAAACAAGTGATTCTGAAACTATAAAAAGAATGGCTATAGATAACAAGATTGCGGGAGTTGATATACAACATATTGGAGATGCTGGCTATCATGGTATGTCAATACCTGAAAATATCTATGATTTAAGTGTTGCAATCAGAGGCAGAAGACATACCATCACAAGTATGTCAAGATCAATTAATAGGTAAAAAATAAAAGAACTATCTAAATCAAATTGTAAGTGAACCCATAAATACAAAATAAATTAATAGTAATTTAAGCGGAATGTAAGCTGTAAGCAACAGATAAGATTCCGCTTAATTTTTAATAACTCACTAAAATAAACAATAAAAAATCAGGTATAAATACCTGATTTTACTTTACTTACTAATTTTGATCGTTTTCTTCTTTTCCAGTCCAATAGCTAATTATCTTTGGAGCCTGTGTACATGCCCAAATAAAAGCTGCAGTAGAGGCTAATTCTAATAATAATTCCATAAGCCCTCCTAAAAATATCTGTACAAATAGTTCTTCACTTTAGATATAAATATCTTATTGCTATATTTTTACTTATTCAACAAAACGGCCTGTATAAAGCCGTTTTATTGTAGTGGTGGAGATGATCGGGATCGAACCGACTACCTCTTGAATGCCATTCAAGCACTCTCCCAAATGAGCTACATCCCCATATTTATTGGTGGAGGTAAGGAGAGTCGAACTCCTGTCCAAAATAGCTTCCCAAAGACTTTCTACATGTTTAGTTGATTTTTAATTTTCCCATTTTATATGTAAACCAACAAAACAAATAAAATGGTAGCTTCATAAAATCCTAGTCTAGGCAAAGCTTACTAGACTTAGTTTGCCCACTTAAATATGATACCAGTTGCTAGTCGTGGGATCTAACAAGTGGCAAGCTGACTTAAATTAAGCAGCTAAAGCGAAGTTATTATCTTCTGCATTTAAATTTAATTTGCTATTTTTAGGAAGTATGCCCTTCCACATGCTTATCTATGTTCCAATATCCTGTCGAAACCAGAATACCCCCATATCTGTATATATGATTATATTATTAAAGACAGTTATAGTCAAATATATGTTATAATAGTTTAGATAAGAAATGGAGGAAATGTGAGAAATCCAAAGAATTATAAATTATACCTAGTAATATTCTTAATTTTTGCTGTGTTATTTGCTAAAAATCTTATGGTAGACGAAGATGTTGATAAACAAGATCCAGTTGTAGAAAGTGCCGAAATCGTAGAAAATGGCAAATACTATAGCAAGGACCAGGTAGCCTTGTACTTGCACAAGTATAAAAAATTACCAGCAAATTATTTGAAAAAATCTGAAGCTAAAAAGCTTGGTTGGGATGCTTCAAAGGGAAACCTATGGGATGTAACCGACAAGGGTGTCATCGGGGGTGATAGGTTTTCAAATAGAGAAGGCAAGCTTCCAACAGATAAAAAATACTTTGAAGCAGATGTAAACTACCAGGGAGGCTTTAGAGGGCCTGAAAGATTAGTTTATACAGACCGTGGCCAGGTAATTTACTTTACAGGCGACCATTATAAAAAATTCGAGGTTTTATATGAATAAAATTATTTTAGATGGCAGAGACTACACAAGCAAGGAAGCCTTTCACAAGGATATGAAAAAGAAATTTAATTTTCCGGACTTTTATGGAGAAAACTTAGATGCCTTGTGGGATTTATTGAGTGAGAAGAATGCCTTAAATATAGAAATCAAACATTCTTCAGACTTGATCAAAAATCTTGGAGACTATGGCAAACAAATCATTGATCTGTTTACAGACCTAAGAGAAGAGGGCTTTACTGTGACATTTGATGAGGATGAATTTGTAACAATCAAAGAAATAAATGGCATAAGGCCAAGCATTCCTACTTCAGCCTATATTGCAGAAGGGGCAAGGGTCATAGGGAATGTAGTCCTTGGAGAAAATGTTTCAGTCTGGTACAATGCAGTAATCCGAGGAGACTTGAAAAATAAAATTGTAATAGGGGACAATTCAAATGTTCAAGACAATGCAGTTATCCATTTATCGAGAGATTCTGAAGTATCTATAGGGAAGAATGTTACTATAGGTCATTCTGCAATTATCCATGGTGCAACTATAGAAGACAATGTCTTGATAGGTATGGGATCAATTATCCTAGATGGGGCTCATATAAAGAAGAATACAATAATTGGTGCGGCTACCTTAGTTACAAAAAACAAGGTAATAGAAGAGGGTTCAATGGTCATGGGTACGCCAGGAAAAGTTGTTAGACAATGTAGCCAGGAAGAAATTGAATCAATCACTGAAAATGCCAATTCTTACATTAATAATATAATTAGGCACAAATAATTTGAATTTTGACAAAAAAATTTGAAATATAAAAAATTATTGTGTATTATCATTTAGACTAGAAATAGTATTAAACATAGAAATAAACAAAAGAGTAATTATGATAGAAAAAAATTGGAGGTTGATATGAGCAATAACGATATGTCAGTTGTTATCTTAGAAAACCTAGGCGGCATTAGCAATATTGAATCAATGTCAGTTTGCGAAACCAGACTTAGAGTAAATCTAATAGACAATTCTTTAGCTAATAAAGAAGCTCTTAAAAACATCTATGGCGTAAGAGGTGTTGTAGAATTTGGACACCAATTACAAATAGTTTTAGGAGAACAAACAAAGGAAATAGCCGATGTTTTCTTTAACAAGCTAAAAATTAAAAACTCAACAAAATAAGGAATTATGAAAAATTGCTGCGGGATTCCATGGCAATTTTTTTGTACAAAAAAATTGCCCAAAACTAGCAATTTAGTTCTGGACAGTTAAATAATTCCTAAAGATTTTTATTTGTTTCTAAATAGTGTCTATAAGATCCTATTGACTTTAAGAATGCTTCGTTTTTTTGCAGTAACTTAAATACTGGAACTGCAATCACAGTCATGATGATAAATTCTGAAGCCATTACTGTTGCTGTATGTAGCAAGAAGCCACCACCTGGGATATTGGCTATTACTGACAATTCAAATCCTATGATAAAAGCAAATACGGTTGGCCATATTGAAGCCATCCATAAATTCTTTGATTTTCCAACAAAGTATAGGGCGATAGCTGTATGCAAAGTACCAAATATTAGGTCAGCGGCACCAAGTGTTGACCAGAAATTTGATATGAATACACCTAGGGTAACCCCAATTGCATTGATAGGATTGTAGAATGCAAGTAAGTTTAATATTTCAGAATATCTAAATTGAATAGGACCGAATGCTGCGCTAGGTAAACTTAGGGTAGCTACAACATACAAAGCAGCGATAACTGCTTGCCTTGACAAATCTTCTAAACTTAACTTTCTCATTTTTACCTCCGATTTTTTAAGTGGGTGCCGAATAAACACTTTTCTGTATTGAAAAAACAATACCTCACTAGTTTATACTATTTATTAAAAGTCTACAAATAAATTTCTTAAAAACTATGATAAATTTGGTATAATAGAATAAATATAGAGATTTTGGGAGGAATATATGTCTAAATATACAATTGGAGTAGATGTTGGCGGTAGATCAATGAAATTTGGCCTTTTTGATGACAAGGGTAAGTTACTTGATAAGTCAAACATTCCTACTAGAACACAAAACCAAGGGGAAAATATTTTACCTGATCTTACAGAACATTTAAAAAAGATTATAGAAAAGCACGAGTTGACTAAAGAAAACCTAACAGGTATTGGTATAGGAATGCCAGGACCTATCTTGAATGAAAAAATAATCAAGACAGCAGTTAACTTAGGATTCAAAGATAATGTAAATGTAGCTGATTATGTAAGTGACAAGTTAGATTTCCCTGTAAAAGTTGCTAATGATGCTAACGTTGCAGCACTTGGAGAGGTATGGAAGGGCGCTGCAGAAGTGTATAACAATGTAGTAATGGTAACTCTTGGTACAGGAGTTGGTGGCGGAGTTATATTAGATGGGAAAATCTTGGCAGGTGTTACAGGATCTGGTGGTGAGATAGGACATATGCCAATCTTAGAAGAACCTCTAGAATGGACTTGTGGATGTGGTGGAAACAGATGCCTTGAACAAGTTGCTTCTGCTACAGGTATAGAAAGACTAGCCCAAGACTACCTATTTGAAAATGAAGAAGAATCTTCACTAAGAGATTTAGACTATATAGATGCAAGAGAAATCTTCCAAGCTGCCCAAGATGGAGATGATATAGCTGTTAAGGTAGTAGAGGAATATTTTGAAAACTTAGCCAGAGGCTTAGCTATCATAGCAGCAGTAGTTGATCCAGAAGCCTTTGTTTTAGGTGGTGGCGTTTCTAATGCAGGTGAATTTTTATTAGATGGTGTTAGAGAAGCCTATAGAAAATTTGCCTTCCCAGTTACTAAAGATGCTAAATTCTTTTTGGCCCAACTAGGAAATGACGCAGGAATGTATGGTGCTGCAAAAATGATGTTATAAAACTTTATCCAGGTCTTTTGACCTGGATATTTAGCATAAGGGGATAAGATGCAACTTTTAATTTCTAGATATGTAGAAGAGAATAAAAAATATTTATATGACTCTATCAAAGAAAAATTAAATAATAATAAAATAGTTTATTTGATAGTACCTGAACAATTTACCCTTGGGACAGAAATCGAAGCTTTTGAAGCCTTGAAAATAGACTCAACCTTCAATCTAAAAATAAAGTCATTTACAAAGCTTGCCAATGAAATCATCCACCAAGCGGGTGGTAGAAGTTTAAATTTTATATCAGACCAGGCTAAATATTTGATGGTGCAATCAATACTTCTAGACCATAAAAATGACCTTAAGGTATTTCAAAACAATACAGATGATAAAGAATTTATTGAGCTCTTGATAAGGTTGATGGACCAATTTGCAGATAATAATTTGGATGAAGTCGGCCTTAGTGAAATAGTTGAAAAAATAGGTGATGATAGTGAACTAGGTAAAAAACTAGAAGATATAAAGCTAATATCATCTGAATATAGGAAATTATTAGCCCAATCTTCATATTCTAGCGAGGATAAAAGTCAAATAGCCATTGAAAAGATTAAACAAATAGATGCTTTCAAAGATGCAGCCTTTTATTTTTATAGGTTCCATGATATGTCAAACAAAGAACTTGAAATGGTAAAAAGTATAGAGGCTATTTCTGACTTTTCACTTGTGAGTTTGACTCTAGATAAAGGTTTACTTATAGGAGATGAGAGACAAGTAAAGGATGCAGATATTTTTGATATTTCTCTAAACTTTTACAGGGGTCTTAGAGAATATATTGAAGATATTGAAATAATAAATCCTTCACCTATTGTTGATCAAACAGAGATTGATATCTTACTTGCTAATATGTTTAGGTATGACTTGAACAATATCAAAAAGGAATTCCCGGATCCTAAAGATGAATCTAATGATACAGAAGAAGATAATAATATGGAAGGTGCTAATCAAAAATTATCTAATGTATATATAAATAAGCTAAACAACACCGAAGATGAAGTTGATAATCTAGCTATATTAATTAAAAAAGATTTGGTGGATGAGGGATTAAACTACAAAGACATATCTATCTTGGTAACAGAATCCAATGAATACTTTCCAAAGATAGAAAAAATATTCCAAATAAATGGCTTACCTTATTTCCTAGACGAAAGCAGAAATCTTTTGGATAATGCCATGGTGAAATATCTAAAATCAGCCATTAAACTATTAAAAAATGACTTAAGTCCACAAAATTTAATTCAATTTTTAAAATCATCATTCTTAAGTATTGATAGGAATAGCATAGACCTCTTCCAAAACTTTGTTGAAAGAAGAAACTTTTTTGGTCCTATGCTTATGGAAGATAAATATTATAGCATTACTCATAAGCAAAGATACGAGGAAGAGGATAGGGAAAATCTAGAGAAGATTATCCAAGTAAAAGATTTGTTTAAGGATATTCTTGAGATTGATGGAGAGGATATATTTGATTTAATCCATGAGGATAAGCCAAAAAGCTTCCAATATTATACAGAACTTCTATATAAGTTTTTTACAAAAGAAATTTTACTAGAATCATATACTTCTTATGAAGAAAAGCAAACTGAAGAAGAAAATGAAGAAAATAGAATGATCTGGAATAGCTTTATTGAGCTTTTAGATGATATGTATCTAATGCCTGAGGCTGAAATACCTTTTTCTAGATATACTGACATTCTTCTTTCGGCCATAGACAACTTTAAGGTGGGTATTTTGCCGCCATCACAAGATCAAATAATGGTAGGGAATATAAAGAGGTCTAGGTTTAACAAGTGCAAAAAGATTTATGTCTTAGGTATGACAAATATTTACTATCCTCCTGCCAATGATGATGTTGATATATTAAATGAGGAAGAAAAATTAAGTTTAGAGGCCTTTGATCTAAAGATAAGAAATACTAGAAAAAATAATAATGCCAATGACCTATTATCCTTCTATGAAATATTGCATTCTGCAAAGGAGAAAATAGTATTTTCTTATTCACTAGTAAATTCTGGAAATGAAGCCATGGATCAGGCTTATATATTAAATTTTGTAAGGGTGCTTGTTAATAATGCTAATATTAAAATAGGGAAAATAAGTCCTTTAGACTATATTTATTCTAAAAATAAGTTGAATTCGTACCTACCTTATGTATTTGCAAAGACAAAAAATAATAGCCTAGTAAATGAAAAGGAAAAAATTTATTATGACTTGTTGTACAAAAAATTTGAAGGTGATGAAGATGAATACAATACAATTCTAAATGCTATAAAAATATCTTCACAAGATAAAGCTAAGAATAATTTAGATCCAAACTTGGTAGATAAAATATTTAATTTAGACAAGTTTTCTGTAAGTCAGTTAGAGACATTCAATTCTAACCCTTATCACCACTTTATAAGGTACGGTTTAAAACCTAGAGAATTTGATAATATCGAATTTTCAAGGATGGATACAGGTAATCTTATCCATGAATTCATGAAAGACTACCTGGACCAAACAATAAATAAGAAGCAAGAAGTTGATTCTAAGCTCTTATTTGAAAAAGTTCTAAAAGATTCTATGGAAGACTTTAAAACCTACGAATATAAAAACATGTTTTTTGCTAGACAAATGGGTCAGAATGCAGATGTTTATGCAAAATTTACTGAAAAGCAATTAAAGGAATCAAATATCAAAGATATAGATTTCGAAATAAAATATGGTAAAGACGGCAAATACAAGGCCATAGAGATAAAAGTAGATGGTAAAGAAGTATTTATTGAAGGTAAAATTGATAGGGTAGACAAGTATAAGTCTGATGGTAGTGACTACTACAGGATAATTGATTACAAGACTGGTAGTAAAAAATTTGATGTTTCAAAAATTTATCATGGTATAGACCTACAGTTGTTACTTTACTTACAATCTGTTGTAAAATCCGACAAGAATTCAAAAGCCTTGGGGGCCTTTTACCAAAACTTATCTGACCAATACTATATGCTAAAAGATACGTCAGAACTTTTAGATGAGAAAAAAGATTTATTTGCTAATATGAAGCTTGATGGAATAATGGTTAACAATGAAAAGTTGATCAAGGAAACTGAGGAAGATTTTAATCCTGACAAAGCTAGAGAATCTAGTGTTTATAAGTTTGCAGGAAGAAAAGGTAAATTTGCTGAAAAGGAAAATGTAATTGATGAATCCTTGTTTGATCCTTTATTTGCCTATAATATAAAAAATATTGAGCAAACAATTAAAAATATTAAAAATGGAAATATTGAATTAAAAACTTTTATCTTATCTAAAAATAGCCCTTATTCCTATTCCAACTATAAAACTATAGATAAGGGAGAAGGTTTAGAATATATTTATCTAGATAACTTTGATTGGGAAAAATTCAAAGACCTGTTAGAAAAGAATGCAAGGGAAGGAGAAAAATAATATGGTAGATTTTACAAAAGAACAACAATTAGCTGTTGAAACTAGAAAAAAAAATATTATTGTCTCTGCCCAAGCAGGAGCTGGTAAAACCCAAGTCTTAGTAGGGAGAATAATAGGTCTACTTAGGGAAACCAGGATAGATATTAGCGATATGCTTATTGTGACTTTTACAAATAAGGCAGCCAGAGAAATGAAGGATAGGATAAAGTCGGACTTGGCTGATTTAATCGAGAAGGGGAATCTAAGTGAAGAGGAAGAAATATATTTCCAAGATCAATATAAAAAGACTAATGATGCGCAAATATCCACTATGCATTCATTTGGCATAAATGTTTTAAGAGAATATTTTTATAAACTTGCCCTAAACCCATCTTTCAAGACTTTAACAGATACCAATTTGGATATTTTAAAATGGGAAACCATGAACCAAGTTTTTGAAGAATTATATAAAAATGAAAGCGAGGAATTATACAAGCTGCTTTCTATCTATTCTAACAAATATAGTGATGAAGAATTAAAGCTTTCTTTATTTAGTATATATAATTTTATGCAATCTCAACTGGATCCATTCGCTTGGTTGGAAAAATCTATAAATACTTATAAAGTCTTAGAATATTATCAGGATGAAAATAAACAAGATGAATTTAAAAACAAGGTATTTACTTATTATAAGAATGAATTTAATGGGATTTACCAAGATTATTTAAAGGCGGAAGAGGATATACAAAATATATTTAATCAAGAATTTATTTATCCAAAGTCTAGGATGGCAGATAGAGATGTTATTTTTTCCTTGCATTCGGCTGAAAATTATGATCAGCTATTTAGTTTTATTAACCAGGTAGAAATAATAACTAAAGACAGACATGGGAAAAAGATTATAGAAGAAAAAGGCCTAGACAAAGATGATATAAAGATTGTTGGTGACTTGATGGATAGCTATAGGAAAAATCTTAAGGCTTTAATCAATGATATGCAGGCTTTTGACTTGGATAAAGAACTAGTTTTTGAAGACCAAGTGCATAAGTCACTCCAAGCTATGGAATATGTTTTGAAACTTTACCACAAAAAATTTAGGGAAAACAAAAATTCCAGACAAGCAATCGACTTCAATGATATAGAACACTATACCCTTGAATTGCTCAAAGATGAGAGTGTTTTAGCTAGTCTTAGAGATAAGTATAAGTATATATTCTTTGATGAATACCAGGATTCGAACCAAGTCCAAAATGAGATTATAGAAAACATAAGTTCAAATAATAATCTCTTCTTTGTAGGTGATATCAAGCAATCTATCTATAAATTTAGACTAGCCGACCCTTTAATTTTCAAAGAAAGGTACAAGTCTTATAAAACAGATGATGATAATAGCATTGCCATTGACTTATACCACAACTTTAGAACTGAAAGGAATCTATTAAACTTTAACAACCTAATTTTCAACAAGCACATGACTGATGAACTAGGGGATGTGAACTATGATACTTATGAGCATAGATTAGCTCCTGGGAAGCCTATAGAAAAGTATGATGATGAATCTACAAAAATATCCTTAAACTTTATTGAAGATATGGATAAAGATGAAGAGGATGAACTAAAAGAAAATATCGATAGGGAATTGTTAAATATAAATCCTGAGGCTCTTCTTGTAGCAAAAAAAATAAAAGATATAGTCCATAGAAAGAAAAAATTAGATGAGGAAAAAGCGGCTAAAGAAAAGGATTCAGAAAAAGCAGAAGAATCTAAAGAAGAAAAAACTTATTATAATAAGATAGCTATTTTAGCAAGAAGTAAAACTATTTTTCCTGACATTATAAAAGTGCTTGAAATGGAAAAAATACCTTATTTTTATGAATCATCAGGATTCTCATATGAAGATATAGAAATAAAAGCCTTTATAGAAATATTGAAAGCAATAGACAATGACCAAGATGATATCACTCTTTTATCAGTATTGACTTCTCCTTTGGTGAATATGACTGATGATGAGCTTGCTCATATCAGGTATGATGATAAAGACCATTCATTTAACTATTGCTTTAGAAAATATTGTCAAAGAGACGATGCCAAGAAAGAAATAGAGAAAAAAATTGAAACTTATAATGACAAGATTAAAGAATATAGAGACTTGGAAAGAAAATTGAGTCTTGAAAAATTAGCTTGGTTTGTATTAAGTGATTCAGGTTATCTTTCATATATACTATCCAAGGATAATGGAGATAGGATCCTTTCTAATATGAAGTTATTTATAGATGAGATAAAAGAAATAGAAAGTGGTTCATTCCAAAGTCTATCTTCTCTTGTTTCTTATTTGAAATTTGCTCAAAAAAAAGATTTAACTGATAGGGAATCAAATGCGGAACTATCTGAAGAAGATGATGTTGTTAGATTGATGACCATGCACAAGTCAAAGGGTCTTCAATTTGATACTTGCCTCATAGTTGATGCTGGCAAGGGTATGAATACAATGGACCTAAGACAATCCTTTATAATGAATGAGGGTGGTATCTCATTAAAAGTTTATGATCCTGATACTAATAAGCTTGAAGAACCGATATCTTATAAGTTGATCAAATCTGCTAAAAAATATGAATTGTTGTCTGAAGAAATGAGAATCTTATATGTAGCTATGACAAGGGCGGAAAGAGAAATTCATTTATTATCAAAAGGAAAATCTGAAGGCTATAAAATAGATAAAAGAGATCCTAAAAAAATGAATAGCTATCATGATTGGATTTATTCAGCTTTAGAGGATTCACAAAAAGAAATAGATGAGCTAAATATAAAGTATAATTTTGAAAATATTAACTCTGCAGATCTTTACAAAGAAGCATTCTTAAATGAAAATAAGGAAAAATCTTCAAAAGAAAAATCTAGGGAAAATGAGGACTTTGAAAAAAATATATCTGAAAAAATACAAAAAGTCTTTAATTTTGATTATGATACTAGTATGGTAGATCTTCCATATAAAAAGACGGTTACTGAAATCTCAGCTAAGGATGATAATAAGGAAGCGGATTTTAGAGAATATGAAAAGTTAACCGAAAAAGAACTTTATAAAACAGATCTTTTATTGCAGGCAAATTTTATTGAAAAATCTGATGAATTAGAATTAGACCCACTTGCCAAAGGTAGCCTATACCATTACTTGTTTGAAAAACTTCCTATCAAAGCAATGTCTGAAAAAGACTTAGACCAGTTCTTTACTTATATGATAGAAAACAAGTTTATCAGCAAGAAGGAATTTGATTACATTGATAAAAAACTTTTTATGGACTTTATAAATCATCCAATATTTGCCCAGCTAGTTGAAGCTAAGGAGAATAATAAACTTTATAGGGAATCATCATTTACTATGAAGTATGATGATGAAGGACACCCAATCACTGTCGATGGACAAATTGACTTATTCTTCGAAGATGACCAAGGCTATACTATTTTGGACTTTAAGACAAATAAAGTAGTTGATAAGACTCTATATATTAAACAATTGAACCTATATGCCCAAGCTCTTGAAAAAGCTACAGGCAAAAAGGTTGTAAATAAGTTAATATATTGGGTAATGTCTGGCCAATTAAGTGAGATTTAGAAATCTAAAATAGGGGTATACAATTATCTATAAGATAAAAAGGAATTAGGAGTGAATATGAGCGAATATATTTTTAAATACCATAAGACAAACCCATGGGCTTCTCATATAGCAAGTATTGACATATATGATAGAGATGAAAATTCACTTGAAGCCTATAAGGGTTACAACTATGAAGAAGCATCAGATAGTTATGATTTAAATAAGGAAACAAGGGATAAGATAAAAGAATTGATTTTATCTTATGAAAAACTATTTGACGCTAATTTTATACCGGAAGATAACTACGACTTAGATGCTAAAATCAGTAACATTGACTTTAATGCAGGAGACAAGCAAACTAGTTTTTCTATTTTAAATATCAATAATCTTAAAGAATGCGAAAATGTTGCTTATATTTTAGACTTGTTAAAAGAAATAAAAGAAGTTTTATTAGAAGCTGGAGTAGATGAAAAATATTTTATCCTTTAGACCTAGGAGAAAAGATGGTGAATACTTTAATAGTTTCAGGTGGATCTGAACCTGGCAGAGATCTTTTAGAAAGATATTATAAACAAGCTGACAAGGTCATAGCTGTAGACAAGGGATTAAATTATCTAAGCAAATACGGCTTTGAAGCAGACTATATAATAGGTGATTTTGACTCTGTTGATACAAAAGTTTTAGCAGATGCTGACCAAGATAAACTAATCAAATATCCTTCAGAAAAGTCTATGACTGATTTTGAAATAGCCCTTGAAAAAGCCATAGAGTTAAAATCTGACAATATATATCTTTTATCAGCCATGGGTGATAGGATGGACCATACTATGGCAAATATCCTTTTGCTTAAGAGGCTTGCCACCCTTGATATAAGGGGATATATATTGGATGAAAATAATTTGATAAGCTATGTAGATGGCGAAATTGAGATAGATAAAAATGACTACAAGTATTTATCTATAGTAGTCCTTGAGGACACTCTTGTGACTTTAAAGGGAGTCAAATATACTCTAGACAAAGAGAAAGTATCATTTCCATCTAGCCTAACAATTTCAAATGAAATTGTAGATGACAAGGGCTATATAGAAACGGATAAGTTTTCTTTGTATATGCTGACTGACCATAAAGAAAACATTTAGAAGAGGAGAGGATGTCCTCTTCTTTTTTTATTTAAGACAAAAAGATAGGAGACATAAAAAACACCAAGCTTGACATTCAAAATTCTTAAGCGTAATATTGACTGTGGAGAAATTATAAGAAAAGGAAGGTTATTTTATGGATAATAAAATAGAATTAAAAGGATTTTTAATGAAAATCCTTAATGGTACAGCAATGGGTATAGTAGTTGGTCTTATTCCAAATGCTATCCTAGGGGAAATATTTAAGGCTTTAGCACCACAAGCACAAATATTCCAAACAATTCATACGATATTATTAGCTTCACAAGCAGCTACACCATTGCTAGTTGGTATATTTATTGGTTACCAATTTAAATTACAACCAATAGAAACAGGTTTAGTTGGTGTTGCAACTATGATTGGTTCAGGTTTATTAGTGTCTACCGATGGTGCTCTTATAGCAACAGGTATAGGTGACTTGATAAACACAATGATCACTGCAGCTATGGCAGTTTACCTATTAAGTTTAATCAGAGGTAAATTAGGCAGCTTAACAATGATTTTATCACCAGTAATAGTAGTTTTAATTGTAGGTACACTTTCAACCCTGCTATTACCATATGTAAAACAAATCACAACAGCTATAGGTGCTGTAATCCAAAACTTTACAGACTTACAACCATTATTGATGAGTATCTTATTATCAATATCATTTGCATTGATAATTGTATCTCCAATATCTACAGTAGCTATTGCTTACGCAGTAGGCCTAGAAGGACTAGCATCAGGTGCTGCAAACTTAGGTATTGCATCAGCAGCTATGACTTTAGTTGTAGGGGCTATGTATGTAAACAAGATAGGTGTTCCACTTTCAGTATTTTTAGGATCAATGAAAATGTTTATGCCTAACTGGTTAAGATACCCAATTATGAACATACCTTTAATAGCTAATGCTATAGTAACAGGTGTGGTAGCATATTTATTTAACATCCAAGGTACAACAGCTTCAGCAGGTTTTGGTTTCTCAGGACTTGTAGGACCTATAAATGCCTTATCATTTATGGAAGGAAGCGTAGCCAAAAACATATTGATATTAGCCTTAGTATTCTTTGTAATACCATTTATATCAGCATACTTAATCGATAAAGTATGTACAAAAGTATTGAAATTATACGATAGAGATATCTTTATTTATGGACAAGAAAAATAGAAAGGATTACTAATGAAAATAGTATTTTTTAACTATAAAGAAGTAGAAGAAAAAGCAGTTGAAGAATGGAAAAAAGAAAACTCTGATATAGAATTAGTTGTAACTAACAAGGACTTAGACGAAAGTACAAAAGATATGTTAGTAGGAGCTGATGCTGTATGTATTTCACAAATCAAAGAAATTCCAGACTCAGTTTATGACTTTGCAGCAGAAAATGGTGTAAAAATCTTTTCAACAAGATCTGCAGGATTTGATATGTACAAATTAGATAAGTTAAATGAATTAGATATTAAACTTACAAATGTACCATCATATTCACCAAATGCTATAGCAGAACATGCTGTAACAGCAGCTTTAATCATTTCAAGAAACATCAAAAAGATTGTAAAAAATGTTGAAGAACATAACTTCTCATGGGAAAAGAGATTAGTTTCAAGAGAAATGAGAACTTTAACAGTAGGTATTTTAGGTACAGGTAGAATCGGTAGGGCAGCGGCTAAATTATTTAGTGGTTTAGGTGCAAAAGTTATCGGTTTTGACTTATATCCAAATGAAGAAGCAGAAAAATACCTAACATATGTTGACAGTGTAGAAGAATTAGCAAAGCGATCAGATGTTGTTACTTTACACATGCCAGCTACTAAAGAAAACCACCACATGGTTGATGATGAATTCTTAAGCCTAATGCCTGACAATTCAATCCTAATCAACTCAGGTAGAGGTGCTTTAGTAGATACAGAAGCAGTATTTAGAGCTTTAGATAGCGGTAAATTACTAGGAGCTGGTTTAGATGTTTACGAATTTGAAGGACCATTCGTACCAAAAGACTTAAGAGGAGAAAAGATAGAAGATGAAACATTCTTAAAATTAATAGAAAGAGATGACATCTTATATACACCTCATACAGCTTACTTTACAGAAACAGCTGTTGCAAACCTAGTACAAGGCGCCTTAAATTCATCAAAGAACTTCTTAGAAACTTCTGATGATGACTTTATAGTAAATAGATAAGAGTTTGTTTGAAAGGCTTAGTTTTCTAAGTCTTTCATTTTTTTTTTTTTGTGTGATATAATAGTTAAAAATATATACAAGGAGAAACATATGTGGTTATTATTTGGGGTATTAGCAATTATATTTATGCTGGTAAATATTATAAGTGCTATTAAAAATAAGAAGGAAGAAATATTTGGCTTTCTAAGTTTGGCCTTTACTGCTTTAACTGTAAATGATTTTTATGCTGATGTAGCTAAAAGATTAGCTGTTCCTGATATAGATGGGATAATGGACATAGTACCAACAGTAAGTGAATACCTATGGTTTTGTGTAGGTGCATCTATAGTGTTAAATGGGATAGCTATCTTTTTAAGAAGAAAAAATAAATAAATCTAATTGAAACTAGTAGGGATCATTGATGATTTTTACTAGTTTTTTTATACTTTCATAATTTGATTTTTTGAAATTATAAAATTCGGGTATAATAAAAGATAGATTATAAAGGAAATTATTATGGAGTATTATTATGAAAAATAAAGAAAGAAAGTTTCACTATGCTTGGCTAATATTAGTTGTAGCATCAATAGTTTTGGGAGTTTTTGTACCAATTGTAAACTCCTTGTCAAACAGCTGGCAGATAGCTGTTACCCAAGATTTAGGATTTACTAGGACAGATTTTTCCTTGATAGGAACAATCACTCAAATAATAGGGGTGTTTTTAGCTCCGCTAGTGGCATACTTTTTAACTAAATATAATTTCAAAACAGTTTGGACCTTGGGAGCCTTTGTTTTTGCGGCTTCAGTATTTGGGTATTCACTAGCCCAAAACAAGTATCATTTTTACATATTGGCATTTTTTGTAGGTACAGCCTATATTACAACAGCTCAAATACCTATGATGATGCTTATCAACAACTGGTTTGAAGACAAGGTAGGACTTGCTACATCAATAGCTGTATCAGGTGTTTCAGCTGGTGGGGCTATTTTAAGTCCTATTATTAGTAGACTAATTGCTAACTATGGCTGGAGAACATCTTATAGAGTATATGGAATAATTATTTTAGCTATAGGTTTAATAGCAGGCTTATTCATTATTTATTTAAGACCAGAAGACATAGGAATGAAACCATATGGTTTCAAGGAAGATGAAAAGTTAGAAGGACAAGATATTAAGAAAGTACAAAAATCATATAATTCTTTAAATGTAGCCTTATCAACTAGTGCTGCAATCACAACGACTTTCTTTATTTTCTTAGTCTTAGGTTCTGTGATGAATGGTTTAGCTAATGGGGCTACCCTACAATTTGCACCAGCCTTCCAAGAGGTAGTTGGAGTAAAAACTGCAGGTACTGTAATCTCCTTGTACTTAGTGCTGGGAGTAATAGGTAAATTAATCATTGGTAAGATCGCTGATAAATATGGCATATATTATGCTTTAATCTTAGGTTCAGGATCACTTGCCTTGACCTTTGTTGCTATGCTATTTGTAGGTCAACCATGGGGCCCATGGTTAGTGGCTATAATATTTGGTTTAGGATTGGCTATAGGTACAGTTATACCTCCACTAATAGCTTCATCAATTTTTGATAGAAAAACTTACGGGGAAGCTTATGGATTTGTTCAATCAGGCATGCAAGTAGGTGCGGCCTTAGGACCTTTACTAGTATCATTTATATATGATAGGACAGGAGCCTATACCCTAGGCTGGATTATAAATATAGGATTTGCAACTTTGACAGGTATATTTTGGATATTATCCCATAATAGCGCTAAGAAATATGCAAACACAAGTGAAAAATAAAGGAGTTAATATGGAAAAATATATTGATATTTTAAGAGATTTGATACAAATACAATCAGTAAATGATAATGAAAAAAAAGTTGCCGAATATATCCAAGGCTTATTTAAGGATTATGACAATGTTGAAACTGAATTGGTTGAATCATATCCTGGTAGGGACAATATTATTGTAAAGATAAAAGGAAAAGAAGAAGGAAAAATATTTGCTTTTTCAGGACACTTGGATGTAGTTGAAGCTGGTGAAGGTTGGACTCAAGATCCATTTTCTGGACATGTAGAAGATGGAAAAATGTATGGTAGAGGTACTTCAGATATGAAGGGTGGCCTTGCAGCAAGTATCTATGCCATCTTAGAAATTTTAGAAGAAGGATCTAATTTTCCTGGTGAAATTTGGTTACTTGGAACAGTAGGTGAAGAAGTAGGTATGAAGGGAGCTTTAGACCTTGTTGAAGGTAAACACTTAGATGGGGTTGATGCTATTTTAATTTCTGAACCAACTAAAAGAGATGGTGAAAATCAAGCTATATTTGCTTCTAAAGGTTCAATAATGTACGAAGTAAAGGCTAAAGGAAAGGCAGCCCATTCTTCAATGCCAGAGATTGGCATCAATGCAATCATGACAATAGTAGATTATATCAAAAATGTCCAAGATGAATTTGACAAGGTAACAGCAAATCCTGACTACCAAAATGAACACTTAGGATCTACTTTAAATGTATTTTCTATTATAGAGGGTGGTATCCAATTTAACTCTGTACCGGATTTTGCAAGTATAAAGGGTAACATTCGTACTGTACCAGAATTTGGATCTGAAGAATCAATAAAAATTTTACAAGATGCTATTGATGAAAATAATAAGGATGAATCTAAGGCTAAACTTTCTTTAGACTTAGTCCAAGTTTTAGATCCGGCAGAGGCTGATAGGGATACAGACTTGATAAATGCCTTGAAAGAATCTGCTCCAGATAAAATTGTACAAGTAAGACCGCTTACAGGGACTTGCGAATTATCTAGATATACTCATATATCAGACGATATCCAACTTGTTGTTTACGGACCGGGCTTAACAAAAAATGCCCATATTATAGATGAATATATAGAATTGGATGAATATAAAGACGCTATAGAAACATTCAAAAATACAGCGCTTAAGTTTTTAAGTAAATAATTTACAATTTAATTTTAAATAAAGAAGATAAAGAATTATAAAGATCTTTGTCTTCTTTTTAATTGTTGATATATTTATAAGGACTATATATTTGTGGTATAATAATGAAATTAATGGTAATAATAGAAAGAGAGATGAATGGAAAAGTTAAATAGATCAAATTATACAAGTAAAGAATTAATAAAAAGATTTGCTCCTTACTATGGTAACTATAAGGGACTTTTATTTAAGGACTTGTTTGCAGCTTGTTTGACAATAGTTGCTGAAGTTGCCTTGCCTTTAATTATTAGAAATATAACCAATATGGCAATTAAACCAGAACTTGTTTTGACTATGTCATATTTGCTTAAAATGATTGCTATATATTTCTTATTGAAAGTTGTTGAAGTAGGATCCACTTATTATATGCAAAAACAAGGTCATATAATGGGAGCTATGATTGAAAAAGATATGAGAAGAGATGTCTTCAGTCATATCCAGTATCTTTCCGATGAGTTTTATTCTCATACAAAAATAGGGCAGTTACTAGCAAGGATTACTACAGACTTATTTGATGTAACAGAATTTGCCCATCACGTACCTGAAGAATTTTTGAAGGCTATAGTGAAGATACTAGTTACCTTTGTAATTTTGGTGAATATAAACCTTACATTAACTCTTGTAATGTTTTTAATGATACCTTTAATGGTTATATTAACTAACTCAGTTAGAAAAAATATTAGACGAACTCAAAAACAACAAAGACACCAAATAGGTGAAATAAACTCTGATATAGAGGATTCCTTGCTGGGTATAAATGTAATCAGATCTTTTGCTAATGAAGACCTTGAAATAGAAAATTTTGACAAGGCAAATTATAGATTTTTAGGCCTTAAAAAAGTATACTACAAGGCTATGGCTGATTTTACAGCTATTACAAAGGTTTTAGATGCCTTGATGTATTTAGTAATAGTGCTTTTAGGTGGTATATTTTTAATAAAGGGTACTATAGACCCTGCAGACTTTACCCTATATATAATGTATGCGACCACTTTATTGACAACTATTACCCGTTTAATCACCTTCCTAGAAACATATGAAAAAGGAATGACCGGTATAGAAAGATTTGCGGAGATAATGGATGTTAAACCAAGCATTGTAGACAGGCCAAATCCACATATTTTAAAAGATGTAAAAGGTCATATACAATTTGAAGATGTAAGTTTTGCATATTCATCAAATGGAGATGGGGAAAAAGAATCCGTCTTGGAAGATGTGACTTTAGATATTAAACCAGGTTCAAAATTAGCCTTGGTTGGTCCATCTGGTGGGGGTAAAACAACCCTAATAAAAATGATTCCAAGATTTTATGATGTAGATAAGGGTGCTATAAAAATAGATGGCTATGATGTAAGAGACCTACAGCTAAAAGCTCTAAGAGATAATATAGGTATAGTCCAACAGGATGTTTACCTATTCTCAGGAACTATTTATGAAAATATTCTTTATGGAAGATTGGATGTAAGCAAGGAAGAAGTAATTGAAGCAGCTAGAAAGGCTGGAGCTTTAGAGTTTATAGAAAAATTTCCAGATGGTTTTAATACCTATATTGGTGAAAGGGGTGTAATGTTGTCTGGTGGACAAAAACAAAGGATCTCTATAGCGAGAGTATTCTTAAAGAATCCACCAATACTTATATTGGACGAGGCGACTTCAGCCTTAGATAATAAGAGTGAACAAATTATCCAAGAATCTCTAGAAGAACTATCTAAAGATAGGACAACTATTACAATAGCTCACAGGTTAACTACAATAATTAACTCTGATGAAATAGTTGTATTAACTAAGGATGGTATCCAAGAAAAAGGAAACCATAAAGAACTATTAGATAACAAGGGTGTTTATTATAGCCTATATAATAGGATTGATAACCACATAATGTAATGGAGAAAAGATGAAAAATATATGGGGAAAAATAGTTTATTATTTTACTAAAGCTCTGGAGTTTATATATGATTTAGTAGAAAACATTTTAGAAGTCATAATAAATGCAGCGGATTCAATACGTTTATTTATTATTCCTATAGTGTTATTTTTTGTTATAGGGATAGTTACTATACCGCTTTTGCTTTTGCTTGTATTTACTGGACCAGGTGCCTTTTTATTAATTGCTACAATTATTGTATTTTCGATTTCTATCCTTGGAAGGTCAGTGCTGAATTCTTTTAGAAAAGTTAAATATGCTCAAATTAACTTTTTATATGACTATGCCAGATATGAGATGGAAGGTGGAGTAGAAAATAAGACTTATCAATTCTACAAAGATAAGTATGATGAAATTCAAAGACGAAAATTTGAAGAAGAGTTACGTAGGGAAGAAGAGAGAAGAAGAGAAAGACAAAGGCAACAAGAAAAACAATGGAGAGAATTCTTCGAACAAAACTTTGGTGGCTATAGTAGTTCACAGGATGGATATGGTGGCTACCAAGGATCTTCAGGTCAGAGAGGACCAGGTGCCTTTGTAGGATTTAAACAAAAATATGAAGAAGCTTGTGATGTTTTAGGTGTTCCTTATGATGCAGACTTTTCAACTATAAAAGCTGCATATAGAAAACTAGCTAAGAAATACCATCCTGACATTAGTAAAGAAAGACATGCTGAGGAAATGTTTAAGAAGGTAAACAATGCCTTTGATTTTCTATCAGAAGAAAATGTAAGAAGATATAAAAATATGTAAAAGAGGAAAATATGATTAGGTCTGAATTAAAATTAAAAGATAATCAAAAAGAAATTGTACTTGGAGCAGGATGCTTTTGGGGTACCCAGGCTTACTTTGACAAAATTGAAGGTGTAGTTGCTACTGAAGTGGGATATGCTAATGGACTTGTAGAAAATCCTTCATATGAACAAGTATGTACTGGAGCTACTGGTTTTGCAGAGGTTGCAAGAATTGTATACGATCCAGAATTGATTAACCTATTCCAAATCTTAGAACACTTCTTTAGAATTATAGATCCAACTAGTTTAAATAGACAAGGTGGAGATGTAGGTGAACAATATAGGACTGGAATTTATTCTAACAATTTAAATGATAGGGAAGTTGCTATTAAATATATAGAAATAATGCAAGTCAATTATGATAGAAAAATTCAGGTAGAAGTAGACTACCTAAAAAATTATTTTATGGCTGAAGACTACCACCAAGACTATTTAAAGAAAAATCCTAATGGATATTGTCATGTAGACCTTTCTTTAGCTGATGAAGATACTAAAGACAATAAGTTTGCTAAATTATCAAACGAAGAAATTAAAGAAAAATTGACAGACTTACAATATAGAGTAACTCAAGAAGCGGCTACAGAAATGCCTTTTACTAGTGAGTATGACGATTTTTATGAAAAAGGATTATATGTAGATATTGTTACAGGGCAGGCTTTATTTGTTTCAACTGATAAATTTGATGCGGGTTGTGGTTGGCCATCATTCTCCAAACCTATTGAAAAAGATGCCTTATTATATTTTGAAGATGATAGCTTATCAAGAAAAAGAATTGAGGTAGTTTCAAAATCAGGAGACAGCCATCTTGGTCATGTATTTAATGACGGACCAAAGGAAACTGGAGGATTAAGATATTGCATTAATGGTGCAAGTTTGAGATTTATTCCTTATGATGAAATGGATGAAGAAGGATATAGCGAATATAAAAAACTGGTGGAATAGTATTGAGAAAAGAAAGACGAGATATTCAAGAAAATCGAATAAGAGATCATAAGTATTATATGAAGAAGAGGAATAAAAGAAATAGGAAGAAAAATAGGTTGGCAAGATTTTTAGGTTTGCTATTTATTATTTCAGTACTAGGATTTTTATATTACTTCTTTATATATAGGGAAAAAAATAAGATTAATAAGCTTTATCAATCTTATTACAATAGTACTTTTGATCAAGCTTATAATAAGTATAGTGGAAACTTATATTATAAAAAATATAATAAGGATGAAGAAAGTGCTAGCTATGTGAAACTGGATCCTAATACCTATACTATAAAGAATAAAGAAAAATCAAACTTTGAAGATTACTTAGTTAATAAGTTGATGGATGTCCTTGAAGAAAATCAAATTAAACAAGAAGACTTTTCTATAGTTATAGAGGATGGAGATGAAACTTTATTGGCTATCAACGATAAAAAGACTTTATCTAATTACAAAATTGATGATTATATTTATTTACTATTAATAGATGATTTAATAGGACAAGGCACAATAAAGTTAGAAGATGTAGAAGAACACCTGGATAGTATCTATATCCAAAATAATAAGGATAGGATAACAAGTCTTGCTTCATATATAAATGGTATGGGTTATAATTTAACTTCATTTAAAAGTAAAGTATTGGGAAGGTCTAATATTGAATCAATGAAGGTGAGTGAAGTTTTGAAATTTTTCAAAATGTCAGAAAACAAGGATACAGTATTGAAAAAATATTATCTTTCCTTATTAGAAGAAACTAGTAATTTATTTTTGAATCCTGTTTATACTAAACAGGCAAGTAGAAATATATCCTTATCTAATAGTAATGTAAAATATGATATTGGTTATGTAAATTCTGACCAAGATTATTACTATTCTATATATAGTGATAAGTTATCAGATGAAAATATACATATAATTGCTGATGCTATTGATAGAAATATAAAAGAATTAAAACTAAATAAGACATTAATTGATTAAATTCAATAAATAGACTATGATGAAACCGGGTAAAATACCCGGTTTTAATTATTATTAAAAATAAATGCAAAAAAGTTTGACAAATACTTTTTAACTTGCTATTATATAAAAGTCGTCGAAAAAGACGGTCTGAAAAGACTAAAAAATAAATGAAAAATTTATTTGACAAATACTTTTTTCGATGGTAATATATATAAAGTGTTCTCAAAGAACACGATAAAAGAACCTAAACAAATAAATAGTCAAAACTTTTGAGTATAATAATTTCAAAATAAGCTAGATCAAACTTTAATTTGAGAGTTTGATCCTGGCTCAGGACGAACGCTGGCGGCGTGCTTAACACATGC
>NZ_OGVE01000006.1 GCF_900258485.1 Helcococcus massiliensis
CTAGAAAAGAAGTAAAAGCTGATGAAAATGGAGATTGGTCATATAGCTTTGAAAAGCTAGCTAAGTATGAAAATGGTGAAGAAGTATTCTACACCGTTTCAGAAGAAAAGGTTGAAGGCTATGTAAGCCAAGTAAATGGACATAATATAACCAACACTTACAAACCAGGAAAGACAAGCATAAACGTTGTAAAACACTGGAATGATAAAAATGACCAAGACAAGCTAAGACCAACAAGCATAAGCATAGTACTTCTAGCAGATGGTAAGGAAACTGATCAAAAACTAGTATTGAACAAAGAAAATAATTGGTCAGGACAATTTACAGACCTTGATGAGTACAAGGACGGCAAGAAGATTGTTTATACCATAAGAGAAGAAGTTGTTGAAGGATATTCAAGTGAAATAACTGGTAACCAAGTTGATGGTTTTGTGGTAACAAATACACATAAACCAAAAACTCCACCAACACCAGAAACACCTAAGACAGGTGATGATACAAATATCGCTTTATATGCAGGTATTGGTTTAGTTGGATTAATAGTATTATTGTTTATTAGCTATAAAAAAAGAAATAAATAATAAGCATAATGATAAAGAAAAAGAAGGCTAATTTTAGCCTTCTTTTTGCTTATTATTCAGTTCTTAATGCTTCTACAGCATCTTTTTTCGCTGCTATTCTAGAAGGAATTATTCCTGCTATTAGTGTAAGTGTAACACTTAATAAAATTAATAGGAGGCTTGCTTTTATAGGGAGGACAGCGAAATTATTTACTCCTGTCAAGGATTTTATAATCCTATTTGCTGGCAATATCAACAATCCTGTAATTAAGATACCTAGAGAACCGGAAAGTAGACCGATTATAATGGTCTCTGCATTAAAGACTCTAGATATATCCTTTTTACTTGCACCTATACTTTTTAGAATACCAATTTCTTTTGTTCTTTCTAAAACAGATACATAAGTGATGATTCCAATCATTATAGAAGATACTACCAATGATATTGAAACAAATCCGATAAGTAGATATGATATCACATTGATTATACTACTTACAGAAGACATGATTAATCCTACGAAATCTGTATATTTAATTTGGTTATTTTCATCATCTATATTTGAATTGTAGTCTTTGATAAAATCATCTATTTTTTCTTTAGACTCAAAGTCTTTAGGATATAGATTTATGAAATTAGGACTTTCCTGATCCACAATTCCCAAAGTTTTAAGGTTATCTTCAAGGGTATTTTTTGAAGCTTCTGCAAAATTAATTAAAGCTTCTTTTTGTTCTTTTTCTGGTAAAGTGGAAACGTATGCCCTTATATTTTCAGGTAATTCTTCTAACTTAGCTGGCTGTATCTCTTCGCCCGGCTTTAAGAATGGTTTCTTTGTAAATACATCTATTTCTGGATTATCTAATTGTTCTTTGGCTATTTCAGTGCTGTTCGCATTTTCAATGATATAGTTGGTTAATTCTTTTGTATATCCAACCTTGCCGCTCTCAGATTCAACACTGGAATTTTCACTTGCTTTTACAATACCTACTATCTTTAGTTCTATGGCATCATCATATAGTTTTTCTAATAATTCTTGGTCATCTTCCTTAGATATCCATGAACCATTGTTATTCTCATAAAATGATACTGAGGGAATGTATTTAAAAGTTAGATTTAGAATTTCATCATAGGAAATATCTTTATCAACTTCGCTTACTTCTTTACCCTTGGCAATTTTTTCTTGCTTTTCTTTAAGGTCGTTAGGGTTTAACAGGCCTAATTGATAAAGAGATAGGTCGGACAATTGATTATCCTTGTCTACAAACAGAACTAATTCTTCCTTATTTTCAGGCCATTTACCTTCAACTAAATCATATTGACTTTCCAGAAGGTTTTTATTTCCTAAGAGTTCTTCCCATGCGTTAAGGGGTTGGTTGGTATAAGAACTAGCAAAACCAGCATCTTCTGCAGGGTTATCAATATATTCAAAAGGATTTAACTTTGTTATCTTATCATCTATTTTGTTATATAGATTTAAGTTTATATTATAGCCATAATCAATGGCATTAGTTAAAGCTTCTAATTGCTCCTTATTATTTTCTATATGTTTCTTAAATTTATTTAAGTTATTTTCTGTAGTTCCAGTAAAGGCCTGCATACCAGTGAGCATTTGAGTGGTCACATTTTTAGTTGTAACAACTTTGCTATCTTTTTTATCATCATCCTTTTTGTCATCACTATTATTTGCTTGAAGTTCAAGTAAGGAAGACAAGTCTATAGAATTATCTTCTATAGTGATTGGATACATTGTCAAAGTATCTGCCTGTATCCTATCAATATAGTCTTGGGCTCCTGTAGAAAGTGACAAAATAAGAGATATACCGATTATACCTATACTTCCTGCAAAGGCGGTAAGAATGGTTCTCGCTTTTTTAGTTAACAAGTTGTTAAAACTAAGTGATAGGGCGGTGAAAAATGACATAGATGTTTTATTGTTGCTTGTGAGGTTAACTTCATTTTCTGTACTATCTTCATAGGGCATTGTATCATCAACTATATGACCATCCCTTAAGTTGATTATTCTGGTTGAATATCTTTCTGCAAGCTCTGGGTTGTGGGTAACCATTATTACTAATTTTTCATTAGCAATTTCTTTAAGCAGCTCCATTATCACTTCACTTGTTTCACTGTCCAAAGCCCCGGTCGGTTCATCTGCTAGTAGTATATCGGGATCGTTTATTAAAGCCCTTGCAATGGCAACTCTTTGCATTTGACCACCTGATAATTGGCTAGGCTTTTTATTTATATGTTCACCCAAGCCCACTTTTTCAAGCATTTCTTTAGCTCTTTGACGTCTTTCTTTTTTATTGATTCCAGAAAGTGTCAAGGCTAGTTCAACGTTTGAAAGTATGCTTTGGTGGGATATTAAATTATAGCTTTGGAAGACAAAACCGACTGAATGGTTTCTATACCTATCCCAATCTCTATCACTATATGTACTGGTAGATGTATTGTTGATGATCAAATCACCACTACTATACCTATCTAAACCACCGATAATATTTAACATTGTTGTCTTACCTGATCCACTTTGGCCGAGTATTGAAACAAATTCATTTTTTCTAAATTTTAGACTTATATTATCTAGTGCTGTAAAATCAGTTCCAGCTACATTATAATGCTTTGAAATATTTTTTAACTCTAACATTTAACCTCCTTATAAATTAAAATTGAATCTCTTTTCTTTTTTTATTGCTATATTAATTTGATTATCAGAATACTACTACCAATATTATATTTTAATTATGTATTAAATATGGATTTTACAAAAATTTTATATTTTCACAACAAATTTTTATTGAATTGCAATAAACTTTTATTGAGCTTCAATGTAATTTGATGTATTATATTATATAGAAAAGAGGTGGATTATGTTTGAAAATGCTCTTGATAAAAAAACAAAAAAAAGCTTATTAAATTTGAAGTATTTATCTTATATATTTGTAGTAGCGACTATTGCTTTAGGTTTTATATTTAGCACATATACAGCATATAGATTGTTGGGAACTTATAGCGAATTAAAAACACAAACAATATTGTGGCTTATAATATCTTATGTAGTTTCTTTTATGATAATTTGGGGGATATATGATGTTATAGGATTGTTAAACAATCTATATAAAGGAAATATTTTTACATATGAAAATGCGGATATTTTAAAAATAATAGATAAAAAGATAATATTTACTATTGTTTTTTCTACTATAGCTAATGTAGTTATGACCTTGATGAATGGAAATCCTATATGGTTTTTATTAGTTTGGTTTGTATTTATAATTTTCCTTGTGGTTGGTCATATTTTAGTTTATCCACTATCCCTACTTGTAAGAAAATCAGCTGATTTACAAATAGAAATGGAGTTAACAATATGATAGTAGTTAACTTAGATGTTATGCTAGCTAAAAGAAAAATGACTGTAACTGAATTATCAGAAGCTGTTGGCATAACTATATCAAATATTTCAATACTTAAGAACAACAAAGCAAAGGCGATCAGACTAGAAACCTTGAATGCTATTTGTAGGGAGTTGGACTGTCAACCCGGGGATATCATGGAGTATATAGAAGATGAAGAATAATACACCCATACATAAAAGATATGGAGAAGCAGTAAATTATATAATTTTTGGAGCCTTAACAACTCTTGTAAATTTCGTAGTTTATTTCTTCTCTTATAACGTTTTATCTATTTCAAATGTATTTTCAAATATCATAGCCTGGGCTATTTCAGCGACCTTTGCCTTTGTGGTAAATAAATTTTTTGTGTTTAATAGTAAGTTAGTTAATTTTACAAGTACAGTTAAAGAATTTATTACTTTTATAAGTGTAAGATTATCAACAGGAGTTATAGATACCTTGATAATGTACATAGGCGTAGATGTCTTAAATAAAAATGAATTTATCTGCAAAGTTATAGCAAGTATATTTACACTTGTTAGCAATTATATAGCCTCAAAATTTTTTATATTTAAAAAGAATAAAGAAGTCTAGGAATTTTTGTTTCTCCTAGACTTCTATTTTTATTTTTTAATAATATCTTTAATAATATAATGAGGTCTGTCTTTTACTTCCAAATATATTTTTGCTATATATTCTCCGATTATTCCAAGTGATAAGAGAATGAGTCCAGCAAATAGAAGGATTAAAGAAACTATAGTTGTATAACCTGATACATAAACATTTCCAAGCAGTTTATTTATTATTACATAAATCATATAAATTCCTGCTATAAAGGATGTTATAGCGCCTAAAAAAGACGCTATCCTTAAAGGTAGTATTGAATAACCTACAAAGCCTTCTAAAGCATACTTGGTCAAGGATGTAAATGACCAGGATGATTTTCCGTTAATTCTTTCATCGACTATATATTCTATAAACTCGGTGTTGTAACCAACCCAGGAAAATAGCCCCTTAGAAAACCTATTGTATTCATCTAAGTCTAAGATTGAGTCTTTCACTTGTGATCTGAAAGTTCTAAAATCAGAGGCGTTATCCTTGAATTCTGTTTCGGAAATTTTATTTATAAGAGAATAAAATGTTTTCTTGAAAAAGCTTAGTACTTTGCCTTCTTTTCTTTCTTTTTGATAGGCTGCAACCATATCTAAGTTTTCATTAGCTTCTAGCAAGTCTAGCATTTGAGATACATACCTAGGATGTTGTTGTAAATCAGCATCAATTAAACTAATATAGTCCCCAGATGCTTGATGCAAACCGGCTAATATTGCAGATTCTTTTCCGAAATTTCTTGAAAAATTAATACCTATAATTTTTTCTTCAGGAAAATTTTCAACTAAGTTTTTTATTTCGAATAAAGTATTATCTTTAGACCCATCATTTATAAAAATATATTCATACGAAAAATTGTCAGTTAAGGTATTTTTACATAAGTCAAAAAAGGGTCTAATATTTTTCTCTTCATTATAACTAGGTATTATCAAGCTTACAGTCTTTTTCATTTTATATCCTTAAATTTTATATATATGGTTCCATCAATCATTTGTATTGAATCCTTTGCAGGATATAGGGGCATTTCTTCAATTGTAGATCTTAAAGGTTCTAATTTATCAGTTATTTCATCAACATCACTAATAGGATTATCCAGTCCTAAAAATCTTTCAGGATAGTATTTAAATGAGTAAAGTCTAGTCAAGTGATTAGCTATGATGAATGGTTCTGTATCTCTTGTATCAATAAGTTTTGTAAAGTCTGTTCTAGAGTCCGGATTTCCTAGCATAACTACCTTTGTATCGGTAGTGTATCCATCAACCATTTCTATTCTCATAGAAATCCTATTTGCGTAAGCGTGAGAAGACTTATTTGTATTCCAAACCTTGAAGTAAGCCTTATTTGTCACGTAAATATTATTGTAGACAGATAAGAAACTAACAACAACTAAGAACCAAACACTAAGCTGTAAAAGATTAAGCTTTTTGCCTACTGTGTTTTGGTATACTTCATTAGTTTGGATTTCGTGATTTCCGTTAGCATTAATCTTATAAATATAGTCTATTAAAATCAACGGCATCATAAAGCATACAGTATAGGCATAAGCCATCCTCAACATTACTCCAGCCTGCCATGACATTATATAAATTACATTTATAGCTGGAGGAAGAATGATAAGTATAAAGGCTACAAATATCATCCTATCTTTATCTAATTTAGATTTTTTTCCTAAATAAATAATTAGATATATAAGCAAAATAAAGGAAATTACAAATACATAAGGCATAAAGGACCAGTGATAGTTAAATTCTTGGCCGGTGAAAAATAAAAACATATATTTGTAAGTTGAAAATATTGCTACTGGAAGTTCTTTAAGAGGTATAGATCCCATGGTATCTAGTCCCTTGTAATCAACTAAGTACTTTCCAAAGATTCCTCTTGAAACTAAAAGGTAGATAACTATAGCTCCTAAAAAAGATATCATCATTTTTAAAAAATTATTAAAAATTTCTCTAGTGGTTTTTTCTTTTTTGAATAAGTCTATTAGGAAATAGACCAAGATGAGTCCTGCGGCATAACCCAAATATGCTTGGTAAATAGCTAAAGATAAGGTAAATAAGACCATTGAATATAAATAACCTTTTTCTTTTTTTACCAATAAATAGGCTCCAATACCAGTAAGCATAGCTCCAAATTGATAGGAGTCTTGAGTATTCATAAATGGCATTAGTGAACCTATTGTAGGGAAGGTCACCAGGATTCCTCCAATTAAAATGGAATTGATTTTTGATTTTATATCAAACATTGAAACTATTACAGATGCCATAACAGCTGAGTAAAATATGGTTAAAAATCCATTTAGCCAAGGTAGGGAAAATTCACTTCCTATAGCGGATGGAAACATTAAAAACCACCTACCAGAAGTAGTCCTATTCATTGTATCAACGAGTTGGACTATATCATCAAGGTTTAGCCATTTGTTGGCCATCATAAAACCATGGCAGATAAAACCTATTACAATAGTAGAAAAGAATGCTAATTTATTGTTGTATGGTAAAGATTTATACCAATTACTTATCTTATTTTCTGGAAACATTAAATACTCCTTCAGACTTTTATTCTTCAAATTTCATTATATTAAATATAGTATAAAATATCTAGTTGGAAAATGTTAAAAAAAAGTAATAAAACTTGATTATATATAGTTGAATGGGGTATAATAAAAATGAAAGTCAAAGATAGTCAAAGTTTTTGATATACAAGAGTTAATACGAGAGATTGGAGATTATATTATGCAATATAAAGATTATTATGAAATATTAGGAGTAGCCAAGTCAGCCGATTCTAAAACAATAAAAAAAGCTTATAGGAAGCTTGCTAAAAAATATCACCCAGACTTAAATAAGGGTTCGGAAGAAGCTGCAGAAAAGCTAAAAGAAGTAAATGAAGCATACGAAGTTTTGTCAGATGAAGATAAAAGAAAGAAATATGACCAATTCGGATCTGCCTACCAAGATGGTATGAATTTTGATCCATCAGATTATGGTTATGCCTATACTAGCTCAGGCGGAAGTGGATTTTCAGACTTTTTTGAAACTATATTTGGTAGATCTGGTGGGGGATTTTCAAGAGATTCCTTTTTTGGAGGTTTTGGAGAAAAGTTTTCCAATGCTAGACCAAAGACTAGACCTAGATATAATTTAGAACAAAACTTAAGCGTAGCAGAGGCCTACCATGGGGGTGAAAGACAAATCCCCGTTTCTTTAGGTGGACAAAATACCACTATAAAGTTGAAATGGCCAGCTGGGATTACAGATGGCAAATCCATAAAAATTAAAGGTGATAAATTTGATATCCACGGAGATATTTATGTAAAAATTAAAATAAGTGACAAGGATAAATTAGAAGGTTTAAATATAACTAGAGACCTTGTTGTAAGTCCTTGGGAAGCTTACTTTGGTACAAAAAAGACCATAGATACCTTTGATGGAAAGATAAAGGTAAGCATACCAGAAAGAATCCAAACAGATAAAAAAATTAGATTAAGAAATAAAGGTTTTAAAGATATGAAGGGTAAGTTAGGTGACCTATACTTAAAGATAAAAATAAAAAATCCTGAACTTACTAAAGAACAAGAAGAAATATATAGACAAATGATGGAGGAATAATATGAACATGGATAGATTTTCAGAAAAAACATTACAATACATTCAAAAGGCTCAAGATATAGCCATTAAAAATTCAAACCCAGAGTTAAATGAAAAACATTTGGCTTATGCAATGATGCAAGAATCAGATGGTCTTGTATTTAGGCTAATTAACTTAATGGACAAGGATGCCTCAACTATAAGAGAAGAATTAAAGAGATTGGTAGATAATTTACCTGAACAAGCAGGTGGATCACTTCACGCATCAACTGCCTACCAAAGAATCTTATTAAAGGCAGAAGATGAAGCTGCTGACTTAAACGATAGCTATATAGGTGTAGACCACTTATTCTTAGCCTTATTAAAAGAAAAGAACAATGAGGTTGTAAATCTTTTAAATAAATTTGGCGTAAACTACAAGAGTTTTAAAGAAAAACTTTTAGCATTTAAAGAAGATAAGAAAAACAACCCTGGTCAAGCAGAAGATTCAGCCTTAGCTAAATACACTGTCGACCTCACCAAAGATGCTAGGGAAGGTAAGATTGACCCTATTATTGGTAGGAATGAAGAAATAAGATCAGCAATCAGAATTTTGTCTAGGAGAACTAAAAACAATCCTGTTTTGATAGGTGAACCAGGTGTAGGTAAAACGGCTGTTGTAGAAGGTATTGCCCAAAGGATAGTAAATAACGATGTACCGGACAACTTAAAGGGTGTAAGACTCTTATCTCTAGACTTGGCAGCTTTAATAGCAGGAGCTAAATATAGGGGTGAATTTGAAGAAAGACTAAAAGATGTCATAAATGAATTAGAAGATTCAGATGGCGATATTATACTTTTCATTGACGAAATTCACATGATAGTTGGTGCAGGTAAAACTGACGGTGCCATGGATGCTGGTAATATCATGAAACCAGCTTTATCTAGAGGTTTAATCAAGGTAATAGGTGCTACCACTCTAAATGAATATAGGCAATATATCGAAAAAGATGGAGCCCTAGAAAGAAGATTCCAAAAGGTATTAGTTGACCAACCAAATGTTGAAGATACTATTTCTATCTTAAGAGGTATTAAAGAAAAGTATGAATTGCACCACGGGTTAAGAATAGCTGACTCCGCAGTTATATCTGCCGCTGTTTTATCGGATAGATATATAACAGACAGATTTTTACCTGACAAGGCCATAGACCTTATGGATGAAGCTGCAGCCATGGTTAAAACAGAAATTGATTCAATGCCTGAAGATATTGACAAATTAAGAAGAGAAATATTACAAATTCAAATAGAAATAACAGCCCTAAAAAATGAAAAAGATGAATCTTCAAAAGAAAGATTAACATCTTTAGAAAAAGAAATGAGCCAAAAAGATGATATTTACAATGAAAAATTTGCTAAATGGCAAGATTCTAAAAAAGTTTTAGACAAGATAAACAATATCAAGGCTGAAATTGATAGGGTAAAGATTGAAATTGAAGATGCAGAAAGATCTTACGATTTTGAAAAGCTATCACAATTAAGATATGGTAAACTACCACAATTACAAGAAGACTTAAAAGAAGCTGAAGAAAAATCTAGTCAAGAATCAGAGCTAAAAGAAGAAGTAACAGATGAAGAAATTGCAGAAGTAGTTTCAAAATGGACTGGTATCCCTCTTTCAAAACTTCAAGAAACTGAAAAAGAAAAAATCTTGACTCTTGGAGAAAAATTAAAAGAAAGAGTAATCGGCCAAGACCAAGCTGTCAAAGCTGTGTCAGAAGCTATCTTAAGAGCTAGATCTGGACTAAAGGATGAAAATAGACCTATAGGTTCCTTTATATTCTTAGGACCTACAGGTGTAGGTAAGACAGAATTAGCAAAGGCTTTGACTGGTTTGATGTTTGATAACGAAAGAAACATGATTAGGATTGATATGTCTGAATACATGGAAAAATATTCTGTATCAAGATTAATTGGTGCAGCCCCAGGTTATGTAGGTTATGAAGAAGGTGGACAATTAACAGAAGCTGTTAGAAGAAACCCTTATTCAGTAGTCCTATTTGACGAAATTGAAAAGGCTCACCCTGATGTGTTCAACATTCTATTACAAGTTTTAGATGATGGTAGACTAACAGATAACCAAGGTAGGACTGTAGACTTCAAAAATACCATTATAATCATGACTTCTAATATAGGGTCTCAATACCTATTAGATGGTTTGGATGATAAGGGTCAAATAAGCCAAGAAGCCAGAGACAAGGTTGATGAAGAATTGAAGATGAGATTTAGACCGGAATTCCTAAATAGGATTGACGAAATAGTAATGTTCAAGCCTTTAGGCAAGGATCAAATCGGACACATCATAGACTTAGAATTAGTAAAGATTGCTAGAAAACTAGAAGATAGAAAGATTAGCTTATCTATTGATGACAAGGCTAAAGATTACATCATCACAAATGCTTATTCACCAGCCTTTGGTGCAAGACCAATCAAGAGATTCTTACAAAAGAACTTAGAAACTAGCCTAGCTAGAAAGTTGCTTGCTGGAGAAATCAAAGAAAAAGAAGCAGTACAAATAAGTGCTGATGAAAATGGGTTGGCATTTAAGCATTAGAATAAGTGATAAGACTTCAAAGATTTTATAATCTTTGAAGTTTTTTATTTTAAAAGTAAAATATAAAATTATAATTGAATATTATCTAAATAAAGTATAAAATATAGCTATCATAATAAAGGAGAGTGGGGATGGTAATTTTATAAAATGGATTAATGAATTTAATACTTATAGTTAGCAGGATTATATTCCTGTACTGTTTAGTATGCCATTTTATATGATATCATTTAGCACGGACCTATCTGTTTATCTATATAAACAGATTTTTTTATATCTAAAATCTAATTCAATAATTTTTAATATCCATATATTATGGCATACATTCTCAAAATTGAAGGAGGATTTATGCTACAAATTAATAATCTAAACATATACCTACTGGAAGACTTACGCCTTTTGATCGAAGATTTTACTTTTTCATTAAATAAATCTGATAAGGTCGCCCTCATAGGTGAAGAGGGAAATGGTAAATCAATCTTATTGAAGGCTATATATGATAAAAAATTAATAGAAGATATATGTTCTATTTCTGGAGATATTTTTACAAGCAATGAAAATATCGCCTATTTACCACAAGCAATAGATGAAGAAGTACTAAAAAAGACAACTGAAGAATATTTACACGAAAATATTCCCTATGAATTCTTCAACTATAATCTATTCTACAAATTAATTGTTGAACTAGATTTTGATGAAGACTTAATTTCTACTGATAAATATATTTTAACCTTATCTGGTGGTGAAAGAATTAAATATACTTTACTAGTGGAGCTAATGAAATCACCAACTATATTTTTAATGGATGAACCTAGTAATGATCTTGATTTAGAGTCTGTAAAATGGCTTGAAAATTTTATGGACAATTTAGACATACCACTTATATTTATTTCCCATGATATTGAACTTTTGTCAAAAGTTGCAAATAGAATAATTCATCTTGAGCAAATAATGAGGCGTTCAAAAGCAAAGCATACTATAGTATCTATGACATATCAGGAATATGTGGATAAAAGATCATTAAATATCTTCAATCAAACAAAACGAGCTAAAAAAGATAAAGAGGAATTTGATAAGAAAGTTTCTAGATATAGGAGAATTCATGATTCGGTACAAGACTCATTAAGATCTACCAAGCCAAACAATCCAGAAGTTGGTAAAAATCTGAAAGATAAGATGCATACAGTTAAAGCTATGGGAAAAATATTGGAAAAAGAAAGAGAAAATCTTGCAAAAGTTCCAGATTATGAAGAAGAGATATCTATAAATTTTGATGAAGATATAAATGTACCTAATGGAAAAGTTATTTTAGATATGTATTTAGAAAAGCTTGAAATTGCTGGTAGAACTTTATCTAAAAATATAAATTTAAAAGTTATTGGACCTGAAAAAATTTGTATTATAGGCAAAAATGGAGTTGGGAAATCAACTTTATTAAAGATAATAATAAAAGACTTGAAAGATTTAAATCTAAATGTTGGATATATGCCTCAAACATATTTTGAGCTTGAAGAATATGAGATGAATGCTATCGAATATTTATCTAATGATTTTACCAAGGATGAACATTCTAAACTTTCAACTTATCTAGGATCTCTAAATTTTAAAAGAGAAGAGATGTATAGAAATATAAAATCTTTATCAGGTGGACAAAAGGCAAAATTATTTTTTGCAAAAATGAATCTAGATAAGTGTGAAGTTTTAGTTTTAGATGAGCCTACAAGAAACCTATCACCTTTATCGCAACCGGAAATTATAAATGCTCTAAAAATATTTAATGGTTCAATAATTTCAGTTTCACATGATAGAAACTTTATAAAAGAAGTTTGTGATAAATGCTATGAACTTACTAAGGATGGTCTAAGATTATCAAATTAATCACTTGTTATTAACTTTCATATACTTTAAAATAATAAGTAAAACACCTAAAGGAATTGAAATGAAACAAAAATCCAAAAGAAATAAAACTATAGATTTTGGCTTAGACGAAGCTCAGAAATATTTGAAAAAAGCTATTTATTTTACAAAAGATTCAGCTTTTAAAAATATGATAAATAAAAATATAATAGGAGATACTTTTGAGGTTTTAGAAAATGTATCAAATGAATCTATAGACCTTATAATAGTCGACCCTCCATATAATCTAAGAAAAAATTACCATGGAAATATTTTTACTGAAAAAGATAGTAAGTCTTATGAAGAATACACTAGGACATGGATAGAGATGATTAAAGACAAGCTTAAGCAAAATGGTAGTATGTATGTTTGTTGCGATTGGAAGTCATCTTTGATTATAGGTCCTATTCTTTTAGAATATTTCAATGTCAGAAATAGAATAACCTGGCAGAGGGAAAAGGGCAGAGGATCTAAAAATAATTGGAAAAATTCCATGGAAGATATTTGGTATGTAAGTAAAAGCGATGATTTTACCTTTAACCTTGATAAGTTAAAGCAAAGAAAAAGAGTGCTTGCTCCATATAAAGAAGATGGAAAGGCTAAAGATTGGAAAGAGGGAGAAGGTGTAAAATATAGGGATACCCACCCATCAAATTTCTGGGATGATATAAGCATTCCTTTCTGGTCTATGGAGGAAAATACTGGACACCCAACTCAAAAACCTGAGAAGCTTATAGCCAAGTTGATACTTGCTTCTTCAAATGAAGGAGACCTTATTCTAGATCCTTTTGCTGGCTCCTGTACGACTTCAGTAACTGCGAAGAAACTTAATAGAAGATATATTGGCATTGAACAAAATGAATTGTATGTAGCCTGGGGGGAAAAGAGGCTTGAAAATGCTGAGAAAAATCCAACTATTCAAGGCTTTGAAGATGGAATTTTCTACGAAAGAAATTATAGGCCGTAAAATTATATATATACAAAAAAGCATTAGCTCCATATTAGGAAGCTAATGCTTTTTTTATAAGATAAAAAAGAAAAGATAGGGCGATTAAATAAGGGAGACGGCCCTATCTTTATAAATATGTACGCACACCCAGCTTCGCCATAGCTATCATTGTCACTACTTAATAGTTAGCTCAGAAGAGGCTTCCCCGTATCACACAAAAGGGACTACTTAATGCTGCTTCCTTCCGGACCTGACATGGTTCATAGGCTTTTGTTGCACGGGACCCCCGCATCAACACCACTTGTTAAGCGTATCTCATCAATAGAAATATCTAAGCTGGGACTTCAATCCTACTATAGCGGATTGTAGGTTACAGGGCACCGCTAATTCCCCATCTAGTGCATTGGCGGAGAGTGAGGGATTTGAACCCTCGGTACGGCTAAAGCACCGTACACATGATTTCCAATCATGCACCATCAGCCACTCGGACAACTCTCCATAAGTTACTAAATAATTATATTAGATTAGAAAAGATAAGTCAAATAGCTAAAATTTTACAAAAATGTAATAAACCACCAAGGGCTGATAAACAGGTAATTACCATTGTTTCCTTTGAAAATTCTAATTTCTCGTATATAATTGCAATAAAAAAGCGTTTTCACAATTAGACAAATGTTTTCATACGTTTTATACTATAGTTAAGAAATTAATTAGGAGGACAATATGGCAAAGAAAATAATTTCTTTATTATTAGCATTAGTGTTAGTGTTATCACTTGTAGCATGTTCTAATACTAATAAGGAAACAGGCAAAGAAACAGGCAAGGAAACAGGCAAAGAAGTTAGTGGAGATCTTCCATTCTCAGGAAAGACCCTTACATTTGCAGGTTTAGAAGGCGGTTACGGAGTTGACGGATGGAAAGAAGTAATCAAAAAGTTTGAAGAATTATCAGGTGCTAAAGTTGAAGCTACATTCTCTCAACAAATTGAAGATGAAGTTTCACCAAAATTCTTATCTGGACAAGCACCAGATGTAAACTATATATCTTTAAGTAGAGAAGCTAGACTTACAGAAGCTCAATTAGCTGAAAAACAAGTTTTAGACATTACAGATGCTTTTGATGCTAAAATTTTAGGAGAAGATCAAACACCAAATCAAAAATTACTTGATGGTTCATTAGGTGGATCAACAACAAATCCTTATGGTGATGACAAAGTTTACTTAGCTCCTATTAACTTAGCTCCAAATGGTTTCTTCCATAATGCTAGCTTATTCGGAGAAGGAAAATTAACATTACCAAAGACAATTGACGAACTAGTTGCTTTAGAAGGTAAACAAGAAGGTGCAGCAGTGTATACATATCCAGTAGCTGGATACCACGACTCAGTGATACCTGCATTAATTAGCCAAGTTGGTGGACAAGAATTATATACAAAATTAATGAACTATGATTCAAAAGCATGGGAAACAGAAGCAACACCAGTTTTTGAAGCTTTAGGAAAGATATTAAAACATGTAAACAAAAACACAGTAGCTCAAGCTAACGGTGAAAGCTTTACACAAAACCAATTACAAGTAATGAAGAATGAATCATTATTTATGCCAAATGGTACATGGGTAGCAAACGAAATGAAAGATGCTGAAGGTGTAGCAGAAGGATTCCAATGGGGATTATTACCAGTTCCTGCATACAAAGAAGGTGCTGATAGATATGTTTACTCATTCAACGAACAAGTTTGGGTATCAGCTAAAACAAAAGAACCTGAATTAGCAAAAGCATTTATCACATTCTTATACTCAGATTTTGCTGCAGAAGCATTCCAAAACAACGGTGGTGCTGTAATACCTACAGCTAAAGCTATCGAATTAATCAAAGATCCACTTACAAAATCATTCTATGATATTTTAAGTAGTGATGATGTTAAGATAGTTTCTGGTGGTTTTGCTCAAGCTCCAGCAGTTGAAGGTGTATCAGTAACAGATGCTCTATATGAAACAATCAACTCAGTAGCTAACGGAGACAAGACAGTTGAAGAATGGCAAGCAGATGTTGTTAAAGCAGTAAAAGCAATAGAAGAAGCAAAGGCTGCTCAATAAGAGAAATTATGATAGGCGGCGGATAGATCCGCTGCCTATTTCAATTATAAGCAAGATTAGAAAGACGGTGGTTTTATGAAAAACTCTAAAAGTAAATTAACTTTTATAAATTTAAGTTTAATACCTGCCTTCCTTTTATATATCGTATTTATTTTGTATCCAACTTTTACAGTTTTCAAATCTTCCCTATATAAGAAAACAGCATATACGATTGGAAATGGTGAATTTGTAGGATTAAATAATTTTAAAATATTAATGGATGATCCTAAGTTTATAAAAGCTTTTCAAAATACAATATTCTTAATGGTTATAGTAACAGTGATTACTATGTTTTTAGCAATTATTTTTGCGGCTATTTTAACTAGAGAAGATTTAAAGGGGAAAAATTTCCTTAGGATTATATTTTATATACCGAATATCTTATCTATTGCTGTTGTTGCAGCGATATTTGCAGCTATTTACGGTATGGACAATGGCTTAGTCAATGGATTAGGAAAATTATTTAATCCTGAAACATGGACAAATATACCATTTTTAGGAAATAGGAAAATAGTTAATTATTCTATAGTCGCTGCCATGGTATGGCAAGCTGTTGGATATTATATGGTTATGTATATGTCAACAATGTCTCAAATACCAAATCATTTATATGAAGCGGCTGATATAGATGGGGCAAGCAAGGTTAGACAGTTTTTTGATATAACCTTACCTCTATCATGGGAAACAGTAAGAACTACATTAACATTCTATGTTATATCAAATATCAATATAGCTTTCCAAGTTATCAAGGCTCTAACAGGAGGAGGACCTGATGGTGCTTCTACAACCTTGTTAAATTACCAATATGATCAGGCTTACTCAAACTTATCATTTGGTTACGGTTTAGCTATAGGTGTAGTAGTATTCTTATTCTCATTTATATTATCAGCTATAATATCTAGAATAACACATAGAGATTCTGTACAATTTTAGGAGGGGAAATGAAGAAAAAAGTTAATTTATTTAAGATATTTGTATATCTTGTAATGGCTATATTTGCCCTTTCTATAATCGTGCCTTTGATTTGGGTTTTTATGGCCTCTTTAAAAGAAAATAAAGAATTTTATCAAAATCCATGGCAATTACCTTTAGGTTTTTACTGGGAAAACTTTAAGAATGCATGGGTTGGTGCTAATATGGGTACCTATTTCTTAAATTCTGTAATGGTAACAGCAGGATCTTTAGCGATATTGCTTGTAATAGCAATCCCATGTGCTTACGTATTATCTAGAATAGAATTTAAAGGTAGAAGTATTTTAAGAGGAATTATGAAGGCTGGTTTGTTTATAAACCTTTCATATATCGTAGTTCCAATATTTATGATGTTATTAGATTTGAACCAAAAGTTTGAAGTTACATTCTTCCTAAATAATAGACTTATACTATGCTTAATTTATGCAGCATCAGCAGTACCATTTACAGTGTATTTATTATCAAACTTCTTCCAATCAATATCTAAATCTTATGAGGAAGCAGCAAGGATAGATGGTGCTGGTTATTTCAAGACCTTAGTAGATATTATTTTACCTATGGCAAAACCAGCGGTTATAACAGTTATTTTATTTAACTTTTTAGCCTTCTGGAATGAATATATTTTAGCCTTAACTATACTACCAGATGACGCAAAAAGAACCTTACCTGTTGGCTTAATCAACCTACAACAAGCATCTAGAGGTGCTGCTCAATATGGTAGACTTTATGCTGGTTTAGTATTAGTTATGGTTCCGACTTTAATTTTATATATTGCAGTTCAAAAACAATTAACAGAAGGTATGATGGTAGGAGGAGATAAAGGATGAGAAAAGAATATAAGAAGTCTAGAACTCATGGTAGGGTAACTTTACCAAGTGAAGAAAACTTCTATGATGAAACGATTGAATTAATTGATAGGCTGGGAGCTGATGTTTTAAGAGATTCTGATGGTACAAAACTTCCAGATGAACTAAAAGACCTTGAAGGGATATCAGTTTATACAAAATATTTAACAGCCCGTGGTTACAATGACTTTGCGAATGAACATAGAGAAGAAATCACAAGATTTTATCTAATGAGTGAATTTGTAACAGCAACAAGTGAAGAAACAGAAATTGACTTTGCCAAAGAATATTTTGACCAACAAATCAAGGCTGACTATGACCACGATCCTAAAGAATGGTGGGAAGTTATAGACAGGACAACAGGTCAGGTAGTAGATCTTTCTGATTGGGAAGTTGACCAAGAAAAAGATATTGTAAGAGTAAAGACAATCCCATTCCACGAATATACAGTATCATTTTTAGCCTACTGTATATGGGATCCAGTTCACATGTATAATTTTATTACAAATGATTGGCCAGATACAGTTCCTCATGCTATACCAATAGATGCAAGATATGATGCAACTAGTGAATATTTGGAAGAATTTTTAGATGATTTTTTAGAAAAAAATCCTAAGACTGATGTTATAAGATTTACAACTTTCTTCTACCAATTCTCATTGGTATTTAACAAACATGGTTTAGAAAAACATGTAGACTGGTATGGATACACAAACTCTGTATCACCAAAAGCATTTAAAGAATTTGAAAAAGAATATGGATACAAATTAAGACCAGAAGATATTGTTGATGAAGGATATTATAACTCAACCTTTAGAGTACCTTCAAAGGCCTTTTTAGACTATATAGATTTTACTTCTAAATTTGTAGCTGAAAAAGCTAAAAGATTAGTAGATATCGTTCATAAACATGGTAGAAAGGCTATCATGTTCTTGGGTGACCACTATATAGGTGTTGAACCTTGGTCTAAAAACTTTGAAAGTATCGGATTAGATGGGGTTGTAGGTTCTGTTGGTGATGGTGTTACTTTGAGATTAATTTCAAGTATCAAGACACCTATGACAGAAGGAAGATTTTTACCATACTTCTTCCCAGATACCTTCTATGAAGGCAATGATCCAACAATTGAGGGTAAAGACAACTGGGTAAAAGCAAGAAGAGCCCTAGTAAGAGAACCTTTAGATAGGATTGGTTATGGTGGATATATGTCCCTAGCTTACCAATTCCCAGAATTTATTGACTATATTGAAAAAGTAACTCAAGAATTTAGAGACATCCATGACATAGTTTCACAAGGAAAGGCACATTCTTCAGCCAAGGTAGCTATATTAAACCACTGGGGTGACAGAAGAAAATGGTCTCCATGGATAGTTGCTCACGGTAAATGGTACAAATTATCATATTCCTATATGGGTATTACAGAAGCCTTAGCAGGAATGGATATGGATGTTGTATTTATTGACTTTGATGATGTAAAAAATGGAATTGATAAAGACATTGATGTAATTATAAATGCTGGTGATGCTTACACATCATTCTCTGGTGGAAAAGCCTTTATGGATGAAGAAGTTGTAGCAAATATCAGAAAGTTTGTTTACGAAGGTGGTGGCTTCATAGGTGTTGGGGAACCAAGTGCCTACCAAGCAAATGGTAGATATTTCCAATTGGCAGACGTCTTAGGTGTTGATAAGGAAATAGGTTTTTCACAATCTAACAACAAATACTTTGTTGATGAAGTAAAAGACCACTTTATAACTGAAGATTTAGTAGAAGATTTGGACTTCGGTGATGATAAACAAAACGTTTATGCAACAACTGAAAACACAGAAATTTTAAGTTTCTTTGACCATTCAGTTCATATGGCAGCAAATGATTTTGGAAAGGGTAGATCTTTCTATATAAGTGGTTTGCCATATTCAACACAAAATACAAGATTGCTAAAGAGAGCTATACACTATGTAAGTCATAAAGAAGATGAGTTGAAAAAATACTATGCAGATGACTTAAGAGTAGAGGTAGCAGCATTTCCTAAATTAGGTAAATATGCAGTAATAAACAATTCTCTAGATGATATAGAAACTACTGTATATGGAGGAGATGGTAAGGGCCACCAAGTTAAAATTGCTGGTGCAGACCTGGTATGGATAGAGGAGTAGATATGGATTACTATAAAAAAAGTAAAGTAAAAAACTTAATACTGTTTGTAATATTTGCTATTGGTGTCTATCTACAATTTTATGGACATTCCATAGAATCAAAAACTGGTTTAATGATACAATTTCTATCTTTAGTACTTATATTGACAGTATTGTTCCTATACAATAGAAGACACAAGTAGGTGATACTATGTCAAAAGTATATATAGGAATAGATGCCGGTGGTACAAAAACTGATTATTTAATGATTGATGAAAGTGGAAAGATATTAGAAAAAGAATCAGGATCCACAATTCATATTAAACAAACTAGTGAAGAAAATATTAGAACTAGTCTAGAAAAAACAATTAATACTATGCTTGACAAGGCTGGTAAGCAAATAAGTGATATAGGTCATTTATTTGCAGGTATACCTGGCTATGGAGAGTTTTCTGAAGTTGGACTTTTGTTTAATGATATATTTTCTAAGCTTTTGGGAGATGGAAAGTATACCTTTAGAAACGATGCTGTAGCTGGTTGGGCAGGATCTCAAGCTGCTAGACCCGGTGTAAATATGGTATTAGGTACAGGGGCTATAGCCTATGGTATTGATTATGAAGGAACAGAAGCAAGGTCTTCAGGATGGGGTCCATATTGCGGAGATGAAGGTTCAGCTTATTGGTTAGGTAGACAGGCTATTAGACTATTCGCTAGAGAATCAGATGGAAGAGCTCCTAAATCTCATCTTTATGAATTAATAAAATCTGAATATAAGTTAGAAAAAGATTTTGACTTTATAAGTATTATTCTAGATTTAGAAGATAACAGAACTGAAGTTGCAAAACTTTCTAGACTTTTATCAAAGGCAGCTGAAATGGGTGATAAAGAAGCTATATTAATTATCAACAAGGCTAGCCAAGAAGTTGTAGAAAGCATAAAAGCAGTAATAGGCAAGTTGAATTTTTCAGATGATGAAGATATATTCTTCTCATATTCAGGAGGAGTTTTTAATATAGGTAAGCTACTAACAGACCCTATAGAAGAGGCTTTAACTAAGGATTCAAGACTTAAAAAGGTTGAATCTGTTCTCCAACCTGTGCAAGGTGCTTGTTTACTAGCTTTGAAATATGCAGGCCTAGAAATAACTGATGAAATTTTAGAAAATTTGAAAGGATAGACTATGGCAGGATTAAAATTAAAAAATATTTACAAAGTCTATGATGGAGGGGTTACAGCGGTAAAAGACTTTAATCTTGATATTGAAGATAAAGAATTCGTTGTATTTGTTGGACCATCTGGATGTGGTAAATCAACAACTTTAAGAATGGTTGCTGGCCTTGAAGAAATAAGCCAAGGTGAGCTATATATTGATGATAAATTAGTCAATGATGTTGAACCAAAAGATAGGGATATAGCTATGGTTTTCCAAAACTATGCCTTATATCCTCAAATGACAGTTAGAGAAAATATGTCTTATGCATTGAGATTAGCAAAAAGACCTATTGATGAAATAAATAAAAAAGTTGAAGAAGCAGCTAGGATATTGGACTTAGAACAATATCTTGATAGAAAACCAAAAGCCTTGTCAGGTGGACAAAGACAAAGGGTAGCCTTGGGAAGAGCTATTGTTAGAAATCCAAAAGTTTTCTTGATGGATGAGCCTCTATCAAACTTAGATGCAAAACTTAGGGTTCAAATGAGGGCTGAAATATCAAAATTACATGAAAGGTTAGGTACAACCTTTATATATGTTACCCACGATCAAACTGAAGCTATGACTATGGGAGACAAAATTGTGGTTATGTCAATGGGTAAAATCCAGCAAGCTGACACACCACACAATGTATACTTCCATCCAGCAAATATGTTTGTTGCAGGCTTTATAGGTTCTCCACAAATGAACTTCTTAGAAGCCAAGCTAGTAAAGAACGGAGATTCATATATTGCTGAAGTATTAGGTCAAGAAATTCATGTTACTGATGAACATGGTAAAGCTTTAGAAGAAAAAGGATATTTGGGTAAAAATATTATAATCGGAATAAGACCTGAACACATTTATGATGATTTGAGACCTACAAAGATTCCTTTAAGATCTAAAGTGAGCTTTATTGAAAGACTTGGTTCAGAAAAACTATTATATCTAGATATAGATGGCGAGCATGAATTACAAGCTAAACTAGTTACTGATACAGAATTTGATAGGGGAATGGATGTAAATCTATTTATTGATGAAAGTAAATTACATTTCTTTGATATAGTAACAGAAGCTAATATATTATTATAAAAAACAAAAAAAGTTTAGATTTTTCTTAAATCTAAACTTCTTTTTTTAAAATTTTTAAATGGCTTAAAATCAACGATTCAACCGTTAGTTGGTCCTAAAATAAACTGCGAGTTGTAAAAAATACACCTAATTCAACCCTTAATATGTTTATTTTTCCAATTTTGCTTGGTAATATATATGTAAGTTAAGTGATATATATTACAGCTATAAAAATTGAAAGGATATATTATGTATAAATTAGGTGAAAAAATAAGTGATTTAAGAAAAAAAGAAGGATTGACCCAAGCTGGTTTAGCAGAAAAGCTAGGAGTATCAGCCCAAGCTGTTTCAAAATGGGAAATAGGTTCTTCCTATCCAGATATAAGTGTAATGCCTAAATTGGCGAAGATTTTATCTACAACTACTGATTATTTATTAATAGATGAGGCCCAACCTGAAACTGTTTACCAAAAAGAAGACCATAGAAAACCGCTTGAAGAATTGGTTATGAAAATAAGGATACTAGATGATGGTGACAAGGTAAAGGTTAATTTACCTTTTGTCTTTATGAAAATGGGATCCGGATTTATGGAAAATATGAATGTAAATGGAAATAATCTTGGTGATATGCTTAAGGGAGTTGATATGGATTTGATATTTGAAATGGCAGAAAAGGGTATGTTGGGCAAGTTTGTAGAGATAGAAGGAAAAGATGGTGAACATGTTTCCATCAGTGTGGAATAATGAGAATTAAAATAAAAACCGATGATCTGAAAAGACCTATAAATCTTAGGATTCCAAACTCTCTAGTTTTCAATAAATTAACAAGTAAAATGCTAGAAAAAGTTATTAGAGAAAATTCAAATGGAGTGGTTGATTTTAATCTAGACACAAAAGAAATTAGAAAGATTTTGAAAGAAACCAAGAAAAGGTACAAGGGGAATTTCAAATTTGTAGAAATAGAAGCTGCAGATGGTGAAGAAATTATAATAGAAATATAAAAGAGGGCTCTAGCCCTCTTTTGTTTATATTATTTATTATCAATCTCTTTCCACTTTTTATAAGCTTGTCTTAATTCCTCTGCAGTATCTTCAACTCTTCTTGGATTGGTTTTTGCCCAAGCAGCAGTTTCAGAAGAGGCGTTCCATTTTATAGAATTTTCACCTCTTAGTGGAGGGAAGAATTTTATGTGGAAGTTATAATATTTTTTACTTTCTTCCTCTAACTCACTATTAACAGGTATTTGGTAAATTCCCATCATGTATGGAAATACTCTATCAAACATGTGATCGAAGGTACCTTGCAAGTCTCTAAGTATTTGTGCTAAGTCTCTGCTTGTTTTTTCGTCAAAGTCTTCAAAACTATGGATATTGTTTGCTTTTGGAACAAGATAGCAACCGTATGGATAGTCTGTGAAGAATGGTAAAAAGACTACAAAGCTATCATTTTCCATTATAATCCTATCTTTAACCTTTAATTCTTCATCTCTAATTTTTAGTATTAAAGACTCTCCAGTTTTATCAAAGTGTTTTTTAGAATTTTCTAATTCTACTTTTATTCTTAAAGGCATAAATCCATAGCCGTATATTTGACCATGTGGGTGAGGTTGGGTTGTTCCAACTTCTTTTCCTCTGTTTTCAAAGGTTAAAATATATTGTATATGCTTATCTTTTTTTATCTCTATAAATCTTTCCTTCCATAGGTCCACAAGCTTTACTAAATGGTCTATAGATAAATTCCATAGGGAGGCATTGTGGTCTGGTGAATACAAAATAACTTCTGCCTTACCATAAGATGGGGCTGTTTTATAGAAATCAGTTGCTACATCATCTTCTTTTGGTGGATTTGGCATCATTGAAGGCCAATCATTATCATATTTTAAAACAGTATAAGTATCTTTTATTTGTTTTGAACCCGGGCAAAATGCACAATAATCCTTGGGCATATCCGGTCTATTTTGTCTTTGTCCATTTACAATTGTCCAGTCGTCTAAAAGTGGGTTATATCTAAATTCTGCCATAATACTCTCCTTTATTTATATACTTCTATTTTATAACAAAAGTCGAAAATATTAAAATAAAAATGGTCATAACCATTATCTAGTTATGACCATTTTTATTTCTATTTTTTGTTTCTTTTTTGCTTTAATTTTTCTTTTCTAGCCTTATTTTCTTTTTCTTTCAAATCTTTTAACATTTGTTTCTCTATATGCTTGGTAAATTCAGGCTTGATACCTTTGAGTTTCATAGAAACAAATTCGGCAATTATCTTTATTAAGATTACTGCAGGAACAGATAAAATCATACCCCATACACCAAACATACCACCACCAACAATTATGGACAATAGTATAACTAGTTCATGTATACCGGAAGATACAGAGAATAGTTTAGCTCCAACTATATTTTGTTCTACCCATTGTAAGAACCAGCATAAGAATGCAACCCATACAAAGGTCATAGGTGATTTTATAAAGGCAAATATTAAGGCTGGAAGTGTAGCTACTACTGGCCCTATATAAGGTACTATATCGAGTAGCATAGTAATAAAACCAATTATCCAAGCGAAAGGTATACCGAACAACCAAAGCATCAGACCGGTTGCGAATCCGATAAATACCGCCATTAATAATCTACTCTTTACAAATTCATTCATAGAAAAATTGATTTCCTTATAAAGGTAAATTGTATCATGTTTGATAGATTTTGGAATCCTATTATAGCACCATTGAAGGATTTTATCCTTACTTACTAACAAGTGATAGGTGATTAATGGAATCAATACTAAGGTTACCAAACTTCCTACACTGCCTTGGATTGTGTTTATTAGAGAACCAGTCCAAGCTGGAATATTGTTTGAAAGATTTATCAAATAATTATTTATTTGTAATTTCATATTATCTAAAACTTTATAGTCTATATTCCAATCTTTTAATAATCCTTTTATATAATCATAAGTGTAGTTGATTGAAGATGGTAGGTTTGATAAAAACAAACTACTTTGGTTTATGAGTTCTGGTACTATAGCTATAAGTAAAACGGAAATAGCTAAAACGATTAATAGATAACTTATTAGAGTACCTGTTCCTCTTTTTAATCCCTTTTCTTCAAATTTATTTACTACAGGATTTAGTAAAAATGCTATTAAAACTGATACAAACAAGGCGAATGCTGTCGAACCTAAGATGCTATATGTATTAAATAAATTAACTACAACTACAACACCCATGATTGCCAAAATAATCTTAGCAACATTGTTCCAGTTTATTTTAATTTTGTGTTTATCATCAATTGCTCTATTCCCAATATAGATCATATAGTAGATTGCTAGGCCAGCTATGCCTGAAATCAAGAAATATAAAACATATTGAAAGAAAGGAGATATTGTACTGTTTGCAGAAAACATTCTTCCTCCTTATTTATTTTATTTGAAAATTACCCTGTGGAATACTTTCTTTCCTTTTTGAATAATTAAATCTTTTTCTAATAGGTTGCCAGAAATTTCTAGGGATGGATCTTCAACTTTTTTGTCATTTACTTTAATTCCACCTTGTTGAATCAATCTTCTAGCTTCACCATTTGATTTGGTGATTCCAAGATGACTTAATAGGTTTAAAAGTCCAGGATTTTCTTCCATGAAAGATTTTTCAACTTCTGTGCTAGGCATGTTTTCATCCACTTGTCCCTTTGAGAATAAAGCCTTTGAAGTTTCTTGAGCTTCCTTAGCTTTTTCTTCACCATGAACTAATTTTACAATTTCATAGGCTAAAACTTCTTTAGCATGGTTGATTCTTTCGTCTTGGTATTTGGTTAATTCTTCTATTTCTTCACTTGGTAAGAATGTTAGTAGGTTTAAGAATTTCTTAACATCCCTGTCATCTGTATTTCTTAAGTATTGGTAAAGCTCATATGGAGAGGTTTTTTCTTCGTCTAACCACACAGCTCCGCCCATGGATTTACCCATTTTTTGACCGTCGGCTCTGGTTAAAAGTTTAAAGGTCATACCATATACTTGCTCTCCCTTGTGTTTTTTCACTAGGTCGGCACCACCAATGATATTTGCCCATTGGTCAGATCCACCCATTTGTAGCTTTGTACCGTGTTTTTCGTTCAATACTAAAAAGTCATAGGATTGTAAAAGCATATATGAAAATTCAAAGAATGATAATCCTCTTTCTAACCTATTTTTGTAGGCGTCTTTTTTAATCATTTCCCCAACGTTGAAGTGAACACCAACTTCTCTCATAAATTGTAAAAAGTTGATATTTAATAGCCAATCAGCGTTGTTCTCCATGCTTGCCTTGCCGTCAGAAAAGTCTAAAAATCTTTGGAATTGTTGGTAAAATCTATCTGCGTTATGGTCGATACGTTCTTTAGTCATTACCATTCTCATGTCAGATCTTCCAGAAGGGTCACCAATCATTGTTGTACCACCACCTAAAAGTACTAAAGGTTTATGCCCATAGGCTTGCATACGCATCATAACCATAATTTGAATAAAGTGTCCAATTGTCAATGAGTCAGCAGTTGCGTCAAATCCAATATAGAAGGAAACTTTCTCTTTGGCTAATAATTCTTTTAAATCTTCTTCATGAGTAGCTTGGTCTAAGTAACCTCTGGCTACTAATTCATCAAAAACATTGTCATGTTCTTTCTTGTAAATCATATTTCCTCCATAAAATTAATATTATAACCATTATATTTTAATAAAAAACTATAGTCAAATACTTATTTTTACAAAAAACTTTCCACTTTGTTATATAATAATTAGATAATTGAATTAGAAGAATCGACTTGATATAATTTTATTGATAAATGAATAAAAGTTAGGAGAAAAAATGGATAAGAATAAACAAGCTTATTATATTACAACACCAATATATTATCCTAATGGCAACTTGCACTTAGGACATACATACACAACTATTGTTGCTGATACTTTAAAAAGATATAAAAACATCCAAGGATATGATGCCTATTTAGTTACAGGTACTGACGAACATGGACAAAAAATACAAGATGAAGCTAAGCAAAGATCAATGACTCCTTTAGAGTTTACAGATGGTATAGTTGCTACTGTTAAAGATTTATGGAAAAAGTTGGAAATTGACTATGATCAATTTGTAAGATCAACAGATAAAAACCATGAAGAAAATGTAAAGAAAATATTCCAAAAACTTTATGACAAGGGTGATATCTATAAGGGTTTTTATGAAGGTTACTATTGTAAGCCTGATGAAGCTTTTTGGACAGAAACTCAATTAGATGAAGATGGAAATTGTCCAGTTTGCCATAGACCAGTTATAAAGCACCAAGAAGAATCCTACTTCTTCAAACTATCAAAATATACAGATAAAATTCTAGAACTTTATGAAAGTAATCCAGATTTTATCCTACCAGAAAGATCAAAAAATGAGATGGTTAACAACTTCTTAAAGAAAGGACTTGATGATTTATCAGTATCAAGACCTAAAAAATCTCTAGAATGGGGTGTGGAAGTTCCTTTTGATGAAGACCATGTTATTTATGTATGGATTGATGCTTTAAGTTGCTATTTAACAGGTATAGGCCTAGGTGAAGATGAAGAAAAGTTCAACCATTACTGGCCTGCAGGTGTTCATTTGATGAGTAAGGAAATAGTTAGGTTCCATACAATCATTTGGCCGGCCCTATTGATGGCTTTAGATTTAGAAATGCCTAAGCAAGTCTTTGCCCATGGTTGGATCTTGTTTGATGATACAAAGATGTCCAAATCCTTGGGTAATGTAGTTTATGCAGAGCCTTATATAGACCTGTATGGAATAGACGCTCTAAAATATTTTGTTTTAAGAGAATTTACCTTTGGTCAAGATGGGTCATTTACCAATGAAAAATTTATAAATAGAGTAAATTCTGACCTTGTAAATGACTTAGGTAACTTAGTTTCAAGAACCTTATCAATGGTTGATAAATACAATAATGGAATAGTTGTTGAAGCTAAAAAATCAGGTGAATTTGATGCAGACCTTATTGAACAAGCGGAGGCTACAATAACAAGAGTTGAAGAAGAAATGGATAAGTTTGCCTTCTCTTATGCCTTAGAAGAAATTTGGAAATTGGTTAGAAGAACGAACAAATACATCGATGAAACACAGCCATGGATACTAATCAAGGAAGACAAGGATAGACTTGATGCAGTCCTATACAACTTGGTGGAAAGTATTAGGATTATAAGTCAATTGATCCAACCATTCCTGCCACACACTTCAGAAGAAATATTTAAACAACTTGCTATAGAAAATTTTGGTTGGGACTCAGCAAGGAATTTTGGTGAGTATCCAGTAGGAAACAAGGTAAATAAGGGAGAAAACCTATTCCCAAGACTTGATTTAAAAGAAGAATTAGAAAAAATACAAGCAGCTAATGAAAAACTTTTCTTAGAAAGAAATTCAAAAACTGACAAAGAAGAAGAGGCATATATTGATTTTTCTGATTTTGAAAAGATTAACTTAAAAGTTGGTCTAATAAAGAGTGCAGAAGACCATCCAAAGGCTGACAAGCTATTAGTATTCAAAGTCCAAGTAGGAGATGAAGAAAGGACAATAGTTTCAGGCATCAAAGAATGGTACAAAAAAGAAGATTTAATTGGTAAAAAAGTTGTAGTTTTAACAAATCTACCTCCTAAAAAGTTAAGAGGTATCGAATCTCAAGGTATGATTCTAGCTGCTGAAAAAGATGGTGACCTTAGCTTGTTATCAGTTTTAGAAAATATAGAAGATGGAGCGGAAATATCATAATGTCAAAATATATAATTGATTCCCATGCCCACCTCTGCGATAGTAGGTTTGACGATGATAGGCAGGAAATAATAGAAAATTTGGAAAAAGATAAGGTGAAACTTGTTATAATACCGGGCACAGATTTAAAATCGAGTCTTGCTGCTGTAGATTTAGCAAACAAAAATGAAAGAATCTACGCTTTAGTGGGTACCCACCCTCATGATGCTAAGGATTATACAAAAAAAACTAGAGAGACTTACAAAAAATTAGCCTTAGATAACAAAAAAGTTTTAGCTATTGGAGAAATTGGCCTAGACTATCATTACGAATATTCTCCGGTAGAAAAACAAAAAGAAGTTTTTATAGACCAAATTGAACTAGCTAAAGAATTGGATTTACCAATAGTTATCCATTCTAGGGAAGCGTTTGAAGATACCTATCAAATATTAAAAGACCATGCTAAGGGGATGAAAGTTTTATTACATTCTTTCAACGAAACATGGGATGATTTAAAAAAATATTTAGATTTAGACTTCTATATTTCCTTAGGCGGAATGTCAACCTTCAAAAATGCAGACAATTTAGTTAGGGTAGCAGAAAGAGTACCAATAGATAGAGTTCTATTGGAAACAGATGCACCATATCTTACACCTGTTCCACACAGGGGAAAGAGGAATGAGCCTAAGTATACCCATTTTGTAGCTGAAAGATTAGCTAAAATGAGGGTAGAGGACTTATCTTATATAAAAGAAGAAACTAACAAAAATACTATGAAATTTTTTAGTATATTGGTATAGAAGATGGAAGATAATTTAAGTATAAAAGAAGTTATAGTTGTTGAAGGTAAAAGTGACATCATTGCTGTTAGAAGAGCTTTTGATAACAATATAAAAGTCGTAGCCAGCCATGGTCTAGGTTTAACACATGAGTTTTTGGAAGAACTTGTTAAATTAAATGAGAGAAAAGGAATCATAGTTTTAACAGATCCAGACTATGCTGGTAAAAGAATTGCAAATATTATAAGGGAATATGTTCCAAATGCTAAATTTGCAAGTATAGCCAAAAAAGATGCTAGTAAAAATTCTAATGTTGGTGTAGAAAATGCTTCTGATGAAGCTATAATAGAGGCTATAAAAAGAGCTAGGCCAGAGCTTGAAAGTGTAAGTGATGAATTTACCATGGAAGATTTAGTTGATAATAAACTCATAGGGGTAGATGGTTCTAAGGAAAGAAGGATAGACCTATGTAAAAAACTTTCCATCAACTATACTAATGGTAAGCAATTATTGGTTAAGCTAAATTCATTCGGTATTACTAGGGATGAATTTAACAAGGCCTTAGAGGAAGTAGGGGGATAAATGTCAAGAGAAAGATTATACTCACCTAAGGTAATTAAACAATTGTTAAAAGCTTTTGACTTTTCATTTTCAAAAGGCTTAGGACAGAACTTTCTAATTGATGGAAATGTTGTTAGGTCTATATCAGAAGGTGCTGAAATCTCAAAGGACGACTATGTTCTAGAAGTAGGGCCAGGCTTTGGTACTTTAACAGAAGAGCTTCTTATGAATGCTAAAAAGGTTGTGTCAGTAGAAATTGATGAAAGATTAAACCAGGTTTTGATGCAGACCTTATCTGGTTTTGATAATTTTGTCTTGGTTAATGCAGACATCTTAAAGGCGGACTTAAAGAGACTTGTAGAAGAACAGTTTAACAATCACTCCTTTAAAGTTGTTGCAAATTTACCTTATTACATCACAACCCCTATAATAGAGTTGTTCTTAAAAAGTGATTTACCAGTTGAATCTCTTACTGTAATGGTTCAAAAAGAAGTTGGAGATAGGATACTTGCTGAACCTGGAAATAAAACCTATGGATCTCTAACAGTCTTTACCCAATACTATGCAGATGCTAGCTTAGTTACCAGAGCTCCAAAGAGTGTTTTTATGCCACAGCCTAAGGTTGATAGCGTGGTTGTGAAATTAGACATGAAAAAAGAATTACCACAAGTTAATGAAAAAGTTTTCTTCAAATTGATGAGAGGAGCTTTTACTAAACGTAGAAAAAATATATTGAATTCACTTACCACTGATACATCTCTAGCTATAAATAAGGAAGAGATGAAAGCTATATTGGAGTCTTTAAACTTATCTACAAATTTAAGGGCAGAGGATTTATCCTATACAGACTACCTAAATATAGCCAAATTGGTTGAAAAAAAACATAAAGTTGATTAAAATATATTATACAGGGTAATAATTGTTTAGGCTTGATAAAAGAAGCGTAAATAAATAATAAAAAAGGAGATTCAAATGAAAAAAGTAACAGTATATACATCAAACACATGTCCTTATTGCGTAGCTGCAAAGGATTTCTTAACAGAAAACAATGTTGAGTTTGAAGAAAAAAATGTAACAGAAAGTTTAGACTATAGAGAAGAATTATTAGCAAAAGGATACAGAGGGGTACCTGTGTTAGTAATTGGTGATGAAGAAATAGTTGGTTTTGACCAAAATAGAATAAGTGAATTATTAGGATTATAAGATAAGAATAATAATTTAAAAGACCGAAAAAATGATTTTTTCGGTCTTTTTTATTTACTCGTTTAAAGCTTCTATTAAAACTTCCGGTTCGATTCCGTGGACGTAAGCTGCTTCTTCAACAGTTTCTAACTGGCTAGCAGGACATCCTATACAGGCAAAACCAAAAGACATTAAGGTTCCTAATGTTCTAGGCTTCAATGTGATTACATCAGCTAAAATCATATCTCCAGTAATCTCTATATCATTAAATTGATCTGTCATAATCCACCTCCCTTAAAATATATATATATGAAATCTTATTAAAATGATTATACTATAAAGGAAAATAAAAATAAACAAAAAATAAGTTGACAAGAGTCTCTATATTAGCTATAATTATTAATTTATTTGACTTTTGATTAGTGAAATGTTATAATTAAAATGTTATTAAACATGAAAGTGTGGTGATGTATATGAAGAGATCAGATGCATTGGCAGCAATCAGAAGTGAAGTAGAAGAAAATATCGGCAAAAAAGTACAACTAAGTGCTGATAAGGGTAGGAAGAAAATAGTTACTAGAGTGGGCTATATAGAAAATGCTTTTCCAAATATATTCACTGTTAGAGTGAGTAATGAATACGACGAAAGCTTAACTTTATCATATACCTATTCAGATATATTAACATCAACTGTAAAAATGAAGGTTGTAAGTTAAAAGTAAGCATCTTATGATGCTTTTTTATTTTTAAATACGGAGCTTAAAATGAACAATTTACCAATAGGGGTATTTGACTCGGGCTTGGGTGGTCTTACAGTTTTAAATGAATTAGTTAAAATATTACCTGAGGAAAAATTCATATATCTTGCTGATTTAAAATATAGTCCATACGGGGAAAAAAGTGAGCAAGAACTAGAACACATAGTCAAAAGAATACTCAAATATTTTGTAGAAAAACAAGTTAAATTGATTGTAGTTGCTTGTAATACTGCATCAACCCTAGATTTAATTAAAAAAAATGAATATGAAGGTATACCTATACTTAATGTTATAGATGCAGCAGTTGATGTAGTGGATGATGAAGTAAAAGATTTGTTGTTGATAGCGACGAAAAAAACAACGGAATCTAGCACCTATGATGAAAAAATAAAGATTAAGAATCCTAATATAAAATTAACCAAACAAGCTTGTCCGAAATTTGTTCCGGCTATAGAAGCAGGAGATTTAAGTGACGAAGATATTCAAGATATGGTTGACCAATATCTAGCAAAGTACAGAGAAAAAAAAATAGATGCTGCAATTCTTGGCTGCACCCACTATCCATTGTGGTATAACTTTATAGAAAAATCACTGAATCCTCAAGTGAAAATATATAATCCTGCGCAAAATTTAGCCCTAAAGGTAAAAGAGTTTTTGGAAAAAGAAAATTTCACAAATAAGGACGATTCTTATAAAATAGCGGTTTCTACAGGAATCAAGGAGGAGTTTGAAAAAAAATCTAAAAAAATATTAAAAAATTATAAATTCGACAAAGTAGAAGAAATTAATATAGATTTCTAGTTGTTTGTACTTTATTTAAGTTACTATATATAGTATAATTATATGGGAATAAATGTGCGAGGCCTAGAGATGAATGAAATTAGAAAAAATCAAATAAAAAGAATTTTAAATCAAGAAAAAAGAAAAAGAAAAGCTAAAATTAGATTGGTTGCAGGAGCTTTAGCGGTTTCCATGGGTCTTACTTTAGCTTATTTTTCTTTTTTTAATAAAAACAATGCAAGTGCAGACACTAGTGAGAGTGCGCCAGCAATTGAGAGTGTGAATGAATCAAATGAAGCTTATACAGACAAGGTGCTATCATACAAGATTGTTTCTGAAGATAGCCCTGCATACAAGGCTGTAAAAATTAATCCTGAGATTAGTTATAGGCTAAAAAAAGGCGATTATGTTGAGTTTTACGGCCAAAAAGATACATGGGCTAAAATATCTAAAAACAACCAGATAGCCTATATTCAATATGATAAACTAATAGCTAGCAAAGACAGTGAGTTAGTCGTAAAAAGAGGACTGTTAATGGATGGTAAAAATTACACCATACCAGAAGATTTTAATGAAGCATTTGATCCTGAGGTTGAAAATGCTCTACTGGTTATGATTGAAGCTATGAGAAGAGAAGGATATGACATAGGAGTTTCTAAGAAGTTACCTGAGAAAGATTATGAAAAACAGGAACTTGATAAGGATGCAGAATTTGACTATCCTGACTATAAAAACCATACCCTAAGAACGGGTAAATCTGTAGAGTTTTCTATCAAAGATAATAAATCTTTCAAAGAAAGTAATGAAGGTAGATGGCTACAAGCTAATGCTCATAAATTTGGATTCATTCTTAGATATCCTAGGGGAGAAGAAGCTGTAACAGGCTTTTATCCTAATGATAGGATTTATAGATATGTTGGTGTAGATATAGCTACAGATATGTACGAAAATGATATGACTCTAGAAGAATATTTTGATTTATAGGTGAAAGATGAGAGAAGAAATTAAAAATAAAATTTTATCTGGTGATTTTGGTGAAGTTTTATTAAATGAAGAACTTAAAAAATACACAACTATGCATATAGGTGGTCCTGCGGACATCCTAATTATGCCGGAAACTGAAGATCAATTGACAGGTCTTGTGAAGCTCTTAAAAGGAGAAGATACCCCTCTTACATTCATAGGAAGAGGATCTAACCTTCTTATCAGAGACAAGGGGATCAGAGGAGTAGTTGTTGTTTTAAGAGAAAATTATTCTAAAATAAAAGTAGAAGGAAATCTTGTAATAGCCCAAGCTGGGGCAGCCTTAAGAGATGCTGCTATAGCATCTTTTGAAAATTCTTTGACAGGCATGGAAGCTGTAAGTGGAATACCTGGATCAGTAGGTGGTGGTGTTATTATGAATGCTGGTGCCTACGGGACTGAGATGAAAGATATAATTAAGAATGTTAAAACTATGGATAAGGATGGAAATATAAAAGTTTATACAAATGAAGAGATGGATTTTTCATATAGACATTCCTTAGCAGGTGAAAAAGATCTTATAGTATTAGAAGCTAGCTTCGAGCTAAAAGAAGGCGATAGAGAAAAAATATATGAAGCTTTTGAGGGCTTTGATTATAAAAGGTCGTCAAGACAGCCTTTAGATAGGTATTCTGCAGGTTCTACCTTCAAGAGACCAGAGGGCTACTTTGCATCTAAGTTGATAGATGAGGCTGGTTTAAGAGGTTTCACAATAAATCAAGCCCAGGTTTCTGAAAAGCATACAGGATTTTTAATCAATATTGAAAACTCAACCTGTGAAAATATGTTAGAGTTAATTAAAGAAGTACAGAAAATAATAATGGACAAGTATTCAGTAAAACTTGAAAGAGAAGTAAAACTGATAGGTGAAGAATAAAAGGAGGTTAGCATGGAGATTATAATTATCACTGGCATGAGTGGTGCTGGCAAAACATCAGCTGTAAATATAGCTCAAGATAATGATTATACTAGTATTGATAATTTACCTCCAGAGCTAATATATTCATATATCGACTTATTAAATGATAAAGATCAAAAAATTGAAAAATTAGCCTTTGTTATAGATATAAGAGCAGGAAGTTTATTGTCTGGTATAGAAGAAGTTATTGGAGACCTTAGGAAACAAGGTCACAATCTTAAAGTTGTTTTTATAGATGCTAATGATGATGAATTGATAAGACGATACCAAGAAAAAAGAAGACCCCACCCTTACAAGGACATGGTTCTTGAAAATGCTATAAAAAAAGAAAGAGAAGACCTATTAAAAATTAGAGAATTATCAGATTATTATATAGATACTTCTTCTAATAGTTTAAATCAGTTGAATGCTAGGCTTTTAGAAATCTTACATGCGAAGAATGAAGCTAATCTTAAATTTGTTAGTTTCGGATTTAAATATGGAATATTAAAAGAGGCGGATTATATATTTGATGTTCGATTTATCGACAATCCTTTCTATATAAAAGAGTTAAAACATAAAACAGGTAAGGATGAAGAAGTTGTAAGATATGTTATGTCATATTCTAAAGCTGAAACTTTTGTTGAAAAAATAGTTGACCTTATAGATTATATAGCTCCTAGTTTTACTGAACAAAGTAAAAATAATTTATTAATTGGGATAGGTTGTACAGGTGGTCAACATAGGTCTGTAGCCATAGCTGAAAAACTACACAATACATTAAAAGAAAAATATAATTCATCCGTATTTCATAGAGATTCAGATAAATGGCATTAGGAGGGTGATGATGAAAGAGCATAGTGCTGGTGGAGTGGTCATAAAAGATGAAAAAGTACTGTTATTGAGAAAGTACTATGGTGACTGGGTTCTACCAAAAGGAAAAATTGAAAAAGGTGAAACTACTTCTATTACAGCAAAAAGGGAAGTTGAGGAGGAGTCGGGAGTAAAGGCGGAACCAGTAAGGAAAATTGGTTATGCCCGATATTACTACTACAACCAAAACAATCAAAAAGTATCTAAGCGAGTAGATTATTACCTTATGTCATACAAGGCAGGCGATTTAAAGCCTCAAAATGAAGAAGGATTTGCTTTAGCGGAGTTTATAGATTTTGACCAAGCGTTAATTAACTTAAAACATGATTCTGAAAAAAACATGGTAAAAAATGCTATAAAACAATATAAAAAAATAAGGGAAAAAGATGACATTTTCAAATGATATAAACAAGGAGCTTTCCCAGCTAAAAATTTCTAATAAGATAGAAGCCTTATTAGAACTATCTTCAATATTAAAGACAAATGCAAGCATTTCTATAAGAAATGCTTTTATTAATATTAACTTTAGTACGGAAAGTGAATATGTAGTTAAGAGGATTAACAATTTAATAAAATACATTTACGCTTATGAAGCTAATATATCTATAGTAAAAAATGACAACATCATGAAAGAGGGTCTATACAATTTGACTATAGAGGATGAAGAAATTGCTAATAGGATAATAAACGATAGCGGATTTGATTATTTTGGAAACTACCAAAGTAGCTTATCCACCTTATTTTCAAGGATAAAAAGTAGCCATAATGGAAGCTCGGCCTTTATAAGGGGAGCGTATCTTGGTTCGGGATCTATGGTAGACCCAAAAAAGAGTTATCTATTAGAGCTAGTCTTCTCAAAAGAAGAAGATGTGGAATTATTAAGTATGGTATTAGAGGAAGAAAATATTATTCCCTTATATAAAGAAAGAAAAGATAAAAAAATAGTTTATTTTAAAAATTCAGAGTATATATCGGACTTTTTAAATATTATAAAGGCAAATAAGGCCTTACTATCTTTAGAGAATGTAAAGGTGGAAAAAGATTTAAGGAATAATATTAATAGAAAAATGAATTTTGACATGGCTAATTTAAATAAAACTATACAAACTGCCATGAAACAGGTTCAATATATAGAAAGGCTTGAAAAAGAAAAAGCCTTACCAGAAGATTTAAAAGAATTAGCCTATATAAGGAAAGAAAATCCGGAATTATCTATAAAAGAGTTAGGGGAAATGATGAATCCACCATTAAAAAAGTCCTCTGTTGCTTATAAAATGAACAAAATAAAGAATTTAGCAAAAAAGTTTGACAAATGAGTTTTAACTTGCTAATATAGATACTGTCATCAAAAAAGACCTTGTTTATAGGCTTTAGAAAGAATAATTAAAAAAGTTCAAAAAAAGCTTGACAAAGTATTTTATAGGTGATAATATATATAAGTCGCTAAGAGAGAGATCTCTTTAAGACGATTTAATAAGAACCTAAACAAATAAATAGTCAAAACTTTTGAGTATAATAATTTCAAAATAAGCTAGATCAAACTTTAATTTGAGAGTTTGATCCTGGCTCAGGACGAACGCTGGCGGCGTGCTTAACACATGC
>NZ_OGVE01000009.1 GCF_900258485.1 Helcococcus massiliensis
CGAAAAGACAGAATCTCTTCCAAGAGCTTGATGCGGTTATCCATCTGCTTATGGAAGCCAAGCATTGGGGATTGAGAAAGAGTAGAAATGCCACAAGCCTCAATAGCAGGTTTAAGAGCCTCGATACGCTCAAAGTCAAAATAATCAGCGTGACATTCAGAAGGGTAATAAGAACGAACCATAAAAAAGCCTCCAAGATTTGGAGGCATGAAAACATACAATTGGGAGGGTGTCAATCCTGACGGTTATTTCCTAGACAAATTAGAGCCAATACCATCAGCTTTACCGTCTTTCCAGAAATTGTTCCAAGTATCGGCAACAGCTTTATCAATACCATGAAAAATATCAACCACACCAGAAGCAGCATCAGTGACGACATTAGAAATATCCTTTGCAGTAGCGCCAATATGAGAAGAGCCATACCGCTGATTCTGCGTTTGCTGATGAACTAAGTCAACCTCAGCACTAACCTTGCGAGTCATTTCTTTGATTTGGTCATTGGTAAAATACTGACCAGCCGTTTGAGCTTGAGTAAGCATTTGGCGCATAATCTCGGAAACCTGCTGTTGCTTGGAAAGATTGGTGTTTTCCATAATAGACGCAACGCGAGCAGTAGACTCCTTCTGTTGATAAGCAAGCATCTCATTTTGTGCATATACCTGGTCTTTCGTATTCTGGCGTGAAGTCGCCGACTGAATGCCAGCAATCTCTTTTTGAGTCTCATTTTGCATCTCGGCAATCTCTTTCTGATTGTCCAGTTGCATTTTAGTAAGCTCTTTTTGATTCTCAAATCCGGCGTCAACCATACCAGCAGAGGAAGCATCAGCACCAGCACGCTCCCAAGCATTAAGCTCAGGAAATGCAGCAGCAAGATAATCACGAGTATCCTTTCCTTTATCAGCGGCAGACTTGCCACCAAGTCCAACCAAATCAAGCAACTTATCAGAAACGGCAGAAGTGCCAGCCTGCAACGTACCTTCAAGAAGTCCTTTACCAGCTTTAGCCATAGCACCAGAAACAAAACTAGGGACGGCCTCATCAGGGTTAGGAACATTAGAGCCTTGAATGGCAGATTTAATACCAGCATCACCCATGCCTACAGTATTGTTATCGGTAGCAAGCACATCACCTTGAATGCCACCGGAGGCGGCTTTTTGACCGCCTCCAAACAATTTAGACATGGCGCCACCAGCAAGAGCAGAAGCAATACCGCCAGCAATAGCACCAAACATAAATCACCTCACTTAAGTGGCTGGAGACAAATAATCTCTTTAATAACCTGATTCAGCGAAACCAATCCGCGGCATTTAGTAGCGGTAAAGTTAGACCAAACCATGAAACCAACATAAACATTATTGCCCGGCGTACGGGGAAGGACGTCAATAGTCACACAGTCCTTGACGGTATAATAACCACCATCATGGCGACCATCCAAAGGATAAACATCATAGGCAGTCGGGAGGGTAGTCGGAACCGAAGAAGACTCAAAGCGAACCAAACAGGCAAAAAATTTAGGGTCGGCATCAAAAGCAATATCAGCACCAACAGAAACAACCTGATTAGCGGCGTTGACAGATGTATCCATCTGAATGCAATGAAGAAAACCACCATTACCAGCATTAACCGTCAAACTATCAAAATATAACGTTGACGATGTAGCTTTAGGTGTCTGTAAAACAGGTGCCGAAGAAGCTGGAGTAACAGAAGTGAGAACCAGCTTATCAGAAAAAAAGTTTGAATTATGGCGAGAAATAAAAGTCTGAAACATGATTAAACTCCTAAGCAGAAAACCTACCGCGCTTCGCTTGGTCAACCCCTCAGCGGCAAAAATTAAAATTTTTACCGCTTCGGCGTTATAACCTCACACTCAATCTTTTATCACGAAGTCATGATTGAATCGCGAGTGGTCGGCAGATTGCGATAAACGGTCACATTAAATTTAACCTGACTATTCCACTGCAACAACTGAACGGACTGGAAACACTGGTCATAATCATGGTGGCGAATAAGTACGCGTTCTTGCAAATCACCAGAAGGCGGTTCCTGAATGAATGGGAAGCCTTCAAGAAGGTGATAAGCAGGAGAAACATACGAAGGCGCATAACGATACCACTGACCCTCAGCAATCTTAAACTTCTTAGACGAATCACCAGAACGGAAAACATCCTTCATAGAAATTTCACGCGGCGGCAAGTTGCCATACAAAACAGGGTCGCCAGCAATATCGGTATAAGTCAAAGCACCTTTAGCGTTAAGGTACTGAATCTCTTTAGTCGCAGTAGGCGGAAAACGAACAAGCGCAAGAGTAAACATAGTGCCATGCTCAGGAACAAAGAAACGCGGCACAGAATGTTTATAGGTCTGTTGAACACGACCAGAAAACTGGCCTAACGACGTTTGGTCAGTTCCATCAACATCATAGCCAGATGCCCAGAGATTAGAGCGCATGACAAGTAAAGGACGGTTGTCAGCGTCATAAGAGGTTTTACCTCCAAATGAAGAAATAACATCATGGTAACGCTGCATGAAGTAATCACGTTCTTGGTCAGTATGCAAATTAGCATAAGCAGCTTGCAGACCCATAATGTCAATAGATGTGGTAGAAGTCGTCATTTGGCGAGAAAGCTCAGTCTCAGGAGGAAGCGGAGCAGTCCAAATGTTTTTGAGATGGCAGCAACGGAAACCATAACGAGCATCATCTTGATTAAGCTCATTAGGGTTAGCCTCGGTACGGTCAGGCATCCACGGCGCTTTAAAATAGTTGTTATAGATATTCAAATAACCCTGAAACAAATGCTTAGGGATTTTATTGGTATCAGGGTTAATCGTGCCAAGAAAAGCGGCATGGTCAATATAACCAGTAGTGTTAACAGTCGGGAGAGGAGTGGCATTAACACCATCCTTCATGAACTTAATCCACTGTTCACCATAAACGTGACGATGAGGGACATAAAAAGTAAAAATGTCTACAGTAGAGTCAATAGCAAGGCCACGACGCAATGGAGAAAGACGGAGAGCGCCAACGGCGTCCATCTCGAAGGAGTCGCCAGCGATAACCGGAGTAGTTGAAATGGTAATAAGACGACCAATCTGACCAGCAAGGAAGCCAAGATGGGAAAGGTCATGCGGCATACGCTCGGCGCCAGTTTGAATATTAGACATAATTTATCCTCAAGTAAGGGGCCGAAGCCCCTGCAATTAAAATTGTTGACCACCTACATACCAAAGACGAGCGCCTTTACGCTTGCCTTTAGTACCTCGCAACGGCTGCGGACGACCAGGGCGAGCGCCAGAACGTTTTTTACCTTTAGACATTACATCACTCCTTCTGCACGTAATTTTTGACGCACGTTTTCTTCTGCGTCAGTAAGAACGTCAGTGTTTCCTGCGCGTACACGCAAGGTAAACGCGAACAATTCAGCGGCTTTAACCGGACGCTCGACGCCATTAATAATGTTTTCCGTAAATTCAGCGCCTTCCATGATGAGACAGGCCGTTTGAATGTTGACGGGATGAACATAATAAGCAATGACGGCAGCAATAAACTCAACAGGAGCAGGAAAGCGAGGGTATCCTACAAAGTCCAGCGTACCATAAACGCAAGCCTCAACGCAGCGACGAGCACGAGAGCGGTCAGTAGCAATCCAAACTTTGTTACTCGTCAGAAAATCGAAATCATCTTCGGTTAAATCCAAAACGGCAGAAGCCTGAATGAGCTTAATAGAGGCCAAAGCGGTCTGGAAACGTACGGATTGTTCAGTAACTTGACTCATGATTTCTTACCTATTAGTGGTTGAACAGCATCGGACTCAGATAGTAATCCACGCTCTTTTAAAATGTCAACAAGAGAATCTCTACCATGAACAAAATGTGACTCATATCTAAACCAGTCCTTGACGAACGTGCCAAGCATATTAAGCCACTTCTCCTCATCCAACGCGTCAGTTTTTGACAGAATCGTTAGTTGATGGCGAAAGGTCGCAAAGTAAGAGCTTCTCGAGCTGCGCAAGGATAGGTCGAATTTTCTCATTTTCCGCCAGCAGTCCACTTCGATTTAATTCGTAAACAAGCAGTAGTAATTCCTGCTTTATCAAGATAATTTTTCGACTCATCAGAAATATCCGAAAGTGTTAACTTCTGCGTCATGGAAGCGATAAAACTCTGCAGGTTGGATACGCCAATCATTTTTATCGAAGCGCGCATAAATTTGAGCAGATTTGTCGTCACAGGTTGCGCCGCCAAAACGTCGGCTACAGTAACTTTTCCCAGCCTCAATCTCATCTCTCTTTTTGCGTTCTGCTTCAATATCTGGTTGAACGGCGTCGCGTCGTAACCCAGCTTGGTAAGTTGGATTAAGCACTCCGTGGACAGATTTGTCATTGTGAGCATTTTCATCCCGAAGTTGCGGCTCATTCTGATTCTGAACAGCTTCTTGGGAAGTAGCGACAGCTTGGTTTTTAGTGAGTTGTTCCATTCTTTAGCTCCTAGACCTTTAGCAGCAAGGTCCATATCTGACTTTTTGTTAACGTATTTAGCCACATAGAAACCAACAGCCATATAACTGGTAGCTTTAAGCGGCTCACCTTTAGCATCAACAGGCCACAACCAACCAGAACGTGAAAAAGCGTCCTGCGTGTAGCGAACTGCGATGGGCATACTGTAACCATAAGGCCACGTATTTTGCAAGCTATTTAACTGGCGGCGATTGCGTACCCGACGACCAAAATTAGGGTCAACGCTACCTGTAGGAAGTGTCCGCATAAAGTGCACCGCATGGAAATGAAGACGGCCATTAGCTGTACCATACTCAGGCACACAAAAATACTGATAGCAGTCGGCGTGTGAATCATTAGCCTTGCGACCCTCGGCAGCAAGAACCATACGACCAATATCACGAAAATAGTCACGCAAAGCATTGGGATTATCATAAAACGCCTCTAATCGGTCGTCAGCCAACGTGAGAGTGTCAAAAACGATAAACCAACCATCAGCATGAGCCTGTCGCATTGCATTCATCAAACGCTGAATAGCAAAGCCTCTACGCGATTTCATAGTGGAGGCCTCCAGCAATCTTGAACACTCATCCTTAATACCTTTCTTTTTGGGGTAATTATACTCATCGCGAATATCCTTAAGAGGGCGTTCAGCAGCCAGCTTGCGGCAAAACTGCGTAACCGTCTTCTCGTTCTCTAAAAACCATTTTTCGTCCCCTTCGGGGCGGTGGTCTATAGTGTTATTAATATCAAGTTGGGGGAGCACATTGTAGCATTGTGCCAATTCATCCATTAACTTCTCAGTAACAGATACAAACTCATCACGAACGTCAGAAGCAGCCTTATGGCCGTCAACATACATATCACCATTATCGAACTCAACGCCCTGCATACGAAAAGACAGAATCTCTTCCAAGAGCTTGATGCGGTTATCCATCTGCTTATGGAAGCCAAGCATTGGGGATTGAGAAAGAGTAGAAATGCCACAAGCCTCAATAGCAGGTTTAAGAGCCTCGATAC